>CAWBRX010000001.1:0-85359 GCA_963791135.1 uncultured Chloroflexia bacterium
GTCTTCTGTTTCCGAAATAACAGACAGTAGCCCATATGATACTTTACTTTCTGAAGTGATGACGAAAAATCCGATTACCGGACATCCAATGGACTTTGTTGAAGAAGCGGCGGTACTATTTTACGATAATAAAATCGGTTCACTACCGATAGTGTCCAATAATAAATTAGTTGGAATCATCACTGAAACGGATTTACTTTACAAATATATTGAATTAACGGGTGCACATCAACCTGGTTCACAAATAGAAGTACGGGTTCCAAATACACCTGGAATCCTTTTCGAAGTATCCAAAGTATTCCACGAGCAGAAAGTAAACGTTTTGAGTGTGCTCGTCTATCCCGATAAAGAGAACGAAGCAAATAAGATTCTTGTCATCCGAATTAATTCAATGAATCCCCTCAAAATTATTGAGGGATTGAAGGTAAGCGGATTTGAGGTCCTATGGCCAAATGTCCCGGGCATTGACGTATGAAAAAAGATGCCGTTTTCATCTTTTCGGAAGAACAACTTGGATACTCTTTTTCAGATTCACATCCATTTAACCAAAAAAGAATTCTCTTGACTCTCGACCTTTTAAAGAAATCCGGGGCCATTCAGGACAGCGATATCATCGCTCCTCGTATGGCAACAGACGAAGAATTACTTCTCGCTCATGACAAAAAATTTATTGAAATCGTAAAAAAGGCTGGTAAAGGTGAACTAACTGAGGATGTTGGCAGCATTTACGGTATCGGTACAGAGGATACGCCAATTTTCCCAAATATGCATGAGGCCAGTGCCATGCTAGTCGGCGGTACATTGACTGCGGTAGATGAAGTGATGCAAGGACGCTCTAAGTATGCATTGAACCTAGGCGGAGGTCTGCATCATGGATTCCATGGACGTGCTTCCGGCTTTTGTGTATATAATGACAGTTCAGTTGCCATAAAGTACTTACAAGAAAAGTACGGTGCACGCGTACTTTATATCGATACAGACGCTCATCATGGAGATGGCGTTCAATGGAGCTTCTATGATGATCCGACAGTCTGTACACTGTCCATCCATGAAACTGGGCGCTATCTGTTTCCCGGAACCGGAAGTATAACCGAACGCGGCAATGGTGCTGGCTATGGTACTTCCTTCAATTTCCCGATTGACGCTTTTACAGAGGATGAGTCATTCCTTTCGATTTATAAAACAGCCATAAAAGAAGTGACTGAATTTTTCAAACCCGATGTCATCTTGACACAAAATGGTGCAGATGCACATTATTTCGATCCCTTAACCCACCTTTATGGAACGATGGATATTTATAAAGAAATCCCTCGTGTTGCACGCGAAATTGCAGAACAATATTGCGAAGGCCGCTGGATAGCTGTCGGTGGTGGCGGATATGATATCTGGCGCGTTGTACCAAGGGCTTGGGCTCATATTTGGTTGGCGATGAAAAACATCCCTGCACCTACGGTCCACTTCCAGAGGAATGGCTATACGTGGCAGGAAAGTCTCCCGTTACACTTCAGATCCACTTACGAACCATTCGATGAAATAGGAAAAATGCACAATGCTTAGCCGGGCTTACATATGATCCGAGAGGAAAAATGCAATAACCACTCTGGATGAAATCCTGGAATTTCCGGCCACTTTCAGCGAAAATCGTGACATTTTACCGAGGGACATGTGTAGGAGCGACGGACGAGAACCCACCATCGACATCCGGTAATCGTAATAGAAGTCTTCCAATCCAAAGCAATCCAAATGCAACTATACACGTCGCAGCCAGTGCAATATACTGCTGGTTTGGTTATTCAACAGACGTGACAAATAGCAGTATTATTCCTCAAAAAGAGCAATCCTCTTCAGCCGGATGTATCCGATTGATAAGATTGCTCTTTTTTCATTTCATAGAATTACGTTCTTCAAGTCGGAAAGGTAAAATGACCTGTTGCTCTTCAACTTCTTCCCCATTCATCAATTTCGTCAACAGACGCATTGATACTGCACCCAAATCATAGAGCGGAACGACAATCGAAGTTAGTTGCGGTCTTACTACCCTAGCCAAAATTGAATGTTCAAAACAGATGAGTTCGTAATCTTCAGGTACAGATAGTCCTCCATCCCTAATTCCATTCAACAAACCGACAGCAATCGCATCACTTCCTGCAATGATGGCAGTTGGTTGACCCTGCAATTCACGGATTTGTTTCCAGCCTTCATATGCACCATCGTACGTATCTTCCATTTCAATGACGAACTGCTCATCGACTGGAATATCCGCATCTTGGAGGGCTCTAATGTATCCCGCTTTTTTACTGATACGGTTGATATCTCTTGTAAATGGTCCCGAAACAAAAACGATTTTCGTATGACCATTTCGAATTAATTTATTGACCGCCACATAAGCAGCTTCTTCATAATCAATATTCACTGTTGCTAACTGTTTTTCCACGTCCAACGTTCCAGCCAAAACGATCGGTACATTCGCTGTCGACATTTCGGCACGCACTTCATCAGAAATCGAATCACTCATAAAGATGAGCCCGTCCACCTGTTTACCGAGATGGTCTTCTATCAATTCTACTTCTCGGTCCGTGCTCTCATCGGAGTTCGACAGGATCATATTGTATTCGTACATCGTCGCAACGTCCGCTATTCCGGGGGGCGTGTGCGAAGCCGGCAGGAGGACACCGGCCGGGCAGTGACCGCCGGTGGGGAGCAGGCCACTGCGCAGCCGATTGCACTGCTGATAGTGGCCGACGGGATGGGCGGTCACCAGGGCGGTGACACCGCCAGCCAGGCCGCAGCCGCGGCGGTAGCCGCCACGCTTGGACCGCTGCTGCAGCAGCTGCAGCCAATCCCTACGCTGCGCCTGCCCGATCCTGCGCTCGCGCAGACGAGGAAGACGACAGTCAGGCGCCCGATCCCATGCGCACCGTCAATCTCTCCCGCCCGACTGTCAATCTCACCCAGGCGACAGTGCACCTGGACGCTGCCGCCGCCGAGCCGCAAGCACCTCGGCTGGATGCCGGCCAGGTTGAAGCTGCGCTGCTGGAGGCGGTTGCCGGCGCCCAGGCAGCAGTGCGGGCGGCGGCACAGGAGATCGACGCACTGGATGACGCCGGCACGACACTCACGGTCGGGCTGATTGCGGGAATGACGCTCTTCTGCGCCCAGGTCGGCGACAGCCGCGCCTACCTCTGGCGGCATTCGCAGCTGCGCCGGCTGACCCTCGACCATTCGGGTGCAGCCGCACTGGTGGCGGCAGGCGTGATCAGCGAGGAAGAAGCGCGCGACCATCCCGTTGCCCATCAGCTGTATCGCTACCTGGGCGGGCCGGCACATGCCGCCAAGGCCGACATTGCCAAGCACGCCTTGGCGCCCGGCGATGTGGTGCTGCTTTGCTCCGACGGGCTGTGGGACATGCTGGGTGACGCCGCAATCGCCGGGCAGCTGCTGGCTGCTACCGATCTTGAAGACGCCGCCGCACGGCTGATCGACGCCGCCAACGCCGCGGGCGGTGAAGACAATATCACCGTAGTCCTGGCACAGCTTGCCGCCAAAAGGGAGGAGTAGCCGATGCCGAGTGCAAGCCGCGTTCCGCCGCTGCAAGTTGGAGCCGTGCTGCGGCGTGGCCGCTACACGATCGAGCGGGTGTTGGGCGAAGGTGGATTTGGCTACGTGTACCTTGCGCGGGACTCGCAGCAGAATCGCCAGGTCGCCATTAAGCAGTGCATCGACCTGGAGTCGGAGTCGGTACGCCAGTTCGGACACGAATTCGCCGTGCTCAAGATGCTGGCGCCGCTTTCGAGCCTCTTTCCCCAGGTGTACGACGAGTTCAGCGAGCAGCCGCAGGGAAGTGCACCCGGCAGCCCGAGATATGAGTATGGTGTGATGGAGTTCGTGCCCGGCAAGACGCTGCAGGACTTGTTAGAGGATCGCAGCCGGCGCGGCCAAGGGCCGTTTGGCGAGGCCGAGGTGGTCGGCTGGACACTGCAGCTGCTCGAGGCGCTGGAACTGGCGCACAAGGTAAACATCATTCACCGCGATATCAAGCCGGCGAACATCATGCTGCTGCCGGGCGACAAGCAGATCAAGGTCATCGACGTCGGCATTGCCAAGATCGGCAAAGCCGGCGACAAGACGCAGGGCGGCGCATTGGCCGCGAGTCCTGGATTTGCGCCGCTGGAGCAGTATGCCCAGGCCGGGCGTACCGACCGGGAGACAGATGTCTATGCGGTCGGGGCCACCATGTACGCGCTGCTGACCGGCGTCACGCCCTTGGAGGCGCCTGCCCGTGTCAACCAGCCGCTGCCGCCGCCGCGCCAGTACAACCCTGCCTTGAGCACCATGATCGAGGGCGTGATTCTGCGGGCGATGGAGATGGACATGACGCGGCGCTTTGCGACGGCCGCCGACATGGCCGCTGCACTGCAGGGCAAGAGTACCACGATAGCCTGCCCCAGCTGCGGGCACCCCAATCCCACCACAGCTCGCTTCTGCCAGAAGTGCGGATACTCCTTCCAGGCCAAGGCGTTGATCGTTGCAGGCCAGCAAGTGTATGCCGTGACAGCTCTGCCAGACGCCTGCGACCGTGCCTGGGATGCGGGCGTTAGCCTGCTCTTGTCGGGTAGCCTGCGCCAGTGGCTGCAAAGCCTTGGCCCTGCCGGAGCCTCTGCGCTGGCGGTCCTGGACCAGGTCGGCGCCCAGTACCCGGCCGACCTCAATTTGCAGTTGGATGGGCTGCTGCGTTTCGTCCAGCCCCAGCGCCAGCTGCCGCAGCTGCGTGTGCTGCCGCCGCAGCCCGCCCCGGTTACCTTGGAACAGGGCCATCCTCACTCTGCCACCTTCACCATCGCCAACACGGGGCAGGGCATCTTGGCCGCCGCTATTTCTTCCAAAGATCAGTGGGTGACGGTGAAGCCCGCAGCCGTACACTGCCGGCCGGGTGAGCCACCGCAGGTGGTGCAGGTGATCCTGGACAGCACCAACCTGGCGGGCACGCGCAGCGGGCGGCCCTATATTGCCCAGGTCGAAGTCCAGTCTAACGGCGGCAGTGCCTCACATGTTTACAACGTGCAGGTCACTGCCGCGCCGCACCTGGGTGTCAGTCCCACCAGCGTCGATTTTGGCACGGTGCAGCACGGCCAGAAGCGGGTTCAGCGCACGATCCAGGTGGCGAACGACGGCGTCGGCAGCCTTGCCGCCAACATCCAGTCGACGGCCGCCTGGCTGCAGGTTGCGCCGAGTTCCGTCACACTGTCCAGCGGCCAAAGCCAGGCAGTCACGGTGCAGGCGTGGCCGAAGGGGGTGGACCTGCCGGGAGCCCAAACCGCCGAGATCTTATGTGCAGGCCGGCGCCGATGGTACTGCTACCGTAACGGCCACGATCAATGTGACGGGTACGTTCCAGTTGAGCGGCGACCCCAGCGTCGTGCTCCAGGATCTCAAGGACTTGATCGCCTGGTGTGATAGCCATTGGCGGCAGGCTGTGCAGCTGCTGCAGAGTGGCGAACTGTACGCGGCTGCGCGCTACATTGGGCCGCCAACGCAGGGGCTGCTCCAGCGGCGTGTGCCCCAGGGCTGGTCCACCACGCTGAGCAAGCTGCAGCATGTCACGGCTGCCCAGGATCTCGACGTGGCGCTGGAAACGGCGCTGCGGGCGTTAGGCGCTGCCGCACCCGAGTTCGAGCACAACTGGCCTGAAGTTGAGGCCGCATTCGGGTATGGGTTGATGCCGCAGCCAAGTTGGCTGGGGCTTAAGAAGTTGCCACCAGTAGTGGAGTTCCGTATCAGCAACCGCAGCCGCGGCTACCTTCACGGCTGCCTGCAGCCTCTCGTGCCTTGGTTGAGCGTCGACTACCCGGACTTCGGTTGTTTCCCGGGCCAGGAGGCACGCATCGCCATACGCACAAACTCACGTGTGCGCAGGACTACCGGATTACGCATGAAGCTTGTTCAGCTGCAGATTAACTAACTTTCTTGTGAACAACGGGCGGCGTCTCATGACCAGCAAAAATACCCCTCAGGGCATCATGCATATCCCCTTCCGGCAGTCCGGCCTGGTTCTGGTGCTGGCCGCTGCCGGACTGCTCGCTGCCTGCGGTCCTGGCGATAGCACGCCGAAAGCAACGCCGACCGGTGGCTTCGAGGTTACGACGCCGGATGTCCAGGCCGCCTCAGCCAAGATGACCATCGAAGCCGCAATCAACAACAAAGATCCCGAAGGGGGCGCTACCTTCACGCCTGCGCCACCCAAAGACACGCCGACTCCTATTCCGGCCTCCCCGGAGGTGGCGACGAACACAGCTGAGCCTGCCACGCCGACCTTTACGTTGACGCCGCCGACCGCACCCACGACAGTCCCAACGACAGTCCCAACGGAAACGCCGGCACCTACGGCAACGCCGATCCCGCCGCCCACACCGGATCAGCCCGCCACGGCCACGGCGCTGGCACGTGAACTGGCGACAGCCGTTGCGGCTACCTTGACGGCGGCGGTGACGCCAACCGAGACACCCGACATTGAGGCTACCATGCAGTCGCGCATGGCCACGTCGGTGGCAGCCACCTTAACTGCCCAGCCTACACCGACGCACATGCCGACACCAACGTTTACGCCGTCGCCAACCAAAACACCGCCTCCGACTGTCAACTATCAAGCGACGCTCGATGCCAGGCTGGCCACGTCAGTAGCAGCCACGCTGGTGGCTCAGCCCCTCCCAACTGTGCCACCTACTTTGCCCCCACCTCCACCTGTGTCTGGAGCGGCACAAGAACTGCAAGCGCGGTTGGGCGGCGCTCGCATCGGCAGCCGCTTCCCCAATGAAACGTATGCCTTTGTCGGCGCGATCGGGGCGCACATCAACGACTTCCAGCTGCCTACGCTGGGAATCACGACAAACTCGATGAACGATGCCCTGCGCCGCAGCGGTGCGGCCGACCGCGCCAATGCCCTGGTTAATCAAATCTGGGGGGACTGGCTTGGAGACGTGAAGGCGAAAGGCCTAAACGCTTACACGAGCGATCCCAGCAGTGCCGGGCTGTCGCCGTTCCGGCAGTTGGTAATCCGGTTGATTCAGGGACGGCAGGGCGCGTTGGTAGATAACCAGCAGCATGGCCTCTACAACTTCTTCACCCGCAACGAGGAGGACCATGTCTGGTACGACAATGTCAACGGCGTGATCGGGGCGGTCAACCGCGAGAGCTTCCTATGGCCATAACACGGTCAGCTGCGGGGCTGCTGCTCGCAGTCTTGCTTGCCGGCTGTGGCGGGCAGGCCCCGGGAGTTGAGGTAGCCGGCGCGCCCGGCGCATACCGACACGATCGGAGAGGCCGCCAAGGCTACGGTCAACGCGGTCTTGACTCAGTCCGCTGCGCCAACTGACGTGCAGGGTCCTGGCGCGCCAGGTCCTATGAGCGGCGACGGCACGGACGATGCCACCACGGCTACTGCCACTTCCACTCCCTCGGCGACGTTGGCGGCGCCAGAGGTGCCTTCGCCTACTACGCTGCCGAGTGTTACACCCCTGCCGACTGCTACCCCTGCGCCGAGTGCTACACCTACGCCGTCCGCCACGCCCTTGCCGCCACCAACGGCGGATCTTGCTGCGACGCAGACGGCTCAGGCGCAGCAAGTTGCCGAAGCAGTGGCGGCAACCTTGGCCGTTCAGGCGACCACGGCAGCGCTGGAGCACACGATGGCAACGGCAGTCGCCGCCACCCTGACTGCCCAGGCTCCACCGCCACCAACCCCTACCCCGACATTCACCGCCACGCCGCGCCCTACCTTCACGCCGACCTTTACCGCACCTCCCACGCCGACGCCTGCCCCGCCAGCGGCTAGTCTGCTGCTTGCGTATGTGTATGGCGATGTGGGCGACAGTGATATTCAAGTCTACGACCCCGCAAATGGCCGGACGTGGACAGTGGCCGACCGAGCGTGCGACGAAGCCGAACCCGACTGGATGCCCGATGGGCGCAGCATCGTGTACCAGGCAGACTGCGACGGCAGCTATGAACTCTATGCTGCCGACGTACAGACGCGGTCGGTGCGCAGGTTGACGTCCACGCCCGGCCAAGATGAGCGTGAGCCCGATGTTTCACCTGACGGCGGCTGGATCGTCTATCGCACCAACCGTGAGCAGAATGCCCGCAATGTAGACGGCAGCCTGGAGGTGCTCAACCTGCGCGGCGGCGACCCACAGGCACTCGGTATCAGCGGCCGATCGCCAAGCTGGTCGCCCGACGGCAAAGAGATTCTGTTTATGTCGGAGCGTGACGCAGGTTGGGAGGTATACGTGTATTCATTGGACGACGGCAGCACGCGGCGGCTGACGAACTGCTCGCCAAACTGTCGCTTCCCTGCCTGGTCGCCTGACGGCCAATGGGTCGTCTATCACTCTACGACGGGGCCGAATACGGCTGATGCCGAGACGATCTGGCGGGTGGCTGCCGGCGGGGGCGAACCAGAGATGGTGGTGACCGGCAGTGGCGCCGGCCGGCCGACCTGGTCGGCAGACGGGCTTATCGCCTTCAATTCGCAGCGTGGCATCGAAGCGGTGGATGCGCGCGGCCAACAGCGGCGCACGCTGCTGCAGGACAACAGCCATTGGGCTCCGGCATGGTCACGATGAACGCAGTTAAGAAGTATCGTACGTTGATCCATGCTTTCCGGTGTACGCGCAGCGGCGAGCCTGCTCATGGCGGCCGGCTGCATGGCGCCGGCACCAGGGCCGGCTTCCCCGGGTATTACCACGCAGACCTACGCGGCACCTGTCGAACCGGCGATCTCGTTGGCTGTGAAGGAGACAGCGGAGCCCACAGTTGACCTGTCCCCCGAGTCCACTGAAGTTCCAACTGAGGCGCCCACTCAGGTTCCGACTGAAGTTCCGACCGAAGTTCCGACCGAGGTTCCTACCGAGGTTCCGACCGAGGCTCCGACCGAGGCTCCCGCAGTGCTGCCGACGGCAACCCCAGCGCCCGTGGACGATGACGAGAGTGAACCGCCGGCGCAGCCATACCTCTTCTCGCCGTTGTACGACGGCCTGGCCGCGGGTTACGGAGAGACACTGGCTACGGAGCGCTTTTTGCTGCACTACACGGCTGGAACGCTCCCTGCAGAGGACCCCCAGCACGTAGCGGATCTGATCATGGCTGCCCTGCTGCACCATGAGCAGCTCCTGGGTGTCACGCTGGACGGAACCTTTGACATCTATGCCGCGGGTACGTTGTTCGCCGCGCCGGACCAGGCGCTGCGGGGACGCAGCTTTTCTGCCAATCGGCGTACATTCTTCCTTCACGATGGCACCGGCAGCCCGGCAGAGCAGGCGTATATCGCTGCGCATGAACTTACTCACCTGTCTGGCATGGAATACCTTGGGTGCGCCGAGCTCCGTCGTGTTGAGTGAGGGCACCGCCGTCTACGCGGGTATGGATTTTGTGCGCGGTCAGGAACTGCTGCCGCTGCGGGATTTCTGCGCGGTGTATTGGCAGGCGGGTGCACTGCCCCGGGTGTCGCAAGACCTGGACTTCCTGGGCCATATTCGCAACTTGGAGAACTACTACAGCGCGGGCTGCTTCGTCGAGTTCTTGATCGAGCGGTATGGCGCCCCCGCGTTCGGCAACCTATATGCAACCGGCGAGCTACGGCGCCGTATACGGCAAGAGCCTGCTTGAACTGGAAGAAGAGTGGCTGGCTGACCTGGCCCAGTATGTGCCTTCGTTTGCCTACCCCCCGACCGATCTGGTCGCTGCGGTCGAGCAGGTCGAAGACGAGCTATGGCGAACTGTTTGCTGCGTTCGATGGTACTCCGGAAGAACTGGCCCGGTACCGGGCCCTGGATCACGCAAGAATGGCCCTGCTGACGGGCCAACTGCATGAAGTGCAGCTGTTCTACGGGCAGTAGCCCGGCATCTCGAGAAGGATGGGTCTATGGGGCGACGCAATCGACAAAAGGGCACGTTGTCGGCGACTTGGGGGTGTATGGTCTGGGTGCTCATGCTGGGCGCTCTGACCGTATTGGGGGCCTGCACATTCTATTTCCGTGAACCGCTAAAAGACACAATTAGCAATGTTCTTGCGACTCCAACACCATCTCCGGTTCCGACGCTCGCACCGGACTACAAGGCAATTGTCGACCAGTTCCGTCGCGCCGAGAGTGCCGCCGTCGCGTCGGCACTCGACGACCGCAATGCCGACGTGCTGGCGGCGCTGGCTGTCTTCGCGTCCGGTGACGCCTTGGCCAGCGTTCAGAAGGAGGTGGCGAGTCTGCAGCGCAACAATCGCTTTGAGAAGTTCACACTGGAAGAACCTTGAAGTTCAGCAGGTGATCCCGGATTCGCCCACGGTCGTCAAGCTGCTGGTAGACGAAACGCACCTGCGCCAGACCTATGCACGCGAGGCTAGCGGCGACAGTCTGTTGGGCACCGATCATTACCGCGCCAGTGTTGGCTACCAACTTGTCTACGACGGCCAGCGCTGGCGTGTGGACGACGTCGGGATTTCTTCGACTACACCGCTGCATCCGTAGATTTACATAATGATGGCTGGCGCTGCAACCTTACGGCAGCAGTCACCAAGGAAAGAGATTGCGCGGAAGGCAAGGAGCAGGACAATGGCCATACAAGTGACATCTGTCCGCTGCTTATATTTGGCGGCAGTGCTAGTCTTAGCTGCATGTAGTTCCCAACCGCCCCGCCCAGCGGCGACACCGCTGGCAGCGCCACCGGATGCAACGGCCTCAGCTGCAGCAGTGGTAATTGCCGAGGCACTCGGCGTGGACGCAGCCACGCCTACGCCGGGTGAGGATGTCACTACCGCAACAGCCGCATCCGCCACGGCAGCACCTTTGCCCGTACAAACGGCAGTGGAACCGCCAGCACAGCCCCCAACGAAGCCCGCAACGGAAACTCCAGGAAGTTCCAACGGAAACTCCGACGGAAGTCCCAACGGCGTCAGCGACTGCGACGCCCATGCCCACGCAGTCGCCGACGCCCGACCTGCCTGCTACAACTGCCGCGCATGCGCTGGCGATTGAAACCGCGGTGGCGGCGACACTTACCGCCCAGCCGACGGCTACTCCCGACTGGGCAGCCACACAGGCTGCCCAAGAAGCAATGATTGCCACTGCGATCGCCGCCACGTTGGCAGCTCGTCCCACTGCGACGTTTACACCGCTGCCTACCGTAACCCCGCTGCCGCGCGCCACGCCAACGCCAACGCCCATCGTACCCACCCCTACGCCTGTCACTGTCCAGCGTTTCAGCATCGGCAGTTCGGCGCGCGGCCGTTCGCTCGACGTGGTGGAGATCGGCAGCGGCGGCCGCACGGTTATCCTTGTAGGCGGCCTGCATGCCGGTTTTGCTCCCAGCACTGTCAGCCTTGCGCAGCAGGCCGTGGACTATTTCACGGCCCACCCCGAAATTGTCCCGGGCGGCTTGAAACTGGCGATTGTCGTCAACGCCAATCCGGATGCCGGCTATGCACCCGGCAAGCTTGAGGGTCGGCTCAACGCCAACGGCGTGGATTTGAACCGCAACTGGGATTGCGATTGGCAGCCCCAGGCCAAGTGGCGTGACCACACTGTGAGCGGCGGCAGCGCACCGCTGTCTGAACCCGAGACACAGGCGCTCGCAAGTTACATCTTGGGGCAGTCGACGGCCGCCGTAGTCTTCTGGGAAGCCAAGATGGACAACGGCCAGGTGTCGGCCGGTGGTTGCGGCGATCGGACGTTTGTATCGCAGCCAGTGGCGGAACTCTACGGTCGGTCTGCCGGATATGTCGTAGAGCCGTGGGCGTGGTACCCGGTAAACGGCGATGCCTCCAACTGGCTCGACCGGCAGGGCATTCCTGCGATATCGGTGTTGATATTGGACTACGAACGTGTAGATTGGGAAAACAACCTGCGCGGTATTCGCACATTGTTGGACAACTTATGACGAAATACCTGGTGCTTCTCTTGCTCACGCTGTCACTTTGCAACTGCACGTGGTGGCCGGCACCGCAGCCTCCTGCCATGACGCCTCGCCTGCACCCATACGTGACTCTGCACGAGCCTTCAGCAGCAAGTGCGGCCGAGTCCGTGCCGCTGCCAACTGTGACGGTCGCTGCTGCGACAGCTCGTATTCGTGCCTGATGGAACAGCGTCTGGCGAGCAAGTGGCGGCGCGCACCACAGCTGGTGAAGCCGCGGCCGCGACGCTGCCTGCCGGCGCTGCCTTGTCTGCCACCCAGTCAGTGACTGCGACCGGCGTTGTGACAGACACTGCTCTCCTTGACCCTGCCTCTACTCAACCTGGCGTCATTGGAGGCCCCGTAGCAGGCGAGCGTGTGATTGGCTACTCTGTGCAGGGGCGGCCGATCACGGCTGCTGTGTTTGGCTCAGGGCCAGGACTTGTGGCCTTGGTAGGTGGAATCCACGGCGGCTATGAGTGGAATACGATTCTGACTGCTTATCAACTGCGCGACTACCTGCAGGCGAATCCTGGTGCAGTTCCGGCATCTCTCACCGTGTATGTGATTACGTCCGCCAACCCGGACGGCCAGGCGCTGATTACCGGCGGCGACGGCCGGTTTACCCCCGATCAACTGGCAGCCGACACCCGGCCCGGGGCGGTTGAATGCCAACGGTGTTGACCTGAATCGCAACTGGGATTGTCATTGGAGCCCGACCGCAACGTGGGGTGACACACCAGTCAGCGGTGGCAGACGCGCCTTTTTCTGAACCCGAGGCCGCAGCACTCGCCGCGTTTCTGACACAGCCCGATATGCAAGCCGTGATCTTCTATCACAGCGCCGCCTCGGGTGTATTTGCCGGTGGCTGTGACGGTCCGTTTGCTCCCGGTGAGGCTCTTGGGCGGATCTACGCTGCGGCTTCCGGCTACCCGTTCCAGTCGCAGTTTACGAGCTACACAGTGACCGGCGACGCAACGGACTGGCTGGCGCGCCAGGGTATCCCGGCCCTGACAGTGGAATTCTACAACCACCAGGATCTCGATTGGGACATAAACTTGGCCGGCACGCTGGCTGTACTCAGTGCGCTGGGCGATCGCTAAGCGCCCGGCGTTCCTATTTGCGAAAGGGTGAAGCAGAATGAGCATGCCTCTGCATCTCCAACTGACCTCCTGCCTGCTTCTGGCGGCTGCCTGCACCTTGATCGCCTGCGGTCCGCAGGCACCAGCGGCGACGCCCACTGCTGTGGCGGCAGTGACGCCCCCGGCAGATGTGACGGCAACTGCCGCCGCTGCGGTGATCGCCCAGGCGCTTGACCCTGCAACTCCGTACAATGCCGTCGATTTGACGCCGGCCACGCTACAGAATCTAAGCGCAGCGGGCGGCGCAACGCACACCCCTAGCCAACCAGCGACTACGCCCACACCTATGGCGACGCCTACTCCTACGCGCGCGCCCACGAACACACCACTCCCCACGGCAGTGAGCGCGGTTACACCATCTGTCACACCCGCCAGCACAGCAACCGAGCCGCCCACGGCAGCCCTCAATGCGGCAGGTACTGAGCCTGTATTTGCGGAGCAAGTGGCCACGGCCTTGGCTGAGACATTGACTGCCATCCCGAGCGCAACTCTAAGCCCGACTCTTAGCCCAACCCTTAGCCCAACTCCGAGCCCAACTCCAAGTCCTGTCCCAACCAACACTGCGCTGCCCGCACCTACCAGTACACGAGTACTGGTCGAGGCACCTGCGCCGCAAGCAGAACGAACATCGGCAAACATCGGCGCTGCCCATGTACCGGCACCGCGCTGGATTGCTGTCGCCCCCGGAGAGTTTGTCATGGGCAGTTCGGAAGACGATATCTGGTCGGCCGTAGCGGCCTGCAACGAGTGGGAAACCAATTGCCAATTCGCATGGTTTGACTCTGAGCTGCCGCGCCGGATTGTTTATCTGTTGCAATTTGACATAATGGAGAGCGAGGTGACCAATGCCCAATACTTGGAGTGTGTGGCTGCGGGCGCATGCAAGCCCGCAGGACGCTACGTAAGCGACTCCAATATCGCTTACTCCGCGACTTTCGAGCGTGACACCTATCCAGTGGTGGCTGTGAATTGGTACGACGCCCATGCGTACTGCTCCTGGATCGGCGGCAGGCTGCCGAGTGAAGAGGAATGGGAGAAGGCGGCGCGCGGGACGGATGGACGCACATACCCGTGGGGCAGTGCAATTGATACCCGGCAGGCCCATATCTACAGCGGCGGCCCCGCAGCGGTGGGCAGTTCCTCGGGGGTAAGCCCCTATGGGATCTACGACATGGCGGGCAATGCCTTTGAGTGGACGAGCAGCAGCGACGGGGGCCGGTACGTGGCGCGCGGCGGTTCGTGGCTTACGTACCCATTCCGCGCCCGCGCTGCCGACCGCGGTACAAAACTTCCGCCCGACTTCGCGAACTATGATATCGGTTTTCGCTGCGCACGCTAGGAGCATGTCTAAGGCCATCGTTCAGTTCGCACGCCCACGTGCGATTCTCCGGCACGCCCACGTGCCCTCTATCCAATGATGATTAACAGACCGCTATCGGATTTGTGCGGCATACGCCAGAGCAGGAGGTGCTTACTTGCCAACCAACACGATTCGTCCTCATGGTCCCGCGGCTGCGCGCATGGCTTTGGCATGCACAGTGTTTTTGGGTGCCTTGCTCGCCAGCTGCGCCGCGCCGGCAAAGCCCGGCAGCGCGCCGGCAGGTGACACCACCGCCGTGACGCCCGACGCTACGGCCACGGCTGCTACCCAGGTGATTGCCGGCGCACTTGGCGCAAGTGCCGCTGCCCCCACCTCTGTGCCGGCACCGACCACGGCGCCTGCCGAGCGCGACGGCAACCCCGACACCAGTCCTTCTCTTCGCGGCTACCGCTACACCTTCTCCCTCTAGCACACCGACG
Source organism: uncultured Chloroflexia bacterium (assembly GCA_963791135.1). Taxonomy (GTDB): domain Bacteria; phylum Chloroflexota; class Anaerolineae; order Caldilineales; family Caldilineaceae; genus Fredericiella. Next base: position 14,877 of record CAWBRX010000001.1, read on the forward strand.
ACAGTCAGTACCTCCACGCCCGATGCCGCAGCCTCGGCAACCGCTATGGCTGTGCAGATCGTCGAGGCGCTCAACGCAACGTTGACGGCGATACCCACATCAACTGCAACGGCGACTATCACACCTACGCCCACCAACACGCCCAACGCCGCTGCGACGAGCGCCGCCATCGAAACACGTGTGGCCGACAATGTTGCCGCCACACTGGCGGCGGCCCTTGCTGCCCAGTCAACTGCGACGCAGCCGCCGGCTCAGGCTGCTGCTCTCGACGTTGGTGCAGCGGTAGTCGTTGTGTCCACGCCTGTGCAGGTGATATCCACTCCGGCGCCGATCGTTTGCTCGGAGGTAGCTGCCGCTGAATTGAGCGGCTTGTGGCAGGCTGACCTGGGCTGCCCGGTCGGTCAGGCCCATCTCACCTGGGCCTCATGGACGCCCTACGAGCGCGGCTACATGCTATGGCGGGACGACACCCACCTCATCTACGGATTTTTCAACAGCGGTTGGTGGCAGGCAGTGGCCGATGTGTGGGATGGCCAGTCGCCCACCCCGTCTCGTGGGGCGCCGGCACCTGGCCTGCTGGAACCAGAACGCGGTACGGGTCACATCTGGGGCACAAACGACACTTTTTTCAACGAACTCGGGTGGGCACGCGACAAGCAGAAAGGGTTCTGCGCCCTCGTGCAGGAGTTTGAGTACGGGTTCCTGCTGCGCAGCAGCCAGGTGGAGTTCTGTAAAGACGCCTTGTACAACCACGCTCGTGAGGGCGACTTCTCGCTGAGTTCGCTGCGTGCATACGCAGGCGGCGGCTGGCGCCTTAACCGATAGGCACTTGGCAGGAAAGCGGCAAACTTGCGCCGGGGATGAAAGAAACCGGCCCCTTTCTGCATTATACCTGTTAGCGACTCATGTTGTGTTAGCGAAAGGACGTCCCGACTATGCCCGGCGAAGTAAACCTGGCCTGTACGCTGAGCAAAGACGCTTTGCCCGTGACCGGCCAGCCGCAGCTCACCTATGTGCTGCTCGAGGTCGCGCCCACCGATGTGATGGCGGCAGTGCAGATGCCGCTCAACTTCTGCCTGGTCCTGGACAAGAGCGGCTCGATGGACGGGGCCAAAATGGACTGTCTCAAGGATGCCGTCAGGCGCGTGATTGACTTGCTTGGGCCGGATGATTATCTCTCGCTCGTGTCGTTTGATACGAGCCCCCACACCGTGGTCAAGAGCCAGCAGGCACGCAGCAGTTCGGATAAGCAGGCACTCAAGCGTCAGGTCGATCGGCTGGATGCAGGCGGAGGGACGGAGATTGCGCCGGCGTTGGAAAGCGGGTTTGCGGAGTTGAGCAAGGCTTTTGCGGCCAATCGCATCAACCGCCTGGTGCTGTTGACCGACGGGCAGACGGAACACGAGGATCGCTGCCGCAAGCAAGCTCAGAAAATCGGCAGCAGCGGGATCCCGATCACCGCCCTCGGCATCGGCGCCGACTGGAATGAGAAGCTGCTCCTGGAATTGGCGGGCGCTACAGGCGGACAGGCGGACTATATCGCCGGCCCGCAAGATATTGTGCCCTACTTCCAGTCCGCCGTGCAGTCGATGCAGTCGGCGGTTGTGCAGAACGCCGAACTCGTGCTGCGCCTGGTCGGCGGCATCAACCCGCGCAAGGTGTGGCGTGTGGTGCCCGCCATCACGGACCTCGGCTATCGCCCCATTAGCGACCGCGTGATTGCAGCTCCGCTGGGCGAGTTGGAAAAGGGCCAGGGGCAGGCGCTGCTGATCGAACTGATGCTGCCCGATCGCCAGGCGGGCACCTACCGCATCGCGCAGGCCGAGGTCAGCTATGACGTGCCGCTGCTGCAGCTAGTCCAGGAAAAGGTGCGTGTTGACGTCATGCTCAACTTCACGCACGATTCATTTGCGGCGCAGCAGGTCAATCCAAAGGTCATGAACATCGTCGAAAAGGTTACGGCGTTCAAGCTGCAGACGCGCGCGCTGCAGGCGGCAGAAGCCGGTGATCTCGCTGGCGCAACGCAGCAGTTGCGTGCTGCCCATACGATTTTGCTCAACCAGGGCGACGCAGAACTGGCGCGTACGGTTAAGCTGGCCGCCGATCAACTTGAGGGCCAAAACCAGATCAGTTCCGAGGCCAAAAAAACCATCCAGTTTAAGAGCGGCAAGACCGTACGGCTGGACCAGCAACCCTGATGGTTGAAGCACGATGATCTGTTCACGCTGCGGCAACGCAAATAAACCGAACGCGCGATTCTGTGCTCGCTGCGGTCAGCCGTTGACGGCAGGAGCGCCGCCTGCTGGCGTTCAACCGCCGGGGTCTCGCCCTCCCCAGTTGACCGGAATGCTGCCGGCCAATACCGTGCTCGCCGGCCGCTACTACGTGCAAAAACGCCTGGGACAAGGTGGTATGGCGGCCGTGTACAAGGCGGAAGACGCTCGGCTGCCCGGCACGTACTGGGCTGTCAAGGAGATGTCCGAGGCCGCGCTGGCGAATCCTGCCGAACGCGTGCAGGCAATCGAGGGCTTTCGCCACGAGGCGCGCGAACTGGCATCCTTGAGCCATCCGAACATTGTACGCGTCATCGACTTCTTCGCCGATGCCGGCAAGTACTATCTCGTGATGGAGTACGTGGATGGTTCCACGCTCGAGGATCTGCTTGTGCACAACGGCAGCGCCTTCCAGGAAGCCCAGGTGCTGGCGTGGCTGCGCCAGCTCTGTGACGCCTTGCACTATCTGCACAGCCAGACTCCGCCGATCATCTTTCGCGACTTGAAACCCAGCAACATCATGGTCGATCGCAACGGCACGATCAAGCTGATCGACTTTGGCATCGCCCGGCGCTTTGATCCCAGGAAACCGACCGACACGACTGCCCTGGGCACAGAGGGGTATGCCGCTCCGGAACAATATGGAAAGGGACAGACCGACGCCCGCTCTGACATCTATGCGCTCGGCGTGACGACACATCGTCTCTTGACAGGCTTTGATCCATCTACACGTCCCTTCAGCATCCCGGCAGTGCGCACCCTCAACCCGCAAGTGTCGCCGCGCCTGGCGGAGGTAGTCGATGCCTGCGTGCGATCCGAAGTTACGCAGCGACCACAGCGCGTGGCCGACATCCAGCGCAGCGTAACCGGCATGCTGCCGTCGCCTCAATCCGGCAGCGGTGCTTTTTCTTCGCCACGCGGCGGTCTGCCCGCCGTGCAGACATCGACGCGCCCGACCACGCGGCTCATTCAAGCGGCTGCACGTTTGAGCGGCCGCCAGCTCGCGACTATCATCGGCGGCAGCCTGGCCGGCCTGGTGCTGGCGATCTGGTTGTTTGCCCCCTGGATCGAAGCGAACTTCCCAGCCCTATGGTATGAGGTGCCCGCCTTCATGATCGCGGGGCCGCTTGCGTACGCCGCCACGCGACGCCTGGGACCGGCTTTTGTCGCTCAGCTAGCCGTTACTGTCGTCGTCTTTGTAACATCGTGGATGCGCTTTGGCACGTGGACCTATGAGCCAAGGGGGTTCCTGCTGGGCGCCATCCTCAGCGCAGTTGTCTACGAAATCAGCTTTTTTCTGCTTGACCACCAAACAACCTGGTCCCAACTGCCCGATGCATGGAAGCGCGAGATCGCTTGGTATGCGGCTACAGCTGTGCTGGCGACTGCTTGCTTTTACCTGCCCTGGTATCCCGTGCGCTTCCAGGGCTCACTGTGGGTATGGTTCAACACGGCCTTGATCGGTGCTGCCGGTTGGTTCTTGGGCGATCTTGTCCATCAGGGGATGGCGCAGCGGCTGTGGCTCCGCTTTGCGCATACGCCTTGATACCCGGCCGAGCGGTGCACGCCAGATGCAATGCTGCCGATGAAGCTAAAATGGGAGGAGACGCATGGGATTGGCTTGGCCTATAGCTCTGCTGGGGCTTCTGCTGGGGATCATTGCCGTGCTGTTTGTCGTGCTCATCGTTCTATTGGTGCGCAACTATCTGCGTGACCGTTCGCGGATGCCTACAGCCCTGCGTAAGGCACAGGGGACAGCTGCAGATAACGAGGCTGCGTCCCCTGCGCCTCCGCCTGTTGCGGCTGCCCCTGCACCTACGCAGGCTCCGGCACCTGCCCAACCACTCGCGCCGGCGCCAGCCGGCTCGCCACGCCCGGCGGCATACCTGGAGCAGGATACGAACGGCGGGCCGCCGCAGATTTTCCGGCTTGACCGGCCCGTAACCGTTATAGGCCGCGATCCTGCTTGTGACATTCGCATCGACGAGCGCTTTGTCTCAGTCTCGCGCCGGCATGCCCAGATTGCCCGTGAGGACGATACTTATGTGCTCAGCGACCTGGGCTCAGGCAGCGGTGTCTACGTCAACGGTGCGCGCATCGGGCGCAACCGCGTACGTGATGGTGCGGTTATCCGGATCGGACAGGATGTACAGTACACATTCCACGTGAATCCCACCGCGAGGCTTGCCATGACTGTATGTGCCAAGTGCCAGGCCGAAAACCATCCCAGCGCCAAGTACTGCCGCACCTGCGGTGCTGCGCTGCCGCAGCCTGGCAATTCGCCCCTTGCAGGTGTCGTGCGAGCGCCGGCGCCAACCCAGGCGCTGCCCGCTGTGGGCAAGTTCTCTCCCCTGGCCGACAGCGAACTGCTGCAAGACGACCGCTATGAGATCGTCCGCCTGGTCACCGGGGCGACAGCCGCAACGCATATATCGTGCGCGACCAAGGGTGTACACAGTGCGGCCGAGTACGACCGCAAGGAAGGGAAGTTCTGCGAAGCCTGTGGTGCCCAACTGGGCCGGCTCTTTGTGCTGCTCGAAGGGAGCAACTGCCGGTGAGCTGGCCGCGGAGCGCCGGCTGGCACAGAGCGGAGTAAGCCATGCCAACCTGGTCAACTACCACACGGCATTCGAGGCTGCGCCCGTTGGCTCCGTTACGCGCAGCTACGCGGTAGCGGAGCCGATCCTGGCGGGCGTCCGGGCACCGGGACTGCTGGCGGCTCAACGGCTGTGCGAACAACTGCCTGCTGCCGCTGACACGGCTGTGGGCTGGATCGAGGCCATCCGGCCGGCTGCTGAGGCACTGCTGGCGGCCAACCTCTGGCTGCCCAAAATTGAGCCGGCCCAATTGCTGCTTGTGGAGGGCGTGGTGCGCCTGGATGCGGCGTCCACAGTGCAGCCGTACGAGGCTGCCCAGCGCAGCGCGATCAGGTCACAGCAGCAGCTGGCATTGGGGAAACTGCTGCAGCAGCTGGCGCCAGGCGCACAGCTGTCCGGTACGCCTGTAAAGACGCTGCCGCTGCCCACTCCGGCCGGCCCGGTTTCCCTATCCGTGCGTACAGGCGCCTTAACCGATCTCGGCAACGTACGCGAGATCAACGAAGACAGCATTGTAACGCTGGAAGTTGACCTGGTGCATAACTCGGCAAGCCAACCGCTGCGCTTGTACGCAGTCGCGGACGGCATGGGAGGGCATGCCGCAGGCGAAGTAGCGAGCATGTGTGCGACGAACGAACTCACAAATGCGCTGATGAAGAAACGCAGCGCCGCCATTGCCGGTGGCACCAGTGCTGGCAGTGTTGATCTGCGCCTGCTGCTTAAGGAGGCAGGCCTGAGTGCCGCGAAGGCCGTCTACGAGCAGGCGCAGCGCATGCGCACCGACATGGGCACCACGTTGGTTGCGGCACTGGTCGACGCCAAATCGGCGAAGGCGTATGTGATCAATGTGGGCGACAGCCGACTCTACAAGATTTGCAGCCAGTCTATCCGGCAGGTGACGAAAGATCATTCGATGGTGCAGCTGCTGATCGATAAGCAGCAGTTGACGCCCGACGAGGCGCGCCATCATCCCAATGCGAACCTGATCTACCGCACGCTTGGCGACAAGCCCCAGGTGGAAATTGACCTGTTTGAAGAGTCGCTGGTGCCCGGCGATGCTCTGTTGTTGTGTAGTGACGGCTTGAGCGGCTTGGTTGAAGACCGGGAACTGCAGGCAGCCGTCGAGGAAGAGCCGACTCCCGAAGGTGCGTGCCGGCGGTTGGTGGCGCTGGCTAAGCAGCGCGGCGGGCATGACAACATTACCGTTATCGTCGTACGGTTCAGCGCTGCGCCATCGAACGGTATGGCGAATGCGGGTGGCCTATGAATGAGCAGCGCTATGCGATCCGTCACATAGAACCATTGTCGGCATTCAAGTTCGGTTTGGTCGTAGGCGGGATGGTGATGCTGCTGCCCGGCTGTGCCCTGGGCATCCTGGTGAAGGATCTTGTAGATCTGCTTGTAGAGATGGCGAACGCCGTTATGTTTGCCCCTGATCTTGGTCCCATCGCGCAACTGCACCAGATGGGTTGGGGCCTGGTTTGGCTGGTTATGGTGGGGAGTGTGATCTTTGGCGGTATCAGCGGCGCGCTGGCTGCCGTGTTGAGTGCTGTGCTCTACAACTTGGTGACAGGCGTCAGCGGTGGGATCGTCGTTCATGCTGCCGTGCTCAATGCTGCAGCGGCGGGTCCAGCCCTGGCTTACACTCCGGCAGCACTGCCCCCGCCACCATTAACACTATCGCCGGCACCAGCGCCAGCCGCCAAGAGCTATGGCGGCCCGGCGCTGGTAGCCGTGGGTGGCAGTAGTGATGTCTGGCCGCTGCATGGCGCCGTCACGATTGTGGGCAGCGCGCCGTCCTGCAACATCCAAGTGGCCGGCCTTGCTACGCTGCATGCCGAAGTGCGCCTCGAAAACGGCCGCTATGTGATCTATGACATGAGCGGCGGGCAGACCTGGGTCAACGACCGCCAGGTCACGACTGCCAATATGCTCAAGGACGGTTTCCGCGTCCGGCTCGGCGGCGAGGACTTCCTGTTCCAGGCGCCGGCCGGCCCATGAGGAAGGTTAGCGCACAATGTTGGGGCGGCTCATGGATACGCCGACGATCATGCCGAAAATGAAAGAGATCAGCATCCCGATCGCGAGAATGGCTTCGTAACTCATAGTTTTTCTCCTTGCGCGACCTGCGCATTCGGTGAATAGACTGGCAACGGGTCATGACCGTACGGACAACGTTGCTGAAGGTACAGAGGATTGCGGCACTAAAAATCTTTCGTGTGGAGGAAAACTGATGGATGAGAACTGGCATAATCCCGAGGCGAGGTTAGAGGCAGCGGACGCAATTTCTAGTAGCGGTGGAGGTAGCTCGGAGTCGCGTTTGGCAGCGTGCGCCGGAAGGTGAAACATTTCGCTACTACGATACGAAACTTGGCGGTGAGGTTCGCACGACGTTGGATCGCGCAGATGCACTAGAGCCGGAAGCGGTGGCATATCTACACAGCCGCGACGGCACGGTACGTGAAATCGGCAGGCTGCGCTATGCGCTTGACTTGGAGGATTGCAACTTGCGTGGTTATACCCACGCACCTGAAACGTATGGCATTGAATCTGCCTTGCAGTCAGAAGTGTCAGCGCACGCTCGAGAAGCGCACATCGACAAGATGCGTGTTTGGGTGCCAGACGGAGATGCAGACGCAGCAAAGACCTGGTCTTCGCATGGATTTATCGAAGGAACGCGTGATCCTGGCGCCAGCGGCACGTTTTGGAACCGGCGTCTCTAGACATGCAGTGATCGCCGGTACGAATTCCATTTATTGACAAGGAGTAACGAGATGGCCCCCGTTTCGCTGGTTATTGCTGCTGTCGGGTTAGTACTGTTGTTTTTCGGCCGTAAGCTGTTCTGGGTCTACATCGCCATCAGCGGCTTTGTGCTTGGCACACAACTTGGCGCCTATCTGGGCAGTAATCTGGGTACCCCAGCCATTGTCTTCATCGGCCTGGTCATGGGCGGTTTGTTCGGCGTCCTGGCTATCTATCTCCAGAAGCCGATGGCCTCGATTGCAGGTTTTTTGTTGGGCGGGACTCTTGTCCTGCTGCTCTTCCTCTATTTCGGCACCGGCGGCAACCTGTTTGCGCTGATGTTCTACCGCTATGGCGCAACCGATCTGGCCGTATTCTTGATCGGCGGCCTGGGCTGCGCCGTACTTGTGTGGGTGACGTTTGAGTGGGCACTCATCATCATCTCGTCCGTGACCGGGTCTTTGATGGCTGTCGGCGGCCTCAGCCCGCTAGTCAGCCTGCCTGGGGCAGGGTACCTGCTGTTCTTCCTCGTATTGGCGGTGCTGGGCATGTTCGTCCAAGCGCGTATGTTGGCCAGGCCGGTGCCGGCCGCTGCCCCGCCGGCGCTGCCTGGTCAACATCCATAGCGCACAAGCCAAAAATGGTAACAGGGATGTACCTCTGCTGACATGATGCAACCTATGCCCCCACCTGCGTTATGCGTTTTCTGTGGTGCGCCGCTGCGGCGGCCGGACGCCCACTTCTGCGGCGCATGCGGTAAACAGCAGCCGGCTGCGCAGCCGGCACCAAAGTCGCCCAATGCTGGGATGCCAGGAGGAGCCGCCGGCGGCTCTGGATCACAGCCTGGCGCCCGGCCGCTGCCGGCAACTCAGTTTCTGCCGAGCGGTGGCGCAGGCGCAAGCCAGGCTCCATACCTGCTGGTGCACGAGCCCGGCGTGCCACCGCGCACCGTGCCGCTGCCCTCGCTTCCTATCGTACTGGGCAGCGTGGCGGCCGCCGGTGTTATGGCCCTCCCTCATCGTGCCGTAGCAGCACGCCACGTACGTATCGACCAGAACAGCGGCAGCTACTTCGTGACCGACCTAGGCTCGCCCAACGGCACAAGCCTCAACGGCCAACGCCTGGCGGCACAGGCGGGGCACCGGCTGGCCGACGGCGATATCCTGCGGATTGCCGATGCCCAGGGCAATTCAATCGGAATTGTCTTTCGCAGTGGCGCTGCGGCCGCCGTAGCTACGAGCGTCAAGATCGGTAAGCTGAACCTGGGCGGGAAAACCGGCGCCGCCACGCTTGGCCGCGATCCTTCGAACACCGTGCCGCTAGACCATCCTACGGTCTCGCGCCTGCACGCCGAGGTGCGGCGCAGCGCCCAGGGCGATATGCTCTTTGACCACAGCAGCAACGGTACGTTCGTAAACGGCCAGCGCGTGCGCGGGCAGCATCTGCTCCACGCCGGCGATGTGGTACAAATTGGGCCGTTTCGGCTCACCTACGACCAGGCTGCATTTACCCAGATTGCCGCTACAAGCTCGTACCGCGTTGATGCCCTGCATTTGACGCGCCAGGTAACCATCGGCAGGAGGCTGCCGGCGCTCAAGGCGTCCACATCGCCCGCCCAGGCTGCCCGGCTGATCCTAAACGATGTCTGCCTCTCGATCTACCCGCGCGAGTTTGTGGCGCTGGTAGGCGGCAGCGGCGCCGGCAAGAGCACCCTGATGAAGGCGTTGAGCGGCGTGACACCCGCCAGCGGTCAAGTGCTCGTCAACGGGGAAGACCTCTATGCCAACTTTGCCGCTTACCGCAGCATTCTGGGCTATGTGCCGCAGGACGATATCGTGCACCAGCATCTTACCGTCACGGGCGCCCTGGACTATGCCGCACGGCTGCGCCTGCCCGACGCGACCCCGGCCGAGATCAAGGCCCGTATCGACGACGTGCTGGGCCAGGTGGAGCTGAAGCAGCACGCTGCCAAGGTTGTGCATCAGCTGAGCGGCGGCCAACGCAAGCGTGTCTCGATCGCCGTCGAACTACTGGCCGACCCGGGGCTGTTCTTCCTGGACGAGCCGACGTCAGGCCTGGATCCGGGACTGGAGAAGAAAATGATGCATACCCTGCGCCGTCTTGCGGATGCAGGGCGCACGATTATTCTGGTAACTCACGCTACCGCCAACATTGACCAGTGCGACCATGTGGCCTTCATGGCGGATGGTAAACTGGCCTTTTACGGGCCTCCCAAAGAAGCGCTCAATTTCTTTAACGCGCATGACTTTGCCGACATTTATTCGCGGTTGAACTACCCAATTGACCCGGTTCAGAACCCCGCACCGCCCCAGTGGCAGCCGCCGTTGGCCGGTAACCAGATCCCTGCGGCGGGCACACCCCCGGCGATCCCGGCGACCCCCTCCGCCGCCCAGGTATGGTCGCAATGTTATCGCTTATCCCCCTACTATCACCAGTACGTGGAACAGCGCTTGCAGGCGCTGCCCGGCCCTGCCGCCCCTGCCTGCCGCCCCTGCCGCGGGCACGACGCGTCAGAAAGACTCCCCATGGCGGCAGTGGAGCGTGCTGACACAGCGCTACCTGGACCTGATTCGCCGTGATGGGGTGAGCCTGGTCATTCTGCTGGCCGTCATGCCCCTGATCGGTTTCCTGCTGCTGATCATGGCTAACCGCTACGACATCACAGGTTCGCCCGCCCATGAGATCGCGGCCGAAGTTCAACAGAAGATAGATACTGCCTGGCTCAACGAGGACGACCCAACTAACGACAACGACCAGTTTGACGGCACGTACCAGGTAGCCGGCGCAGCGCAAACTTTGCTCTTCATGTTGGCGCTGGCCGCCAATCTTCTTGGTGTGTTTGGGGCATCCTATGAGATCGTGAAGGAAGACGCGATCTATCGCCGCGAGCGCATGGTAAACCTGTCACTTGCGCCATACCTGTTGTCAAAGACCGCGGTGCTGGCCGCCTTTGCCGCCATCCAGTGCGTTCTGCTGCTGTGGGTCGTGCAGCGCAAGGTGGAGTACCCGCAAGACGGAGTGCTGCTGGGTGCGTTCGGCGAAATGTACGTGACCCTGCTGCTCGTATCGTTGGCCGGCATCACTCTCGGCCTGCTGCTGTCGGCAGTGGTGCGCAACCAGAATACGGTGATCTACCTGATGCTGTTGGTGCTGTTTGTGCAGATATTGTTTGCCGGAGCGATCTTCAAGCTGCCCGGCGCTGCCGCCCCCATCTCCTATCTCACGCCAACGCGCTGGGCGCTTGAAGCCCTGGGGAGCACCGTGGACATGAACCGCCTCAACGCCCTCAGCGTGACCTGCGTGGAGCCTGAAAACGAGCAGCAGCGAACGCTGATCGAAAAGAGTTCACCGCCCTGCGACGAAGGCCAGCAGAAGCTGTCGCCGGTGCTCGACTTCAACGTCAACTATGAGCATGAGACAGGTCATCTGCTTATTCGCTGGGGCGTGCTGCTGCTGCTCTCGGCTGCCTTCGTTGGTATAACATTCTACGTCCAGAAACGCAAGGATATCATGTGAGTGCCGGTACAACCCTTCGCCGTGAACAGATCGGACGGCTGCTGGAAGAGCTGGAGCAGCGGCAGCGTGACCATATGGCCCCCAGTGGACCGCCGTTCTGGGGGCCGCAGGTCCAGTCGCAGTCCTACTGGCAGGTGCTGGCGCTGGCTCGCTTCTGGGAACGCCCCGCAGCCCAGCCGCAGGGAGAGGAACTGGACTACGCCCAGCATATGGCAGACCTGCTGACCGGCAGCCATGCCCCTAGCCGCACCGTCCGCTACCTGGTGACCAGCACAGGCCAGGACGTGGGCGTCTACCTGGCACTGCAAGATGAAACTGCCCCTGCCGACCGGGTTCTGCCGGCACTGCTGCAAGGCACGTTTCCCGGTATCGAACTCGCTGCCAAGCCTGCCGCCAACCTGGGTAAAGATCTGTATGCGCAAGGCGTGTTCACGCATGCGGGCATGCTCACCGGCATTCCAACCCTAAAGCTGCGCGCAAACCCTCAAGAAGGGCGCGCAGCGATGCAGCAGATCGAGCGCGTGCTGCGCGGTCTCTCCGGCAGCAATTGGGGATACTTAGTGGTCGCCGCTGCGGTGCCACAGCCGCGCACGTTGGACCTGGCGCAGCAGGCGATGCAGCGTGTAACCCAAGTATCTGCGCTTGTGCATGAGCAGACCAGCCGCCAGGGCGGCCGGCCTGAACTGGTAGACAACCAGGTGCAGACCGTGACACGTACGGCCGACCAGACCCACTACGATGCGAAGACGTGCTTGGAACTGCTGGAAAAGAACCTGGATCGCCTCCAGATCGCCCGTGCCGAAGGGCTCTGGCAGGTGCAGGTCTACTATTTTGCCGCGGAGGCCCTTGTGCAAGCACAATTGGGATCCTTGCTGCGCGGCATATTTGCAGGTCCTGACTCTTCGCCCGAACCGATGCGGACCGTTGCGCGGCAGACCGACCCCAACGCGGCGGATCGTGATGCAGAGCTGCAGACACTGCTCAATACGCGCGAATTGGCTGCCCTCATGCAGCTGCCGCGCGAGGAGTTTCCCTCCTATGCATTGCGTGACTATGTGCGCTTCGACAGTGACCTGCCCAAGCCGCAGCCCGTCGATGGTATCGAGTTAGGGCAGGTGCTTGACGGCGGGCGGCCCCTGGGCCACAGCTACTGCGTGGAGCGCCGCGACTTTACCAAGCATGGGCTGATAGCCGGTGTCACGGGCAGCGGCAAGACGACGACTGTCTTTAGCCTCCTCGACCAGATCTACCAGCAGGGCAAGGGAACTCCGTTCCTGGTCATCGAACCGGCCAAGACGGAATATCGCGCCTTGCTGCAAGCGGCAGCGCAGTTCCCAAACTTGCGTATTTACACGTTGGGCGATGAACGCTGTGCGCCGTTCAGGCTCAACCCTTTTGCCTTCGCAATCGGCGACGCCCAGCACCGCATCCATGTGCAGACCCATATCGATTTCCTCAAGGCCGTTTTCAACGCCGCCTTTGTGCTTTATGCGCCGATGCCGTATGTTCTGGAGACCTGCCTGCATGAGATCTACATAGACAAGGGCTGGGATCTGGCCAGCTCTGTGAACCAGCGTCTGCCCTTTGCGCAGCAAGGTAGTGAGATGCTCTGGCCGGTTTTCCCGACCCTGGGCGACCTGCACGCCAAGGTGGACGAAGTGGTGGATCGACTGGGGTATGAGGAGCGGATTGCCATGGATGTCAAGGCCGGCCTCAAGGCGCGCATTGGCAGCCTCCGTCTCGGCGGCAAGGGCTTTATGCTTGACTGCCGCCATTCGGTGCCCATGCACGAACTCGTCGCGTACCCGACTATCCTCGAAATGGCGTCGATCGGCAACGAGGACGAAAAGGCGTTTGTGCTCGGCTTACTGCTCACTGCGCTTTATGAATACCTGATCGTGCGCCACCAGATCGCTGCCGCCGGTGGGGGACCGGCAATGAAGGCGCGTGGGGGACTGGCACACTTGACGGTGCTGGAGGAGGCTCACCGCCTGCTTAAGAACGTCTCCACTGAGGTAAGCACCGAGAGCGCTAACAACCGCGGCCAGGCGGTCGAGACATTTACCAATATGTTGTCGGAGATTCGCAGCTACGGCGAGGGCGTTCTGATTGCTGAGCAAATTCCTACCAAGCTGGCACCCGACGCTATCAAGAATACGAACTTAAAAATCGTCCACCGTCTCCTTGCGGGCGACGATCGCGAGGTGTTAGCGGCGACGATGAACATGAGCGATGAGCAGAGCCGATTTCTAACGACATTGCGCGCCGGGCAGGCCGTCGTACACGCCGAGGGTGCCGATCATCCCTATTGCCTCGCCTTGCGTGACATCAAAACACAAGTGAGTGGCCGGACCACCGACGCAGAAATCGCCCAGGCAATGGCCGGCATTGTTGCCCAGCCGCTGTACGAACCCACTCCGGAGTTTTCGCAGCACTTCCCAAAAGCTATCATGCAGGGGCAAGCACGGCCGGCAGCATCGCTGTCCACGGTCCGTACCCTGGCGCCTGGCGCTGGTCGACCAGGCTGGCTTCACAGAGCAGTTTGACCGGCTTGTTCTCAGCATCGTCGAGGCGCCCGAACGCACGGTTGTGAGTTTTGCCTGGCTGGCGCGCCAGGCACAGCAGAGTTGGATCGAGGATGCGGTTGCGATGCCTGTGGTGCTCTATGCTGTGCTCATTGCCGTGGAAGAGCACAGCACACGACGCGGCCAGCAGTATCGCTGGCCGTATCATCGCATCGGCAACGCCTATGGACATTTGCGGCGCACGCTCTCTGAGACGGCGCGCAACTATCCGTATCACGTGACTGACCACCAGCAGCGCGACCATGCGCTGCGCCAGCTGGCGGCGGCGGTGCAGCCATCAGCTGCCCAGTTTCAAGCGGCATATGGCAAGCTGACCGCAACCCATGCGCCCTACGACTTATGCCACGCATGTGCGACCTGCTGCCGGTATCGATTTGAGGCAGCCAACATTGCGCAGCGATCCGACAGCCAGGCTGCTCTGCGCCACGCTTTCGAGACCAAGGATGATCAGGCTATGTGGAAGCAGTTGACAGACTACTGCAGGAACGCGGCTGCGCAGATCGCCCGTGGACCCGCCGGCCAACCGCCACGCGATGCATGTATTTGTGTGGCCGTGCACAGCGCTTTGGTTGCGCGGTTTAGTCCGGCCACCCAGACCAAAATGGTGCGCAATGTCGTGAACCTGCTGCCTTAGGCTTGTCCGGTTTACCGGCCGGCCTACTCCATGCAGAGCAGCAAGCGCAGTTGGCGCAGCGCGCGATGGCGGAGAGTCTGTACGGCGCTGCGGCTCTTGCCAATCGCCTCCGCGATCTCTTCATCAGACAGCTCTTCAAAGAATGTGTACAGAATGACGTCGCGCCGCTGTTGGCTCTGCATCTGTTCAATCGCAGCAATCAGCTCGCTGGCATCACCGTAACTCTGGTAGGTATCAAGCTCAGCTTGGCGGTGATTGCCAGCCGCTCCCCCCTTGCCCGCATGCTCGCACAAGTCTTCCAACTCCAGTTCTTCGGGGGCAAACGGCCCGCGGTCCATGAGATCGCGTGAACGTGTGCAGCGCTGCAAGAATACATTGCGGACAATCGTACGCGTCCACAGATCGAACGAGATATCCCATGGGTACGTAGCGGCGAAGATGTGTTCGCAGGCCTGCTGCGAGAGTTCGGTGGCCTGGTCGCGTGCGTACTGGCTGCACATACCGCTGCGCTGCAGCATGCGTTGAGCTGCCTGCGTCAGCTGTCTGGTCAGCGTCTCCCATGCGGCCATATCGCCTTCATGCAGCGCGTCGTACCGGACATGTTCGCATTGAAATGTATAGAGCACGCGGCGTTGGTACTGTTCCCATCCTTCGGGCGTACACGAAAAGTACTGCTCCATCACGCGCAGCGCACGGCGGCTGGCTACATTTTGCACAAGGATGCCGTGCACGCGCTCGTACTGCGTGTCAGTAAAGCCTGGTGCCAGATCGCGCTGCAGTGGGTAGGCGATCCCGTGGAGGACAAAGTGTGCTCTGGTCCCGCCAGGGACGTCCGTGCAGTTGGAGGCATCGGGAATGGCGGTGTCGTGGCTGGAGTCAGCGGCTCGTCCAGACATAGTTACCTCGGGAGATGATAATTTGACACACGGAGTCGTGATGGTCGGCAATGCGCTGTCGGTGTAGGGGGGTAACGGCCGCCGTCACTATACTTTTCGCAAACAGCGTACATTGCGTTGGGCTTACAGTCAACTGACAAAATGCTGACAAACGGGGAGTTACTGACGAAATGAGAGGGTTTTGAGAGGAATCGGGATAGGTTTTACAGCGCGAAGTTGTTTTGGTTCCTGACGAATTGCCTGCGAAATCCAAGCTTGAGCTTACAGGGTGAGCGCCCAAGCTGCCCTTTTGAGAGGTGCTTCTCTACCCGATCGGCCACCGCGATTGCTGCCTTATTTCGCTGACCTATCTTGTTGATGAAGCGAACGTTGGGCTCTCCCTACGGCACCAGCTCCAGCTTATACGCCATCACCTTCTCCACCGCCTCGCGCGACCACGGCATGACGTGGTACACGCCTTCGCGCCACATCATCACCTGGTCGTCGTACAGCCGGCTGAGCGGATGGCCGGACTGGCCACCGGCCAGCACGGTCTCGGCACGGTCCCAGGTGCCGACTTCGTAGATCTGCCGGTAGACGGGGATGGTGGTGACCAGGCCCGGGGGCAGCCGCGTTTCGGGGCGGGCGTCGGTGCGGGTCTGCTGCGGGGTGGTGGCGTCGCCGCCTACGGGGAGGGGACCGCGGTCGAAGAACTGGCCGACAAAACGGGCGCGGCCTAAGGGATGCGCAAAGCGCACCTGGTGCGTCCGGCCCCACGCCCAGCGCAGGCTGCTGTCGCCGTGCACCTGGCGCACGGATCTTCATCGCCCGCGTCAGCGCCTCCTGCAGGATCTCGTCGCGCAGCCGCTGCCGCCCGCCGGCGATGTCGGCATACCAGAACGACTCCTCGTGCGTGTTGAGCAGCTCCAGCAGCTTTGTCTCGGCACGCAGCCGGAAGCCGTGCAGCGGAAAGAGCGGCGTGCCGGCCACGCCGAGAAAACCTTCATACCCGCGACCGCAGCTTGTCGCCCCATACCATCTGCATCAGGTGCGCCAGGATGTAGTGGAAACAGAGCGCAGCCTGGCTGTCAGTGTCCATGCGAAAGTTCCACTTGCGCAGAAACTGGAGCGCCGTCTTTTCCCAAGGGTCCTCGCTCCGCAGCAGCGTGAACCACGGCGTCAGCGCCTGCGCATACTTGGAGAGCGTGTCCTGCTGGATCTCTTCCATGTCGCGGATGGTGTAGCGGTCTTTCTCGACCAACATCTCCTCGATGCGCGCTGCACGCCAGCCGGGATCGAATTCGATTCCCAGGAAATGCCCGTAGTCGTCCCCCGCCGGCTTGTTGTTCGCCACCACGATCTTGCCGGATGGCGGGTTGTAGAGCCGCGGCAGCTCCTCGAACGGGATCGGTTCCCCCCATTCGTAGCTGGGCTCCCAGCCCGGCGCCGGCAGCAGGCCAAGATTTGTCGCCCGCTGCGGCACACGGCCCGCCAGCGTGAACCCGATATTGCCGCGCGCGTCGGCAAAGGTAAATGCCTGCACCGGCGCTTCCCAGTCTGCCAGCGCCGCGTTGAAGCTCTGCCCAGTCCGTCGCCCTGGCAAGCGCCAGCTGTGCGCGCCAGCGTGCGCCCGGGCACATGGCCGGTCCACTGCAGCGCCAGCGGCGCCGCGATCTGCGGCTTGGCAGGCCTGCCGCCCTCCGGCGCCTCGGCCCGCAAGAAACCCGTGATGATCGGCCCGTGCCGCGTGATGACGACCCGTTCCACATGCGGCGCGCGCGCGGCGCACCTGGATGACCTCTTCGACGACCTGCGCCTGCTCCCAGCTGTCCCCGTAGTGCAAACTGCGTGGGATCGGTTGGATGCGGCTTCTCGATAAACAGGTCCTGCGTATCGACGAGCGCCATTGGCGATGCCCCAGGCGATCGCATGGTTGTGGCCCATCGCCAGACGCCGGGCTGGCCCGGATACGTGGCGCCGCTGATCTCCAGCGTGGGGCAGCTCAGGTGCATCTCGTAGATCGGCCCGGGCAGCTGTACGTTCAGTGCGGGTCCGCGCACAGCAGGGCGCGGCGGTTGAGGCTGTGCTTCGGCGCCACCACCCAGCTGTTGGATCCTTGCCCCTCGCCGCCGCCCAACCAGGCACGGGCATTCTCATACTGCGTGAGCAGCAGGCCGGCCGTAGCTAGCAGCCGCTCTTTTGTCTCGCTGCTCACCCCTTCCAGCAGCAGCGGATTCTTGTGCGGATAGTCGGGCTCCAGCTCCGCTGCCGTATACGGGTCCAGCTCGTGCAGCAGGCGCAGTCGGGTCAGTTCGCTCTCCCAGTTGACGCTCATCGACCAGGCCGCGGCCTTGGCACACGCCAGCGTGTCGAGCGGCGTCCACGGATCCACCTGCGCCCGCAGCAGGTTGATCTCTGCGGCCAGCCGCCCGGGGTGCGTCGCGATGTAGGCGTTGACGCCCGCCGCGTACCACTCCAGCACCTGGCGTGTGGCGGGGTCCAGCGCCGCCAGTTCGGCCTCTGCCGCGCGGCGAAAGCCGACGATGCGGCAGAAGCGGTCGGCGTCCAGCGCGGGCGCGCCAAAGAGCTCGGCCAGCCGCCCGGAGGCGATGCGCCGGCTCTGCTCCATCTGCCACATGCGGTCCTGCGCATGCAGCCAGCCCTGGGCACGCCAGAGGTCGGCCTCGCTCTGCGCATAGACATGGGGCACGCCGTGCTTGTCGCGCACGACTTCCACCGGCTGTTCGAGACCGGCCACGTGGAGCTTGCCGTCCAGCTTGGGCGTAGGCCGCTGCAGCCGCCACCAGTAGACGTACATGAACAGCGCGGCGGCCAGCAGCACGAGCAGAAAAAGGATGGCAACGAGTACAATAGGGAAGAGAGCTGAACATGGGCGTGTTTCACCGCTGTGTTTTGTGCTTACCTGTGCTTACTATACACGATGGTAGATTCTACGAATAGTCAACGGAGTGAGATTGCTCTCTATGTCACAAGTAAACGGCGCCGGCGCTCCAGGTGACCGGAAGCTATGGATCGGCATCACCACGCAGCCGTGGGGACGCCGAATGGGTGCAGAAGCAACACGCGCAATTACGTCGCCATGGTGCACGGACTGCCGGCGCCGAACCGATCATTCTCTCCCCCGACACACCGGCCGTGCTCCCCGACGGCCGTACCTTTACGCCTGACGCGCAGGGCCGCCTGCGGCACCCAAGTACTAGGTGCTCTCGATGGCCTGATTCTCTCGGGCGGCGGTGACGTCCATCCCAGTTACTTCGGCCAGCCGCTTGCCGGCGCCGAACCAGAGTCGATCGACCTCCTGCGCGACGAACTGGAGATTGAGCTGGCGCAGGCCGCGCTCGCGCCGGATCTGCCGCTCTTCGGCATCTGCCGCGGCTGCCAGGTCCTCAACGTGGCCGCCGGTGGCAGCATGCTCCAGCACTTTGGCGGCCACCGCACGCCCGAGGGCGGCCCGACCAACTTTCACGATGTCGCCATCGAGCCCGGCAGCAAGCTCCACACCATCGTCGGCGACGGCACGCTGCCGGTCAACACCTTTCACCACCAGGGCGCTGGACGTGCCGGCCGCTGGCGCCGATCTTTGCGACCGCCGCCGTACGCCCAGCCCGACACGTGGCTGGTCGAGGCCTACGAGAGCCCGTCACCACCGCTGGGTGGTCGGCGTGCAGTGGCATCCGGAACGCCACTTCGAGTTGGAAGACGGCCACCGGCGCATCTGGGACAGCTTCTTCGCCGCATGCTGGGACCATCGAACCAACGGAAAGGAACAGCCGCATGGCAGCACAGCCACCGGGAGCCAGCCCCGCTGATACCAAGCAGATGCTGGCCAGCCTCCAGGACGAACTGGACGGCGTCACGCTCTATTCTGCACTGGCCGAGCTGGAAAAGAGTCCGCAATTGGCGGAGGTCTACCGGCGGCTGGCTGCGGTCGAGGGCCGCCATGCCGAGCGCTGGCAGTCGCAGCTGGCGGCGGCAGGGAGTCGCCGTCCCGACCGTACAAGCCCTCGTGGCGCACCAGCACCCTGGTCTGGCTGGCACGGCGTTTTGGCGTGGGCTTTGTCCTGCCTTCGGTGACCGCACGCGAGCAGGCCGATGCCGGCAAGTATCAAGGCGATCGCCGGCGCCGCCGATATGAGCGGGGACGAGATTCTCGCACGCGCGCATGCTGAACCAGGTGACGCGCTCGCTTCCCGGCGGGCTGGAGGGCAGCGCCATCGCCCAGCTGGAGGGCCGCCATAAGGCCGGCGGCGGCAACGCCCTGCGCGCGGCCGTGCTGGGCGCCAACGACGGCCTTGTCTCCAACATGAGCCTGGTCATGGGCGTCGCCGGCGCCTCGCTGGCCAACAACCAGATCCTGGTCACCGGCCTCGCCGGCCTCCTGGCCGGCGCCTGCTCGATGGCGCTCGGCGAGTGGCTCTCGGTGCAGAGCTCGCGCGAACTCTATGAAAAGCAGATCGCCATCGAGCGCGCCGAGATCGAGGCCGACCCGCAGGAAGAAGCTGCCGAACTGGCGCTGATCTACCAGTCCCGCGGCATCGCCGAGGCCCAGGCGCGCGAACTGGCCGACGCGCATCGTCAGCGACCGCAGCAGCGCGCTCGAAACGCTCTCGCGCGAGGAACTGGGCATCGACCCCGCCGAACTGGGCGGCTCGGCCTGGGAGGCGGCGATCACCTCGTTCCTGCTCTTCTCGATCGGCGCCATCATCCCCGTGCTGCCGTTCTTTCTCCTGAGCGGCATGACGGCCGTCATCGTCAGCCTCGTGCTCAGCACGATCGGCCTCTTTGCCATCGGCGCCGGCATCACCCTGTTCACCGGCCGCGGGCTGCTCTTCTCCGGCGGCCGCCAGGTGCTCTTTGGCCTCGCCGCCGCCGGCATCACCTACGCGCATCGGCCATCTGATCGGCGTCAGCATCGGGGGGTAGCTGCTGCCGCCAGCGCTACTTCCAGCGTTTCTGCACCTGCCCTTGCAGGAAGGAAAGCCCGCGCCGCACGAACGCCTCGCCGTCCGGGCAGACGTTGTGGAACATGGCCCGCTCGTAGGCAAACTCGCCGATCGACGAGTTGTACGCCTCCATCGTCAAGCGGGCCGTCAAAGCCGATCTCGTGCAGGGCATCAAAGAAGGTCGTCCCACGGCACGAGCCCGCCGCCGGGCACGCCGCGATCGTTTTCACAGGGATGCACGCACCACAGCCGCGGCGCCAGCAGCCGGATGGCATCGCCGTAGTTCCGCTCTTCGGTCATCATGTGGTAGGTGTCAAAGAGGGCATAGACATTGGCATGGTCGGAGAGCTCGATCAGCCGCATCAACTGCGCCGCCGTGTTGACCATGTGGGTGCGGAAGTGGCTCATCGGCTCCAGCACGATCCGCACTCCTACCTGCGCCGCATAGTCGGCCAGCGCATGCAGCCCCTCGGCCGTCGCCCCATACTCGCCGGCCGGCGGCCGGCGCCGCTTGATCACGCCCGGATGGCCGTAGAGTGCGCCGGCATACGCCACCGCACCGATCTCGGCGCACAGATCCACCTGGCGCTTGTGCCACGCCAGCCCCTTCGCCCGCTGCTCGGGCTCGTCGGCCGACAAGTCGCACTCCACCGGCCACGTTCCTCCGGGTCCAACGGTGAGCGTCAGGCCCAGCGCCTGCGCGTGCTCCCGAGTCTTGGCGTGCGAGAAGTGGATGTCGTCGCCGACCGAGATCTCGACCAGGTCCAGCCCCAACTCCTTGGCGGTATCGAAGACCCAAAGCTGGTCGTCGGCCCAACGCTGTGTAAAGATATAGATGTGTGCGCCGTACTGCATGAGGTGCCTCGCGGTGGTGATGCGGATTTGATACTGCCAGTATAACACCAAGCCTGCGCTGGCCCATGTCGTGCTATACTACTCGCATGATGGACCTCTTCACCCAAATCCAACAGATTGAGTTCGAGTCGCCCCTGCCGGCGACGCTCCTGGAAGTCGAGCAGCGGTTTGATGCCCCACGCGTGGACGATGTGACACAGGCCACGCGCACAGCGCTTGAAGCCAGCGGCCTGCTGGCGCGCATGCGCGAGGGCGACACGGTCGCAGTGGGCGCAGGCAGCCGCGGCGTGGCCAACCTGCCGGTGATCGTGCGCGCCGTTGTTACACGCCTCGCCGAGGCAGGCCTGCAGCCGTTCGTCGTCCCCGCCATGGGCAGCCACGGCGGCGCCACGGCCGAAGGCCAGATCGACGTGCTGGCTCAATTGGGGGTGACAGAGGCCTCGGTTGGTGCACCCATCCGCGCCACGATGGAGGTGCGCGAGATCGGCCGCCTTCCCGACGGCGTCCCGCTCTACCAGGGGCTGGATTCTAGCGCCGCCGACCACACGCTCTTGGTCTCACGTATCAAGCCGCACACCGACTTCCGCAGCCAGGTGGAGAGCGGGCCGGCCAAGATGGCCGTCATCGGCCTTGGCAAGCAGCGTGGCGCACTCGCCATGCACTCACTGGGCGGCGCCGCCTTCCAGAAGTACCTGATGCCGGCCGCACGCGTATATGCCACGTCTACCAATCTGGTGGGCGCCATTGCCGTGGTCGAGAACGCCTATGACGAGACGGCCGAGGTCGTCGGCCTGACCGCCGACGCGATCGGCGCGGCCCCAGAAGTGGAACTGCTCCAAAAGGCCAAGAGCCTGATGGCGAGCCTGCCCTTCCCTGCCATCGACGTTCTGGTCGTGCGCCAGCTGGGCAAGAACATCAGCGGCACGGGCATGGACACCAACATCCTCGGCCGCCTGCTGATCCCGCGCCAGCCTGAGACTTTCGGCGACATCGACGTTGCGGTGGTCGTTGCCCTTGACCTGACCGACGAGACGCACGGCAACGCCACCGGCATGGGCCTGGCCAATATCACAACCGCGCGCCTGGCGCGCAAGATCGACTGGATCTCCACCTATACCAACGGCTTGACCTCGGGCATCTTCAGCATGTACCGCGGCAGCCTCCCCATGGTGATGGCTGACGACCGCCGAGCGTTTATGGCTGCCTCACACTGTTGTGCCGTGCCGCAGCCCGCTACACGCATCGTCCTGATGCACGACACGCTGCACGTCGACCGGCTCTGGATCAGCCCTGCACTGCGCTCCGCCGCCGAAGCCCACGGACGCCTGCGCGTCGTAGGCGAGCATCCCTTGACCTTCTCTCCTGCCGGTGATCTCATCAGCCCCTGGTGTTTGAAGAATACCTGATCGGCAGGGCCAGAAACCGAGTTTCTCACAGAGACTCGGTTTCTTTGCCTCTCATAGTAGATCCGCCAGAAATTCCATATTGAGTTTGATGGCGTAGATCTAATACGCCATATTGCTGATGTGCTGACCTCTGCTTACGCTTATAGTAGGGTTGCCCGCAATCTGCAGGATGACCGCAGCCTGCCACGTGAGCCAAGGAGTCAGCAAGGTGTGGCCCTTCTCGGTGATCTCACCCATCTCGGCAGTCTATTTCTTCGCCGCCGCCGTGGCATTTGGCGCAAGCCTCTATATCTGGACCCGTCGTGACACGCTTGGTGCCGGCTACCTGTGCGGCCTGATGGCCGCCACAGGGTGGTGGTCACTGTGGGACGGCATGCAGCAAATGGCGGTCGACCTCCACCAGAGCATCGTCTTTTCGGAACTCAGCCATCTCGGCATTCAGTTTGTCCCGCTTCTGTTCTTGCTGTTTGTCGCCCAGTATACTCGCCAGGACAAGTGGCTGACGCCACGCCATATCTTGCTGTTGACAGTCATCCCTGTCATTACCCTGATTGCCGTATTTACCAATGAGTGGCATGGCTGGATCTGGCCGTCCGTCTACCTGGTGGACCAGCCGACCGGCACGACCGCCGTCTTTGATCATGGTTGGTTGTTTTGGATTTCTGCTGCGTACCTGCATGCTTTGACCATCGCCGCCGCCGTGCTCATGGTGCGTGCTATAGTGACCCGTCCCGCCCTTTACCGGCGCCAGGGCATCGTAATTCTCTGCGCAATGGTGCTCCCGTGGATAGGCAACGTGCTGTATCTCGCCCGGCTGACGCCACTCAGCGGCGTGGACTGGACTTCTGTATCCTTCGCCTTGACCGGCCTGCTGATGACGTGGGCTGTGTTCAAGATGGGCTTGCTGGAACTGCTGCCCGTGGCGCGCAACGTCGTGTTCGAAGGCATGAGCGACGGGCTGCTTGTCGTCGACGCGCAGCTGCGCATTGCCGACATCAATGCGGCAGCCCGGCACATGTTGGGCAAAGCCAGCGCCGAGGTCGGCCGCCGCATCGACCATCTCGACAACACGCTTGCTGCGGCACTAACGGGCCTGACGCGGCCCGGCGCCGGGCAGTCGGTCAATACCCTGGAACTGGAAGGTGGCCGCTTCGTTCACCTGCGCTCCACCCGCCTGCGCGACCCGCGTGGCGCCACGCTCGGGCACGTCATCAGCCTGCACGATGTAAGCGAACTCAAGTGGTACGAGCATCTGCTGGCGCAGAGCGAACAGCGCGCACGCCAGGCCCAAGAAGCTGCTGAGTCCGCTACGCGCGCCAAGAGCGAATTCCTAGCCAGCATGAGCCACGAGATTCGCACACCCATGAACGCCATTGTGGGCATGACGAGCTTGCTGCTCGACACCGAACTCACGGCCCAGCAGGCCGAATACGTGGAAACGGTACGCAGCAGCAGCGATTCCCTGCTGACCATCATCAACGATATTCTCGACTTTTCGAAGATCGAAACGGGCAAGCTGGATCTGGAATTGCAGCCCTTCGAACTGGCCGCGTGCCTTGAGTCCGCGCTGGATCTGGTCGCCTTACAAGCCGCCAAGAAGGGGTTGGAGCTTATTTATCAGCGCGACGAAAGCGTGCCGCTGAACGTATGCGGAGACTCTACACGCTTACGCCAGGTTGTCGTCAACCTGCTGAGCAATGCCGTCAAATTTACCGAGCATGGCGAAGTCACGCTCGCTGTGTCCGCGATTGACCTGCCCGACTACCGGTCGACCGCCAGGGTGAGTGTAGATCGTCTGCCAGGGAGGACGCCACGGAAGATGCCCGATCCCCTGGTGCGGCCTGCTGGGTTCAGCTCCAAATCGACGTGCGCGATACCGGTATCGGCATTCCACCTGACCGCATGGATCGCTTGTTTCGTTCGTTCAGCCAGGTCGACAATTCGACGACGCGCCGTTTTGGCGGTACCGGCCTGGGGTTCGCCATCAGCCGGCGCCTGGTTGAACTGATGCACGGCAGCGTTGAGGTCGAAAGCGCCGGCATTCCCGGGCGGGGCAGTCTCTTCCGCGTGCGCCTGCCCGTGCAAGTCGTGGTGGACGAGGGCGCTGCATCTGACGCCCTGCTGCTGAACCAGTTGAGAGATAAGTCCGTGTTGGTGGTCGACGACAATGCCACCAATCGCAAGATACTCGAGCATCAACTGTCGGCATGGGGCATGCGCGTGCGTGTTACGACCTGCGCTGCTGAAGCATTGGCGCTGCTGCTCGCCGGGCACAAGTACGACCTCGCCGTGCTCGATGGGGTCATGCCTGATATGGACGGCTTTACCCTGGCCCGTGCAATTCGCGAGAACTACAGCCGCGCTGTGCTCCCCCTCGTGATGCTGACCTCGTTAGATCGGCAAAGCGAGACTTCTGCCGATCTCGACGCCGCCTACCTACGCAAGCCTGTAAAGCCTTCGCAGCTGCAAGAAGCGCTGCAGCGGGTGCTGGCTCAGCAGCCGTCGGCAGGCTACCGCAGCCCGGAAAACCGCTGGGACTCGACCTTGGGCGAACGCCAGCCTCTCCGCATCCTGATGGCGGAAGATAACCGTGTCAACCAAAAGGTCATTCTCGGGATGCTGGCCCGCTATGGGTATCGCGCCGATGTGGCCGCCAATGGCCTGGAAGTGCTCGAATCTCTCCACCGCCAGCCCTACGATGTGGTCTTGATGGATGTAGAAATGCCGGAAATGGACGGCGAGGAGGCGACCCACTGCATTCGGCGGCAGTTGGAACTCTCTCGGCAGCCCTATATTATCGCCATGACGGCGAATGCCTTTGAGGATCAGCGCAGACAGTACTTGAATACCGGCATGAACGACTACATCAGCAAGCCGGTTGACCCCGCCAAGTTGGTCGACGCACTGGAGCGCGCATGGCAGCACACAGCTATCATAGCGCAGCCGCCCGCCGCGTACTCCCTCGTTCACCCTGCCGCGGATTGAAACAGCACAACCTATCCTGCGTTCGGCGCATCTCATAGGCTCCACGTATACTGTGCGGACTGAATCCGCCATGCTAAACCGAGGAGAGCCTATGGACGACGTCTTGAAGTGGATCATCTTGCAGCCTGTGGCACTCGTACACAACGCACGGCTGGTTCCCGAAGATGACAATTGGGGCGAGGTCATTTCCACCATCGAACTGCTGCCCGAATACCCGGCTGAGTCTCTTGACGGTCTCGACGCATTCTCTCATGTGGAAATTCTTTATTACTTTCACCAGGTGTCTGCTGCCAAGGTGGAATCAGCCGCGCGCCACCCACGCAACAACCCGGCATGGCCAAAGGTTGGTATATTTGCCCAGCGTGGCAAAAATCGGCCCAATCGCGTCGGTGCGACCATCGCTCGCGTGCTGCGCGTGGAAGGTCGCACCCTTACCGTCGCCGGCCTCGACGCCATCGACGGTACGCCTGTACTCGACATAAAACCTGTCATGTGCGAGTTTCTGCCCCAGGGCGAGGTGCACCAGCCGGAGTGGGTCGGCGAGTTGATGATCGACTACTGGTCCAAACCCTCGTGATCACGGTCCGCAAATCAACATGCAACCTTGCGCTGCGTGCATCTGCATGCTAGCATTTCCCAGTTTGGCAACGATTAGACTGGAAAAGCGACGTGTTTCGATTTGAGCTTCACAAGCAGGATGGGCTGGCACGGCTCAGCACTTTTCACACACCACATGGCCCGATCGAGATGCCGGCCTTTGCCCCCGTGGGCACACTGGCGAACGTGAAAACGCTGGAGCCGCGCGATCTCTACGAGGCAGGCGCCCAACTGGTGCTGGCCAACACCTACCATCTGTACCTGCGTCCCGGCCACGAACTGGTGGCACGCCGCGGCGGCCTGCATAAGTTCATGGCCTATGATGGCCCCATGCTCACAGACTCGGGGGGCTTCCAGGTATTCAGCCTGTGCCCAGCAGCGCAAGCTGGACGACGACGGCGTGACCTTTCGCAGCCATATCGACGGCAGCATCCATCGCTTCACGCCCGAGCGCGTCATGGAGATTGAGCAGGCTCTCGGCCCTGACATTGCCATGGTGCTGGACGAATGTCCGCCGCCGCTAGACCGCCGTTACAACGAGGAGGCACTGCGCCGCACGCACCTTTGGGCTGAGCGCTGCCGGACCGCCCACAGCCGGGAGGATCAGGCGCTGTTTGGCATCGTGCAAGGCGGTGTCTTTGAGGATCTTCGCCTCCACAGCGCGGCTTTCTTGACGCAGCTCGACTTCCCTGGCTATGCCATCGGCGGCCTGGCCGTCGGCGAAACCAAGGAGCAGATGTACGCAACCCTCGACTTTACGTGCCCTGCCCTGCCCGCAGATCGCCCCCGGTACCTGATGGGCGTAGGTACGCCCGAGGATATCATCGAGGCGGTCTTCCGGGGCGTGGATTTCTTTGACTGCGTTCTGCCTACCCGGATCGCCCGCAACGGGCAGCTGCTAACGCCTGACGGGCGCATGAACATGCGCAATGCGCAGTACGCCGAGGATGAACGTCCGGTGCAGGAAGACTGCCGCTGTTACACCTGCCGCACCTTTACCCGCGCCTACTTGCGCCACCTCTACAAGGCCGGCGAAATCAGCGCCCTGCGGCTCGGCACGATCCATAACGTCACCTTTATGCTAAACCTGATGCGCGAGGTGCGCGCCGCCATTGCTGCCGAGCGCTTTGGGGAGTTCCGCAGCGCGTTTCTGGCCCGCTTCCGGATCACCGATCAGGCCACGCGCCATGCCCAGCGTGAGCTGCGCGCCGCCGCGCGCAAGCTGTAGTTTAATAAGATGCTGCGCTCGCCTGTATGCCTTTCTCTGTCTCCTAAGCCTGCTGCTCCTGGCAGCCTGTGAAAGTACAGGCGTGGCCACGCCTGTACCGACCACGATTACCATTGCCGGTTCGACTGCCATGCGTCGTGTGCTCGTCGATCTGACGGCGGCGTTCAACCGCCAGCACCCAGATGTCCTGTTCGTCATTCGGGGCGGCGGCAGCACGATCGGCGAAGAGTTGGTGCGCCGCCGCGAGGTTGACCTGGGCGCCAGCACACTTTTCCCGCCGCAGCAGCAGGCCGCAGATCCCACGCCAACTGCCCCGGCGACCGCTGACCCCCTGGTGCGTGTGCCGATCGGGATCGACGGCCTGGCCGCGGTCGTGCATCCCAGCAACAATATTGCGGGGCTGTCGCTCGTGCAACTGCGCGATATCTTCGCCGGGCGCCTGCTGGACTGGCAGGCCCTCGGCAGCGACGCCGGTGAGATTCAACTTGTCAGCCGCGAAGACGGCAGCGGCTCGCGCATCCTGTTTGAAACGCGGGTCATGGGCGACGAGCGTGTCGCACTCACTGCTGTCGTCATGCCTACCAGCCAAGATGTCGTCGACTACGTGGCCAAGAACCCCCAAGCCATCGGCTACGTTTCACGTGCCGAGGTTGCCGAGTGGATCGCCGAGGATGATGCAGCCACCGCTGCTGCTGCCCCGGCAGAAGCAGTTACGGGGGCACCGGCGCGTGTAAAGGTCATACCTGTCGAAGGCAAACTGCCGACGCGCGCAGTCCTGCGCAGCCAGGAATATGCCTTGACTAAGCCGCTCTACCTCATTTCTTACGGACAACCCTCCGGCAGAATTCGCCAGTTTATCGACTTTGCGCTCAGCCCCGCAGGTCAGGCCATCGTCAATCGTTACGACGCCCCTATCCGGTAGCGCAACCTGATCCCACCACTGATATTCTCCCGCTAATTGATGTACCGATAGATAGGTCATTTGCCTGAACTAGGCGGATTTTCTTCGTGTTACAGTTGCTCTAAACTGCAATCGCACGGTTCTGTCTATGCAATTTGTCACACAGAAAACGAAGGTGGCATCTATGTTCCCGCCCAGGCGGTTTGCTCTTCTCATCGGCTGGCTTGTTTGGCTTCTGACCTTCGCGGTGGCTGTCCACGCCCAATCGCATGGCACAGCGGACGGGGCACAGCCAGAGTCGAATGTAGTGTCAGATGCCGTGGCAAACGTGGTGGGTTCCGGCCCGCTGCGGGTGTCGAGCGCCAACCCGCGCTATTTTGCGGACGGGACGGGGAAGGTGGTGTACCTGACGGGGTCGCACACGTGGGCGAACTTCCAGGACAACGGCAACGGGAACCCGCCGGCAGCCGTTCGATTACGCGCAGTACCTGGACTTCCTCACGGCGAACAACCACAACTTCTTCCGGCTGTGGACATGGGAGCAGTCACGGTGGACGCTGGAGACGTCAGACGACAACTACTGGTTCAACCCGCAGGGACCGTACGTGCGGTCGATCAGGGCAGGGGAATGCGCTGGACGGGCAGCCGAAGTGGGACGTGAGCCAGTTCGACCAGGCGTACTTTGACCGGATGCGGCAGCGGATCGTCGCGGCGGGGCAGCGGGGGATGTACGTGTCGATCATGCTGTTCGACGGCTGGAGCGTGGTGAGCGACCAGTACCCGGCGTTGAACAACCCGTGGCAGGGGCACCCGTACAATGCGGCGAACAACATCAACGGCGTGAACGGGGATGTGAACAACGACAACAACGGCCGCGAGGTGCACACGCTGGCGAACGGCCGGCGGTGACGGCGCTGCAGGAAGCGTACGTGAAGAAGGTGATCGACACGGTCAACGACCTGGACAACGTGCTGTACGAGATCGCCAACGAGGCGCCGGACGAGTCCATTGCGTGGCAGTATCACCTGATCGACTACATCAAGGCGTACGAAGCGGGCAAGCCAAAGCAGCACCCGGTGGGGATGACGGGGCGCTACGAGTGGGCGCTCAGCGACCTGCTGGACAGCCACGCCGACTGGATCTCGCCCGGCGGCGGCGCGTTCCAGTGGGATCCGCCGGCAAACGACGGGCAGAAGGTCATCATCAACGACACGGACCACCTGTGGGGCATCGGCGGCGACTATGTGTGGGTGTGGAAGAGCTTCACACGCGGGCTGAACCCGATCTTCATGGACGGCTATGACGGTGCCGGCTACGGCGTCGGCGGGGATGGGTTCGTCTTCGATGCGCCGCAGTGGGTGAAGCTGCGGGCGAACCTGGGCTACACGCGGGCGTATGCCGAGCGGTGAACCTGGCGGCGATGCGGCCGCGCAGCGACCTGTGTTCGACGGGCTACTGCCTGGCGAATGCGACTGCGCCCGGTGCGGAGTTCATCGTCTACCAGCCCAGCGGCGCCAACAGCTTCACGGTGAAGCTGAACGGGCTGAGCGGGAGCCTGGCCGTCGAATGGCTGAACCCCGAAACCGGCGCCAAGAGCACCGGTGCGGCCGTGAACGGCGGCGGCACGGTGACCTTCAACCCGCCCTTTGGCAACGCCGTCCTCTATCTCAGGCAGCCGGGCGCTGGGACCGCCACGCCGCAGCCAACTGCACCTGCTACACCCGACGACACCAAGCGTGACGCCAACTGCTATGGCTAACGCTACCAGGGTTCCACCCACCCTCACGCCTACGACCGTGCCGCCTACCGCCACGGCTACGGTCTTACCGCCCACAGCTACGGCTACTGCCGCGGCTACGCCGACAGCCCCGACGGCGACTCCAAACTCAGGCGTCGCCTTCCCTGTCACGCCGCTCCTGGACAACTTCAATCGGGCAAACAGCACGAAGATCGGCGCCTCTTGGGCCGGCAGCAAGAGCGGCTATCGCATTGCAGCCGGGCGCCTGGACGTCGGAACAACGTCCGACATCTACTGGAAAGCGGCTCGCTTCGGCGAGAACCAAGAGGCATATGTCACGCTGACAGCCATCGATCCGGCAGCCACGGAGATCGGGCTCATTCTTAAGGCGCAGAGCTACACTGGACTTGGCGCAGGCCTGGTCGAGGTCTTCTACTCGCCGCGCGATCGTACGGTACAGGTCTGGACGTATACAACTCGTCTCGGTTGGCAGCAGCAGGGTCCGAGTATCAGCAGCACTTTTGTCAACGGCGATCGCTTTGGCGCACGGGTTTACAGCAGCGGGCGTGTAGAGGTCTATCGCAATGCGACGCTGATCGGACAATGGAACATTGCAGCCTGGCGTTATGTGGCCGCCGTAGGCTACGTAGGTATCTTCACACTTCAGGCATCTAATGCATTGCTGGACGACTTTGGGGGTGGCGCCATCGGTCCGCAGGGCACCATCGAACCCAACCCAGACCTTGGTGACGAAAACGCTCCTGAAGAATTTGACTTGCTGCGTTATAAGACTAATGTTTGGCTGCCTGACAGTCCGGTCCTTTCCCGATTGAGGCTGGCCCGATCCCAGGCGCGAACCGCCTTGCGGTTATCATTCCAGACAGCATTCATATGTGTGCAGCTTTGAAGATGGCTGCATACATATGTGCGTGTGCGATCTGCTGCCTCCGCCGTTGGTCACACCTTTGTAACCCTGCTAGAATGTGTCCCGCGAACGGCCGGAAGGTCTGTCTCGTACTTTGCCGCAAATAACTCGTTCCCAGACTGATCTGGCCCTAGAAGAGGCTTTTCTGTATGAGCACCAAAATCATTTATTCCATGATGCGCGTCGGCAAGACCTACCCGCCCAACAAACAGGTCCTGCGCGACATCAGCCTTTCCTATTTCTACGGCGCCAAGATCGGCGTGCTGGGCCTCAACGGCGTCCGGCAAGAGCACGCTGCTGCGCATCATGGCCGGCGTCGAAAAGGACTACAACGGCGAAACCATGCTCTCGCCCGGCTACACGGTCGGCTACCTGGAGCAGGAGCCGCAGCTCGACGACAGCAAGACCGTGCGCGAGATCGTCGAGGAAGGCGTCCAGGAGGTCGTGGACGCTCTGCGCGAGTTCGACGAGATCAACGCCAGGTTCGCCGAGCCCATGGACGCCGACGAGATGGATGCGCTCATGAACCGCCAGGCCGAGGTGCAGGACAAGCTGGACTCGCTCAATGCCTGGGACCTGGACAGCCGCCTGGAACTGGCCATGGACGCCCTGCGCTGCCCGCCCGGCGACACGCCCGTCGCCGTGCTCTCCGGCGGCGAGCGCCGCCGCGTGGCGCTCTGCCGCCTGCTGCTCAAGGAGCCCGACATCCTGCTGCTGGACGAGCCGACCAACCACCTGGACGCCGAGTCGGTGGCCTGGCTGGAGAAGCATCTCCAGGAGTACAAGGGCACGGTCATCGCCGTCACCCACGATCGCTACTTCCTCGACAACGTGGCCGGCTGGATTCTGGAACTGGACCGCGGCTACGGCATCCCCTGGAAGGGCAACTACTCCTCGTGGCTGGAGCAGAAGCAGCAGCGGCTGGCCCAGGAGGAAAAGCAGGAGGCGCTGCGCCAGAAGACCCTGCAGCGCGAACTGGACTGGCTCCACATGTCGCCCAAGGCCCGCCAGACCAAGCGCAAGTCACGCATCAACGCCTACAACGAACTCGTGGCGCAGGAGAAGGAGCGCTCCAACGAAGATCGCGAGATCTTTATCGCCCCGGGCCCGCGCCTGGGCGACGTCGTCATCCGCGCCGAGAGCTTGACGCAAGGCCTACGGCGACAACCTGCTCTACGAAAACCTGACCTTCGACGTGCCTCCTGGCGCAATTGTTGGCATCATCGGCCCCAACGGCGCCGGCAAGACGACGCTCTTCCGCATGATCGTGGGCCAGGAGACAGCCGGATGCCGGCACGCTCACCGTGGGCAGCACCGTCCAGCTGGCCTATGTGGACCAATCGCGCGCCACGCTGGACCCCAACAAGACCGTGTGGGAAGAAATTTCCGGCGGCAACGAACAGCTTGTGATCGGCGACCGCACCGTCAACTCACGCGCCTATGTCGGGCGCTTCAACTTCTCGGGCACGGACCAGCAGAAACGGGTGGGCATGCTGTCCGGCGGCGAACGCAACCGCGTGCATCTGGCCAAGATGCTCAAGTCGGGCGGCAACGTGATCCTGCTGGACGAGCCGAGCAACGACCTGGATGTCAACACGCTGCGCGCGCTGGAAGACGCGCTCGAAGACCTTCGCCGGCTGCGTGCTGGTCATCTCGCACGATCGCTGGTTCCTGGATCGCGTGGCCACGCACATCCTGGCCTTTGAGGGCGACAGCGAGGTCTTCTTGTACCCGGGCAACTACAGCGAATATGAAGAGGACCGCCATCGACGGTTGGGCCCGGCCGCCGATCGCCCACACCGGATTACCTATCGCAAATTGCGCCGGGCGTAATAATCGCCAGGGCAATGACAAGAGGGAGAATGCATCCCTATGAGCGAGCAGTCGCGGCAGTTGGAAGAAATCATCAATGCTGTACCCGTCGGCGTTGCTGTGCTCGACGACAGCCTGCGGGTTCTACTCGCCAATGCGGCCGCCGTCAAGTGCCTGGGGCAGCTTGGTTTCGAGCAGGAGATGGGCCGGATGACCCATCTTGGCGACCAGCCGATCGTAGAACTGCTGGCTCCCGCCGCGTCCTCGCGGCGATATGAGGTGCAGTTCGATCAGCGCGCCTACGAAGTGCAGATCTCGCCGATCGGCAACAACGGGAACAGCCAGCGCTGGGTGCTCGTGATCGACGACGTCACCGAAGCACGCGAGGTGCAGCAGCGCGCGCAGACCCAGGATCGGCTGGCCGCCATTGGCCAACTGGCGGCAGGGATTGCCCATGATTTCAACAACCTCTTGGCCGTCATTGTCCTTCACACTGAAATGGGGCTGCTGCAGCACGATATTCCCCCGCGCCTGCGCGAGTACCTCGACATCATCCTCAAGCAGGCTGTGCGCGCCGGCGATCTGGTTCAACAGGTGTTGGACTTCAGCCGCCGTGCCGTGCTCGAACGGCGGCCCCTGCGGCTGGGCCCCTTTGTCGCCGAACAGGTAGATCTGTTGGCACGCACGCTGCCCGAGAGCATCACCGTCAGCTTTGCCGATGAAGATGTCGACTACACCGTGAGCGCTGACCCGACACGTTTGCAGCAGGTGATCGTCAACCTGGCGTTGAACGCACGTGACGCCATGGTGGAAGGTGGGCACCTCTGGTTTGCCCTGGAAGAGGTGACCGTCACTGCCGACGAGACCGCTCCGCTGCCCGAACTGCAGCCCGGCCGCTGGGTGCGGATCAGCGTCAAAGACACCGGTCACGGCATTCCGGCCCACGTGCTGCCGCACATTTTTGAGCCCTTTTATACGACCAAGGCTCCGCGTGGGCACCGGCCTTGGCCTGGCGCAGGTGCACGGCATTGTCAAGCAGCACGAGGGCGAGATCGACGTCATCAGTGAGGCCGGCATCGGCACGACGTTTGCCTTGTATCTGCCTGCAGTCGAACCCATTGAACTGGAGCCCGAGACAGTCAACGAAGAGGCTCTTCCCCTGGGTGGGGGCGAGACGGTGCTGGTGGTCGAAGACGACGCTGCGGTCCGCATGGCACTGGTCGCCAGCCTTGAACAGCTCGAATATCAGCCGGTCGAAGCCAGGAACGGGCGCGAAGCCCTGGCGATCCTGCAGCGCCGCAGCCAGGAGTTCGATCTTGTGCTCAGCGACTTGATCATGCCCGAAATGGGTGGGACGTGCCCTGCAGGAGGCGCTGCGTGAGCAGTCCATCAACTTGCCTATCGTCTTTCTGAGTGGGCACCCCATGGATACGGAGCCGCTGGCTGCCGGGCAAGATGAACTGGCAGGCTGGCTGCAGAAGCCGGTAAACCTGGAGAACCTGGCACGTCTGTTGGCGCGCATTCTGGCGCTGCGCCGGCAGCCGCGTCCTTAAAGGATTTGCTCTTGCTTGATCCGGCGCCCAACTATTACGACATACTCGGCGTCAAGTCGACAGCCCAGCTCGACGAGATCCGCCGCCGCTACAAGTTCCTGGTGGTCGCCTTCCACCCCGATCGCTTTCTGCGCACCCCTGAGCACCATGCCCTCGCCGAGCAGCGCATCAAGCAGGTGAATGAGGCCTACCGGGTCCTCTCCGACCCGCAGACACGCACGCAGTACGACCTGGCGCGGCTCTCTACCTATGCTTCGTCCCGCTGCCTCCGTGCATCCTTTCATGTCGCAGCTGCAGTACGACGTAACGCAGGCGCAGGCGCGCAGTGCCCAGCTTGAACAAGAGCTGCTCGCCTGGCGCAGCCGTTACGAAGTTGCGCTGGCGGACAAGTCCGTCCTCCAACAGGAACAATCCGAGCGGGAGCAGTCCTATCTGCAGGAGCGGCAGTCGCTCCAATCCGAGATTGACCGGCTCAGCCGCCAGCTGGAGGAAATGGCACGCGGGCAGGTTGGCGATGGAGGCCCGTCTCAAGGAGCAGCAAACCAAGGCCAACAAGAAGGCCGCCAAGCTGGCGCAGGAGCTTGCCACGCAGGAGCGGCTGGTGGAAAACCTGGCTGCGACCAAGGCCGACTGGGAACGCTCAAACCAGTCGCGTTATGAACTGCTGACGCAGCAGGTGCAGAAGCTGCAGGAAGAGATTAAACGCCGCGATGCCAGCTTGATCCAACTGCGCCAGGTGCAGCGCGGCCTGGAGGAGCGCCTGGCCAACGCCGAACACGAGGCGCGGCTGGCCGCGCAGTCGGCGGCGAATGCCCTACGCGCCAAGCAGCAGGAAGTCGACACGCTGCTGGCCGACCGCGAGCATGCCGGCGAGGCGCAGGTCCACGAACAGAAGTCGGTGCGCCTCTGGCAGATCGTGGCCGTAATCGCCATCGTCAATATCCTGATCTTGCTCGGCCTGTTCCTGGTACGTTGAGTCCGGATCTGTAACCTTCTTTGCACCCCCGCATCTAATCCAACAGAAAACGTAATCATCCGTAGAAGGAGAACGACCATGCAGGCTTCAGTCGTCTGGAGCAAAGGAATGAGCTTTACCGGTACGGCCGACAGCGGCCACACCGTGGCGATCGGCACCGACCCGGGCGTCGGCGGCGATGACGATGGGCTGCGGCCCATGGAATTGATGGCGATCAGCCTGGCGGGCTGCACGGCCATGGACGTCATTTCCATCTTGCGCAAGAAGCGCGTCGACGTGACCGGTTTTGAGGTCAAGGTCGACGGCGACCGCGCAGCCGAGCACCCCAAGGTGTTTACCGCCTTCAACATCCATTACATCGTGCGCGGCCACAATGTCGAGCCTGCCGCCGTCGAGCGGGCGATGGAGCTGTCGCGCACCAAGTACTGTCCCGCCCAGGCCATGCTGGGGCAGCTCGCCCCGATCACGTTGAGTTACGAAATCATCCCAGAATAGTTTAGAAGTAGTTTGACGTAGTCCAAAGGAGTTCCTTATGTCTTTCTTGAATGCCGATATCCAGAAGCAGGTCCGTGAAATGTTTGGGGATCTCGATGCACCTGTGAACCTGGTCGTCTTCACCCAAGGCGAAGATGCCGTGGAGTGTGAGATGTGCCGCGAGACGCGTGAGCTGTTGGAGGAGGTCGCCTCCCTTTCCGCCAAGCTCAGTGTCGAGGTCCACGATTTTGTCGCCGATGCCGAGATCGCCGCTGCCTATGGCATCGACAAGATTCCTGCCGTCGCGATCGTCCGTGGCGGCGAAGAGCCCAAGGATTACGGCATTCGGCTGTACGGCATTCCTTCCGGCTACGAGTTCGGCACCTTGATCGAAGATATCAACATGGTGAGCAAGGGTGATCCGGGCCTGAGCGCCAAGACGCTGGCCGCGCTGGAGACAGCTGCCTGGGCCGATCGAGATCCAGGTCTTCGTCACCCCCACCTGCCCACACTGCCCGCGTGCCGTACTGCTGGGGCACAAGCTGGCCATGGCCAGCGACAAGGTGAAGGCCGCCATGGTCGAAGCCACGGAGTTCCCGCACCTGGCCAACAAGTACCAGGTCTACGGGGTGCCGCGCACGGTTGTGAACGACGTGATCCATGTCGAGGGCGCCGTGCCTGAGTCCATGCTGATGGACAAGACTGGCTGCCCTGGCCGACGACGGCGCCATGCTGCGCCTGCGCACGCAGTGGGAAAAGAACCTCAACTAAAAGTACTCTCGTTGAGTCCGCACGCACCGTGCGGACTCAACGGAACCATGATCCTGGCACACAGGCCAGGAGGAGTGGAGACGTCCATGCGGCGTGTCTATCTGGTCGCTATTTGTCTCATTGTTCGTATCCATGTTTGCCCTGGCGGCATGCAGCAGCAGCAACGGCAACAGCAGCAAGTCTGCCAGCGGGTCTGGCCCCCAGCTGATCACGCTCGCCGATATGCCAGACGGTATCGGGCGCGGCTATCCCACGGCGGTCGTGGAACAGGGAGCGCAGAGCGGTGCATTCCACGTTGGCGACACGGCACCTAATTTCTGGCTGCAGCTTGAGGACGGGCGCTACGTGCGTCTCTCCGATCTGAAGGGCAAACCCGTCGTCATCAATTTCTGGGCCACCTGGTGTCCGCCCTGCCGCGCCGAAATGCCTGAATTTGTTAAAGCCGCTGCCGATGAAGACCTTATCGTGCTTGCGGTCAATGACGGGGAAGACCGCAAAGCGGTTGAAGAATTTGCGGCGGCGTTTGGGATGACGATGCCCGTCGTGCTTGACAGCGATAGCATGTTAAGCGAGCGCTACCTTGTCCAGGGTCTGCCGACCACCTACTTTGTCGACAGCGAGGGCAAGCTGTCGTCGCTGGCAGTGGGGCAGCTGACGCCGGAGTCGTTGGACGCCAAGCTGCCGCATACGAACTGACAGTTGAAGGCCACCAGCCGGTCGCAGCAGGCGCCCACAGCTCGGCCCACTTTGAGAGTCGAACCGTGCGACACCTGCTGCCTCCGCGGCCGCGATCGAATAGCCTGCAATTTTCATTGTTTCTTTGGTGTAAGGAACAATGAAAATATGTTATATTCTACGTGCCTCACCTGTATTGACTTTCCGTGTAATCCCGCCTACAATCGGTATACTCATTCCGTTTGGAACATTGCGCATTATCTTAGACGGAGTTTTCTCAGCCGCTTCCCAGTTCCGCATCATTCCACAAACCCTTAAATCACCCTTCCGTTCCCTTAGGAGGACGACCGTATGCGACATCGCGCTTCTCCACGCGCCCTGCATCTGTTCGTGCTGTTCTCTCTTCTTGTAGCCACGTTTGCCCCAGTCTTTACACCTGCGGCTGCGCAAGCCGCCGACACGCCGGCGCCGACCACGGTCACCCTGGTGGGCGACTTGCAGGCGGAAATCGGCTGCGGCGGTGACTGGGATCCGACCTGTGCCGCATCCTACCTTGCCTATAACGCCGAGGACGACGTCTGGCAGCAGACGTTTACCCCACCTGCCGGCAGCTATGAGTACAAGGCGGCGCTCAACAACGGCTGGGATGAGAACTACGGCGCCAACGCCGCCCAGAACGGCCCCAACATCGTCCTGACCGCCGACGGCAGCCCCGTCAAGTTCTACTACGACCACAAGAGCCACTGGATCACCAGCAGCCGCAACGCGACGATCGCCGTGGCGCCGGGGAGCTTCCAGAGTGAACTGGGCTGTGCCGGCGATCTGGGATGCCGGCTGCCTGCGCTCCTGGCTGCAGGACCCGGACGGCGACGGCACGTATACGTTCTCGACTTCGGCGCTGCCGGCAGGCAGCTACGAAGGCAAGGTTGCCATCAACGAGGGCTGGGACCTCAACTATGGCGCCGGCGGCGTGCAGAACGGGCCCAACATCGCCTTTGTCGTCGGCAACAGCGGCGACCCCGTAACCTTCAGCTGGGACAGCAGCACCAAGGTGCTGTCGATCCAGGTGAATTCGACCCTGCCGCCCGGCATCGACCTGGCCGCCATCGCCCAGACCCCGCCGCGCAACCCGGTCGACGACGAGGTCTTCTACTTCGTGATGCCCGATCGCTTCGCCAACGGCGACCCGTCCAACGACCAGGGCGGCCTCAGCGGCGATCGCCTGGTCACAGGCTTTGACCCCACCGACAAGGGCTTCTACCACGGCGGCGACCTGGCCGGCCTGGTCGCCAAGCTCGACTACCTGGACCAGATGGGCGTGACCGCCATCTGGATGACGCCGGTCTTCAAGAACAAGCCGGTGCAGGGCAGCGGCAGCGACATCTCCGCCGGCTACCACGGCTACTGGATCACCGATTTCACCCAGTTCGACCCGCACTTTGGCACCAACGCCGAGCTGCAGAACGTGATCGCCCAGGCCCACGCCCGCGGCATCAAGGTCTTCTTCGACATCATCCTCAACCACACGGCCGACGTCATCCAGTACGCCGAAAACCAGTACAGCTACCGCAGCAAGGCGGACTATCCCTACCGCGACGCCGACGGCCTGCCCTTCGACGACCGCGACTACGCCGGCACCAGCACGTTCCCGCCGCTGGACGCCGCCGAGAGCTTCCCCTACACGCCGGTCGTGCCCCCCGCCGAGGCCAACGTCAAGGTGCCCGCCTGGCTCAACAACCCCATCTACTATCACAACCGCGGCAACTCGACCTTCACCGGCGAGAACTCGACTCTACGGCGACTTCTTCGGCCTGGACGACCTCTTCACCGAGCAGCCGGCCGTGGTCGACGGGATGATCAACATCCACAAGTACTGGATCGACAACTTCGACATCGACGGCTTCCGCATCGACACGGTCAAGCACGTCAACGCCGAGTTCTGGCAGCAGTTCACCCCCGCCATCCTGGACTATGCGCGCTCGGTCAACAAGCCGGAGTTCTTCATCTTTGGCGAGGTCTATTCGAGCAACGAGCAGCTGCTCAGCTACTACACCACCGACAGCGACATGCCCGGCGTGCTCGACTTCCGGTTCCAGGAGCAGGCGCGCAACTACGTCTCCAAGGGCGGCAGCGCCCAAGGGCTGCAGACGCTGTTTGCCAACGACGACTAGTTCACCGACGAAGACTCCAACGTCTACAGCCTGCCCACCTTCGTCGGCAACCACGACATGGGGCGCTTTGGCTACTTCCTCAACGCCGACAACCCCGGCCTGCGACGACGCCGACAAGCTGGCGCGCGCCAAGCTCGGCCAACGCCATGATGTACTTTGCCCGCGGCGTGCCGGTCATCTACTACGGCGACGAGCAGGGCTTCACCGGCGACGGCGGCGACAAGGATGCCCGCCAGGACATGTTCCCCAGCCAGGTGGCCTCGTACAACGACGACGACCTGATCGGCACGGACAAGACCACCGCCGACGACAACTTCGACCCGACGCACCCGCTCTACCAGGCCTTCGGCCAGTATGCGCAGGTCTATGCCGCCAACAAGGCGCTGCGCAGACGGCGCCCAGATTCACCGCTATGCCGCCAACGGCCCGGGCATCTACGCCTTCAGCCGCATCGACCGCAGCGAGAAGATCGAGTATGTGCGTGGCGTTCAACAACAGCACAGCCGCGCAGAACGCCGATATCCCCACCTTCTACGGCAGCGGCGCGCAGTTCGACCTCGTGCTCGCCGACGGCGGCAGCGCCGCGGCCAGCCTCACCACCGGCGCCGAGCGGCGCAGCTCGGCGTCAGCGTGCCCCGCCATGGGCTTTGTCATCTACAAGGCGGCCCAGCCGATCGCCGCCAGCGCCGCGGCGCCCGCCGTTGGCATCGCCAACCTCGTCAACGACCAGCAGGTGGAACTCGGCTACCAGGAGCTCGACGGCAACAACGTGCCCAAGCGCATGGAGATCGCCGCCAACGTCGCCGGCAGCCAGTTCGCCGAAGTCACCTTTGCCGTGCGCGCCGCGCGGCACGCAGGACTTCACCGTGATCGGCGTCGACGACAACGCCCCTTACCGGGTCTTCTACGACGCCTCCCAGTGGCCGGCGGGCACGAAGCTCGAGTTCCTGGCCGCCGCCAACGACCTCAACGGCCACTACAGCGGCGCCTTTGTCGGCGGCATCACCGCCAACTACGTCCAGACGCCGCAGCTCGCCACCTACAAGTATGCCGTCGTCCACTACAACCGGCCGGCCGGCGACTACGATGGCTGGGGCCTGCACCTGTGGGGCGACGCCATCGACCCGACCGAGGCCACGGATTGGGGCGCGCCCAAGCCCTTCCTGGGCGAAGACGCCTACGGCCGCTTTGCCTGGATCAAGCTGGCGACGCCACGCAAGGATGTCAACTTCATCGTCCACAACGGCGACGACAAGGACACGCCCAACGATCGCAAGTTCAACCCCGCCGGCGACAGCCCCGAGATCTGGCTCAAGCAGGGCGACGCGAACTTCTACACCTCGCAGGCCGCGGCCCAGGGCTTCGTGACCATTCACTACAACCGGCCCGACGGCAACTACGCCGGCTGGGGCCTCCACCTGTGGGGCGATGCCATCGACCGACGGCGTAGGCACCGAGTGGGCGCAGCCCGCGGCCGCCTGACGGCATCGATGACGTTTGGCGCCTACTGGAACGTACCGATCAAGGATGCGACCAAGCCGGTCAACTTCATCATCCACAACGGCGACGACAAGGATCCCGGCCCCGACCAGTCCCTGAACCCAGCCGAGACGGCCGCAGTCTGGATCAAGTCCGCGACTCAGACCATCTACCCGCAGCTCTGCGCCGCCGACCGACGCAGGCGATCATCCACTACCATCGCCCCGCCGGCGACTACGGCGACTACACCAGCACCAACTACAACGACTTCTGGGGCCTGCACACCTGGGGCGCCGCCGCCGACCCAGGCTGGACGACACCCCGCAAGCCCGCCGCAGCCGACGCGCTTCGGCCCGGTGTTCCGAGTGCCGCTCGATCGACACGACCCAGAACATGAACTACATTCTCCACCGCGGCGACACCAAGGACCCTGGCCCCGACCAGTCCTGGACATTGCCAAAGTCGGGCTGCGAAGTCTGGCAGCTCCAGGGCGCCGACCCCGCCGACCCGTACATCCTGCCCATCATCAGGGGCGCCGTCAGCAAGGGCGACCTGAGCCAGCAGCAGGCCCAGTGGATCGACCGCAGCACGATCATGTGGAAGATCGAGCCCAAGCCCGGCTACTCGTATTCGCTGCTACTACGCACCCGACGGCGGCCTGGCGCTGGCCGACAACCAGATCAGCGGCGGCCAGTCGATCCCGCTCTTCGTCGACCCCGCCGGCATGACGGACGCCCAGAAGGCCAAGTGGCCGCATCTCGCCGGCTACACCATGTTCCGGCTGCGCTCGCAGGATCTCGGGCTCGTGCCCAACATCCTGAAGGGCCAGATGGCCGTCGCCGCCGGCCCGCAGGGCCTGGTCGTCGACGCCACCGGGCTCCAGATTCCCGGCGTGCTCGACGATCTGTACACCTACACCGGTGCACTGGGCGTGACCTGGAACGGCGGCACATCCCACGGTCGCCGTCTGGGCGCCCACGGCCAAGTCGGTCAACCTGCACCTGTTCGATACCTCCACCTCGACTCCGGCCGCCCAGATCATCCCGATGACCCCCGGCGACAAGGGCGTGTGGAGCGTCACGGGCGACGCCTCCTGGAAGAACAAGTTCTACCTGTTCGACGTCGAGGTCTACGTCAACAGCACCGGCAAGGTCGAGCACAACATCGTCACCGACCCGTACTCGCTTGGCCTGTCCATGAACTCCACGCGCAGCATGATCGTGGACCTCAACGATCCCGCCCTCAAGCCGAGCGCCTGGGGTACGGTCGCCAAGCCGCCGCTGGCCGCGCCGGAGGACATCAAGCTCTACGAACTGCACGTGCGCGACTTCAGCATCAACGACACGACGGTGCCTGAAGCCGCGCGCGGCACGTTCAAGGCCTTCACCTATCCGAGCAGCAATGGCATGAAGCATCTCAAGGCACTGGCCGATGCCGGCCTGACCCACGTGCACCTGCTGCCCGTCTTCGACATCGCCACCATCAACGAGAACAAGGCCGAGCGCGTCGAGCCCGACCGTGCCCGCCGCGGCGCCTGACTCGCGACCGACCAGCAGGCGGCGGTCATGGCCGTGGCCGACCAGGACGGCTTCAACTGGGGCTACGACCCGTATCACTACACCGTGCCCGAAGGCACCTACTCCACGAACCCCGACGGCGCCACGCGCATCGTCGAGTTCCGCGAGATGGTGCAGGCGCTGCACGCAGCCGGCCTGCGCGTGGTGATGGACGTGGTCTACAACCACACCAACGCCTCGGGCCAGGCCGACATGTCGGTGCTCGACAAGATCGTGCCCGGCTACTATCACCGCCTCAACGCCGACGGCAAGGTGGAGACCAGCACCTGCTGCGCCAACACCGCCAGCGAGCACGCCATGTTCGAGAAGCTGATGGTCGACTCGCTCGTCACCTGGGCAGCGCGAGTACGGCGTCGACGGCTTCCGCTTCGACCTGATGGGCCACCACATGGTGAGCAACATGGTCAAGGTCCAGCAGGCGCTGCAGGCCGTCGACCCGACGATCTACGTCTACGGCGAAGGCTGGAACTTCGGCGAGGTGGCCAACAACGCCCGCGGCGTCAACGCCACCCAGCTCAACCTGGCCGGCACCGGCATCGGCACCTTCAGCGACCGCCTGCGCGACGCCGTGCGCGGCGGCGGCCCCTTCGACGGCGGCGACGACCTGGTGCCAACCAGGGCTTCATCAACGGCCTCTGGTACGACCCGAACGAACTCACACGAGCAGGGCAGCGACCGACGCAGAAGGCCAAGCTGCTGCTCTACGGCGACCAGATCCGCGTCGGCCTCGCCGGCAACCTGGCCGACTACGAGTTCCAGGACCGCACCGGCAACACCGTGAAGGGTTCGCAGGTGGACTACAACGGCAGCCCGGCCGGCTACACGCAGGACCCGCAGGAAAACATCATCTACGTCGAGGCGCACGACAACCAGACGCTCTTCGACAACAACGCCTACAAGCTGCCGCTGTCCACCAGCATGGCCGACCGCGTGCGGGCGCAGAACCTGGGCCTCGACTTCACGCTGCTGGCGCAGGGCGTGCCGTTCCTCCATGCCGGCGAGGAGATCCTGCGCTCCAAGTCGATGGACCGCAACTCGCTACAACTCCGGCGA
Organism: uncultured Chloroflexia bacterium; assembly: GCA_963791135.1. Taxonomy (GTDB): domain Bacteria; phylum Chloroflexota; class Anaerolineae; order Caldilineales; family Caldilineaceae; genus Fredericiella. The sequence goes on from CAWBRX010000001.1 coordinate 58,260, forward strand.
CTGGTTCAACAAGCTGGACTGGACCTACCAGAGCAACAACTTCGGCGTCGGCCTGCCGCCTGCGGGCGACAACCAGGCGAACTGGCCCCAGATCCAGCCGCGCCTGGCCAACCCGGCGCTCAAGCCGGCGGCCGGCGACATCCAGGCCAACTTCAACCATGCCCTGGAACTGCTGAAGATTCGCAACAGCTCGCCGCTCTTCCGGCTGCGGACCGAAGGCGACATCATGGCCCGCCTCCAGTTCCTCAACACCGGCCCCAACCAGGTGCCCGGCCTGATCGTCATGAGCCTGTCGGACAAGATCGCCAATCTGCCCGACCTCGACCCGGCCTACGAGCAGATCGTGGTGCTCTTCAATGCCAGCGACACGGCGCAGAGCTTTGCGATTGCCGGCCTGGCGGGCCAGGGCTTCCGGCTGCACCCGGTGCAGGCCAACTCGGCCGACGGCGTCGTGCGCAGCGCCACGTTCGACCCGGCGACCGGCGTCTTCAACGTGCCCGCCCGCACGACGGCCGTCTTCGTCCAGGGCGAGACCACGCAGATCACGATCGCAAAGGATGCCCGCCCGGACAGCAAGCGCAAGTTCCGCTTCGGCGGTGACTTCGGCCGCTTCACGCTCAAGGACTGGGCCGGCGCGCCAGGGCGGCGAGTTCCCGCAGTCGAGGACCTTCAACGTCAACGCCGGGACCTACACGGTGCGCGAGGACGTGCCCCACGACTGGTGGCTGCTCGACATCGTCTGCGACGTCGCCGGCCGCAGCCAGGCTGATCTCGGCAAGGCCCGGGTGCGCATCATCGCCTACCCCGGCGACAACATCACCTGCACCTTCGTCAACGGCGCATCGGCTGCGATCCTCGGCCGTGTCTACTTCGACCGCAACGCCGACGGCAAGCTCAGCCGGCATGAAGACGGCATCAAGGGCTGGCAGGTCACCGTGTACACAGCCGCAGGGCAGAAGGTTAAGATCCGACCAGACCAACGGCCACGGCAAGTCCAACACCTGGGAACTGCGGCCGGGGATCTACAAGATCTGCGCTGATAACCGTTCCAACTGGTGGAACACCCAGCCGGCCGCGTTCGACGCCTCGCTTGGCAACCGCCCGTGCTACACGGTCAACGCTGAACCCGGCAGTATGACGCAGGCGTACTTCGGCTTCACCAACAAGCAGCCTGCCGTCGTATAGGCGCTGCGTCGGTCACGGAGGGCCTTCTCACGCTGCCCAACCCGTACCTGGACAACAGTGAAGATGGCAGCAGCCAGCCGTTCGTCGACCCCGACGCCGACCTGCCGCTCCTGACCGAACCCATGTACCTGCCCCTGATCAACCGCTAGGCAGAAAAAGAGGTGGGGGAAGCACGCTTCCCCCACCTCTCAGTCCGCACGCAGAAACCGAGTTTCTCCGAGAAACTCGGTTTCTTGGGTCATCCGCTGACTACCTTCCAACATCCCACATCGTCACGTTGTCAAACGTGGCCGCGACGTTCGGGCTGGCAAAGCTGCCAACTGCCAGCGCCAATCGCCCCATCGGCAAACGTATCGTCCACGGCGGTGGCAACAGCCTGCCCGTTGACCAGCGCCGTCAGCTGTGATCCCTCCGCCAGGACGCCGATGCGGTTCTCTGCCCCCTTCTGGGTCAGCAACTCATCAGTCTTTTCCCCAGGGCGCCAGGGCCTCCCACTTGCCCTTCTCGCCTTCTTCCAGATGCTGACACGCCCGGTAGTTATCGATGGCCATGAAATAGAAGTTGTCCTCATCCTGTTTGCGGAACATGATCCCCGACTTCGCCCGGCGTCGTATTGTCGTCCAGCGTCGTATCCACCTCCAGCAGGAAGTCCACTGCGGGATTCGCCATCTGGCTCCAGGCCAGCCACTGGGCTGCGGTCACAACGATGCGCAGGCGCCCGCGCTGGACTTCGACGCTGGATGCCGTCGTTGGATCCGGTGCTCCACGTTCCATCATCGCGTGTAAAGCGCGTGTTGTAAGTGGCGTCATTCGTCTTCACGTCGTCCGCCCGCGCTTGGGCTGCAGCACAACGCCTCTTCGTCGACCGGCGGCGCAGCCTCGCCTTGCGTCAGAACCCACACGTCCAGATTGTCAAACGTCACATCCAGGTCGCCCTGGTCGTAGGTGCCGGCATAGAAACCTGCGCCGCCCGCCGGCAGCGTGGCATCGTGCACAGTCCGCCATCGGCGTGTCGTTGGCCATCAGCACGAAGCGGTCGCCCTGTGCCAGTACGCCCAACCGATTGGTGTCACCGTCCGCCGTCATGATGGCGTCCGACTTCGTCCAGTCCACCAGTTTGGTCCACTCGCCTGCCACGACGCGCCAGAACGAGAACGTGCCTTCACTGCTGATGCCAAAGTAGTAATAGTTGTCGTTGTCGACAAACCGCACCATCAGGCCGTACGTCGCGTCGGATGCGCCCTGCTCGCGGGTCACGTCCGCCTCCACCAGCGCGTCGGCTGGGCTTCAAGTCCGCTACATCCTGGCCTGCCGTCCACAGTGCGTAGTATGGCGCCGCGATCTTGATGTTCAGCCCACGGTGGGCGAAGGCGATCTGGCCTTCGTCATACTCGGCCGTCGGCCAGCGGTCGTCCACGCTGCGGAAATCGTCGCTTACGTCCGGGTTTTCGCTGCGGATCGGATCGATCAGCGTCTGCATCAGCGCTGGGTCGGGGGTCGCCAGCCGGTTGGGCGTGGCTTCTGCCGTAGGCGCCGATTCTTCTGTAGGTGTGGCTTCCTCGGTTGCGTGACCTCTTCGGGGTGCGCTTCTTCCGTGGGCACGACGGTCGCCTCGCCGGACGGCGACCAGTACATGAAGTCTTCAAACGCGACCTCGACGCCGGCCTCGGAGAAGCTGCTCGCCATCAGCGCAACCTCGTCCCCTTGGACGGACTCGTCGGCGGCGGTGGCGAGGACCTGGCCGTTCACCAGCAGGCTGATCTGCTCGCCGAAGGCGAGTAGCCCGACTACGTTGTGGCTGCCTTCACCCTTGTTGATAGCCGTCGCCTCTGTCCAGTCAACGATCGACTGCCACTCGCCGTCCAGCCACTTCTGCAGCCGGAAATAGCCGTCGCTGCTTATCCCGTAGGCGTAATAGTTGTCGCCGTCGTTGCGGAACACAAAGCCAAACTCGTTGTCGAGTGGCCCGGCCACGTGGTAGGTATCCACCTCGACATAGAAGTCGGCGGCGCGTACGGGACCTCCGCTCCAGCCCAGCATATTGGGCGATGCGATGCCGAATCTGGAAGACGCCGGGACCGTAGCCGCGCGTCAACATCTTCGCTGCTGTTGGTATCCCAATCGCCCTCATCGGCGTTAAACGAGCTGTGGAACGGCTCACCCGCCGCCTTAATCTCCGCAACACGCGCCAGCACCTCTTCGCTGGCGGCGCTGCCGGCGTGGTATGGCGGCGCCACTTCACCGCTCTGTGCGGGTGGGTGCTGCAAGACATGCGCCGTAGCTGCGTACACCGGAGTCGCAGCAGGACCAGGCAAAGAACAAGCATAAAGGCGTAAACACGCAACTTCATACGTCCTCCTGAAGGTAAGTTTGGACATCGGGCCTCTGCCTATCTGCCACACGGTAGCACAATCATGTTGAGCTGCTAATAGAAGCTTCCAAAGATATCCCTGAAATCGCTATGTCATACGATTGTATTCAAGTGCGACATGATCTGATCCTGTATTTGCTGCGCATCGAAACTCTCAACGACAGCAGGTGCACGCAGCGATGCAGGCAACGCCTGGCAGCTGGTCGCCTAACTACTCGAGTAAGCTGCAGCTGAAATGGCATAGTTTGCACTTGCCGCTGATTGCTGCGGACATTGCGGTGTCAACTGCAAGCATAGAGCGGCAAGTTACGTTCTGCACAGGCAGAGTTGAAAAGGGCCTCAGCTTCTGCTGCCAGGGGCAGAAGCTCTTCATTATCCTGCCAGTGCGCGACTAACAGTACGGCTCAATGCTCCTTTCAGAGAGACACGGCGTTCAGGGTTGTGGGAGGAGAGGGGAGATTATTCAACATCGGCGAGGGAGCCAACAATGCTTCTTCCACATAGCGCGGGCTGCCAGAATACGCAGCGCGCTTCCAATCCTATACGGCTGCATGCACGCTTGACTTACCCATAGGAATGCCACGGATGTTGCGATTCTCTGCATCTATGTCAGTTATTGCCTGGCGATGGCGGGCCGAGCATGGCACCACGTGACACCAAGCGGCAATAATACGCTAGGAGTGGTGCCAAGTCTATCCTAACACCGGCGACAGTATTCCTGACAAGAAGTGGACGCAGATTACGAGCGACGATGCGGTCAAGGAGTGGGATGCCTCATGGTCGCCCGACGGCCGGCATCTTGCAGTCGAGCGCGACACGCAGCTGTGGTTAATGGATGTCGACGGCGGCAACGAACAGCAGCTGGGCAGCCAGATCATTCGCTTTGTCGCCTGGTCGCCTGATGGCAAGACCATTGCTTATGAGTCGCTTGCAGCGTCGAACGAAGCGAGAGCTACTGGGATATCTGGGCTGTGGATGCAGATGGCGCCAACCCGCGCAACTTGACCAATGACCCGAGTTGGTACGAAGTAAACCCTGCCTGGTCACCCGACAGCCGTTCCATTATCTACAATGCCTCCTCAACGCTGGACGGGTCGAGCGCTATCTGGATCTTGGACATGGTCAGCGGCGAGAAGCGCAAGGTCATCGACAAAGGCGACAACGTGCAGCCGATCTGGTCGCAGAGTCACACCAACAGCGAGCACCGGTGGAGGCAAGCCTGGAAGCGGCGAAGTGCAGGGGTCGACGGGCCGGCTGGTTCCAGACGGCCGGTTTCATCCTTGACGGCAGCCTATGGACCATTCAGGCCGATGGCTCCGGGCTGCGCCGGCTGACACTGAAGAGGACGGGAGTGTATCCGCCTCTGCCTGGGCGACGATGGCTCGGCGTTAGCCTTCATTGCCCAGAAGGATGGGAAGTCCCCGCGCTGCTGCGCATGGACGTGCCGATCATGCACAGCGCAGGTGCTGTGACTAGCACTTTGACGAGCACCGTGTCAACTACCATAACCGGTACTGTCGTGAAGATTCTGGACGATGTGAAGCTGGGCAAGCTTGCCTGGTCCGGCAGCAAGATTGTGCTGCTTTCGTCGCGACAGGCATCAGGCGGAGGATGCTGGCTATGTGTTTGAAGATGAGCTGACTATTATCGACCTGGCGGTAGACCCGCCGGCCCAGACGTCCGTGCGCGGCGGATGGCAGATGCTCGCCACTGAAGCGGGTGAGTACAGCTATGTCACCGTCTCGCCAGACAGGGCAATGGATCTACTTCGCCGATGCTAACGTATACGGTCTGGCCACCATGGACGGCGCCGCGGTCGACTTTCATCGATGCAAGACTTACTACTGGCAGTTTGGACAGTGGAAGGCGAAGCCAACCGCACTCACATTTACGCAGTACGACAATGAAAGCAATGATCCTGGCGGACGCAGCATACTCAGCTAGCGCCGGAAACAGGTGAAGCTTCTGCGTTCTTTGGTGCGCATGCCGAATATGTCATTTCACCGCTGATGGCAAATGGGCGGCCATTGCCGATCCAAATCTCAAGCTGCTGGATGGCGATGGTGAGCAAGTGAGGCTGCTCAGCTCTGTGCGCGCCGGAGATCTGCGCTGGTCGCCCTGGGGCGACGCACTTCTATACCGCCGCACCGTTTCTGACCCCGAACTCTTCGGTGCGTCCAAGATGGAATCAGAACTGGAAAAACCGATCGGCTACGATGTTATTACTGTGGACGGGAAGTATCAACAGCTCCTCCTGCCCAACGACGTCGAGGATCTTGCTTGGCGTCTCGCTTTGCCGCTGCGGATGCTGCTCTATATCAGCTGCCAACAATCAAGAAGAGCTTCGCCACTTTGCCTTTGGTGGCTGGCCGGACGGCGAGTGGAAGCATAGCTGGCACTGGCGCGGCCAGCGCAGCAATGCTAAGGCTAGACGAAATCGGCATCGTGGCAGCCGAGCCGCTCAATTTCCGTGCCGCCCTGTCAACCGGGGCTAAGGTAATCGACCAACTCAAGCAGGGCTCACAGGTTGTAATTCTTGAGCGCTCGCCCGATGGCCAGTGGCTGCACGTGCGCATCCCACGTGGTTTGGAAGGCTGGCTGTCTGCCGAGTTTCGTCACGCTCGCGCGGCAGGGCAGAGCGCAGGCTGAGAGCAATGGCGGTTCATCTGCTGCGCCTGCAACTGCGCAGGCGGCCAGCTGTGCAACAAGTGCTGACGAACAATTGGTCGCGCTGGGACGAGGCAACATTAGGCTGTGCGACTGCGCCGGCCGCATATGTTTGGGCGGCGTGGCAGCCTTTTGAGCGTGGCGCAATGCTCTGGCGGAAGACACACACCAGATTTATGTCATCGGCGGCGGTGGAACGTGGCGCAGCACGGCAGACGTGTGGAATGGCTCACATTGTAGGGCGGCGCGGGTAATCCACCGCGTCACGCCAGGCGCCAGCGCGGCATCGGCTATGTGTGGGAGAACGACGACAGCATCTTTGACACTCTCGGTTGGGCCGTCGACAAAGAGCGCGGTACCTGCGTGCTCCTACAGCAATTCGAGGCCGGCGAACTGCTGCGCAGCACCGGCTCTGGCTGCGCCAATGGGCTGTACAGCACGGCCAGGAACCTGGCTTTTCGCTCAATAGGTGGCGGAGTTCGATTCTGCGCGCTACGTGCGCTAGGAAGTGGTATGATGCACCAGTTCACGTTCCCTGTAACCGGAAGGTGTCGCAAATCGCATGGCCCTGACTGCAACGATCTACCAATTCACCGTCGAGCTCTCTGACGTGGACCGCGGAGTCTACGAGACGCTGGACCTGCGCGTGGCGCGCCAGCCCTCGGAGTCCGCCGAGTACATGGTCACCCGCGTGCTCGCCTACTGCCTCGAATACGCCGATGGTATCGCCTTCACCCAGGGCGTCGCCGCCAAGGATGAGCCGGCCGTCTGGGTGCGCGACCCGACCGGCAGACTGCTAGCCTGGATCGAGGTCGGCCTGCCCGATGCCGAGCGCCTGCATCGCGGCAGCCGGGCCGCCGACCGTGTCGCCGTCTACACCCATCGCGATGTGGAGCAGTTCCAAAAGCAGCTCGCCGGCAAGCGCATCTTCCGCGCCGAGGAGATCCCGATCTACGCCCTCGAACGCCGCTTTGTCGAAGATCTTGCCGCCCTGGTCGACCGCCGCACGAACCTCGCCATCACCGTCACCGAGGGCCAACTTTTTGTCACGATCGGCAGCCAGGCGCTGCATACGCAGGTGACAGAGTACCGCATCCCGCAAGACGCATAGCCCCGCAAGGTTGACGAAAACGCCTGCCCCACATTAGGATGTCATGCATGCTGCACCTGAACACTCGTTGGCGCCGCGCTTGCACCGTCGCCCTTGGCCTGCTGCTCACACTCCTCGTGCTTAGCGCCTGCGGCGCCACGAGTGGCGCGTGCCAGCAGGAAAAACAGGCCGATCGCCCTGGCGGATCTGCCCGCGGGCCTCGGCCGCGGCTACCCGGTTGCGCAGGTGGACACGCAGCCGGCTCCCGGCGGGCTGCTCAAGCAGGGCGAGGCTGCTCCCGATTTCGCCATGGTCCTCGACGACGGCCGCTACCTGCGGCTGTCCGACCTGCAGGGCAAGCCGGTGGTGCTCAACTTCTGGGCGACCTGGTGCGGCCCCTGCCGCCTCGAGATGCCCGAACTCGTCAAGGCCGCCGACGCGAACCAGGACCTGGTCGTGCTGGCTGCCGACGTGCAGGAGGCCCGCTCCCCGGTTGAGGACTTTGCCGCCGAATTCAAGATGAACCTGCCGATCGTGCTCGACAAGGACGGCAAGGTGCGCAGTCTCTACCGGGTACCCGGTTTGCCCACCACCTACTTCATCGACAAGACCGGCAAAATCGCTTCCGTCGTCGTCGGCCCCCTGACCCCCCAGGTGCTTGCCGATCGCCTGGCCGAGATCCAGTCGTGACCTCAATGCACAGGCGGAACAGGTGGCCATGGCGCGCACTGTAACCCAATCAGAACGCGTAGAGGGCGAGCGCAGCCAGGCGGTCATGCAGCCGCAGCCCGTTGTCGACCGGCTCTACCGGCTGCAGCCCGCCGATCTTGGCGGCGTCAATGCGCGCCCGCGCCGCGCGACGGTACGCTTTGTCGGCACGCAAGGCATCGAACGGCCCGCCCCCGTCCTTCACTTCCAGGGCATCGCCAAGCCGCTCATATTGGACGCCGCCAATGTAACCGCCATGGCCGCCCTGGCCGGCAGCCCGCTCCAGCGCGACTGGCTGGGCAAAGATGTTGTGCTCGCCGTCGTCGGCCAAGCAACGAACAGGACATTCCGGTGATCCGCCTCTTTGCGCCCTGGCGACCCTGCCCTCGCCGGGTTCCGACGCAAAAGTGTCCAGGCAGAACACGCCAGGACCCGCAGCATTTATCTCCGCCAGGCCATGCGTGCGGCCGTTGTGTTCCTCGTGCTGCTTGCTGTCGCCTATGGCGTCGTCTACGTGATCGACAACTGGGCTGCTCTCGCTGGCGGCCGTCCTCGCCTTCGTCAGCGCCCTTCGCAGCTGATCGCATAGTGCCAGGTTCGCACCACAAGGTTGCGGATAGGCCAGGCCCCATCGATCGGAGCACCGGCTACTGACCCGCCGCGCAGTGTCCCGCTAAAATCGCCGCAAAGCTTATGCAAAACCCGTTCGTAAAAGAGGATTCCGCATGCAGCTGAATATCAACGGGGCGCCCGTCGAGGTGACAGCCGGGCCGGGTGATCTCCTGCTCTGGGTGCTGCGCGACGAATTGGGGATGATCGGCACGCGTTTTGGCTGCGGCGCCGGTATCTGCGGCGCCTGCACCGTCCATGTCGACGGCGTCGCCACCCGTTCCTGTATTACCCCGCTGGCCCTGGTCGAGGGTAAACAGATACGTACGATCGAGGGCATGGCTGCGGCGGACGCCGACGGCACGTTTGTCCTGCACCCGCTCCAGCAGGCCTTTATCGACGTCCAAGTACCCCAGTGTGCCTGGTGCATGAGCGGCCAGATCATGACCGCCGCCGCCTTTCTCGCCCAGAATCCATCCCCCAGCGAGGACGAGATCGTCGACGCTATGGGCAACAACTACTGCCGCTGCGGCTGCTACGCCCGCATCAAGCGCGCCGTCGCCCAGGCGGCAGAACAGATGGCCGCCGGCAGCCTTCGAGGAGGTGGCAGCATGAGCACAGAAACTGAGCAGCCCACAGGTCGAGCCTTCACAGCAGATCGTCGAGGAGCCGCCGGCGGAGAACAGGCGCCGCTGGCGCCCCACCCGCCGCGGCTTCCTGATCGGCCTGGGCGTGACGGGCGGACTGCTTGCCTTAGGGATCGGCGTGGGCGCCACCGCCGGCGTTCCCTATGCCCGCCTGCAGATTGCCGGTATGCTCGACGGCGCCGAAGGCCAACCCGCCCGTTTCCCCAAGGACCCCTGGGCGTGGTTCGAGGTGCTCCCCGACAGCCGCATCCGCCTCTATCTCTCCAAGGTCGAGATGGGCCAGGGCGTCCATACCTCCATTGCCCAGTCCGCCGCCGACGAACTGGACATCGCCTGGGAAGACCTCGACGTCGCCATGGCCACGACTGCCCGCGACCTTGGCGATGCGATTACCAGCGGCAGCAGTTCGGTGTCGGGCACCTTTCTCCCCGTGCGCCAGGCCGCCGCAACCCTTATGCAGATGCTGCGGGCCGAGGCGGCCGTACAGCTTGGCGTAGCGCCCACGGCGTTGGTCGTCGACGGCCGCGGCTTTGCCGTACAGGACAACCCCACGCAGCGCCGCGATTTCGCGGCGATCGTCACCGCCAAGACCGGAGACTGGGAAGTGCCCGAAGCTGCACCTGCGCTCAAAGACCCAAGCGCATTTCGCTATATCGGCCAGCCCATGCCGCGCCGTGACTTTGCGGCCAAGCTCACGGGCCAGGCCGTCTATGGCTATGATGCCCGCCTGGAAGGCATGAAATACGGCGCCGTTGCCCGCCCACCCACCGTGAACGGCAAGCTCAAGTCCGCCGCACCGGGAAACGCCGCGGCCATGCCGGGCGTGCGCAAGGTGGTCATTGCCGACGGCTTTGCCGGCGTCGTGGCCGACACGCGTGCGCAGGCGCAGGCCGCCGCCGCCCAGCTCCAAACGGATTGGGATCCTGGCCATCCCTGGCAGCAGGCGGAGCTGGAGGCGATGGTAACCGTCGGCAGCGGCACAGCCGTCACGATTCAAAGCGAAGGCGACGCGCCCGGTTCGCTGCGTGGCGCAACCACTCTCACCGCCGAGTATCGCACGCCTTTTGCCGTCCACGCCCACCTGGAGGCGCAGGCCGCCCTGGCCGACGTGCAGCCGGACCGCATTCGCGTCTGGTGCTCCACCCAGGCGCAGAGCTCGGTGCAGGGCGCCGTCGCCAAGGCACTGGGTGTAGACGAAAAGCTGGTCGAGGTGATCCCCACCTATGTCGGCGGCGGCTTTGGCCGCAAGGTCGGCGACGAGGTCGCCATCGAGGCTGCCCGCCTGTCGCAGGCAGCCGGCGTGCCCGTGCACGTGGGCTGGACGCGCACCGAAGATATGCGCTATGGCTACTTCCGCCCGCCGACGCACCATCAGCTGGCCGCCAGGCTCGACGCCGACGGCAAACTGGCCGCGATCGAGCACCGCCAGGCCAGCGGCGACGTGGCCTTTGCCTTCCTGCCCAATTTCCTGGCTCCCATTATGGGTGCAGACTTTGGCGCCTACCGCGGCGCGCTGATCCGCTATGCCGTGCCCAACAAGCAGACGGTTGCCTATCGCACCGAGCTGCCCATTCGCACCGGCTGGTGGCGCGGCCTCGGCCTGCTCGCCAATGTCTTCGCCGTAGAGTCATTTATGGACGAAGCGGCCCATGCTGCCGGCGTCGACCCGCTCGAGTTCCGCCTGCGCCACCTCGACGACGCAGTGCCGGGCCAGGCCCGTCTCAAGGCCGTGCTCAACGCCGCTGCCGAGCGTGGCGGCTGGAATACGCCGGTTCCCGAGGGGCGCGGCCGCGGTATCGCCTGCTGCCTCGACGTCGACACCGCCGTGGCCATGGTTGCCGAGGTTTCAGTCGACCGTGCCGAGGGTAAGATTCGCGTGCACCACGTCGCGGCCGCCATGGACCCGGGCCTCGTCGTCAACCCTGACGGCGCCCGCGCCCAGGTGGAAGGCAACATCATGTGGGGTGTTGGTTCGGCCCTCATCGAGGAGCTGACGTTCAAGGACGGCCAGGTGGAAGCCGGCAACTTCGACCGCTACCCGCTGCTGACCATGAAAGAGGCCCCCGACGTAGACGTCGTCCTGCTCGAAGCCGGCGACGGCCGGCCGCGCGGCGTCGGCGAACCGCCCATCGGACCTGTCGCCGCCGCCATTGCCAACGCCGTCTTCGCCGCCACCGGCACCCGCCTGCGCCAACTGCCCATGAACCCAGACCGCGTCAAGGCCGCGCTGGCTTAGGGTGCACTTGATCAGGGCTCAGGTCCGGCGCATACACGCGATTACGAAACTGCGTTCCGACACCGGCTCTCCTCTGGCGGACCTTGTGCCTCTACACTGGCGTGTAGTCCCACCACCTGCGGCGCTGTGTGCTCCTGCGCCCACTCCGCCCCTGCATGCAGCGCGCTGATGTTCGCCGGCAGCAGGTGGCGGTGCCTGGGCCGGCAGCTGCTTGCGCAGCGCCTCCTCCACCGCCGCCAGGGTCAGCACATTGCATACCTGCAGCAGTGACCCCTAGCATCGTCACGTTGACCAGCCGCGAGTCGCCCAGCTGAATGGCAATTGCATGCGCCGGCACTGCCAGGGTCAGGATGTCGTCGCGCTGAAACGCCCGGCGCACCACCGTGCCGTCGGCGATGAGGATGCCCCCCGCCTGCACCAGCGGCTCATACTTGTCCGCCGAAGGCAGGTTGAGCGCGATCACGCAGTGCGGGTTGCGCACCAGCGGCGAACCGATCGGCTCGTCGCCGACGATTACCGTGCAGTGCGCCGTGCCGCCGCGCATCTCGGGCCCATAGGATGGAATCCACGTCACCTCGCGGCCAGACTCCAGCGCCGCATGCGCCAGCAGCTGCCCCGCAAACAGTGCACCCTGGCCGCCAAATCCCGATATGATGATCGAGGTTTCCATCCTAAACCTCCTTCAGATCTGCAGGGGCCTTGAAATCTCCTAGCGGATAGACGGGCAGCACTTCGTCGCGAATATGGGCCAGCGCTTCGCTGGGTGTCAGCCGCCAGTTGGTCGGACACGTGCTGAGCACCTCGACAATGCTCAACCCCCGCTCCTGCAGCTGGCAGGTGAAGGCCAGCCGGATTGCCTTTTTCGTGCGCCGGATCTCCGCCGGCGAATGCAGCGAGCGGCGCGCCGCATAGGCCACGCCCTGCAGCGTCGCCAGCATCTCCGGCATGTGAATCGGATAGCCGTGAAGCGCGGGATTGCGCCCGTGCGGCGATGAGGTCGTGACGCCGCCGATAAGCGTCGTCGGCGCCATCTGCCCGCCGGTCATGCCGTACACGCCGTTGTTCACAAACACGACCGTGATATTCTCGCCGCGGGCCGCCGCATGCAGGATCTCGTTGCCGCCGATCGAGGCCAGGTCGCCGTCCCCCTGGTAGGTAAACACCACATGGTCCGGCAGCACCCGCTTGAGCCCCGTCGCCATGGCCGGCGCCCGGCCGTGCGCCGCCTCACAGCCGTCCATATTGAAATACTGGTACGCAAACACCGCACAGCCGACGGGCGCCACGCACACGGTGCGTTCGCGGATACCCAACTCGTCGATCACCTCGGCCACGAGCCGGTGGATCGTGCCGTGGCCGCAGCCCGGGCAGTACGACAGCGGCACGTCCAGCAGGGACTCCGGCCGCTGAAACACCAGCTCGCGCTCACTGCATTTCTTCACCGTGTCACCGCTGTGCCGCCATGTTCTGCCTGGCCGTTGCGGTGTAGGATCACCCCTGCCACCATTGCCTCCTCCTCTCCCTATAGGGTCTGCAGGCTGCGCACGGGTGCGTCGCCGTTGTGTCTGGCCGGCGCCCGCCCGAAGCCGTTGCGGCTCTGCACGACCCGGCTGAGGTGCTGTGCCTCGTAGACAATCTCTTCCGGCAGCGGCACCATGCCGCCCATGCGCCCAAAAAAGCGTGTGGGCAGATCCTGCCCCACCGCCAGGCGTACGTCTTCGAGCATCTGCCCTGCGTTCATCTCGACTACCAGCAGGCCGCGCACCTGCTGCGCCGCCTCGGCCAGCGCCTGGGCCGGGAATGGCCACAGCGAGATTGGGCGAAACAGCCCCACCTTGAGCCCCTGTCTGCGCGCCATGCGCACCGCCGACTGCGCGATGCGCGCCACGGTGCCAAATGCCACGATCAAGATTTCGGCATCCTCCACCGCATAGGTGTCCCAGCGCTGCTGCGTGGCAGCGATCCGCTGCAGCTTCTCCTGCAGCTGCAGGTTCGCCTGCTCGAGCGCCTCCGGCGCCAGGTAGAACGAGCTGATGCGCCGCGGCGCATGCGGTTCCTTGCTGCCCAGCGCCCACTCGGGTCGTGCCTCCGGCAGCGGGCGCATCGGCGGCAGCACCACCGGCTCCATCATCTGGCCCAGCGTGCCGTCGCCGGCAATCACGACGATGTGCCGGTGCGCAAACGCCAGGTCAAAGCTGCTGTAGGTCAGGTCGACTGCTTCCTGCACGGTGGCGGGCGCCAGCACGATGGGGTGATAGTCGCCGTGCCCTGCCGAACGTGTCACCTGGAAATAGTCGCTCTGGCTGGGCTGGATGTTGCCCAGACCCGGGCCGCCCGCGCATGATATCTACCAGCACACATGGCACGTCGCTGCCGGCAATGTAGCTCAGCCCCTCCTGCATCAGGCTGATGCCCGGTGAAGACGACGAGGTCATGGCCCGCATGCCTGCGCTGGCGGCGCCGTACACCATGTGGATGGCGCCAATCTCGCTCTCCGCCTGGAGAAAGGTGCGGCCAAGTTCGGGCATGCGCCGCGCCATGTACTCGAGCAGCTCCGTCTGCGGCGTGATCGGATAGCCAAAAAATGCCTCGCAGCCGGCGCGAATCGCCGCCTCTGCCAGGGCTTCGTTTCCCTTCCATAATTCTTTTGTCATGCTGCGCCTCCGCACTTCTGGGTCAGGCCGCGCGCCGCTGGTGAACCGGTTCGCGGTACACGGTAAAGACCATGTCCGGGCAAACCAGCGCACAGATGGCACAGCCGGTGCAGGCGCCGGACGCTTCGTCAAGCGTGACCGGCCGGTAACCACGTGTGTTGTAGGTGGCGGAAAGGTGAAGGACGTGCTGCGGGCAAGCATTTACGCACAACTCGCAGCCTTTACAGCGATTTGTGTCGATCTGGACGGTTCCTCGTGCCATGTAGCTCTCCTTTGAGCGGCATATGCGGTGGAGCACAGGGGGAGAACTGCGCCACATACCAGTCAGGACGACGTCGACATTGACGCCGGCCCGGAAATAGCTAAACGCGTACCAAGATGATGTTGGATACTCAAAGTATGACGCGGCGCAGCACAAGACACCAGGGGCTAATGTCCTAGGTTTTGCGGGACAGGCTCAGAGGATCAGCATAGCGTCGCCAAAGCTGTAGAAGCGGTAGCCTTCGCGCTTGGCCACCTCGTATGTCTCCAGCAGCATCCGCCGGCCCGCGTCGGGATCGGCGTATGGCTGCCCCACAAACGCGCTCACCATCATCAGCAGGCTCGAGCGGGGCAGGTGAAAGTTCGTGATCATGGCGTCGACCGCCCGGTAGCGGTACCCGGGCCGGATGAACAGGCTGACGTCGCCCCCAAAAGCCGCCACCCGCTGCCAGGGACAGGCGCCGGTGTCGTACGGGTCCAGCCCTTGCGCCCCGGTGGCTCCCCATTCGAGTGTGCGCACCGTGGTCGTGCCCACCGCAATCACCGCACCGCCCGCCAGCGTCGTCTCGTTGATACGGCGCGCCGTGGCCGCCGTCAGCTCTGCCCATTCGGTGTGGATGACGTGGTTCTCCACAAGGTCGCTCTCGACCGGCTTGAAGGTGTCCAGGCCGACGTGCAGCGTGACCGTGTCAAACTGCACGCCCAGAGTCGCGAATCTCCAGCAGCAGCTCCGGCGTAAAGTGCAGCCCGGCGGTCGGCGCGGCAGCGCTGCCTTCCGGCAGGCTGTAGACCGTCTGGTAGCGCTCGCGGTCGCCCGTGTAGGCGGTGATATAGGGCGGCAGCGGTATCTCACCCAGCTCGTCCAGGTAAGGCCGCACGGGGGCGGAGAACAGCACGTGACGCGTGCCCGTGGCGCTGACAAACGTGATGGTGGCCGCCAGGTCATCTGCCAATGTGACCGTGGCGCCTGGAATCAAGCCCTTTGCCGCCCACCAGGCACTCCCACTCGGCCCCGTCGTCGTCGAGCTGGCGCAGCAGGAACAGCTCGACCGCGCCCCCGGTCGCCTTGCGGCCGTGCAGGCGCGCCGGAATCACGCGGCTGTTGTTGGCGACGAGCAGGTCGCGCGGGTTCAGATAGTCGACGACATCCCGAAACGTGCGGTGCTCGATGCGGCCGTCGGCACGGTGCAGCACCAGCAGGCGGCTGCTGTCGCGCGGCTCTGCCGGGCTCTGCGCAATCGACGCCGGCGGCAGGTCATAATCGAATAGTGCTGTGTCCATGTGCGCGTTGTCGTGTCAGGCGGGCTGGTCACCCGCCGGGCGCGACCGCCGCAGGATCCGATCGCGCTGGCTGCTGAGAAATGCGTTGGCAGGTCCTGCCACCTTGCCGCCTACCGCACGTCCTGCCGTCCCGATGGCGCCGCCGAGGCGCTGCGCCGATGCCATAAGCCCACCCTGCGCCTGGTCGAGCGATGCCACCAACCACTTCGCCAGCTCGCGCTCGTCTACGCCGGAGAGCGTGCGCAGGGCATCGTCCCACGTGTCGGCCAGCGCCGGGTCGGCGCGCAGATACGCCTGCGCCCGCCGCCCCACCAGGTAGGTGGACACGACGTTGACGGCCGCCGAGGTGGCGATGCCGGCAACTGGTATCGCCTTGGCCAGCGCCTTGGAGGTAAATTCCGACGAGAGCTTGAGCGAGAGCTTTGCCGCCAGCTCGCCCGCGGCCTTGACCACCAGCTTGTTGCCTGAATCCACGCCGCCCACCAGCAGCAGCAGGTTGCGGCGGTCCGCCGGCGTGATCTCGCGATCGTAGATGGCAGCCAGCTCCAGCACGAGATCCTTCTGCATTTCCATCGTCTTGCGGATGTCGACTACCAGCCCGGCGCTGGCGACGACCAGCGAACCGATCCCCGGGATCAACCCCGGCAGCGACGATGCGACGCCGACTCCGCCGGTGTCGATGCACTTCTGGCGGATCGCTTTTTCGGCCAGCTCGTCGGCCGTTGCACCCGGGTTGCGGGCACGCAGCCCTTCCACCCGTGCCTTAGCCGCCGCGATGTGCTGATCGTCGATCGTGCCTACCATCGTGCGCATCACGTTATCGACGGCTGCCAGGGCGGTCGTTGCTGCCCCGGCCTGATTTGAGGCGGCTCCCGCCAGACGGCGGAGCGCCGCCTGGTTGTCTGGTAACTCTGTCATCCTGTCATCCTTCTTCCTGTCACGCAGCCTCTTCCGCCTGCAGCAGCTGTGCTGCCTGCCGCTGCTCCAAGCCTCTGCCCAGCTTGCGGCACAGCTCACCCAGCTGCCGCTGTTCGTCCGGCGTCAGAGACCGACATCTCTTCGGAAACGACTGCGGCGTGGCTGGGGAAGAGCCCGGCGATCAGCTCCCTGCCGGCCTCGGTCAGCTGCACCATCACCACTCGCCGGTCGTTCTCGTCGCGCTGGCGCTGCACAAGCCCATGCTTCTCCAGGTTGTCGACGACCAGCGTCGTGTTGCCGCTGCTCTTGAGCAGCTTGCCGCAGATTTCGGTCTGCGACATCGGACCCAGGTGGTAGAGGGTTTCCAACGTGCCAAACTGGCTTTCCGTCAGCCCGCCGTGCGTGTCGCGCCGTGCCAGCCGTGCCATCAGCGTATTGGTCGCCCGTGTCAGCTTAATCATGGTGTCCAGTGCCAGCACCTGGCAGCCTGGACCTTCAAAGTGTGTCGGCATATCCCTGCTATTCTGCAACTCCTACGCGCCGGCGAATATACTGGTCAGCTGTCAGCGCTGTGAGGGCAAAGCGTGCAACTGCGGCATACGCTGCACGCTTCCCGTGTTCCGGCAGCACGTCAAACTCCGCAACGCAGCTCACCGGCATCCCCTGTCTCCGTATCATACATCGTCGGCGGGCAAATCAACGTCCAGTCCAGGTTTGACGCCGCCAATGCCTCGTACACGCGGCGATGTTCGGTGCCGTACACCCGGTACTCTTCGGGGTACGTGGGCGACTCGATGCGCATAGCTCCCGTCTTGCGGTCGAGTAAAATCCCGGCGCCGGCGACCACGACGATGCGCCGCAGCCGGTTGCTCTGCATGGCGCTCGATGATGTGGCCGAGTCGCCGTGGCGACCGTGCCCGGCTGTGCGTTTGCCGTCAAGCCCAAGGGCGCTGACGACGGCCTCCTGGCCAAAGATCGTATCCTCGACATTGTCGCCGTCGGTCGCATCGCCGAGATGGATCGTCAGCTTATACTTGCCGGGTGGCAGCCTGGACGGGTTGCGTACCAGCACGGAAGCGCTGTGCCCCGCATCCAAGGCATCGCGCAGGATAAACTTGCCGGTATGGCCGGTAGCGCCAAAAATGGCGATTTTCATCGCGTCTGTCCTCTGGACTGATCGGTTAGATCGGGCGCAGTTACACTACCGAAAAACAACGTGCCTGTCAATTTGCCCTCTTTGCCTGACCCCGTTGCTTAGCCCTGGCAGAAGCAAACCGCCGCATGGCGTTTGCCTTTCTCTCCTGTCCATCATACGGAGCTGCGGCCTCCTGCGCTGTGAGCATGCTTTCTAAGCAAGGTAAATCCATAATCTTCGCAGCAAGCCCCAGGCGCGACAGCTGCCGGCAATCGGCCGGCAGCTGTCATATCTGATGTACTCACTTCAGGCTGCGGGTGGCACCTAGAACCGGCGCCGGCTACCGGCGCATCAACGGCATCATCACGATATAGCTGGCTTCATACTCGTCCGGTACACCGTTGTGATTGTCATCGCGCCCGTGCTCGACGATCGTGGGCCGGCCGTCGCCGTCGTCGTCGGGGTCCAGATAGTTCGGTATCCCATCGCCATCAATGTCCCCTGCCGGCTCGTCGACCGTCAATATCGTGTCGTTGTCGTCGTCAGGATCGAGGTAGTTGAAAATGCCGTCGCCATCCGTGTCAAGCTGGCCCTCGCCTGTCGTGGGAATGCCGTCGCCGTCGTCGTCGGGGTCGAGGTAGTCGGGAATGCCGTCCTTATCGGTGTCCGGGCATTGGCTGTCCGGCGGACATTCGTCGACATCCAGGCGGCCGTCGCCGTCGGAATCGGCTGACACCTGCGTGGACGTGACGTTGAACTGGCCGTTCGTAACACCACCATCTTCATCGCGTACGCTGACATGCACGTGTACTGCCCCACAAGCGGCATACGTATGCTCTATCTGGCGGATTTCGCCCTGCTGGTCCGTGCCGTAGTCCCTCCTTGGTGCCATCGCCCCAGTTGATGCTGATCTGCCATTTGTCGTTGACCCCGGCATCGACGAACGAACCCAGGTTGAAGGTCTTCTGTGTGCCTGCCAGCGCAATCTGGGTGCCCGGCGGTGTGTAAACCGGGCGCGCATTGGCAACCACGACGACCGCCGTGGCTTCGGCCGTGCCGCCGGTCACGCCATTGTTCGCCGCCGTCACCCGCAGCCGGGCAGTATAGGTGCCGTCGTCCGCATAGGCACAGGCCGACGTGACGGTCTGCACCGCGATCTCGAAGTTGCCGTCGTCCTGGCAGTCCCACTCGTACAGCACGATCGTGCCGACGGGCGTGCTTGATCCGGCTGCAGTCACGGTGACAGGTGTGCCTTCTACGCTTGAGTAGGGGCCACCTGCGACGGCGACCGGTACGGCGTCGATAAACTCGTGTGCGCCGATGTCCACAAGCGGCGGCGTGCCGATCCCTGTATCCGGCTTGCTGGGATCGTCCCAGCGGCGGCTGATGCCCTTCACATCGGTGGTGACACTGATGGTGCTGTCCGTCAGGGCGCCATTGTCGCCCGCATCGATCACGGGTGAGCCCTGCTTGACGCTCAGATCGCCGTAGTCGTTGTCGCCCAGCGTGCCCAGCTGCCGTCACCTGCACTGGGCACACGCTTAAACTTGCGGGTCGCTGGTTTCGAGCAGGTTGTTGTTCACGCCGATCAGCCGGGCGGCGCGCTGATTGCTGCTGCTGCCTGTTGCCCCAGGCAAGCGTATTGCGAATAGCGCCGGTTGACGCGCCATCGGCACTGATGGTGGCGCCGCCCGTGCTCGTGTTGCTGGCAGCCGAGACGTTGCTCACCTTGATCATTGCGTTCTGGCCGGCGAGCGCCGCTCCGTTCACTGCCGTATTGCCGACTGCGACTAGCGTTGTACATCCTAAAATCGGTCGTGCCCGTCGGCGAGGATCCCGCCGCCGCTGCCCCCACTCCGATTCGCATAGAGGAGCACGCGATTCATGACGACGCTGCCTGCCCCTTCAAGGTATACTGCACCGGCGTTGCCGCTCGCCTGGTTGCCGCTAAACGTGACCTCGGATACTGGACATGTCGCCCCCTTGGCGGTAGATGGCGCCTGCCAATGCGGCCTGTGTTGCCCGGTAAACAGGGTCGTCGTCAACTGCAGGTTCGAGCCCTACGCTGTGCACGCCCCCACCGCTGTTGGTCGCTGTGTTGCCGTTCCACTCCACCTTGGCTGAATGCGGCCGTGCTGTTCTCTGCGGCCACGGCAGCGCCGTCCGCCGCCTTGTTGCTGGTGAACGACACGTCGGTCAAACGCACGTTCGGCGCTCCCAGCAGCAGCAGTGCGCCACCGCGTTGACTTGCCTCGTTGCCGTTAAACTGCGACTGCGCAATAATGGCCTCGAAGTCGCCGGCGCCCCGTCTGTGTGCTTGACCGCGAGCCCGGCGCCGTCTTGGGCGTGGTTTTGCACAAACTGCGTGTTCCGCCAGATTGACGCTGCCGTTGCGGACATAGATACCGCCCCCGTTGTTTACGGCACGGTTTCCCAGGAACGTCACGTTGTCAGCCGCAGGCCTGAATCAAAGGTGCGCGATACCGGCGCCGTCATAGGCGCTGTTCGCCACAAATGCCATGTTGGACAAGGTCAGGCTGCCGCCGCGATTGAGCAAGCCACCGCCGACGGCGTTGTCCAGCACGCTGGTGTCGGCATTGCCGCCGCTCACCACCAGCCCGTCGAGCAGCGTCGGTACGTTCACGCCGTCGCCGGTGACCACATGGTTGACATTGTCTTGGACATTGGTAAATGCGATACGATCGTCGTCGCCGTTTACGTCGCCCGAAAGCACCGTATAGGACGGCCGGCATCAAAGTTCACGCTGCTCGGCTGGACAAATGCGGGCGCTGGCTGCGGCTCGTTTCAGTCCCGACAAAGCCGCCGTACAGGTCGACCGTGTTCTGCAGTTGGAAGCTGTTGTCGCCCATCGTGCGCCGGGCACATAGATGCCGCGTGCGATCCAGACTTCAACGCCGCTGGAAGTTGACTGCAAAGCACAGGTTAGGATGCCGGAACGCAGTCGCCCAGGACGTCCCGTCGGTGGCGCACAGGCTGGTGAAGGTGCTCAGCCGCGCAATCTGTCGCTTCGGTCAGCGCCTGGTTGTAGACGCTGAACGTGTCGAGCCGGCCCTGCCAGGAGGCCGTCGGGTCGCCGGGGCGCCCGCCGATAGTCTTTTCGCCGCTTGGCTGCGACAAGGGTGCCGGCTGAGCCTGCCCCGTCTGCGGCGCCATTGACATAAAAACGCACTGCGCCGGTGCTGTCTTTGACCACAAAAACATAGACCCACTGGCCAATCGGCAGTGCCGACGTGCTGGTCGCCAGGATCTGCGCATCGGCGCCTAGGATAAGGTGGCCGTCGGCGCCAAAACCAACATACCAGGCGCCAGCATTCGTGCCTGACGAATACAGCACGCCGGCGCCGTCGTCCACGGCGCGTTTTACCTGGGCGGCAACTGTAAAGGCTGTGGCCACGTTGAGCCGGCCGCTGGGATCGGCGATAACCATCTTTCCGTCCGTGCCGTTAAGCAGCAGGTTGGATTGGTTGAGCCCTTCTTCCGGCGGCGGTTTTTCACCGCCATCCAGGGTTGCGCCGCCGGAAAGGGTGCCCGGGCTCCCTGTGTCGGGCAGCCGGGCAATATCGTGTATGGTGCTGCCGATACTCTCGTCGAAGGCCCAATACGAAACCAGGCCGTCGTTGACATTGCGATTTACATAACGAACAGACGCTTGTGCTTGCACAGCTTCGGCGGTAAGCGACGCAAGCAGCAGAGCCAGGATGAGCGCAGGCGCCAGCCTACGCCAGAGGTTCACACGTCGGGGGGTTGAGTGACATTGCATTGCTTCTCTCCTAAACAGCTACAGGGGTAATCGGTGCTTGCCAAATACGAGACTCCCATCTGGGCAGCCCAGAACTTCATATCGGCTCGCGACAAACATGAACTATGCATGGGACTGGGAGCAAGGTGGGTTGTGCCTGATGGACTCGTCTTCATGCGACAAAGCCGCAGCGGGCGTAGCCCACCCCTATATATAAAGAGCATATAGAACAGGATATAGATACCTTAATTTTACGCATAGTATTGCTGGCCAACAACTTCGCCACCATGCCACAACTACGTTCGGGCATACTAGATGCACACTGGTGCATAATTCCCTGCAGGCAGTGGCTCAGATGTAAGAGCTTCCAAACCGCCTGACGGGACTACTTACATATGGAAATACTAACTAAGGACGCTATCTTTATGCAAGACTTCACGTTCGAAGAGCTGGTGGAAGCCACCATGCGGTTGGATCCGGATCTGCGGCATATGCTCGCCCAACTGCTCGAGTTCCACGCCAACCGCAGAACGTTGACGAAGAATCGCTTCTGCAGGCTGAGGTACTCAACGAGGCGGGAGCCTACAGTGTTTTCACGCCACTGTGTGATGTCCATCCCCATGCCGCGGACGCTACCGATGCCGAACTCCTGGCTGCCGTGCAAGCTCTTTCCTCAGAGTGGGAGGAAGAACCGGTCTAGTCACCCTCCAATGGAGGCTCACGCCTGCCCATGCGGTAGGAGCACGGAAAATTGGCTGCCCTGCCCCGGCTCGCTCTCGACACGTACGCTGCCGCCGTGCAGGCTGACCAGGCGTTGTACCAATGCCAGACCCTAATCCAGCACCGCCGTAGGTGCGTGACAATCGCTCGTCTCCTTGTGTGAAAGGTCGGAACAACTGCGCCTGGACGTCAGGTTCGATCCCGATGCCATGATCCCAGACGCAGAACGCCACCGCGTCATTGCACAGCCCGATTTGCAGCCCCAACTTGCCGCCGACCGGCGTGAACTTCACTGCGTTGCTAAGCAGGTTGACCAGGACCTGTTCAAAACGGCGCACGTCCACGCTCACCCGGAGATCCGGCACGTCGGTCACATAGTCGACCTCTTGCTGCTTGCGCTGCGCCTCGTCGCGTATGGCTGCAATGCTGGCAGCGCCAAGCTCGTCCACGCTGCACGCCGCCGAGGTGTAGTTCCAATGTCCCGGCCTGGATGCGCGAAAGATCCAGCATGTCGTTGATCACGGCGGCAAGATGGCGCCCGCTCTGCTCGATCACGTTCAGGCTGCGTACCTGCCGCTCGTTCAAGGGGCCGTACACGTTGGCCTGCATGGCTTCTGCCATACCGAGAATACCGGTCAGCGGCGTGCGCAGTTCGTGGCTGACCATGGCCAGAAAGCTGCGATAGTGTTCCTCACTGCGCCGCAGCTCCTGCTCCATGTGCAGCCGCTCGGTAATGTCGCGCAGCACGATCAGCCGTCCGTTCAACTTGCCTTTTTCGTCCAGCAGCGGGGTGCACAAGGCATCCAGCCCATGCGGCCCGTGATTCTGCAGCCTGATGACGCCATGCGTTTCATGCAGGCCGTCGGTCAGCAGGACGAGTCGCATCCTGCCCCAGCGCCTGGCCGAGTGGTTTTCCCATCAGATTCTCCTTGGTCCGCCAGGAGCTGGCGCGCCGCCGGGTTGGCGTCGACTACGCGATTATGCGAATCCGTCACGAGTAACGCATCGCTCATCCGCTCGATCAACGTGTTGCGCGCCACCGGCACCAGGTCAAAGAGCCGCAGCACAAAGATGGCATAGGCGACTAGTACGCCCGTTACAATAAAGGCAAGCGAGGTCCAGTCGAGGCCGGGCAGCGGATTGAAACTTGAGAGATAAAGGATGTTGCCCAGCCACGGCACCGTCACCGCTGCGATCAAGATCGCCGACTGCTTGCGGTAGACATCGCGTTCATAGCGCAGCGTTTCTAGCAGCAGCACCGTGCCGACCACCAGCAGGAGGTAGTCGTACGCAGTGGCAAACCAGAAGAACAGGCCATGGACATAAAATGTGTCCGGCCCTGTGGGCAGCATGACGATCTCAACCGACTGCCAGATCAGGTGATGCCACTCGTTGGTAAATACCACGAGCACGGTAATGGCGGGAATGATCCAAAGCGCCGCGAGCCGCCCACGTGTAAGCCACTCGTCGCGCCGGGTGTAGCGCAGCACGAAAATCAAGAACAGGACTGCAACCGCTTGAATGCCGATGTGGCTGATCTTGGAGGCCAATATCTTGGTCGACATTTCGGGAGCAGCTGTCTCGACCGCATCACAAAGCGCCCACAGTGAGGCTGCCACCATCAGTGCAGCCAGCGGGGTCGCACCGCGCACATGCCGATGCCTGCGCGCGACCAGAGCGGTCGCTGCCCCCGTGAGTGCAGCTCCCAAATAGATCAGTGCGGCCGGCGTGAGTTGCCACTCCATAGGAACCTCATTGCAGTTCAGCCTTGCAGCTGAGAGAAAGCGGATTCGGTTCCCTATATTGTACCTGAATAGGACCTTATCTGAACCTGACGGTTTGCTAACGTTTGCTGCGCAGCTTTTGCTGTTAACTTGCCGCGTATGGATTGCGTTAGCCCAGAAAGAGGTTGACCCTACCATGAATGTATGCAGCCAGTTGTGTGCTAGAATCGGGATATACGTCCTGCAGTCACTGCATAGATCGTGCACGCCGGACTATACGTATTCACTCCGGCGTTACTAATGTCGACTGATTAAGCACTGCAACTTTACTGCAACATTACCGGCGCACTACTGCACCACCAGCCGTCCCTGCATCACGGGATAGTGCCCCGGTACCGTGCAGAAGACGATGTACTCGCCCGCTTCACTCGGGGCCGTAAAACTGCCGGCACTCTGTTCATTGGGCTTGAGATGGCCTGAGGTGTAGTACAACTTGTCGGCATCGGCATCCGTGTACGGCATCGGCATTTCGGCACCTTGCTTCAGGATGGCCCAACTGTGCTCGAGCGCACCCTTATTGTCGAAGTTCATGTTCACTTCCTGGCCGGCGGTCACCGTCCAGACGGGCGGTTTCTCCACGTTGTTGTTCTCGGGCCCGTAGTAAATGTCGTGCATTTCGACGTTGATGGCGTTCAGCACTTCCTGGGCGCTCGGCCCGGCGGCCGCGGCGTGGGCGTCGCTTCGCTGCTGCCCTCCGCCGCAGGCCGCCGGCAGCAGCGCCAGGATTGCCAGGAGCAAGACAATAGACAAATATCGCTTCATGCTGGTATTCTCCCATGTGTGAAAAGGATCGCTGCATTGTCCAGCTGGGCGATCCGCTTTGTGAAATTTGTGACAAATGCAGGGTAGCAGGCGTTCACCGCCTTCTCCGTGACGCCGCTTCCATACTCGCGAGGACCGAACGCGCTATGGCAAGAAGAGCCGCAGGCTTTCACCACCAGGGAATTGATTTTTGGTATGCCGAGAAAGGCGCTGGGGACCCGGGCGGATGACAACGGCGGCTCGCCTTTGTCTTCCAGCATGGTCTGGGCGGCGACCGCCGCCAGCCGATGGAACTGTATGAGCACCGGGAGGGCGTACACCTGGTCGCCATGGACTGCCGCGGCCACGGCAAGACCCGGCCGCTCGGCGAGCCCGACCTGCTGCGCTTTGACACGTTTGCCGACGATGTGGTGGCCTTGCTCGACCACTTGGACATCGGCGAGTTCGTAGCCGGCGGCATCTCAATGGGTGCCGGCGTGGCGCTAAACCTCGCCTTGCGCTATCCCCAACGTGTCAAGGGGCTGCTGCTGGTGCGCCCGGCCTGGCTGGCGCAGCCCTATCCCCCAGATCTTGACTGCATGGTGGCGGTGGGCCAGTGGATCCGCGACTACGGCGTCGTTCAAGGCCGGGCGGGCTTCCTGGCGTCGCCGCTGTACCTGCGCCTGCAGCAGGATGCCCCGTATACGGCCAACTCGCTCCTGGCACAGTTCGATGAGCCGCGTGCGGCCGACGCCTGGCCGCGCCTGCTGCGGCTGCCCGCCGATGCCCCCAATTGCGATCCGGCCGATTGGCGCTCGGTTGGCGTCCCGACGCTGGTCCTTGCCAATCACAGCGACCTGACCCACCCCTACGACTATGCGGAGCGCCTCGCCGCCGCCATTCCCGGTGCCACCCTGGGCGAAGTCCCCTCTAAGGCGGTGGACCAGCCCGCCCATATCGCCACTGCCCGATCGCACATCGATCGCTTTCTGCAATCGTTCATCGGCTAGCCCGCTTATGCGGTGATCTATGCTTCCTCTTCCAGTGCCAGGCTGTACGACTGGAAGATCTTGCGCTCCGTATCGCGCACAAACAGCACCATCTGCCGGTTCTCGACGGCGCGTTGATACTGCTCGTCCAGTGCAGCCTGCGACGGGCTGTCCAGCAGCGAACGAAACTCCTCATACGGAAAGGCATGGATTTCCATCTCGCGTACGTCTACCAGCATAACCGGATACTTATCGGCGTGCTCGTTGTATAGACTGGCGATGTTTGGCCACTGCTCTTGGATTAGCCCCAAATACGGATCGGCCATCCTGCTCCTCATTTATTGTGTTTGTTTTGTCGCGAACTTCCGCTAACACTCGATCACATTGACGGCCAGGCCGCCGCGTGGGTTTCTTTGTATTTCGTCTTCATGTCAGCCCCCGTCTCGCGCATGGTCTTGATGACCTTGTCCAGCGACACGTAGTGCTTGCCGTCGCCGCGCAGTGCCATGCGGGCCGCGTTGATCGCCTTGACGGCGCCCATGGCGTTGCGCTCGATGCACGGAATTTGTACCAGGCCGCCCACGGGGTCACAGGTAAGCCCCAAATTGTGCTCCATCCCGATTTCGGCCGCATTCTCGACCTGGTCCGGCGTTCCACCCCTCACCTCGGCCAGCCCGGCCGCTGCCATCGAGCAGGCCACGCCCACCTCACCCTGGCAGCCGACGTCGGCGCCCGAAATCGAGGCGTTCTTCTTGTAAAGGGCGCCGATCGCCCCCGCCGCCAGCAGAAAGCGCACGATGCCGTCGTCGTCGGCACCCTGCGTAAAACGGGCATAGTAGTGCATTACTGCCGGGATGATACCGGCGGCGCCGTTCGTCGGTGCCGTCACCACGCGCCCGCCCGCTGCATTCTCCTCGTTGACGGCCATGGCGTACACGTTAACCCAGTCCATCACGTTGAGTGGGTCCTGCAGATTGCGCTCTGGCTGTTCCACCAGCTTGCGATACAGCTCGGCCGCGCGCCGGCGTACCTTCATGCCTCCCGGCAGAATGCCGTGTGCCTGTATTCCGCACCGCACGCACTCCTGCATGACATGCCAGATGTCGAGCAGCCCGCGGGACTTCTGCCTCCGGGCGCCATGCCAGCTCGTTCTGCCACATCACCTGGCTGATGCTCATGTGATGGCGCTTGCACTGCTGGAGCAGTTCCTCGGCCGTATCAAAGGGGATGGGCGCCAGGCCGGACCTCCTCGACGAGACCGCCTGCTTCGGCCCCCTCGTCGACGACAAACCCCGCCCACCGAGTAGTAGGTGCGTGCGTACAGCTCCTCGCCGCCGGCACCCA
>CAWBRX010000002.1:0-182025 GCA_963791135.1 uncultured Chloroflexia bacterium
CCACGCATTGCTCTGGTGCAGCACGTGCCCCATCTCCGGCAGCAGGCGCACCGTCAAGTCGGGCAGCAGCCCCTCCAACCGCGCCGCCGTCTTCTCCGACGGGTAGATCGCATCCTCTTCCCCCACCACCAGCAGCGTGGGCATCGCCAGCCGCGCCAGCTCGTCGTCGGTGAAGTTGGGCAGCGCCCCGATGCGCGGCTTGAAGTGCGCCATGATGGTGTTCATGTACGCCACGGCGTCCGGGTGGATCGGCTGCTTGCCAAAGGTGATGCGGTTGATCGCCTCGCCGCCCCGCCGCCCCAGCAGCGAAAGCGGGATCACCCGCAGCAGAAACGAGGCCCGCGCCGTCGTCACCCCCGCCGGCGCCAGCAGCACCAGCCGCGCCACCCGCTGCGGCTCCGCCGTGGCAAACTTGAGCGCCGTCCATCCGCCCTGCGAGATCCCCACCAGCGCCGCCTGCTCGAGCCCCAGCCCGCCGAGCAGATCCTCCATCCACTCCGCGTACGCCGGCCCCGTCCACGGCGGCCGGTTGTGGCTGCTGCGCCCCGGCTCGCCCGGCAGGTCGACCGCATAGACGCGCAGCCGCTGGCTGTACTCCGCGATGTCGCCCATCCACGCCAGCGCGTTCGACGCCGCGCCGTGCAGCAGGACCACCGGCGGCGCCCCCACCGGCCCGCTGGCGATCACAAAGGTGTCGCCGTGCCGCGTCGGCAGCATCGCCGTCGTATACGGCACCGGCCAGCGCGCCAGCATCTGGTCGTACAGCGCCATCACCGCCCGTTCGCCCTCGCGGAGTCTTGTAGATCGAGCTCGGCTGCTGCCCCTGTTGCCTGTGTTGCCCCTGTTGCCTGTGTCATAGCGTCGCCACCTCCGCGCGCACCTTGCGCACCCATGCCAGTTCGTTGGCATAGGCCGCCGTAAAATAGCCGGATATCTCCCGCCACAGGTACTCCTCGCGCCGTGTACGCGCCGGGTTGAGCACCCCGCGCCGCTCCCGCTCCTGCAGCATCAAGCACCTGCATCTCGACCTCGTGCTCGTAGCGCGCCAGCAGCCCATCCAGCTCCGCCGCCTCCAGCCGATCGGCCCACGCCAGCTGGATCAGAAACGTGTTGCGAAACTGCGTCAGCTCCGGCGCCGACAGCACCCACTGCGCGCAGCGCCGCCGCCCCCTGGTCCGTGATGGTGTACTCCTTGCGCGGCGGATAGTTCTCCTGCTGCCGCACCTCG
Source organism: uncultured Chloroflexia bacterium (assembly GCA_963791135.1). Taxonomy (GTDB): domain Bacteria; phylum Chloroflexota; class Anaerolineae; order Caldilineales; family Caldilineaceae; genus Fredericiella. The sequence continues at coordinate 1,229 of CAWBRX010000002.1, forward strand.
ATCTCCACCAGCCCTTCCTCGTGCAGCTGCACCAGCGTCTTATAGATCTGGTTGTTGTTCCCCGACCAATAAAACGCCGCCGAGTCGACCATAATCTTCTTCAGGTCATACCCCGACAAAGGTTTCCAACTCAGCAGCCCCAGGATCGCATACTTGATCGCCATTGCCATCACCCCGCAGCCCATATGTTACAACAAACTATGTTACTTATAACATATACTGACCCGGCATGTCAATACCATCTTGGCACACCAACCCACTCAAGTGGGTTTTGCATCCCCTACGCACCGAATTCATTCGGTGCTGGCGTGCCACTATTCACCCCACCATGCACCCCCACGTACGCCTTCGCCTCCCCACCACACGCGGCCAGCCCCGCCTGCACCGCCGCCTCAACCTCCTCCCCTCCTGCCAATCGCCGCCCAGAACGCGTCCGCAAACCGCCGCGCCTCGCGCGCGGCCATCCCCTCGCCGCAGCGTCACCACGGACCCACCCGCGCAAACCAGTCCGCCGGCTCCTCTCCTGCGTAGCAGCCCAACAGCAGCACCTTCACCGACCCCAGCCGCTCGTCCAGCCAGTACCCGTCCGCCAGGTTCGTCGCAAACTCGATCCCCGCCGCCGAAGACCGCAGATCCACGTGCAGCAGCTGCACGGGATAGCCAAGCGAGCGCTCCAGGTGCAGTACGCGCGTAAACTTCGTGCGCGTCGCCGCCATGACGTGCCGGCATGTCAAGCCCCGCGGCGTGCACCAGCGGCAGGTTGCTGCGGGGAAAGTCCAGCGCGGGACAGACGATCAGCCGCCGTTCTGCCCGCGCCTTCGCCAGGCGCCCTGCCGTCCCCGTGGCCGCCTTTGCCCTCCAGCTCATATCCGGCACCCACTCCGTCCGCCGCCTCGGCGCCCTCTGCCTTCGCCGCCTCCTCAGCCTCCCGCTTCTCCCACTCCCGCTGCGCCGCCCGCAGGTCGTCCGCCGTGATCCGCAGCGGCTCCGCGCCGCCTGCCTCGGCATCCACGTCGTACAGGTTCTTGTCGTACTCCTTGCGGTCCGCCTCGATCATGTCCTTCAAGTACCGCCTTGCCTCGGGAAACAGCGCCCGCGCCTCTTCCTTGCTGAGATTCTCCAGGTCCGCCGCCCGGATCATCTCGCGCGCCGTATCGATGTTTTCGTTGATGACCGCCGTACGCCGTTCGCGCGCCGCCGCCTTGCGGTTGGCTTCCACGAGCGTCATGAGATCCCGCTGGTACTGGTCCCACGCCAGCGCCCGTTCTCGCCACTTCCACACCCGTGCGTTCTCGCACCACGTCACGTTGACCGGGTGCGCCGGCTTGTGCCGCCTCGCATAATAAATCTGGACACACCCGGTCAAGCTCCGCCCCGGCCCCATATCCCGAAAGATCACAAACCGCCCGTACCAGTTCGGCAGGCTCCTCGTCCCACTGCTCCCACGGCTTGCACCGCCCCTCACCCGCAGCAGACTCCTCATCAGACATCCTTCACCTTCCTACTTCAGCACACCAGTTCTAAACGTCAGCTTACCCGTAAGCTCATTATATCATCGAGAACGTGAAGAAGTCCAGCAAATCTGCACATGAATATGAGTGAAAGCCTCACTCCGTTTAGTGCGCACGCCCACGTGCGCCTCTCCCCGCCTCATCTTGCCGCCCAAAACAAAAAAGGGGCGCCGCAGCGCCCCTCCCCACACTCCTCTCCCGTTACGCTTTCACCCGCCCCAGCAGCTCCTCAATCTCCCCCATCTGCGCCTCCGTCAGCGGTCCCAGCGCCATCGCCCCCGCATTCTCCCGCACCTGCGCCTCCGTGCGGCAGCCGGGGATCGGCACCGTCTTGGGGCTGCGCGCCCAGATCCACGCCAGCGCCCCCTGCGCCAGCGTCCGCCCCCCGCTCGTCAGGATCTCGCGCACCGCTGCCAGCTTGTCGAGCGTGGGCTCGAAAAAGTGCTCCATCGACCACTGGTCGCGCCGCACGTCGTTCGCCGCAAACGTGCTCTCCTTGCTGTACTTCCCCGTCAGCGCCCCACGCGCCAGCGGGCTGCGGTTGACGCTCGCCAGGTTCAGCTCCGCACATACCTGCAGCATCGCCGGCGCATCCAGCACCACGTTGAGATCGTGCTGGATCGCCGCACAGTGCTGGCCCTGGCCAAACACGTGCGCCGCCGCCGCATCGTCCGTGCTCCACCCGTACGTGCGGATCTTCCCCTCGTGCACCAGCTCTTCCAGCATGTCGCGCAGCTCCAGCGCCCGGTGCAGCGGGATAGTCCCACACGTGCAGCTGGTACAGGTCGATGTACTCCGTCCGCAGCCGCCGCAGGCTCGTCTCGCAGTCCACCCGCACGTTGGTGATCACGTCGTGCTCGCTCCGGATAGCGGGTGACACGCTTCTCGTTCTCGTCCACGTAGAAGCCAAACTTGGTCGCAATCACCGCCTGGTGCCGCTTCCCCGCCAGCGCCTGCCCCAGGATGCGCTCGCTGTGCCCCGCGCCGTAGTTGGCCGCCGTGTCAAAAAAGTTGACGCCGCTGTCCAGCGCCAGGTGTATCGCCCGGATCGACTCGGCGTCGTCCACTTCGCCCCAGCCGCCCGGCCCGTCCAGCCACGTCCACGGCCCGCCGATCGCCCAGCAGCCCATCCCCATCGGGCTCACCGCCACGCCGGATTTCCCCAGTGTTCTCGTTCCAACGCCTGCCATAGAATTGGGTCTCCTTCCCGTCAATGCAATCTACGTTTATGTGACAATTGGTATACGCAGCGCTTGTACTCACGGTTCGCTCGTGGTGCATCTCAAGTTGGGTGTGTGCCCGTACCGACCGATTGATACCGGCGGACACACGGATAACAGTGGTAGAATGGGCATCTGCAAACATGGACGCCGGCAGGTGTCCCAGTATACCATCAGATCCAAGGGGATCACGCTCCGACCATGACCAGCAGAGACGCTCAACAAGTCACCGAATATGCTGCCCTGCGTGCGCGCGTGGCAGAGCTGGAGGCTGCATTGGAGGCAGCCCTGGCCGAACAGCAGTCGGCGCAGCGCAGCCTGCACGACCTCGCCGAACGCGTCAAGGAGCTGAGTACCCTGTACGCCCTCTCCCGCTTTGAAAGCACGCCGGGCGTGACCTTGACCGACTACCTGATGGAGCTGGTCGCCATCCTCCCCAGCGGCTGGCAGTATCCGGAGGATACCTGCGTCAGTGTCTCCTTGCCGCGGCCAAAGCCATGCCACCCGCAATTACCAGGCGACTCCCTGGCAGCTGCGCAGCTCCATCACAGTCTACGGCCGGCCCGCCGGTACGCTGACGGTTGGCTATCTTTCGCCCCATCCCCCCGCTGCCCATAGTGACGCCTACGCCCCGTTCCTGGCCGAAGAACGCAGCCTTATCGACGAGATCGCCCGCCGCGTCGGCCGCTTTGTCGAGCGCATCGAGGCGGACGAGGCCCAGCGCCACCTGGCGGCGATCGTCGAATTCACCGAAAACGCCATCTTCAGCCGGACGCTGGACGGCACCATCCGCACCTGGAACTCGGCAGCGGAGCAGATCTTTGGCTACAGCGCCCGCGAGATGATCGGCCAGCAGATCTCACGCCTGCTCACACCGGCCCAGATTGCCGAGGAGTCGAGCGTCATCGGGCGCCTTGCCATGGGCTATCGCGTCGGCCAGTTCGAAGCCAGGCGCCGGTGCAAAGACGGGCGCGAGATCGACGTCACGCTCGTGATCTCGCCGCATCCGTGACCACACGGGCCAGGTCGTCGGCGTCTCCACCATCGCCAGTGACGTCACCGAACGCAAGCAGGTGGAGGCGATCCTCCACGAAAGCGAGGAACGCTTTCGCGCCACGTTCGAACAGGCCGCCGTGGGCATCGCCCATGTCGGTCTTGACGGCCGCTTTCTGCGCGTCAACCGCAGGCTGTGTGAGATCCTTGGCTATACCCAGGCCGAGCTGATGCGGCTCACCTTCCAGGAAATCACCGCACCGGACTACTTGGATGCCGACCTCGCAAACGTCCACAAGATGCTCGCCAAAGAGCTGGCGACCTACACCATGGAGAAGCGCTACGTGCGCAAAGACGGCAGCCTTGTGTGGGCCAACCTGACGGTATCGCTGGCACAGGAGCCCAACGGGGAGCCGCGCTATTTCATCTCCGTGATCCAGGATATCTCCCGGCGTAAGGCCATGGAAGAAGCCTTGCGCGGCAGCGAGGCCCGCTATCGCGACCTGTTCGAGAACTCGCCGATTTCGCTGTGGGAGCAGGACTTCTCTGCCGTCAAGCAGCGGCTCGATGCGCTGCGCGCGGAGGGCGTGATGGACTTTCGCGCCTATCTCGCGGCACGCCCGGAACTTGTCGGGGAGCTGGTGGGGCTGGTCAAGAACGTAGCCTTCAACCAGGCCAGCCTGGATCTCTACGGCGCCGGCAGCGCCGAGGAGCTGCTCGGTTCGCTGGATCGCCTCGTCCCGCCCGCCGCCCACCGGGTGTTTATCGACGAACTCGTCTGGATCGCCGAAGGCCGCACGTCGTTCTCCTGGGAAGGCCCCAACTGCAAGTGCTCAGGCGAGATCTTCCCCGTGCGCCTGCACTGGTCGGTCGCCCCGGCCCACGAAGCGGCGCTGGACCGGGTGCTTGTCTCCGTCGAAGATATAAGCAGCGCTGCGGATTGATCAACGCCTGAATACGCTTTACCGCGTCGTCGCCGGTGGCCTGGATCGCCTGTGGCATACTATTTTTTCGACGCTTGACGGCCTTGCCAGTGTCTGTTACTCTGCTGCACCTGTTGCATTTTCCCGATAAGGCAACTCAGAGACCCCAGCACTCATGGCAGACTCGCACGGAACTGTGCCGGCACAATCGAGCAGCGGCGACGGTGGTAACGCTCGCAACCACGGCAAAGCTGCGCCGGCGCGCCTGGTCGCCTTGGGCGGCGACCAGCTCCAACGGCTCTGTGCGGCGCTCGAGGATGCGTTTTCACTGGATGAGCTGCGGCAGCTGCTGCGCACAGGGCTTCACGAGGATGTCAGCGTCAGCCTGGACGCGGTTGTGCCGGTGCAAGGACGCAACCTGCACGATATCTGCTACGATGTGGCGCTGTGGGCGCTGGCTGACGAGCGCGTGGGGCTTCACGGGCTGCTGGCGGCGGCGCTGGCCGTCAACCCGGCTAACCCGCGCTTGGTCGAGCTGCAGCAGGAGTGGGCGGGTGTAACCTTCACGGCCCCAACATGCCCCTATCCCGGTATGCAGCCTTTCACTGCGGCCGAACAGGCACGCTTCTACGGGCGCAAGGCCGAAATCGGCCAGGCGGTCGACCGTCTGCGCCGCCACCCATTCCTGGCCGTCATCGGTCCCTCGGGCAGCGGCAAGTCATCGCTGCTGGCGGCGGGCATCCTGCCGGCGCTGGCCGAGTCCCATCATTTCGCGGACAAGACCTGGGTCGTGCACACAATGCGGCCGGGCGCGACACCCCGTTCAACGCTGGCCAGGCTGGTTGACCTGCACGTAGTGGATGGCGCGCCGGCCGCTGGGACGAATGGTGGGCAGCCTGGTGCGGACCGGCCGCAGCCGATCGTCGCCGGGGGACGCGCACGCTGCTGGTCGTCGACCAATACGAGGAGCTGTTCACCGTGGCGACGGCCGCCGAACGCGGCCAGTTCGAGCAGGCGCTGCTGCAGCTGCAGGCTGCGGACGACTTCTACCTGGTCATCGCCGCACGCGCCGACTTCTACGCCAACCTGATGGCATCGCCATTGTGGGAGCAAATACGCGCGCACCGGCTGGAGGTCACGCCGCCGCGCGGGGATGCGCTGCGCGAGGCGATCGCCCTGCCGGCGCGCGACGTAGGCGTGGAACTGCAGCCGGCGTTGGTCGAGCGGCTGCTGGCCGACGCAGGGGAAGAGCCGGGCGTGCTGCCCTTCATCCAGGAAACGCTGGTGATGCTGTGGGCGCACGCCGCCAGGCTGGCGATCGGCCTCGACGCCTACACCGATCTGGTCGGCGACAAGAGCGGGCGCTCGGGCTTGCAGGTGGCGCTGGCCGAGCACGCCGAACACGTCTATCGCGCTGTGCTGGCAAACGACGGCGAGCGCGGCATGGCCAAGCGCATTCTGCTGCGGCTGCTGCAGTTTGGCGAAGGTCGCCCCGACACACGGCGGCAGCAGACGGTGGACGAGCTGCGCACGGGAACGAGCACAGCCGCAGGGTTTGACCACGTGCTGGCGGCTCTGACGGCCAACCGGCTGCTGACGTTGAGCGACGAAGCACGGCGGGTGGACCTCTCGCACGAGGCGTTGATCCGCGGCTGGCCGCGCCTGCAGCAGTGGATCGACGAGCGCCGGGCGGCCGAGCTGACGCGGCGGCGGCTGGAGGAGAAGGCGCAGGAGCGCCGGCGGCTGCGCCAGGGTGACGGCGAGGGCGGGCTGTTGGATGCCGTGGAGCTGGCCGAGGCCGAGGCGTGGGTCAACGGTCCGGATGCGGCCGAGCTGGGTGTGAGCGACGAACTGGCCGGCCTGGTGGCAGACAGCCGGGGTGCGATCGGCAGCGCGCCGCCGAGCGGCTGCGCCGGCGCAACCAGGGCTTGGCGATTGCATTGGCGGCGGCGTTGGTGGCGATGGCCGTGGCAGTGGTGTTCTTCCTCAGATGCGCGCAGTGCGGAGTCGGCAGCGCAAGCAAATGCTCACGCACGGCGGCTGCACAGGCGGCGCTTGCCAAAGCCGCCGCCGTCGACGCTGGCAACCGACGCAGCGCAGCAACGGCAGTCGCGAGAGCAAACGCGCGCCAGCGCTGCCGAGGCGCACGCCCGGCGTGCCCAGGCCAACGAGTTAGCCGCGTATACGCAGAACGCCGTGACGGAGTATCCGAATGATCCCTCACTAGCCCTGCTGCTGGCATTCAGTTCTGTTGAAACCACCAGGCGTACAGACAACTACATAGCAGGTAATGCGGACCGTGCGCTGCGGGAGGCGGTTGCATTTGCGCCACCTTACCGTATGACTTTGCCGCGCCATCGCCACAGCGGCGCTGTCACCTCTGCGGCGTACAGCCCGGACGGCAAGCAGCATCGTCACCGCCAGTTAGGACCAGACCGCCCGCATCTGGGATGCCGCCACCGGCGAGGAGCTAGCGCGAGCTCACCGGCCACAACGGCTGGGTCAGCTCTGCGGCGTACAGCCCGGACGGCAAGACGCATCGTCACCGCCAGTGACGACCAGACCGCCCGCATCTGGGATGCCGCCACCGGCGAGGAGCTGCGCGAGCTCACCGGCCACAGCGGCACTGTCAGCTCTGCGGCCTACAGCCCGGACGGCAAGACGCATCGTCACCGCCAGTGACGACCAGACCGCCCGCATCTGGGATGCCGCCACCGGCGAGGAGCTGCGCCAGCTCACCGGCCACAGCGGCGCTGTCATCTCTGCGGCGTACAGCCCGGACGGCAAGCGCATCGTCACCGCCAGTGACGACCAGACCGCCCGCATCTGGGATGCCGCCACCGGCGAGGAGCTGCGCCAGCTCACCGGCCACAGCGGCGCTGTCATACTCTGCGGCGTACAGCCCGGACGGCAAGACCATCGTCACCGCCAGTGGCGACCAGACTGCCCGCATCTGGGATGCCGCCACCGGCGAGCAGCTAAGGGAGCTCGCCGGCCACAGCGACTCTGTCAACTCTGCGGCGTACAGCCCGGACGGCAAGCGCATCGTCACCGCCAGTGACGACCAGACCGCCCGCATCTGGGATGCCGCCACCGGCGAGGAGCTACGGGAGCTCACGGGCCACAACGACGTTGTCAACTCTGCGGCGTACAGCCCGGACGGCAAGAGCATCGTCACCGCCAGTGGGGACCAGACCGCCCGCATCTGGGATGCCGCCACCGGCCAGGAGCCGACTCACCGGCCACAGCGACTGGGTCTGCTCTGCGGCCTACAGCCCGGACGGCAAGCGCATCGTCACCGCCAGTCGGGACCAGACCGCCCGCATCTGGGATGCCGCCACGGGCGAGGAGCTACGCGAGCTCAGCGGCCACAGCGACGCTGTCAGGTCTGCGGCGTACAGCCCGGACGGCAAGACGCATCGTCACCGCCAGTGACGACCAGACCGCCCGCATCTGGGATGCCGCCACCGGCGAGGAGCTACGGGAGCTCACCGGCCACAGCGGCTCTGTCTACTCTGCGGCGTACAGCCCGGACGGCAAGCGCATCGTCACCGCCAGTTGGGACCAGACCGCCCGCATCTGGGATGCCGCCACCGGCGAGGAGCTGCGCCAGCTCACCGGCCACAGCGGCTTTGTCACCTCTGCGGCGTACAGCCCGGACGGCAAGACCATCGTCACCGCCAGTGACGACCAGACCGCCCGCATCTGGGATGCCGCCACCGGCGAGCAGCTAAGGGAGCTCACCGGCCACAGCGGCCCTGTCATCTCTGCGGCGTACAGCCCGGACGGCAAGACGCATCGTCACCGCCAGTGATGACCAGACCGCCCGCATCTGGGATGCCGCCACCGGCGAGGAGCTAAGGGAGCTCACCGGCCACAGCGGCCCTGTCACTCTGCGGCGTACAGCCCGGACGGCAAGAGCATCGTCACTGCCAGTCGGGACCAAACCGCCCGCATCTGGGATGCCGCCACCGGCGAGGAGCTAAGGGAGCTCACCGGCCACAGCGGCTCTGTCACCTCTGCGGCGTACAGCCCGGACGGCAAGACGATCGTCACCGCCAGTTATGACCAGACTGCCCGCATCTGGGTAGCAAGTCTTGACGAGCTTCTCGCAAAGGCAAAGCGTCTGATCCAGCGTGATCCGCCGCTCCTTACACGCGAAGAGCGGCAGCGATATGGATTCGAGTGAGCCAGACAGATGCCGCCAGTGCCTCAGACCTGCAAGCTGAGACCACATACCTTAACGCCATCCAGACGCGCGCCGCGACGGGCGGATCGCGCCGCCCATCGGCGTGCGCCGGCTGCGCGACGGCTACCTGCTGCTGGACGGGCTCTACCGGCTGCGGGCGGCGCAGGCGTTAGGGCTGGAACGGGTTGCCGCGCTGGTGGAAGGGTGACGGGGCAATATCTATAGCACAAGCCACCGCGTCTGGTAAGGCCCGAACGTACAATTCAGCACCCCGTCTTCCGCGCCGATCGCCTCGCCGCTCAACGCATCGACGCACTCGGCCAACGGCCGGCAGCCGGTGCGCGGCCAAATCGATCGCCACCCGCACCGCCTCTGCCGTCACATTGGTCACGCACAGCACGCTGTGGCCGTCGTCCGCCGTCCGCAGCAGGGCAAAGACGCCGGCGCCCAGCCGCAAGACGCGCTGGCGCGCGCCCGGGTGTGCGCCGAACTGCTCCTGGTAGACCCTTAACAGGTGGCAATAGCCCCCAAAGACCCGCGCCCGGAGCGTACCGGGCTCCGCCAGGTCGCGCCGGATCTCTGCCAGCCAAAACTTCTCCCGGTTGAGCGAGCGTGCCTGGCCGGTCTCTTCACGGCACGGCTGGCAGCTGCGCGAGCCAAACAGGCTGTGAACATAGATCCCCGGCACCCCCGCCAGCGCCAGCATGATCGCCTGCGAAGCCAGGAAGCGCGCCACGTCCAGCGCCGGCGCCGGCTGCGCCGGATCGTTCAGCGCATCGTACCAGGTGATGTTCAGCTCATACGGGCTCCGGCTGCCGTCCGCATTGGCTTTGTACGATACCTGCCCGCCATGCGCCAGCGTGCTCTCGACCAGCCGCCGCACCTCCTCCGCCGTGAGCAGTCCCTCGGCCGGCCGCACGCCGATGCCGTCATGCGAGGCGGTGAAGTTGAAGAAGGTGGTCCCCGGCGGCAGTTCGGGCAGCCCGTCCACCCACTCCGCCAGCGTGGTTGCGTCGCCGCTCAGCAAGGTGTGCAGGGTGAGCGGCCCCAACGGAAACTGGTAGACCATCTGGGCCTCGTCGCCCGCCGTATTCGCCAAAGTAGCTGATGTTCTCCGCGTGCGGGACGTTGGTCTCCGTGAGCAGCTGCACCGCCGGCGCCGTCAGGTCCAGGATGGCCCGCAGCAGCTTGACGATCGCGTGCGTCTGCGGCAGGTGGATGCAGGACGTGCCCGGCACCTTCCACAGGTAGGCGATCGCATCCAGCCGGATAGATCTGCGCCCCGTGCGCCACGTAGAACAGCAGCACGTCGATCATCTCCAGCAGGACCAGGGGGTTCTGAAAGTTCAGGTCGATCTGATCTGCGCTAAAGGTCGTCCAGACATAGCGCTCGCCCGCCGCCGTAACGAACGGCGTGAGCACCGGCGTGGTGCGCGGGCGCACCACCGCCGACAGGTCCGTCGCGGGATCCAACACCAGGAAGTAGCCGCGTATAGGGCGGCACGCCCGCCAGGAAACCGCTGAAACCACGCGCTCTGCGCCGACACATGGTTCACGACCAGGTCAAACACCAGGCGATACGCCGTGCCCAGCGCGGCGATGTCCTGCCACGTGCCCAGCTGCGGCGCCACCTGGTAGTAGTCGATCACCGAAAAGCCGTCGTCCGACGAGTAGGGATAAAACGGCAGCAGGTGCACGCCGCCGACCAGATCCCGCACGTATTCGCCAAGAAACGCGTGCAGTGACTGCAGCGGCGGCCGCCCAGGCTCGCGGAACTGGTCGCCATACGTGATGAGAATGGCGCCTTGTACGGCACCCTGGCCGGCCGGCGCCCCAGGCGCTGCCTCGCCTGTCAGCTGCGCGTGCTCGCGTCGAAATGCCGCCACCCGCTGCATGATGGCGCCGTGGAGTTCTTCAACCTGCACCGGCGCATAGGCCGCCGCCAGCAGCTCGCGCAGCCCCATTGTCAGCCCCCGCCCGGATAGAGCGCACGCCCGCTGTCACGGTCGATCCAGCGGATCTTGTCGGCCGGGAACCGCAGCCAGACGTCCTGGTCGGGCGCCACCTCAAACGAGGGTGCGTGGACACTTTGACCGTGTTGGCGCCGATCTTCACGGTGAGCAGGTTCTGCGAACCCAGCGGCTCCACCACCAGCACCCGCACCTTCAGCCCATCGTCGACCGGCGCCGCCAGCGTTTCCATGTTCTCGGCCCGGATGCCCACCACGATGGGCTGCCGTCATAGGCCCCCAGCAGCGGCTGCATGAGCGCGGTGCGGCGCCAGGCGAAAGTCGCCCACCGCGACCTCGACGCCGCCGTTCTGCCGCTGCACCTGCGCATCCAGAAAGTTCATCGGCGGGTTGCCGATGAAGCCGCCCACAAACTCGGTGCCGGGCAGGTCGTAGACGATCGTGGGCTTGTCGCACTGCTCGATGCTGCCCTTGCGCATCACGGCGATGCGGTCGCCCATGCTCAGCGCCTCGATCTGGTCGTGGGTGACATAGATGGTGGTCGCCTTGATCTCCGCCAGCAGCCGCTTCAGCTCGGCGCGCATCTCCAGCCGCAGCAGCGCGTCCAGGTTGCTCAGCGGCTCGTCCATCAGCAGCACCTGCGACTTCATCGCAATGGCCCGCGCCACGGCCACGCGCTGCCGCTGCCCGCCGCTCATCTTGCTCGGGTAGCGGTCCAGCATCTCTTCGATGTGCAGCAGCTCGGCCGCCTCGCGCACGCGCCGCTCGGTCTCGGCCTTGTCGACGTTGTTCATCTTGAGCCCAAAGGCGATGTTGTCGTAGACCTTCATGTGCGGGAAGATGGCATAGCTCTGAAAGACCATCGAGATCCCGCGCTGGCGCGGCGGCATGTAGGTCACATCCCGGCCGCCGATGCTGATGCGCCCGCTATCCGCCATGCCCAGCCCGGCGACCGCCCGCAGCAGGGTCGTCTTGCCGCAGCCGCTGGGCCCCAGCAGCACCATGAACTCCTGGTCTTCGACGTGCAGGCTGACGTTGTCGATGGCGACAAAGTCGCCAAACTTCTTGGTGACATTCTCAATCTTGATCTCGGCCATGGCTGCCTTTCGACAACTGCCGCCCTACTTCGTTATCTGGCCCCACATGTTGAACAGGTAGCGCCGGATGACAAAGATAAAGATCAGGGCCGGGATCATCATGAAGAATGCCCCGGCAAACTGGTACGGCTTCCGACGACTGGTTCAGGGCGCTCAGCACCTGCGCCGGCAGGGTGCGGTTGCGCACCGTCAGGATGCTGGCGGCAAACACCTCGTTCCACGACATGACGAAGGTGAAGATGGCGGCGGCGGCAATGCCCGGCGTCAGCCAGCGGCAGCACGACCGTGCGGAAGGCCTGCAGCGGGGTGCAGCCAAAGACCTGCGCCGCCTCCTCCAGTTCGTAGGGAATGCTGGCAAAGACGCTGCCGATCACCAGGATCGTCGTCGGCAGCGTCAGCGCCGTGTGCATCAGCGCCAGGCTGTAGATGCTGTCGTAGATGCCGACGTTGATAAAGACCACGGCCAGCGGGATCGCCAGGATCACCACCGGGAAGGCGCGCACCGCCAGGATCGACAGCCGGTAGGCATCGCCGCCCGCGGAAGAGGTAGCGCGAGATGGCATACCCGGCCGGCGCCGCAATGAGGGTCGAGAGCACCAGCGTGATGATCGCCACGACAATGCTGTTGATCGTCCCCGGGATGATGCCGCTGGAGCTGAGAAAGAAGCGCATCGTCTCCAGCGAGAAGGGGATAAAGGGCAGCACCCCCTTCGGATAGGCACGCACGTACGCCGGCGTCGTGAACGCCATGGAGGCGATAAACCAGATCGGCACCAGCACCCAGAGGCAGATCACGATGGCCAGGGCAGGTAGACCAGCCCGCGGTTGAACCGCTGCCGGCGCAGCGCCCGCCGCCGCTCCCGCTGCATCTCGGCCGATGCCTGCGCCGCGCTGGGGTTGGCAGAGTTCGCCGGCTGCAATCATTCGGGCCTCCTCGTTGCGTGCGCACGGTGCGCAGGTAGAAGACGGCGCTGACCATGGACAGCAGCAGGATCAGCCCGGCATAGGCGGCCGCCACGTTGATGTTGCGCAGGTCGTAGTACTGGCGGTAGGCCTCGTTCGCCAGCACGGTCACGATGTCGCCGCCGCTCAACGCAATCACCACGGCAAAGACCTGCAGCGCCAGGATCGTGCGCAGGATCAGCGCCACCTGCAGGCTCGGCCGCAGCATGGGCAGGATCACATAGCGCAGCCGCTTCCACAGGCCGGCGCCAAACAGGTCGGCCGCCTCCAGCACCTCGGTCGAGATCGCCTGCAGCCCGGAGACGACCACCACCATGACGATGGCCGTCGCCCGCCAGATCTCCGCCAGGCAGATGGCGATGATGATCCAGTAGCGCGTGTCGGCCGTCAGGTAGGCGACCGGCGCGTCGATCAACCCCAGCGACTGCAGGATGCTGTTGAGATAGCCATACTGCGTAAAGATGGCGTACCAGACGATGCCGACCGCCAGGTCCGAGACGCCCAGGGCGATGGCGAAGACATACAGGAAGAAGCCGCTGCCCTTCAGCTGCGCCTGGATGATCAGCGCCATGATGATGGCCAGCACAAACTGCAGCGGGATGATGATCACCATCAGCAGCAGGGTCGTCGTCAGCGCCGGCCAGAAGAAGCGGTCGTTGACCATCGCCTGGATATAGCGCGGCGTCAGCTCGCCGGCGTTGCCGCGGTCGATGCGCCCCGTCTCCCCGTCGCCGTACACCTGGATATAGCGCGACTGCGCCCAGCCTTCGACACCTGCCTCGCCCGCATTCATGCCAGCATCCCCACCGGCATCGCAGATCGCACTGCGCACCAGGTACCACAGTTCGAGCACCGCCGAGTCCAGGATCTCCACCTGCGCGTTCGGCGTCCAGCTTGCCCGTGACCTGCGCCACCTGCGCTCGGCTCGGCAAAGACATCGGTCAGCGGGTCGACGCCGCTGCCCAGCTTGCGGCGGATCGTGCCCGCCAGTCGGGCGCCCCTCTGCGTCCTGCTCCCGCACACGCACCCGTGTCTTCCGGCGCCCACCCCTCCACCGCCTGTCCGGCATCCGGGTCTGCCCCCGCGCACCCGGTACCAGGTCTCCGTCTTCACATTGCTCTGCGCCAGTTCCTCTGCCGCCAGCACATTCCCCTGGCGGTCGACGATGGCAACCAGCGTGCCCCGCGGCAGCGAGCCGGCATAAGCGCTCTGGCGCTGGGCTCCGCGTTGCAGCCGCAGCACGGCGTCGTCATCCCACACCGCCAGGGTCATGCGCGCGAAACATCGGCCAGGCAAAGAAGAGCGCCAGATAGATGACCGACGGCAGAATCAAGAGAAACGGCGCCCAATTGCGTTGTCTTTTTCACGGGCCTACCTCCATCGGGACATTCCGTCGGGCGAAGCAGTGCGCTGCGGACGCGTGCGTCTGACCAGCGTTCGGCACGCAGCCGCGCCCGCCTCGACGCACCTACTGACCTGGCACGGCCCTTCGCTGGGGGCGTCCGGCGCCCAGCAGGGCGCGCCCGTCTCGTCCATCAGCTTCTGCAGGTTCGCACCTTCTTCGTCCAGGACCGTCTGCACGTCTTCGCCGTTGAGCACGGCGCGGTCGAAGGCATTGCGGAAGATCTGGTTGATCTCCCCGCCGCGATCGCCCAGCCCCACCGGCAGCAGCGCCGGCAGCGCATCCGCCGAACCGGACTGGGCGGCCACGGCGCGCCGCCTCCAGCGCCACACCCGCCGGCAAATCGGTCGTGTCGACGCCCGTCGACCACCGGGAAGAAGCCCAGTTCCTTGAGCACCACGCGCCTGCGTCTCCGGCCGGGTCAGGTATTCGATCACGGCCTGCGCCGGCCTCCGGGTTCGGCGCATGCCGCGGGAATGCCAAGGCCGACGATGACGGGCATGAAGCCGCGGCCATGCTGGCCCGCGGGCGCCGGGAAGGTGACGAACTTGTCTCGGGTCGCGTTCAGCGCATCCATCAGGCGGGCCGTGTGGTCGAAGGCCACCCAGACCTCGCCGGACTGCAGCGGCTCCTGCATGAACTCGTAGCTGATCGACTGCGGATTCACATACGGCCAGAGCGAATTCTTCACCCAGGTGAGCATGGCCGCCGCGTCTTCGCTCTTGAAGTTGGTGACCATGCCGCCGGTCCAGGAGGGCCACATGTAGCCCTGCAGGAAGCGGTGGAAGAGGCCGGCATGCGGCAGCCCGCAGCGCGGCGCGCCGGTCTCGTCGACGATGTTCTTGCACCACTCGCCCAGCTGCTCCCAGGTCAGGGCGTTGATGTCGGCGCCTTCGGGCAGGTACGGCAGCGCCTCCTTGTTGGCCGCCATGATGTAGGTCGCCTGCATCCAGGGCACGTAGTACAGGAAATCGTCGCTGCCCAGCAGCCCGGTTTCCAGATAGGCCTGCGCCAGCGTGCGGTCGGCGGACAGGTCGTCGGCCACGTCGATCATGTTCATCATCGCATCCTCACGCGCCAGCGGCGGGAAGGTGCCGTGCAGGGCGCCGATCACGTCGATCTCCGACTTGCCGGCCTGTGCGCCGGCCAGCAGGACGTCGAGCAGCGGGCCTTCTTCTGAGCCGGTGAAGTCAAACCCACCCTCTTGCAGGATGGCGCGGAACTTCTCCTGCTCCTCGACGGGCACAAACTGGGTCGAGAAGAAGACGACATCGCCGCCGGCGGCGGCTGCTTCAGTCGTCTCTTCCGCCGGCACCGCGGTTGCTGCTTCCTCTGCGGCCGCTTCCGTCGCCGCCTCGGCCGGCGCTTCCTCGGTTGCCGCTTCAGTCACCGCTTCCTCAGTGTGCGCTTCAGTCGCTGCTTCAGTCGCTGCTTCAGTCGCCGTCTCGGCGGCTGGCGCTTCCGCCACCGGCGCCTGTGCGGCAGGTGCCGGCGCGGCGCAGGCCGTGAGCAGCATCGCCACGACCAGGATCAGGCTGAACAGCTTAGCATTTCCTCGCATACGAGTCTCCTTATTAGATTGGCTTTTACTAGACTAACGCGGATGGTGCGGTACGCTTGTAGAAACTTCGGGTCGGTTCTACTCACCGCTTAGCGGCAGCGGTCCGGTGGATTGGCGCACGATTAACTCTGGCCTGCGTAAGATGTGCTTTTCGGGCAGTGGCTGCTTGCCGATGACTTTGACCAGCATACCTGCCGCTGCCATACCCATCTCCTGTGCGGATTGATGGAGCGTGGTAAGCGGCGGATGGCTGTATTCTGCCGGCATGATATCGTCAAAGCCTGTGATGCTGACGTCGCGCCCTACCACGAGCCCGCGCGCCTGCACCTCGCTCATCGCCCCCAACGCCAGCAGGTCGTTGCTGGCTACGATCGCCGTCGGCGGCTCCGGCAGGTCAAGCAGTGCCTTGGCGGCCTGCCGGCCGGAGGGCTGGCGAAAATTGGCGCCGGCGATCAGCGGGGGCTCGGCCGCCAGGCCGTGTGCCGCCAGCGCCGCGCGAAAGCCGTCGAGCCGGTGCTGTGCCTTGGCAAGCTGCAGCGGCTCGGCGATAAAGGCAAGGCGCCGGTGCCCCAGCGCTACGAGATGGTCGACGGCCTGCCCGATGCCGTAGGCGCCGTCGTCGTCCACCCACGGATAGTCGTCGTCTTCGGTGCGGCCAAAGGCGACAAAGGGTACGTCCTGTGCGCGCAGCAGGTCGATGCGCGCATCCCGGTGCTTGACGCGCACGACGATGAAACCGTCGGTCCGGCGGCTGCGGATATAGCGAATATAGGTTGCGCGCTCGTCGTCGCCGCTGCTGCTCGCCAGTGTCAGGTCAAACCCATGCTGGGCGGCCCGGTCGACCACGCCGTTGACAAACTCGCCAAAAAACGGATCCGAGACACGCAGCGGCGTCTCGCCGGGCATCACCAGCGTGATATTGTCCGTGCGCCGCTTCTTCAGGTTGGTAGCCGTAGCGCTCGGCACATACCCCATCTCCCGCGCCACGCGCTGCACCTCCGCCCGCGTCTCCGGGCTGATGTCCGAAAAGCCGCCCAAGGCCCGCGAAACCGTAGGTACAGACTTCCCGACACGCTTGGCTACGTCCTTCAGGGTAACCGGCATGCCAGTCCTTGCGCTGTCTACGACAAATGTGATCTACAAGCCACACTGGAATCAAAAGCAGAGATTATCTTACATACTAATCTAAATCGATTTAGCTGTCAACACCATTTTTTTGCTGCTCCACCATGCCTGGCTGCCTACGTCGCCACATGATGGCTGCGTACTGTGGTATTACCCCCATAGCGATTCTCACAACGTCCACAACGGCACCGGCAAACTCTCAATGTCCCTCACCTCTTCCGCCCATAACATCTCAGTTCAAAAGGCCTCCTGCGCCCGGCGCCGCCGTCTATCCTGGTATCGGCTCGAATTGTGGCTCTTGCTGGCACCGTTTCTGGTGGGCGCCGCGCTGTTGATCGGGCTGCCGGCGCTGCTGACCGTGGTGCTTGCCTTCACCGAATACGATGCATTCTCGGCCCCGGTGTGGAGTGGGCTCCAGAACTTCCGCACGATTTTTCAGCGCGACATCTTCTGGATCGCGGTGCGTAATTCGTTGGTCTTTGTGGCCCTGGGTGTACCTTTGCAGCTGCTGGGTGCGCTGGCGCTCGCATTACTTTTACATCGTCCACGTCCTGGTGTGCGCCACTATCGGATCGCAGCCTATCTGCCTTCCGTGATCCCCGATGTTGCCTACGCCCTCATCTGGCTCTGGATCTTTAACCCCCTCTACGGCCCGCTCAACACCGTGTTGGGCAGCTTGCGCCTGCCTCAGCCCGCCTGGTTGGCTGACGCCGATACAGCCCTGCTGGCGCTGGTTCTGATGGCCTGTTTCCGCGTAGGTGAGGGCATGCTGCTGCTGATTGCCGCTTTGCAGGGCATGCCGCGTGAGTACTTTCAGGCAGCCGCGCTTGACGGCGGCAGCCGCTGGCAGCTGTTTCGCTATATCACCCTGCCGTTACTCGCGCCTTGGCTGATACTGCTCCTGATCCGCGATATCCTGCTCAGCGCGCAGAGCACCTTCACCCCCGTCTATATGATGACCGAGGGCGGCCCGGGCTATGCGACGACCTTATTGCCCTATCTCATCTTTGACGAGGCCTTCAGTCACTTTCGTATTGGCCACGCCGCGTCGATGATGGTGCTGATGTTCGCAGTGCTCGGGGTATTGCTCTGGTCTGCCGGCAAACTTACGGGTGGTTGGGGCTATGCTGATGAAGTTTGATCGCCTGCTGCTGAGAAAGGTGCTCTGGCAGGTGGCGGCGTTGACAATGGCCTTCCTCTTTGTCGCTCCGCTCTACTGGGTTCTGAGCAATTCCTTGCGTCCGGTGGGTATGCCTCCGCCGCATACCCTGGAATGGCTGCCGCAGCCGCTGGCCTGGTCCAACTACACCGAGATCTTTCACATTGTGCCGCTCGGCCGCCAGGTCGCCAATTCGGTTCTGGTCAGCACCATTGGCGCAGCCATCACGTTGCTCACGGCTTCCTGGGCCGGTTTTGCGCTGGCGCAGATGCCCGCTGGTGTACGGCGCTGGCTGGTCGGCCTGGCTGTCGCCCTGTTGATGATTCCCACTACTGCCGTCTGGCTGCCGCGCTATGTCCTCTTCAGTTGGGTTGGCCTCACCGATACCTATCTTGCGTTGTTCGCCCCTGCCGTCATGGGGACGAAGTCACTATACGTCTTGATGTTTTACTGGACTTTCCGCCGCATTCCCCTCGAGTCGTTTGAAGCCGCGCGGCTGGATGGTGCCGGCGCCTTGACGATCTGGCGGCACATCGGCCTGCCCGCGGCCTTGCCGGCGACATTGGCTGTGCTCTTGCTGGCCTTCTCTCACTACTGGAGTGATTTTGTCGATCCGCTGCTTTTTCTCAAGTCCGAGGAACGCTATACGCTGGCCGTCGGCTTGCGGATGCTGCAGCAAATGAACATTACCAACTGGTCGCTGCTGCTGGCAGCTGTGGTAGTCATGACGGCGCCGGTAATCGTTGTGTACCTGGTGCTTCAGCACTTCATTCGCCATGAGGCCACCCTGCCGCACCTGCGCCCCCACGACAAAACCTAATGGGCTGTCACACATGACCGTTCAGTCCGCACGCCCACGTGCGGAGGGGCACGCCCACGTGCGACTCCGTTGGCACCACCTGGTCTCTACGTTCACTGTCAAGGAGCTACTCTCTCACCATGCTGCGCTCACTTCTAGTACTCGGCCTCCTCCTTGCGCTGCTGTCGGCCTGCACCCCGCTTTCGCCCGCGCCGCGTGCGCCGGCGGTAAGCGCAAACCCATCCGCCACGGAGCTCACCTTCCTGATTTCCGGTGACCCAACCGATGAAACGGCCTACCAGCAGCTGATTGATGCTTTTGTCGCCCGCCACCCCGCTATCAGTGTCGATCTTGTCAACATTCCCAGCGGCGGCGACTTCCGTAAGCGGCTCGCCGCTGACTTTGCCGCCGGCACGCCGCCCGACCTCTTCCTTATCAACTATCGCAATCTAGGCCGTTTTCTGGCGAGCGGGGCAGTGGAACCCTTGACCACCTATCTCGCCGCCAGCACGCTGATCAAGACGAGCGATTACTATCCGCAGGCGTTGGCTGCCTTCCAGTGGCAAGGAGAGCAGGCCTGCATGCCGCAAAACATGTCCAGCCCGGTCATCTACTACAACAAAGATCTCTTTGACGCCGCAGGGGTTGCCTACCCGGCCGGCGACTGGAACTGGGCGGACTTTGTGGCGGTGGCGCAGGCGCTGACGCAAGACGGCGACCACGACGGCGTCACCGATATCTACGGCTTTGGCACCGAAGCGACGATTGTGCGCATGGCGCCCTTCGTCTGGATGAATGGCGGCGACATTGTCGACGACAGTGCCGCCCCTACCAGGCTGGCGCTGGATACGCCGGCGAGCAAAGAGGCGCTGGCGTGGTTTATCGCGCTGCAGAACCAGCACCATGTTACGCCCGATGCTGTCGCCGAAGAGGCCGAAAGCAGCCTGAGCCGCTTCGTAAACGGACGCATGGCGATGTTTATCGACAGCCGCCGCGCCGTACCGGAATTTCGCTTGATCGAGGCGTTCGACTGGGATGTTGCGGCGCTCCCCGCCGGCAAGACGCGCGCCGGCATTCTGCATTCCGATGCGTTTTGCATCGCGGCGGCGAGCAAGCAGAAGGAGGCCGCCTGGACTTTCCTCGAATTCGCCAATTCGACGGAGGGACAAACGCTCTTAGCCGCAACCGGGCGCACCGTGCCCTCACGCATCGCCGTAGCCGAATCGCCCGTCTTTCTCGATCCGCAAGCCAGGCCCGCCAACAGCCAGGCCTGGCTCGACGCGATCCCCGGCATTCGCAATCTCCCGATCATGGCGGCGTGGAGCGATATTGAGGGCATCGTGAACGCCGAGCTGCAGAATGCCTATTACGGCACCGCAACCCTCGACGAAGCGCTGCAAACCGCCAATACCCGCAGCGCCGAATTCTTCGGCGATTAGCAGGTTATTGGCAGTCGGCACTACGTATACCCCAATATCGGGTGCGGCACGTACGCTTCCTCCAACGCCGCCATCTCCTCCGCCGACAGCTGCAGCGCCAACCCCGCCACCGCATCCTCCAGGTGGTGCGGCTTCGACGCCCCGATGATCGGCGACGTCACCCCCGGCTTATGCGGCTTCATGCGGTAATATTGACTTTGCCCTGGAAAACGTTTACCATGGAGTAAGTTCACCCTTTCACAAATAGGATAGGAGACTCACTCGCGGGCACGATATACATCGCTGCCGCCAACCACCCATGGCAGGTCAGCCCGCATCGCATTCTATCGCGCAAGCCGCAGCCAGCTCCCGGACCCCGTTTTGCCAACTGTTCATCCAACTGCTTACCAGCAAGGGAGTCGTTTTCCTATGACGTTAGCTGCCGCAATCCCCACCCCCTGGCCTCGCTACCGTGACCTTCCCGTCGTCGCCGGCAAACCGGCCCGCTCATCCTGGGGCCTCTTTGGCGAAGATGACCAGGTTGGCACCGTGAACCTGCTCACGCCGGCACGGGTGGCACACGCCGCCACCCTTGTGCGCAAGGGGCAGGTGTTCTCGCTCAACTGGGACATGGAAAAACCTTATCCACCCATCCTCGGGCGCAAAGCCATGCATCACCACATCATCGACCTGACCCCCGGCACCGACGACAGCGAGTGGGGCACAGACGACTACTATGACGGCTACTGGCCGCAGTCGTCTACGCAGTGGGATGCCCTGAGCCACATGCCCCATCCAGAGTTTGGCTATTACAATGGCGTGCAGCGTGCGGAGATCACCGGCGAGCCCGGCACCAAGAACGGGATCGAGAATTGGGGCCGCCGTGGCATCGCCGGCCGCTTCGTGCTGGCCGATGTGGCAGCCTACTTGCTCAAGCAGGGCCGGCCCATCGACGCCTCAAAACGGGTGGCCGTTGATATTGCCGATGTGCAGGCTGCTCTCGACGCGCAGGGCACCAAGCTGCTCGGCGGCGACGTGCTGCTGCTCCGCATGGGCTGGATCGCGTGGTATAACGCCGCCTCGCTGGACACGCGCATCGCAATCTCAAAGCTTGGCGGCCCCGAACTCCAAGCGCCCGGCCTCTCTGCCGACGAAAGCACACTCGAGTGGCTGTGGGATCACCAGGTGGCCGTCGTCGCGTGCGATGTGCCGGCCCTGGAAGCCATGCCCTATACGCCGACCGTGGAAGGCTTTCTCCACTTCCGCATCATTCCGCTGTTGGGCATGGCCGTTGGCGAGATGTTTGCGCTCGACGCCCTGGCTGCCGACTGCGCGGCCGACGGCGTATATGAGGGCATGTTTACCGCCGCGCCGCTCAACAAGGTCGGCGGCTCCGGCTCTCCCGGCAACGCGTTGGCGCTCAAGTGAGTTCACGGATCTTTTTTCAACCCGTTCCATTACCAGGAGGCAAGAGTATGCGCAAGTGGTCAGTTCTCGTCTTGGTTGTCATTTTCGCCATGGTCTTCGGCGCCTGTACGGCGCCGGCGGCTCCCGCCCAACCTGCTGCCCCAGCCGCAGGCGCAGCAGAAACGGCAACGGAAGCGCCGGCAGCAGACGCTGCCGCTGGCCAGGCAGAAGCCGCCGGCGGCCAGCCCCTGCTCGGTATTGTGTCTATTACGCCCTCCGATTCCAGTAACGCCCGCTTTATCAAGGGCGCGACAGAAGCCGCGAAGAAGCTGGGCTGGGAAGTGAGCGTAATCGACGCCAGCGGCAGTGCCGATCAGGCCAATGCCGCCTTCCAGAACCTCGCCCAGCGCGGCGCAGCTGCCGTGATCGACCTGGTATTCCCCACCACCTCCCTCGGCGCCGGTCTGGCCGCCACCAAGGAAGCCAAGATCCCAGTTGCCACCTGGGGCGGCGGTCTCGGCAACGGCATGGCCGATGGCATCGTGGCGACCAACGGTACGGGCGGCCCCCAGGCCGAAGAGGTGATCAAGCAGATGGTTGCTGATATGGACGGCAAGGGCGAAGTGCTGGCTCTTACCTACCACACCGGCCAGGTCTGCCGCGAGCGTGAGGAAGTCTTCGATAAAATCGTAGCCGGATATCCTGACATCAAGGTCACCAAGAACGAAGTCCCGATCCCGGGTTACCTGCAGGCCGGCGCCCAGTTCGCCTCTGCCTGGTTGGCTGGCCGTCCTGAGGGGCAGGCAAACTATGCCGTTTGGGGCTGCTGGGATGATCCGGCCTTGGGCGCCATTTCGACCCTCAAACAGCAAAATCGACCCGACGTCAAGGTCTACGGCACCAACGGCAACGTCGATGCCATCGTGGCCGTCCAGGACGGCTGGATGACCGCCACCGCGTGGGCCGCCGTGGAAGACGAAGGCCGTGTGCTGGTCGAGACGATCGACGAGGCCATCAAGGCCGGCGACAAGTGGGAAGCCAAGGCCGTGGAAGTGCCTGTCAAGGTGGTCAACAAGGACACCATCAAGGCTTTCCTCGCCGAGCACCCCGAAGCCATCGACCCGAATGCCCTGCAGAAATAGTCTGAGCGAGGTCAATTCGTAAGGGCACAAGGTCCGGCGCCCGGACCTTGTGCCCATCTGCCCCTAGCGTGAACTGCCATGTCGTCCCAACAGCCATTTTTGCAGGTCCAGTCCCTAGTCAAGCATTTCGGCGGTGTACAGGCGCTCAAAGGTGTCGACCTCGACGTCATTGCCGGCGAGGTTCACGGCTTGGTCGGCGCCAATGGCGCCGGCAAGTCCACCCTGATTCGCGCCCTGGCCGGCATCATCCAACCGGACGCCGGCACGATCTTGCTCGACGGCAGCCCCGTCAAGATCGCCAATCCCCAGGAGGCGCGCCGTTTAGGTCTCAGCTTCATCCATCAGGAGCTCAACCTCGTCCCCAAGTTCAATGCCCTGCAAAACCTGCTGCTCGGGTTGCCCAAGCCACAGCGCGCAGGCCTGCTCAACTGGCGTGCCGCGCGCCGGGAGGTCGAACCCACCCTCCAGCGGCTGGGCATCGACTTTCCAATGGATGTGCCGGTTGCGGAGTTGACTGTCGCCGAACGCTGGCTCATTTCGATCGGCCGTGCGTTGATCCACAAGGCGCGCCTGATCGCTATGGACGAACCGACGGCCTCCTTGTCGGCGGAAGAAAGTGAACGCCTCTTCCGCATCGTACGCGAGCTCTCGACCGAAGGTATCGCCATCCTCTACGTTTCGCATCGCCTCGACGAGATCCTGGATCTCTGCCACAGGGTCACCGTCTTCAAAGACGGCGCGTTGGTCGCCTCACTGCCCCGCGCCGATCTCAACAAGGCCGCGCTGGTACGCTCGATTGTCGGCAGCGATCTCGGCCAGGTGAATGCCGTGTCGCATGCACCGCCAGACCGTCCCGTGCTGCTGGAAGTTCGTGGGTTGAGCCGCCGGCATCTGGTGCGTGATGCGTCGTTCACCCTGCACGAAGGCGAAGTCTTGGGACTGGCGGGTCTCGTCGGCGCCGGCCGCTCCGAACTCGTGCGCATGATCTATGGCGCCGACCGGCCCGAGACCGGCCAGATCCTCATGCGCGGCAAGCCGATCACAGTGCGCAGCCCCTACGATGCGGTGCGCCAGGGTATCGTGCTCGTGCCGGAGGAACGCCGTTCGCAAGGGTTGCTGCTCGACAAGACCGTGGCCTTCAACGTCAACATTCCGCGCGTATCCTCGCTGCGCCGGGTGAGTTGGCTGCCGCTCATCAGCCTTAGCCGTGCCAATGCCCGTGCCCAGGAGATCGTGCAGAAACTGCAGGTCAAAACACGTTCGGTGGACACGCCTGTGCGCAACCTCTCAGGCGGTAACCAGCAGAAGGTGGTCATCGGCAAATGGTTGACCGAGTCGGTCAAGGTGATCATCCTGGACGAGCCTTCGCGCGGCGTGGACGTGGGCGCGCGCGGCGATATTCACGCGATCGCACGCAGCCTTGCGGCCGAGGGCGCCGGCGTGATCGTTATCTCGTCGGAAGTGGAAGAGCTTCCCGGCCTTTGTGACCGCGTGCTCGTGATGGTCGAGGGTCGCATCGCCGGCGAGTTGGTCGGTCAAGCAATCAGCAAAGAGGCGCTCTTGCACATGAGCTACGCTCGCCACGAAGAGCAGGCCCAAGCTGTTACAGGACATGCAGCCGCACAATCAGCAGGGACAGGAACATGAGCACTTCGCAACCATTGAACACCTCCACTGGCGGCACAACGCGCGTTGCCGGCGCTGGCCGCCGCGCTGCCCTCGGCTTTGTCGCCAAGTACGGCAGCATTATCGGCATGCTCGTGATGATCCTGATCTTCTCGCTCGCCGCGCCGCGCCTTTCCCGACCGTGTCCAACTTCCTCAACATCCTCAACCAGGCCTCACTCACAGCCATTATTGCGGGCGGCCTCACGGTTGTTTTGATCGTAGGTGAGATGGACCTGAGCATCGGCTACAATGGCAGCCTCGCCGGCGTGCTGGTGACCGGTCTTATGGTCAACCAGGGCGTGCCCGTACCGCTCGCGATCCTGCTTGTGCTTGGCGTCGGCGTTATCATCGGCCTCGTCAACGGCACGATCGTCACCAAGATCAAAGTCAACTCGGTCATCGCGACCCTGGGCATGGGCTCAATCCTGGTCGGCTTGACCTTCGCCTACTCCACCGGCGTGCCCATCGCTTCGGGCGTGCCTAAAATCTTCACCGCTATCGCCCTGAACCGTGTCTGGGGTGTTCCCAACAACGTCATTGTCATGTTCGTTGTCCTCTTCCTGCTGTGGCTGCTGGTCAACCGGACCGACGTCGGCCAGCAGATTCAGGCCGTCGGCGGCAACGTCGAGGCCGCGCGGCTCTCCGGCATCCGTGTCGACCGCGTCAAGACCCTGGCGTTTGTAGTCGCTGCCGTCTGCGCTTCCCTGACCGGCATCCTCCTGGCCTCGCTCATCGGCAGCGGCACGGCCAGCGCCGCCGACTCCTACCTGCTCAACGCCTTTGCCGCCGCCTTCCTCGGCTCGGCCACGCTCAAGGACGGCGAGTTCCACATTCCCGGCACCTTCATCGGCGTGCTCATCATCGGTATCGGCTTTAACGGCCTGGCCATCTTTGGCGCCCCCACCTTCTACCAGTACGTCTTCCAGGGCGCGATCTTGATCATCGCCGTGGGCCTCAGCAGCGTCGCCCGCCAGCTGGCCAAGAGCTAAGCAAAGCACCTAAGCTCGTGCCGCCGGCATGCGCCTGTTGGACGTGGCTAGCTGCAGAGTTTGCACATCTCCCCGCATCCATGCGACGATCAGCCCCATGAACATCACCTTTCTAGGCGGCGCCGACGAAGTCGGCGCCAGCAGCATCCTGATCGAAATCGGCGGGCGCCGGCTGCTGGTCGATGCCGGCATCCGCCCCACGCCCAAGGCACGCTGGGGCCTGGCCGGCGACCAACTGCCCGATCTCAGCCAGATCGAGCGCAGCGGCGGCATCGACGCGATCCTGGTCACCCACGCCCACACCGACCACACCGGCGCGCTGGAGCTGGTCACGGAGCGCTACCCGCACGTGCCCGTCTATGCCACGCCGGTCACCATCGAGCTGACGCGCGTGCTGCACCAGGACGCGCGCCGCATCATGCAGCTGCGCCTGGAGGAAGAAGGCGAGCTGCCCCTCTTCGACGAGGTGGCGACGAGCGCCTGCTGACCGCTTTCACACCGGTGCCGCTGCTACAGCCCCTCACGCTGGCGCCGGGCTGACCGCCACCTTCTTCCTGGCCGGGCACATTGCCGGCGCCGCCATGATCGGGCTGAGCAGCAGCGAAGGGCGCATCCTGATCTCCGGCGACATCTCCATCTCGCCGCAGCGCACGGTGGACGGCGCCGCGCCCGCCCGCCTTCGCGCCGGACGTGCTGATCCTGGAGAGCACCTACGGCGGCCGGCTGCACGCCAACCGCCACGCCGAGGAGCGCCGCCTGGTGGAGACGGTAGCCGAGGTGACCGCGGCGGGCGGCAAGGTGCTGATCCCGGCCTTTGCCCTGGGCCGCGCCCAGGAAATCCTGCTGACCCTGGGCGAGTTCCAGCGCCGCGGCGAACTGGCCGCCGTGCCGGTCTGGGCGGACGGCATGGTGCGCGCGATCTGCCAGGCCTACAGCAGCTTCCCCGAGGCGCTGCCGCTGGCCTTGCAGGAACAGGGCGCCACCTTCTTCAGCGAGCAGATCCGCCCGGTGACCGGCGCCGCCCAGCGCAACGCGCTGATCTGGGAGCCTGGGCCGGCGGTGATCGTCGCCAGCTCGGGCATGCTGGCCGGCGGGCCGTCGCTGGCCTATGCGCGTGCGCTGGCCGGCCAGCCGCAGCACGCCATCCTGCTCACCGGCTACCAGGACGAGGAGTCGCCCGGCCGCCGCCTGCAGGAGATGGCCCAGCGCGGGCGCGGGACGCTGCGCCTGGGCAAGGACAAGATCGACGTGCAGGGCCGGCTGGGCACCTACTCGCTCTCCGCCCACGCCGACACGGGGCAGCTGGTCAGCTTGGTGGAGACGCTCGACCCGGCGCAGGTCTTCCTGGTGCATGGCGACGAGGACGCACGCGACAGCCTGGCCGCGGCGCTGCGGGCGCGCGGGCGCAATGTGCGCCTGCCGCGCGCCGGCCAGGCCTTTGGCTTCAACTTCACCCCGGCTGCGCGTGCGGCGTCTGACCTGGGGCGCGCCCGCGCCCAGGTGGAACTGGCGGCGCGGCGGCGCGCGGAGATCGCCGCGCACGGCGATCTCCACGGGCGCTGGCTGCTGGCGCGCGACCCGGAGGGTGAGGTGCGCGTCGCCCAGGTGGTTGCCGTCGCAGCCGACCACGTGGAGGTCCAGGCAGAGGGGCAGCCCGCAACGGAGCTGGGGGATTGCCGGCAGCGCACCATCGCGCTTTGCGGTCTGGCCCGAGGACATGCTGAGCATTCTCGACCATGCGCCAGACGGCGCGGCCGCGCTGGCCCGCATGGCAGATGCACTGGCCGCGGGCGACGGCCCGGTGCAGATGGAGCCGAACCGGGCGCTGGCCACGGCCAATGCCCACTTTCCCCCCGCAGCGCGCTTGCGCCGCTGCCGGCTATCGGCTCGCCGAACACGTCCTCTCCTTGACCTTCGACTTTCCCGACGTGGTGCAGGTTGACTATGCCGGCGCCCTGGCTGCCCTGGCGGAACAGACCGGCTGGCAGGTGGAGGTGGCGCCGGAAGCCAACCAGGGCGCGCTAAACCTGCTCGTGAGCGAGGTGCTGCCGCAGGGGGTGGCAGTCGTCAAGGGGCCTTCGATCCACCGCCTGGAACGGCGGGTCGCCGTCACCCTCGCGCTGCCGGCTGACCCCGGGGATGCACCTGGCGCCGCTCCCGGCGCTGCGCTGTGGGAGGCGGTGGCGGTGCGCTATGCCGCCATCAGCGGCTACCGGCTTGAGATCACACTCGTCCAACAGGAACCGGGCTCGGCGCCGGCTACCGTCGCTGCGGGTGAACCGCTTGAGATCAACGCGGCCTACGCCGTGCTCAGGCAGGCGCTGGCGGGCAGCACGTTGTATCGCACCAGCCTCAAGGATGGCGCCATTGTGCTCTCGTTCATTTCGCCGCAGGTGGGCGAGCGCTACCGTGCCACGCTCGACCGGCTGGCGCAGGAAACTGGCTGGCCGCTCCGCATCAACCCGCAGCCCAACCAGGGCGCCATCGTAGACACGGCGCGGCTGCACTGCCAGCAGAGAGAATGCATCCTCGTCAAGGGGCCGAGTATATTTGTCGACCGCGGCGAAGTGAGCGTCACCCTGGCGTCCCTGCCGGATGCCGGCCAGCTGGCCGCCTGGCAGCAGGAGTTCCTTGCGGAGACGGGCTACCGGCTGTGCCTGGCTGCCGCCGGGCCGGCCGCGGCGGCGCCCACGACCGCAGCAGGCGCCTGTGACGGCGGGCGTCGTCGAAATTGCGGTGGCGCAGGTGCGCATCTCCGCGCCGCAGGGGGCGCAGGCGCTCAACCCGGCCAAGCTCGACAACGCCATCCAGCGCGCCCGCCGCGACGGGCGGATCGCGCCGCCCATCAGCGTGCGCCGGCTGCGCGACGGCTACCTGCTGCTCGATGGGCTCTACCGGCTGCGGGCGGCCCAGGCGTTAGGGCTGGAACGGGTTGCGGCGGTGGTGGAAGGGTGATAGCGGAAGGATTAGTCGCCGCCAAGCCCGGGACGTTCTCCCGAACCCAGTCGGCACTACGTATACCCCAAGATCGGGTGCGGCACGTACGCCTCCTCCAGCGCCGCCATCTCCTCCGCCGACAGCTGCAGCTCCACCGCCGCCACCGCATCCTCCAGGTGGTGCGGCTTCGACGCCCCGATGATCGGCGACGTCACGCCCGGCTTCTGCAGCAGCCACGCCAGCGCTACCTGGGCCGTCGGCACGCCGCGTGCCCGCGCCACCTGCTGCACGCGCTCGACGACGCGCGCGGTCCGACTCCTGCGTCTGCGTGTACAGGAACTTGCCATATTCGTCCGTCTGGATGCGCTCCGTCGGCTCGCTCTCCCACGGCCGCGTCAGCCGCCCGCGCGCCAGCGGGCTCCACGGGATCACGCCGATCCCCTCCGCCTGGCACAGCCCCATCATCTCCCGCTCCTCCTCGCGATAGAGCAGGTTGTAGTGGTTCTGCATCGACACAAAGCGCGTCCACCCATGCCGGTCGGCCACGTACAGCGCCTGGCAGAACTGCCAGGCATACATCGACGACGCCCCGATATAGCGCGCCTTCCCCGCCTTGACCACGTCGTGCAGCGCCTCGAGCGTCTCCTCCAGCGGCGTCTCGTAATCCCAGCGGTGGATCTGGTACAGGTCGACATAGTCCATCTGCAGCCGCCGCAGGCTGTTGTCGATCTCCGCCATAATCGCCTTGCGCGACAGCCCCCGCCCGTTCGGATCGCCCCGCATCTGCCCGTGCACCTTGGTGGCCACCACCACCTCGTCACGCCGCGCCAGATCCCGCAGCGCCCGCCCCAGGATCTCCTCGCTCGTCCCATCCGAGTACACGTTCGCCGTGTCAAAGAAGTTGATCCCCAGTTCCAGCGCCCGCACATAAAACGGCCGGCTCGCCGCCTCGTCCAACGTCCAAGGGTGCGCCCCGCGTTCGGGCACGCCATACGTCATGCACCCCAGGCACAGCCGCGACACCTTGAGGCCGGTGTTACCGAGCCTGACATATTCCATGTTAAATGTCCTTTCGATTACGTGCGTGTATTAAATGGAGTCCACTGCCAGCCCGACGTATTTTGCACAACATATCCCAAGCCCGGAAAAGTAGCATGGTACGCCATTAGCAGGCGCTGCGTGCCGGCAGCTTGCGCAAACAATTGCTCGCGTGTCGTGGCGGCCTGGGCGACATCCATATCAAACCACTCGTGCACGACCGCAGGCGTGATGGGGAAGGTAGAGCCGTCGCCTATCCCCTGGCCCAGGTCATCCGGATAGAGTACGTCCCCGATAAAGAGCAGCTCTTCTGCGTCGGACGTGACGGCAAAGGCCAACATGCCGGGAGTGTGGCCGGGCACGGCGATAGCGCGCAGCCCCGGCACAATTTCTGCCCCCGGTTCGACGAGTTCCAGGCGCGCGCCCAGATAAGACAGGCGTGTCGGGGGGATCGTATTTGCCCACCGGTGGAATGCTTCGTCAAGGAGTTCGTTGGGGCGTAGGCGCTGCGGCTTGGCCGCCCAATAGTCCCATTCTGCACGCGCCAAGACGTGGCGCGCCCGAGGAAAGGTCACATTGCCAAGATCGTCTGCCGCCCCGCCGATGTGATCGGTATCGGCGTGTGAAAAGGCGACAACGTCGATCTCGTCCGGCGAAATTCCTGCCGCGCGCAGCAGTGGCACGAACCGGCCAGGCAAGGGCATGGTATCGCCGCTCCCCGTGTCGATTAACACCCGTTGCTCGCCAGTCTGAATCAGCAGGCAGTTGCAGCTGACATCCCCGCCATCCACATCGTTAATCGCCATGCAGCTGAACTGGCCGGCTTGAAACCGGTAAATCCCATCAGGCAAGATAAAGTCCTTTCGCCAAGAGACGGGGCAGGCGTCTAAATCCCGCTAATCCCACAAATCAAGGTTCAGACGCTCCCCCAATCCTACACGCATCCCCCATATCCGCAACTGCGTCCTCACCCACTCACAAAGCGACCAAGCGACCTCCGGTCGCCGTCGCCCTCACCCTCTCACTTCCCGCCACCAACGGCAACCCTGCGCCCAACAATTGTCCGATGTGCGGACCTCGATACAGCGCGAGACTTGGAGAAAACGTATTCAGCTTAATCGTAAGCTACAGTGCACGACAACTACTACGCAAGGAGTCGGCAGTGATGCACGCGCGTGCTCTTCTCTCAATTCACCATTCTCTACCTCCGCTGGTAACTCGGCCCCGGACCCACGTTCTATTCGCCCTGCTCTTCATCGCGCTCTCATCGCTGCTCCTGTCCTACCACCCTGCCCCGCTGCACGCCGCCCCCCGGCTTGCCACCTGCCCCACCGGCAGTGTCATCTACGTCGCCAAGGAGGCTCCGGGCATCCAGTCCGGCAACTCCTGGTTCACCGCCTTTGTCACGCTTCAGGATGCCCTCGCAGCCGCCGCCGCCTGCCCTGGTGTCCAGCAGATCTGGGTCAAGGAAGGCATTTACTATCCAGATGAAGGCAAGGGCCAGGTCGCCAACAGCACGGCAGCGGCCTTTGTCGTCCCACCCGGTGTTGCCCTCTACGGCGGCTTTGGGGGCTCCGAGCTCCTGCTGACGCAGCGCAGCTTGCCGGATCACCCCACGATTCTCTCCGGCGATGTCGACGGCAATGACACCGATACGGACGGCAACTTCATCGCCGAAGCCGGCAGCCAGATCCAGGGTGCCAATGCCTATCACGTGCTGTGGCTGAACGGCACGGGGGGCACGCCGATCACCGGCACCACTCGCATCGACGGCTTCACGATCACCGGCGGCTATGCCAACGGCTTCGTCTCGACCGAAACCGGCGGCGGCGGCCTCTACTGCCTGGGCCGCAATACAGGCAGCCAGTGCAGCCCGACCCTCGCCAACCTCGTCTTTGCGGGCAATAAGGCCAGCTATCACGGCGGCGCAATTTATGCCGACGGCAGCGAAGGGGGCGACAGCAGCCCCATCGTCGTCAACGTTGCCTTCATCGGCAACACGGCGCGCTACAATGGCGGTGCCCTCTACAGCGGCGCCACCAAGGGCACGAGCAGCCCGCTGAGTCACCAACGTCACCTTCTACGCCAACGCCGGAGGCAACGGTGGCGGCGTCTACAACGATGGTTCGGACGGCACGAGCCGCGCCGGTGCTGACCAACGTCATTCTCTGGGGCAACACCGCCTCGACCAGCGGCGCCCAGATGTTCAACGCCTACGCCGCTGCCGACGCTCGCCTACAGCCTGATCCAGGGCGGCGGCAGCGGCATCTACAACCACAACAGCAGCCTCACCGACGGCGGCGGTGTGGGCAATGGCGACCCGCTCTTTGTCGATGCAGCGCACGCCGACCTGCGCCTGCACCTCGGCAGCGCTGCACGCGACACCGGTACCAACGAAGGCGCACCCGCCGTCGATATCCGCGGCCTGCCCCGCCCCGTCAACGACGTCGTCGACATCGGCGCCTACGAAGCCCAGCCCTACCGGCTGGCCGTCAGCAGCGGCGACAAGCAGAAGATCGGCGTCACCGAAGCCTTTACGCAACCCCTGGTCGTGACCCTCACCAGCCCATATGAGTGGCTGGAGCCCGGCGCCGCCGTCACCTACACGCCGCCTCCATCGGGGGCCGGTCTTTCCGTCACGGAGCCCTGGCTCGTGCCCGTCGACGCCAACGGCCAGGCATCGTCAGCGGTCCATGCCAACAACGTCGCCGGCCGCTATGCGGTCACCGTCACGACGGGTGGGCTCATCACCCCCGTCGTCTTCACGCTCACCAACACGCCGCTGAGCGTCAGCGTCGCCAGGACCGGCACCGGCAAAGGCCTGGTGATCAGCAGCCCGGCCGGCGTCGTCTGCGCCCCGCTCTGCGCCGCCGGTTTCGACTACGGCCGGCTTGTCACCTTCACCGCCACCGCCAACACCGGCTCCATCTTCACCGGTTGGGTAGACGATACCGCCGGCGGCACCTATTCCACCCCCGACCCGGACACCGCCGCTTTGTATACTGCCCTGGCAGATGCTATGCCAGACAGTATGGCAGCGGCAGTGCCAGGCAGTTGGCCAGAGGGGTGCCAGGCAGTGGTCCAGAGGCTGTGCCAGGCAGTGGTCCAGAGCCTGTGCCGGTAGATGGTCTGGCCACGGCTCTGCTTGCGGCTGCACGGGCAGATGCCGTGCTTGACTCAGATGGTGCGGCAGAGGCGGCGGGGCTTCCCTCTTCCGGTTCGCTGTCTTTCTCGGTCACATCATCGCGGCTGATCACGGCCACCTTTGCCCTCAGCCATTACGCAGTCGACGTCGCCGCCGACCCGGTCGAGGGCGGCACCGCCGCCGGCGCCGGCACCTTTGCATACGGCACGCCGCTGACCGTAACCGCCGCGGCAAACGTGGGCTACCGCTTCCTCTACTGGACCATGAACGGCACAGCCGTCACCACCACCGCCGCCTACAGCTTCACGCTCAAAGGTGACCGCACCCTTGTCGCCATGTTCACGCCCCTGCCCACCGCCGTCGACGACACCGCCACGGCCGGCAGCGGCCAGGCCATCACGATCACCGTGCTCGCCAACGACCTCGATCCGGTCGGCGCGCTCGCCCCCGCCAATGGGGGCCTGACCGTCGTCACCACCACCATACCCGCGGCGGGCACCGCCGCCGTCTCAGGGGACCGCAGCGCCGTCGTCTACACCCCCACGCGCGGGTTTCCTAGGCACCGACACCTTCACCTATACCGCCGTCGACGCCAACACCAGCACCGCCACCGGCAAGGTCACCGTGCTTGTCACCGCCGCGTCCCCGCCCCCGCCGCGCCCGGCACCGATCCGCCCGCCCCCGACATCTACGACCGGCTCTACCTGCCGGTCCTCGTCCGTTAAGACCGGAGGGGGCACAAGCACCATGTCCGCCCAGGCCCTTGTGCCCCCTCCGCTCATCTCCCCCGCTACGTTCAGTGCGCACGCCTACGTGCGCTGCCTGCCACGTTTAGCGCTCACACCCACGGGAAGTGCGTGGACCCTTGGAGCGTAATCTTCTGGACCGCATGGCGCGCGCTGCGATTCGGGCGAACGCTGTCGCGCCACTGAAACACGGCACGGCGGCGAACGATCTCGGAGCGCAGGTCTTCGGCGCATACCATGTCGACGCGCGTGGCGTCAGGCGTCCAGGCGAAGCGAGCGCACTCGACCCAGCGCGTTGCGCTGTCGCCTTGGCCAAAGGTCTGGTCGCGCAGCAAGGCGTAACCGGCCTGCGGGCTGGGTTGGGTGGGCTGCTCGACAATCGGTAGATCGAGAGCAATGGGGACACTCACAATCCCCTCATTCGGCTGTGGGTTCTCAACAATGCCACTGACATTAATGAGGATTTGCAGCTTGTCGCCTGGGCGCAGCGCAATCTTGCTTGCGCCGTCTGTTTTGTGCTTCTCGTTATACTCCTGAACTAACGCCGAAAGGCCGTATCGTACTAGTGTTCCCGCTTGTAGTGTCGAGTCAAGCAGCGACGTCAAGACACCCGAGTCCGCATCCAGGCGGCTTAGTTTCAAAGCGCCGCTGGCTTCGCTGCGGTCGTCGTCCCAGTCAAAACGCACTGCGATCTCGCTGTCTGCGTTGTACTCTCTGCGGTCGGCGGCCAAAGTCACGGAGTGGAGCACTTCTTGCGATCTTGCCCTCCACCCGCACCCGATCTTTGACTATCGCCGCCGCGTGGGCCGTGCTCGAAGCGAGCAGGCGGTTGTACTCCGGGTCCTCAAAGTGCACGTAGTAGGGCTCCAGCGGCAGCGGTAAGCGGCGCTCGTCCACCGGCGTCAATGGGAAACGCAGCATCAACTGGAAGCCGGGAGTCGTCTCGCGGTGACGCACTGCAACTTCCAAGGCCAGCCCGCTGCCCCTCAGCTTGCTGCGCGTTGTGCTGTCGGCCAAGAAGCGCAAGCGCGGGAGGTCGATGTAGTAATCGTCCCCTTGCGGGCGCACGAAGGCAACGAGCGCGCCACCTGCCTCGGCGGCGATCAGCCAGTGCTGCTGCACCGTGCTGCCAGGCACGCATCTCCCACTGTTCGTCGCGAAAGAAGAACGCAGGCTGTCCAGGAGCGAGCACGCCTTCGGCCTCCAGCCGGCGGCGCACCGCCTGCGGGATCGCCTGCCCTTCGTCCAGGTCTGCCGCCTCCAACGGCATCAGAGCCGTAAACTCCGGCGCAGCTAGTTTCACACGCGTGCTGCTGTCGGTCAGCGCAGCCTCAATCGTCCAGTCCGCCAGGCGCAGGATGGCCTGGTCGGTGACGACGTCAAAGCTGAGGACGCCGTTCCAGTCGGCGGGCAGCGCGCCATAGGCGGGTTGGCGCAGGATGAGGCGCAGCCGCCGCGCCGGCACGGTGGTTGGAGCCGGCACGGCGATCGACGGCTGTGGGCGAAAGGCAGCAAAGAAGGCCTCGTCGGCAGGCGCGTTCGTCACCAGCGCGTTCTGCGCCGGGGCAAAGTAGCTCCCCCACGTTTGCAGCGCACTGTCGCGGTTGTCAAGCGTGTTGGGCGGCAGGGGAACCGGGCGCGGAAAGCGATGCTGGGCCGGCACGCTGCTGGCAGCGGCGGTGTCCACGCTGGAGCCCTTCCGCCCGCTCCAGGCGGGATTGGCGTAGCAGCAAGTTGCGCACGGCAAACATGACGCCGGGTCGCGAACCGGTGACCAGGTAGCGCAGCCGCCCCGGCAGTACAGGCTGCCAGCGGTTGCCGGCTGCCCCGTCCAGTTCGGCAGGCCCGACCTCAGGCAGCGGCGGGTCCGGTAGGACGGGCAGCAGGCTGCGAATGGCCGGCGCACGGAAGCGATACGGCAGGTTGGCCGCGCCTTGCTGCGAGCGTTCCGCCGAGCGGAATTGCACGGCCAGGGCGGCAGCCTGCCACCAGAGGGTGACGTCGCCGGCGGGCTCGGCGCTTCCCAGCACACCCTGTCCGCCCTGTGTATATTGCACGCTGACGCGCAGGCCGCTGATGCCCCAAGGCCACGGCTCAGCCTCGAGCGGCGATTGGGTAAGGTGGATCGGCTGCAAGCCTGTCGTCTGGGGGGGAGCCAGCTCGAACGCATGCTGTGCCGCTGGCAGCCGATAGCCGCCATACTGGCCCTGGCGGTGGCGCAGCGTCCCGACGGCGGAGCGGATGCGCTGCGTGCGCTGCTCCAGGCGCTCGACCAGTTGGATCGTGGTGACAAGCTGGAAGCCGTAGCGCACCACGATGGGCGCTTCGCTGGGATTGTCTTCCGCGGGAGCCAGGCGCAGAATCTCGCGGAAACGCAGCACGGCCACGAGTGATTCGCTCGCCAGCCGCTTGTGTGTTTCCTTCGCCCATTCTTCCCACTGCATGTCCTGCCAGACGGCCTCCCCGCTGCCGCCACCATTGCCGTCGCCGCCTTTCTGCTGCCGTTTGAACTCCCAGATGTAGCTTCCAACGGGGCGCAGCTCCTGCCGGTCGATGCACAGCAGTTCGCCCACCTTGATTCGCCCCTCGCTGGGGGCGGCATCGTCCTCCAGGCTGCCGGCGGCATAGAGCATTTCCAGGCCAAGATAGGGGCTGACGGCAAAGCTGAGCGGAGTGGGGTTCTCCCTCATACCACCGGCACGCGGGAGCTTCGGCGGCGTTGGGATCAGGGTCGCCGCCGGAAAGTAACGGCGCCGGAGCCGGCGCGGGTCGCGCTCCCTATCCTGCCCGGCGGCCTCCTCGGCGGCTGCCGGCAGCCCCTGCCGCGCCTGCAAGCCAACATAATGCCAGGCGTAGGGCGGCTTGCCTGCCGGCGATGGGGCGATTCCCGCGTGAAAAACGAGCAGGCTGTCCTGCCGCCAAACTAACGTTGCCGCCACCGGCTCCGTGTCATAACCGCCGGCAGGGAACAGCGCATCTTCTTCGATGGCCGCGGGCGGGTAGGCCGGGCGGAAGCTGTCGACGGCGCGGCGCAAGGCCGTGGCGCGGCTGAGCCGGCCCGGCGTCGGCGGCAGGGCGGCAGCCACGCTGCGCAAGCCCGGCGGTGTCCCCTCAAGCAGAGGGTTTTGCAGACGGAACCAGTTCTCCTCGAGCGAGAACGGGTCCAGGCGCGGGAAGTAGCGGCCTACGTGGAGGTCGAAGTCGGGTAAAGCGAAGGTCGCCGCCGCGCCGTCCGCCCAGTTGGCAAGCGCCAGCGCCAGGTGCGGCGCGCCCGTGCCGCCCGCCCCGCCGGCAGATGCTGCCAGCACGAGCAGTGGGTCACGCTCCAGCGGATTGGGCGTCGCCTGCGGGTCGCCGCTGGGGTCGCTTGGGACGGCGAAATCGCGCGACGTTGGGCTGAATGCGCCCTAGGAAAGGCATTGTCAGCAGCAGCCACTCGCTGGCGGGGGAGCCAATGCCGGCATCCGAGCCTCTTGCGGTGTACTCATCCGGCCCGCTGAGGATCGCCGCCTGCACGCCAAAGGGCAGGTATTGTAGGGCCGTGGCGCTGGTACGGTTTGTCTTCGCACATTTGATCCAGTGCGGGGCGCTGGCTTCGACCAGGATCACATCATGCGGCAGCCTTTGCAGCCCTTCGTCCGCCATCAGGCTGCGGAAACGCGGATCAAAATAGGCGGCAGCGCTTGCATCCGTACCATCCGAATTGACGAGCTTGCCGTCACCCAGCTGGTCCAAGAACGCCTTGAACGCGCGCGGTCCGGCCCAGCGCACCTCTTGCAGCGCAGTCCAGCGCCGATCGTCGCGGTAAGTCACCTCCCAGGCGGCGCGGCTGTCACCTGGCGCGCTGGGTTGCGCGTAGGCGTCGATCAGTTGGTGCTCGACCACGGCGAGAAACTGCCATGCCTGGCGGCCGCCCAGGGCAAACAACAGCGGTCCTTCGCCGACGACCAGCGCCTGGGGTGGAATTTCGTGCTGGTTGAGCAGCACGCGCACGGTGTGGCGCATGTGATCGAGGCTCGGCGCAGCCCGCAGGTCGGGCAGTTGCAGGCTGCCGTCCGCATGGCTCATGGCTAACGGCCACGAGACAAGGTCCGTCACCTCGACCATGCCGTTGAGCAGGAATGTCTCGTCCCACTGCGGCGCGCCTGCCGCCGTGCTCGCAGCTGCGGCGGGGACAAAGCGGGCGGTGTAGTTGAACAGGAGATCGCCGGCGGATGAACCAAAGGGCGTGGGGGGTTCTGCCGCGGGCCGTGGGTCTTGCAGCGAACTGCCCCACGTACAGGTTAGCATGATCTCCATAAAGGCGGCGGTCAGGCGCAAGGCAGGAACACCCGCGGGCCCAGAACTCCCCTGCGCCGCAAAGGTGAACACGGCGTAGCCCGGCGCGCCTGCTTCGGGTTTGAGCGCCATCCCCGGCAGCAGGTAGAGCGCCGCGCCGTCCGCGCTCGGCGTGTAGCTTTCCCATTGATACTGGAGCGAGCGCCCACCCAGGTAGGCTTCTTCGACGACCTGCACCGGCATGTCGTCGAAGACCGCGATTTGCAGCGTCTCGGCAGCGATTTCGTCCTGGGGAACGGCGGCACCGGCGGCCAGCAGCGCAAACTTGCTCGCAACCTGGAAGGAAGAACGCAGGCTGCCCCCGCGCGGCCCGCGGGCATAGTGGAACTTCACTTCGTCCGCCTGCAATGCGCGCCCTGCAATGCCAAACTGGTGGAATTGGCCGCGCCAGGGGGAGCCGCCCTTGAGGGAATTGGCGAGCACCAGTTGAACGGTGTTGTCCGGCGTCTGATACTGGGCGGCGGTGTCCGCAGCCGCGGCTTCAGCGCCGTTGATGTAGAGCTTCGCCTGCCCCCACTCGTCGCTGGTGTAGACGATATGCACCGGCTCCCCGAGCGGCAGCGCGGCGGCCAGTGGCGGGTCGCCTTCCATCTTGACCTGCACTTCGGCGCCGGCCTGGCTGATGCTCAGCCGCTGCTGTCCCTGCTGGTACAGCGTTACGATCGGCGCAGTGACCCCCGCCTCTGCCGTAATCCACAACTCCAGGCTGGACTCGCGCGCAGCCCGCAGCGAGGCGACCAGCGCCTCGGCGGGGCCATCGTACACCAGGGCGGTGGCCGGCTGTGGCTGGGCGATCACCAGCCCCGTCTCCGCCCACTTCACTGTGTCCGGCTGCGTGATTTTGAGATGCAGCGGCGCAGCGCCGCCGGCGACATCATAGACGCGGGCGCGGTCCGCACCGGGCCGGAACGAGTACTGGGCCAACAGCCCCTCGGCGGCACGCGCGGCCAGCCGCACCCGCAAAAAGAAATCACAGGTGTGCGCGTAAGGCGCGGCGAGCGCCAGCGCCAGGTCCACTTTCTGTGGCTGGATCGGCTCCGTTTCCGCATCGGCGAAGGTATACGTGCGGGCAATGGCCACCTGTGGTTCGCCGTCGAGATAGAACTTGAGCGGTTCAGCCAGCGGCAGCACCCACTCCACATCGAAGAGGAAGAAGCGCAGTTGAACCTCGTCGACGGCGAGATAACGCCGCGCGGGAGCCTGCGGCGTGGCCTCGCTCTGCTTGAGTTCGATGCTGCGCCACAGCAGGAGCGGGCCGCCCGAAACTTCGGCCCCCGCCGCCAGCGCCAGCGGCCATTCGCCGGTAGGGACCAGCAGCGCGACGGCATCCAGCAGCAGGCCGGCACCCGCAGCAGGCCGCGTAAAACGCAGCTGCACCGCGTTGCTCAGTTCGACCAGTTCGTTGGGTGCAGCCAGCGGCAGTTGCAAGCGGCCAACCAGCGTCACCTCCTCCACCTGCTGCCCGCTCCCCAACTGCACGGACTCCAGCGTGAGGGGATAGAAGCGCAGGCCGCCCAGGTCGAGATAAGCCGCCTCCTGGCCATCGCTGCCCAGCCGCCACTCGTAGCCTTGACGATAGTTGTAATCGCGGCCCAGCGCCTCCGGATCGTTGATGTCGAGGTCGCGACTCAACGCTTCGCTCGACGTGATCTCCTGGCGGCTGAAGGCCGCGGAGGCGGCGTTCACCGGCAGGTCGCGGCACCAGAAGCGCCAGGGCGCGGCGCCCGGGGCCAGTTGGAGGTCGAGCGGCGTCAAGGTGGACGTGAGCAGGTAGCGGTCGACGCACAGTCGCCGAGCGTTCGTGCTCGACCGGGGTTTGCAGCAGGAGGCCGCCTGGCGCCACCACAGTGGCCTGGCGCAGCAGGCCACGCTGGTCGCGCAAACCGCCTGACTGGGGCCGCGCTGCCATGCTGCCGGCGTCCACGACAAAGGCGTCCGGGCCGGCACCGTTGGCTGCTCCATTGGCGGAGAGGTGAATTTCACCCGCCGCGGGCGTAAAATGGCCGCCAATGCCCTTAAGGGCCGACTCGGCTGCCAGCGTGATCTGCGCGCCGGTAGTGGGGTCGGTGAGCGCCAGCGCGCCGGGGTAGGTCGCCACATCGACTGCCGGCGCTGCGGGCCACAGGAAAGGCTCCACCAGGTTCTCGACGGCAAACTGCCCGGGCGCCGGCGAGACAAAGACCGTCACTGCGTCCGCCGCCGCCAACGCAGCTTGCTGCGCCAACCTCTCCCAGTGCTCGGCATAGCTGCTGCGCTCCAGCGGCGGGGGCGGAGCAGGCGGCGCCTCGTCGGGCAAGGGCGACACTTCGTCAGGGGCACGCGCGATCTTGGGAGCCTGCGCCAGCGCCATGACTTGATCCAGATAGGGCAGGTCATAGCGAAGCTGCGCCGGCAGAGCCAGCCCGGCTTCGCTGCCCACGCCCGTTCCTGCCGGCAGCGTCGGATCGAGCAGCAGGCCGGGCACGGAAAGCGCCACCAGCGGCAGATCGCCGCGCTGGCCCTGGCTGCCGACCCATTCGGCTGCGGGCAGTGCGCTGCCGTCAAACTGGGGCCAACGCTGGGCGGCATTGGCAGCGGGAACGCTAAAGCGCCAGGCGCTGGGCTGTGCACCGAGAGCAAAGGGCACCAGTTGGCGGCTGGCCCCCGGGAAGGTGGGCGGCTGCTTGCTCTGGGTCAGCGGCAGCGCCTGGATCATCGGCAGGCTCGGGTGCCGCCGCCAAAGCAGGGGCGAGGGCCACGGCGGGGGCTCGCCGGGAGCCGGCTCCTGGAAAACGGTGGCCGGAATGACGCGCTTGGCAACCAGCGGGTCAAACGCCAGCGGGTTGGTTTGAAAATGGAAGGACCAGTCCCCAAGCTGCGCCGTCGGCCTGCGGCCGGCGATGCCGCGATCGGCCAGCGTGAGCACAAGATCGGTCAGCTTTAGCAGCACGGGTGGCGGGAAAAGGTCAAACGCCGGGTCTACGGTCTTGACGGGCAGCGACTGCAGGCCGCGCACCCAGTCGGCGAGGTCTGGCAGCGCGTCTTCGGGTGTCCGGCGGCCCCCGGCGATCCACAGCAGCCCGTTGAGCACGACTTCCGGCCCGGTGATGGTGGCGCTGACGGTCGCCAACTCATACCGCCGCCGGTTACAGGCGTGAGCAGCCAGGTTGCGTTCAGCTCTTTGCCGTCGGTGACGGTGATGTTCCAGGGCTGCTCGTCGCGGTGGACGGCGAGCACGGCCTCGTGATCGTTGCCAATCGAGGCCGCACCTGTGAGCAGAAAAGGCGCAGGCGTCTCCGGTGCGTCTTGCGGGCCGACCTCGGCATCAAGCATGATCTGCGCCGTGAGGTTGAGAAAGGGCAGTTCGACCCAGCCATCTTCCAGCGGTAGAAAGCCCCACAGCAGCGGTTCCGCCAGCGGCTCCGGCTGATCGAGATCGGGCAGCCACTCCGGCGCCAGCCGGTCCTGCTGCTGCCGCAGCAGGCCGGCCGTCTGCACGGGGTCAAAGCCGACTTCAAATCCCTGCAAGGTGAGATCTTCGCGCTTGCTCGCGCGCTCCCATGTATACTGGATGGCTCCCTTGCCTGCCGGATTGTCCGACTTGGCCTGCACGGTGACTTGGAGGTTCGCGCCGGCTTTGCGAATCAGGGTCTGCTTGGACTGGACGCGGGCCAGTGAAACGGCGGGGTTAGCCGAATCGTAGGGCTGTTGGTCGCTGATCAGCAGGCTGATCTCGCCTGTCTCCACCTGGAGGTCCGTAATGGCACCCTCCACTTTCCAGGTGTCGATTTCGGTAAAGAAACGTGGGGCAGAGCGCGGGTTCGTGAGTTCAAGCGTCAGCCAGATTGGGGTGAGCGCAAGGGGTGAAGCCGGCTTCTCGTTGAGTGGATGCTTGGGGTTGACATAGCCGCTCAACCGCCGCCAGGCACGCGCGACTTGATCTTCCTCACCCGCCGTAAGCCGGTCCGTTTCGAGTGAAAGCCGGAAGTCCGGGCGATCGGCGGTGGGAAACTGCCTGGCAATCTGAATCGGCAGCGCCAGGGGCTGCGCTTCCCAGGGGAGTTGGATGCGGGCATATAGCGATACGCCGCTGGCGTGAACGCTGGCCGCGCGGCGCTGCGCAAAATCGGGAACAGGCGCACCCGCTTGCTGCAAGCCAACGGCGCGATAGAGATTCACAAGCGCGTTGCCTTGCGGCTGCAAGCTGTCCAGGCTGATCTCACCGTTCAGACATTCAAAGACCAACTCGCCGCGCGCTACCTGGTCGGGGTCGCCGCGCAGCACGAGCAGCGCGGCGCTGCCGGTGCGAATGGCAGCTTGCAGTGCGGCGGCACTCTTCACGTCGGGCAGCGTGTCGCCGGCGCGCTGCCAGCGATAGGTGAAGCCCGCAGCAGGGGCAACTGCGACGGAGCGCACAGAACAGAGGACGAGCAGCGTGCCGGGCAAGTAAACGTTCGTGCTGCCCGCCAGCGTACGCGGCTGCCGATCGACAAACAACAGCCGGCCCAGCGGGGAGCTGGCCGCGTGCGCCATCGGCACGGGTGCAGAGAGCAGTTGGACCTCCGCCGACCAATACGGGCCTTTGATGACAAGCTCCGGCTGCTTCCCGGGGCCAGGTGGCGGCTGGTGTTCGGCCTGGCGCCGCTGAAACGTAAGGTGTACGCCGCGGTTGTGATAGCGGTCCTCGTTGACGACGGCACAGCCTTGCACCTTGATGGACGCCAGCTTGAGATCGCCGTCGTCGTCGATGTCCCAGACCCAGATGCGCTCGCCGCCGGTTTTGCCGGTGGGGTGGCTGGCGCGGCCGCTGCCGTCCGTACGATAGGATTTGCCGCGCAGGTCTGTTTCCCCGTGCTCCCAATCGCTGTGGCGAGGCAGGCTGATCGGCTCGCCGTCACTGTAGGCGACGACGATGCGGATCCCAGGCAGTGGCCGCCCCTTTTCGTCGAGCACCAAAACCTGGTGCTGAAACTCCTTGTCATCCAGCGCCGGCCGGCAATCGATTAACACATATTCGCCGGCAGGGGGGACGTTCTCGGGCTCCACAAAACGCAGGTGGCGCTTGCGCCACGGCTGCATGTTGGCCGGCGGCTCGGTGAGCTTCTCGTAGCCGTACTTGTCCTTTTCAGCGCTCATACCTGTTCCCCCCACAAAGGATTTGACCGACACTACAATTTGCGCTTGCTCTCAGCGGTCGCCGGGCAAGCGTATCGTCCGGCGGACGTTATGTGGCACTGATGAGGCTCCATCACGCAGGCTCGGCGTTTGCCAGCGGCTCCACCGTCAGTGCCATTGGCGCGCTGGGCGCGGCGTTGCCGCGGCCGCGCACGGATGAGCAGCCGGCGACCAGCCAGTCCCTGCTGCAAGCTGGCGGCATACAGACGCCCGATCGCTTGGCGGTCGGCTCCGGAATTGGCAAACAGCTTTAGCAGCGCCTGCGCCTCGGCGGCAGTCAGGATGCCGTGGCAGCGCAGCCGCCAGCGAGCCCAACAGCAGCTTGTCCGCCAGCGCACCGGGCAGATTCCTCTTGCGTCGGGCGCAGTGGGACGGCGGGCGACAGTTCGACTGTGATCGGCGTCTGCGCAAGCTGCGCTGATCAGTGCGCCGACCGCCGCCAGGAAGCCCGCATCGTAGTTTGTGTTCGCAGCCAGCGCATCGAGTGCGTCGTGCTGTTCCTTGCTGTGCAGCCGCCCCTGCCAGGTCAACGCCTCGGCACCGATCAGCAGCTGCTCGCGTATGGCTTCGAACAGGTCCTCCTGCGTAGGACGTCCCCCGTGGCCGCCGGCAGTGGGGCGCTCAGGGCGCGCTCGTCAAGCTGCGTGCGCACCTGATCGAGCGCGGCCAACACCTCCGGCGTCTGCGTCCAGCCGGCGACAGCCGCCTCAAAGTCGGCCAACTCGTCGTCGGTCAGCATCCCCTGCCAGACCACGGCCGTGTAGCTCTTGCCGTCGGCAGCGCGCTGCAAAGCCAGCCGGATAGCCGGCGCGACCGGCAGCTTGGCGTTCCGTAAGCGTCCGCCGGGATGGGCTCGAGTTCCAGCGGGGCCAGGACGGCGGTGGCCTCATCGGGGGCCGGCGCGGGCTTGGCCTGCACAGCGGCGGCGAGATCGGCCAGGCAGCGCGTGAAGGCCTGTTCGCCGGGCACGGCCAGCACCGCCGCTTTCTCCGCCTCGCTCATCGCCCCCGTCCACACCAGCTTGACCGCCTTCGCCTCCGTGGAGACCAGGTTATCCTGCCCAGGGAACAGCACGAGAAGGTCGGCGCTCAGGTCGCGGGAGACCGCTTCCTCGCTGTAGTCGGCGGCGTTGGGAGCATCTGGCCCGGCGTCCGTCTCTGGTTTCTGATTTATTGCGGTCAGCAGCACGAAGGGGTCGTGCAGCGAGCGGCCATCCGGCGGGCTGGGCGGCGCAGTGGGCGGGGCCAGCAGCCCGACGATCTGCCCCAGATA
Organism: uncultured Chloroflexia bacterium; assembly: GCA_963791135.1. GTDB lineage: Bacteria > Chloroflexota > Anaerolineae > Caldilineales > Caldilineaceae > Fredericiella. The sequence continues at coordinate 45,393 of CAWBRX010000002.1, forward strand.
GCGCTTGCCAAGCTGGCGCACGCCATAATTTTTGTTGGCGGCGTCGTAGAAGAATTCGACCTGCACCTCAGTGTTGCCGCTAAACTGCTCGACGATCTGGTACACTACGTCCGGGTCGGGCAAGGACGAGAATTTGCGCTTATCGGCCGTACTGCCCGGCCCGTCTGGCCGTTCGTCGGGCCAGCTGGCCTGCGCGGTGGGCGGTAGGCTCTCCCAGAAGCTGCACAGCGGAATGGCGACCTGGCGGAAGCGCAGCGCAGGCGCTGTGCCGTCTCCCTGCCCGCTCTGCCCCGAAACCCGGCCCAGCGGCTGCGGGGTGCGATACTCGAAGTTGCTCTGCTCGACTCGATTGACCGGCGAAACGGTGTTGGCCGTCTGTGCCACGACCAGCAGCCGGTGCGTGTAATAGAACGGCAGGTCCTGCCATTGCAGCGCCAAGCGCGCCCTGCTGGAAGACGCCGATGCGCGCCGGCAGCGCCAGGCTGCGCGCCTCATCCTCGTCCACCCCTTCGCCCCCTGCCCCCTTCCCAAGGCTGATATGGTCCGGCTGCGCCGGGTAGCTGCTTGGTATCGGCGGCGGGGTCTCCTGGTTGACCGATTGCATTGGCAGCTTGTAGCCTCCCTCGCCATCCCACTGTTTCACCACGCACGCCACCTCCTCGTCCCAGCCGTCACGCGTGAGGCGGCGCAGCAGCGTGAAGGCCACATGCCGGTACGCCAGTTGGCGGGCAAGCGTCTGGTTGCGCTCGACGATGGCCTGCTCCGTATGCTGGGCAATGATGACTTCCCAGATTTTTCCCGGCGGCACAGGCTGGCCTGGCTGCGCAGGCTTGTCCAGCCGCGTGGACGAGAGGATCAGCGGCGCTTCGATCGGCTGCGTACGATCGAGCACCACATCCAGGCCGCCGGCCAACGGGTCCGGCTGCGCAGGCTTGAGTTCGTCCTGCACCTCCGCCGGCAGCCCCGCGGGGAACAGCTGCGGTGAGTCTGCAAAGCTGCGCCAGATCAGGTCATAGCGCCCATAGGGACGGATGTAGAAGCGGTAATTGTGCGCCCAACGGTCGGCAAACAGGTGGTCGTATTGCAGGCGGCCGTGCTCGTCGGGTGCGGCATAGGCGGGAGAGCTGGCGCGCGGGTAGGCAGTCGCCATCCACCACAGCGGCGCGTCCTTTGTGCCCTGCGGCCCCACCACACCCAGGCCGTCTTCACCAAAGAGGACGTCCGGGCCGTGGTCGAAGAAGCGCTGCGACCACTCGAGAAAGCCGGGCAGCAGCTTGGCGATCTCGGCGGCGCTGGTCGAAAGCTCGATCTGTTGGCCGGCCTCAGGGTCGTTGAGCGCCAGCACGTAGCGGCGGAAGCGCAGCCATTGCGCCTCACTGGCCCCCATTGACTTTTGCCCCTTGGCAGCAAACTCCTCCGCCATTCTCTCCTGCGGGGCCGGGAAGCGGGCAGCCAACTCATCCGTGGGCGCAAAGCTGTGCCACTGCTGCACGTGCAGGCTGAACAGCGTGTCGATGGCCCGCGTGTTGGCGGTTGGGTCGCTCGCCGCCTGAAGCATAGTGCGCAGCGCGGTCACTTGTGCAGGACTCAACTCCTGCGGCTTATCAGTTGCGCTGACTATGATGTATGGGAGGGTGCCCGCTGCATGTACGTAGCGGAGCCAGTCAAAGCCGGGGAGCTTCGTCGGCGGCTCCGGCTGCGGGACCGCTGGCAGCCGCACGTGAATATTCACCGCCCGCGGTGCCCGCTCGCCGCGCAGGGCGAGTGCCAGCTCGCCGTCCGCCGTCATTTGCACAGGCAGGCGGATCGCCGTCGGAGGAGGAGGAGGAGGCGTCGGTTGCTCGGTGACCACCCCCTCCAGCGTGAGCACCGCACTGTTCGGATCGCCTGCATGTACGAGCTCCATCTGCTGTTTCGCCTCAAGCTCGATTTCGACCTCGACCTCACCCCACGGGGCGCCGGTCACGTTGATCCGGAAATACTTGAGATACTGCTCCGCCACCGGGCGCAGGCTGACCTGCACCAGCGCCAACAAGCTGTCGGCGTCGGCACTCGCCTTATCCAGGCTGATGCTCTTGCCCGGCTGGAACAGCAGCTCCACAAACAGGTGGCGATAATAGGTGGCGAAATGCAGTTGGTCTGGGTTGTCGGGGTCACGTTCAGCGGCCAGGGCAGCCAATGCTCCCTGGACGGCAGCCAACAGTTCACTGCCCGTGAGTAGCTCGCCCGTCTGCTCGTCCCGCAGCGAAAAGGCCGTCGTCAGTCCCAGCCGCTGGAGAATCGCCCAGCCGTAGGGATCGTTCTTGGCGTTGGTGTTCTCGACCAACATGGGCCATGTCCCAGGCTGCATGGCGGGCGGGGGCTGCGAGATTACGATCAGCCCTCCCTGTGCACCGCGCCCGCACCGGGGCCGATCCCCGTACCGGTGTCCAGCCGGGTGATCAGGCGGGCGAGGAAGGGGTGCAGATCCGCCTTGCGCACAGACGTCGCCGGATCGACAAAGGCGTCGGGACAGGACGGCCAAAGGAGCCGCGATTCGCGCCAGGAATACCACGGCCCGCTGCGCTGCTGCGAGCGCTGCCGCGCCATGTCACTGTCCTTACGCCGGCGTTGAATAGCGCTGGGATACCACGCCTCCCACTGGCCGCTGGACAAAGTGTTGCTCGGCTGGAGCAGCAGGTCCGCCGCCGGCAGCATCTGCACTTCCTGCAGCGGGCGCAGGCTGGCGCTCAAGGCATCGGCGGTCGCATAGGCTTCGTCGGGCACGGCGTCGATGTCCAGGTGCAGCAGGTGATAGCCGGCGTTCAGGTCGAGCGGATAGCCCCCTGCGCCGCTTGGCCCCTGGTTCCAACGCAGACGTACGCAGCGGATTTCCGCCGGGTGGCGGTGATAACTCACGTTGCCCAACGTTGGGTCAAAAGTGTACTGGCCGCATTCGGGCATGGGGAAGTGCGCCGTTCCGGGGATGGCGCGCTGATCCTCCAGGCGGCAGCAGGGGGAGCCGTAGCGGCCGCGCCAGCCACTCCATTTCGGCGACGGCGCGTTCCTCGACCGCAGCAGGCTGTCCGACCGCCGCCGCGGCTTCGGCGCGCACATGCAGTTCGACCGGTGCTAGCGAGGAGGGCACGCCGTTGGCCGAAACCGTCTGCAAGAAGACGCGCCACGATAGGGGCTGCCACAGCGGCGCGTCCGCCGGTCCCAACACCCCTTGCGCGAGCAGTTCGGGCAGGATGTCCGCCGAGCGCCGCCGCGTAATTGGGTCCGTATCGACTGTGAGCGCAATCTTGATGTCGGAGGCCAGGGGCCGCGCGTTCGAGGTAGGCAGCAGCTGCGCCGACGGCCGCTGCGAGGCGCTGTCCAGACCGTAGCTGCCGATAGGCAGCGTCCTGTCACGGCGCAAGATCAACAGGTAATCACGGACGGGCACATGGGCGTTGGCCTGCCCGGCAGCGCTGTCGTCCCACTCCACATGCACGCGCCTGGGCAGCACGGCTTGCGGCTGCGCCGATTCCTCCAGCGGGGCCGGTACCAGCGTAGACGCATCGACGGCATAGGTCGCCGTGACCTCGCCGTTGAGCGGCACCGGCGGCGCTTCGTCAGGATAGCGCGTGGCGACCAACGTCAGCGGCTGGCCGGGCTTGCCGGCCATATCGACTGGCGTGATCGTGTACAGATAGCTGCGCCCACTGGCGGGCAGCAGCGCGCGATCTGCCGGCGTCTCATACGTAAAGTGGTCGGCCACCTGGAAGCGGGCTTGCAGCAGCAGCAGCCCTTGGGGTCCGCCATCGTTGGCCGTGCGTAGGTGGGCGGCTTGGGCGGGTTTCGTAGTATAGACGACATCGCGCTCGCTCCCATCGAGCGCGCGGCGGCGCACCATGTAATGGGCCAGGTGATGCTCCGGCGACTGCTGCGCCGGCGAGCTGCCCGCCGGCAGCGGCCGCTGCCACTCCAGGTCCCAAGCCAGCGCAATTGTAGACGCACTGGTGTACTGGTGCACGCGCTGGAAGCGCGGCGGATTGGCGGTGAAGTCGGTGCTGAGCGTGTTGAAGGTGCGCACCGCGCGCTCAGGTGTCAGGCCGTTCGCGCTGCTGCTCACGGGCTTCTGGCGCTGGCGAATTGTGGGGGCCGCCGCGTCTTCGTCCAAGCCGTCCAGCCAGCCAGGCCGGCCATTGCGATAGCGGAACACCAGCCCCATTTGGAAGGGAATCTGATCGGCAACCGTGATTTCAGCGTCGGGTGCTGCGCTGGCCTGCACAGCGTAGGCCTGCAAGCCGGCGATGATGTCCTGGATCACCATGCCGCGCAGCTGGCGCGCCTGCTGCTGTTCCTGCACGTCCTGCGAGATGCCCTCGACGGGCACACGGCCATTAGGCGTGTAGATCGAGGTATCGTCGTCAAAGGCTTCTTGCAGCATTTGGTCATACAGCACGTGTTCGGGGTCGTGTTTGAAGTAGGGTGAGCCGGCAAACTGCTCCAGCGCGCCCCGCACGGCCGCCTCGTAGGAGTTGTCGCTGGGGTTCTGCACACGGTCGTCGATCACCGTTTCCGCCACCGCCGGCAGTTCGGGATCGCCCATTGGGACGGGCTGCGCCGGCAGCGCAGAATTGGGCAGGTCCTTGATCGGAGCCAGCATGTACGCATACGCCAGGTACTCGGCCAGCGTAAAGGTCTTCTCTTGTTCGTTGTGGAGCTGCTTGTTGGCCACGTCGTACTGCTTGACCCCTGGCAGGACGGGGGCCTCCCAGTTGACGTTCCATTCTACTTGTGCGCCGCTCGCCGCGCTGTCCCCGGTAAGCACCGGATCCCAGCCGCCGGCAAGCGGTTTGTACTGCTCGACGACAAAGGCCGTCGGGTCGGTGCCTCCGCCCACGTCCAGCCCCGGCAGGCTGAGCCAGAAGTCGTGATCGACCTCCAGGCGGATCGTCCAGTGGCCTTCCTCCGCCGGCTGCAGATGCAGCGTGCTGCCATCCAGCGTAAAGGTGTAGCGCTGGCTGGCGGCGTCGGCTAGCGTCACCGGCAGCGGCTCGGCCACGGCGAGCCCGGCGCTTTTCAGCGCCAGGACGACAGCCCACGGCGCGCGGCCCTGGTCAAGGTCGACGGCAAAGCTGCCCGGCTTCACTTCGTGCACGCGCAAGGTGAGCGGCGGCGGCGGCAGGAAGCCTCCTTCAGGTATATAGGAGTCATTCGTCCCCTTGCGCTCGCCCGCGGGGAGCAGGACAAAATAGCTCCAGCCGTCCGTTTTGTCACTGCGCACTACAAAAGCGGTGTAATCCGGCTGCTGGAAGACGGCGACCTGCTCTTCGGCCTGTGCGCCCTCGGCGGCAGCAAGCGCGGTGTGAGTGGGCGCGGCGAGCCGCACGCGGGCCGGGCCGGCGTCGACGCCTGGAACGCCCTCGATTTCGGCTGCCTCCAGCCCCATGCCGAGCACGTCGTTGGCCATCTCTTTGGCCGCCTCGACGGCGGCGCCGTTGGCGCTGAACTTGGCGCTGACCTCCAGGCGGTGGCCCATCGCCATGATAAATAGCGTGCCGGCACCGCGCACGCCCCAGTTCGTAGGGTCGACGCCGAGGGAGACTTCCAGCCCCGCCGTAAACCCGATCGCCAGGCTGAACTTGAATGTCAGCTTGATCGTGGTGAAGATCAGCGGAATGCGGATAAACAGCTCGATGGAAATCTCGATGCGCAGCTCCAGGCCGATCGCGCCGTAGAGACGCATGTCCAGGGGGTTGCTAAAGGGCAGCTTGGTGATCAGGCGCGCCCCAAACGCAGCATAGGCATAGGCGCGCACGCGCACGCCGACCAGGCCCAGATCCAGCTCTGCCTTAATATCGACGCTGCCGGTGGCTTTGAAGCTGATGCCGATGATCAAGTCTCGGCGCGAGATGCGGAAGATGAAGCCGCACGATATGGAAACCGCCAGCGGCCCAAACTTGTACTCCCAGCCAATGTTGTTCGGCCAGCCCAACTCGTAGTGCATCAGGCCCGGTTCGATCAGCAGGGTGGCGGAGAAACGCACACTCGTCAACGCCTTCTTGAGAATGTCGGGCAGCTTCGGCATGTCGCCGATGTAGGCGTCCTTATTGGTGGAGAGATGCGCTAGGAAGCGTTTGCGCCGCGGCGAGAGCAGGATGAAGCCGCTAACAAAGGGGCTCTCCTTAACCTTGCCACCCTCGTTCTTGTCGTAGGTGTAGTAGTTGGTGTTCAGCCAGCCACGGGCCGCCATATAGAACGTGAGGTCGCTGCGGAAGGCGATCATCACGTCAAACAGGAAAACGCAGGGCAGCTCCTTTTCGGCGTTCTCTTCATAGCGAACCAATGCCGAGGCGGAGCTTTGCGCAAAGAGAGCGCGCAGCACGATGGTCCAGCGCGGGCTTTCGTTGGCGTTCTCCAAGTCCACTTCCCAACGGTCGCGGCGCGCCAGATCGCCCTGCGTGCGTGATAGATCATTGAGCGAGGCAATGAGCTTCTTGACGTCGTTTTCGCGGTCGGCGACCTTGATGCTGGCGATGGTGAAACGGTAGCCAAAGCCCATCCCCACCTCGCGGATGTAGATTTGGATCACTGGAATCATGATGCTCAGGCGGCGCACTTCCAGGTAGACAAACCAGGCGCGCACCCAGGCCGACTGCTCGTCGCGGCGCACGCGCAGGAAGGCAAAGGCAGCGGCAATGCTCGGCAGCCCTTGCAGCTCGACCGAGCCTTCGCCCAAAAAGCCCTTTTCCGTCGTCTCGTCCTTGAACTCCACGATCCCCTGCAGCTTGAACGCTTCGCCGATGGTGAGGTTGACGGCAATCTGTTTGAAGTGCAGCCGCGGGAAGATGCCGCCGGGCCGCGGCAGCGCAATAAACAGCTTGTGATAGTCAGGGCGCGGATCCTTGACATCCCCTGCGCCTTGCGCAAAGCGCAGTTGGCCCGTGATTTGCATCGCCGGCGGCTTGTCGTCAAAGATATCGGCAACGGGGAAGAAGCCGATGGCGCGCAGCTCGAACTCAAACGCGCCCAGGAAGTTGAACGAGATCGGCTTGGGCATCTCGATCAGGAATTGTATATGCTTGGCGATCACGCTGGGATCGCCGCACAGCGGGCACTTGACCAGGTCCAGCTTGATCTTGGGCAGCAGCGCCAGCGCCCCTTGGCGGTCGTCGCCGCTGGCCAGCACAAACTGCGCGCTGCCGGTGAGGGTGAAATAGAGATGGAACGCCGCTTCGTAGACAAATTCCAGCCCGATGGCATCGACGGTGAAGCGGAAGCGCGTGCCCTTGCAGTCAAGCAGCCGTGTGCCCTGCAGCTCGGCCTTGCCCTGCACCAGCGTAAGCTTGCCGTCGCGCTGGGCGAACTGCAAGGCAATGTCCACCATCGCTTCGCCCACCAGGTCGGGCGGCAGCGGACCGGATCCGGCTAGCGTGAAGTCCTGGATCCGGTTCTCCTTGATGGTGAGGCTGCTGCCGTGAAAAGTAAAACGCGTGTCGACGCCGTTGAGCCGCGCCGGCCGGTCAGAAACCTCGGCGGACAAAGTCGATCCCCTTGGGGCCAAGCACAAAATTACTGACGACAAAAGTGATCGGCTCCTTGCTGATCTTGGTATAGTCCAGCTCAAACGCAGCCCCCTGCGCCATCTGGATTTGGTAGTTGTGGTTCTTCGTGACCAGGGTGAAGTAGTGATATTTGGTTTCGCCATCGTCAGTGAGCTTCTTGCCCTTGAGGCGCCAAACCAACCCTAAGTGCTCCTGCGACTTCAGCTCTTCCTTGGTCGCAAGCATTTTCAGCCCCGACTCGTGATCCACCGTCACCGACATGGTTTCCCAGTTGAACTGCACTGCGATATCGCCGTTGAACTGGATCGACCCGAACTTAAGCGTCACATCCAGCGCCAGGCTGATCAAGCTCTTGTCGAAGTCGATGTCGAACATGTCCTGGCCCGCCGGCGCTTTAACTTGCAGCCATTGGCCGAACGCATTGTCGCCTCCGCCGCCGTCCTTCAAGAAGGGCATGGTAAATTCAGGCAAATTAAATTTTACCTTGCCCTGCCAGTTGTCCTTCTGCAACCGCTCCGTCGCCAGCACGGAGAGCTGGCAGGCGTCCTCAGCGCCCGGCGTCGCCTGGAATAGGGCCGCATCCAACTGCTGTAAGAAGCGCGGCAGCCCCGGTGCGCGCAGATTGAATTCGAGCAACGTTAGCGCCACGTCCTTGCGTGGGCGCAGACCGGCGGCAAAAAGAGGTTCGCCCACCTTGTCTTCGTCGTTGTGCAGCTCGCGCTCGTCGTCGCGGTTCCAGGCAAATGTAGTGCGGATGCGGATGGCGTCCGTGTCCGTGAAGATGTCGTCAGCGCTGTTATCGGCTTGCAACTGGAGCGCCAAGGCTACTTCATGCAGTGGGCGCACCGTCGGCAGTTGGCCCGCGGACTCGGCACGCTGGCCGCCACAGATCAGGCTGAACTTCGCCGTAGGCGGCGTCTGAATTTCGACGCCGGGCAGACTCCATGTGAAGCCATCAGTAGATCCGAACTGCCAATCTAGGCGCACCTCGCGCACGCTGTCGTCCCAGATAATGGTTGCGGCCACCTCCGCCGCGGCGGGTGCGCCCGCGCTGTCGAGTACGGGTGTTACTCGGTTCAGCCAGCCGCCCATGTCTTCTTCATGCCACGTGAGTTGCAGACACTTGCTTGCGCCCTGTAGGTCGAACACTAACTCGCCGGAGGGGATCACAATCTCCGACCCTACAATTTGCACGGGCTTGGAGAACTTCCACTCGACTCCGCCTGTAAACTCGAACGTGCCGTCGCCCCTGAACGCCACGCCTACCTGCGCCAAAGCAATCTCGACGGCCTGAAGCATGGGGTCCGGCTCATAGCCGCCGCCAGGCAAGGCGCGCATGGGGCGAAGCAGTTGCGGGCTGATGCGCAGCATGACAGGCACGTCGAGCAGGCGCAATTGTACAGCCGGCGCAATATTAATCTCTATGGCGATCTCCGTCCCACGACTCTTGGGAGCGAGCAGCAGTTCGATCTGGTCCAGCCCGCCCAGCGGCACGGCAAGCTCCTGCTCGAAAAACAGTCGCCCGACGAGCGTCGCCTGATCTCCCACGGCCATTTCTAGCGGCTCAATCCAGATTTGGTCAAAGACGGCCGGGTCGGGCCAACGCGGCAGGAAAGCTGGCCACTTGCCCTGTAGGTATTCATTGACGGTGATAAACATCGTGCTCACGGCAGGCAGCCTCCCCACGCATTTCTGGAATCGGGATCATAATAGCGATCGTACTTTTCCTTTTCGTCATCGCTCAGCGTGACTGGGGACGGCGGCAAGCTGATCTGGCCGCAATAGCTCGGGAGGGAGACGCCGCTGCCCCCTGTTCCCCATGACGCATTCCAGACGTTTAGTGCCAACTCTAAACTGTCCAGTTTCGACCGCTCTGACGGCGGGAGATTGAAGTGGCCGCCCCAAAGCTGTACGCGGTATTCCCGCACCATCACATCCAGGTCATCTATCACCGCAACCGAATGTTCGAGATCGGTGTAGAGGCTGCGGCGCATACAGTTGGCCGAGCCGATGATGGCCCAGTGATCATCGATCAGCGTTGTTTTGGCATGCATGACGACGTTGCGCCCAAAAATGCGGATACGCGCCAACTGCGCAGGGGTGAGCGTCAGTAGCCCTTCCTGCAAGGCAACAATGTTGAAGGCCGGCAACTCCGGATCGGCCGGATCCTTGACACCCGTTGCCAGGATGACTTTCAGGTTCGGACGATTCTCCAGCGCCTGCTTAATCCACTTGAATACATCGACCGACCAGAACCCCTGATCTTCCATGTAGATGTACTGTTCGGCGGCTAGGATCGCCTTGCGCCAGGCTAGCTCCACCTCAAACAGACCTTGGGACGCAAACGAAATGGGATCGCCCTCAGGCAGCATGTTAAATGTGGCGTATTTAAACTCCGGCGCAGTGCGCAAGGACTGAACGTGATGGCTGCCCAGCGTAGGCGGTCGGCAGGTCGCGGGCGGGAACCTGCATCGTCCCGGCAACGAAACTGGGCACCTTGTCCCTGCCGACGCGGTAGGTCTTCACCTCGCGCAACAGCACCTCATTCCACATCTGGGCGTAGAAGTCATAAAGCGCCTGGACAGCCGGGCCCTCCACCTTGGCCTGCACGTCATGCCAGGAGCCAGGCGCGTGATGCTCGACGCTATGCCGATCGCTGCGGAAATCAAGCCCGCCCGTATAGCCAACGGCCGTGGCTGGCGTTCCGGCAATGACGAGCTTGGTGTGGACGCCGCCTGCGCTGTGGCCGATTATGTTCATACAGCACTGCTTGGCCAGCGCCGGCTCCTGGCGCAGCGCATGCAGCGACGAAATTGTTGCCACATTGATGTCGCGCACACTGTTCGCCGCGCTTTGGGCCATGTGATTTGCCATAACCGACCACGAAACCCAGCCTAGCACTCGCACATCGACGCCGTAGCGTGCCTTCTTCTTTAAAAGGTCGATCAAACGGTTGGTTCCATCCGGTCCATCCAACGCAAATGGCTTCGTGTTGATGAGTTCCGGCGCTCCCGTAGAGCCGGGGACGGAGCCAGGAGGTGCGTGCACCTCGCCACCAAGCAGATCCAGCAACCAGCCGGCAATATAAATAAAGTGACCCGCATTGTCTGCAGGCGTCGCCCCCGTGCCGATGGTTGCCAGCGTGGCGGTGAGGTCGCCGAAGTAGGCGTTGCCGTCGATCAGTGGTGTCACCTTGCAGCCGGTAAAGGTGGCAGGCAGCGGACGCGAGGGGCGGGCTTGCGTCGGCAGCCTGCACGAAGTAGGTTTGCAATATGGATGCGGTGTCGGCCACTTGCGCCCTCCTTGGGGGTCATGTACAGGCGATGCCAATGGAGCAGGGCAACATGAAAACATCAGTGGGACATGCACTGTCTCACTGGCAAGGAGCAGTATGGAAACAAGCGAAAACAGAAGCCGGCTGTGGAACGAGTGGCATTTAGCCTGCCGGGAGATTCAACGGCTGTATCTATTTAGCATTATTTAGTGATAATGTCAATAGTGTGAAATATGATACACATATAACGTTTTCATGTTGCAAAGGTTACAAAACTGCAATTGAGGTTGCGGGAACACGCCGCTTGGTCGCCGGCTGGGTTCAGCAGGCTGTGGTCAATCATCGTCCACCTGACCTGTGCATACGGTGCATAAAGCACAGGCGCATGCAACGGCGCGAGCGGAAGCTGAATCCCAACCGTAACGCCAGCGCCCAAAATCTTGACAATCCTCCCCTCAACCCATATACTCTCTCCATACCATAACGACGATGCACCGGAGGAGTACCTGCACGCCGGCGCCAGAGAGACGAGGTCAGCGGCTGAAAGCCTCGTTCGCTTGAGCAGCAGGGAAAGTCGCCGGGAAGGTCGAGGGGGTGAATTCATTAGCCCTCTCCGGGTCGAGCCCGTTACAGCGCAGAGTGACACGGCCGCGCGCCCGGCACCGCCAGGCAGCACCGTGTAAACAAGGTGGCACCGCGAAGCCTCTTCGTCCTTGTAGACGAAGAGGCTTTTTTGTTTGCGTTTGCGGTTCAATCGGCGTCAATGTCAATACGATCGAAGAGGTGCATCATGTCCGAGATGGCAAAAGCCTACAACCCGCACGAGGTGGAAACCACGCTGTACGAATGGTGGGAGAAGCAGGGCTTCTTCACGCCCGAACAGCAGGTACAGAGCGGCCTGGCCGACCCCAACCGCGCGTCCTTTGTCATCTCCATGCCCCCACCCAACGTCACGGGCGCGCTGCACCTCGGCCACGCCATTACCTCGAGCGTCGAGGACCTGCTGACGCGCTACCATCGCATGCAGGGCGAACCCACCCTCTGGCTGCCCGGCACCGACCATGCCGGCATCGCCACCCAGAACGTGGTGGAACGCCAACTCGAAAAGCAGGGGATTACCCGCCACATGCTTGGCCGCGAACGCTTCGTGGAAGAGGTGTGGGACTGGAAACATGAATACCACGGGCGCATCAGCGCGCAGCAGCGCCGCATGGGCATCTCCTGCGACTGGACGCGCGAGCGCTTTACCCTCGACGCGGGCCTCAGCGAGGCCGTGCTCGAGGCGTTTATCAAGCTCTACGAGGAAGGCCTGATCTATAAGGGCAACTACCTTGTCAACTGGTGCCCGCGCTGCATGAGCGCCATCTCCGACCTCGAGGTGGATTACGAGGAGGTGATCGGCAAGTTCTACACCTTCCGCTACCCGCTCAAAGACGGCGGCTTTCTGGAGGTGAGCACGACGCGCCCCGAGACGATCCTCGGCGACACCGCCGTGGCCGTCCACCCCGACGACGAGCGCTACAAGCACGTGGTCGGCAAGACGGCCCTCGTGCCCGTGCTCGGCCGCGAGATCCCGGTGATCGCCGACCCCTACGTGGATCCCGAGTTTGGCACCGGCGCGCTCAAGGTGACGCCCGGCCACGACCCGAACGACTACGAGATCGCCAAGCGCCACAACCTGCCCATGATCAACATCATGAACCAGGATGCGACGATCAACGAGGCGGGCGGCAAGTATAACGGCCTCGACCGCTACGACGCCCGCAAGGAGCTGTGGGCCGATATGAAGGCGCTGGGTCTCGTGGTGGCCGAAAAGGAGCATAGCCACCAGGTGGGCCACTGCTCGCGCTGCAACACGGTGGTCGAGCCGCTGCTCTCCGAACAGTGGTGGGTGAAGATGCAGCCGCTCGCCGAGCCCGCTCTCGAGGTGGTGCGCACTGGCGAGATCCAGATCGTGCCGCAGCGCTTCGAGCGCGTCTACAACCACTGGCTGGAAAATATCCGCGACTGGTGCATCAGCCGCCAGCTCTGGTGGGGCCACCGCATCCCCGTCTGGTACGGCCCCGACAAGACCGCCTTTGCCGCCCGCTCCGCCGAGGAGGCACAGGCCAAGGCGCGCGCCCACTACGGCAAGGACGTGGAGATCTACCAGGACCCCGACGTGCTCGACACCTGGTTTAGCAGCGGTCTCTGGCCCTTCAGCACCCTCGGCTGGCCCAAGCAGACCAAGGACCTGGCCACCTACTATCCGAACACCGTGATGGAGACGGGCTACGACATCCTTTTCTTCTGGGTGGCGCGGATGATCATGATGGGTCTCAAGTTTACCGGCGAGATCCCCTTCCGGTATGTCTACCTGCACGGCCTCGTGCGCGACGAGCAGGGCCGCAAGATGAGCAAGAGCCTGGGCAATGCCCTCGACCCGCTGGACCTCATCGCCCAGTACGGCACCGACGCCCTGCGCTTCACCCTGCTCACCGGCGGCACGCCGGGCAACGACCTCAAGCTGGCCGAGAACCGCGTGGAGGCCAACCGCAATTTCGCCAATAAAATCTGGAACGCCGCCCGCTTCGTGATCATGAAGCTGGCAGATGGGGCGCCAGAGTCCGGCGGTGCGCCCGCCGTAGATGACAGCGATCCCAACAGCCCCACCTACATGCTGCCGCCCGACGAGGAGCTCAGCCTGCCCGACCGCTGGATCCTCAGCCGGCTCGACGCCGTGCGCCACGAGGCTACGCGCCTGATCGACACCTGGCAGTTTGGCGAGGCCGGCCGCCAGCTCTACGAGTTCCTCTGGAACGAGTACTGCGACTGGTACATCGAGGCCGCCAAGGTGCGGCTCAACGAAGGTACCGCCGTCCAGGCCCAGGCCACGCGCCAGGTGCTCGCCTTCGTGCTCGAGCAGGGGATGCGGCTCCTCCACCCGTTTATGCCCTTCGTCACCGAGGCCATCTGGCAGAACCTCCCGGGCGTGGGTCAGGGCGCCCCTTCCGGTGCCTCTGCCGGTGCCTCTGCCGGTGCCTCTGCCACCACCCCGACCGGCGCCGCTTCGGGCGTGCGCGGCGACGGCTGCGCCCCCGCCATCATGGTGACGCGGTGGCCTGCACCCAGTGGCCGCCGCAACGACGACGCAGATGCCGCCTTCGCCCGCATACAGGAACTGGTGCGCGGCATCCGCAACGTGCGCGCCGAGTACGACGTGCCCGCACCCAAGCGCATCCCGGCCCTCTTCAGCGCCGGCGAATATGCCGCCGTGCTGAGCGAGAACCTGTCCGTGATGGCCTTCCTCGCCCGTCTCGAGGCCGGCGAGACGGAGGTCGCCGCCGACCTGCCCGCACCCAGCAAGGCCGCCACGCTCGCCGCCGCCGGCGTCACCGTCTACCTCCCGCTCGCCGGCCTGGTCGACTTCGCCGCCGAGCGCAAACGCATCCAAGGCGAGATCGACAACATCGACCGCCAGGTCGGCCGCATCGAGGGCATGCTCAACAACCCAGGCTTCACCGGCAAAGCCCCCGCCGAGGTCATCGACCGCGAACGCACCAAGCTCGCCGACCTCCAATCCAAGCGGTCCCAGCTTGCTGAGCGATTAGCCGATTTGTAACGACCACTGCACGTGCCTGGCTCGGCCCCCTTCAACCACCCAACCCCTTTCCAGGTGGGCCGAGCCTCGCACGACTTATATGCCCGTCGCCCCTGTTACCACCCTCCTCGTGAAACTTTTCCCAATGTTGACTTTTGCCAATAATGGGCGTACTGTCTCAAAATCATGCAGCCCACAGATGCATGCCACTCCTATGGCTCTCGCCTGAGCAGCTAAATCACAGCAACCGCATAAACTAGCCGGCGTATGCGCCGGAGGGGGTGAGACACGCAGCCGCAACGGTCTGCGTACGCACGGAGGGAATCTTTTTGCTTTTCTACCTGCACTTCTGCTTTATCTCTATCCGTTTCGCCACTTGTTGCACTTGTTCCATGGGGGACTCATCGATGCGCAGCCGTGTCGCACATCGCGCTTATCTTAATTGTTTGCCTTGCTATCATCTTCCCCGCCGCCGCCTTCGCCCAGGATCAGCCGGGCTTGCCTGACGGCAGCACTTTTCTGTTTCTGCCCTCGCTGACCAACGGCGAAGGCCAGGCCGCTGCCGCCGACCAGGCAGATTCCGCCCTCGTGCAGGCCGCCAACGTGGCCGTCACGAAGATCGGCGATGACCCGTACACCAACACGACCAGCCAGCACAAGACCCAGGTCGAACCCGACACCTTCGCCTTCGGCACCACGATCGTCGCCGCCGCGCAGACCGGCCGCTTCAACGACGGCGGCGGCTCCAACATCTGCTGGGCTACGTCGACCAACAGCGGCGCCAGCTGGACCAACGGCTGCCTCCCGGGCATCACCAAGTACCAGGCGCGGCACCTTCGACCGGGTCAGCGACCCGGCCGTCGCCTACGACGCCAAGCACAACGTGTGGATGATCTCCACCCTGCCCCTGCTCGAAGCGGGCGGCGTGCACGGCGCGGCGTCCTCACCAGCCGCTCGACCGACGGCGGCCTGACCTGGGGCAACCCGGTGCTCGTCAACCAGAGCAACCTCGGCAACGCTCGACAAGAACTGGATCGTCTGCGACAACACCGCGACCAGCCCGTTCTACGGCAACTGCTACACCGAGTGGGACGACAACGGCGCCGGCAACCGCATCTAGATGAGCACGTCCACCGACGGCGGCCTCACCTGGGGCCCGCGCCTGAAGACGGCCAACAACGCCACGGGCATCGGCGGCCAGCCGGTCGTGCAGCCCAACGGCACCGTGATCGTGCCGATCGCCAACGCCAACGAGACCGCGCTGTTGGCCTTCAACTCCACCAACGGCGGCGCAACCTGGAGCGCGACCACCACGATCACACTCGATCTCCAGCCACACCGTCGCCGGCAGCCTGCGCACCGGCCCGCTGCCCTCGGCCGAGATCGACGCCGCCGGCAAGGTCTACGTCGTCTGGCAGGACTGCCGCTTCCGCAGGGGCTGCAAGTCGAACGACATCGTGATGACCACCTCCACCAACGGCACGACCTGGAGTTCGGTCGTGCGCATCCCGATCGACGGCACCAACAGCGGCGTCGATCACTTCATCCCCGGCCTGGCCGTCGACAACACGACCTCGGGCAGCAGCGCCAAGCTGGCGCTGACCTACTACTTCTACCCGACCGCCAACTGCAGCTGCGTCCACCTGCAAGCTCAACGTCGGCTACGTCTCGTCGGCCAACGGCGGCGGCACCTGGAGCGCACCCACACAACTCGCCGGGCCGATGACCCTCACCTGGCTGCCGAACACCACCCAGGGCCGCATGGTCGGCGACTACATCTCGACCTCCTACGTTGGCGGCACGGCACGCCCGGTCTTCACACTGGCGGCTGCCTCGTCCGGCACTACCTTCAGCCAGTTCATGTACGCACCGGCGACCGGCCTGCTGTCCGGCGCCGCCGTCTCGACTGCCGGCGCCGACCAGCCCGTCCCGGGCGCAGCGTCTGACCACGCCGCCGCGGAGGCGCCAATCGTTCACCGCTAACGCCTCTAGCCCAATCACTACTTCGCAACGGCGCACCAAGGTTTCGTGCCTTGGTGCGCCGGTTAGGCCGGGAAAGCTCTCACGCGCCTGGCTCCGCTCCCGTTCACCCATCTAACATCCAGAGTCACGCGCACATCGCCTCGTATAGGATTTGCATAACCTTTGCGTTTGTGATATTCTACACAAACGAACGCTTGTGCTACCCGGGGAATAGTCCCGAAATTTGTGATAATTTTGACAAGCGCATGGGGCGTGTGCTAAAGTGGGGCCGGTGTTGCGCTGCCCGGCAGCCGGCCCATAATCCTCATATTAGCAGACAGGATACGCTGCGATTGGTAACGGCGGTTGCAGGACCCGCAGCAGTGCAAAGATTAGCTGCATAAGCAGACAATGCATAGCGTGCAAGGTGTGCACTGGCTAACACGCCGGCCCCGGTACAGCAGGTGGAGCGAGAAGGAGACCAGATCCACATGGCGGATAAACTAGCCGATCTGAGCCCAGAAGAAAAAGAGAAGCGCATCGCCGAAATGAAGGCGAAGATGCAGGCGGCTGCCGCCAAAAACAAGGCAGCCAGCACGGAAGGCGAAAAGGGCAAGCCAACCGCCGACGAAACGGCCAAGCAGGCGCCAAAGCCGCCGGTATCCAGCGGTGAAGCAGCCCGCGTGGCCGCCGCCGCTACCGCCAAAGAAGCGCGCGCCGTGCCCGTGGAGGCCTCGCCTGCCGTGATCGAGGCGTCGACCCACAACGCCGGTAGCCCACACCCGGCGCCCGTGGTGCCGGAAGCCGTCGAAGCCAAGGCGATCGAAGAAGCCATCCAGCAGGCCGACCACTCGGCTGCCGCCAAGCCTCCAAGCACTGTGAAGTCAAACGGGCGGCCAACGGCGGCACGGCCAACGGCGGCACCGCTGTGGCAGCCGCGCCGCTTCTCGTCGCCGCGCCGCCGGTCTTTGTCGAGGAAACACCAGAACAGAAAGCCAAGAAGGCGATGAATCGCCGCGAGTTCCTCACCTATGCGTGGGGCGCTGCGCTGGGCTTGCTGGTCCTCGAAGTGGGCGCCGGCATGTTCGGCTTTATGTACCCGCGCTTCAAGGCAGGCGAGTTCGGCGGTAAGTTCTTCCTCGGTCCGGTCAGCTCGCTGCCGCCGACCGACGCGCCGCCCCAGCCCGAGACGGCCGGCAAGTTCTGGTTGGTCAACACCACCGACGAAGGCCCCAAGGCCCTCTACATGGTGTGCACGCACCTGGGCTGCCTCTACAAGTGGGCGCAGTCCAACAACCGCTTCGAGTGCCCGTGCCACGGCTCCAAATTTAGCCGGGAGGGCTTCTATATCGAAGGCCCTGCTCCTCGTTCCCTCGACACGTTCCTGGTCGCAGAAGAGAACGGGGTCGTAACCGTCGACACCGGCAAGAAGACGCTGGGACAGCCGTCGGCCGAGTCGCCCGCACGTGCCGTGCCTGCCTGAGTCGTAGTTGCATTCTACTTGCAGGGCTCTTTCAGAATTCCTGCAATATTACCGTATCAGTCATTCGGCTTGTCTGATCCGCTGACTTGAGGAGAAGTAGTCACATGGCCGTACAACCGGAAGTCCAAAAGAAAGGCGTCTTGCGGTCAGTTGCTGATACTGCGGACGACGTCTTTACGCGCATCACGGCCGGCATTCCCGCCGGCGAAGTGCGCCGCATGCTGCGCGGCGAAGCGCCGGGCCGCCCGAACCCGCGCCTCAAACCGCACTCGGAAGCCTTTCTGCTGCACATCAAGCCGACCTACTATCACGAGAGCGTGACGCGCTTTACGCACACGTTCCGCCTTGGCTTGCTCTCCACCTACCTGTTCCTTGTCGAGACGATCACGGGTCTTATCCTGATGATCTGGTACGCCCCCACCCCAGAGCGCGCCTACACCGACATGATCCGCCTGCTCGCCAACGTGCCCATCGGCCAGATGATGCGCGATATGCACCGCCTGGGCGCCGAGTTGATGGTGGTGGCAGTGACGCTGCACATGGTGAGAACGTACCTGACCGGCAGCTATAAGGCGCCGCGCCAGTTCACCTGGTTTACGGGCGTCATCCTACTGGTGCTGACGCTCTTCCTCAGCTTCTCCGGCTACCTGCTGCCGTGGGACCAGCTGGCCTACTGGGCCGTGACCATCGGCACCTCGATGGCCGAAGCCGTCCCGCCGCCCATCGTCGGCGAAACTGTCAACCTGCTCGCCCGCGGCGCACCCGACATCGGCGCCAATGGCCTCATGCGCTTCTACCTGCTGCATGTGCTCTTCCTGCCGCTGGCGCTCTTCCTGTTCTTCTTTGTGCATTACTACAAGGTCGTGCACTTCGGCATCAGCCTGCCCTCCGATGAGGAAGAGGTAGGCCAGGATACGGCCAATAAGGTCCCGGCCGACCGCCGCGTCTATTTCCTGCCCGACGTACTGCTCGACGAAACAGCCGTGCTGATCGTCTTCACCGCCCTGATGGTCTTTGCGACCACCTTCTTCTTCACAGCGCCGCTGGAGTCGATCGCCAACCCGCAGTCGACACCGCTGCACACGGTCGCGCCGTGGTACTTCTACTGGCTGCAGGGCCTGCTCAAGATCGCCGACAAGACGATCGCCGGCGTCTATGTGCCCGGCATCCTGCTTGTGCTGCTCATGGGCATTCCTTACCTGGACCGCAACCCCAGCCGCCGCGGCCGCGACCGCCGTGTGGCCATCGTCAGCGGTGTAGTAGCCGGCATCGTGATCCTCATCCTAAGTTGGATGGGCACCCCCTATTATGCCGTGCAAGGCGCTCCTGCGGTCGAAATCGTCCAGGAGCTGATGCCCGAAGAAGGCATGGGCCCGGTACGCGAGATGGGTTACGCCAACCTGCCAATCGGCGTCTATGACACGCGTGAAAATCCGGAGTCGACCAGCGAAGAGTTGAACCACGTCCTGCACGAGTTCGAAGCCGGCATCGCCGCCTTCGACAAGAAGGATAAGGCGTTCAACGATGCCTATGGCGTCCTGACGATCAGCCAGGAACAGCCGCAGCTAAAGCGCATTACGTGGGAGCTGTTCTGGCTTAGCCCGGATGGCAAGGACGAAACCTACAAGCGTATCTTCTTCCTCCACGAAAATGCCCAGTACTGGGAACAGTATGGCCTGAAGAATTTCAGCTTCTTGCGGCAAAACTCTGAGGCACCGGCCGGGCAGTAGGCGGCATACAACAAGGACGTAAAGGATCATGAAACGACCGTGGTACCGCTTCCTATATGTGCGCTCGCCGCTGGCCAAGCTGGGGCTTGCCCTGCTGGGCGTGCTGGCTATGATCGCCCTGCTGCTCTTCCAGCTGGTGATCGAGACCCCGCGCATGGAAGCACAGACCCTCAACTTCGCCGGCCGCTCGGTCCAGAACGGCGCGGCCATCTTTGCCAACAACTGCTCGGCATGCCATGGCCCCGATGGCAAGGGCCTGCCCGGCGTGGCCCCGGCCCTCCACTCGCGCTACTTTTTTGAAGGGCGCCTCAAAGATATCGGCTTCGCCGGCTACGCTTAACGATTATGTCAAGCTAACGGTGGCTGCCGGCCGCCCGGCCAACAAGACCTCGCAGTGGGCCCAAATGATGCCAACATGGTCGTCTCGTTACGGCGGCCCGCTGCGCGACGACCAGGTGCAGGACGTCACGGATTTTGTGCTCAACTGGGAAGCGGACGCTAAGACCCAGACGGCCGAAACCGACCCATGGCAGCCGTTCCAAAACGCGCCGATGACCGACATCTACACCGG
This sequence comes from uncultured Chloroflexia bacterium, assembly GCA_963791135.1. Lineage (GTDB taxonomy): Bacteria > Chloroflexota > Anaerolineae > Caldilineales > Caldilineaceae > Fredericiella. The sequence continues at coordinate 65,528 of CAWBRX010000002.1, forward strand.
CCAGGCCGTGACGACAACCGCACCCGCCGAGGCGACTGGCCCGCGCACGCCGCAGCAGCTGTTCGTCGACATGGGCTGCGTCGGCTGTCACAACATCGACCAGCCGCAGACCGACACCAACAAGGGACCGGTCGCCCCCAACCTGGGCAACCTGTACGAGTTGGCGGGCAGCAAGGTGCCGGGCGAGGATGCTGTGACCTTCACGCACACCAGCATCGTCAACCCGACTGCCTATGTCGAGCCCGGCTACAACCCGGTCATGCCGGCCAACTTCACCGATCGTATGTCCGCCGATGAGATCAACAGCCTCGTGCAGTGGATCTTGGACCCGAACCGCCAGAAGTAAAGGGTCAGGTCCGCACCCATAGTGCGGAACCGCAAGCAGAACAGGCGGGGTGGCTGAGACTTCAGCCACCCCGTTTCTTTGGAACAAACACAGGTCACGCGGCAGGTAACGGAGCCGACGTGACCAGCAGCAACAGGCAGCGCATATGGAGAAGGAATACAACCTCAGCCGGGATCCAGTCTACTTTGCCATGGTAGGCTTCTTCGCCCTGCTCACGACGGGGTTTCCCCTGGTGCTGGGCCAATTTCGCTTTCTCCCCTTAGTGCAGGCGCTCGCCCTGGCCGTATTCCTGCTGATACCGCTGCGGCGGCGCGACTTGCGCAGCGCGCTCATCGTGGTCTTCCTGTGGCTGGCCTTGACGATGGTAACCGTCTTTGCGCTGACCTGGTTCGACGCCATGCGCACGGAGCGGGCCTTCGAGGATGGCTTTAACTATCGCGCGGCCTTTGCAGAGTGGTATTACGCCAACAACGCGCAGTCGAGCCCGCTGCCCGCATCCTTTGCCACGCAGCCTCTGGTCAGCGTCGTCGAAATCCTAGGCATCGTGCTGGGCAGCCTCTTAACAGCCGGCTTTGTAGGAGCCTGGTTCTTGATGAAGATGGCCAACCTGGCGGCCTTTGGCGCCGCCACACTGGGCCACACGCTGCCAAACCCGCTCCAGGTAGTCTTCGCCATGCCGCTATGGAGCATTTTCCAGATTATCGGTGCCGGCGGTCTGCTTGTGCTGCTGGCCGAGCCGCTGGCTTCGGGCCGCTTTGGAGCTGGGCTGCGCGAATTCGGCCGCAGCCGGCGTTTGCCGCTGCTAGTCTTTGGCGGTATGTTTGTCCTCGGCATCCTATTGGAACTGCTGCTGCCGCCCTTCTGGCACTTTACGCCAATACCATAGGCTACGTAGCCGAACGTGATGCTTACTGCTTCTACTTCGGCCTGAATAACTGAGCACCATGCGCATCAACCGCATTACCATCCATGGGTTTAAAACCTTCGCCCGCAGCACGGAGTTTGTATTTGATCCGGGCATAACGGCCGTCGTCGGCCCCAACGGCAGCGGCAAGAGCAACATCGTCGACTCTATGCGCTGGTGCCTCGGCGAGCAAAGCTTCAGCCTGCTGCGCTCCAAGAAGACCAGCGACGTCATCTTCGCCGGCAGCGACAAGCGGCCGCGTCTCGGCATGGCCGAGGTGACCATCGCGCTGGATAACACCAACGGCGAAATCCCGCTCGAGTACACCGAGGTAGAGATTACCCGGCGCGCCTACCGGGACGGCGATAACGAATACCTGGTCAACGGCCAGCGCGTGCGGCTGCAGGACGTCATCGACCTGCTGGCGCAGACCGGCCTCGGCAAACGCACCTATTCGGTCGTGGGCCAAGGCCTGATCGACCGGGCCCTGAGCATGGCCCCCGAGGAGCGCAGATCGCTCTTTGAAGAGGCCGCCGGCATTACGGGCTACCAAATCAAGCGCACCACCGCGATGCGCCGCCTGGATGCCACACAGACCAACCTGACCCGCGTGCAGGATATCGTCGCCGAGTTGAGCCCGCGCCTGGGCTACATGAAGCGGCAGGCGGAACGTGCGCGCGAGCGCGGGCAGATTGCTGCCGACCTCCAGGCGCTGCTGCGCGACTGGTACGGGTTCCGCTGGCACAGCACCCTGGGCCAGCTGGAAGCCAGCCACGCCGCCGAAACTTCTACCCGGACCGTCGTAACTGAGGGGCAGGCGGCGCTGGCCGAAGTCACGGCACGGATCGATGCGGTGCGCACCCGGCAGCGCGAACTGCGCGCCGAGTTGGCCGACCTGCACGCATCCGGCTCGGGCTTGCACCGTGACGCCGAAACTGTCGGCCGCGAGCTAGCCGTGGCGCAGGAGCGACTCCGGCAGCTGTACGCCCGCCAGGAAGACGCCAGGCGCGAACTGGCGCCGCTGCACAGCCAGCAGGAAACGCTCGGCGGCCGTGTCGCCGAGCTGCAAGCCGCCGTTGCCGAGACACAGGTGCTGCAGGCTGAGCGCCAGCGTGCGGCGGATGCACTGCAGGCGGAGGTAGGCCAGCGCCAGGAGGCACGGCAGGCACTGGTCAAAAACCTGGACGTCGCCCGCGGCCTCCTGCGACGCCAGCAGGACCAGCAGACAGACGCATCCAGCCGCCTCACCCAGCTGGGCGAGCGGCGCGTGGCAGTGCAGGCAGAATTGGCACAGCATACGGCGGCACTGGAAAAAGCCCAACAGGAGGTTGCCGCCGCCGAAGAGGCGCTGGCTGCCGCCGAGACCCAGGCCGGGCAGGCGGACGAACGCGTCGGCGGCCTCCAGGCTGAGATTCGTACCCACGAACAGCAGATTGAGACGCTCCGCAGCGAGCTGCGCCAGGCTGAAGAAACCCGCCGCGCCGCCGACCGGGCGCTAGACCGGCTGCACACGCGCCAGGACCTGCTCAGCCGCCTGCGTGAAGAAGGGGCGGGTTACGGCAGCGGTGTGCGCAATGTGCTCTCTGCGGCGCAGAGCAGCAAGGCAGGCGGCAGAAACGGCGGCCAACTGCGCGGCATCCTGGGCACGGTCGCCAACCTGCTGCGGGTGCCATCGAACCTGGAGAAGGCAGTCGAGACGGCACTGGGCGGGGCACTGCAAAACGTCATCACCGAGAGCTGGAACGATGCCAGCGCCGCCATCGAATATCTCAAGCAGCAGCGCGGCGGGCGCGCCACCTTTCTGCCGCTCGACCGGCTTTCAGTGCTGCCCCCCATCGCCGCCCCGCGTGCACGCGGCATTCTCGGCAACGCCGTGGACCTGGTGGACTTTGACGCCGCCGTCGCGCCTGCCATGCAGCAGCTCCTGAACCGCGTGTGGGTAGCAGAAAACCTGGCCGCCGCACGCAGCGCACTTGACAATTTCAGCGGCGGCGCCCGCCCGACTGTGGTCACGCTTGAGGGTGAGATCGTGCGCCCCGGCGGCGCCGTCACTGGCGGCAGCGATAACACGCGCGGCGACGATTCACTCTTAAGTCGCGAGCGCGAGCTGCGCGACCTGCCGGCGCAGATTGAGCGCAGCAGCCAGGAAGCGCGCGGCGCAGCCGCCGCCTGCGGCGACTACAACAAGCGCATCGAAACGACGCGCCTCCAGCTCGAAGAACGCCAGCGCACCCTCGCCGAGCTGGCACGGCAGGAGCGGGCGCAGCGCCAGCAGGTCGAGGAGCTGCGGCGGCGTGCGGATCGCGCGGCCCAGGCACGCCGCTGGCAGGAGGAGCGGTGTGCCCAGACCAACGTCGAGTTGGCAGGTCTCGCGGAGCGTGCCGAAGCCCTGCAGGCCAGCTTTGCCGGCTTCGAGCAGGCGTCAACCTCGGCACAGGCCGGCGTGGTCCAGGCAGAGGCTGACCTGGCCGCCGCCCGCGCCGACGAGCTGCTGCAGGAGCTGGCCGAACGGCGCGCGGCAGCCGCCGAAGCACAGGGGCAGCTGCGCAGCCAGCAGGCCCTGCTGGACAATACCCTGCGCAGCCGGCAGTCCACCGCCGACCAGATCGAAGCCAAGCAGCGCCAGATCGCCGGGCTCGAAGAGGCGATGGCCACGCTGGGGGAGCAGGTGGCGGCTCTGCGCAGCCAGGAAAATGACCTGAGCACCAAGATTGCGGTGCTCCAGGCGCAAATTGACCCGCTGGAAGCGCAGCTGCAGATCCTCGACGCCAGCCTGGCCGAAGAGCAGGCCCAGGAACGCACGCTGCAAGGTGCCCTGCGCCGCGAAGAGACGGCGTGGAACGCCGCTCAGCTCCACCTCCAGCGCAGCCAGGATATGCTGGAACAGCTGCGTGGCGAGATCCAGCAGGATTTGGGCCTGGTGGCACTGGAACAGAGTGAAGACGTCGCCTACCAGCCCCCGCTGCCGTGGGACGCGTTTGTCGAGCAGCTGCCGGTGGTGGAATCCATTCCCGACGGCATGGACGAAGAGGTGCGTGAGCTGCGGGCACGCCTGGCGCGCCTCGGCAACGTCAACCCGGATGCCGTGCGCGAGTACGACGAGGCCGCCGGGCGCCACGAGTTCCTGCTCACGCAGTCGGCAGACCTGGATGCGGCCTTGGCCGACTTGAAGAAGATCATCGCCGAGCTCGACGAGCGCATGGAGGTCGAGCTGCGCCGCACCTTCGACGCCGTGGGCAAGGAGTTTACCCGGCTGTTCCAGCAGTTGTTCAACGGCGGCACGGCCCACCTGGAGCTGACCGACCCCGAACACATCGGCGCCAGCGGCATCGAAATTATCGCTCGCCCGCCCGGCAAGCGCCCGCAGAGCCTGGCGCTGCTGTCGGGCGGCGAGCGCTCGCTATCGGCTTGTGCCTTGATCTTTGCCATCCTGCGCGTCAGCCCGACGCCCTTCTGCGTGCTCGACGAGGTTGACGCCGCCCTGGACGAGGCCAACATCGATCGCTTCCGGCTGATGCTGGAAGACATGAGCCAGGACACCCAGTTCATCATCGTCACCCACAACCGCCGCACGCTGGAGGGTGCCAACACCATTTACGGCGTCACCATGGGCGACGACGGTGTGAGCCGCGTCATGAGCCTACGGCTTGAGGGCGACAAGATCGTCAACCAGGCCTCCGGCGGCAGCGACACCATCCCGCCAGAGTTGGCAGAAGTCGTCGAGATGTAGTGACGAAGACACGTCCCGGGGACGTCATGCGAACGCTTGCGTTTCGCGCGTCCCCGGGACATTGGCGCGATCTCACGTCGCCGGGACGTTGCCTGATGTCCCCGGGACGTCGTCCACAAACCCGTACCTGGCTTCCAGCTCCGGATTCGGCACGTATTCGCTGGCAGGCAGCCCCATGCGGTGCAGCGCCATGGCTGCGGCCTGCTGCGCCGCCTCCTGCTTGCTGCGGCCCTGGCCGACCCCGCGTGGACGTCCGTTGACCTGCACCAGCATGATAAAGTGCTTGGCATGGTCCGGCCCGATGGACTCCGCCACCTTGTAACGCGGCGTCATTCCCTCATTGGCCTGCACCTGCTCCTGCAGCCGGCTCTTAGGGTCCTTAGTGTGGGTGGTTGCCTGCAGGCGCTCAATATCGGCGGCCAATAGGCCAAAGATGACGTCCTTTGTCGTGTCGGTACCTAGATCTAGGTAGACGGCGCCGATCAAGGCCTCGAAGACGGCGCACAGCGTGGCAGGGCGCGTGCGCCCGCCGCTCTCCTCCTCGCCGTGCCCGAGCTTAAGATACGAGCCCAAATCCAGTTCCAGCGCCATGCCGCGCCAGCGTCTCGCGGCGGACAAGCGCAGAACGCAGGTTAGTGAGGTCGCCTTCCTGCTGCAGGGGGAACAGATGATAAAGGCGCTCGCTGACGAGATATCCCAGCACCGTGTCGCCGAGGAACTCCAGGCGTTCGTTGTCGACCAATTCCGCGTTGTCGTCGAGCAGCTCGTTGAGGTAGCTGCGATGGATGAAGGCGCGGTCGAGCAAAGTCGAGTCGTGGAAGCAAATGCCCAAGCGCGCCTCGACTGGGTGCAATGGGCGCTTAGGGTCTGCGCCGGGGGGCGGTGCAGAGTTGTGATTGGCCAGTTGGCCAGCCGGCTGATCATCTGGCTTGGGTCCCAGTTGATCACTCGGCTGCTCATCTGGCAGCGGGTGCTGCGCTGACATGATTACCTCCTTAGGGTGTTGCGAGCATGGGCGGCCTCTTTAAGCCATGGCCGGTCAAAATGCCGACCACCACGTCGCGGGCTTTGATTAAATCGCCGTCACGCTTGCGGAGGGCAGCGGCGATGGTGGCGCTTGTTGGCTCGACAAACAGGCCGCGGGCGGCGAGCCCTTGATGGGCCTCTTTGACCTCCTCTTCAGTCACGGCCATTACGGTGCCCTTTGAAAACTGGATCGCCTCCAGCAAGGCAGCCCAACGCACCGGGTGGCTGATCGTAATACCGTCTGCTGTAATCGTGCGCATGTGCAGTTCCGGGCGAATTTCCGCCCAGTGGTTTTGGAAGGCTTCGTAGATCGGCGTATACGGCTCGGCCTGTACGGCCAGCAGGCGTGGCAGCTTGGACGTGACGCCCGAGCGGCGCAGGTGCTGAAAGCCACGCCAGGCGCCCAGCAGGGTGCCCCCGTGGCCGACCGGCGCCACGATCCAGTCAGGCACCAGGCGGCCAAGCTGTTCCCAGATCTCATAGGCGACAGTCATCTGGCCCAACAAGAAGGCAGGATGCCAGGCATGCGAGGCGTAGGCCAGATCGCGGCTGTTGTAGGACATGGCTTCTGCCGCTTTCGTCGCCTCGGCAGCGCGGGCCCGGCACTTCCACCAGCTCGCCGCCATAGATCGAAACTTGCGCCTTCTTGGGCTCCGGTGCGACCTCGGGTACAAAAATGACGGAACGCAGCCCTGCCCGGGCGGCATAGCAGGCCAAGCTGGCACCGGCGTTGCCGCTCGAATCGTCGACCAGCACTTCATAGCCGAGGCCCTTCAGCCAGTTAACCATGACGCAGACGCCACGGTCCTTATAGCTGCCCGTAGGCATGAGGGCGTCGATCTTCCAATGCAAGGACAATCCGGCCCACTCGTCGCGGATCAGCGGGGTCCAGCCCTCGCCTAATGTGACACGGGCCTGGTTGGTCGCCACCACGGGCAAAAAGGAGCTGTATCGCCAGATCCCCATCTCACGCGTATCGATCGCGGCCGGGACGAAGTCCGGCAGGTCCGTATATTCAAGTGGCGCGCCGGTCATGGGGCAGCGCAGGGGACTCAAAGACGCTGGGCCACGGAAGTTGCTGGTCGGACAATAGGCGATCAAACGCATTTCCTCTCTAGGCCGCGCCGCGTCATGCGGCTGCGGGTGTAAGGCGTAGTGTCGCACCGACAGCGGTATGTTGTCAAAGCGCTCCCCCGCTCTTGCAGCTACAAATTTGAACCACACGATCTGTAAGGGCACCCCTGCTGCCCATAAATGTGGGCAGATCGACCTGATTAGGTACAATCCTACCCAACAAACACAAGGACAGGCGGCATGAATGCTGCCTGCGGAGAGCAAGAGCTTGACGATCGAAGGCAGTTCCTTAGAACAAGTGCTGGACGGCGTGCGCACACGGTGGGCGCCCTATCCGGTGGCGGCCTGGCAGGAAGCAGGGATCTCCGGGCAACTGCTGGCCAGCGTCGTGCGCAGTCCGCAGTTGAGCAATGAGCGCACGGTGCTGCTCTATCTGCCTGCAACCTACGACACAGGGCAAAAGCGCTATCCCGTTGTGTATATGCAGGACGGACAGAACCTATTCGACCCGGCGACAGCCTTCGGGGGTAAAACATGGCGGGCGGGCGAAGCCATGACACAACTGGCGGCCGCGGGCATTGAGGCAATCGTGGTCGCCCCCTATCACATGGAAGCCCAGCGGATCGAGGAGTATAACCCGTTCGCCCACTGGCGGCACGGCCGCGGCGTTGCTTATGTCGAGTTTGTGGCAGAAACGTTGAAGCCGATCGTCGACCACGACTTGCGCACGGTGCCGGACGCCTGCGGCACCGTGATCGGCGGCTCGTCCATGGGCGGCTTGATCAGCCTGTACGCCTACTGTGTCCGGCCGGACGTGTTTGGCGGGGCCATGGTGATGAGCCCTTCGCTCTGGGTTGCGAACGGCGCAGTCTACGGCGTCGTGCGTGAGCAGCTGGTGCCGGGCGGCAGGCTCTACGTCGACAACGGCACGCGCGAAAGCAGCGCACAGCCACTGGCAGCCCTGGCCGTAGAAAAAGGATACGTCGACGGCGCCGACCTGCTCTATGTGCAGGGCAAGGGTGATCGTCACACCGAACCGGCCTGGGCCCGGCGCCTGCCGCGTGCGCTGCGCTTTCTTCTGGCGTCTGGGAGTGCGCTCACAGATTCCGGCGCCCCCGGGTTGTAGTGTGAATGTATATCAAACAATGTAATTCACACAAGGGGGATTGAAATATGGCAGTGCGTAAAGCGAGTGCAGTTTGGAAGGGAACACTGCGTGAAGGCGCCGGGACGATGCGCCTGGGCAGCGGTGCCTATGAGGGTCCGTATACCTATGCATCTCGTTTCGAAGAAGGCCCCGGTACAAACCCGGAAGAGTTGGTCGGTGCGGCCCATGCCGGCTGTTTCTCGATGTTCCTGTCGGCGCTGCTGACCAAGGCGGGCTTCACCCCCACCAACATCGAGACGACCTCCACCGTACACCTGGGTGCCGGACCGGCGATTACCGACATCGAACTGGACACGCGCGTGAGCGCACCCAACCTTGACGACGCGCAGTTGCAGCAGCTGGCGGCTGAAGCCAAGGCAGGCTGCCCGATCTCGAAGGCACTGGCCGGAGTAGGCAACATCAAGCTGACGGCTACCCTGGTATAAGCACATGACAGCAGCACAGTTCCAGTCTCAGGCCGAACCTCAGACCGACGGGCGCCGCCAAGGCCGCACCGGCCGCGCCCGCGGCCACCAAGAGTATGGCAGGCAAGGTCTGCCTCATCACCGGCGCCACCGGCGGCATCGGGCTGATTACTGCCCAGGTGCTGGCAGCGCAGGGCGCCAAGCTTGTGCTCGTCAGCCGCAGCGCGCAGAAGTGCGAAGCGACGGCAGCCCAAATCAAAGCATCGACCGGCAACGATCAGATTACCTTTATTGCGGGTGATCTATCGCTGATGGCACAGGTGCGCCAGGTGGCGGAGCAGTTCCTGGCACAAAATGACCGGCTGGACGTGCTGATCAACAACGCCGGCGCCGTCTTCTCCTCGCGCCAGGTTACGGCCGAAGGCTACGAGATGACGATGGCGCTCAACCATCTCAACTACTTCTATCTCACGCAGCTGCTCCAGGATGTGCTGTTGGCCAGTGCGCCAGCGCGCATCGTCAACGTCTCTTCGGACGCACACAAGGGCGGGTCGATCAAGTTCGACGACCTCATGAGCGAGAAGAAGTACAGTGCGTTTGGCGTCTATTCGATGTCCAAGCTCGCCAATGTCATGTTCACCTATGAACTGGCGCGGCGGCTCGAGGACAGCGGCGTGACGGCCAATGCACTGCACCCCGGCTTTGTCGCCTCCAACTTCGGCCGCTCCAACGGCGGCATCTGGAGCGCGATCATGCCGTTGGCCCAGATGTTCGCCATCAGCCCCGAAAAGGGGGCAGAGACCACGATCTACCTGGCGTCCTCGCCTGAAGTCGAAGGCGTCACCGGCAAGTACTTCGTCAAGCGACAGCCGGTCAAGTCGTCGGCTGCGTCCTATGACCAAGCCGCCCAGCGCCGCCTCTGGGACATGAGCGAGCAGCTGGTCCAGCAGGTCGTGAAGGTGTAAGGAGGAGATGTCCCGGGGACGTTGGACGTCCCCGGGACATTGCTTGATCCCTCATACGCCGTCCTGCACCGTGCGATCCGGCGCCAGGCGGACGTACCGAGCCCACAGGCGGCGCACGATGGCGTCTGCATCGCGTTCTACCCCCTGCATGGCGAAGTATTCGCAGACACGCTGCACGTCACGCTGGAAGATGCGGTATGCGTTGTGGTTGCTCTCGCTCATCGTCACCTGCGGGAAGTCGATCAGCGTGACCTTGCCCTCCCAGTACAGGATGTTGTAGGCCGAGAGGTCGCCGTGGATCATGCCGTGGGCGAGCATCAGCTCAATATTGCGCAGCACCTCGTCACACAGCGGTTCCGCCTCTTTTCGCGAGAGCGAGACGCCGTGCAGCACGGGCGCAGGCCGGCTGCGATCGCCGACGTAGGTCATGAGAATCGCATTCTCGCCCACACCCAGCGGTTTGGGCACCGCAGCGCCCAGCTTATGCAGCCGGTCGAGCGTGATGTGTTCGTGCATCAGCCACGAGACATGCGTCAACTCGGCCCCGAACGAGGTCTTCTTGTCGATGGCGCGCATCTCGCGGTTGTCCTGGTTCTTGATCGTGATGCCCAGGCTGTTGACCAGCTCGCGCCCCTCGCGATAGGTGATATCGTTGCGCAGGTTGCGAAACTGGCGCGGGCGGTACACCTTGGCGGCGATCAGCTCGACGTCGAGGTGCGGTGCCGCCTGGCATAGGTAGACGTTCGCCTCCTTGCCGCCCTTCACCAGCGCCAGGACGTCGTCGATCAGCGTCTGGGTGACGAACGGCTGCAGCGACTCTTTGAGAAAGACCTCCTCGTACCGCGCGGGCCGGTAGGTAGTGTGGAAGGCATCCTCCAGCTTGGGCTGCGAGTCCGCCAGGCTGGCGGCACGTGCTTGCCCTTCTTGCGCGGCTTGCCGCCGCGTGCGGGGTTGTCTTCGTCGGTATTCAGTTGAAAACGTGCGGCGAGATATTCGTACTCGTCGTGATACAGGTCAAAAGACACGGTCGGAGTCTCCTGGAAAACAAAACACTTGTTCTTCCCGGGGCTCCGCGCAGGACGCGAAAAGCCACGGGTCTCCGGCTAACCCGTGGCTTTTGAGCAAGGAAGGCGGGAAGCGTCGTCTGCCCTGGCTGGGCTGACCCCAAAGGGCCTTGGCGACCGGAAGTTCCCGGTTCCTCACTGGCAACAAAAAAAGCCGCGGGCTTGGTGCACCCGCGGCTGATCGGCAAACGAGATAGTTCGTTAGCAGACGAGCGGCAGGCGCGAGCAGGCAGTGGTGACAAAGACTTGGGCTGTCATGCTGCGCCTCCTTTCGAGGAAATGAACGAAATCACGAAACGAACCGTTGACCAGCATAGCACACACTTCTCGAGTTGGCAATACCCCAATTTTGCCTTCTGAGGGTGTATTTTGCGTTCGGGGCACGTGCCCCTACGCCGATGCCCCTGACCCTTTGACCGCGTACCTTGTCCGCCGCCTTCCCCGCAGGTACAGGTAGGTGAACAGCAGCACCGCCGCCACAAACGCCGCCGACGTGCCAAACAAGTAAAGTACGCCAAACCCCACAGCCAGAATCAGCAGCCCGCCCAGGACCGCCGCCACGGCATTGCCCATCGCCAGCCCAAAGATCGCCACCGCCTGGCTGCTGGTGCGCCAGCGGGGGATCACCATCTCCTGCCCAAAGAGATCGCGGCCGGCACCCACGATGGTAAAGGAAGCCATCGCCCCCATGTAGGCCGCGGCGGCGATCCAGAGCTGCGGCGTGGTGGCGAGCGGCGCCAGGCAGGCCGCCATGACCAGGAGCCCTGCGCCTAAGGTGTAGCCCGCGCCCCAATGTGTCAACGCCAACGGCAGCGCCAGCGCCGCCACGATCGGCAGGATCTGCGCTGCCCCCATAATCACGCCGATCGTGGCGGGCGGGACGCGCAAGCGCGTTGTTCATGTAGACGTTGAAGAACGTGCGCACCGAACCTTCGCCGATGGCGGCGATGAGCACAAAGATGCCCCAGAAGAGCAGCAGCCCCAGCGGCGCCCGCCTGCTTGTCCGCCCTTGTACAGGTACAGGGACTTGCTCGCCGGATACTTCCTCCTCATGCACATACCCGGGATCCGCCCCCATCAGCGGCAGGATGCCCAGCCAGCAAATGAAGCGGCCCGAGCCACAGGGCCAGCCGGTACGGCGCAGGCTGCTCCATCCCGATACCCAGGCGCGCTGCCCACAGGCCGGGCAGAATGCCGGCGATGATACTCCCGACCAGCGCGGCAAAGGGAATGAGCGCCGCCACAAAGGAGAACGCATGCGGCCGCTCGCGTCTCGCCGGTGACGGCCATGATGTACGGCGGCATGCTGACCGTGCCGATGGCCAGGCCGACATTCATCACGACCTGGCCCGCGATCAGCCAGGTCTCCCACCACTGGCGGGGGAGGGACTCGGCGCAGAGCACCAGCACCAGCCCAAGGCCGCCGAGCGCCAGGCTCAATCGCAAAGCTGTTGCGCAGCCCGATCCGGCTGCTGATGAGGACTGCTGGTAGGGCGGATACCGCCCAGACAAGTCTGGCCGATGCCGGCAAGCAGCCCAACATAGCGAGCGTCGTAACCCAGGCGCAGCAGATAGAGATTCAGCAGCACCGCCTGCAGCCCCATGGTTACACAGATAACCATCGCGAGCGCGGCAAATAAGCGCCACAAACTAGGGCTGAACGCACGTACGGCCTGCAGATAACCTGGCATAGAGTTCTCCATCACGCGTAACTGGGTTATCTGATCATAGCATGCTGGCGTGCTGAGCGGCACTCCCGGCAGGAGTGGCGCACAATCAACGACGTGCTGAGGTGGTAGGTCACCGGCTTGCCGTCGTAGCTCTTGCCGCCGGTAATGCGCCGGTGTAGGAGATCCACCGCCAGCCGCGCCATCTCGTCGACCGCGATGTCGACGGCCGTGATGGGCGGGTTCCAGGCCGTGAGCCACTCGGTGTCGTTGTAGCCGATCACCGAGATGTCGTCGGGAATGCGCACGCTGCGTTGGCCCATGACCATTAGTGCGCCCATCGAGATACGGTTGCTGCCCGCAATCAGCGCTGTGGGCGGAGTGGGGAGCGCCAGCAGTTCCGCCATGGCGCGCTCGCCGTGCATACGTGTAAAGCTGCCCACCTTGAGCAGGTCGGGATCCTCGTCCAGCCCCAACTGGCGCACGGCACTGCGATAGCCGAGCAGGCGCTCGGACCCCGTGGTGATCTGCGCCGAGCCGCTGATAAAGCCGATGCGCCGGTGCCCTAACTCGGCAAGATACTCGACCGCCTGGTGCACGCCTCGGAAGTTGTCCGGCAGGACGGCGTCCAGGAAGTCCTGCTCGCGCTGCCGGTTGAGCTCGACGATGGGCATGCCCGCTTCCGCCAGGCGGCGGACATGGGCTGGAGTTATTGCCTTGGGCGGGATGCGTGTAGAAGATGCCGTCCACGCCCTTGGCCTGGAGCATCTCCAGGTAGTCCAGGTCCATCTGGGCGTCCTCGTTGTTGACGCACACGATCAGCTCATAGTCCAGGGCGTGCAGACCGTCGAGCAGCGCACCGGCCAGTGCCGTATAGAAGACGTTCGAGATATCCGGAATGATCAGCCCGATCAGCCGCGTCGCCGGCTCCTAGGAGCCGGGCGCGCTGCGGTGCTCGGCTTGGTAGCCCAGTGCGGCGACGGCCGCATGCACGCGCTGTGCGTTTTCGTCGCTGAAGTAGCCCTTCCCGTTGAGCACACGTGACACCGTGCTGGGTGACAGCCCGGCCTCCCTGGCAACATCAAGAATCGTTACAGCTTGTTTGCGGCGCATGCAGGATTCCACTCTCTATCAGCATCAGGAATCGGGGTGTGAAAATATTAGCTATATTTTCACACCCCGATTCTACACATTAGCATCCAAATGGCAAAACTGTCGGCTAACACCTCAACATTGCATATGAAACCGGAAATTTCAGGCTTGACTTTGTGAAAAAATTCAAATAGGATATGAAACGAGTGTGACTTTGTTTGCACATCCTGCTTTCCATCTATTGTAACACTCATAGTGTAGGCGGCAGCAGTGCCCAAGGCACCTACTGGTGCCCGGCAGCCTTGCGCCCGCCTCGCCAGCCGCGTGGAAGTCAGCTGTCAACCCGTTGAACCCGTTTGCCCTTTTTCTTTCATCACAGGAGAAGACCGATGCACAAATCATCTACGCTGTTAATTGCGCTGCTGCTGGCCTTTGCCCTTGCGCTGGGCGGCTGCACGGCCGTGGCACCCGCGGCGACAAATGCCGGGGGCGGCGCAGCGGCCGCAGGGTCGAGCGAACCCGTCAAGCTCAGTGTCATCCATTACTTCAGTGACACGCTGGGCAAGGAAGCCATGGGCAAGATCTTCGAGGGCTTCAACGCCGCCAATCCCGGCATCGAGGCCGTCGACAACTCCGCCGGTCACGAGGACTTCAAGACGCAGATCCTGGTGACGCTGGCCGGCGACAATCCGCCGGATGTCTTCTCCTACTGGGCAGGCGCCCGCACGCAGTTTGTAACCGACGGCGGCCGCCTGGCACCGATCGATGATTTCTGGAAGGCCAATGACCTGGACAACGTGATTCCGGCGGGCATCGCCGACGGCGCTTCTACCTACAACGGCAGCAAGTACCTCATCCCCATGGGCTATCACTACGTCGGCATGTTCTACAACCCCAAGGTGATGGCCGATGCGGGCATCACGACCATGCCCACCACGTGGGACGAGTTGATGGCAGCCGCCGAGACGCTCAAGGCCGCCGGCGTCAAGCCCTTTGCCCTTGGCTCTATGAACCGCTGGCCCGCCCAATTCTGGTTTGACTACCTGATGCTGCGCACCGCCGGTCCTGAATACCGTGCCAAGCTCATGGCCGGCGAAGCCTCCTACACGGACCCCGAAGTGATGGCGGTTATGGAGCAGTGGAAGACGCTGGTGGACAACGGCTACTTTGTCGACAACGCCAATGCCTATGACTGGACCGATGCCGCCGACCAGGTCGCCAAGGGCGAAGCTGCCATGACGCTGATGGGCACCTGGATCACCGGCTACTGGAACGGCAACAACCTCAAGCCCGGCGAGAACTATGATTTCTTCCCCTTCCCGTCCATGAAGGACGGCGTGCCGAATGCCGCATTGGGCCCAGTCGACGGCTTTGTCATGACGGCAGCCTCGCAGCACAAGCCCGAGTCCGAAAAGCTGCTGCTGTACCTGCTTGACCCGCAGGTCCAGGCCGACTGGGCGCAGGCCCAAGGCGCGCTGGCTCCCAGCAAGAAGGTCGACTCCTCCATCTATAATCCGGTCATGAGTAAGGCCAACCAGCAGGTGGCAGATGCCGAGGTCTTTGCCTTTAATTATGACCTGGCCACGACGCCGCCCATGGCTGAGGGTGGGTTGAACATGTTCGCCCAGTTCATGAACGACCCGTCCAAGTATGCCGACTACCTGGCCGAAACCGAAGGCGTCGCCAAGGAAGTGTTCAAGAAGTAAACGCTGTAGAGGCACAAGGTTCGGCGGTCCCGGAGCGCAGGCGTCGACCGACACTCGTGTCGGCGTCTGCATCTTCCGCCGGACCTTGTGCCCCCTACAGCTCAATCTCTACCAAGGAGTATGGCTGATGGCCCGGTCGCGCCGCTTGTGGGCAGCGCTCTTTCTTGCGCCGCCTATGGCCTTATATCTCGTCATTGTGGTGGCGCCGCTGCTCGTCTCCTTCTACTACAGCCTGACCGACTGGAACGGTTTCAACCCCGAGTACAACTTCGTCGGCTTCGAGAACTTCCTCAAGATTACGCGTGACCCGCTGTTCGCCAATGCGATCTGGAACACTGTCATCTGGATGGCTGCCGCCATCCTGCTGCCGTCGCTGGGCGGCCTGGTCATCGCCCTGGCGCTCAACGGGCGCGGCTTCTCCGGCAACTTCTACAAGTCGCTTTTCTACCTGCCGATCTGCCTGTCGCTCGTCGTCATCGGCCAGGTGTGGATCTGGGTCTACCACCCGGACTGGGGGCTGCTCAACGTCGTGCTGAACCGGCTGGGGCTGGCAGCTTGGACGCACGCCTGGTTGGCCCAGCCGGAGACTGCGCTGTATTCGGTCATCCTCGCCTGGTCGTGGCAGCAGACGGGCCTGGCCATGGTCATTTTCCTGGCCGGGTTGACGGCCGTGCCCAAGGAGCTGACCGAAGCGGCCGAGATTGACGGCGCCACCTACTGGCAGAGCCTGCGCCACGTCGTGATCCCGCTGCTGCTCCCGGCGACCGTCGTCGTCATGGCGCTGGCCATCATCAACTCGCTCAAGAGCTTTGACATCGTCTACGTGATGACCCAGGGCGGGCCTTTCCATTCGTCCGACACCCTGGCCATGTTTATGTACACGGAGTCGTTCAAGAAATACTACATGGGCTACGGCAGCGCGATCTCGGTCGTGCTCTTTGCCATTTCGCTTCTCATCATCGTCTTCTATTTCCGCCAGGTGCAGGTAGTGGATCGCCTCTATGACTGAGATAGTTCAGCCGGCAAATACACAACCAGAAACACAGCCGGGCACGCCTGTAGGCCAGGCGGAACGCCGGTCCCGCAGCTGGGGGACCATCGCCCTGTACGCCGTGCTGACCGTCGTCGTCCTGCTCTATTCGCTGCCGGGCCTCGGCGTGCTCCTGACGTCCTTCAAGACGACCGAAGAGATCGCACGCGACGGGCTCTGGTCGCTGCCCGATGCGCTGCGCTTTACCAACTACGTCGAAGCGTGGGTGGGCGGCAATGTGCTCGTGTATGCGCGCAACTCGCTGCTGGTGACGATCCCCGCCACGATCGTTTCGATTTCCTGCGGCATCTCTGACGGGCTACGTCTTTAGCAAGCTGCGCTTTCGGGGCTCCGACGTCCTGTTTGTCTTCGTCGTCGCCGGCATGTTCTACCCGCCACAGATCGTACTGATCCCATTGTTCCGGCTCTTTAACCTGGTCCATCTCTACGACACCCTGTGGCCCATGATCATCGTGCACTCGGCCTTCGGCATCCCCATCTGCACGCTGGTGATGCGCAATTTCTTCGCCACCGTACCCTCGGCCATACGCGAGGCGGCCATCATCGACGGCGCCAATGAGTGGCATGTGCTGAGCCGCGTCATGCTGCCGATCAGCCTGCCGGCGATCGCCGTGCTCGCCACACTCCAGTTCACCTGGATCTGGAACGACTTTCTGTGGCCGATCATCTTCACCCAGTCCGACGACATGCGGACGATCATGGTCGGGCTGGCCTCGCTCAAGGGACAGTACAGCGTGGCGTACGGTGTGCAGGGGGCGATGGCGCTCATCGCCAGCATCCCTACGCTGATCGTCTTTATCTTCTTCCAGCGCTATTTTATTCGCGGCCTGACGCTGGGCTCCGTTAAGGGATAGCCGGCGGGCAGCCCAAAGAATGTGAGGGAAATCATGGACAAATTACGCGTCGGCATTATCGGCACGGGCCGCATCTCGGACCTGCATGCCATCGAATATCTCGCCAACCCACGCACCGAGATCGTGGCGGTCGCCGACGCCGTGGTCGAGAACGCCCAGCGCCGCGGGAGGACCTGGGGCGTGCGCGACGACCATATCTTTAGCAGCTACCACGACCTGCTGGCGCTGCCGGACGTCGACCTGGTCGAGATCCTGCTGCCGCACCACCTGCACTGCCAGGCGACGATCGATGCCGCTGCCGCCGGCAAGCATATTTCGGTGCAGAAGCCGATGGCGCTGTCGACCGCCCAGGCCGGCGAGATGATCGCCGCGGCCAAGGCGGCCGGCGTCTTCTTCAAGGTGTTTGAGAACTTTATCTTCTACCCGCCGGTCCAGCGGGCCAAGGCGCTGGTCGATGCCGGCGAGATCGGCGACCTGCTCTCCATTCGTATCAAGAGCAACGCCGCCACGAGCCCCAACGCCTGGGTCGTACCCACCGCGGCCCAGGCGTGGCGTTACGACCCGGCGCAGAACGGAGGCGGCCCGCTTGTTTTTGACGACGGTCACCACAAGTTCGCCCTGGGCTGGCACTTCATGGGCCAGGCGGAGGAGGTGCACGCCTGGATCGGGGCCACCGAAGTCGCGCCGGGCGCCATTCTGGACTCGCCTTCCATCGTGTCCTGGAAGTTCGCCAACGGCCGCGTCGGCGCGCTCGAGGTCGTCTACTCGCCCGAGCTGGTGCTGGATACGCAGCACTACGCCCAGGACGACCGGGTCGAGCTTACCGGCACCAAGGGCGTTATCTGGATCACCCGCGGCCATGGCAAGATGATGGATGTGCCGCCGGTCGTGATGTACCGCGACCGGCGCACGTTCACCTTCTCCGACATGCCGGTCGGCTGGGAGCACAGCTTCATCAACTCGACGCGCCACATGATCGACGCGTTACTTTGCCGGCGAGCCCCCCTCGCTGACCGGCGAACAGGGCCGCGCCGTGCTCGCCTTCACCCTCGCCGCCCAAGAATCGGCGCGCCTGGGGCGGCCGGTGAAGGTGGCGGAGTGATGCAAACAGTGTCCCGGGGACGTAGCACGACGTAAGTCCCCGGGACATGAACTAGAGAGGATTACCCATGTCACTACACTTGAACGGCTCCGAAATCGTCGTCGAAATGCTCATCCGCGAGGGCGTGCCGTATGCCATCGGCATCCCCGGCCACGGCAACCTGCCGCTGATCGATGCCCTGCGCCGCCGCCAGGACAAGATCAAGGTCATCATGCCGCGCCACGAGCAGGCGGCGGTGCACATGGCCGACGGCTATTTTCGCGCCAGCGGGCAGCCGGTGGCCGTCTACACCTCGATCGGCGCCGGCGCCGCCAACACCGCCCTCGGCCTGGCCACCGCCTACGTGGACTCTATCCCGCTGCTCGTGCTGATCGGCGAGACCCACACCCACATGCGCGGCGTGGGCGTGCTCCAGGAGATCGACCGCCAGTACTGGTCGGACCTGCCGCGCGTCTTCGACGCCGTCGTCAAGCGCAGCTGGCGGATCGACCAGCCTGGCCAACTGCCACGCGCAGTCAGCCAGGCGTTCAACACCATGCTGCACCGGCCGGCCCGGTCCGGCGCTGATCACGCTGCCCATGGACGTCCAGGCGGCCGGCGTCGAACTTGGCAGCCTGCCGGAACCTGCGACCAGGCGCCCGCAGGGCGTGCCGGGCGGCGATCCCCAAGCCATCCAGCGCGCCGCCGAGCTGCTTGACCCAGGCGCAGCGTCCGGTGATCCTGGCCGGCGGCGGCGTGCTCCTGGCCGGCGCGGAGCGCGAGCTGCACCAGCTGGCCGAGCACCTGGGCGCGGCTGTCGTCACCACCATGCAGGGCAAGAGTGCCTTCCCTGAAACCCACCCGCTCTACGGCTGGCACATGGGCAGCAACGGCACCACCTGCGGCAACCACCTGACGGCGCATGCGGACGTGCTCCTGGCGGTCGGGGTGCGCTTTGCCGACAAGGCCACATCCTCGTACCGCCCGGGCTATTCCTTTAGCATCCCGCCCACCAAGCTGATCCACGTCGACATCGATCCCTTTGAGATCGGCAAGAACTACCCGGCCGAAGTCGGCATCAGCGGCGATGCCCGCGCCGTGCTGCGCGACCTGCTCCTGGCAGTGGCCGAAGCGGCACCGCCGCGCACCTGGCAGGCAGCGCTCTATACGGCCGAAATCAAGCAGGAAGTGGCGAACTGGCTGGCCAGCTTTCGGGACCTGGCGGAATCCAACGCCTCGCCGCCGACGATGGGCCGCGTGATCGCCGATGTGCGCCGGGTCCTGCCCCAGGACGGGCTTGTCTTCACCTCGGCCGGCAACATCCAGGCGCAGGTCTTCCAGGAGATGGCCTTCTCGCTGCCGCGGACCTACATCTCGGCCGGCGGCTTCAGCACCATGGGCTGGTCGTATCCCGCCGCCCTCGGCGCCAAGCTCGCCCGGCCGGACACGCCGGTCGTGGCCTTGGTCGGCGACGGCGATTTCCTGATGAACGTCCAGGAACTTGCGACCGCCGTACAGTACGATATTCCCGTGGTTGCGGTAGTATTTAACAACCAGGGCTGGCAGGCCATTCGCGACCTGCAGACCCTGGCCTTTGGCGAGGGCGCCGAGTACGGCGTCATGTTCGAACAGGACGACCGCCCTATCTCGCCGCACATCGCCGACATTGCCAAGGCGTTCGGTGCGCTCAGCCGGCGTGTGACCGCCACCGAGGATGTGGCGGGCGCGCTGGAGGAGGCGCTGGCGGCGGGCAGGCCGGCGGTCGTCGAGGTAATGATCGACACGCAGCTTGGCACGTCGGGCGGGCAGGCTCCCGGCTGGTGGGATGTCCCCGTACCGACCTATTTGACCGAGCGCCGCGCCGCCTACGAGCGTGAGCGCAGCGAAGAGGTAATCTAGCCATGAACTATCGCATGTATATCGACGGCCGCTGGGTGGATGCCCCAATGGCGGCACGTGGCAGGTGATCGACCCGGCCACCGAAGAGGTCATTCAAGCGGTGCCGTTTGGCGATGCCGCCGACGCCGAAGCTGCCATCGCCGCCGCGGCGGTGGCCCAGCCGAAGTGGGCGGCCATGACCGCCTACGAACGCGGCGCCATCCTCCGCCGTGCGGCGGACCTGATCTACAGCCGCCTCGACGCCCTCGCGCCGATTATGACGCGGGAATGCGGCAAGCCGTTGGGCGAGGCGCGCGGCGAGTGGACCGCCTGCGCCGACCTCTTCGACTGGTTTGCCGAAGAAGGGAAGCGCGCCTACGGCCGCATGATCCCCCCGCGGCGCAGCAACAAGCGGCTGCTCTCGCTGCCCATGCCGGTCGGCGTGGTGGCGACGATCACGGCGTGGAACTTCCCGGCCTACCTGCCGGCGCGCAAGTGGTCGGCCGCGCTGGCCGCCGGCTGCACGGTCGTCGGGCGCCCTAGCGAACTCACGCCCATGAGCGCCATGGCGCTGGTCAATGTGCTCGAAGAGGCGGGGCTGCCGCCCGGCGTGCTCAACCTCGTCAACGGCGCGCCCGGCCCCATGGGCGAGGCCATGCTGCGCTCGCCGCTGGTGGACAAGCTGAGCTTCACGGGCTCGCAGGCAGTCGGCAAGCTGTTAATGCGCAACGCGGCCGACGGCATCAAGAAGCTGGCTATGGAACTGGGCGGCAGCGCGCCGGTGCTGGTCTTCCCCGACGTCGACGTCGAGGCGGTGGCCAAGGTGGCGGTCGCCGCCAAGTTCCGCAACAACGGCCAGGTCTGCATCTCCCCGAGCCGCTTCTATGTCCACAGCGACGTCGCCGACGACTTTGTTGCGGCGAGCCAATCGGTGATCGCCGGGCTCGTCGTGGGGCCGGGGCTGGAGCCGCAGGTGACAACCGGACCGTTGGTAACCGCCGCCGCACGCGACCGCATAACGGGGTTTGTCGCCGACGCCGTGGGCAAGGGTGCCGAGGTCCTCGACCGGCGGCGCGCCGCCGGCGAACCGCGACCGCGGCTTCTTCTACGCGCCGACACTGCTGACGAATCTCTCCACCGGCATGCGCGCCATGCAGGAAGAGACCTTTGGGCCGATCATGCTGCTCAACCAGTTCGACGAGATCGACGAGGCGCTGCGCCAGGCCAACTCGACCCCCTATGGGCTGGCCGCCTATGTGCTGACCAACGACCTGCGCACGGCGATCCGGGCGTACGAGGGGCTCAAGTTTGGCATCGTAGGCGTCAACGACATGACGCCCGCCACCGCCGAGGCGCCCTTTGGCGGCGTCAAGCAGAGCGGCTTTGGCCGCGAGGGCTCAGTGGAAGGGCTGCACGAATACTTGGAGACGAAGTTCGTCTCGTTGGGAATTTAACACCTTGTCAAAGTTCATCGTTTAGTGCGCACGCCCACGTGCTAGAGAGGCACACGTGGGCGTGCGCACTAAACGGCGGCTCTCGACAGGCCGCTAGCGCATCGCATCCGATCGAGAAAGTTGGGCAAGCAATGGCAGCTCAAGGTCTGGCAAACAACCTCACCGAATATGGGGACAAAGAATTTGCGCTCTATCTGCGCCGGTCGTTCGCAAAGGCCATGGGATTTGGGGACGAGGCGCTCGGCAAGCCGATCGTGGGGATCATCAACACCTACAGCGAGCTGAACAACTGCCACCGCCACTTTCCGCAGCTGGTCGACGCGGTCAAGCGCGGCGTGTGGCAGGCGGGCGGGCTGCCGCTGGAGTTTCCCACCATCTCGCTGGGCGAGGTGTTCCTGGCGCCCACGAGCATGCTCTACCGCAACCTTATGTCAATGGACGCCGAGTCCATGATCCGAGCGCAGCCGCTCGACGCCGTCGTGCTGACCGGCGGCTGTGACAAGACGCTGCCCGCCCTGCTGATGGGTGCGGCCAGCGCCGGGCTGCCGGCGATCGCCGTCGCCGCCGGCCCCATGCTGACCAGCCAGTACGAAGGCGAGCGGCTGGGCGCCTGTACCGACTGCCGCCGCTTCTGGGCACGCTACCGGCGCAGCGAGATCAGCCGCGAGCAGATCGACCAGGTCGAAGGCCAGCTGGCGCCCACGCCGGGCACCTGCAGCGTCATGGGCACGGCCAGCACGATGGCCTGCGTGATCGAGGCACTCGGCATGATGCTGCCGGGCAGCGCCTCGATCCCTGCCGTCTACGCCGATCGCATGCGCAACGCCGAAGAGAGCGGCCGACAGGCGGTGCGGCTGATCGAACTGGGGCTCACCCCCGACAAGATCATGACCCCGGCTGCCTTCGAAAATGCCTTGCGCGTGCTGCAGGCGATCGGCGGCTCGACCAACGGCGTCATCCACCTCACGGCCCTCGCCGGCCGCCTGGGCATCAACCTGGAGCTTGACCGGCTCGATCAAGTCGCGGCCACCACTCCGATCCTCGTCGATCTCAAGCCGACCGGCACGGGCTACATGGAGGACTTCCACCGCGCTGGCGGCATGCCCGTCCTCCTGCAAGAGATCAGGGATCTGCTGCACCTCGACGCCTTGACGGTGGCGGGGCAGACCTGGCGTGAGCTCCTCGGCGAGGAATACGTCTTCCCCAAGTGGCAGAATGTCATCCGGCCGGCTGCCGCGCCGCTGCAGGCCGAGGGCGGACTCGTCGTCCTACACGGCAACCTGGCGCCGGACGGCGCCGTCATCAAGCGTTCGGCCGCCACGCACGCGCTCCTCAACAAGCAGGGACGGGCGGTAGTCTTCACTTCGCTGGCGGACATGGCCGCCCGCATCGACAGCCCCGACCTGGACGTGACGCCCGACGACTTCCTCGTCCTGCAGAACGCCGGCCCCATCGGCGGCCCGGGTATGCCCGAAGCTGGGTACCTGCCGATCCCCAAGAGGCTCGCCACTGCCGGCGTGACCGACATCGTGCGCATCTCCGACGCCCGCATGAGCGGCACCGCCTTCGGCACCGTCGTCCTGCACGTCGCGCCCGAGGCCGCCATCGGCGGCCCGCTGGCCCTCGTGCGCGACGGCGACATCATCGAGCTCTCCGTCGACCGCCGAGAGCTCACGCTGCACGTGGACGACGCCGAACTCGCCCGCCGCCGCGCCGCGCTCCCGCCACCCCCCACCCGCTACGCTCGCGGCTACGAGGCCCTCTACATGCAGCACTGCCAGCAAGCCAATCTAGGCGCCGACTTCGACTTCCTGCGCCCGTGAATGTGCCGGGGACAAACGCAACGTGCCGGGGACGGGCAAACGCGAGCGTTCGTATGACGTCCCCGGCACGTTGCGCTTGGGCACAATTGGCGCGTTGGCGGAGGATCATGTATAGTATTACCGACCCTTTGCGCAGTTGTGCGTGCGTTGAACATTATCCCAAAAGCTATTCATAGCGACCGCGCGTGGCCCCCGTTTGCGCGTCGCATTATATCCATACTCTCCAACCCTGTTGCAGGAGCTGAGGCATGAAAAAGATTCTCAACCAGGCAGCGGATTTTGTGCCCGAGATGCTCGACGGTCTGCTGAAGGCGCATCCTGACCAGCTTGCGTACGCAGGAGATGACGTGCACTGCATCGTGCGCGCCGACTCGCCGCTTACAGGCAAAGTGGCACTGGCCACGGGCGGCGGCTCGGGCCATCTCCCTGTTTTCCTGGGTTATGTAGGCAAGGGCATGCTCGACGGCTGTGCCGTCGGCGACGTGTTCGCCTCCCCGTCAGCCGACCAGATGCTGGAAGTGACCAAGCGCATCCACGGCGGCAAGGGCGTGGTCTACATCTACGGCAACTACGGCGGCGACGTAATGAACTTCGACATGGCCACGGAGATGGCCTCGTTCGAAGACATCGAGGTGCGCACCGTGCTGGTCAAGGATGATGTCGCCTCGGCCCCGCCGGAGGAAGCCGCCCGCCGGCGCGGCGTGGCCGGCATGGTTTTTGCCTTTAAGATCGGCGGCGCCAAGGCCGACCAGGGCGGCTCGCTCGACGAGGTGGTGGCGGTGACCGAGAAGGCGCTGGCCAACATCCGCACGATGGGCGTAGCACTGTCGCCTTGCACGGTGCCGCGCGCTGGCAAGCCGACCTTCACGATCGGCGAAGATGAGATGGAAATCGGCATGGGCATCCATGGCGAGCCGGGCAAGAAACGCGAGAAACTGCAGTCGGCCGACGAGATCACCGAGCGCATGACGACGGCGATCCTCGACGACCTGCAACCCGCCGCTGGTGACCGGCTGGCGGTGATGGTCAACGGCCTGGGCGCCACACCACCCGAAGAGCTGTACATCATCTATCGCAAGGTACACGAGATTCTCAGCGGCCGCGGCATCAGCGTGCACCGCGCCTACGTGGGCGAGTATGCCACCTCGATGGAAATGGCCGGGGCGTCGCTGACGCTCTTCCGGCTGGACGACGAGTTGGCAGCCCTGCTCGACCACCCGGCGCACACGCCTTTCTTTGTACAGGTATAGCCACATGAGCGCGATCTATGGCGAGCAGTCCGTGGTGGGGGCCGTGCGCCGCGCCGGCTGGGCCGTCGTCAACCACGAGGAGCAGCTGACGGCGCTGGACCAGGCAATGGGCGACGGCGACCTGGGCATCACGCTGAGCAAGATCGGCCAGGCCCTGATCGAGTATGCCGACAGCACACCGGTGGACGGCGACCTGGGCAAGTGGCTGGGCAAAGCGGGGATGGCCGCCAACAAGGCAGGCTCGTCCTCGTTTGGCACCCTGCTGGCCACGGCACTTATGCGCGGCGGCAAGGCCGTAACCGGCACCAATGAATGGTCGGAGCAAGACCTGGCCACCGTCTTCCAGGCAGCCGACGCGGGCGTGCAGGAACGCGGTAAGGCGCAGATAGGCGACAAGACGGTGATCGACGCCATGCATCCGGCGGCGGTGGCCTTTGCCGCGGCTATCGCCGAGGGCAAGACGGCCAAGGAAGCAGGCCAGGCAGCCCTGGCGGCAGCCAAGACCGGGCGTGACAGCGTCACCCCGCTGCGCAGCAAGATCGGCCGTGCCGGCTGGGTAGGAGAACGCACTGAGGGCCAGGTGGATCCGGGCTGCGAGGCGTTCATCATTATTCTCAGTGCGCTAGTCGAGTGATCGGTAGGTAATGGGAAGAGGGTATGTCTGGCTTGCCGGATGCCGCCCAGGTGGGGATTGGATGCTGGTCGGCGGCCGGGAGCGTTTTACTAAGTCGTTGTCTATAGCCAGTAAACAGGAGAATCGATTCATGAAGAAGATGTATCTGTTTGCATTGGTCAGTGCTGCTGATGGGCCTGATTGCAGGTTGCGCGGCTCCCCCAGCGGCAGCGCCTGCGGCGCCGGCAGCAAGCGAAGCCACGGCAACTGCTGAGGCGGCCGGCGAAGCTGCAGCACCCGCTGCCGACACCGCGGCCAATGCCGATAAGGAGTTCGTGACCGTCGTCAAGATCGCGGGCATCAACTGGTTCAACCGCATGGAAGAGGGCGTCAAGAAGTTCGCAGACGAGACCGGTGTCAAGGCTTCCCTCGTCGGCCCCGACCAGGCCGATGCCGCCCTTCAGATCCCGATGATCGAGGACCTGATCGCCCAGGGTGTGGATGCCCTGTGCGTCGTCCCGATGGACCCGGGCACGCTCGATCCCGTACTGCAGAAGGCGATGGATGCCGGCATCACCGTCGTGACGCACGAGGCCTCCAACCAGAACAACATGGACTTCGACATCGAGGCCTTTGACAACGTTGGCTACGGCGCGCACCTGATGGACCACCTGGCCAAGATGATGGGCGAAGAAGGCGAATATGCCGTGTTCGTCGGCAGCCTCGGCTCCAAGACGCACAACGAGTGGGTCGACGGCGCCATTGCCCGCCAGAAGGAAGCCTACCCCAACATGACGCTGGTGGGCGACAAGAACGAGACCTTTGACGATTCCAAGAATGCCTACGACAAGGCCAAGGAACTGCTCAAGGCCTATCCGAACATCAAGGGCTTCCAGGGCAGCGCCTCCACCGACGTGGCCGGCATCGGCCAGGCCATCGAAGAGGCCGGCCTGCAGGATAAGACCTTCGTGGTCGGCACCAGCCTGCCGTCGATCGCCGGCGATCTGCTCGACACCGGCGCAGTCGATCTGATCAGCTTCTGGGACCCGGCCGTGGCCGGCGAAGCCTGCAACAAGATCGCCCTGATGAAAATCAACGGCGAAGAAGTGAAGGCCGGCACCGACCTCGGATTCCCGGGTTATGACAATCTGACCGGCGATGGCAAGGTTCTCTACGGCCAGGCCTGGGTCGACGTCACCAAGGACAACCGGGCAGACTATCCGTTCTAGGATGAGCTAGGGTGAGAGGGTGATGGCGACGGCAACATGCGGTTGCGTGGTCGCCATCACCCTCTCACCCTCTCACCAAGCGACCTCCGGTCGCACTCACCCTCTCACTTCTATGCCCAACGAACTTCTGCAACTCAGCAACATCAGCAAATCCTTTGGCGGCGTCAGAGCCTTGCAGGACGTGAGCCTGACCATCGAACACGGCAAGATCTACACGCTGGTGGGCGAGAATGGCTGCGGCAAGTCGACGCTGATCAAGATCATTGCCGGCGTCTACACGGCGGACGGCGGGACGATCACGATCGAAGGTAAGGAGCACAGCGCCTATAGGCCGATCGACGCCATTCGCGCCGGCATCCAGGTGATCTACCAGGACTTCTCACTCTTCCCCAACTTGAGCGTGGCGGAAAACATTGCGCTCAACGAGGAATTGGCCGATGGGAAGCGGGTCGTAAACTGGCGGCAGGTAAAGAGCGTGGCGGCGGATGCGCTCCAGCAGATCGGCGTGCATATGAACCTGGACGCGCCGGTGGAAGAGATGGGGGTGGCCAACAAGCAGTTGATCGCTATCTCCAAGGCCTTGCGGCAGAACGCCCGCCTGATCATCATGGACGAGCCGACCAGCGCGCTGACCGAGCGCGAAGTGCGGGCACTGTTCGAGGTGATCCACCGCCTGCGCCAGAAGGGCATTGCCTTCTTGTTCGTCAGTCACAAACTCAACGAGGTGCTGGAGATCTCGGAGCAGGTGATCGTCATGCGCAACGGCCGCAAGGTGAGTGAAGGGCGCGGTCGGCGAGTATGACCAGAAACGGCTCGTACTGGAGATGACGGGACATGAGATCGGCGAAAACAGCTACAGCTTCGCGCCGGCCGCCAACACAACACCCGTAATCCAGGTATCGGGCTTGACGGCAAAGGGTGTTTTTGAAGACGTCTCCTTTGTTGTCTATCCCGGCGAAATCGTAGGTGTCACCGGGCTGCTGGGCTCGGGTCGCACCGAAGTGGCGCTGGCGCTGTTTGGCATGCTGCCCACGACAAACGGCAGTATCGCCATCGAAGGCCAGGGTACGCATATCCGCTCCATTCAGGACGCGATCGGCCACGGCATCGGCTATGTGCCAGAAGACCGGGTGACAGAAGGCCTGTTCTTGGAGCAGTCGATCGGGCGGAACATCGTCGTGCGGGTCATGGACAACCTGCGCAACAGCCTGCGCCTGACCGAACCAAAGCGGGTCAGCGCCGAAATCGACGAGTGGGTCAAGGCCCTGCGTATTAAGACCAATGACCCGGGGCTGGCCGTGCGCACACTGTCGGGCGGCAACCAGCAGCGTGTCGTGCTGGCAAAGTGGCTGGCGTCCAAGCCCAAGCTGCTCGTGCTCAACGGGCCGACCATGGGCGTCGACGTAGGTTCCAAAAATGAGATCCATGAAATCATGCGGCAGCTGGCACAGCAGGGCATGGGGCTGATCGTCATCTCTGACGACATTCCGGAACTGCTCCAAACCTGCAATCGCATCTTATTGATGCGGCGCGGGCGGATAGTCGAAGAGATCCTGCCGGCGCAGAGCAACGAAAATGAACTGGCTGCCAAGTTGGTTGAGGATTAAGCCAGGCTAGAGGCAGTCTAGAGACAGGCTAGAGCAAAGGATATCAGCCGTGTGGCGTTCCCTCTTGCGTAAAAGTGAAACCTGGGTAGCGCTGACCATTATCGTGCTGTCGCTCATCATCGGCATCATCAATCCCGTCTTTTTTACGGTCGGGAATCTGTTTGATTTGCTGCGTTCGGCGACGGTAATGGGCATCTTTGCCATGGGCGTTTTGATGGTCATTATCTCGGGTGGCATCGACGTTTCCTTTACGGCCATCGCCATTTTTGCGATGTACTCGACGGTGCGGGTGCTCACCGCCTACATGCCGGATGCGCCGCTGTGGATTGCGTTCGTGATCTCGGCGGTTATCGGTCTCGGCCTGGGTATGATCAACGCCTTCTTTATTTCCCGCTTCAAGCTCCCGACGTTGATCGTCACGCTGGCGACCTTGAGCATGTATCGCGGCCTGCTGCTCTTTGCCATCGGCAACAAGATCATCCGCGATATTCCCCCCAGCATGACCGAATTCTCGCGCACCAGCATACTTGAGGTGCCGATGGAGTCCGGCGGCGTATCCAAGCTTCATCCCGCCATTTTCCTGACGATCGGCGCGGCGATCCTCGTGTTCCTGCTGCTGCGCTACACGATGTTGGGGCGTGGCATTTACGCCCTTGGCGGCGCACGCGAAGCGGCAGAGCGCGCCGGCTTCAACATCAGCCGCATCCAGTACTTTATCTATGGCTTCGTGGGCTTGCTGTCGGGCATCGCCGGTATGACCTATGGTTCACTGAACCGGCAGGCCAACCCGCAGGACATCGTGGGCACCGAACTAGACGTAATCGCCGCCGTCGTGTTGGGCGGCGCATCGCTGACCGGTGGGCGCGGGTCGGTCATCGGCGCGATCTTAGGCGTGACGTTGGTCACCATTATGAGCAACAGCCTGGTCCTGATCGGTGTGCCGTCGGAGTGGCGGCGCGTGGTCACCGGCGCAATCATCATTATCGGTACCGGGATTCCGGCCATCCAGGCACAGCGCAATGCGCGGCGGATCGGCCTGGCGGGCAACCAGTAGCAGGAAAGAAACCATGCAACAGACCAGTGTGGCCAAGCGCCGTCCCTTGTGGGAGCGCATCGTCGGCAGCGACAGCCCGATTCTCCGGCTGCTGGTGATCGCAATCCTGATCTTTATCGCCTTTAGCATTCTGCTGCCGGACAAGTTTCCCACCATACGCAACCTGCAGTCGATGGCCGTGCAGTTTCCCGAGTACGGTATCCTGGCGCTGGCAATCATGGTGACCATGATTACCGGCGGTATCGACCTGTCAATCGTAAGTACCGCCAACCTGTCAGCCATTCTCGTGGCCACGACACTGCTGCGGTTGAGCGGTGGCGACGCCAATGCCACGCCGACAGTGTTGGCGCTTGTGGCGGGCGTCGTGGTAGCGTTGATCGTCGGCTCGCTGTGCGGCATCTTCAACGGTTTCCTGGTGGCCCGCATCGGCATCCCGCCGATCCTGGCTACACTAGGTACGCTGTCGCTGTACCAAGGCTTCGCGTTTGTCATCAGCGGCGGCCCGGCCATCTCGAGCAGGCAGTTGGAGTTCCTCGGTGGCGGCTCACTGCTAGGCATTCCACTGCCGGTTATCCTTTTCGCCGCGCTGGCCGTGATTTTTGCTGTTATTCTTACCCGTACGACCTTTGGCTTCCAGATCTATATGTATGGCACCAACGCACGTGCGGCAAAGTTCTCCGGCATCAACAGCAACAACGTTTTGATCCGTACCTACTGGCTGGCAGGCGTAACGGCGGCGATCGGAGGCATGGTTTTCCTCGCCCGCACCAACTCCGCCAAGGCTGACTATGGCGAGTCGTTTGTGCTGATGACCGTACTCATCTCGATCCTGGGCGGCGTGAGCTACAACGGCGGGTTCGGCACAATCTCGGGTGTGGTACTGGCCGTGCTAAGCCTGCAATTTTTGTCCACGGGTCTGAACATGCTCACGCTTGAGCTGTCCGGATCCAGCGGCAGCCAGTTCTTCCGCCAGTTTGCCTGGGGCGCGCTGCTGCTGTTGGTGATGGTGGCGAACTACTACAGCGAGCAGCGCAAGCTGAAACGCAAGACGGAGTAACCCACCCCAGGGTTGGGACAATACATAAACTGTTAGAGAGGGAATTATGCAGAAGATAGCGTATCTAGGCATCGGTATCATGGGCCGTGGCATGGTCGGCAACCTGCTCAAAGCAGGCTACCCTGTAACGGTTTGGAACCGCACGCCGGAACGAGCGGCGTCATTGGTAGAACAAGGCGCCACGCAGGCGGCGACACCCGCCGAGGCAGTGCGCGACGCGGATGTCGTAATGTACTGCCTCAGCGACGACAAGGCCGTCATGGCCCTCGTCTGGGGTCCGGACGGCGTCCTGAACGGCGTTCATGAAGGCCAGATCGTAGTGGACATGACGACCGTACACCCCGATACCAGCCGCCGCGAACATGCGGCCTACTCTGCCAAGGGTGTCGAGTTCCTGGATGCGCCTGTGTTTGGCTCCAAGGGCGAAGCGGCCAACGCCGGATTGTGGATAGTCGTGGGCGGCAAGCGCGAGGTGTACGAACAGGTCAAGCCCATTCTAGAAACGCTCAGCGAAACGACGCACTACATGGGCGAAAACGCCATGGGTTCGTCGATGAAGCTGGTCGGCAACCTGGTGGTCGCCTTCCAACTGGAGGCGATCGGCGAGGCCATGATCCTGGCGACCAAGGCTGGGCTTGATCCACAGGATGTGCTGGGCGTGCTCCACGTCACCGACTTCAAGTCGCCGATCTTCGACGGCGTAGGGGGTGCGCTCGTCAAACGCGACTTCGATACCTCGTTTGCGCTCAAGCTGATGCTGAAGGACGCCAACCTAATCGCCAAGTTCGCCGAGGATCTGCGCTCGCCGATTCCGGCGCTGGCAGTCATCCGCGAAAACATCAAGGCCGGCGTCAACAAGGGCTGGGGCGAAGAGAACGCCTCGGCCTTTATCAAGCACCTGGAAGAGTCCGCCGGCGTGCAGATCTGAGCACATGCCACGAACATGTCCCGGGGACCTTGCAGGTCCCCGGGACATTTAGCCCCTAAAGGACCAATACTATGCCCCACTACAAGAAAATTGTTGGCCCACGCTGCTACCTTTCCCCACTGAGCCACGAGGATGCCGCAGCCCATACTGCCTGGGAGAATGACCTCACGGTGGGGATCCCCCTAGGCGACGAGGCCTATACGCCCACCTCGCTAGAGAGGATGCACGAGCAGATCGAGGGCGCGCTGCGCAACCAATCGCACGTCTTCAGCATCGTAGCACTGGACAGTGAGCAGACGATTGGCCGCTGCATGCTCACCAACCTCGACGCGATCAACCGGTCGGCGATGCTGGGTATCATGATCGGCCCGGAGTTCCAAAACCAGGGCTATGGCCAGGAGGCGATCCGCCTGCTGTTGGATTACGCCTTTAATCTGCTCAACCTCAACAGCGTGATGCTGGGCACATTCTCGTTCAACGCACGTGCGATTGCCGCCTACAAAAAGGTTGGCTTCAAGGAGATCGGTCGCCGGCGCCAGTCGCGCATCATCGCCGGAAAAGCGTACGACGACGTGCTGATGGACATTCTGGCCGAGGAGTTCACGGGCAGCGTGATCGCGCCCTTGGTAGCGCAGAATTGAAGTGCGGACAAAATTTGGACATTTTCGCCATAGTATGCTACTATAGTAGTTCGTTTGTAAATACTGTTTAGGAACATGGTGACTACCAGAATGTGGAACTGAGACCCTCCTTGATTGCGTACGATCTGCACATGCCGGCTGTACACGACGCCCTACAGGCTGCGTGACGAGTTAGCCGGAGCTGCTTGGCAGTACGCGCGCAATCGTCCAACGCTGCCGGTACAATCAACAGATTCGTCGTTGGACGGCCGCCTGATCAGACGCCTTTTTCTCAGTTTCACGAGTCACTATGAGTAATCCACAATCTTTCGATTCTAAGATCAATTCCACTTCTCTTGCCAATGGCGCCGAGTGACGGCGAACGCAGCCGCCACACGGTGGCGCGCGACCTGCACGGCATGGTCTCCACCGCTCCGCCGGCCGAGATCGCCGTGCTCGTTGGCGTCGACATTGACATGATGCCGTCGCTGCTGGCGCTGGATGATTCGCTGGACGAGTTGGCCCTGCTGGCCAAGACGGCGGACCTGGAGGTGGTCGGTCGGCTCACCCAGCGACTCGACTCGCCCCACCCGGCCACGCTGATCGGCTCGGGCAAGCTCGAAGAGCTGCAAGCTGCTGGTGATCGAGCTGGGCGCCAACGTCGTCATCTTCGACGATGAACTCTCGCCGCGCCAGCAGCGCGAGCTGGAGAAGGTGCTGGGCGAAGACATCAAGGTCATCGACCGCACGGCGCTGATCCTCGATATCTTCGCCAGCCATGCCCGCACGCGCGAGGGCGCGGTGCAGGTGGAACTGGCGCAGTACGAGTACCGGCTGCCGCGCCTGACCCGCGCGCTGGACGCACCTGGCCCGCCAGGCCGGTGGCCGCGCCGGCGGCGCATCCGGCGGCGTCGGCGTGCGCGGCCCTGGCGAAACGCAGCTGGAAGTCGACCGCCGCGAGATCGGCCGGCGCATCGCCTTCCTCAAGCGGCAGTTGGAGGACATCGCGCATGCACCGCGACCAGCACCGTGCACAGCGCCGCGAGACGGCCACGCCGGTGGTCGCCCTGGTCGGCTATACCAACGCCGGCAAGAGCACGCTGCTCAACGCCATCGCCCAGTGCCGACGTGCTGGCCGAGGACAAGCTCTTCGCCACGCTCGACCCGACGACGCGCCGCGTGGAGTTGCCCAGCGACCGCATGGCGCTCTTCTCGGACACGGTCGGCTTTATCCAGAAGCTGCCGACGCAACTGGTGGCAGCCTTCCGGTCGACGCTGGAAGAGGTGACCGAGGCCGACCTGCTGCTGCACGTGGTGGACCTGTCCCACGCCAACATGGAGGAGCAGGTCGCAGCGGTCGAGGAAGTGCTGGAAGAACTGGGCGCGGGCGACAAGGCGCGTCGTGGTCGCCCTCAACAAGGTCGATCGCTTCGACTTGTCCGACCCGCACCAGGCGCAGCACGTGGCTGCCGTGCAGGCCGAATACCCGGACTGCGGTCGTCATCAGCGCGCTGACCGGGCAGGGGATCGACACCTGCTGCAGGCGATCGACAAGGCGCTGCAGCATCACATGGCGGCCGTCGACGTGCTGATCCCCTATCAGCGCGGCGAGCTGGTGTCGCTCATGCACGAGCACGGCGTCGTCGAGCACGAGGAGCACACCGAGCACGGCACTCACCTCCAGGGTCGCCTGCCCGTCGAACTCGCCGGTCGCTACGCCCACTACTGGGTGCAGGAAACGGTGGAGTAGCACAAGTACATGTCCCCGGGTACCTGCAAGCGAACGCAAGCGTTCGCCGGTCCCGGGGACATCTGTTTTACGCCCCCTCGTCGTCGTCGCGTCAACCCCAACCCCTGCCGGTCAATCTCCTGCGCCTCTTCGCGCAGATCCGTCCGCCGGAATTCCTGCTCGATCTGGCGGTGCAGCCGCTCCTGGTATTTCCGCACCTCGGCCCGCTGAGACGGGTTGACGGTCTGTTCCAGGTCGTCGAGGAGCGCCCCGATGCGGCGCATCACCTGCACCGAGCTGGCCCCATAGTACATGATCTCCAAAAGCGCCAGGTCCAGAAAGTCTTCCCAGGTGGGGCTCGGGAAGCGCAGCACGCAGCACGCCGGTGCTGTCGGCGATGCTGCCGACGTCCAGCCGGCAGCGGCCCAGGCGCCGCAGCAGATCGTCGATCTGGTTGAGAGCCTGGACCGCGGTCGTAGGATCGTTGATGGCCGGCGAGAGCGCCCGAATGGCAATGTCCACGAGCAGGCGGATCGGGTACTTGGCATCCTGCAGAGATGTGCGCTCCTGGCCGAGTATGATCCCTTTCAGCACAGAGCGTGGGTCCAGCTTCTTCTGTGCACCGTAGACACGGGCGATCGACAGGCCATCTGCCACCAGGTCGCCGACGGCATATTCCACTTGGATCAGGGCGCCGGCTTTGCGGGCAGCCTTGACGAGACGGTCCGTATCGAGTGCCGCAACGACGCGCGGCGGCCCGTGGTAGACGATCTCCTGCGCGGCATCCGCCGCACCGGCCATCTCGTCCTGGTCCTTTACTGCCACCATGCGATTGGCAGGCACGTACACTGACTCGATGACCTCGCGGCCACTGTCACCCACCTTGTAGAGCACATTTGAGATGTAGAGCTGGCCCACACGCTCGATCAAGGCAATGAGCAGCAAAATGCTCCCAAGCAGCCACACCAGGGCGATCAGTCGTGGTCAGGTAGGGTACACGCCCGGAATTTCCACCGTCCACGGCGGCAAGCGCCATCAGGGCAAAGATAAACGTGCCGGTAAAGACACCCAGCGCATGGCGCAGGATCGGATCGTGGACAAGCCACTGCACCAGGCGGGGTGAATAGGAACTGCCGGCCACCTGGACGCTCACCAGCACCATCGAAAAGACGATGCCGGTCAGCGCCATCATGCCGGAAGCAATCGACGAGAGAATCGCCGTTTCGCTGTTGATGCTGACGGTTTCCCAGTTGCCGGGAATAAACTGGCGGTCGATGCGCGGCAGCAGCAGGCCAAGCAGGATGGCGGCTACCACGTACATGAACGGGAGCACCCAGTAGTGCACCGGGGCGCGGCAGCAGCCTGCGTGGATGGGCGAATGGAGTTCACCGTGCTGCCGATCCCTGCTTACTCCGACAGCACCGAAAGCAGCCTTGAGCTTCTCTTCGTCTTCCGTCGACAGGTTGGTGCGCAGCACAGTAGGATGAAACTTCTGCAGTTCGGGCAGCACGCGGTCCTCTGTCATGCGTTCGACCAGCAGAAACAGCGCCGAGTGGCCGGGCTCGATGGTCGTCCCCACTTCCTTGATGAACTTGTCGTCGATGCCGATATCGGAGAACGCGCCCGCAATCGCGCCTGAGATTGCCCCGATGGCCAGGCCCAGCCAGGGCACCAAGAAGATCAAGCCCGATCAGCATGCCCCAGAATGCCCCACCCAGGGCACCTGCCCCGACCAGGTCGACAGCTTGCTTGACCTTGACCTTGCCGTCGGCCTTGCGCACCACTGTCGCAGCATCGGAAAGCTTGATCAGTTCCTGTTTCTGCAGGTGACTCAATACAGCCAATGCTTCCTTCGCTCCGCCTTCGGAAGGAAACGCCAGCACAATTAGCTCAGTCATGGCTTGCTCCTCTCTTTATGTCCACCTTGCTTCAAAACGCTCGATGCGGGCGCGAATATATCTCGTATAGGGATCGGCGACGGGGCGCTGCTGCTTGACAAACGCCATCGCATCCGCCGCCGAATACCCTTGGGCAATCAACATACAGCAGGCCAGGGCAACGCTGCGATGCCGCCCATAGGCGCAGTGCACAACGACGTTCTTGCCTTCCTTCATCACGGGCAGCGCCATCTCCACGCCGGTCCACAGCATGAGCATGGGGAGTGGCGTCAGGGGGGTATCCATGCAGGGTAAGTGGTACCACTCCTCGGCGGCGGCACGCACAGCCGGATGGGGCGGCCGCATGCGGACGGAGAGGAGCAGACGCGTCGGCAGCTG
Source organism: uncultured Chloroflexia bacterium (assembly GCA_963791135.1). GTDB lineage: Bacteria > Chloroflexota > Anaerolineae > Caldilineales > Caldilineaceae > Fredericiella. Next base: position 101,178 of record CAWBRX010000002.1, read on the forward strand.
GCGCAGATAGTCGGCGTCGGCGGGCGTTGGATGTGCTGCGATATAAAGCGTGTCGGTGATGCGAGAGATGTCTAGCGGCATGAACGCATCAGCTCGGTTTTTGGGCGAGCACGGCATAGAATCCGGCATGCTCGTCGTCGGCGCGGCCAAGCAAAGATGGATACATGGTGACACCTACGAAACCTACATCCTCCAGCAGACGCACCACGTCGGCTTCGGCATACGCATGCGTCGTCATCGCGTGCTGGACAAGTGCCCCGGTTGCAGCATCGATGATCGTGTAGCGCTCGACGGACGCGCTCAGCTCACCATCCCAGGCATTGTCCTGCAAGACAAGATGCGGCTGGTCCGACCATAACCCGGCCTGTGCGGTATACCAGCTGGGGCCCGGCTTGCCTAGTGCTTGCGATAGACGCAAAGGTGGATGGTTCCAGCAGCAGCAGCCCGCCGGAACGCAGTGCGGCATATGCCTTGCGCAAAATTACCTGCGCCACGAAGGGCCGAAAGGTGTTGAACTCGCCGTACAGGAGCATAGCCAGGTCGTAGGTTTCACCTGCGGCATCACCAGAGCGATCGGCAAATTCTGCCGTGCGCAGGTCGTCCAGCCGGAACTGAACGGCAAGACCGCCGTTTTCAGCCGTAGCCCGCGCGTAGGCAACCGAGGCCGGCGAAAAGTCGATACCGGTGCCCCGGTGCCCCAACTGCGCCAGGCGGTTCAAGTAGAGGCCGGGGCCGCAGCCAAGATCAAGAATGCGGGCCGGCCGGTCGCCCAGCACATGGTGGTGAATCCACGCCACGTGCTCGTCGATAATGGCAAAGCGGCGGCTGGCTGCATTGTGCGCCTGGCTCAGGTGTTCCTTCAGCATTCGCTGTGAGAAACCCGGCTCATTCCAGGGGATCTTCTCACCGTCGATCCAGGGCTGCGGAGGTTTGCGATTGACGACGTCGATGAAGTTCATAGGCGTATTGTACATCCCTACTCGGGGGGTCTACAACCCTGCTGTGCGCTACGACACAGCGCCGCACGCCAAAATCGCTGATAATCCGCACTGTATCGAAGCAATCAACGCAGGGCAGTGCGGGAATGCTGGACGTGGCCGAGACCGGCGATCGCTTTGGCGCAGGGCAGCGCAGGTCTCGTGGATGCGGCAGAAACGGGCGATACCTTCGGCTACGCGCTGGCCGCCGGGCAGTTCGACGGCAGCGGGCCCACCGACCTGGCCATCGGCGTACCCAATGAGGACATCGAGGCACAAGGCAATACAGTGAACAATGCCGGTGCAGTCCATATCATCTTTGGGCCGTTAGGAAGCCCTGCCAACGAGCTGTGGACGCAGGACAGCGCCGGCGTGCTGGACACTGCCGAACCCGGCGACCTCTTTGGGCTCACCTTGGCAGTGGGTGATTTCGACGGCAGCGGCCAGGACGATCTGGTAGCAGGCGTGCCCTTCGAGGATCTGGGCGGCATAACCGACATGGGCGCCGTAAACGTGCTCTACGGGTCTCTGGCGGCCGGCAGCAGTTCTGGTCGCAGGACAGTGTCGGCATCCTCGGCGTAGGCGAAGCAGACGATTGGTTTGGTTTGGTGAGCCAGTAATGGCGTGCTAGTCGCCCTGGGCCTTTGGTGCTCTGCGATGCGGGCAAGGTCGAGTACCGTGCTTGGGGAGATATCGGCCTTGAGCACCCGCTCGATCAGGTCCAGGGACTGCCGGCGATAGGGCTCGCTTTCGGCGGCACAGCAGTCGGCGGGGACGATGATTTCAAACTCGCGCAGATAAGCGTCGTTGGCCGTGAACAGCACGCACATGTCGGCCGCCATGCCCGTCAGGATCAGCTTGCGCACATGGAGGTATTTAAGCAGCAAGTCGAGGCTGGTCTGGTAAAAGGCCGAATGGCGCGGCTTGATGACAAAGTAATCGTCTTCGCCGGGCTGCAGCATGGCCGTCGTCTCACGCCCGGGCACGCCCGGCCGCATGCAATATTCGACGACGGTTTGGAAGTCAGAACGCCAGTGGCCAAAGTTGTCGTTGACATAGATGACCGGAATGTTGGCGGCATGGGCGCGCTGCTTGAGGGCGGCGATCGCCTGGGCCATCGGCCGGGCCTGCACGAGCAGGTCCTCGCCGCCGTCAAATGCCAGGTCGTTGATGACGTCGATCAGCAGCAGGGCAGTGTCGGCGCTGGGTGTGGCCGGACGCATGCCGTTATGGTTTTCAGATTGTGGTTGGGCCATCTGCGGTGTCCTCTCGGTAGCTCGTCGTGCCAGCATAAGGGGAAGCAAGGATATAGGCTATCGCACTTGATACAGATGGGGGACACATTGTTACCAAGGGTTGTATCTCCATTCATGGCAGGCAGGTTTGGTTCGCGGTACTCTTTGGACCAGACACCGGTGTGGAAACACACCGGCACAAGTGCCTAGGAGGAATCGAGATGACACTACTTGGCTTTATCGTTCTGCTGATCATTGCGGCGATTGCAGGCGCCCTCGGCCAGGCAATTTCCGGCTACTCGCTGGGAGGATTCTTGGTGTCGATCGTGGTCGGCCTGATCGGGGCCTTGATCGGGTGGTGGCTGGCCGGCGCGCTGGGTCTGCCCGAACTCTTCGTCGTCAATGTCGACGGGCAGCCGTTCCCGGTCGTGTGGGCGATCATCGGCTCAGCCTTGTTTGCCCTGATCGTAGGGCTGCTCAGCCGCCGCACCGTACGCGCGTATTAACCTGTGTTACCTGCCCACACGGCAGGTGACGTTTGATGATGACAAACAGCCGGGCGACAATGACGTCGACCCGGCTGTTTGTCGTTTATGGCACCGTCCCCGTTTAGTGCGCACGCCTACGTGCGCTCTCCCCTGCAGATTGTACTCGTGCTCCGGTTAGGCCAGCCAGGACTTGACCATGGCCAGGTTGGCAACGACGTCGTCGTTGGGATTGTAGTGGTCCGGTTCGTGCTCGATGCTGATGCCGCCCGTGTAGCCCAAGTCCACCAAGGTGCGCACGCAGGCTTCGATCGGTACACAGCCCTGGCCGTAGCGACAGGTGTCATGCGATCCGGGCGCAAGCACATCCTTGAGGTGGACGTGGAACAAGCGCGGGGCCAGTTCGCGCAGGGCGGCGACGGCGTCGTAGTTGTGCGTGCCAAACCAGCCGGTGTCGACGCAGAAGCCGATCACATCCTCGTTGCCCTGCCCGATCTTGGCGTACATCTCGGCCGTATTCCGCTCAGGATGATTCTCATAGCCCAGGCGCACACCATGTTCGCGGGCGATGGCGGCCAGCGCGGCATGCTGCCCGTCGAGCAGGCCGGTGCTGCCGCCCAGGATCGACACGCCCATGGCATGGCTAAGCCGGCAGGCGCTGGCAAATTCCTCGGGTGTCGCGCCAAACCAGCCGGCCAGGCTGGATACGCTCAGATTGGCATCGGCCAGTGCCCGCTTTGCAATCGCCACGTGCTCGTCGGTAGCCCAACGCCAGTTGAGATGGCCCATCCAGAGATCGATGGCGTCAAACCCCAGCGACTTGATTTCGGCCACGAGGGCGTCAAACCGTTCCGCGTAGGTATCGATCGGGGCGAAGAATGCATTGGTGGCGTCGTCACCTTCCATCCAGCCCTTGGTCATGTTGTAGCCGATCTCGCGTGCGACGTAATTGGCAGTCATAAACGATATTGTGTTCATTCGGTAGTCCCTTTTATTTAGATTTGGTTCTGCAAACTCTAGAGATCATCTGCGAGCGGCACGGCGCACGTGGCCGCGCACCGCCTCCAGCCGCGCCCGAGCGGCGGGCGCGGAGACGCCGGTCAATGCCATGACAACCGCCGTCTTAACCTCCCAGTCGGCAGCGGCGAGGAGCTGTTCGGCATGGATGGCGTCCAAGTCCGCCACTTCGCCGACGATGCGAACGGCGCGGCGCCGCAGTTTGCTGTTGGTGGGCTTTACATCCACCATCAGGTTGCTGTAGACCTTGCCCAGACGCACCATGACACCCGTGCTGAGGATGTTGAGCACCATCTTCTGGGTGGTGCCCGCCTTCAGCCGCGTGCTGCCGGTGAGCACCTCGGGGCCGGGGATCGGCTCGATGGCGAGGTCGGCAACACCCCCGATGGTCGAGAGAGGATTGCACGCCAGCGCAATCGTGGGGGCGCCGGCGCTCCGGGCATAGCCGAGCGCACCGAGGACGTACGGCGTGCGCCCGCTGGCAGCCACGCCCAGGACAATATCCTGCTTTGTCAGGCCCTGGTCGCGCAGGTCGGCACGCGCCGCGCCGGTCGTCATCCTCCACATCCTCGGTCGAGCCAATCGCAGCCGCCGGCCCGCCGGCCAGCAAGGCGATCACGAGACCGGGCGGCAGGTTGAAGGTTGGCTCCAGTTCCATCGCGTCGAGCAGGGCCAGGCGCCCACTGGTGCCCGCCCCAATCAGAAACCAGCGCCCACCCGACTCGAGCACGGCGCTGATCATCTCGATGGCCCGCGCAATATCGGGCAGTACGGCGCCGACCGCCTGGACGGCGCGGGCGTCTTCACGGTTGAAGAGATCGGCCAGTTCGATCGCCGACATCTGGTCGAGCTGCATGCTGGCTGGGTTGCGCTGTTCGGTCGGCGGCACGTTGGACATAATGGCCTGGTCCTTTGCCCGGTCCTTTGGTTATTGCAGTCGCTTTTCGCGATAGTGGTAGTGGTAGGCCGTGGCAAAGCCGGCCTTGGCATACAGCTGCTGGGCAGGGGGATTGTTCTGCATGACCTGCAGGTAGGCCTGCTGGGCGTCATAGAGCTGGCCCCAAATGGCCAGCGTGCGCAGGATCGCCCCGGCAGCACCCCGGCGCCGGAATGGAGGCAGCGTAGCCATGCAGAAGATACCGAGCCAGCCACTTTCGACCACGCCCAGGCCCACGGCGGCAGGCTCGCCGTCGATGTGCAGGAGCGCAAAGCCATGGGCGGGCTCGATGCGCTGCAGGATCCCGCCCCGCATGGCGGCGGCATGGCCGCTCACCTCTTCGCTCAGGCAGTAGAGCGCAAACCAGTCGTCGTAGAACTCCTCGCTCACCTCGATCTCGAAGTTAGGGTACAGCCGCAGCGGCGGCAGGTTCTGAAGCAGGTCACGAATTGGTGCAGTCTGGACAAATGTGTGCGAATTGGCGCCGTACCCGCGCCCGGCCAGAGGTCGCGTCCAAGTCCGCAGGCCGGGCGGCGTCGCAGATCTGGAAAATACTCGGCTGGCCGAGCGCAGCATAATGATGTTCCACTGCCGCGAGCTTTTCTTCTAGGTTGGCCGCACCAGCGTCGGCATTCGGCCAGACCGAATTGGCCCGCCTGGTGATGCCGCCCGCATTGCGCAGCCGCCAGCCGTCGATCACAACCGTTTGTTCGGGCGGCCAGGCATTAGCCGCCAGCGTTTCGATCAGCAGGATGTCTTCCGGGGGGAGGCCAGAACTCGTACTTGAGGAAGCGTTCGATTCCATAGCAGTCATAATCGTAAAGTATACCATAACGGCGGCCATGCCTTGGGTGCCGTGGATGGCTGTGCTACACTCAACGCGTTATACAGTTCAATCACTTGAGAGGGGTGTCAGCATGGCGGCCGTAACAAACGATTACCAGTTGCTGGATTCGGGCAACATGAAAAAACTAGAGCGGCTGGGCCCCTATTTGCTGGTGCGCCCGTCGCTGGCTGCGGTGTGGGAGCCGCGCCTGCCCGAGACCGAGTGGCGCAAGGCGGACGGCGTCTACACGCGCGATACGGGCGAAGACGGCGGCAAGTGGACGTTCCACCGCAAGGTGCAGCGCGAGTTCGACGTGCTCTACGGCAGCCTGCACTTCCACATCCGGCTGACCAACTTTGGCCACATGGGCCTCTTTGCCGAGCAAGTCGATAACTGGGACTGGCTGCGCGATAGTATCCGCCAGCGTATGGCGGCAACCAACGACCGCAACCTCTACGTGCTTAACCTGTTCGGCTACACCGGCGGCAGCACCCTGGCCTGCAGCCAGGCCGGCGCGCACCTGGTGCACGTGGATGCGGCCAAGGGCGTGGTAGACTGGGCGCGCAAGAACGCCGAACTGAGCGGGCTGGCTGATCGCCCCATCCGCTGGCTGGTCGACGACGCCATGAAGTTCGTCAAACGCGAGGAGCGCCGCGGCAATACCTACCAGGGCATCATCCTGGATCCGCCCTCCTTTGGACGCGGCCCCCAAGGCGAAGTCTTCAAGATCGAGGACGACCTGGTGCCGCTGCTGCAGTCGTGCAAGGCGCTGCTGGCTAAGGACGCCCTGTTTGTCCTCTACAGCTGCCACACGCCGGGCTTTACGCCGCTGACGCTCGAGAACCAGCTGGAGCTGGTCGCCGGACGCCGCAAGGGCACGGTCGAGGCAGGCGAAATGACAGTAGCAGAAGCGGATCAGGGCGCGAACCAGGGCCGGCTGCTCCCCAGCGGCGCAGTGGCGCGCTGGCTGGCCGAGGAATAATCGAGGATAGGTTATAGGCTGGCGAGACGGTCGAGATCGGCGGCGAGCCGCTGGCGGGCCCAACGCTCCTGGTCGTCTGTCTCGTAGTGGCGATAGGCACACTCGACGACCATGATCAGGTAGAGATAAAGGTTGTACAGCGTGCGGCGGGCGAGCGCTGTCGGAGAGTCCAGCAGCGAGGCGCCATAGCCGGACTCAAATGCCGGCGTGATCTCAAGCGTGCGATACTGAAATTCCATCAGTGGGTCACCCCACAGCGCACGCTCGAAGTCGATGAGGCCGGTGATTTGCCCGGTCTTGGGCTCGACAAAGATGTTGCCGTCCCAGAGATCCCAGTGCACAAGCTGCGGGGTACGGACTTCGTCGAGGACAGGTGCCACAGCCTCCACCTGGCGCTGCAGCGTGCTGTACTCCAGCGGGAGCACGACGTACTTATCCAGCCCGTCCTGAAGCAGATCCTCAAACATGGCAAGAAAGGCCTGCCGCCAGCTCCGGTAGCCGCGGCTGGCCGCCGCCGGATAGCCAAAGAAGGGGCCGGAGATATCGTTGATCTGCCGCAGATAGCGGCCGGTTGTCTGTTCTACGATCGCCCGCCGCTGCGGCGTAAAGCTCTCACGCAGCTGGTTGTAGGCCTGCCCTGCCACAAACGACATCAGGAAATACTCACTGTCGATGATCGTGAGCGAATCGTCGTGGAAGTAGACTTCGGGCACAGGAACTTGCGTGTGCTCCACAACCCGGCGCAGCACCTGGACTTCGCTGCCCAGGATACCGTGCTCGTACCGCATCACGCCCACATCCGGCGCCGGTGCCACCTTGAGCACGGTGCGGCGCCCGTCGGCGAGCTCGATTTGATAGGCAGCATTGAAGTAGCCATCGCGCAGGTCGTTGTAGCGGCGAATGGCCGCGTGCGCGCCAAAGGCGGCGGTGACCATGTGCCCGGCGGTGGCTACGTCAATATTCCGCTTTGACACACTGTGCATAGGCGCCTGGGTTCAGCGAGAAGCCTGCATTGCCTTGCCCAACGAAACTGGCAGCCTAGTTGGCCTCGATCTGATCCAAGGCCAGCTCATAGTTGCGTGTTGCCACGTCGCCAACTGTCCCCGGGCGGTCACCCGTGACGGCAGCAGCGATCTTCGCGGCGTGTTCGTGGCAGTTCTCAATGAAAAGAGTATAGCGTTGTTGGATACCTGCTGCAACTGTCCCCGCGATGTATAGCCCCGGAACGTTGCTCTCCATCGTCGCCGGATCAAAGACCGGCATGCGGTTCAGCCCGCGCAGTTCGACGCCTGCCATTTCAAGCAGGCTCTGATCGCCGCGAAAACCGGTGGCGAGCAGCACAAAGTCAGTCGCATGCACAAACGTTTCCTCGGGCAGCGGTCGGCCGTCCTGCAGGCGGAGGAGTTCGACACAGCCGGGCCGGATCGCCAGCGGCAGCGTCTCAGGCAGGAAGGCGATCGTACCGGCCTCTATCTGCGCCTCGAGGTCAGGCAGCAGCCAGTGCTTGACACGATCCTTGTCAAAGGTGGGCTTCCGGTAGCTGATGGTCACCTGGGCGCCGGCGCGCCAGCAGCGCAGGGCGGCCTCGACGGCCGAGTTCTTGCCGCCCACTACCAACAGCCGGCGGCGGAAATAGTCGTGGGGGTCGCGGAAATAGTGCGACACGTGTGGCAGATCTTCGCCGGGGATGTTTAGCCAGTTGGGGTAATGCATGTCGCCGATCGCAAGCACGACCCGACGCGCCCGGTAGCTGTGCGCGCCTGTCTGCGGCAGCGTACTGAGAGCAAAACCATCCTGTGAACGCTGGATACTTGTGACCGGCTCGTACGAATGGATGGGAAGGTCAAACTGCTCGACCACTGCCCGCAGGTAAGCGATATAGTCTTCGCCGGTGATGCGCCCTTGATGGTTGTTCTGTATCGGCACGCCGGCGATAGCCAGCCGTTCGGTCGTGCTGAAGAAAGTTGTATTGCGCGGCCACCAAGTCATCGTGTTTGCGATCTGGCGGGCGTCAAAGTGAATGTAGCGAACGCCTGCTCGCTTGAGCAGCACCGCCAGTTCAATACCGATCGGGCCGGCACCGACGATGGCGATCTCATACTCGCTGCCTGCTCCTGCGCTACCCTCTGACATCCTCACGTGCTCCATCTATACCGATTATCTACAGCCCGCCGTTTTAGCGGACGCGCGCGCAGCCGTTCTGCATCACGCCACCATTCTACACGAAACGCACCCTTGTGCGAACGGCAGCTACGGCAGCCGGCGCAGCTGCGGCGTACGCCAGAAAATGACGATCGAGGACACCAGCGTGATCACCGCCATAATGATCAGGGCGATGCTCAAGCCGATCGCCTGCCCCAGCGCGCCGACCAGCAGGTTGCCGAAGGGCGTAAAACCAAAGAACGTGAGCGTGTACAGGCTCAGCACACGGCCGCGCATGTTGTCGTCGACCCGCGTCTGCAGCAGCGTGTTGATCTCGGTGAACTGCAGCATAAAGCCGACACCCAGCAGATAGGTAAGCAAGAGCGCGATGATGAAGTTGCTGTTAAGTGCAAACAACACGAGTACGACTGGGAATGCCATGGCGGCGGCAAAGAGCATACGCCCGCGCTGCCCACGATCGCCGTATCTTGCCACGATCAGCGCTCCGCTGACCGCCCCAAGGCCGACGGCCGAGGTGATCAAGCCAAAGCCCGTCGCACCCACGTTGAGGATCTGGTCGACAAAGGCAGGCAGTACAGTCATGTAGGCAATGCCAAAGGTGCTGAAGAACAGGGCCAGTAGCAGCAGCCCGCGCAGCTCCTCATGGTGCACCGAGTAGGAAATGCCGCTCTTGAGCTGCTGCCAGGGCGAACGCTTGTCGTGGTACTTGTGCATGGGCGGGATCTTCATGGCCAGCAGACTGAAGATCACGGCCAGGAATGAAATACCGTTGATGGCAAAACACCAGGCCGAACCGACCGTGGCCAGCAGGATACCGCCAAACGCCGGGCCTACGACACGAGCAGCATTAAATGTCATGGAATTGAGCGCAATGGCATTGGGCAGATCGTCGCGGCCGACCATGTCGACCACGAACGCCTGGCGAGCCGGGCCGTCAAAGGAGTTGACTGCCCCCAGCATGACGGCTAGTACGACGACGTGCCACACCTGGACCAGCCCCGTGAACGTGAGAAAGGCCAGGACAAAGGCCAGCACCATCTGGACGGCCTGCGTGGCGACCAGCAAGTTGCGCTTGTTGACGCGGTCGACGACCACGCCGGCCCACGGTGCGATCAGAAAGGCTGGGATGGCAGCCGCAAAGCCAACCACGCCGAGCATGACTGTAGAGCCGCTGATCTGATACACCAGCCAGCCCTGGGCGATGTTCTGCATCCAGGTGCCGGCCAGCGACACAAGCTGGCCGCCCAGGTAAAGCTGGAAATTGCGGTGGCGCAGGGCCCGAAATGTGCCCATATTGGGTTGAGGTGCACCGACTGGAGCACTGGCGGAGATGCTGTCTGTGGAAGTCGTGGCGCTGGCGGGCGACACGGGTGGATTGGCGGCAGGCGCGCTGGAGTTCAGCGTGCTGGCACCAGGCTCGCGCGTTGTTCCGGATAATGCCGACATACTTAAACCGCCACCTGGCTCCCCTGAGTACTGGTACTGGTCGCCGTTACGTTGCTAAAGAGCGGGCGCAAAATCTCAAACGCCTCTACGATCGCCCGGCGTTGCTGCTCGTCGAGCGGCTCCAGCACCTCGACCAGCCAGGCCGCGGTGCCGTCGACCGCCCGCGTGTGCTGGCGCTCGCCTTCGGGCGTCAGTGTCAGCAGAACACGGCGGCGATCAAGCTTGTCGGGCGTACGATTGACAAACCCGCGCTGAACCAGATCCCTCGATCAGGACGGACATGGTCGGCAAGGTCAGGCCGATAAACTCGGCCGCCGCCGAGAGCGACGAACCGGGTTGGCGGCGCAGAAAGGCAAGCGTACGAAACTGCGGCACCGAAAAGTCGTCCTGGCGCTGGGCACGAATCTGCACACGCAAGGCCTGCATGACGATCGGCGTGACGTCAAGAATCTCACGGGCGCAGAGTTCTGATGTAACAGACAAGATACTTCCCCCTCAAAATAGTTTGATTTTCAAACTATATGGAGGAATAAGAATATTGTCAAGGTGACGAAGGCTCTAACAACAATTGCAGTCGACTACACCGCCTGTTTCACCCCCGCCACATCCCCCACCGTAAACCCTTCATACTCGTTCCGGCACGGGTTGCCCCATAGCGCCCAGAGCTGGCGTGTCTGCGGCGCCATGATGCAGGCGCCGGAGCTTTCGACGTCGTAGCCCGGCTGGGTGTGGGCACAGACGGACAACTCGCCCTCGTGCATCCGCGTCAGCGACATCAGGCTGTCGAGCGTGATCTGCCCGCTGCTGCTGCCGAGATAGGCGGCGGCCTGGGTGTAGCGGGCCTGCGTGCTGGCATGCGACACCGACTTGCGCGGGCGCTCGACGGCCGTCATTTCCGAGATTAGACAGTGGTTGGCGTGGGCGTACACGTCCTCGACGGGCGTCACGTAGGCACGTGTGGCCATCTGCTCGATGTTGTATCCGCGCACTTTGCCGTCTGCACCGGGCCCCATTAGCAGGTAGTTGTGGGCGCCCGACAGATGCGCCCCACGCAGCACCGCCAGTGCCTCTTCTGCCGTGCGCTGCGCCAGCATCTTGCGCACGACATAAACCCAGTGCACGCCGGGACGTCCGTCGGCGCCGAGCAGGTTGTTGATCCCCACGGCCACGCCGTGCTCGTTCATACCGATCATGCCGACACAGCCGGTAATCGTGAAGGTGAGCAGCGCCGGGCCGTCGGCGGGCCGCACGTCCAGCAGCAGCACGTACGGCGTGGCGGTCGAGTGCATGTCCCAGGTCTGGCCCAGGTAGCCTTGGCCGTCACGTGCCGCCGCCGGGGCGATCACAAACGCCGTGCAGCCGCCGCCGTCAAAATCCTCGCCCGGCGCCACGGTCGAAGACCGGTGATGCTGCAGCACGGCGGGGTTGGCGACGACGTCCACAAAGTCGGTAAAGCCGTTCATGATCACCAGCTCGTTGACGCCGATCCCGGTCGCGTCCGCCATGCCCCTGCATCTCTTCCATCAAGGCCGGGTCAAACTCCTGGTGGTAGCGCAGGCAGGCCTGCCCCAGCGCCAGCACCTCGTCCAGCGATGGCCTGCTGGCCGCCGGTCCAGAATGGATCGCAGCTCAGGTGCAGCCGCTCCTCGGTCAGTTCGCCGATTTCCTTGGCAAACGCCTTGCCGTGGGCATAGCCGAGTTCATAGGGAGAGCCGCTGACCTGCAGCACGCGCAGCTTGCTCATGAGACGCGATCCTTTCGCACATAATTGGCACTATAGTATTCTTCCCAGCCGCCAAGATAGCGGATCAGCCGCCCGTCGCGCAACTCCCAAACTTGCTGCGCCACGCGTTCGATAAAGCGGCGGTCGTGCGAGATCGCCAGGATGGCGCCGGGGAAATCGATCAGGGCCGCCTCAAACTGCTCGAGCACGTCGAGGCTGATGTGATTGGTTGGCTCGTCGAGCAGCAGGAGATTGGCGCGTGCCGCCATCAGCTGGGCAATCTGCAGCTTACGCTTCTGCCCGATGCTGAGGCTGGCCACCGGCTTGAGCAGGTCCGGCCAGGTGAACAGGCCATAGCGCAGCAGTTCGACCTTGAGTTCCTCCCACTCGCCCGTGCGCTCGCCCACATACGCATCGTAGAGCGTGCCGCTTGTGAGGCAGCGTCTCCTGTTCCTGGTCGAGGTAGCCGATCACCGTGCTGGCCGCGATCGTCACGTTGCCGGCATCGGGCTGTTGGCGGCGCGCCATCACCTTGAGCAGCGTGGTCTTGCCGATGCCGTTGGGGCCGACCAGCACGATGCGGTCGCGGGCGCCCACTGCCAGCGTCAGCTCGTCCAGCAGCACGCGCGGCCCATAGGCAACCGTCACCTGTGACAGCGCAAGCGGGGTCTTGTTCACCAGGTCGGCCGGATCAAACTCGGGATTGATGCGCAGCGGCTGCGGCGGCTTTGGGATCGGGTCTTCCTCAATGCGGCGCAGCTTTTCCTGGGCGGAGCGGATGTTATGGCTGACCGACTCCTCGACCCGGCCTCCTCGGTAGTTAAACTGCATCTTGTCGCCGTCGCTCGCCTGCCGGTTGTGCCCCACGCGACGGGCCAGACCGCTGCGCAGAAAGCGGCGCAGTTCGTGGATCTCCTCCTGCTGCGCCGCGTACTCCTCCACCCAGCGCACGTACGCCTGCGCCTTGGCCGCGGCAAAGAAGTCGTAGCTGCCGTTGTAAAAGACGGCCTCGCGGCTGTGCTCATCGATCTCGATGATAGCGGCTACCGTGGCGTTGAGAAACTGCCGGTCGTGCGAGACGACCAGCATAGCCCCGCGGTACTCGGCCAGAAAACCCTCCAGCCAGGCCAGGGCGGCAAAGTCAAGATGATTGGTCGGCTCGTCGAGCAGCAGCAGGCTGGGCCCCTGCAGCAGGAGGGCAGCCAGACCGACGCGCGCCTTTTCGCCGCCCGACAGCGTCGCCACGACGCGGTCCTGCGGTAGATGCCCCACGCCAAGACCTGTGAGCACGGCCTCGACGCGGTGTTCGCGGTCATAGCCTCCCAGCCGCTCGAATTCCTCGCTAACGTGGCCGTACTCGGCCAGCGCCTGCTCAAGGTCACTGCCTTCTGGGTGGGCCATTTGCGTTTCTAAGGCGCGCAGGCGGGCCTCAAGTTCGTGCACCCGCGCCTGGGAGGCGGCAATCAGCTGTGCGATCGTCTGGCCCTCGGCCGCCGTGAGCACCTGCGGCAGGTAACCGATCTCGGTGTCGGGGCCAAACTGGACCGTGCCGGCGTCCTGCTCCACCTCGCCGGCGATAATCTTCACCAGCGTGGACTTGCCGATACCGTTGGCGCCCACCAGCCCCCACTTGTCGCCGGCATGCATGGTGAACGTGGCGCCGTTGAGCACCTGGTTGTCGCCATAGGCCTTGGCGAGATTCGCTACAGAGAGCAGCATAGAAGTTTGCCTCGAACGATGTCCCGGGGACGTGTGCAAACGCAAGCGTTTGCATGACGTCCCCGAGACATTTCACGCATACCTTACATCAACGGCGTTACCTGCAGCGGCGGGTTCAACTGCCCGTTTGCCTGCGCGATGGCTTCGCCCGAACCAAGCACGACCACCCGCGCCTGCTGCTGCCGCGGCTGCGAGGACGTCGGCGAACTGGCGGAAATCCTCGGCCGTGGTGGAAAGCACCTGGTCGCGCATCTGCTGGCGCGCCTCGTCCGTCTCGCCGACGAGGTAACGCACGAGCGACGACCAGCCCTTGGCATCCGGCAGCTGGTAGCCGTCGATGTCGCTGATGGCGCCGATGATGTTCTTGGTCAGCTCGCTCTCGTCGATCTCGGCAGAGCGCAGGAATTGCGCCGTAGCATCGTAGTTCGCCAGCGTACCCAGCAGGTTGGGATCGCGGTACGATAGGAAGGTCAGCACGCCCGACTGCTTGCCAAACGAGCAGAAGGCGCCGTACGCCCCACCCTTGGCGCGGATCTGATCCCACAGCCAGCCGGTGCGAACAAAGTTGGTGATGACGTGGATCGAACCGTCGTAGGTGTAGCCGAGATCGTACAGACGAGCACCTTTGCCCACGTAGTTGACCTGCGCCGGCAACGTCAGCCCCTCGTGCGCAGGCAGCACACCCGGCGTCCACTGCGCCGGTTCGCTGCCGCCTACGGGCAGGGCACCGATAAACTCCTCGAGCTGGGGCCGGAAGGTCGCCCAGTTGTCGCCGTCCAGCGTCACGTCGGCGATCAGCCGGCTGCGGTCCACCAGCAGGCGCTTGACCGCCTGCAGCTGTGCCAGGACACCAGGCCAGTCGCTGTCGATCTGCTCCGCCAGCTTGCGTATAAAGAAAAGCGATTCGACGCCGTCCAGCTGCTCTTCGACCCATCCCGCCGTGCTAAAGGCGGCGCGCAGCCGCCCGCCTACGTACTGGTGGCCGCCCGGGATCAGGCTGGACTCCAGCCGCGCCTTGGTCTTGAGCACGATCTGCTTAAAGCGCTGCGGGTTGTCGAGCTTCACCGTCTGCAGCATGTCGAGCATGATCGCCAGCAGTTCGGGCGACTGTGCCATGGTGGACTTGCCACTCAGGAAGAGCCACGTCGCGCCGTCGGGGTTGGTGAGCATGGGCGACACATAGGTGGTGTAGCCAATACCGCCGGTCTTGCGCCCGATACGCTGCGAGAGCTTGACATAGTCCTCGCGCTCGGTGCCCATCTCCAGCAGCGCCCGGCCAAAGAACTCGGCAGTACGGCAGCAGCTCCTGTGGCAGCGACTTGAGGTCAAAGCCGACACGCAGGTACACGATGCCGTTGGTAAAGAGGTCGTGGTAGACGATCCGGCCCTGCTCGCGCTCGATTACCTCGCGCGGGATGGGCTTGTTCTGCGTGGCCAGGTCAGCCGAGCTTCAACATGGGCAGCTTGGCCAGGTCCTCCGGGCGAATCGGGCGTCTCCTGCCGCTCCTTGAGCAGGCGCGTCTTGTCGATGACCTCTTCGATCTGTGCCGGCGTCATGGCAGCCTTGGCGGCGGCCAGGCGATCCTTTTCCTCGGCCTCCATCCGGCGGCTGCGTTCGGGGTCCGGATTGAGCAGCACGGTGAGCGGTGGCGGTTGTCCAGCACATAGGTCTGGATCAGCTTGCTGAGGAACATCGGGTCGGCGGCCAGCCGCCCCTTGACCACGGCCAGCGGCAGCTCGTAGCCCAGCGGCTCGATGGGGTCGCGGCCGTAGATCCAGGCGCGCAGCGACCGCATGAACAGGCTGAGGCCACGCGGGAAGGACCCGGTGTTGTTCTCGCGCAGACTGAACTCGATGCTGTTGATTGCCGCCTCGACCATGTCCGGATCGAACCCCTCGGCAGCCAGCTGCGCCAGCGTCGCGAGAATCAGCGCCTCCACCTGCGGTGCATCCTCGGCACGGATGCCCTTGAGCCCCACGCTGAAGGTCGGCTGGCGCAGACCGGCGCCAAACCCGCCGCCGGTGACATCTTCGCCCAGCCCCGAATCGACCAGCGCCTTGCGCAGCGGCGAGGCCTGTGTGCTCATCAGGCAGTACGAGAGCACGCTGATGGCCATCAGCAGCGAGCGGTCGGTGATCTCGGGCAGCGCCCAGTTGACCAGCACCATGCTCTTCTTGCTGTTGTCGCTGGCGGCGTCGACGCCGTACGTCTCGGTCACCTGGCGCGGTGCCGCGAAGGGCGCCTGCAGCGCCACCTCCCCATCCACGGCGGCGGCGTCAAAGTCGCTCAACACCTGGTCGAGGATACGCAGCCGCTCCTCGGGATCGTCGTCGCCGTAGAAGTAGATCTGGGCATTGGACGGGTGGTAGTAGGTGGTGTGGAAACGCTTGAAGGCCGCATAGGTCAGGTCGGGAATCACGGTGCGGATCGCCGCCCGAATCGACGCCATAGGCCGTGTCGGGGAAGAGCGCCTGCTGGCTGGTGCGGTAGAGCAGCGAATCGGGCGACGAGTAGACGCCCTTCATCTCGTTGAAGACGACACCCTTGTAGACCAGCGGATCCTCGGCCTTTTCCAGCTCGTAGTGCCAGCCTTCCTGGTCCAGATGGTAGGGCGTGAGCAGCGGGTGAAAGATGGCGTCGAGGTAGACATCGACCAGGTTGTAGAAATCCTGCAGGTTCGTGCTGGCCACCGGGTAGGTCGTGTGGTCGGGCGAGGTGAACGCGTTGAGAAAGGTGTTGAGCGACCCCTTGACCAGCTGGACAAACGGCTCCTTGAGCGGGTACTTCTGCGAGCCGCCCAGGACCGAGTGCTCCAGGATGTGGGCGATGCCGGTCGAGTCGGTCGGCGGCGTGCGGAAGGTGACGCCAAAGACCTTGTTCTCGTCGTCGTTCTCGAGCGACAGCAGCTGCGCCCCGGTCTTGACGTGGCGCAGCAGGCGCGCCTGGGCGTTGAGTTCGGGGATGCGCTCTGCGCGCACAAGTTCAAAGCCGTGAGTGGTAGTCATCGTTTTCTCTCAGTCAGACATGCATTTGCAGGTAATTGGCCCATTGGCAAGGGCGACAAAGATCGGCAGCAGGTCGGCAATCGCGTGCATGGTCGCGCGCACGGTGCCGTCGTTGATGCCCGGCGGGCGGTCGGCCCCCAGGGCCGTCAAGGTAAGCAGGCCGGCATAGCACATGCCCATCTCGTGTGCCAGCGCCACTTCGGGCACCAGGTTGTAGCTCAACGTGTCGGCGCCCCAGCTGCGAAACATGCGCGCCTCGGCCCGTGTCTCGCGGCGCAGAAAATCCGTCCCGACCGTCACCACCTCCGGTACGCCCGGCATCAAGCTGCGCAGGTGGCCCGTGAGTTGGGGACAGAAGGTCGAACGCACGTTGGCTGCCCCGCGATCCATCGCGGGATCCATCTTTGCCGGCGCACTGGTAAAGAACGAATCTGCCTGGCGAAAGATCCAGGAGATATAGTCGGCCACGATGGCCGGCTCGCCCCGCTGCAGCACCGGGTTGAGGGCAATTCCCGTGTCCCAGTTGAGCACGCGCTGCACGCCAAGCTGCTTGGCAGCGTATATCGTAGCGCGGGGGTCGGTGCGCGTCGGCAAGCCAGTATACGGTTGCACCCAGACCGGGTCGCCGTTGGGCGTGACCCGCAGCGCCAGCGGCCCTGACTCGCCATAGGGCGTCAGCACGGTCCGTTCGTCGACTACGGGGCCCAGCACGTCCAAGCGCCTTGGGCGGCAGCAGCACGGCAATCAGCAGCAGGAGATTAGCCGCGGGGGTTGGCCCGCCGGCATGCTCGGAATTAAAAACGGAATTAGGAGTTGCCATAGAGGACGGTGATATGAGAGTTCTGCGGTCAGGTTTGCGCTATGCGGCTCGAATATGACCGGCAGTGCGGCCGCCGGCATGCTATAATGAGGTTATGACCTCCACCATAGCATTGATCGCACATGATGGCAAGAAGGACGACATGGTCCGCTTTGCCCAGGCGCACAAGGAAGCCCTCGCCGCCTACAAGCTCATCGCGACCGGCACGACCGGTGAACGCGTGGCACGCGCCACAGGGCTGGAAATAAAGCGCATGCTGAGCGGACCCTACGGCGGCGACGCCGAAATTGCGGCCCAGGTCGCCGAAGGCCAGGTGGCCGCGGTGATCTTCCTGGTCGACCCGCTCTACGCGCACCCCCACGAGCCCGACATCCAGGGGCTGCAGCGTATCTGCAACGTCTATAACATTCCCCTCGCCACCAACGAAGCCACCGCCAGCCTGATCGTGGGTGGCCTCGGCAAGTAGCAAGCGGCGATGCCTCACGTCTCGGGGACCTTAGAGGTCCCCGAGACCCTAAGGTTATGTAAACCTACTTGACTGAATTCTCCTCCCGTGTTACGATTACGCTTCAATTTTGCGCGCCTTTCAGGCGCCATATCGGGGCCTTATTTCAATCACGAGGTTGCTTGTGAGCATCATTCGTACACGCGTCGCCGACGATACCTGGGTCTTTACCAGCCGCATGTATGTGGAGGTAAATGCCGGCCTGGTCGTTACGGCGGAAGGCGGCATCTTAATCGATACGCTGCCCTTCCCCTCTGAAACCAAAGAAATTATCGACTTTGCCAGGCGGGTCTGCCCGCAGGGCATCAAGTATGTGATCAACACGATCAGCCATGCCGACCACGTCTATGGCTCCTACTTGTTTCCCGACGCCGAGCTGGTAGCGCACGAGCTCTGCCTGCAGATGCTGCAGGAGTTTGGGGCCAAGGCACTCAAGGAGGCCAAGGAACACACGCCCGAGCTGCGGCCGGTCCAGATCCGCCTGCCCAAGATGGTGTTTAGCGAAGGCCTGGTGATTCGCCTGGGCGGCAAGACAGTGCACCTGATCCACAGCCCCGGCCCCAGCCCCGACACCTGCGCCGTGCACGTGCGCGAGGACAAGGTGCTGTTTGCCAGCGACCTGATGATGCCGGTGCCGATGATCGCCAGCCCCTATGCCGACGTCGAGCTGTTCAAGCGCTCGCTGCTCAACCTGCACGACTACAACCTGGAGTGCATCGTCCAGGGACACGGCGACATTCTGCTGCGCGGCGAGGTGACGAGCAGCATCGACGCCAACGTCAATTACCTGCTCGACATCCAGAAGCTCGTGGACCGGCTGATGGACGAGGGCGCCACCAAGCACGACCTGCTCGAACACGACATCGAGCAGTTCAACCGCAGCCGCATCCCGTTGGGCGGGCTGGTGCAGCAGTTCCACGCCAACAACATGCTCTACTTGTGGGAAAAGGCACGCGTGCAGCGCCGGCAGCAGCGCGCAAGCGTCTGAGTCAGTAGCACTGCGTAGGTATGGCAAGCGAACGTGAGCTGGAACAAATCGTAGAGCTGGTGCGGCGCCTTTCGCCGCCGGAGCGGCGGCAGCTGCTGCAGCGGCTGCGCGTCAGCGGGCTGCTGCCGGCCGAGACGGCCGGCACCGACCAGAACCGGCTCACCAAGGCGACAGCCCTGGGGAAACGCGGCAGCGCGCCGGCAGGCGGGGATTCTGCGCCGGGAAGCCGCGCCAAGGGCCCGACAAAGCCTCCCGTCCAAGGGGGCCAGAGCGCCGCAAGGCAGCCAGCCACAGAACCCATCACAGTCCCAGCCCAAGGAGACCGACCGTCCCGGCGCAGGGGTCAGCGCGCCGCTGCCGCTGCGCTTTGCCGGCGTCAACGATGCCCAAGGGCGGCGTGCGGGAGGCAAAGTCGTGATCGGCGTACCGGCGGAGAAGGACGCTGACCCGCATGCGATGCCGCCGCTGCCGGGCCAGGCGCCCGAACAGCCGATCGGCATCATCTTTGACGGCGGCAGCAAGGGCAACCCGGGCATCGGCTACGGCAGCTATGCGCTGCGCTGGCCGGGTCAGGCCCAGCAGATCGTCCAGCTGCAGTTTGGCGACGGCGTCACCAACAACGAGGCCGAGTACGACACGCTGGCCGCCGCGCTCGAAGCGGTGCTCAAGCGGCTGCGTGACCTGAAGGCCGACCCGATGACGGCACGCGTCGAGATCCGCGGCGACTCGCAGTTGGTGATCAACCAGGTCCTCGGCGAGTGGAAGTGCACCGAAGAGCGCATGCGCCAGCGCCGCGACCGTGTCCGCTCTTTCCTGCGCGAGTTCGGATCCTGGGAGATCCTCTACCACCCGCGCGAGAACAACGTGCGCATCTTAGGACATTGATCACGTGCCGGGGACGGGGCCCGTCCCCGATCACGATTGTTCGCTTTTAGTCTCCCGCCGCAAACACACGCACTACCGTCTCACGCGTCACCTCGTCCGGGCAGAATCGTCAACGTAATACGCTGCCCGTCCTTCTCGGCACTGTAAAACCCCTGTTCCCCGTCAAAACTCCAGCCGAGTTCGGGGAGGTGCGCCCGGTAGAAGGCGGCGACGTCGCTTTCGGAGTCGGCGGTGCGCAGTTCGAGCATGCCCAGGCGCGGGATGACCTTGGCGCCTTCCGGCAGCGGGAAGGTGTTGGGGACGAAACCGGGGACGGTTACGGTATTGGGCGGCTGGGCGTCGGCGGGCCACTCGATGCTTTCCACGCCGTCGAGGTCGCTGAGGGCATAGCTGGCACTGACCTCCTGCTGCACCTGTACGAGGCTGCCGCTGTCGTCCAAAATTTGTGCATCCTTCAGGCTGGCTTGCAGCAGATATTTCACCACGTACCCCGCCTGGGCCACCCACCCTTCCAACTGCACGTTTTCGACGGTGCCGTCGGCCAGCGGCAGGCTGTCGCCCACTGCTTCGGCAAAGATGGCGGGGTCGGTGAGCCGGTAGTGCGTGACGGTGACGCCGGCGGCAGTCTCCTGCCCCAGGTCCTCGCCGCGGTTGACGTGGGTGATGAAAGGCATGGAGAGCAGCTGATCGGGGTCGCCGTAGCGCAGAGTCGCATCGCGGGCGATGGTAGACCAGGCGCCGTCTGACTGGATCGCAGCGGCATCACCCACGGCGACGAAATTCAGCTCCTGGCGGCGGCTCCCGCTGACGTTGGCCAGGGCAAAGGCCGCATCATAGCCCTGCACCCCCTCTGTGCGGCGCCAGGCCCCTTGCAGCTGGGTGCTGTCGACCCGGCGCTGCCCATCTGGCATCTGCGAGGTGATGATATAGGTGGCGGCGATGCGGTAGCTGTCCAGCAGCTCGCTGGGCGCGGCGAGGGCGAGGCCGGGCGTGGCGGTTGGTGTACCGGTATCAGGCGCAGCAGCGATAGGCGCAGCGACACTCTCCTCTACCGTTGCCGCGGGCACCGGGACTTCTGCGGCGGAAGTGGCGGCGGGAGGCTGGCCCGGTGTGGCGGCCGCCTGTTCGGCAGGGGCGGGCGTATCCTCGGGGGCAGAAGAACCGCCGCACGCCGCCACGGTAAAGACGACGGCCGAGAGACAGACGCTCAGGAGCAGGCGCCGCATGCTACTGTTCAAGGCGCACCTGCTCGACGTAGACGGTGCCCGCAGCGGCAGGCTGGAGGGTCAGGCCGGTCCCGGTAGCGGTGGGCTGCAGCTGGACGGTGACCTCGGCACCTTGCGGGCGCGGGCGGGAGTTCGGCCAGTCCTGTGGCGCCGTCCAGCGACTGGACAGTGGCTGCCCCATCGCCGTCGGTGCGATAGCGGATGGTGACGGAGATCGGCGCCGCGGCATGCATGACTTCGATGGTAGCTGGCCCGCCAGCGCTGCGGTACGGTGAGCCGTCGTCGTCCACCTGGCGCGGGCCCCAGTTCCGCGGGCCGAGTTCAAGATAGGGCTGCGCCGGCGCCGGAGCTGGCCTCCGGTACTCGGAAGACCGTGATCCGGTCGTCGGCGTAGATGGGATCCTGGCCCGCAAAGATGCGGTTGGCCAGGCTCCTCGGTGTAGTCACGCTCGAGGCCGCCTGGCATCTTGTATCGGTCCAGCACGACCGTGCCGATTCCCAGGTCGGCAAAGACGGTGGGTGCGATGGCCGCCGGGTCGCCGGCGATAATGTCGTCGCCCAGGTGGCGGAACTGCTGAAGCACGGGCGCCCGCTCGGTCAGCGTGCGCGGGTCGTCGCGGCTGATATAGGCTACCGTGAGCGGCTTGCCGTGCACGGTCTGGTAGAGCAGATAGCCTGGACGGTCGTAGTTCATGGGCAGGTTTAGTACGGAACGGGTGTCCGGGTCTTGCGCGAGCTGTTCATAATAAGCAGGTGTGTCGGGCGGGCTCAGCGGGTAGGGTGCCACCCAGTATTCCCCCAGCAGCACGACAATCGCCGCTCCGGCCGCCACCCCGATAGCGGCATACGCCCTGCGGGGCGTGTGCTGCCTGCCCTCCAGCCAGGTCAGAAACGCATGGAGGCCGATACCCGCCAGGACGGCCATGCACAGCTGCACCATCAGGGCAAAGCGGCTGACGCTGCGGCTGATGCGCATAAAGGGCACCAGCTGGTTGAGCAGCGTGTAGGGCGTCCAACTCGGCACCTCCTGCCCGGCAGTGACGACCGCTGGAATGCTCTCCGCGGTGATGTTGCCGCCGTGCAGCTGCGGTCCCAACGCCAGCACGAAGAACAGCAGTGCCGCCACCCACCAGAAGGCCGCCTTGCGCCACGCTGCCACGCCCGCACCGACTGCCAGGACGAGCACCAGGTAGCCGATCGAGATCGTGCGCTCGCTGATCGGCGCAATCTGGTTGCCGATCCAGGTAAAACTCTCGGGCCGAAACAGCGTATGCAGCCGGTTCGGCACCAGGAAATCCATCACGCTCGCGCTGAAAATGTACAGGTCGGCGGGCGGGCGCACCATAAAGCGAAACTGGCGTGCCTCCTGCACCATGGGCACAAGCCAGAAGCTCAGCAGTACGAGAAAGACCGCCGCCGCGACGAGGGCCGGCCGGACTGTCGCCCATAGCATACGTAAAATAGACGCAGCGCCGGGATCGCCGGTTCCGCGCTCGGTGCGGCTGCGCCGTATTCCCGCACCCCACTGCCAGGCGATCGCCAGCCCGGTAAACAGGAGTAAGTAAAGCACGAAATACCAATCGCACAGCCCGTTAAAGACCAGGAAGAGGCCGGCGAGCAGCGAAGAGCGGAGCCAGGGGCAGCGAGCACGGGTGGCGAAACTGGGAGCGGCATCGCCGGCTTCGGCTCTGGCTGAATGGCGCGGAGCAAGTACAAGATGTAGAAGGGGAGCCATTCGAGGCTCATCACCTGCATGTGGCCGAGCAGGTGGGCCATGTGGAAGGGCGAGAGGGTGTATACAAGGCCGGCCACAAACGCCGCCAACGTGCCGGGGAGCTGCAGGTCCCGGCACGTGCGGCTTCCGGTACGTCGCTGGCCGATCACCCACCGCGCCAGCAGAAACATCCCATATCCGCCCAGCACCCAGCTCAGAAACACGACCGCATTGTACGCAGCAATCAGCCCGCCGGTGAGCTGAATCGGCAGGGTCGCAAGGCCGTTGAACGGGTTGAGGGTCTGAAAGTAGAGATTTACCCCGGTCGGCGCATAGAGGATATCGGTGTGGAGCGGCCAGACCAGGCGGTCGATCAGCGCCTGCTTGATCCACCACTGGTTCCAGTAGTTCTGCCAGCCGTCAAAGCTGTCGCCGGGAATGGCGGTGGTGAGATTGGTGGCGAGCGGCCAGGTAAAGAGCAAGGTGGCCAGCAGGTAGCCACCCAGCACCAGCAGATGGGCAAGAGAAACCGAGTTTTTGCGAAAAACTCGGTTTCTGGTTGGCGTGGAACCCTTCGGGTTAGAGACAGACATGCGCGCGTGCTGGGCTCATCCGGCGGCGAGACGGGCCGCAGTGAGCAGGTTCTCCATCAGCATCACGTTGGTCATGGGCCCGGTGCCGCCGGGGACGGGCGTGAGCATGCCCGCGACCTCGGCAACCTGCGCCTGGTCGCAGTCACCCTTGAGCCCGGCATCGGTGTAGGTGGTGCCAAAGTCCACGACGATGGCGCCCGGCTTGACCCAGTCACCCTTGATCATCTCGGCGCGGCCGATGGCGAGGCAGAGGATGTCGGCGCTGCGGCAGACACCCGGCAGGTCGACCGTGCGGCTGTGGGTGATGGTGACGGTGCAGTGCCGGTGCAGCAGGAGCAGGGCCATGGGCTTGCCCACGATGTCGCTGCGGCCGACGATCACGGCGTTCTTGCCCTTGAACTCGACGCCGGCCTGTTCGAGCAGGCGCAGCCCGCCGGCCGGCGTGGCCGGGACAAAGAAGGGCGGGCGGTTGGCGAGCAGGCGGCCGGCGTTGAGCGGGTGCACGCCGTCGACATCCTTGCCCGGCGCCATCAGGTCGATCAGCGCCGGGTGGTCGATGTGCGCGGGCAGCGGCTCGAGGATCATGATGCCGTGCACGGCGGGGTCGGCGTTCAGCTCGGCGATGGCTGCCGCCACGTCGGCCTGCTGCACGCTCGCGGGCAGTTCGACGGCACGGTAGGCGGCGCCGACACCCTGGCAGGTCTTGTCGATGGCGCGGGCATACCCGGCCGAGGCTTCGTCGTCGCCGACGCGCAGCACGGCCAGGCCGGGGGCGGTACCATGTTCGGCGGTAAAGGCGGCAAACTGCTGCTTGAGGTCGTCGCGGATGGTCTTGGACAGCGCCTTGCCGTCCAGCAGCTTTGCGGTCACAGGGCAACTCCTAGCGGTTGTTGGATGGCGGCACGGGCGGAGGCATAGGCGGCGTCGGCGCGGGCGAGCAGGTCGGCGACCTTCTGCGTCCACTCGGCGACAAAGGCCTCGTCCTTGATGAACTTGAGGTTGATGTTGACGTTGACGAGCGCGCACTTGATGGCGCTGTAGGCCAGGTAGGCGGCACAGGCGGCGTCGCTGATGACGTTGGTGTTGCCCTTGGCGCCGACGGGCTCGGCCAGCTGGATGACGGCCAGCGCCTGCTCGGCCACGCCAAAGGGGACGGCGGCGGCGTGCTTGAGCGCCGCCTGGAGCGCGGCGGTGCGGGCAGCCTTCTCTTCGTCAGTCTCCTTGGGCATGCCATAGGTGGCGGCGACGGCATCAAAGGCGGCGGCGTCGGCATCGACCTCGGCGAGCAGGTCGATACGCAGCAGTTCGCTGCGCACGAGGTAGCCCTGCATCTCGACCTCGACGTCGGCGTACTTCTTCTTGCCGAGCGGTGAAGCGAATCACCATGCTGACGAGGGCGGCGCCTTGCGCGGCGGTCAGCGCGGCGGCACCGCCACCGCCAGGCGTGGATTCGCCGGCGGCCAGGGCATCAAGAAACTCGCTCGTTGTCATGCTTGCTGTGTTCATCGGGACAGTCCTCTCTGACTGTGGCGTCTGACAGTGGTTGGATGGTACTCTGCCTGAATCTAAACGGACGGGGAGCCGTAATTAGTCTATAGACGTTGTATTGTTTAGCCTATATTCGTGCACTGTAACTATAGAGTGTACCACGGAGGAGCACACCGCATGAATTTGGGGGTAGGGCGCACTGTCTTGGTGAACTGGTGGGGGTGTTTGCGTTGTGTTAGAACTCGGGCAGCCATGCATTTTGATGAGGATCGCTTACACGCGCTTCAGCAGGATGTAGGGTATAATAGAGCGATTGAACCACATGAAGCAGTAATTTACCTGAAACAATTCTTACCGTTGCCTGATTGAGCACGAGCCGATTTGCATGAACAATAACGACTACATGGATTTTGAAATGGACGACTGGGACGACTCCGAGGAGGACGAGGTGATCTTCGAGTCCGAAGAGTTTAAGGAACAGACCGGCCAGCGCGACCGCGACCTGCAGGAGTCGATTATCTCGGACGACCTGCCGGTGCTGCCGCTGCGCGGCGTCGTGGTCTATCCGATGATGTGGCTGCCGCTGCCGATCGGGCAGGAGCGCTCCATCCGCCTGGTCGAAAAAACGCTGCCCAATAACCGGATCATCGCGCTGGTGACCAGCCGCGACGAGGAGCTGGAAGAACCAAACCCGGACCAGATCCATCACATCGGCACGGCGGCCCAGGTCCATCGCGTGCTCAAGACGCCCGACGGCACCATGCGGCTGCTCGTGCAGGGGCTGGAACGCGTCCGTGTCCTCGAATACACCCAGCAGGAACCGTTCCTGCGCGCCCGCATCGAGATCCTCCCCGAGACGCTGGAAGACGGCATCGAGATGGAGGCGCTGATGCGCGCCGTGCAGCAGCTCTTCCGCCGGCTGGTGGACCTGGAGCCGCAGATGCCCGACGAGCTGTCTGTCATGTCGCTCAACGTCGACGATGGCCGCCAGCTGGCCTACCTGGTCGCCTCGAGCATGCGGCTCAAGGTGCACGAGGCACAGGCGCTGCTGGAAATGGACAGCGTGCGCGAGAAGCTGCTGCGGCTGACCGCCCTGCTCAAAAAGGAAGTCGAGGTCCTCGAACTGGGACGCAAGATCCAGTCGGAGGCCCAGGGCGAGATGGAGCGCATGCAGCGCGACTTCTTCCTGCGCGAGCAGATGAAGGCGATCCAGAAGGAGCTGGGCGAGGAAGACGAGCAGGCGGCCGACATCCGCGAGCTGGAAGAGCGCATCGCAGCGGCAGGGATGAGCGAGGAGGCGCAGAAGGAGGCGCAGCGCGAGCTGGGCCGCATGCGCCGCATGCCCATCCAGGCGGCCGAGTACAGCGTGATCAAGACCTATCTCGACCTCATGGTGAGCCTGCCCTGGCAGAACGCCACGGCCGACAACCTGGACATCCGCCACGCGCGCCAGGTGCTCGACGAGGACCACTACGGCCTGGGTGAAATCAAGGAGCGCATCCTCGAGTTCCTGGCCGTGCGCAAGCTGCGCTATGACCGGCGAGATTACCGCCACGCGCACGAAGACGAGGTGGGTGACAAGATCCGCCGCGAGCGCGAGGGCATCGTCCTCTGCTTTGTCGGCCCGCCTGGCGTCGGCAAGACCAGCCTGGGGCTGAGCATCGCCCGCGCCATGAACCGCAAGTTTGTGCGCCTGGCGCTGGGCGGCGTGCGCGACGAGGCCGACATTCGCGGCTTCCGGCGCACCTATATCGGCTCGATGCCCGGCCGCATTATCCAGAGCCTGCGCCGGGTGGAGAGCAAGAACCCGGTCTTTATGCTCGACGAGGTGGACAAGCTGGGCCGCGACTTCCGCGGCGACCCATCCAGCGCGCTGCTGGAGGTGCTTGACCCCGAGCAGAACCGCGAGTTCCGCGATCATTACCTGGACGTGCCGTTTGACCTGAGCCAGGTGCTGTTTATCACGACGGCCAACGTGCTGGACACCGTGCCGCCGGCGCTGCGCGACCGCATGGAGATCATCCAGCTGTCGAGCTACACGGAGGGCGAGAAGGTCAAGATTGCCCAGGGCTACCTGATCCCGCGCCAGATCAAGGAAAACGGGCTCAAGCCGCACGAGGTCGAGCTGCCGGAGGAGACGCTGCGCGCGATCATCCAGGGCTACACGGTCGAGGCGGGCGTGCGCAACCTGGAGCGCCAGATCGGCAAGATCTGCCGCAAGATTGCGGCGGGCGTGGCCGCGGGCGATATCAAGCGCAAGCGCACGATTAAGGTGAAGGACCTCAACGCCTATCTGGGCAAGCGCAAGTTCTTTGACGAAGAAGTGGTCGAGCGGGCCGAGAACCCGGGCGTGGCCATTGGGCTGGCCTGGACGGAAGCGGGCGGCGACATCATGTTCTTCGAGGCGACCAAGGTGCCGGGCAGCAAGGGCTTTACGTTGACCGGGCAGTTGGGCGACGTCATGAAGGAGAGCGCGCAGGCGGCGCTTGAGCTACGTACGCAGCCGCGCCGAATCATTGGGTCTGGACCCCGAGTTTTTCAACGAGTCCGACATCCACCTGCACATTCCGGCGGGGGCCATTCCCAAGGATGGACCGAGCGCCGGCATCACCATGGCTACGGCGTTGGCCAGCCTGCTGACCGAGCGCCCCGTGCGGCCCAAGCTGTGCATGACCGGCGAGATCACGCTGCGCGGCAAGGTGCTGCCGGTGGGCGGCATCAAGGAGAAGGTGCTGGCGGCGCAGCGTTACGGCCTGCAGACGGTCGATCCTTCCGCGCCGCAACGAGGCCGACCTTGACGACGTGCCCCAGACCCTGCGCGAGCGCATGAAGTTCATCCTGGTGGATACGGTGGACGAAGTCATTGCCGCTGCACTGACGCCGCTGCCCGGGACGGAGGAACCCAAGGCCTTGCCCGGCAAACCCAAGACCAAGCGGGCGCCCCGCAAGCCCAACGGCCTCCAGGCCCCGGCAGTCATGTAAACAACACCCCTTCCGGGAAGACCTCCGACCTTCCGGGAAGGAGGGTGCTTCCCGGAAGGGGTCGAGCGCAATCCGGCAGCTGGCGCCGCTCATCGCGATTCCACCGTGATGACAACTTTGCCCTTGGCGTGCCCGGCTTCCACGTAGCGGATGGCGTCGGCCACATCACGCAGCGGGTAACAGCGATCGATGACAGGCGTCACTTTGCCGGCGTCGATCAGCTCCCGCACAAAGACCAAATCGGCTTGATTTGGCTTTGCCAGGATGTTGCCCAGTTTCTGGCCGCTCTTCCTGGATAGCCAGGGCCCCAGCAGCATGGCCTGGAACATTTGCGCCGTGGAACCGCCGGTCATGACATAGCTGCCGTTGGGCGCCAGGGCACGCTGGTAGGCCTGAATCGGGTTGTAGCCGTTCGCAGCCAGAATCAGGTCATACTGCCGGCCGCTTTGGCTGAAGTCTTCACGCGTGTAGTCGACGACATGGTCTGCCCCCAGCGCACGCGCCATTGCGACATTGCCTGTGCTGCATACGGCCGTGACTTCGGCGCCAAATGCTTTGGCAATCTGCACCGCATAGGTGCCTACGCCGCCGGACGCACCGTTGATCAGCACCGTCTGCCCCGCCTGGATGTTGCCTGCGCGCAGGCCCTGCAAGGCGGTGACGGCCGACACCGGTACGGCTGCGGCTTGCTCGAAGGTCAACCGCTTGGGCTTCAACGCCAACGCCGTTTCGGGCACAGCCACATACTCGGCATAGGCGCCAAAGCCAGACAGCGAGAGGTCGCCGAACACCTCGTCGCCGGGCTGGAACTGCGTCACGTTGCGGCCCACCGCTTCCACACGCCCGGCGACATCGGCGCCGAGGATCTTGTGTTTTGGTTTGAGCAGCCCATACACAAAGCGCATCAGGAATGGGTCGGCGCGCAGCAGATGCCAGTCACCCGCCGCAGTTGCAGGCGGCAACAACCTTTACCAGGACTTGATCGTCCTGCGGGACCGGCTTTTGGACTTCTTCGAGCTTGAGCACATCGGGTGAACCATAGTTGTGATAGACAATTGCTTGCATGAGGTTTTCTCCTGAGATTGTTCTGATTACGCCATTTCGAGCATGGGCTGTGCCACTGCGACAGGGGTCTCACGACCATTGCCAGCCGGGCAAACGCTGCAGCCAGGGAGAGTGTCTTGCTGACTGGCTTGAACAATATGTAAAGGAGTGCCATCAGCAGGATTTCGCTCAAAAAGACGACGGCATCGCTCACAATGCCCAGACGGAAAAGAAATTCAGAAGCTAACAGATTTGTGACGGTGGCTGTGGCATCCCCAGGCACGATGATGACGGATCGCATATAGAAGAATGAGAAGCCGCCGCATACGGCGATCAGCAGATACAAGAATCCTGCACTTCTTGCGAGCTTGTTGATGGAGTTCATAGCAATTCCCCTTTGTCTGAACGATCTGAAAGTGTTTCACTACACGTGACGGCGAGCAGCGGCAGACCGAGATCACGCACTTTTCTGAGCAGGCCATGCAGTGCGGCCTGGTCGACCACGGGGCCTTCCAGCAGCGTCTCGCCGTTGTCCTGCAGCGTGACGGCCAGGCCCTCAAACCACGCCGACCACTGCTGGCCCAGGTGACCCTTGAGCCGGATTTGGTAGATCATTGGACGGCTTGGAATAGCGTTGGAGTTGAGGTGGCCTGACATCGTCACGTACCCTTATACTGCTGCAGCAGGCGCCGTGGCAGCAGGGCCGGCATCAGGGTTGCGCCACTTCCATGCATACCAGACGATCAGGCCCGTGCAGGCAATTTCTATCGCCGTGAAAAATGCGTAATACGTCGTTGGCACCGCGACAAACAGCGTCAAGGTGAGAGCCGCAGTCATGATCGTGCCGGCAATAATGCTCGCCCAGCGACTTGCCCGATAGCTCAAGATCCGCGACAGGAGAACCATCGTGATGGGAATCATCATGAAGATGGAGCCGCCCAACAGGAAGCCTTCAGTCAATGCAATGGACCCGTGTTTCACCGGATCCATCAGTGTTACCACATCGCCGTAGGTGTAGGTGAGCATGGCAAACAGCCACAGTGCTGAGAGTCTCGCCTTCATGTCCGGCGCTGCGGTAATCCCCTTGTTCGTATTCATCTTTCTCTCCCTTGGACGATATTGTGCCAGATTCCGGCTTGAGCGGGCTTTACCGGACCTTGCATTTCTTGTGGCCGGTTGTGGTTGGTACCACTTGCTCGCTGTGCAGCTAGCATAGCGGCAGCAGATAGGGCGGTATAGCCACTAAAGTATTGTTTGCGAGTACTGTTGTGCGGGTGCTGAACAGGGAAAAGTACTACGGTTAGCAGGTACTGAAGTACTGCGAGGAGGAATGACATCTGGGGGCACTGCAGAGGGGCGACAAGCAAAGTGAGAGCAGACCCAGCCTGTGGGCGCGGCAGCAGCTTCGGTGCGGCTGGGCAGCCGGAGTCAGTCGTTCTGTTCGAGCGTGATTACGACTTTGCCCTTGGCACGTCCTTCTCCAAGATATTGGAGCGCGGCAGGAACTTCATGCAGCGGATACAGCCGATCGATGATCGGGACGAGTTTGCCCGCGGCACAGAGTTCGGCGAGATAGGCCAGATCTTTTCGGTTCGGCTGCACCGCCAGGATGCGTAGCTTCTTGCCCTTGGTTCTCTGAATCCATGGTCCCAAGAGCAGGATTTGGAACAGCGTAGCGACAGCACCGCCGACACAATAATAGCTTCCACCGGGATTTAGTGCCCGCTCATAGTCGTTAGCCGAACGATGCGCAATGACATCCAGGATCAGGTCGTACTGGTTGCCGTTTTTGGTGAAGTCTTCCGCGCGTAATCGATGACATGGTCTGCACCAAGCGCGCACATAAAGTCCAGCTTGCCGGCGTTGTCCACCGCCGTCACCTCGGCCCTCGCCAATTTGGCGAGCTGCAAGGCAAACGTGCCGGCGCCGCCGCCACCGCCGTTGATCAAGACCGTTTGGCCCGGCTGGACCTTGCCTTTGTCGCGGATCCCCTGCAGGGCGATCACGGCCGCCTGCGGGATGGCGGCAGCGGTCTCGAAGGACATACCGGCCGGTTTCAACACCAGGTCGCGTTCACGCGCGCAGACATACTCCGCAAACCCACCCATGCGCGGCAGAATGTCGCCAAAGACATCATCCCCGGGCTGAAATTGCCGGCAGTCTCTGCCCACCGCTTCTACACGCCCGGCGATATCCGATCCAAGTATCTGGCGGCCTGGTCTTCTAAGTCCCCCAAAACGGGCATACAACGGCGTACCAAGCAGTCCTTCCCAATCGGATCGATTTACCGACACTGCCCGAACCTTGACCAGTACTTCATCGTCGCGGGGTTGGCTTCGCATCTCTTTGACTTGAAGAACATCCGGTGGTCCGTACTCTTGTAAACAACCGCTTGCATAAGGAATTCCTCCTAAGAATGTTCGGTGCAGTCGCAAGAATAGCAGATGACAGCCGCTCCCGGTGACGAGAGGCATGCCTGTAGACAACCGTCTGGCGGTCGCCAGGCCATGTGGCATCCTCGATCTCCATGGGTTCTGCCTCTTCCCGCTGCAAGCGACCGGTAACCGACCGCGTGCGGCCCTGTACGGCATAGGCTGGTGCATCCGGGCTCAACCCTGCCGGCTGCTCCGCCACGGGCATAAACGGCTGGACACGCTGACGAACAACACCAACGCCAATTTCGCTGCTGCGTGCTTTGACTGGTGCCAGTGCTGCAACGCTACGTCTTACGGTCCTTGATTGTGTTCACTTCTGCTCCCCTGAACGATGTCGCATGTACCACTTGTGCGACGTGCAGGCAGGATAGCGGCAGCAAGGTACTGTGGTATAGGCACAAAGTACTACTTGGGAGTACTGTTGTGCGGGTACTGAGCTAGAGCAAGCCCAACTCGCGGGCGCGGGCGACGGCCTCGGTGCGGCTTTGCACCTGGAGCTTCTCAAAGATATTGCGATTGTGCCCTTTGACCGTACTCAGGGCGAGGAAAAGCCGCGCGCCGATCGCCTCGTTCGAGAGGCCTTGAGCTATGAGCCGGAGCACTTCCAGCTCGCGTGCGCTCAGGGGCTCAATCAGGGGCTGACCCAGAAGCTGAGCCGGGCGCAGCGGGGGGCAGATCAGCTTTGCTTGGCTGCTGCGGCGCCAGCAGCATTGTAGGGAAGGCAGCCAGCAGCTTCCCGACATAGCCCGGCATGATCCCTTGTGCCGCGGCGGCAGACAACAAGCGAGGCCATCGGCGGCCCTTCGTCGACAAAGATGCGGACGTAGCCTTCGGGCTCCGCCAGTGTCAGGGCGCGCTGAAGCGCGACAAGCGCCGCAGCAGGTGGGCTCTGCAGTTGGTGACCCGCCTTGCCGTCTGCAGGGCCAGTGCCTGCAGCACCGCGATCTCGATCACGCTGCCCATCCTGCCGCCGGCCGCTGCGGCTTGCTCGAGGCGGTCCAGGAGGCGCATGGCGTCAAGCATGGCCCGGACCCCATCCTCACCGGCAGGGTTGCGCGTATATTCAGCCAGGAGCACCCGCGCCAGCGTAATGTGTTCGAACTCGCGCAGATAGGTCAGCTCGTCGTCGACTGACAGGTCCTGTTCGCTGCACCCAGCGCAGGGCTTTGTTCAACTGCCCCTGTGCTACCCACACCTGTGCCCTCAGGGCCGCCAGGGGACGCACGTCGGGTACGGGCGAGCGGCGATAGCTAGCGTTCTGCCGCGTCGAGCAGAGCAAGCGCACCGGCGAGGTCGCCCTCCGTCACCTTCAAGCGCGCCTGGGCGCGGTACTGGCGATAGCGCCAATCCGACAAGCCGGCATGTTCTCCCAGATCCTCGCTGCGCTGCAGGTGCTCGCCGGCCCTCGCCAGATCGCCCTGCTCACGGTACAGCTCGCCCAAACCCAGATAGAGATCGGCGGTGCCCCGGAGCAGAGGCTCGCCCTGTGCCAGTGCCAGCTGCAATACCTCCGTGTAGATCTTGACGGCATCACGCAGGCGGCCCTGAGTCACCCGGATATCGGCCAGGCCGTAGGTGCCGCTGATGGCGAAATGCAGGCTGCCGACCTTCTGAAAATTGGCCATGGCCTCGGCCAGCGTGCTGTAGGCAGCCTCGAGGTCGCCGCTGGCCCATAGCGCCAGGCTCAAGAGCGCGGCGGCCGGCCCGCGGCGGAGATGGTCGTCCGCCGGCAAGAGGTCGAGCGCGCGCTGGCCGTACTTCACGGAGTTGGCGAGATCGCCGCGCGCCAGGCCAAGGTAGGCATGGGCCGTGGCCAGCGACGCGGGGAGCGTCCGAAACTGCTTATCGTCCACGACGACGATTCCGGAACCAGGTCCAGTATCCGGCCCAATATCTGGCCCAGTCTCCAGCCAGCGTTCGAGATCCACCATGCGGGATTCGGCGGCTTCCAGCTCGCCGGCATTCAGCAATGCCCAGGCATAGGCAAGGTTGAGCACGGGCCGGGCGCGCACCAGCGCGTCGGGCAGGAGCCTGGCCCAGCCCAGCCACGTGGCGGACTGAAAACGACCATCCATGGCCGGCCACTCCAGCTCGATCAGGCCCGCCGCACGGGCGAAATCCTTGGCGACCAGCGCGTGGCGAATCGCGGCAGCGGGCATGTCATTGTCTGCATACCATGCGCTCGCCCGCTGATGCCAGATAGGTACCTGTGCGGGCTGCTCCTGGCT
This sequence comes from uncultured Chloroflexia bacterium, assembly GCA_963791135.1. Lineage (GTDB taxonomy): Bacteria > Chloroflexota > Anaerolineae > Caldilineales > Caldilineaceae > Fredericiella. Next base: position 134,602 of record CAWBRX010000002.1, read on the forward strand.
CGCATGGGCTGCGAGCACGTCGGCAAAGAGGTGGTGGTAGCGAAACCAGTGGCGCCTGTCGTCAAGCGGCACGACAAACAGGTTGCCGCGCTCCAGCGCATCCAACAGCAGCACGCCGTCGTCCTGGCCGGTGACGGCATCGCACAGCGGGCCGCACAAGCGATCGAGAATGGAGGTCTCGAGCAAGAAACTGCGCACACGTGCGGGCTGGCGCTGGAGGACCTCTTCGACGAGGTAGTCCACGATGTAGCGGTTGTCGCCGGCAAAGGCCTTGACAAATGCTCCCACGTCGGCGCGCCCGCGCATCGAGAGGGCAGCCAGCTGCAGACCGGCAATCCAGCCTTCGGTGCGCAATTCGAGGGCGGCCACTTGCTCGGGCGACGAGGTCGAGACCCATCACTTCCTTGAGAAAGCCGGCTGCCTCGGCAGGCGTAAAACGCAGGTCGGCCGCGCGCAACTCGGTCAAGCTGGCCGCGGGCGCGCAGCCGGGCCAGGGGCAGCGGTGGATCCTCGCGGGTCGCAATCACCAGGTGCAGTTGAGGCGGCAGGTGTTCGAGCAGGAAGGTGAGGGCAGCGTCGACCGGTTCGGCATCGACGCTGTGGTAGTCGTCCAGGACGAGCACGAAATCGTCAGGGATGGTGGTGATTTCATTGATCAGGGCCGTCAGAATCGATTCGACAGGAGGCTGCTGCGGGGACTGGAGATCGGCAAGCACCCCGGCGCCAATCTGCGGCGCAATCGTCTGCACAGCCGCGACTACGTACGTTAGAAAACGGGTGAGGTCGCGGTCGCCTTCGTCCAGCGCCAGCCAGGCGGCCGGTCGTGCGGACCCGGCAAGCCATTCGCTGACCAGCGTCGTCTTCCCAAAGCCTGCGGGCGCACGAGACAGCGTCAGCCTGCCATGCAGGCCCTCGTTCAGCAGCGCCACCAGGCGGGGACGCGCCACAACCCGGGGTCGGGGCGGGGGCAGATAGAGTTTCGTGGCCAGGAGTGGCGTAGACATTGGCCAGGCTCCCCTGAAATAGCTCGGCCGGCGAGCTATGTTCATTCGCCTGCTGGTGTACTGCAAGGTACATCGATACCTTCCGGGAAGAGCCACCGGCTTCCGGGAAGGGTGGGTCTTCCCGGAAGGGCCTAGCGCAGCGTATTATACGGTGCTTCGCCGCTCATGTCGACGGTTTCGTAACCGTCGGCGCCGACGCAGGGGCCGAGTATGGCGAGCAGCTTGATGGGCGCAGCCGTCGTGTTGAAGGAGGCGTGGACGACGCCGGCGCCGATAAAGGCGGAATCGCCCGGGCGGAGGATGCGCTTCTCCTGTTCGAGCCACTGCTCGACTTCCCCTTCAATCGCGACGATCACTTCTTCCTGGTCGGGATGCTTGTGAAAGGCGTGGCCCTGGCCTGGAATGAGGGTGACTTCCAACACGGTGAGGCTGGCGCGCGCCGGTGACGGAAGGACGGCTCATCGAACCAAGGATTCCCCAGTCGAGGGTTTCACGCGGGACGATGCTGCTCGGAACAAACTTGGCGTTCATGCTCTCTGCTCCCTTTGCTGTTATACAGTTTGATTTATGGGTCGTTACCCCTAGTGTACCGCAAACTTGTAATCACGGTCGCTTTTACGCGGAGGGTGTTTGCGGTAGGATGCACTTGACTGTTCAGGGCGCGAGAGTCGTAGAGGAACGGTTTTGACGATGAAGCGCTTATTCATCCTGTTGCTGTTTACGATATTCGCCGTTGGCATCCTGGCCGCCTGCCGGGCGATCGTGATGCCGACCGCCTCGCTTGGCGCGGCAGGCGCACTGCCCGCCGCGGCCGCCACACCGCAGGAAGCAGTTCAGCCCGCACAGGACGAGACCAGCGCCGGCACAGCCGCTGCGGAAGGCGGCACCAGGCGCAGAGGCGCCACCTGCGGCAATCCTCCCCACTCCAACGCCTGCACCAGCACCGGCAGAACCTGCGGCAGAACCGACAGCCGAAGCTGCGGCAGTTGTGACGGACACGGTGGCAGCAGAAGTCGGCACTGGCGCCAGCGACGGCACCAGTCGAAGCCACCGATGTCTTTACCGTCGGCAACGAACTGACCATTGCGGCCCTGCTGCAGCGCAACATTGAGGGCAGTCCCATCACGATCGAGCAGCAGCTCAACGACGGCGCCAACTACTCACGCTACATCGCCAGCTACATCTCCGAAGGCAACAAGATCTACGGCCTGCTGACCGTGCCTTTTGGCGATCCGCCAGAGGGCGGCTTCAAGGCCATCGTCTTTAATCACGGCTACATTCCCCCGGCCCAATACCGCACGACTGAGCGCTATGTCGCCTATGTCGATGCGCTGGCGCGGGCCGGCTTCGTGGTGTTCAAGATCGACATGCGCGGCTTTGGTAACTCGGAAGGCGAGCCGGAAGGCTCCTACTTCTCACCCGCCTACACGATCGACGCCATCTCAGCGCTCAAGAGTCTGCAGACCTTGGACTACGTGGACCCCAACGGCATCGGCATGTGGGGGCACAGCATGGCGGGTAACCTCCTGCTGCGGGCGATGCTGATCGAGCCGGCGATCAAGGCCGGCGTCATCTGGGCGGGCGCCGTCTACAGCTACGACGACATGGGGCGCTACTCGATCCAGGACTCCTCCTACGTGCCGCCGTCGTCCGACTCGCCGGGCCGGCGCAAGAGCCAGGAGATCCGCGCGACCTACGGGCAGCCAAACACCGCTGTGCCCTACTGGAAGGCCGTGTCGCTGACGGAGCACATCGACCTCCTCAAGGCGCCGCTCCAGCTCAACCACGCCCTCAACGACGACGTCGTCAACGTTGGCTACTCGGACGACCTGGCCGCCGTGCTCAACGCCGCCGGCAAAGAATACGAGTACTACCAGTACGACGGCGGCGGCCACAACATCAACTCGCCCTACTTCGAACAGGCGATGCAGCACACGATCGAATTCTTCAAAGCGCACCTGTAGCTGCCGGCACAGTAGAACAGAGGAACGGCGACCCCGGCTGACTTAGCCGGGGTTTTTGCGTACCTAGGCCGTTGGCATGCACAACAGCAGGATCGCAGGCATTGCCTGAAATTTGGCCTCGTTGCACAGGGGAGCGATTGTGCGATAATTGGCGGTCTACAGGCTGGCTGCCCTTTGGCCGTGCCTGGAATCGCGCACCGTTCACACTTATATAGGCTGCTTACCAGCAGGAGACATGCAATGACTTCGATGAAGGCTGTGCGGATTCACTCCTACGGCGACCGTGACGTTCTCACCTACGAGGACGCGCCACGACCCATCCCTGGTCCCGGCGAGGCGCTGATCAAAGTTTATGCCAGCAGCGTCAATCCCTTCGACTGTTACGTCCACATGGGCTGGGCGGCAGCCTGGTTCAATTACACCCTGCCGCTGATCCCGGGATCGGATGCCGCCGGCGTGATCGAAGAAGTCGGCGAAGGCGTGACCGACTTTCAGCCGGGCGACGAGGTCTATGCGCGCGCCGGGGTTTGGCGTGACGGCGCCAACGCCGAATACGTGGTAGCCGCCGCGACCGATATCGCCGCCAAGCCGCAGTCGCTCGACTTCGTGCACGCAGCCGCCCTGCCGCATGCCGCCCTTACCGCCTGGCAGGCGCTGATCGAGGCAGCGCAACTCGAGGCGGGGCAGACCGTCCTAATCCATGCCGCGGCGGGCGGCGTGGGCCACGTGGCCGTGCAGTTGGCCAAGACGCGCGGCGCCACGGTGATCGGCACGACATCGCAGCACACCAACCTCCTGCACGCGCTGGGCGCCGACCAGGTAGTCGACTACACGGCCGGTCCCTTTGAGGACGCCGTACGCGACAGCGTGGGCGCCGTCGACGTCGTGCTCGACCTCGTGGGCGGCGAGACCCAGGCGCGGTCGTGGGCGGTCATCAAGCCGGGCGGAATCCTGGTGTCGGCCGTGCAGCCGCCTTCGGAAGAGCAGGCGCAGGCCGCCGGCGTGCGCTGCCACTACGTGGCGTCGTCACCCCCGATCGGGGCTACGCTGACCGAAGTAGCCAAGCTGGTCGACAGCGGCAAGATCCGCCCGGTGGTTTCCGCCGTCGTTCCGCTGGCGGATATCCGTGCGGCGCATGAACTGGTCGAAGGCCGCCACACCGCGGGCAAGGTCGTCCTGCAGGTCGTGGCGTAACCTGCCGCAGCTTTGAGCTTGTCGCCGGAAAACTGGGCAGCAAGTGAGCAGTTTTTGAACTGGAATTGAGGATCCGTTGGGCGTAGGATAGGGGCAGCAGGACCGGAGCCAGACCCTAGCAGAACCACAGCATGATTGCTGGTGTCGGCCTGGGCGGCAGCTTGGCAAGGAGGTGCACCCGTGATCGTTCGACGCGCGAACCTACGCTTTCTACTCCTCGCGGCAGGCGCAGTGCTGCTCGCCGCCGTCATCGCGCTGGTCGCGTGGCCGGCGCCGGCGGCGTGCAGCACAGGTGCGCCGGTGGGGGAGCCAGGAGGGAATAGTGAAACAAGCAGCGTTCGACCCGCAGCGGATCGCCTACCTCGAACAGGCCGGCTGGAAGGCCTATTACGATCGCAGCTGGCCGCAGGTCCTCTTTCTGATGGTGCAGATGAACCGTGAGCAGTTCTGCATGCCGCTGCCCACGGCGATCGCAGGGGCGCTCGACATCGTGCGGGCGAGCATCGCCTTTGCGCCGGTCGATAACGACATACCGGCGGCGACAGCGCAGCTGCAGGCCTTCTATGAAAAGGCCCGCAGCGCACGCGGCCTGCAGACAGACGCTAAGACCCTGGCGGCCCTTGAGATGGACTACTGGGTCGTCCACCGCCAATTGGCCGTGGCGCGCAAGCAGACGCCCGACCACGCAGGCGACATCACGCCGATGGTAGAGGCGGTGGCAAAGCTGCACGCAGCCCTCTTTGCGGCGCCGCCTGCGGCGATCCACCGCTCGGCCGAACTGCGGGCAGAGGCAGCGGCTGCCGTCGACCGGATCACCGGCGGCTATTCGACCGATATCCCCGGCGACTGGCAGCGAATCGAACAGCTGCTGGGCCAGGCATACGGGTCCCTTTTCTAGCCAGACATCGCGCAGCGAGTTCCCCGCTAGCCGCAAGCATCCTGCAAGCACAGCGAAGCCGATCCCGTGCTACAGTCTTTGACATGCTGGCGCCCCAGGCCGATCGTCTACCTCCGGCTCTGGAGGCCCAGCTGATGCAGCTGTTGCCGATCCGCGGTGCATTTGTGCGGCCGGCCTGCAGCGCAGCACTGACGGCGGCATAACCGCCAGCCGCCGCCAGTGCTTCACGTCCGGTACTGTCCCCGCTGCCGCACAGACGCCATCTTTCTAGGGCTAAAGTTTTTTTTCGCAAAGCCTTGACATAGCAATTTGACCATGCTATTGTAGTCGTCACCGTTTTGTAGCTTCGCTGACAGCGCACATTCGTTTCGTGTCGTTTTGGCTCCTTCCGGCGCATGCCATGCGCTGACAAGGAACGTACGGGGCCCTCCTGCCCCGACCAATAACCTGTCGTCTACCCCATCTCGTCTGTTGTTTCATTGCCAGTACTGCGTGCACGAGAGTGTAAGCGTGCGCGCTCACGCCGCGCCCGCCAACAGCGCGTATTCCCTGCGCGAGAGCCACGGCCGGTGACCTGACCCCTACGCGTTCTGCACGGGGCCAGTCCGACTTGCCGGGTATTCTCGCACCAGCTGTATTCCGGGTGTGTTGTGTTTCAAACAGAGGAGGATTGTGATGGCAAGGAGACATGCCGCCAACTTCGGCGTAGCCCTGTTGGTTCTGCTGTTGCTGCTGGCCATATGGCCGCAGGTAGCGGCAGGACAGGACCAAGGACAAGACCAGGCGAACGGCCAGGACGAGAGTGACGCAGGATCGCCCCGGCTCTTCCTGCCGCTGGCCAGCAGCGGCGGTCAGGCGCAGGCAGCGCCCGACACGAGCGTCTGGAGCGATGTCGTACTGCCCGCAGGCGTCGACAGCGCACAGCGCTGGGTGGAGCCCGATACGTTCCGCCTGGTGAGCGCCAACATGGGACGATTAGACACAGCGCTGGCCCAGGCGCCGGCAGAAACCCAGGCCGGTGTGGCCGCCGCGAGCAGCAGTACGGGAGGAGAAACCGTGCTGGAGCTGCCGCTTCCGAACGGCACCATGCAGCGCTTTGCAGTTGTGGAGTCGCCGATCATGGTGCCGGAACTGGCCGCGCAGTATCCGGAGATCAAGACATACGAAGCACGCGGTATCGACGATCCCACGGCCGTGGCCAGGCTTGACCGCACGCCGGCCGGCTTCCACGCCATGATCCTCTCCGGCGGCGACACCGTTTTCATCGACCCCTATCTGCGCGGCAGTGACGCGCTCTATGCTTCGTACTACCGCTCGGACTATGGCAATCATTACGGCAAGACGCTGCAGGAGTTGGGGCCACTCACAGGGCCATCTGCCGGTGAAGCGACAGCTGATATCCAGGCGGCGCGGTCCGGCCCCACGATGCGCACCTACCGGCTGGCGCTGGCCGCCACCGGCGAGTACACCCAGTTCTATGACGACGGCAATGCAGCCAATGGCAATGCCGTCGCCGACGCGCTGGCGGGCATGACGACGACGATGAACCGAGTCAACGCGCTCTACCGCCGCGACCTCACCATCCAGTTCACGCTGATCGGCAACACCAACCTTCTGGTCTACACTGATCCGAACACTGATCCCTACACCAACAACGACGGCGCGACCATGGAGGGCGAAAACCAGAGCAACGTCGACAGCGTCATTGGTAACGGCAACTATGACATCGGCCACGTGTTCAGCACGGGCGGCGGCGGCATTGCCGGGCTGGGCGTCGTCTGCAACAACTCAGTAAAGGCACGCGGCGTGACGGGTTCAGGCGCGCCGGTCGGCGATCCGTTTGACGTCGACTATGTCGCCCACGAGATGGGCCACCAGTTTGGCGGCAACCACACCTACAACTCCACCGAGAGCAACTGCGGCGGCGGCAACCGCAACGGGGCGACGGCCTGGGAACCGGGCAGCGGCTCGACCATCATGGCCTACGCCGGCATCTGCGGCGGCCAGAACCTGCAGCCCAACAGCGACGACCACTTCCACGCCGGCAGCATTGGGGAGATTAATGCCTTTGTCACCACGGGCGGCGGCAGCAGCTGCGGCACCACGGCGGCCACCGGCAACGGCATGCCCACCGCTAGCGCCGGGCCGGGCTTTACCATCCCGCGCCAGACGCCGTTTACCCTCACGGGTTCGGGCACCGACCCTAACGGCGATACCCTCACCTTCAACTGGGAGGAGATGGACATCGGGGGGGCGTGGACGAATGACGGCGTGCTGCCCAACACCGACGCCGACGGCAGTGCGCGCGCCATCTTCCGCACGCAGCGGCCGGGGGCAGACGCCACGCGCACCTTCCCCACGTTAAACAGCATCCTGGACGGGACCAACAGCAACAGCGGCGAATCGCTGCCTTCGATCGACCGCACCATGCAATTCCGTCTGACCGCACGCGACGGCCGCGGCGGGGTGAACGACGCCACCATGTCCGTCACTGTGGAGAATGACGCCGGCCCCTTTGCCGTGACCGCGCCCAACAGCGCCGCGACGTGGGCTGTCGACACCAACCAGAATGTGACGTGGGACGTCGCCAACACGACCGCCGCCCCTGTCAGCTGCGCCAATGTCAACATCCTGCTTTCCACCGACGGCGGGCAGACCTTCCCCATCACGCTGGCGGCCAACACGCCCAACGACGGCAGCCAGGCCATCACCGTGCCGGCCAACGAAACCACCACAGGCCGTGTCAAGGTGGCGTGTGCGGGCAATATCTTCTTTGACATCGACAACGCCAACTTCACGATCCTGCGCGTTGCCGACCTGGAGATCACGAAGAGCGACGCGCCCGATCCCGTTGTGGCGGGCACGGCGCTGACCTACCAACTCAACGTAACCAATCATGGCCCATCGAACGCGCTCTCGGTGGCCGTGGTCGACACCCTGCCCGCTGGTGTCACGCTGGCATCGGCGACGCCCAGCCAAGGTTCGTGCAGCGGCACCACGACGGTCAACTGTGCCATCGGCAGCCTCGCCAACGGGGCCGCGGCCTCGGTGTCGATCGTCGTCAACGTGGACCCGGCGCTAGTCCACAATGCCGGTGCCCCGACCACGATCACGAACAACGCCGGCGTCTCCAGCCCGGCCTCGGATCCCAACCCCGGCAACAACAATGCCTCGGCAGCGACGCGCGTGATAGCGCAGGCAGACCTGGCGATCCTGAGCTTTGACGCGGTGGCGCCGCCGGAACAGATCATCGTGGGCCAGGACGTTCCACTGCTGCTGCGGAAGCTGATCACCAACTATGGGCCTTCGGCGCCGATGGATGCACTGCTGACGCGCACGGGCACCGGTCCGGCGGACACCGTGGTCACGCCCCCTACGGCCACGAGCCAGGCGCTGGCGGTTGGGCTAAACGAGCAGCGCACAGTGGACGAGAGCTTCACCGTTCGCTGCAACGGCGCCAGCCATCACCTGTTCACCTTCACCAACGAGATCCAGCCGCTGCGACCGGATGACACCGACCCGAACCAGGCCAACAACAAGGCGCGGGTCGACGTGGACATCGAATGCGTGGTGCCGGTGACCATCAACATCAAGCCGGGGAGCTTCCCGAACAGCATCAACACGCAAGACAAGGGTGTCGTCCCTGTGGGCATTCTGACTACAAAGGCGGGGGAGTATGGCAAGCCGCTGGCGTTCGATGCCACCAGTATCGACCCGCTGAGCGTCCGCTTTGGCCCGCGCGCCTGCGTCTGGGCCGATGAGTGCGGCGCGTTCGAGGCGCACAAAAGGGGGCACATCGAAGACGTCGTCGAACTGGACGAAAAGACCAAGGATCGTGACAAGGATATGGTGCTCCACTTCACGACACTGGAGACAGGGATTACACCTGGAATGGGCGAGGCCTGCGTCAAAGGCACGTGGCTGGACGCCGCCGGCGGTCGTCACACCTTCTTCGGCTGTGACTCAGTCCGCCCCGTCAAGTAGCCCGACACTTCCTGGAGGTACCCCCACCTCCAGGAAGTACCCCACTTCCTGGAAGTGGTATGGGCCTTGTGCCCCTTCTCGCCCCCGCCCCCAGTGTGGCAAGCACCCACCTCCCAAAGTGAGCAGAAAATGAGCAGATTTCGACCTGGAAAGCGCAGGCGGCGCGCCGTACACTGCTGCTAGCAGGTTGGCAGCAGTGTCTCAAAACAGCTCACAAATGAGGAGAGAAAACATGAAGAACTGGTTGCAGGGTTCTTTGGTGCGGGCCGGCGTACTCTGTATCCCTCTGCTGGTGGCGGCGTGCAGTCCCGTGCAGCCGATCGTGCGCGATGGTGCGGGACAGGCCGTGCCCATCCGCAACGACCTGATCAGCGACATCCACGCCATCGCCGAGCCGGGCATCTACGACACCCCGATCGACGCCGTTCCCGATCCTGATGGCAGCAACGTCTACTTCACGGCGACCAGTGAGCAGGGGCCAGGCGTATTTCGGGTCGCGGCAGGCGGCGGGGATACGGCGGCCGTCTACACCGGCGCGCCAGTGGCCGATATCCATGGCATTGCCGTGAGCGGCGACGGGCAGACGATCTATGTAGCCGACAGCGGCGCCAACGTCGTGTGGGCGCTGGGGGTCGACGGCAGTGCACCGCAGGCGGTAGCGGGGACAGAAGGCGTTGCGGCGTCCGGCGTCGAGATTCAGCCGGGGTCGGACGGCGATATGCTCTACGTGACCGGGGCCGAGAACGGCACGCCTGGCGTCTGGAAGGTGCCGGCCGCCGGCGGCAAGCGTGTGGCCGTCCTGACCGGGGACCCACTGGTGACGCCGATGGGCGTGGCGGTCGCCGGCGACGGTACCGTGTACGTGGTGGATCACGACGGGTTTGCGCCGGACCGTGCCACCGTGCTGCGCATCAAGGATGCCGTTGCCACGCGCATCGCAGAGAACTTCCGGGCCGGGCAGCAGGCGGGAGTGGCGCTCACCACCGACGATGGACTGCTCGCCGTCTCGGCGCTGGACGTCGACCGGGGCAGCGCCCAGGTGCTGCTGATGCAGTTGGACACATTAGACAAGTTGGCGGTGACAAAGGTCATCTACGCCAACCACGGGTCGGGCGGCGTTCACCGGGCACACAACACGAACGTCTTCGCCTGGGCAGACCATAATATCCAGAAGCCCGGCCACGTCTACATCATCAAGCCCTGAACTCCCATAAAATGTCCCGGGGACGTCCGGCGAACGCTTGCGTTCGCACGTCCCCGGGACATGAGGCAACGACGTCCCGGGGACATGAAGCATCGACTTCTCCGGGACATGGCACGCAGACGTCCGCCGCCTGCGTCGGCGGGGCCTGTCCTGCCTACATCACCTCATAAATCTCATAGACCGTGACGGTGCCGCCGGCGTGCAGGACGGGACAGCCCTTTGCCTTTTCGGCGGCCTGGTCGAGCGAGTCCGCGCTGATGATGGTGTAACCGGTCGCCATCTCGCCCGCAGCACCATCGCTCGCACGGCCGTCGGCCGTCACGCGTTTCACCGCAGGGCCGAAGGGGTTGCCGCCGTCGACGACGGACGCACCCAGCCCGCCATACCACTGACCCCAACGTGCAAACTCTGCGTTGCGCGCCTCCTCCGTTTCCAACATCCCTGCGCCGCCCGTGTACAACAGCAAGTACTTGCTCATCTTGGTTCCCCCGTTGATCAACAGCTGACACAACCATTGAAATGACGCCCGCAAACAATAGCACATCTGTTCGACGATTTCAAGCACCTGTCGCAAACCAATGTCCCGGGGACATTCTTCACCAAAATACTCACACAATTTTGCAGAAAACCGTACTGCATTCATCGATTTATGTCATTTGACGCCAATAGACAAGATGGTATCCTCGCAGTCTCCTCCCGAACAACAAGCTTCCCGTGCCGCAAAGAAGACCGAAGGAGACACCATCAATGAATCGACGCACGTTTTTAAAAGACGCCGGTCTGCTGGCCGGCGGTCTGGCCGCGTCCAGCATGCTGCCCGATATGGCGCTGGGCGCGCCCAAGCCGCAGAGCAGGCGGACCCAGCGCACCTTTAACGCCGACGCCAGCCGGCCCAATATCCTGGTGATCCTGGTGGACCAGCTGCGCTATCCGCAGGGCCAGTTCACGCAGGCGCTGATGGATCAGGCGGCCCCACGGCTGGCCGAGCTGCGGGGCGACTCGGTCAGCTTTGGCCACCACTGCGCCGCCGCCAATGCCTGCTCCCCATCGCGCTCGACCCTGCTGACCGGCCTCTACACCCACCAGAACGGCATGTTTCTCACCAACGTCGAGGGGCTGGCCGGCCAGGGCTCCACGCCCAGCCTCAATCCCGGCTTTCCCACCTGGGGGTCGATCCTCAGCAGCGACGACTTCGGCTACAACACCTACTGGTGGGGCAAGTGGCACCTGGCGATCGACGACTCGGAGACGCCGGACTGGGCCGAGCGCTACGGCTTTGACGACGGCGGCCTCCCCTGCCCCTCGCCCAACGGCGGACCCGGGCAAGGCCAGGGCGTCGACCCCGTGACCACGCAGGTGTTCAAGAACTGGCTCAACGAGGCCAGCGCCCTGGGGCCGTGGTGCACGACCGTCAGCCTGGTCAACCCCCACGACGTGGAGTGGTTCCCCAAGTACTCGAAGGAGCAGCCGGGCCAGGACATCCGGCCCCCATCCCGAATTCTGGACCGGGCTGCCCTCTAACTATGAGCACTGGCCCGAGGCGCTCGTCAACCAGGGCAAGCCCAAGCTGCAGCAGGCCTGGGTGCTCCTGTGCGATGCGGTGTTTGGCGTCGTGCCCACGAACCCGCCCGCCCCCGGCTATCCGGAGCTCTGGCACGAGCTGCTCGACCTCTATTACCTGGTCATCAGCGAGGTGGACAAGCAGATCGGCAACATCCTCGACGCCCTTGCCGCCAGCAGCGCTGCCAACAACACGATCGTCGTCTTCACCTCGGACCACGGCGAATACGGCGGCGCCCACGGCCTGCGCGGCAAGGCCTTTGCCGCCTACGAGGAGTCGATCCACGTGCCGCTCTACGTGATGGACCCGACCGGCGAGTTCGTCCCGGCCGGGCAGGCGGGCACCGAGCGCGAGCAGCTCACCTCGCACGTGGACATCACCCCGCTGCTGATGACGCTGGCCAGCGGCAACAACAACTGGCGCACGAACGCCAAGTACGGGCACCTGGCGAACCGGGCCGACCTCGTCGCCCTGCTGGGCAATCCAAGCGCGCAGGGGCGCAGCTACATCATCCAGACCAGCGACGAGGACATCCCCGAGGAGGCGCCCAAGGTCGGCATCCCCTACAAGGACGCGCTCGTGCGCGATGCCCTGCTCGGAGCCGCCGCCCACGCACGTGATCGGCTACCGCACGAGCACGGCCAAGCTGGGGGTCTACAGCTTCTTCGTGCCGGGCTCGATCCAGATCCAGACCAGCGGGCCAGGAGTCCGAGCTGTACGACTACACCAAGGACGGCCTGGAGGAGGTCATCAACCACGCGCCCAACGGCTCGGACCCCGACCCGGTGTTGTACAACCAGCTCTACAACGCCCTGTTCGACCCGGTCAACGGCGCCGTCGTCAAGGAGCTGCGGGCGCCGCTCCCGGCCTATCTCCAGCCCGTCCAGGACGCGGCCATGGCAGAGTACCTCGCCTACGAGGCATCCCTAGGCGTCACGGCCTACCAGTACATACCCTCCGTGGCCAAGTAAGGAAGACCCACCCTTCCGGGAAGACCGCGACCCGGGGTCGCGGTCTTCCCGGAAGCCAGCTAACATGGAGGCTGTCATGACGCCCGCTACCCCTGCAGCACCATCCTCGGCGCCGGCCGCAAGCGCCGGTGAGAATCCCAGCCATGATCTGACGCACGTGACGCGCACCGAATTCGTCAACGCCGTGGTCCATCTGTACCGCGGTGAGTTGGGCGAGGCGACGGCATGGCGAAGAAGAATCGACGCAACCAGCAACTGGGCGGTGGTGCTGAGCGCCACCGCGCTGAGCTTTGTCTTTGCCGACGAAAGCAGCGAACGGCACGTGCTGATCCCTATCATCACGCTCTTTGTAACGTTCATGCTGTTTATGGAGGCGCGACGCTACCGTTTCTACGATATCTGGCGCACGCGGGCGCGGCTGCTCGAAATCAACTTCTACCGCCCGCTGCTTGACGGGTCGCCGCCAACGGATGCCAACTGGACGGCCACACTGGCACACGACCTCGAGTGGCCGCACTTTCACATGCCCTGGTGGGAGGCCGCGGGCCGCCGGCTGCGGCGCAACTACCAGTGGATCTACGGCATCCTGCTCGCCAGCTGGCTGATCCTCCTGCTGTCGCACCCCACGCCGACGACAGACCCTGCCGAGTTTATTGCCCGTGCCGCCATCGGGCCGATCCCAGGCGCGGCGGTCATTGGCGGGATGCTCTGCTTTTACGGCGCACTGGCCGTGCTCGGCGCGTACAGCCTGTGGAAGAGCCGGTATGCCAAGTCGTCGCTGCCGGCCGGCCACCCCGACCGCCTGCGGGCAGAGCGGCATGGGCCGGCAGCAACATTAGATCCGGCTATAGGTATTGCTCAAACCAGGCCAGCATGTCGGTCCACGCCTGCGTAGCCTGTTCCTCGTTGTAGCGCTCGCCGGTGTCGTTGTGGAAGGCATGGTCCACGCCCGGGTAGATGTTGATCTGGTGCGTGATGCCGGCTGCCTCCAGTGCCGCCTGCAGATCGGGCACGCCGCTCGTGATGCGTTGGTCCTTTTCGGCATAGACGCCCAGCACGGCCGCGCCGATATTGGGGACGGCCGCCAGGTCCGGGGCCGGGCCGTAGAACGGTACCGCCGCCCTGAGTTCGGGGATGGCTGTGGCCACGCGCCACGTGATGCCGCCGCCAAAGCAGAAGCCGGTCATCCCGATGCGGTCGCCGTCGACAGCATCGAGCCCCTGCAGGTACTCGTAGCCGGCCACAAAATCGCCGACGTGCCGGTCGGAGCCGGCATCGGTCAAGAGGCCGGGAACCTCGTCACGGTCACGGGAGGCCGTGCCCCCTTCGCGTGACAGCAGGTCGATGGCCAGTGCGACGTAGCCTGCCTTGGCAAAGCGCCGGGCGACGTCCTCTATGTGCGGGGTAAGCCCGCGGTTTTCGTGTGCGATCAGGACGGCAGGATAGACGCCCGCTGCGGACGGCTGCGCCAGGTAGCCGGAGATCTCGTCGCCACCGCTTGGGAAGGTCACGGTGGCGCCCTGTACCGCCGGGTCGCCTTCGGGTACAGAGAGTGGACTTTGCGCCCCCGGCACGGCCGCCAGCTTCTCCGCCCGCTGCCGCGGCAGCTTCAGCGCCTGCCGCCGGCGTCGCAGCCTCTGGCATCGATTCGGTGGCGGCGGGCAGTTCCACGGGTCGACAGCCCGCTGCCGACATGGCGACGACGGTGGCGGCCATGCTGCCCGTGATGAAGGCCACGCGGCGAATAAAGGTGCGGCGGGTAATCAACCCCTCGCGGTAATCGTCGTAGAACTCCTCAATCAGGTATTTCTTGAAGGTATCATTGTCGTTCATGGCAAGTTCTCCTCTTTGGGAAATAGGGCAGCATCCGTACGAAGCGTGTTCGTCCGGCGTGTTCGTCGAGGATGGGGAGGAGGGGTGGATGGTGCGGAAGGTGGGGACAGGGTACAGATCTTGGCTGGCGGGCAGATGTAAGCGAGACTACAGATTAGCGGCCTTACGGATTCGCCGCACCTGCGTCCCGGCTGGGGTCGTAACCCAGCTTGCCCCTGGTCAGAAGCGCCACCGCAATCGCGCAGACGGCAATGATCGCCAGCGCCGTGTAGCCAACCTGCTGCGACACGTCGGGGATCAGCGTACCCAGCCACGCTTGCGAGGCATTAAAGGAGGCGTGCGTGAGGACGGCGACGAGAATGCTTTCGGCGCCGCCATTGAAGATCCAGGTAAAGAGCACTGTCACGATCATAACGGCGACGATGTTAGAGGTAAACTTCGCCAGGTTAAAAGGGCCGGAGGCCGGCGGCCCGACCACCAGCAGATAGACGGGCAGATGCCAGACGGCGTGCAGGAAGCCGACGATCAGGCTTGCCCGCAGCGCGCCATAGGGACGCTGCAGTCGTGTCTGGGCGAAGCCGCGCCAGCCCGGCTCTTCTCCCCACTGCAGGATGGCGGGGAAGATCAGCAGCGCAAAGAGGTAGGTGGTAAAGAACGTGCTCCACTGCTGCACCACCGCCTCCAGCGGCTGCACGCCCATCCAGATGCACGCTGCGAGCAAGTAAATGATGGGAAAGCCAAAGAGCATGAGCAGGTACCAGCGCACGCCGACACGCCACTGTATATAGCGGCGGAAGAAGTGCTTGATCCCCGGCTTGCCGTCCAAGGCCCCGGTCACGACGACCGCCGCCAGCGTCGGTCCAAGAAACGATGCCGCAAGGAACAAGGCGACATACAAAGCGAACGGCACGCTGTAGGGCAGGAGGCCGAGGCCGTCCTGCCCCAGGACCATCGGCGCCAGGCACACCCAGCTGCCGACATAGGTGAGCACGAAAAACCAGACGAAAGGATGGGCCGCCAGTACACTCTTCAGCGACGTGAGGAAAGAAGGTTTAGGGCTTGCAGTCACAACAGACACGCTTGGATTCTCCTTTGCACTTATACCACACCGGACAGCAAATAAAGAGCATAAAAATTACTCCTATTCCGGGAGTGTGTCAATAGGTGGCGGCAAATTTCGCAGGAGGGAGCGTATGGGGGGTAAACGTCCCCGGCTCGGCGCAGAGGGTAATTGGGTAGACCGGAGGTGTGTGGCGCCGTGCCGGGGTCGAGACAGGCGGTCGCCTCTGGTTAAGGGCTGGAGAGATCGCCGGCTGTCCCCCATGGATGTTGGTGGCGCACCACAGGGCAATCTCACTTACCTTGACGCGATCGCTCTGCACCGACTGCCGGTGCTCTATCCCCCAGCCGCCAGGGTCCCCAGCCATAGATGCTGCGGGTCGGTCGCCACCAGCGCCCAGTGCGAGCCAGGCGCGTGCCTCGGCGTCGAGGTGGGGCAGGACCAGCTCGAAGTCACGCTGATCCTGCGGCCGTGCCCGGCCGCCCGTGTTCTTGCTCTTGAACAGCAGGACCAGCTCAGGGGCCAGGTAGCGCGTGCCGTCCTCCGTCGCCCGGAAGGCACGGGCGAGCGAGCGCACGATGGTCGGGTCGCGCCGGTAGTGCCAGCAGGCGCCGGCGAAGTCGGTCAGCAGAATGTCGATAAAATCGTTCTCCCGGTGTGCGTGGACCTGGTGGCGCGGCAGCTCAAGACGCATGTGCGGAGGCCAGGGCTCCAGCCGCCCGTCCAGCGGCGTCACCAGCCCGTAGCCGTGCGCTTCCAGGTGGGCGCGCAGGGCGAACTGGTCGCTGCGGTCGACGACCAGATCCACGTCGTGATGGACACGTGTCGCCCGGCCCAAGAAAGGATCCAGTGCCCAGCCGCTGCTGATGGCCCAAGGGCAGGGGCAGCCCACCATCTCCTGGGCCACCGCCTGCAAGGGCGCAAAGCCAACTGCCGTCGGCCACCAGGTCGCAGCAGTCATCGAGCAGCGCCCGGCCGCTTGGGGATACAGGCCGGCTGCTGCCAGACCTGCGCGTGCGGCCTCGTTTGCGGCAGCGAACTCTCGCAGCAGGCAGGCATTCGTCCAGCCGGTAGAGCCGGACTCTGCCACCAACAGCTGCGTGCCGTCGTCCGTGCGCTGGAACAGCATGAGCTCCACATCTGGCTGCTCGGCAAGGGGCACGTAGCCCAGCCCCGCCAGTGCCGCCAGCGTGGATTCAGCCGGAGGAAACGGCCATGTCGCCAGCCCAAGTTCCAGCCGATCGGCAGCGGTCGTACCCGATAGCCCGCCAACGCCGAGGGGCATTATCTGTTCGATCAGGCCAATATGGTCGCTGCCGCCACCTCCGTCGCCGCCGCCAGCAGCCAGCCAGCCAAGTGCGGTGATCAGGCGTGCCCGTTCGGCCTGCCAGCGTTCTTCCCAGTTCATCGGCGGACCTCCGGTGATTGTTATGGATCGTAGGTAATGCGATAGCTCAGTTCGGCGTTGGCCTCGGCGCTGCGGGCCATATGCACGGGGTCAAAGGTGTGGAGAACGTAGCGGCCGGCATAGGGGATGTCGCCGGCGACCTGGACGATGTCTTCGGCGACGCTGGTCAGCTTGCCGGTTATTCCGCGCTGCTTGCCCTTGCCGGGGACGCGCACGTCCGCTCCGAAACGGACAATATACTCGTCGCGCTCTGGCGGCAGGCGGAACTTCTGGGCCGACATGCCGGGTCCCACCTCAAGCCATTCCACGCCGCCGACACTGGGGTAGACATATTCGGTGCCGTTGACATTGGCCGTGACGCGCACCTGGGCGCCGGGGAGGGCGGCAAAGAATTCCATACCTTCGACGACAAGCCAGGCCTTGCGGGGGGCGGGCGGCGCCACAGGGGGTGCCGCCGGTAAGGCCGGTTGCGCAGGCTTTGCCAGGGCGGGGTTCTGGGCGACAAAGGCTTGCAGCTCAGGGTTATGCGGTACGGCGGCCGCGGCGGCGCGCGACCAGCTCAACCGTACGTCCGCTGCGTTCGGCCCAGCCGATCAGCTCGAACACCGTGTCGCTGAAGTTGGCGCCGCCGGCAATGGCAGGGAGATCCTCGCCCAGGCCAAAGCGGACCATGCGCTTGAGCGCCGGCTCATCAAATGCGCGCAGGAAGGCATCCTGCAGCTGCTGGTATTGGGGACCGGTGAGCGGCATAGTGACCACCATATTTGCCGGTGTAGTGGGTGCGTGCTGGAGAGGAGGATACCGCAGCGGCCGGCACACGTCAACCGCGGCGACACTTCCCGCGGCGACACCTCCTGGAGGTACCCCACTTCCTGGAAGTACCCCACTTCCTGGAGGTGTCCGCCGGCTCTCCATCCCTCGACCAGTAGCGCCCAGCAATCTCGACCCCGGCACCGCGCATCACTGTGCGCCGAGCCAGGGACGTTTCACATCCAATAACAGCAGCCTGTGCTATAATCTCTCCCCCGCCCATCCGCGAACCGAGCCCGCAGCCTTCGCATGTACTCCGCCGAGAAGTTCGTGCAAATTTGGTCCACCAATTGCGAAATTCGTGTCGATTTGAGGGGCTGCTTGTTCGATGTATAGATAGAGCGAGGAAAGAGCCGGTGAATCACGAACGGCAAGCAGGCCTCGCCGCAACATTCAAAGGAGAACCAACCATGCGTATTATGGCGATTGTCAAGGCGACCAAGGACACCGAAGCAGGCGTGATGCCCACCACCGCGGACCTGGCCGAGATGGGGCAGTTTAACGAAGAGCTGGTCAAGGCCGGCATCATGCTGGCGGGCGACGGCCTCCAGGCCAGCAAGGAGGGCGCCCGCATCTACTACGACGGCAGCAAGCGCACCGTGGTCGACGGCCCCTTCGCCGAGGCCAAGGAGCTGATCGCCGGCTACTGGATCTGGCAGGTCAAGTCGATGGAGGAAGCCGTCGAGTGGGCCAAGCGCATTCCCTTCAAAGACGGCCAGGTCGAGCTGCGCCGGGCCTTCGAAGCCGAAGACTTCGGCGAAGAGTTCACGCCTGAGCTGCAGGAGCAGGAACAGCGCCTGCGCAACCAGTTGACCTCGCAGTAGGGATACAAGGTCCGGCGAAATCGGAGGGCAGTCGGCAAAACAGGGGCACAAGGTCCGGCGCAGGGAAGATCGTTGCGATCTGGGGCTTGATTGCGCCGGACCTTGTGCCCCTACGGTACGTGCATGCCACCGACGAGAACCGTATGTCTTCTATTGCTGTACTTGATCATATTATGACCGCTCCCAACATCCAGCGCACACTTGAAGCCGTTTGGCGGATGGAGTCGCCCAAGCTGATTGCCGCCCTCGCGCGCCGCGTGGGCGACGTCGGCCTGGCGGAAGACCTGGCCCAGGATGCCTTTGTCATCGCCCTGCAACAGTGGCCGGAGGCGGGCATACCTCCGAACCCCGGCGCCTGGCTGATGAGCACGGCCAACCACCGGGCCATCGACCGCCTCCGCCGCGACCAGACGGCCGCACGCAAGTACGCGGCGCTGGCGAACCGGATCGAAGTGGACGAGGGCACCGGCGAGGTGTTTGCGCTGGCGGCTGATACGAGTGTGCCGGGGACGCGGATCATGTCCCGGGATGGGCGAACCCTGGGGTTCGCACCGACGTCCCCGGCACGTTGGCGGACGAAGACCTGCTGCGGCTGATGTTTATTGCCTGCCACCCGGTGCTGTCCACCGAGGCCCGGGTGGCGCTCACCCTGCGCCTGATCGGCGGCCTCACCACCGACGAGATCGCCCGCGCCTTCGTGGTGCCCGAGCCGACCGTCGCCCAGCGGATCGTGCGCGCCAAGCGCACGCTGGCCGAGGCGCACGTCCCCTTCGAGCTGCCGCCGGATGTCGAGCGCACCCCCCGCCTGGCGTCGGTGATGGCCGTGATCTACCTGATCTTTAACGAGGGCTACACCGCCACCACAGGTGACAGCTGGGTTCGCCCCGTGCTGTGCGAGGACGCGCTGCGGCTGGGCCGTATCCTGGCCGAACTGGCGCCCAAGGAGCCCGAGGTGCACGGCCTCGTGGCGTTGATGGAGATCCAGGCCTCGCGGCTGTGGGCACGCGTCGGCCCACACGGCGAGCCGGTCCTGCTGCTCGACCAGAACCGGGCGCGCTGGGACCAGCTCCTGATTGGCCGCGGCCTGGCCGCCCTGGCACGGGCGGAGAAGCTCGGCGGAGCCTTTGGCCCCTATGCGCTCCAGGCCGCCATTGCCGCCTGCCATGCGCGGGCACACACGGCGGAGGCAACCGACTGGGTGCGGATTGCGGCGCTCTACGACGCGCTGGCGCAGCTGGCGCCGTCGCCGATCGTCGAACTTAACCGGGCGGTGGCGCTGTCTATGGCGTATGGTCCGGCCGTGGGGCTGGCGCTGGTCGACCAGCTGCTGGCGGAACCAGCCCTGGCCAACTACCACTTGCTGCCGAGCGTACGGGGCGATCTGCTATCCAAGCTCGGCCGCGACGACGAGGCCCGCGCCGAATTCACCCGTGCGGCCGATCTGGCTCGCGAACGCAGCGTGAGCGCGAGCTGCTTCTGGCCCGCGCACAGGCGGTTACGCCCGGCACGTAGGCGCCGGCGGCATCGGTTCGAAAATTCGTGTCGATATGAAGGGCCGCTCGTTCGATGTATGGGTAGAGCGAGCCTCACCCCATCATTCAAAGGAGAACCAATCATGCGTGTTATGGCAATCGGCAAGGCCACCAAGGAAACCGAAGCAGGCGTGCTGCCCACCACAGAGGAACTGGCCGAGATGGGACAATTTAACGAAGAGCTGGTCAACGCCGGCATCTTGCTGGCCGGCGAAGGTCTCCGCGCCAGCAGTGAGGGCGTGCGCATCTACTACGACGGCAGCAAGCGCACGGTGGTCGACGGCCCTTTCACCGAGGCCAAAGAGCTGATCGCCGGCTTCACAATTTGGCAGGTTAATTCGATGGAGGAAGCCGTCGAATGGGCGAAGCGTGCCCCCGTCAAGAACGGCCAGTGCGAGCTGCGCCGGGTTGCCGAGGCGGAAGACTTCGGCGACGCATTCACACCTGAGCTGCGTGAGCAGGAAGACCGCCTGCGCAACCGGCTGATCTCACAGTAGGACCATAGGGTCTGTGTGGGGCCTATTGCCATAGGCACTGGAGTTTGCCCCCCATACAGACCTTATCCCCGCCCTCTCGCGCCCAATCGCCCCTTCCTCCTAAAACCTATCAACTGGTCAGGTGCACCTCTACCGGGCGGTAGAAGCCGCGTGCCTCCTCTCCCTGCTACAGTTTGACCACAGCATAACGGCGGCCGCAGCACGGCTGCCAACCTACAATTCGCCGGGAAAGAGGGAAGATCATGAATAGGTTCTCAATGCAGACGTCCACCTTATGGCGCAGCTTGCGGCCCCTGGGCGCCGCCGTCCTGGCAGCTAGCCTGCTGGCCGCCTGCGCACAGCTCACTCCACCGCCTTCCACACCTGCACCGTTATCCACCCCTGCACCCACTGCGCCCGCAAGCGGCACCGAAGGCGACACTGAAGGCGACACTGAAGGCGACACCGAAGGCGACACCGAAGGCGACACCCTGGCGGGCATGCAGCAGTTTGCCGACGGAGAGAACAACTTCTCCTTCTACATCCCAGGGACGTGGGACGTGTTTGGCCCCGACCACAACGCCATCGGCACCCAGTTCATCATGGGCCCACAAGGTCACGAGTTGGACCGCCAACGAGCCGGCCGCCGTGCAGATCAGCGTGATCGACCCGCAGGCCCTGCCGCTGGACGAGGCACTGGCGATGCTCTGCCAGGGCTGCACGCCCGCGCCCAAGTCGGAGGGGAACCGAACTGGCTAACGGCCTACCTGTCCTGCAAGCCGCGAGCGCACGCCCCGGCCCGGACGCCCAGCCGGTGACGTTCACCATCGTCGAGTTCGGTTCCAAGACCATCATCTTTGCGCTCAACCCCTTCCAGGCAGGCATGGACGCCGATACCCTCCTCTCCACCTTCGGCCCGTTCGACGGCACCAAGCCGGCCGGGGAGAGCACGGGCCGCGGCCTCTACGCAGGGATCGGCTTCGCCGTGCCGCCGGCGCCCGCCGCATGGGCGAGCGGTGAGATGGTGCCCGCCGTCCCCGGTGGGTCCGACGGACCGTGGTGGGAGCCGGCGCCCAAACACCCGGAGCTCAAGCTGGTGGGCATGCCGGTTGAGGGCAGCGTCCAGGTGCCGCGCATCGTCGTGTACCCGGTGGCCGAACTCGCCGCCGCAAATCCCGAGGCAGGCAAGCGAATCGAGGCGCTTCAGCAGCTGCTAGCACAGCCGGTGCCGGCCGGCGGCGAAAACGGCATCGCCCGCTGCCCTTCCTGCCTTTGACCAACGCCGGCAGCGCGCTGGCGGCGCAGGTGAAACGCCTGTCGTTTGACGGGGGCCAGGGCGTGCGTTACCTGGCGCAGCTCGGCCAAGGGCCGGCGCCGATCAACAACCAGGAGCTGTTCTACACCTTCCAGGGGCTGACCGACGACGGCGAGCACTACGTGGCGGCGATCCTTCCCATCACGCACCCCTCGCTGCCCGCCAGTGCGGCAAGTGTGCCGACGGCCGATGACTTTGCGCAGTACCTTAGCGACACGACTGAGGCGCTGAATGTCCAGCCGGACGCCAGCTTTCAGCCCAGCCTAGGCGAACTGGACGCACTGATGCAGTCACTCAGCGTCACGCCGCAGCCGCGCTGAGCGCGCCGGTAAAGGGCACTTCCTGGAAGTACCCCACTTCCTGGAGGTGGGCGCCGACCTTCGGTCGGACACCTCCAGGAAGTGTGCTATCATGCGGGTCCGCATCGGGTGGGAACGAGAGGAGGATTCCATGGCAGACACACAGCAGGCGTTGTTTACCGCCGCCGGCGTCGACCGCTTTGGCGAGCACCGGGGACTGGGCATCAGCGTGATCGACTTCAAGGTGGTCCCGGCAGACAGCGACGGGCTGTTCGTGATCGAGAACACCTTTCACGCCAAGGGCGGCCCGGCCCGCCATCTGCACTACGACCAGGATGAGTGGTTCTACGCCGCCGAGGGCGAGTTCGTCGTCGAGGTAGGAGCAGAACGTTTTCAGCTCCGTACCGGCGACTCGCTCCTCGCCCCGCGGCGCGTGCCTCACGTCTGGGCGCACACCGGCGCGGGCCGTGGGCGCATGCTGATCACCTTTATGCCGGCCGGCAAGATGGAGGCCTTCTTTCGCGAGGTGACCAAGGCCAACGCCATGCCGCCGCAGGACCCCGCCCTCTGGCAGGCGCACGGGATGGAGCTGCTGGGCCCCCCGCTGGCGGTGTAGGCGCCACTTCCTATGGGCGACACCTCCTGGAGGTGGGGTACTTCCTGGAAGTGGTCAGATGGAACTAGGTAGCTGATATTTTTGGAAATTTATACCCCTCTTTACACCCCCGATGCGTGCCGGGACCGGTTCTCTGCGCATATTCCCCGCGTTAGCATGGAAGCCGCAGGAAGGCCTATTCCTGCTTAGCCATGAAAGGGGAAACGATTCATGCCGAACGGACAACGGCACACGCCAACCCGCTGCCGGCCGCCAGCCTCCCTGGCCGGCATCCTAATCGCCCTGCTGGCCCTGACAGGCTGCACGCTCCCACCCCCACCCGCAGCCTTACCATCACTGCCGCAGTCCCCCCTCCCGCCCGCCGCTACCGAACTAGGCGACGAAATGGCCAAACGGGTCGAGTTTGACCTGGGGACGTCTACCGCCACCGTGAGCGGCACGCTGGGAGCCGGCGGCGAGATGAACTACGCCCTGGCGGCGAGCACCGGCCAGACGGTGACGATCGAGACCAACGGTGCGGACGGCCCCGGTCGCCATTACGGTGCACGGTCCCGGCGGCGCATCCTGGTCCGGCACCACGCCTTCTGCCGCGGGGGACACCAATATGACCGCGGAGTTTGCGGCGCCCGCAACGGGAGATTACCTGGTAACGCTCGCCGCGCCGGCCGAGGCTCCGGAGACGGACTACACTGCCACGTTCACCGTCATGCCCAACGCCGTGGCGCGGATCGCATTCCCCGCCGGCACGTCCGTGGACCAACACAGTAGCATGTTCCCGTCCGGCGAGGGCACCCAGCAGTTCCTGCTCTCGGGCAACGCCGGCTGGACGCTGGCCGTAGACGCCACGAGCGACGGCGCGCCGCTGAGCATGACGATCGCCGACCCGGCCGGCATACAGCGGATCCCGGAAATGCGGGCCGCCGATACCGGCTACGCCATCGGCCACAAGTTCAAGTTGCCCACACCCGGCTACTATCTCGTGACGCTGGCCAAGGGCGACCATTCGCCCAGCACTAACTACACGATCACCTTCACGCTGCAAGTAGAAGGTTGACGAGAAGGTTGGCCGGCAGGTCGAACCTAGGAAGGAGAGCGCAGTACCCTGATGACTGTCGAACTGGCGCGCACTGAAGAAACGGAACGCACGGGCGGCCCTGTGGCAAAGCGCCATCTGCTGCCCGCCCTCGGCTTGTTCCTGCTCGCACCCCTGGTCGGCGAATTTCTGCTCGGCAACCTGCCGATCACCTCGCTCGGCCTGCTGCTCGTACTGGCGCCGCTCTACGGGGGCGGCGCCCTGCTGATCCGGGAAACGGGCCGCCGCTGGCGGCTGGGCTGGCCGGGCATTCTCGTGCTCTGCATCGCCTTCGGCATCGTGGAAGAAGCCTTCGTCACGCAGTCGCTCTTTAACCCCAACTACGTGGGACTGCGCCTGCTCGACTACGGCTATGTCGGAGGCCTGGGCATCAGCGCTTGGTGGACGGTCTTCGTCCTGAGCATCCATGCGATCTGGAGCACCGCCGTGCCGATCGCCCTGGTCGAAAGCTTTACTCCCGCCGCCCGCCGCAGCCCCTGGCTGGGCTATGTGGGGCTGGCGGTGGCGGCCGTGCTCTTTGTGCTGGCCTGCGCGCTGCTCTTCTTCTTCCAGCTGCAGGACTTCTTTATGGCCACCCCCGCCCAGTTCATCGGTGCCGCCGTGGCCGTGGTGATCTTGATCGTCCTGGCCGTGGCGCTGCGCCGCCTCCCACGCCGCGTACACGCCGGCACGCAGGAAGTCCCCGACCCCTCGCTGGTGGGTACCGTCTTCTTTGTGCTGGGCTCGGCCTTCATGCTCCTGACCCGCACACATGAACCGCTCCCGGCGGCGCTCAATGTCGCGGGACTGCTGGCACTGCTGGCAGCGGGCGCGCTGCTGCTCTGGCGCTGGTCCGGCCGGGCCGATTGGTCGCCCCAGCACGAGTTGGCTGCGGCCGGCGGTTTGCTGCTGACGTACGCCTGGTACGGTTTTGTCCAAATACCCTCGGCGGGAAGTGCCTCGCCGCAGATCGACCTGGTAGGGAATGCCGTTTTTGCCGCCGGCGCCGTGGCGCTGCTGGCAATTGCCACCTGGCGCCTGAATCGCCTGGCGCCTCAATAGAAAGGAACCCAAATGACCACGACCCTCACGCAGCCTGCTGCCAAGCCCACCGTTGGTGCGGTGCTGCAGGCCGGCGCCGTCGGCATCTTGATTGCCGCGGTCCTCAACCTGCTGCTGTACTTTCTCGGCACGGCCATCGGCGCGCTGCCCGCGATGTCAAGCATGGGCCAGCCGATCACGCTTATCCCGGTCCTAAGCTTCACGATCGGGGCCGGCATCGTGGCGACGCTGCTCTACCTGGTCCTGACACGCTTTCTCGCCCCCGGCCGCGCCAATGCGGTCTTTCTCATCATCGCCTCGCTGGTGCTGATCGGCATGGCCTTCACGCCCATCACCAGTGTCGTCGACCCAACCGTGGCGACCGTGCTGGTGCTGGAAACGATGCACCTGGCCGCTGCCCTGCCGCCGATGGCGACGCTGCACGCGGCTGAAGAATGCCGGCCGATGGCCGCAGTCGACGCTCACGCTGCTGCTTGGCCTCCTCGTGGCCGGCGTCCTGGTCGGCTGCGCGCCGGTCACCCCGGCCGCGCCCGTCTCCCCCACACTGCGGACGCCATCCTGGCGGCTGCCGCTCGCGCCTAGCATCTCACCGTTTAGTGCGCACGCCCACGTGCGTAGGTGCACCCCAGCAGGTACACCTCCTGGAGGTGGGGGCACTTCCTGGAGGTGGGGGTACCTCCTGGAAGTAGGGGACCTCCTGTCGTGAACGGAGCAACACGATGATCACACAACGCCGCCGGCTTCTCTTGATCCTGCTGATCACCTTGGGCGGCATCCTGCTACCCAGGCGGGGGCGAACCCAGGCAGCGCTGGATACGGCTGAGATCGACCGCTTTATCGCCTCCCAGATGGCCGCCCAGCGCATCCCGGGCCTGGCGCTGGCCGTCACCCAGGGCGACCAGGTGACCTACCTCCAGAGCTACGGCACGACCGGTGGGGGCCAACCCGTGACACCGCAGACGGAGTTCCACATCGCCTCGTTGAGCAAATCCTTTACCGCCACCGCCGTCATGCAGCTGGTGGAAGAGGGCAAGCTCGACCTCGACGCGCCCGTCCGCCGCTACCTGCCGGACTTCACGCTGGCGGATCCCGGCGCGGCGGAGCAGATTACCTTGCGGGAACTGCTCAACCACACCAGCGGGCTGGCAGACGGCGGTGTTCCCGACCTGCGCCTCGAGCGGCCGGCGACGACAGCCGAGCGCATTGCCTCGCTGCGGGACGCCCGCCCCGTCGCCCCGCCCGGGAGCGAGTTCCACTACACTGACGCCAACTACCAGATCCTGGCGAGCGTGGTCGAGGTGGCGAGCGGAGAGCCCTTCTCGGACTACCTGCAGGCCCATATCTTTGCGCCGCTGCAGATGACGCAGACCACCAACGTGCTCTCCTCCTTTGAGGTGGCACAGCGGGCGCCTGCCCTGCCCAAGGGTCACCTGCTCGCCTACGGCGTGCCCGTCGCCGCGGGCGAAGAGGAGGGCTACCTGGGTGGCAGCGCCGGCGTGATTACGACCGCCGCCGACATGGCGCACTATCTCATCATGCACAACAACGGCGGTCGTTTTGAGGGTGCGCAGGTCCTCACGCCGGCAAGCGTGGAGAAGATGCACACCCCACCCGACTATATCGACAGTGACTATGCGATGGGCTGGCTCGCGCACACCGTCGATGGCCGGCGGGTGCTCGAGCACAACGGCATCCTCTCCACCTTCTATGCCGAGACGGTGCTCCTGCCCGACACGGGGCAGGGCTTTGTGCTGCTCTACAACATCCACAGCCTCGACCAGGACCTGCTCGGCTATCCCCCCATCAAGCAGGGGCTTATCGATCTCCTCACCGGTGGGCAGCCACCCCCGATTGGCTTCAACGTCGGACTCCTCAGCATCGTCATCGCCGCTATCACGTTGGTGAGCGTCGCCTTCGAACTGCGCGGGATATGGCGTCTGCCTCGCTGGCGGGAGCAAGCGGCGACCCGGCCGTGGTGGCGCCACCTTTGGACCCTCGCCTGGGCCTTCACCCCCGCCGCCCTCGTGCTGGCCTTCCCGGCCATCGTGCTCAGCACGTCAGACCGCGCGTTTGGCTATCTCACCCTCTACCGCTCGATGGTCGGGGTGATGACGTGGCTGGGACTGTGCGCGGTGCTGGGGGTGATCAACGGGGTGGCGCGGGGGGCATGGCTGCTGCGGCGGAGGTGAGATGGACTGGTGCACGCTGACACCTCCTGGAAGTGGGGTACTTTCTGGAAGTGTCCGAGCGAAAGCCGGCGGCCTTGCGGGTCGCTCGCATCTTCAGGCCTGGCCGGACGAATCAGCGTCATGGTTTTTCGTGTCCCCAACGCAGGCAAAGCGCCGCGCTGCCTTTTGTCGGCCTTATCCGCCGGCGCCAGGTCACGCCCGCCACGTCAGCCGCAGTACGCGCAGCCAGTTCTCGTAACACAGCTTGCGCAGCGCGGGCGGGTCGTAGCCATGCTGCTCGAGCAGGGCCAATAGGGCGGGCAGCCCGGCCGCGTCGCGGAGTTCGTTCGGCATCGTCGCGCCGTCGAAGTCCGAACCAAAGCCGACCCGGTCGATGCCAAGCCGGTCCACCAGGTAATCGATGTGGCGCAAGAGGACGGTCAGCGGCGTGTCGGGCTCGTCGTAGCCATCCGGGCGCAGGACGCTGACTTCAAAATTGACGCCCACCATCCCGTCCGACGCGCGGATGGCGTCCAGCTGTTTGTCGGTCAGATTGCGGGCGGCGGGACAGATGGCATGTACGGCGCTGTGCGTGGCGACAATGGGCGCGTCCGTGATGGCGGCAAGGTCCCAAAATCCCTGCTCGTTCAAATGCGATACGTCGAGCAGGATGCCGAGCCGGTTGCAGGCGCGCACGAGGGCACGCCCCGCGTCCGTCAGCCCCCGACCGGTATCGGGCCCAGCGGGATAGCGAAAGGGCACGCCATGCCCAAACTGGTTGGGCCGGCTCCACACGATACCCGAGCGAACGCAAGCCGGCCTGGTAGAGCACTTCCAGCGTATCGAGCTGCGGGTCGATGGCTTCGGCGCCTTCAAAATGCAGAATCATGGCAAACACGCCGTCGCGCAGGCAGTCCGCCAGCTCGGCCGCGCTGCGCACGACTTTGACTTGTCCCTGCGCGGCGGCTTCCAGGCGAAAGAGGCCGGCCGCCATCGCCATGCTCCCCGCCAGCGCCGGGGCCTGGTCCAGTGGTGGCGCCAGCGGCACCTCGTAGCCGTCGGCAGTGATAATCACTTCCATCGGCTGCGGCGGTGTGCCCGGAGAATGGGAGGGGATAAAGACGGCAAAAAAGCCGCCCGCCAACCCGCCGGCGCGTGCGCGCGGCAGGTCAAGATGGCCCTCCGTATGCTGCACAAAGAATTTGCGCACCTGTTCTTCGCCGTATGGGTAGAGATGGTGCAAGGAGTCGTTGTGGCCGTCCAGGATCGGAATGCGCATCAAGTCCCCGATAGCGTGTGAGAGAGTGGCCGGCGGTTCAATCGTGCGGTGCCGGCGGCGGTGCGAAGGCCTCGATCGCCACAAACGTGGGATAGTCCAGGAAGTCCTGCCAGTACGCCTGCCCTTCCCCCGCTAGCTCTTGGGGCGGCACCTGCGGCCGGCGCCAGGCCGGCTGCTGCAGCCCTGCGGTCGCCAGCGCCCATGCGTAGGTGGCGCGGCTCAGGTAGCAGTCGACAAATGTACAGTCTTCCTCCCCGCGGCGGATCGTAATGGTGATCGGCGCTCCTTCCACCAGGGGCACCGGCGCCTGCTGGCGGCGGCCGTACTTCTCGATCAGGGGGTAGGCGGCCGGCGGCATATCCAGGTTGTTATTAAAGGCAAAAAAGCGCCCGCCGGGCTTCAGATTGGCCGCAATCCCCCGGCACATGGCCAGCAGGTCATCGCGGTCGAGGGCATGGTTGAGCATAAAGAAGGAGGTCACGAGGTCAAACTCGCCGATGCGTCCCGCCGTGCGCACATCTGCCACCCGGTATTCGATCGTCCCGCCCTTGCGGGGACCGGCGGCATCCTCCGCCTGCTGCGCCAGTGCGACCATGCCGGGCGAGATGTCGACGCCCACCACGTGAGCTGCGCCCAGGTCGCGCAGGCGGCGCGAGTAGAAGCCTTCGCCGCACCCCAGGTCGAGCACCGTCTTGCCGCACACATCGCCGATCAGCTGGGCAAACGTATACAGCTCCGCGATATGCAGCGGCATCTGCACGTCACGGACAATTTCGCGATAGTCTTGGGCGATTTCGTCATACATGCCGCCAGGATAGCCGTCTTTCGGGGCCATTGGCAACACGCCAAAATTCACGCCCCGTTACGCCACACAGGGCCCGAATCGTAGCAGGCTAGCCGGGGTGCCGGCAGCCTTCGCGGCCGAATGCCAAGAGCTTGATCGGCACATTCGGCTGCTGTCGTGTGCGCGTTAATCGTCTGGTCTTGCCCCCGTAGCCTGATAATTGAACCCACTTGGCCAACGACGTCTCTTTGTCATAAGTCGCCAGCCTGAGGTTCGCGCCTTTGAGAACTGCCCCGGTGAGGTCCGCCCGGTTGAGAACTGCGCCGCCGAGGTTCGCGCTGATGAGAATGGCGCCCCTGCAGATCCGCTTCATGGAGGTCCACCGAAGCGAGGTTTGCGCCTTTGAGAACTGCGCCAGCCAGGTTCGCAGCTTTGAAAACTGCGTCGGCGAGGTACGCCTCTTTGAGGTTCGCGCGCGCTGGAGGGTTGCGCCTTTGAGATTTGCCCTGGTGAGAATCGCGCCGCGGAGGTCAGCCATGCTGAAGTCCGCCGCGGCGAGGTTCGTCCAACTGAGGTCCGTCCGCCTGAGAATTGCGCCTTGGAGATTCGCCCTGATGAGAATGGCGCGTCTGAGGTCTGCTGTGCTGAGGTCCGCCTCTCTGAGATCCGCGTCTGTGAGGTTCGCCTCTTTGCAATCAACCCAGACGAGGTTCGCCTTACCGAGATTCGCCAAGCTGAGGTCTGCCAAGCGTGAGGTTTGCTCTTTCCAGCATTGCACCGCTGAGGTCTGCCATGTTGAGGTCCGCCCCTGTACAGTCCGCAGCGAAGAGATCTGCCCCGCGCAGGTTCGCGCCTCTGAGATCGGCGATGACGAAGCACGCTTTATTGAGGTTCACCCCGCTGAGATCCGCGCCGCTGAGATCAGTGCCGCTGAGATCCGCCCCACGGAGATTGATGGTTATACCAGGATTGGCGTCTCGCCAGAGCGCCCAGGCGTTTGTCCCTTCTCTGAGGATAGCAAGCTGTTCTTTATTAGCCATTGTGATCCTCTCCTAGCAGGACGTATGCCGCCTCCACCTCTGCAGACCATTGATCTTGCCCTCATGAGGAAGTATATAGATCATCGCACGGACTTTCTGCGAAATATCCTTACAATAGTTGCATAAATCCTGACAACATCATGCGGTAGAGGCCGAGGTCGAATTCCTGGCGGTAGGGCTGGGCGTTGGGCTCATGGCAAATAGCGCTAATCAGACCTGCTGTGTTATTCGACCCGCCGTGAGGCTGTGGAGAGGACAAGATGTAAATCAGCGCCGGGCCTGCATTATCTTATCGCAACAAGGGAACCGCTGTAAAAAGCTGCTAGGTGCTGCTGCCCCATGGATCCGCATCCAGTATGGCCAGGATACCCCAAACCAACGGGTTCATGCGGTCAGGCTCTGGTAGACAGCCGGCCATTCATTCAACGCGGTGGGGTAGCTGCAGGCGAGAGCCGAACTGATAAGAATGTCAGGTTTATGTCATCTTACATGACACAAATCGGGTTTATCATCCACATCAGCACACCGCCACCCGGGTCACCGCCAACCCATAATTGCCAACGATCTCTCGTTGCTTTACAATCGTCCTAAGCTTCAACACGATCCATAGTTTCCCCAGCCGCAACTCCCGGGACGGCCCCGCTGCATTCACAGCCCTGGGAAACAGAAGCCACCGCCAACCATGAAACCCGAAGAAAAAGCCCGCAAGAAAATCGACGACCTGCTCTCCGCCGCCGGCTGGGCGGTGCAGGACTACGCCGACCTCAACCTGGGCGCCGGCCGCGGGGTGGCCGTGCGCGAGTTCCCGCTCAAGACGGGCTTTGCCGATTACCTGCTCTTCGTGGACCGCAAGGCCGTGGGCGTGGTCGAGGCCAAGCCCGAAGGCGCCACGCTCAGCGGCGTCAGCCACCAGTCCCAGAAGTACGGCAGCGGCCTGCCGAACGCCCTCCCCGCCTGGCGCAAACCGCTGCCCTTCCTGTACGAGAGCACCGGCGTCGAGACGCTCTTTACCGACGACCGCGACCCGGAGCCGCGCAGCCGCCGCGTCTTTGCCTTCCACCAGCCCGAGACGCTGGCCGCCTGGGCGCAGGAGCACGTGACGCCTGCGCGCCCGCCTGGCCGCGCTGCCGCCGCTCGACGCCACGGGCCTGTGGCCGGCCCAGGTCGAGGCCATCGCCAACCTGGAGCAGTCGCTGCGCCGACGACCGGCCGCGCGCCCTGATCCAGATGGCGACCGGCAGCGGCAAGACCTTCACCGCCGTCAACTTCATCTACCGCCTGATCAAGTACGCCGGCGCGCGCCGGGTGCTCTTCCTGGTCGACCGCAACAACCTGGGCCGGCAGACGTTCAAGGAGTTCCAGCAGTTCATCACGCCCGACGACGGCCGCAAGTTCACCGAGCTGTACAACGTCCAGCACCTGCAGTCGCAACGCGCTCGACGCCGTCAGCAAGGTGTGCATCACCACCATCCAGCGCCTGTACTCGATGCTGCGCGGCGAGGCGGAGTTCGACCCGCAGGCGGAAGAGGGCTCGCTGTGGGAGCTGGACGCGGCGCTGGCCGACCAGGCGCCCAAGGAGGTGCGCTACAACCCGCGCCTGCCGATCGAGTACTTCGACTTCATCGTCACCGACGAGTGCCACCGCTCGATCTACAACCTCTGGCGCCAGGTGCTCGAATACTTCGACGCCTTCCTCATCGGCCTGACCGCCACGCCCTCCAAGCAGACCTTCGGCTTCTTCAACCAGAACCTGGTGATGGAGTACTCGCGCCAGCGGGCCGTGGCCGACGGGGTCAACGTGGACGGCGAGGTCTACCGCATCCGCACGCAGATGACCGAGCAGGGCAGCACGCGTCGAGGCCGGCTACTGGGTGGGCAAGCGCGACCGGCAGACCCGCGCCGAGCGCTGGGAGCAGCTGGACGACGAGCTGGCCTACGACGGCCAACCAGCTCGACCGCGACGTGGTGGCGCCGGACCAGATCCGGCTGATCGTGCGCACCTTCCGCGACCGGCTCTTCACCGAGCTCTTCCCCGGCCGCACCGAGGTGCCCAAGACGCTGATCTTCGCCAAGGACGACAGCCACGCCGAGGACGATCGTCGCACATCGTGCGCGAGGAGTTCGGCAAGGGCAACGACTTCTGCCAGAAGATCACCTACCGGGCCAGCGGCCGACCGCGCCGAGGACCTGATCGCCGAGTTCCGCAACTCGCTACAACCCGCGCATCGCCGTGACCGTGGACATGATCGCCACCGGCACCGACATCAAGCCGCTCGAGGTGCTGCGTCTTTCATGCGCGCGGTCAAGTCGCGCATCCTCTTCGAGCAGATGCTGGGCCGCGGCACGCGGGTGATCAGCGCCAACGACCTCAGCATCGTCACGCACGACGCGCCGGCGCAAGGACCACTTTGTGATCGTCGACGCCGTCGGCGTGACCGAGCAGCCCAAGTTCGACCCGCAGACGCTGGAGCGCAAGCGCAGCGTGCCCTTTGCCCAGCTGCTCCAGGCCGTGGCCACCGGCGCCTACGACGGCGACACCCTCTCGTCGCTGGCCGGGCGGCTGGCCGCGCTCGACCGCAAGCTCGACCGCCCCCGAGCGCTACGACATCGAGCTGCTCGCCGGCGGCCGGAGCCCCTCGGAGCTGGCCAACGTCCTGCTCGACGCCCTCGACCCCGACCGCCACGTCGCCGCGGCCCAGGCCGCCACGGGGGTGGAGACGCCGGACCCGGAGGCCGTCGCCGCCGCCGCCGGCGCGCTGATGCAGGAGGCCGCCTGTCTCCTCGCCGACAACCCGCGCCTGCGCAAGGCGTTGGTGGCGGCGCACCAGCGCGACGTGCAGATCATCGACACCGTCACGCAGGACGTGCTCAAGGAAGCCGGCTTCGACGCCGCCGCCACCGAGAGCGCCCGTGCCACCGTCGAGTCCTTCCGGGAGTTTCTGGAAGCGAACAAGGACGAGATCACCGCGCTGCAGCTGCTGTACAGCCGGCCGTACGGGCAGCGGGGCCTCACCTACCGGGACATCGAGGAGCTGGCCCGCGCCCTCCAGCAGCCGCCGCACAGCTGGACCACCGAAAAGCTGTGGCAGGCCTATGCGCAGCTCGAAAAAGACAAAGTCCGCGGCGCCGGCAGCAAGCGCCTGCTCACCGACCTGATCTCGCTCGTGCGCCACGCCCTCCAGATCGACGCCGACCTGGCGCCCTATCCCGAGCGGGTGGCGGCGCGCTACCAGCAGTGGCTGGACGACCAGGCCGCGGCGGGACGGACGTTTACGGCGGAGCAGAGGTGGTGGTTGGATAAGATGGCGGAGCAGGTAGGGGTGAACTTGTCGGTTCAGCCGGAGGATTTGGATGTCGGTGAGTTCTATGACCGTGGTGGACGTATGGGAGCAATACGGACATTAGGACGGATGGATTGAGCTCATTGGTCAGCTGAATCAGCATCGGCATTGACGACTTGTAGCGATGCACATGATGTCCGAAGCTTGTAGACGAAGTGACCAATTGCACTTAGTACCAGGAGTTGCCTGCCAGCTGGTTGGAGGTAGGCTACACTACGTGCAGTGGCTGGACACACCGCGAACGGCGTCACGTAGCACAGCTGAGACGCAGGCAATTCTGCTGACATCACATCCGGACATATCGACTGGAACTCAACGACATTATCGACGCAGGACTAGTCGATGCACTCGCAGAAGAAGTATGAGAAGTTCTGCAGCTCCGTGTAGCGCGACAGGCATTCAGCCATGATGTCATGTGATCTGCAGTCTGGGTAGAACTCAGCTATATCGGCAAATCAGGAGCCAGCTGCATTCAGCATCGACTCTGATACTGCTTGTCATCCGGTTCGATTGACCCTGTATACATCTCCTACTTGCTCAAGCTATGCCTTTGCTCGGATGCTGATTTCGAAGCGCAGGTTCGGCATCGCAGTCAGCAATCGTCAATCAACAGGCAAGCTCAGGGAGCTGCCAATTCCTCTTCCCCTCTACCAGAACAGCAAGGCATTGTAGAGACCATTGAGACACAGTTCTACGCGTCTTGATGCAGCGGAAGCGGCATTAAAGCGGGTGCAGGCGAACCTGCGGCGCTATCGGGCGGCGGTGCTCAAGGCGGCGTGCGAGGGGCGGCTGGTGCCCACGGAGGCCGAACTGGCGCAGGCGGAGGGGCGGACCTATGAGCCGGCCGCGGCGCTGCTGGAGCGCATCCTGGCCGAGCGGCGGGCGCAGTGGCAGGCCGAGCACCCGGGCAAGAAGTACAAGGAGCCGGCGGGGCCGGATGTGAGCGCGCTGCCGGAGCTGCCGGAGGGGTGGTGCTGGGCGACGGTGGAACAGGTGGCTTCTAGCATGCCACGTCTCGATGCAAAGCGGTCCTTTTGGCAGTCAGTCTAAAGTTACATTCGGACATTTACCGGTGTGCTGGATATCTGGCGATCGGAATCACAATGTTCCTGAGGGAAGATTCACGCAGGGCAGCAACATCGCATCGTGCTGAGAGGAAGTTCCAAGAGCTGAAGCAGTATCGGTCCGCCGCTTGAGTTCTTATCACGGTCATGGCCGACTGTCGGAAGATGCTGCGTGGTTCCAGCCGATGTAGAACAAGCAATTGTGACTACGCACCTGTATCGCGTCTCGGTAGCATCGCCATGAGTGCCGGATCACACTTCTGCTAATTGTACGCGTTCTCGAGTGGAGAGTTCGTACGAGAGCAGATCTTCGGAGCGTATCGCAAGGGCAGACGCAGACCTGGCATTAATGGAAAATCCTCACATCTACAGCGATCCCACTACCACCAATATCGAACAACAACGGATTGTTGCCGAGCGTGCCCAACACCTGTCCGTCAAGCACAATGCGATCGGCCGAAGCCACCTCACGTAGCCGCTCTGGCCGACTGCGCCAATCTATTCTACAGCGTGCATTTTCTGGAGAGCCTGATTATGGAGCAGGTTGGTGGCCATTCCTATCCAAATGCCTTTGCCATGTAGGTCTGACGCTAGCATTTAGCCTCGTTACTCGGCATAGATAGTGACGGAAGGACTGTATGAGCTTTCCCATATCCAAGCTGATCGAGAATCAGAGAGAAGTCATCACGATAGCCAGCACCGCCACGGTGCGCGAAGCTTTGACCCGGATGGTCGCCAACGACTTCAGCCAGTTGCCCGTTGTCGACGGCGAAGGGAAGCTCGTCGGGATCGTTTCCGAGCAGTCGATTACCGATACGCTCTTTCACACCCGCGGCAAGGTCCCCATGTATGACATGACGGTCGATAACTGCACGGCTACGCCTCTCACGCTGCCGCCGGAAGCGGATGTGTTTGAGGCGCTGCGGCAGATGGAGGATGCGCCGGCGCTGGTGGTGGTCCAGGACGGCAAGCCGGTCGGCATCGTCACCTATCTCGATACGACCAACTTCTTCCGCGAAAACAATGAAGGCTTGATGTACGTCGAAGACATCGAAGTGGGCTTGCGCAAGTACGTGCAGGATATCTTTCACGACGATGCCCTACTGGATGCAGCCCTGATCCATGTGTTTGGCGAAAGCAAACAGAATCCGGGGCACCCCAATAAATCGCACGACAAGCTCACCTTCTATGAACAAGTCCAGTTCCTGACCCATGAGAAGAACTGGCCCTACTTTGAGCCCTACCTCAAGCCGCGTGACCTCTTCGCCACACTCATGGAAGAGGTCCGGCTCGTGCGCAACCAGCTGGCCCACTTCCGCGACCGCATCGACAGCGTGCAGCGCCATGGGCTGCTGCTTGCGCGTGCCTGGCTGGCGGCGCGCCCGCATGTCCAGCGTGCCGAGGCGTCCGCCGTCAAAATCGTGACCGATGTCACGGCCCAGGCCGAGGCCATTCGCACGTCCGGAAAGGCAAGCGGCCGCTATGCTCCGCTAAAGCTCTGGTTGGAACGCCAACCACCATCCGACAAGACTATCCAGTTGAGCTTCCAGCAGGTCGAGGAGATCCTGGGCGCCCCGCTCCCACCGACCGCCTACGAACATCGATCGTGGTGGGCCAACGACTCAGTCGGCCACATCCAGTCGCAATACTGGCTGGAGGCAGGCTGGCGGGTGGACGATGTCAACTTGGGCGAGAAAACCGTTATCTTCGAGCGCACGCATTCGGTGCGTTATCAGCTGTTCTATGCGGATGTACTCGACCGCCTGCAGCAGCGCAGCCCAGGGCTGGCGGGCGGCGTGTCTGCCCGGCCTCGCAACTGGCTGGAATTTGGCTCAGGATTGGGCGGCGTCAGCTACCGCTGGCAGTTCACTTCCAAGCACACTCTGCGCATCTCGCTTTATATTTCGACCGGCGACAAGGAACGCAACGAGCAGTTGTACGACCAGCTCTACGCCTGGCGCACACAGCTCGAGCCGAAACTCGCCCCGCTCACCTTGTCTTGGGAACGCCTGGACAGCCACCAGGCCTGCCGCGTGACCATCGAGCGTGAGGGCCGCATTACGGACCCGCCGGAAACGATCGCGGTGCTCAAGGAATGGGCAGTGGACAAGATTATATTGTTCCATGACGCCGTGCAGCCGTTTGTCGAACAGCTTAAGGCCGTTGAATCTGCGTAGGCGGCTGTGGATACTTCCTGGAGGTGGGGGTACCTCCAGGAGGTGTGTCTAAAGGTCGAGACGAAGATTTCGTCAAGCTGGAACACTCCAGCCGGCGCTTGTCCGCCATGCGCTGGATAAGCTTTTCGCCGAGGATGAAACCTTGCGCTGGTCGCTGGTGGTCAGCGCCTATCTCGACGAAGAGATCAGCCTGGCACGGGCGGCCGAACTGCTTGGCATGCATCCGCTCGACCTGCGTGCGCAGTTCATCGACAAAGGCGTACCACTGCTGCTGGGTCCGGAAGATGAGGCTGACGCCCACGCCGAGATCGATGCCATGCGGTCCTGGCGGCGCAGCAGCCAAGCTGACCCTTGTGCTTGACTTGTTGTTGATCTTCCCATCCTTCCTTTAGAATGACACCATACGTCAAACCTAGAGGGATGACATCCTATGGCGCTCAACTTCCCGCACCAGCCCGATGTACAGTTGGAGAATGCACCCCTGGCCGAGGTAATATGCCAGGTGCGCTTTCCGCCGATCCTGCGCATCCTGCGCGAGGAGCCCGAGCGAGTTCCAGGAACGGGTGCGGCACCGCTTTCCGGAGCTGCAGATCGAGCAGGGCGTGGCGATCTCCTTCTCCGCCGCTGCGGGCGGCACAGCGCCGGCCGTCGAGACGCCGCCCAAACTCTATCGTTTCGGCAGCGCCGATGGGCATACGATCGTTTCACTGGCGCTGGACTTCTTTGCGGTCTTAGTCGCAGGCACTACTCGCACTGCATGACTTCGCCGGCGACCTGGCGTGGTAGCCGATGCCGTGAACGATATTTACCAGCCGGCCTACGCCCACGGTCGGCCTGCGCCACGTGAACCGCTTTACGCCGGCCATGGTCGGCGGCACCAGCATCGAGGCCGTGTTCGACCGGCCTCCGCCCCGGACTGGACGCGCGTACCGCACAGACGCCTGGTCGGAGCCGGGAGCCTTTGTCACACAGCTCACACTGCCCGACGAGGGGGGTGAACTGGTGATTCGTTCCGCGTACGGGCGCATGCCAGACGAGCCGTTTTTCATGCTGGACTTTGACTATTTCGAAGAAGGCCAGTTAGAGTTGGAGCACCTGGTAGCACGCTGCGATCGCTATCACCGCACGATCTACAATGCGTTTCGTTGGAGCCTGCGGCCAGCCAGCCTGGAGATATTCCGGCCGACCGCAGCAGAAGGGTAAGTACGATGACAGCCGCTAGTTTTCCGGATCAACTTGTATCTCCCGGCGCTTGGCTGCACGCGCGCGGCAGACCATGAAAGCGACATCGGCCGAGTCCGAGCGCGACATGCGCCGGCCAACCGAGCTGCGCTATGCGCCGCCGGCGACCAATGACCGGCAGGGCAGCAAGTACGCCGGCACGTCCGGACAAGATGACGGGGCGTGGGCCGCACAGCAGGTCGCGCGACGACCTGGGGGCACACCATCGCACGCAGTGACCCTAATTCCCCCTGGTACTGCCAGCGACCGGCTCGACCCGGCACTGGCCGCGCTCACGGCTGCCGCCGAGGCACAGGATGAAATGGCATTCCTGGCCGCGTACCATGCGGTGGACTGGAGCCAGAACGACGCTGCCCTATTTGAGACTGCCATTCACCTGGCATTCGCTGCCGGTGCCCATATGGCGGCGCGCCTGCTGGCGACGCAAGGCGCCGCGTTACATCCGGACTCCGACTATTTGCGACGAGCGGCTTATGTGCTTGCCCCGCCCAAGGTGATCGGACGCCGGCCAGCGTCGAATGGAGGCAATGCAGCCAACAAAGTATGGATGATGGCTAACCGGGCTGCCTACCGCGGCAGATGGGTAGCGCTGCGGAACGGCGAGTTGCTTGACAGCGGGTCCAAGCTCGAAGAATTGGTCAACCGTTTCGGGGCCGTGCCCGAAATTCTTTATACACGAGTAACGTAATGCTGCTTCAACACGCTGGCGGCGAACCCTTTGCAGCCGGCGCTGCACAATATGCATATCGCCCAGCAACAGAGCATGAAATTGCACCCCGCATAACTGTCGAGGTGGAAGTCGCGGGCCTTCAGCTTGCAGCTTTTGTCGATACAGGCGGCATCTACTTCGTCTGTCCACCTGTGGTCGAGCTGCTGCTTGGGCTGAAGCCTGCCGACAGCGTAGGCCAGGACTGGATCCTGCTGCGCGGACAAAGAATTGGCGGTTTGTTGTACCGCATACCACTTACGTTTATTGCGGCCGAAGGTGAAGACCTGACTATTGATGCAACAGCATTCATCCCCCAGGACGCGCATCTCGATTGGGGCAGTTTTCCCTGTATTCTCGGCATGCAGGGCTGCCTGGAGCGGCTCTGCTTTGCGGTCGATCCGATGAACGAGATCTTCTACTTTGGCGAATCAAGTTAGGACCCTCATGTCCACCACCTCCTCCACCATCGTCCAGCGCGTCTGGAACTACTGCAACGTCCTGCGCGACGACGGCATCTCGTACGGCGACTACCTCGAGCAGCTCACCTACCTGCTCTTCCTCAAGATGGACGACGAGAATGTCCGCTTCCTGGGCAAGCCCAGCGCCATCCCCGCCGGCCTGCGGCTGGCAGAGCCTCGCTGGCGCTGGACGGCGAC
Source organism: uncultured Chloroflexia bacterium (assembly GCA_963791135.1). Lineage (GTDB taxonomy): Bacteria > Chloroflexota > Anaerolineae > Caldilineales > Caldilineaceae > Fredericiella. The sequence goes on from CAWBRX010000002.1 coordinate 174,149, forward strand.
GCGCTGGAGACCCACTACCGCCACATCCTCGCCGAGCTGGGCAAGGGCGCCGGCCTGATCCCCATCATCTTCCGCAAGGCGCAGAACAAGATCCAGGACCCGGCCAAGCTGCGCCGCCTGATCGACCTGATCGACGGCGAGACCTGGATCGGCCTGGACATCGACGTCAAGGGCGAGATCTACGAGGGCCTGCTGGAGAAGAACGCCCAGGATACCAAGTCGGGCGCCGGCCAGTACTTCACCCCGCGCCCGCTGATCAAGGCCATCGTCGACGTGATGCAGCCGCAGCCCGGCCAGACCATCTGCGACCCGGCCTGCGGCACCGGCGGCTTCCTGCTGGCCGCCTACGACTACATCACCGAGCCACAACCCGCTCGACCGCGACCAGTGGCAGCACCTCAACCACCAGGCGCTGCACGGCTGGGAGATCGTCGACAACACCGCCCGCCTGTGCGTGATGAACCTCTACCTGCACGGCATCGGCCACGAGCTGCTGGACAGCCCGATCCGCGTCGCCGACAGCCTCGCCGGCGACCCCGGCGACCGCTTCGACCTGGTGCTGACCAACCCGCCCTTCGGCAAGAAGAGCAGCGTCACCTTCGTCACCGACGACGGCGAGCTCAAGCGCGAGTCGCAGACCATCGTGCGCGACGACTTCTGGACCTCCACCAGCAACAAGCAGCTCAACTTCGTCCAGCACGTCACAGACCATCCTCAAGGTGGACGGCCGCGCCGCCGTCGTCGTGCCCGACAACGTGCTCTTCGAAGGCGGCGCCGGCGAGACCGTGCGCCGCAAGCTGCTGCACGAGTGCGACGTCCACACCCTGCTGCGCCTGCCCACCGGCATCTTCTACGCCCAGGGCGTCAAGGCCAACGTGCTCTTCTTCGACCGCAAGCACCGGCAGCGAGCACGCCCTGGACCAAGAGCCTCTGGATCTACGACCTGCGCACCAACATGAACTTCACCCTCAAGCAGAACCCGCTCACCGCGCGCCGACCTGGACGACTTCGTCGCCTGCTACAACCCGGCCAACCGCCACGAGCGCACGCCCACCTGGTCGCCGGAGACGCCCGACGGCCGCTGGCGCGTCTACACCTACGACGAGCTGCTGAGCCGCGACAAGGTCAACCTGGACATCTTCTGGCTGCGGGACGAGAGCCTGGAAGATTCCGCCAACCTGCCCGACCCGGACGTGCTCGCGGCGGAGATCGTGGAGGATCTGCAGGCGGCGCTGGAGCAGTTTGAGGCGATATTAGGAGAGAAGTAACCACCTCCAGGAGGTCCCCCCACCTCCAGGAAGTACCGACCGAAGGTCGGCGCCCACCTCCAGGAGGTGTCCCCGGGCGCACTGTCCCCTACGGCACCGGCACGCGGACGAAGTCTCCCTGCCCGTTGGGCGCGTAAGTGTCGATGGCGACGCCATCCGCCGTGCCATCGGCGCCGATCGTGAAGCGCACGCTGCTGAGAGCCTCGGGCACGTCGGGCGAGGATGTGTACAGAAACGTGTCACGATTCCAGTGATGCAGGGGGAACGCCACCCGATCCGGGCCGACGAGCAGCACGAGGCCGGCGTCACGGACGGCGATCTCGACGTCCCCTACGTAGTCGTTGTGGTAGGTGCCGGCATAGGCCTCCAGCGGCCAGCGCCGGGCGAAGGGTCGGCATGGCGGCTTGCATACCGGGCGGATCCGGCGGCGAAGCCGGCCGCAAGCTGCGTCATAGGCGTCGTTCCAGAAGCGAGCCAGATCGCGTGCCGGCTCGCCGCGCAGCACGAGGTCGAAGAAAGTGTCCGCCAGCCCGTCGGGCACGCCGGTGGGGAAGGCATTGGCGAGCACGACGATGCCGAGATCCTCCTCCGGCAGCAGGCGCACATAGGTGCGGGCGCCGTTGGAGAAGGCGCCGGCGTGCGCCGCGTAGATGCGGCCGTCAGGGGCGTAATCGACGCTCCAGCCGAGGCCGTAGAACGCAGGGACGCCGGTCACCATGTCGCGCCCACGGTTGATTTGGGGCACATACATCTCGGCGAGGGCCTCCGCGGCGATCAGCTGCCGGCCGCCGTACGCCCCTTTGTTGAGCAGCAGCCGCAGCCACTGCGCCAGGTCGCGGGCCGTGGAGCTGGCGCCGCCGGCCGGCGACTGGGCATCGGGCCGGCGGGTGAACTGCGGCGCCCACTTGCCCGCGAGGCGCGTGTGCAGGAGCGCGCGGTTTGCGGCGGCGGCATAGTCGGCATAGCGGGAGCTGGTCGACGCCATCCCCAGCGGGCGGTAGAGCTTTACCGCGGCGGCGTCCTCCCATGCAAGACCGGCGGCACGCGCAGCCGCCACGGCACCCGCGGTTAGGCCGAAGTTGCTATAGATGTGCTGCGCACGAAAGCTGCCGGCCGGCGGCAGCAGGCGCAGACGGGCGAGGATGCCGGCGCGATCGTAGCCGATCTCCTCGATGTCGTTGCCGGCGGAACCCGGCAGGCCGCTGCGGTGGCTGAAGAGGTCGCGAATCGTCACCGCGTGCGTGACCCAGGGATCGTACATTTGAAAGCCCGGGTCGTGGTCGATCACGCGGTCGTCCCAGGTCACGACGCCCTCGCTCACCAGGGCTGCCACGGTCGTAGCGGCGAGCGGCTTGGACATCGAGGCCAGCTGGAAAACCGTGTCGGCGTCAACCGGTTCAGGGCCAGTGCGATCGGGGGCGGTGGCACGCACCCCGAACCCCTGGAGGTAGATGACCTCATCCTTGTAGACCACCGCAATCGCCAGCCCCGGGACTTGGCCGGCGTCGACGGGCCCCTGTGCGAGCTTCTCCAGCTCGCCGACGGCGCTCTCCACCTTGGCGACGCGTGACTCCCATTTGTGGAACATCTCCTTGGGCAAGGGGGGACGGGACGGCAGGGGATGCGGATAGCTGGGGCTGCCTGCATGCCACGGGTGGTTGGCCACAGCTAGCGGGGATTGTAACATGGGCGGGGAGGAAAGGATAGCGATAGGAAAGACCGCAGGGCAGCGGACTTGACGCCGGGCGATCGCGTGCACTAAAGTCAGGAGTACACACAAACCCATACCACTTTAGCACGCAGGGAGAAATACAGATGGAATATCGAGTGCTCGGCAGCTCGGGCTTTAGCGTCCCCGTCCTCTCTTTTGGCACCGGGACCTTTGGCGGCAACCACCCCTTCTTTGGCAAGTGGGGCGCCAGCGACGTGAAGGAAGCCACCCGCCTGGTGGACCTCTGCCTGGAGGCCGGCGTCAACATGTTTGATACGGCGGACGTCTATTCGCACGGCCAGTCGGAGGAGATCCTGGGCGAGGCGGTCAAGGGCCGCCGCGACAAGGTGCTGCTGGCGACCAAGGCGACGTTTGGCATGAGCGACGATCCCAACGACGTGGGCTCCTCGCGCTTCCACCTGATCCGCTCGTGCGAGGCGAGCCTGCGCCGGCTGCAGACGGATTATGTCGACGTCTACACGATCCACGGCTTTGACGCCCGCACTTCCGTCGAGGAGACGCTGCGGGCGCTGGAGACGCTGGTGCAGAGCGGCAAGGTGCGCTACATCGCCTGCTCCAACTTCTCGGGCTGGCACCTGATGAAGTCGCTGGCGGTCTCCGAGCGCTACGGCTGGTCGCGCTACGTGGCGCACCAGGCGCACTACTCGCTCCTGCGCCGCGAGCTCGAGTGGGAGCTGATGCCGCTGGGCCTCGACCAGAAGGTCAGCACGATCGTCTGGGGTCCCCTGTCGCAGGGGCGGTTGAGCGGCAAGTTCCGCCGCAACCAGCCGATCCCGCCCGGCAGCCGCGTGGCGCAGGGTGCGGGCGAAGGCCCGGAGATGCCCGAGGAGTGGTTCTACAGCGTGGTCGACGTGCTCGACGCCATCGCCGCCGAGACCGGCAAGACCGTGGCGCAGGTGTCGCTCAACTGGCTGCTCCAGCGCCCGACCGTCGCCAGCGTCATCATCGGCGCCCGCGACGAGGCCCAGCTGCGCGACAACCTCGGCGCGGTCGGCTGGAATCTCACCGCCGAGCAGGTCGCCCGCCTCGACGCCGTCTCCGAGCTCGACACCATCTACCCCTACTGGCACCAGCGGGGCTTCGCCAATCGCAACCCGACCGCGACGGCGGTTTACAAGTAGGAGGACACCTCCAGGAGGTACCTCCACCTCCAGGAGGTGTCCCTAGTCCTTTACCTTCCTACCAACGGCAGCCACAACACACCGTTTGTTGAGGGTTCTAACGACGGCGGTGGTGTAGCTGTTGGAGGCAGCGCTGTAGCTGTTGGTGTAGCCGTGGGCGCAACCGTTGGTGCAGCTGTCGGTGCGGCTGTTGGACTCGGGACCGGCGTAGGCTGCGTTATTTTGTCGCCGCGTGAATTCGTAGATCCTGCCGTCGTTCTCGCGGGAATCGTCGTTGTTGTCGACGGCGCGATCGACGAGATAGAAGTTGGTCACGCCGGCAGTCGTGCTGCTGGGCGCCATGACCACACCCGCCAGCTTGATCGCACTGGCGGCGGAGACGTCGAACGTGCGCACCAGCGCGCCGGCGGTCGAAACCTCGTACAGCTTGGTCGGGTCGGCGCTGGTCAAGATCAGGTTGCCCGTCGCCGGGTCGCGGTAAATGCCTTCGGGATCGATGATCCCCAGCCGGGCGTGTGTCGAACTGGTCCAACACGTCGTCGCCGCCCGGCGCCACGCCGTCAAAGCGGCCGTTGGCGCCGGCCAGCAGGTGGTACACCTGGGCATTGGCGCCGTCGATAATCCACAGCCCCGGCGCGATAAGATCGTAGGTGACATCTTCGGGATCGAGGCTGCCGAACGCCGCGACGTCGAAGGACGTGATGGCGTCATCTCCCGTGCCCAACGCACCGTCACTCCCCGGACTCACCTCGTAGATCCTGTGGGCATCATCATCCGAATAGAAAAGATGGCCGTCGGCGGGGTTGTAGGAGACACCCGTTGGCTCGGGCGTGAAGCCGATGGTGCTCATGGTGCCTGCCAGCGCGCCCCAAGGTTTGCGCGGAAGACGTTCTGTTTGGTGGTAAACAGCGCCTTGATCTCATCTACTTCCCCATCGGCGACGATCAGCTGGCCGCTCGGTGGGTGGTAGGTAATGCCGCTTGGGTCCGGGCTGGACGGCGACCAGGTCGACGTATCGGTCGTGCGCACGAGGTACAGCTGCGTCGTAGCTTGGACCGCAGCTGGGTCCGCCGCCGGCACAAAATCATCTTGCTCCGGCGTCTGCACCACTGCGGCTGCGCTTGCTTCACCTTGAGCAGCGCCGGCGCCATGCGCAGGCAGAACCGAAACCAACACCAGGCCGGCCATGGCCACGTAACGAGCGTGCCGCACAGCAGCCACTTTGTTACGCAGAACAAAGTTCAGAATCATCCTTCTCCTCACTTCTACAATAGCGACTAAGTAGCGATAGATGTGTCACATAAGTTCATCTATCCAGAACCGGTGTGTCAGTAGAATATTCAGAGAAGTTGATGCCTGTCCATCCCACCTTGCAGCTAAATTTGGACTAAGCATGGACACAGGCGGCGGCCGTCTGGCGCGCTCCGCCTGCACTGCCGCGAGGTGTCAGCATACGATCAGGTCCAGGGGTTACGGGCAGACTCGATATAGGGCACATCATGCTCAATGTTATGTCGATAACGGCTGAGCAAGGCGCGATGTTTTGGCGGCACCGCCTCCAGGCTGCCGCGCAACGCCACCTGGTTGAACGCGAGGATGGCAACGTAAATGTTCATCTCCACCAGCTTTAAGCAGGTTGGCAGCCGCTCCAGCCACCCCGCGCCATGCAGGTATTCACGCCGGTGACCCGCCAACAAATTCTCCAGCACAAACGCGGCAAAAGCCGCATTGCTCTGCTCCAAGGGGCGCTCCCACAAAGAAAAATAAAGCACTGTAGCAAAGTCCATCATAAACCAGTGATAGCAGCAGGCGTCAAAGTCAATCACCCACAGCATCCCGTTGTCGAGGCATAGATTGTTAGCCTGCAGATCCCCATGAATTACGCCGTAGGCGTCCCGATCTGTGGGCAAGGCATGAAAGTACTGCTGCAGGGCATCGAATTTTTCGCGGACAAGTTCCTGATCCGCCGGGATTTCTTCACGATCACGAGCTGCACTTTCGTCCCAATGCTCGAAATGCCCATGCTGCGGGTGCGGCGTATACTGGCTGCTCAGTGCATGCAGCTTGCCCACGATTTGGCCCCAGTTTTGAAAAAACTCTGCGGTCCAGATCGTGCGCTGCGGCCGTTCGCCTGGTACACGCGTGTGACAGACCACCGACACCCAGGTGGCGTCCAAAGGCAGCTGCTCAATCAACAGGCCGCGGCGCGAGGCAACCGGGCGACTGACCGGCGCACCGTGCTCCGCCAGAAAATTGACCCAATCTACCTGGCCCTGGAGGGTTGAATAACTGCGCATAGTGGGCAGCGTATATTTGACGACAAAGTCCTGGCCTTGGCGTGTGAAACCATAAACGCCGTCATCGGGATTGTCGGTCAGGCAATCCAGCTGGGCTGGTTCGATCCCGTAGCACTGTGCAATCTGGTGCAGAAGCAGAGTGTGCTCCGCTGTACTCAACGCCATGTGAAATCCTTACACTTCTTGCTAATCATTACGACTTGCTTATTTGTGCTGCCACTCTGCCACGCCGCCTGTCGCCAGCTCGACGTCGTTGCGGCCTAACCATTGCAGCGCGAACGCGTCTTCGCGCAGGTAGCCGTCGAGAAAGGCCAGCGCAGCCGAGCGCAATGTGCGCGCAACCTCGTCACATTTCTGCTGCTGCGCTGCGTCTGTGCGGCATTTCTGGTTGTCGGTGTTCAGGTCGAACAACTCGTGAAACGTGTCGGCATCGTGAAAATAGATCAGGTACTTGTCACCCGGCGCCATACGCTCGAAAGCAATGCGGCGGCCATACGGCGCATCGCCAAAGCAGCTGCCCGGCTCGTCGAGCCTGTTACACGTGCTGTCGCCGTCGCCGGTGCCAAACAGCACCGGCAGCGTGATGGGCTGCCAGGAGTGGACAGGCTGGCGATGCCCCGTATCGAAGAAACCTTCGCTGCCGGACTGCTGGGGCGAGAAGGCGAGAAAGGCCACGGGCCGGTGGTCGGGGTCAGACAAGTCGACGGGCGTCCCGGTGAGATTGCGCAGCGCACCACCCACCGTCAGCGCGCCACTCGACCCCGACGAGTGGCCGCCCACGGCAATATGATCCAGGTCGATCAGCCCCTGCAGGTCGCCGTGCGCGTTCTTGCGCTCCAGCTCGTCCAGCACCGCGCGGATGTCGTGCGGGCGGTCCCAATTCAGGTATTTGAAGTGTTGGCATGTCGTTACATCGGCGAGATTCCACTGCGGGTCAGGCTCTGTGGCGGCGATCGCCTGGCACAGCGCCCACCGTGTACCCGTGAGTGTGTCAGTACGTGCCAGGTGCGCCATGCTGATGGTCAAATAGCCGGCCTCGGCGGTCGTCTCGCTCCACTCGACCGAGCTCCTCTCCGGGCTGGTGTGACCCGAAGCGCCGCCGTGCGACCAGATCACGACCGGCATGGGGAGGGGCGCCGAAATCGGGATGCGGATCGCAATCGGAACGCTGCGCTGCAAGCCGGCGATGTCGGTGTAGGTGATGGTTGCCGTAATCGTCGGCGAGACCTCATAGCGGTCGCTTGGGAAATACAGGCAGCCCGGCTCCAACAGCGCCGGATCGCACACCGGCGCTTGCGCGCTGGCCGCAATCGCCCATCCCCCCAACACCACCAGGGTCACAGACAGCAGCACGAGGGTAGATACTCTCTTCAGGGTGCGTTCCATTTTCGGTCTCCTCACTTCTACGCAGCAATGGCAGCGCGGCCTCATTGGCCGGTCACCTGGATGTGCCAAAACG
>CAWBRX010000003.1:0-160050 GCA_963791135.1 uncultured Chloroflexia bacterium
CGTTTGCCAGCCCGCCGGGCTCGACGCCTGGCCGGCGGCGCCATCTGGGTCGAACCAAGCACCGGCCGTGGCGCCACCTTCTGTTTCACCTGGCCGCAGGCTGCGCCGGCAGCCCAATAGCGCCGGCGCGCACGGCGCTGCTGGCGACGTCTTCCTCCGCAGCATCACGGCTTGTGCGGAGCAACGGCAGCAGCACTTCGAAGCTGTCGCTCCCTGTGACGAGAAAGCCATCCACGCTATCCAGCACAGCCGGCGGGTGATCCGTAGACGCGTACTGCGCGCCACCGTCGACAGGCTCCCAGAGGGTGCGGCTGTGAGGGACGCCGACGCGGATCGTACCAGTGCAGACGGCGCCATATTTGTCCGTCGCCGTGAAAGTAATATGGTAGACCCGGCCGTCACCTGCCTCCATTCGCTCGGCGCGTACCAAGGCTGTGGGCGTGCCAATGCCCTTGCCATCAGGACCGGTGCCCCCGCTGCCAGGCGCATCGACGGGCTCATCCTGGAAGATGGTAGTGACGGCAATGGTAAGCGGGTCGCTATCGGGATCGTTCACGCCTTCCACCTGAATGGCGGCGAAGCTGTGGTCGGCAGGCCACAGCCGCGCGAGACTTGGTTCCGCAGCCGAGCAGACCGGCGCATGATCGGGTTTCGCCGGGGCCAGCACGACGATCCCCCCGCTCGAGGTCGACAGCACGTAGACGGTTCCATTGCTGGGGTGGGCCGTGATTTGCATAGGTTGGAACAGCATGATCTGATTCGCACTGCTCAAGGTTTGCACTGGGCTCAGGAGGCCGGTAGCGGGATCACGGGCAAAGACGACCACTGCGCCGGGCATGTCGGTGGTAAAGAACACGTAACGCCCGTCGGCGCTGAGGTCGAGCGCAATGCGGAAGGAGGGATCACTCCCATCCGGCGCCGCCCCGTAGCTGGCGAGAAACGTCAGCGCGCCGCTGGATGCGTCGCGGCTAAACACGGCGATTGCGGCGGTGTTATCGTCTTTGCGGGCGGCGACGTACAAGTGTTTACCGTCGGGGGAGATCGCCAGGTCGTGGGGCGTGCCCATGTCCGTCACGCCGCCGGCGCCGTTCTTCTCGGTTTCGACGACGGTGAGCGTCCAGTCGCCGGCGTTGGGGGCGAGGACACTCACGGCGTTGTCGCCCGGCGAGTTGGTGTACAGGTACTTGCCATCGGGTGAGAAGACGAGCCGTTTGGGTCCCTCACTTGGCGTCAGCCCTGCGATGGACGTCGTGGCAAGAAACTCCAATCCGCCGGTCAGCACGTCACGCGCAAAGGCGCTGACCGCATGGCCGCCGCCCATGTACAGGTAGTTGTTATCGGCGCTCACCACCATGTCGCCGCCCCACAGAAAACCGGGCCGAATCGGGTCCCACTGTCCGCCTGCCGTGTACGTGAACTTCCAGTCAAGCGCGCCGGTGGCAGGATCGCGGGCAAACACACCCAGCCCCGTGCCCTGCACGTAGAGGAACTTACTATCTGCGCTCTCGACCTCTGCCCACTTCCCATAGTCAAAATGCGGATGGCTCCAGTGCACGGCCTGGACCAGTTCTCCGACCAAGCCCGTTCCCTCTTCGAGCCGAAACGTCAGCACCTGGCCGTCTTCCGCGTTGTAGAAGTCGCCGCCGTCGACGACGTACAGTTGGTGCCCGTTGCGGCTCACGATCGCCTGGTGCGGGAGGAAATCGCCCCACCCGCCGGCGGCCAGCGGCTGGGCGCGCGACAAACGCTGCGGTTCCCGGCGTGCCTGCAACGCCAAAGTCGAGCACGTGGTGGCCGGCGCTTGCGTTGAAGGCGTACCATTCGGGCATGCTCAACACGTACAGGTGCTTGCCGCCAGGCGGCACGAGCAGATCCTGGGCGCTGGCGAGTTCCGGCCGCTCCGCAGCTAGAAAGTGCGCAGCCTCCGTGAGTGCTCCGGTGACCGGGTCGACGCGGAACACGAGCAATTCGCCGCTGCTCTTGATAAGGTACAGGCTTCTTCCGTCAGGATGAAAGATGACGCGCCAGTGTTCCTCGTCATTTGACCTCGGAAACAAGAACTGGCTGCGGTATGCCAGCCCCCCGGTAGCTGGGTCGCGATCGAACAGTGTAATGCTGCCGCTGGACGTTTCGGTAGCGCTCCAGGTGGACACGACATAACCGTGCGGGTGGTTGGGCGCAGCGACAAACTGGCGCAGGCCCTCGAGGGCAGAATCAGGTATGTCGCCTTCGCCGCCCCGATAGGTCGTGCGCAGGGTCGGAGCTCCAGTCGTCGCGTCGAGAGCGAACAAGAGCAGGCTGCTCCGGCTGGCTCCTGCCATGTACAGGTACGCGCCGTCAGGGCTAAAGGCAAGGGCGTCCCGGCTGCTATCGTATTCCACTGCAAACCGGCCGGCGTACGCCAGTGCACCGGTTGCGGGGTCAATCGTGTACCAAGTGAGCCAGGCAAGCTCGCTCAGCGTATACAGTGTGCGCCCATCTGGGTGGACGGCAATGGCCGAACGCTGGTCATTGTTGACGTCCATCGGCGTACGGTTTGTCAGCTGCCCGGTCACTGGGTTACGGACATAGTGAAACAAGCCATGGTCGCAGCAGGGCTTTTCGTTGGTCATCACATAGATGCCCTTGCCGTCGGGGCGAGCGGCGACGTCGGTCCCCCCAGCAGCCTGTGGACTTCTATTTGGATGAACTCGCCGGTCGCGGCATCGCGTGCATAGACCCCGACGGCATTGCCGCCGGCCACGTACACATGGGCGCCGTCGGGGCTCATCGCCCAGTGGGCATCCCAGTACAGGTCAAAACCGCCTGGCAGCACTTGGGGGGTCGCATAAGGTTCGTCCTGGGCCGAGGCGGTGCGGCTGCACCCGAACAGCAGGAAGAGCACGCAAAAGAGAAGAACGAGACAACACAATGCGGCACGCGGCACGCGGGTTCCATTTTTAGTTGTGCACAGCATATTGAACCTCCGAGAGATTGATGGTAGAGGATCATCAATAGTGTACGCGCTGGCCTTCTGCGTGCATCAAACTGGCATGCGCACGCGCACGTCCTCCGCCGCGATCTGGAGCAGCAGTTGCGCCGTCGCCTCCGGCATCGTCAGCCACGGATCGTGTCCGGTGGGCAGCTCGTAGTATCGCCACTTCGGATCGGCCCGCACCCGAGCCGCGAACACGGCAAGCGCGTTCATTGCCTCATCTGCCGGATCCTTGTCCCTGCTGCACCAGATGAAGGTGCGTGGGAAATCGCGCGCCAGTGGATTCTGCAGGTGCACCAGCTCCAGCCCCGTCTTGACCGGCTGGTATGTGCATAAAGGCAAGTCCGGCCGGTCGATGGGCACCCTCCAGCCATCCCCATACTGCCGCGCAAGGTCCATCAGGTAGGCCGCCGTCTCAGGAAATAGGTCGGCCTCCGATTGGCCGTCCTGCGGCACATCGGCATCCAGGTACACCAGTTGGCTGATCAGCTCCGGTATGCGCTCGGCCACCCCTGTTACCACCATCCCGCTGTAGCTGTGGCCGACCAGGATGGCGTCGTGCACTTCCTCGTAACGGAAGACATTGACCACATCCTCGATATGCGTATACAGCCCGACCTCGGGTGTGGCCAGGTGCACCCGTTCGCCGAGCCCCGTCAGCGTTGGCCGCAAGACCTCGTGCCCTGCTGCCTGCAGCAGCTTTGCCGGCTTGCGCCATACCCAGCCTCCAGCAAACGCACTGTGCAATAGGACAAACGTCGCCATAAAACCTCTTCTGCTCAGGATGACAGATGAACGGTAGTTACAGCCACAGCCTCTACCATATTATCGCGCAATTACCTGGATAGAGTTGCGGTCAATCGGAGGCTCGGCGTGGTTTGGAATTTTGGATTCGTACAGTCAGCACGCCTCCGTGCGGATCTGCTGGCGTCGCCTGCGGCGCTCCACGCCCACGTGCCCGTGTTCTCGTCCACGCATGCGGCATGGCAAGGGCTACCGAAGCTCCCAGCACACGGATACAAGCTAACCGAGAGAGGCACGTCCTTAGCCAGATGATGGCAGGGCAGGCAAGGTTGTTTCTGTTCCGCATGAAATGCGTATGTGGATGCGTAGTTCTACTGATGCGGCCGGCCGGCCTCTCCTAGAGACTACTGGACACGTGCCCAGCCGGGCACGCATACCAGAATCGCAGCGTGACCGAGAGAGGAGACAAGCAAATGCGGAACAGACGAGTCTTTGTGTTGGTGCTGGTCGCCGGCCTGCTGCTGGGGCTGGCCGGGATGACCGCCACGGCCAGTGCCGCGCCCACCCACCACCCGGCCGAACCTGCTATCACCGGCGTCTGGCACACGACGGTCAAGATCGAGGCACTGCCCGAAGCGTTTTACGGCCTGTGGTCCTTCTACGGCGACGGCAACTTCCTGGATATCAACTCGGACAAGGAGACGAATCCGGGCATCTGGATGGGCGCCGGCGACACCTACGTGCTTACGTTTTGGGCGTTTGCCGACGACGAGGAGGGCAAGGTCAACGGCAAGGGCAGGGTTCGCCTTGCGATCAAGATGGATGGGACCGACCACTTCACGGCGGAAGGCGTGACCGACGTCTTTGACCTCAAGGGGCAGCCGATGGCGAGCCCGTTCAACGGCCCCTTCACGGTCGAAGGTGAGCGCATGCAGATGGAGATGCCGTAGCAGCTTGGGGCGCCGGTCAAAAATCCGGCTAGAAATCGTGGTGCAGGGCGTAGCGCATGGCGGCGGCGCGCGAGGTAACGCCGAGCTTGCTGTAGATGGTGGTCAGGTGGCTGTTGACCGTGCGGGGGCTGATCACGAGCTTGTCGGCGATCTCGGCATAGCTCAGCCCGGCGGCCAACAGCCGCAGAACCTCGCGCTCGCGCACAGTCAGCTGGTCGGGATTGGCGGGCAGCGGCACTAGCCGGCGGGGCGGCATGTTGTTTGGCTGGGCAGCGGCTGCATCTATCGCTGCGGTCCGCTCACGCCAGCAGCTCCGGCGAATTCAACCGCCTGCGGCAGCGCCATGGCCTGTCCCTGTGCCCAGCAGGCGGCAAACAGACTCGTCGCCCAGGCCGGCGCGGACCTGGGCGATGCTTTGCGACCCATCCGCAGGGCCGGCCAAGTGTGTAGAACAAGATCGCGCCCGCCAGATGTGTGCGCCTGCAGCAGCAAACAGGCGGGCAGCATCGTCATCGTGGCCTTGGGTACAGGCAAGCGTGCCGACCTGTCCTGGAGCACCAGGGCAACTGCCGCCTTGTCGCCCATCTGGTGGGCCAGCAGCAGGCTTTCACGATAGCAGCGGCCGGCATGCGGCAGATCGCCGGTGCGCTGCGCGATTTCGCCCAACAGGTGCAGCACCTGGGCGCACGTCCATGACTCCCCCAGCTCGCGAAAAAGGGCCAGCGCCCGATCTAGATGCGCAGCTGCCGTCGGATAGTCACCCTCCAAGCCGCCACCCACCCCAGGCCGCCTGGTCGCCAGGCCAAGCGTGGACTTGTAGCCGTGGGCAAGTGATATGGCGTAGTTCTTCTTCGAACGCCGCCTGTGCCGCCGCAAGGTTGCCCTGCGCGGCATAGGTGGCACCCAGGTTGTCGTACGCCAGTGCCAGCATCTCCTTGGCTGCCCACCGCGCGAAGAGGGCAAGGCACTCCTCGCCGTATTGCTGTGCTGCCGCCAGATCGCGCTGCGCATAGGCGGCGGCGCACGCCTCGCGCAGGGCCAGCGCCAGGCCGCGCGGTCGCCGGCGGCGCGGTAGAGGTCGGCGCTGGCGGCCAGATGGGCACGGGCCGCCGCGTAGCTGCCGAGAAACATCGCCACCGTGCCGGCACCCCACAGCGCCTTGGCCCGCGCAGCAGGGGAGAGCCGCCGGCAGCTGCAGGCGCTCTCCAGTAGGCGGGACACGTCGTGCAGCCGTTCGCCGGTAAGGCCAAACCAGGCCAGCGCGCCGGCCAGCCGCAGCGCCAGCTCGGTCTTGTCCAGTTGCGGGTCGCCGGGAGGTGAGCAGCGCCGGCCTCTTCAGATGCAGCGGGCGCAGCGTACGCACCAGGCGACGGCAGCCCGCATATTTTCGAAATCCGCGTGCAGCCGGGCGCAGACCCGCTGCCTGACAGCCTCCTCGTCCAGCTTGCGGTCCATCGCTTCGGCAAAGGCAGCGAAGTACTGGGCATGGCGGCTGCGCACCAGCTCTGCTTCACCGCTGCTGCTCCAGCTGTTCGAGGGCGTATTCGCGAATGGTCTCCAGCATGCCAAAGCGCGCTCGCCGCCGGCCTGCTCCAGCTGCCGCACGAGGCTCTGGTCGATGAGAGCAGCGAGGCCGTCCAGGACGTCGAGGGGCACGGCGGGCTGCGGGCGCACCGGCGGCCTGCCCACGGCCTGGGCTGCCTCCAGGGTGAAGCCGCCGGCAAAGACCGCCCAGGCGGCGAAAGAGCAGCTGCTCCTCGGGCTGCAGCAGATCGTAGCTCCAGGCGATCTCGTCGCGCAGCGTGCGCTGGCGGGGCGGCAGGTCTTGGGGGCCGTTGGTGAGCAGGGCCAACCGTTCCTGCAGCCGCGCGGCCAGGGTAGCCGGCCCAAAGAGCTTGAGGCGGGCGGCGGCCAGCTCGATCGCCAGCGGCAGCCCGTCCAGGCCGATGCAGATCTGGGCCACGGCCACGGCGTTGGCGGGCGTGAGCGTAAAACCGGGCTGGACGGCGGCCGCACGGCGGCAGAAGAGGTCCACGGCAGCATAGCGGCGCAGGCCTGCGGCAGCAGCGGCGTCCGGGGCTCTGGCGCCAGCCTGCCGAGGTCTGCGGCAGGGGGCAGCGCCAGCGGCGGCACGGGGAACTCGTGTTCGCCGTAGAGGTGGAGCGGGGCACGGCTGGTCACCAGCACCTTGAGCCGTGGGCAGGCGTGCAGCAGTTCGGCGACGTCCAGGGCGGCCGGCAGCACCTGCTCAAAGTTATCCAGCACCAGCAGCAGCTGCCGGTCGCACAGGTATTCCTGCAGCGCTCACCTGCAGCGGCTGTGCCGGCGTCTGCGCGCACGCCCAGCACCTGGGCGATGGCGGGCAGGACGAGGTCGGGGTCGACGATCGCAGCCAGGGCGACAAAGTAGACGCCGTCGACAAAGTGGTCGAGCAGGTTGGCCGCCGCCTGCAGCGCAAGGCCGCGTCTTGCCGATCCCGCCGGGGCCGGTAAGCGTGAGCAGGCCCACATCTTCCTGGAGGAGAAGCTGCTGGACCTGGGCGAGCGTAGTCGCCGCGGCCGAGGAGGGGGCTGCGCGGCAAGGTGAGATTGTGCCCCATGTGGCGGCTACTATAGCACAAACATGCACGGATTTCTAGAGGTTCCGCGGGCAGCGAAGTGCACAAGTGCCGGCGCACGGCACCGCGCAATTACGTACAAAGTGCGTACTTCTACGGATGCGGCCGCACCACGCAGATCGCAGACTGTATACCACAGGAACGGCGGCTGAGTGGATGGAGATGCGAGGTGGGCAATGCGTTGGGCGAAGCAAGCAGGGGAAAGTAAGCTGGAGTGGAGCATTCTGGATGTCGACCAGGAGGAGTGGGAACGGCGGCTGGCCGAACTCGGCGTGGCGGCGGCGCCAACGGCTTTCCCGTCCTAGCCACCGGCTGCCGCGGTGGCGACGGAGGGCGGACGGGCATGCCGTGCGCGCCCTGGTGCGCAGGCATGCGCCGCATGCTGCCTGCTCTTGCACTTGCCGCCGTGCTCCTGGGCGTGGCGGCGACCCTAGCGGGCTACAGCGTATGGCGTACGGCGCAGATGGGCATCGCGCGCATGGAGGGCGACGTCGCCAACGCCGTCAGGCTGGAGAGCCTGCGCGAACACAGCTCGAAGCGGAGCAGGCCGGCCTGTACTCGCAGCGTGCCTGAGTCCGTCCAGCGGTCGAGTTCCTGGACAATGCGGCCATGGCGACCGTCCTGGTTACCCAGCACGCACGGGCAGGCGAAGCTGTGTGCAGCCGGAGCTGCGCTTCTACGTGCAGACGGCCAAGGCTGGCAGCGCAGCGTGCCCATCGCCGGCTTCTGGGGGCCCACCGAGACGCTGGACACGGCCCACCTGCACTTCGTCTTTGGCCGCCGGGACCAGGCCGTGGTGGCGGCAGCCGCGCCCGGCGCCGAGGCGATGTATGTGCTGCTGCACCGCGCCACGGGCGTAGACCTGGCCCCAGGCAGGCCTGGTGCCGATCGAGATCGTGCCGGAGTCATTTCTGTATACCGAGCAGTTGGGCGACGGCCGCCTCCGGCTGACCTCGCCGTCGCTCTACAAGGTTCCTGCGAGGAACGGGTGGCTCTACTGGGCCGGCAGCTGCGCCTGGTGCTGGTCAAGCAGCTGATGGCGACCGCTGCGCAGAGGAACCCGGCAAAAGCGCAGTGGCAGCCGCTGGTGCAGGCGCTTGGCTCTTGGTTGGAATTCAGCACAGCCATCGGGTTTGCGCCAAACGACGAAGCTGCGGCGCTGCAACGGCTGGCACTGCGCCCGCTGCACAGTGCGTGGCACCTTGCCGACCTGCAGGAGGACGATGCTGCGCTACGATCCCGCAGCCCAGGGCATGGTCGTCTATACCCTGGCCGGCGAGGGAGAGCGGCAAAGACAGCGGGAGGCGGCGGCCGTGCAGTTGATCGACTACATTGCCGGCACTACGGGATCGACGTCCTGCCCAGGCTGCTGCAGGGGTTTGCGCAGTATGAGGATTGGGAGGAATTGGCGCCCGCCGTCCTGGGCGTGAGTGCGGCGGAGTTGGAGGAGGCCTGGCACGGCGGAGGTTAGCCGCCTAAGAAGGGTGGCCGTTCCCGCCTTCTGTCCCAGCGGCGCGATAATGAGGGGCGCACCAGTTGCAGCGATCCCATTTCCCACAGCGCAGGATAGGAGGAACACCCGTGAAGAAGCAGCCCTATGGCACCACATCCGGCGGCAGCGCCGTGACCGAATATACGCTGACCAACGCCAACGGCGTCGAGGTGAAGATCATCACCTACGGCGGCACTATCACGTCGATCCGGCTGCCGGACCGCAGCCACCAGGCGGCCAACGTCGTGCTCGGCTTTGGCAGCCTCCAGGAATACGAGACGAAGAGCCCCTATTTTGGCTGCATCACGGGGCGCTACGCCAACCGCATCGCCGGCGGCAAGTTTACGCTGGACGGCACGCAGCACCAGTTGGACATCAACAACGGCCCTGCCACCCTGCACGGCGGGCTGCGCGGGTTTGACAAGGTGGTGTGGGCGGTGACGAAGGAGATCACGGGCGCGGAGGCCGGCGGCGAGGGGATCGAGCTGCACTACCTGAGCCCCGACGGCGACCAGCACTTCCCCGGCGCGCTCGACACCTTTGTCACCTACGTGCTCAACGACCGCAACGAGCTGCGCATCCACTACCGGGCGACGACCGACAAGCCGACGATCGTCAACCTGACCAACCACACGCTGTGGAACCTGGGCGGCGAAGGGTCGGGGGCGATCGACGACCATGTCCTCAAGCTCAACGCGCCGCAGTACACGCCGGTGGACGCGGCGGCGATCCCGACGGGCGAGCTGGCGGACGTGGCGGGGACGCCGTTCGACTTCCGCACGCCCAGGCAGATCGGCGACGGGATCCGGGCCAACCACCCGCAGATCGCGCTGGGCAAGGGGTTCGACCACAACTGGGTGCTGGCGCGCGGTGGAGGCAGCGCAGGCGGCCTGGTGCAGGCGGCGGTGCTGCGCCATCTCGCCAGCGGCCGCGTGCTCGAGGTATGGACCACCGAGCCGGCCATCCAGTTCTACTCGGGCAACTTCCTGGACGGGACGCTCTTTGGCCCCAGCGGCCGGGCCTACCGGCAGGGTGACGGCGCTAGCGCTGGAGACGCAGCACTATCCCGACTCGCCCAACCAGCCGCACTTCCCGTCGACGGTGCTGCGCCCGGGCGAGACGTACGACACCACCACCGTCTTCAAGTTCGACGTGCAGTAGCGCGGAGGACCCTTCCAGGAGGTGCACCTACTTCCAGGAGGTGGGAGGTGCCTTCCTGGAGGTCGGGTCGGTACCCTCCTGGAGGTGTCTACTCGCTGCGACGGCGGGCAGGAAGAGCAGGGCGACGTCCTCGGGGACGGCGCCGATGACACGCAGGCCGCCGGTCGCGCTGGGCACCGGCGGGGGTACCGGCGGCCGGCTGCACCGGCGGGCGCATAGCCGAACGACGGCCTCTACGGCCTCGGCGGACGCGAGCGAGAAGGTGTAGCACGCCCAGCCGCGGGCGTCGACGTCGGTTGGGCCGGGCAGCGTGTTGTCCCAGTCTGCCTGCGGTTTCTCGCAGAGGGTGTAGGTGCGGCCGGGCGCAAGGTTGCGCACGCGCCACTGCGCCGCGGCTGTCGTTGAAGCTGCTGGCGACCAGCCGGGTGCCGCCCGTGCCGTCGACGTAGGTCAGGTCCGCCCACCGGCCGCCCAGCGGTGGCTCGCCTGCACCCTGCTCCCCGTCGCCGTCGGCATCGGCAAAGGTGGTGACCAGCAGCGAGCCCGTGCGCAGCGCCGTGAAGGTGGCGGTGACGTCGTCACACGCCTGCACGGTGACGGCCACGCTGTTGTGCTGGAGGCTGTAGCCGCACTGGGCGGCAGGATCGCAGGTCACCCCGCCCGGCCACCAGCCGAACGGCAGGGAAAGGGCAAAGTTGTGCGTGCCGGGGAGCGCCTGGTCGTAGGTGACGGCGTTGCCGACGCCGTCGCCATCGTCCGCGGCGGGGTCGTCGAGCAGGGGATTGCCGAAGGCGCCCCACAGGCGCAGGTTGCGCGTGGAATCGGGGTTGGCGTCGAGCTCGAATCGTGACGGTGGCATAGGGCTTATCGCACGCCGGCGGTTCGACGACCGGCGCTTCGACCACCGTGTAGCTGCAGATGCGCGCGGCGGTGTTGCCGGCGTTGTCCGTGGCGGTGAAGGTGACCGTCCTGGGTGCCGGCCGCAGCCGGTGTCGACCGTGCCGGTGAGGGTGCTGGCGGCGGCGTCGAGCCCCGAGATGCCGGCGTCGGCCGTGATGGGGCCAACTGCCTGCGGCCCGCTGCCGCGTGTCGAACGGCCCGCCGAGGGGGCAGGCGCCGAGCACCGGCGGCGTGCGGTCGATTTTGACCACGATTGCCGAGGTGCCTTCGTTGCCGGCCAGGTCCCGGCAGGTGGCCGCCAGGTTGAACATGCCCTCGCCCTGGACGCTGGTTTGCTGCTGGCAGTTGGCCGGGTCGATGCCTGCGCCAGCCGCTCGTCGTCTGTCCAGTTCCAGTTCACCATCACGTCCGTGTTGTTCCAGCCGCTGGCCGTTGGCAGGGGGATCCAGTGCCGGCGCCGCGCTGGGCGCAGTGGTATCGCCGGGTGTGAGCGACACGAGCGCCAGGCTGTGGAAGTTGCCGGCAGCGACGGCGGTTGCGCCGGTCAAGCCGGCGGGAACGCTCGCCTGCCCCAAGGAGTTGTTGCCCCAGGCGACGACCGTCCCGTCACGCTTGAGCGCCAGGTTGTGGAGATAGCCCGCCGAGACGGCGACGACGTCGGAGAGATCGGGTGGGACGCTCGCCATGCCGCCCAGGTCGAGGCCCCAGGCGACGACCGTCCCGTCACGCTTGAGCGCCAGGCTGTGGAGATAGCCCGCCGAGATGGCGACCACGTCGGCGAGGCCGGCGGGTACCGCGCCCTCGCCGTTGCCGTTGCTGCCCCAGGCGACCACGGTGCCGTCCGCCTTGAGCGCCAGGCTGTGGCTGGTGCCGCCGGCGACGGCGATCACGTTCGCCAGGCCCGGAGGGACTGTCGCCTGGCCGAGGCTGTTGTCGCCCCAGGCTACTACCGTCCCGTCACTCTTGACGGCCAGGTTGTGAACCCAGCCCGCGGCGATGGCGGTCACGTCGTGCAAATCAGGGGGGATGTTCAACTGGCCGTAGCGGTTGTCGCCCCAGGCGACGACGGTGCCGTCCGCCTTGAGCGCCAGGCCGTGGGAGGCGCCGGCGCCGATGGCGACCACATCGGTCAGGCCCTGCGGGGACATCGGTCTGGCCGAGGCTGTTATCGCCCCAGGCGACCACGGTGCCGTCGGCCTTGAGTGCCAGGTTGTGGCGCAGGCCGGCGGCGATGGCGGTGACGCCGGTAAGGCCGGCGGGGATCGTGGCCTGGCCCGAGCTGTTGCTGCCCCAGGCGACGACGGTGCCGGTGCCGGCGGCGTAGACACCAGCATGGGCGACCGGCGTACGGCCGGGCAGTGCGGCCAAGAGGATGGCAAGCGCTAGCGCCGCGGCAGCGACCCGCAGCCAGCGAGGCCGCGGGGTCATTTGTAAGTACTTCATACGTGCTCCTTGTTCCAAACTGACGTACCCTCACTGACGCATCGCAAGCTGCGGCCATGGCCAGCAGCCCGCCGCTGCGAGCGGCAGCGTGAGGGCCGCCCGGCGCAGCAGCGAAGGGGCTACAGCAAGCGAAGATGGATTAGGGTGAGGGGTTCGCCGTACAGGTGGGCAAGGGCGGGTAGATTCAGGATAACAAACGATCGCCGTAAAGTCAACCACCGACATCCCTTACGAAATAGGAGGGTCCCCGGAAGGGTGCTTCCGGGAAGGGTGGCTTCCGGGAAGAGGGGGTCTTCCCGGAAGGGGTCAGGCGGTGGGAGTGCCGGCGACGCCCAGTTCTTCGGCGATGCCTTGCATGGCGGTGAGGACGCGCTGGACGTGCTCGTCGAAGGGGACGCCGAGATCTTCGATGAACTCCATGTTCTCGTGGCGGTCGATGGCGGCGGTGAAGGCCTTGTCCTTCCACTTCTTCTTGATCGAGCTGAGCTGCACGTTGCGGATGTCGCGGTCGGGGCGCACGTAGACGGCGGCCATGATCAGGCCGGTCAGCTCGTCGCAGGCCAGCAGCGCCTTGTCGAGCCGCGAGACGCGCGGGACGCCCAGGAAGGTGGCGTGGGCCTCGACGGCGTGGATCAGTTCGGGCGGATAGCCGCGCTCCTGGAAGAGGCGCAGCTCGGTGCGCGGGTGGCCGTTGGTCGTGTCGCTCATGTCGGCAAAGCGCTCGTAGTCGAGGTCGTGCAGGAGGCCGGTGATGCCCCACAGCTCTTCATCTTCGCCAAAGTGCTCGGCGTAGGCGCGCAGGCTGGCCTCCACCGCCAGCATGTGCTTGCGCAGGGAGTCCGACTGCACCCATTCGCAGAGCATGGCATAGGCTTCGTCGCGGGTGGGGAGTGGCATAGGTCGGTCCTTTCTGGTGTCGTTGTGCCCGGTGTGGTCTTGCGGTCTTGCGCATTCGTTGGGGCAATTATACTATTGCTTCTATGCGAATCGTCACCTACAACATTCACGGATGGCGCACCGCCGAGAACCATCCGAACTTGACCGGCGTGGGCGATGTGCTCGAAGCCATCGGCGCCGACATTATCGGCCTCAACGAGGTCTACTACCCGCGCGTGGTGCAGGGCAGCGACAAGCCGGCGCTCGAGGCGCTGGCGGAGCGGCTGGGCATGCACTATGTCTTTGGCGCGGCGCTGCGCTGGCCGGCGCAGGACGATATGCCCGAGGACGCCTACGGCAACGCGCTGCTCTCGCGCTGGCCCATCATCGCCAACGCCGCCCACCACCTGACGTCGAAGGAAGAGGACCCGCAGCACCTGCTCGACACCAAGGAGGAACGGGGCCTGCTGGAGGGACGCATCCAGCTGCCCGGCGGAGAGACGTTCACCGCCTACTCGATCCATCTCGACCACACGGACGAGGAGGTGCGCGGCATCCAGCTGCGGGTCGCGCGGACCTGGCTGGGCCGCGACCGCAACCGGCCGCACGTGGTGATGGGCGACTTCAACGCCATCAGCCTGTGGGACTTTGCGGACCGCGAGGCCGACCTGGACGCGTCTGAGCAGCCCACCACAAGGGTCACAACCTGACCAACCGCCCCGACGGCCCGCAGGTGATCGCCCAGATGGAGAAGGCGGGCTACGTGGACCTGTACCGGCAGTTCAACGGGCCGGGCGAGCGCTCGTATCTTGGGGCGCAGACGGGCATCCGCATCGACTACATCTTTGCCAGCCGGGCGCTGGCGCCGCAGGCGACGGCGTGCGACATCTGGCTGGCGGCCGATGGCGTGTCGGACCACCGGCCGGTGTGGGCGGATTTTGCGTTGGAGGGGCTGAGCCTTGGAAACTAAGTTACACCCCTCTCCATGTAGGGATCGCCAGTCGCACGAAAAGTGATAGGCTTTATCTGTGGCTCACGGTATACTATTCAGAGCCACGGCCAGCATTTATCCGCAGATTCCAGCGGGAAGACATGCGGAGGACGGCGCCATGCTCCACGATCCGACAGCCGAGACCCGCGACAGGCAGCCCTGCGCTTCCAGGCGGCAGCATTGGCGCAGGTGGGCGATGCTGTGATTATCATCGATAACGAGCAGCGGTTACCTATCTCAATGCCAAGGCAGCGGCACAGTATAGGGTCGAGCCGGCTGCGGCGTTGGGCCGGCCGCTCAACAGCCTGTACCAATACCTGTGGTTCCATCCGAAGCGATGAAGAAGCCGCATTCCGCGCCCTTGGCCGGGGCGGCAGTTGGCATGGCGAGAACATCCATGCGCTGCCTGACGGCAAGCAGCTGCATGTCGAGTCGACGGTTTCCGGCGCAAGGACAGCAGCGGGGAGCCTGCGGGTATGCTGGCCGTCATCCGCAACGTCACGGCACAGAAGCAGGCCGAGGCGGCACTGCGCGAGTATGCAGGAATGGCGACAAATGGCGCTGGAAGGTGACTGCGACATTTCTGATCGACCGCAAAGCGGCGCCGCCCACCGGGACGCCCGCTGCCGCCAGATCTTGGGAGTAGGGCAGGACGACGGCCGGTATAGAAAATGGCCTTGCGTTGGTGCACGGAAATGCGCGTGCGCCAGGGCAGCCTTTGCTGCGGCGGTGGATCCGGGCGCCAGAGGGTCTATGAAACGGAGCAGGGATTGTCTGGCCCGACGGTTCGGTCGATTCGATGGCCGCGAGCGGCAGGGTTTATTTTGAAGAAGTGAATGGCGAACGCACAGCCAGGCGTATGGCAGGTGTGGTGGCAGGCATCGACGAGCGCAAGCGGCTGGAGCAGGAGCTGCATGAGAGCCAGGAGCGTTTCCGCCTGGCATTGGACATTGCGCAGCTGAGCGTTGTCCAGCTGGACAAGGAACTGCGCTACACCTGGATTCGACAACACGCCACCCTGATTTACGAGCAGAGGATCTGATAGGCAAGCGGGTCGACGAAGTGTTTCGCCATGACGACACGCTTGTGCACCTGCGGGAAACATCCAAGGTGCTTGCCACGCGGACGGGCACGCGCTGCGTGAGTTTTCGTCGTATCTTCTCGGATGGGCTGCACACATATGATGTCATCGATCGCAGCCGCTGCGCACAGCGTCCGGCGAGGTCGCGGGCTGACGAATGTGGCGATGGACATCACGCGCCACAAGCAGGCCGAAGCAGAATTACAGCGCCTCGCGTAGGAGCTGCGAAAAGCCAACGACACGCTCAGCAGCGTGTGGCGGAGCGCACGGCCGAACTGGAGCGCAGCAACCGGGAACTAGATCGGTTCGCCTATGTTACCTCGCACGATCTCAAGGCGCCGCTGCGCGCGATCCAACATCTGGCAGAATGGATTGCCGAAGATTCATCCGGCACCCTGTCGCATCGTGGCGCGGAAGAGCACCTGGTCAAGCTGCGCGGCCGGGCCAGGCGCTTAGAAGGCCTGCTGGACGACCTGCTCCAATATTCGCGCGGTAAGCGGCAGCATACATCCCAGATGGTTGACGCGGGCAGTGGTGCAGAGTGTAGTGGAAATGCTGAATCTACCAGATGGATTTAAGGGGTAGTGCTCGAGGGCGAGCTGCCCGTGATCCACTGCGAGAGTGCGCCCTTTGAGATTGTGCTGCGCAATCTGATTCGAGAATGCCATCAAGCACCACGACCGGGCGTGAAGGCACCGTGGCGGTTGCGGCAGCCCTGCGTGGTAACAGGGTGGAGTTTCGTGTGCGCGACAACGGACCAGGGATCGCCCCGGAGTACCACGAGCGGATCTTCGAGGTGTTTCAGACGCTGAAGCCACGCGACGAGGTAGAGGGCAGCGGCATGGGGCTGGCCATCGCCAAGAAGACGGTCGAGAGTGCGGGCGGCGAGATCTGGGTGGAGTCGGCTGCCGGGAAGGGCGCCACGTTTCATTTTACGTAGCCGTTGAACGGGGTCTAGGTCAAGCTGAAGAGCCTCGGGCCCCGCCCAACGATCTCCAGGCCACGACGGCAACGACAGCGTTGGCACGCGACGCGGCTCCGGATGTAGTATTCAGGCATGGCTGACCTCTTCGACCAAGCCCAAGCCGACCGCATGCAGACTGACGCCCCGCTGGCGGCACGGATGCGGCCGCGCACGCTGGACGAGTACGTGGGGCAGCAGCATATTGTCGGGCCGGGGCGGCTGCTGCGGCGGGCGATCCAGGCGGACCAGCTGTCGAGCCTGATCTTCTACGGCCCGCCGGGCACGGGCAAGACCACGCTGGCGCGGGTGATCGCCAACACGACCAGCGCCCACTTTATCGCCCTCAACGCCGTGCTGGCGGGGGTGGCCGACATCCGCAACGCCATCGCCGAGGCGCAGGAGCGGGGGCGGCTCTATGGGCAGCGCACGATCCTGTTTGTGGACGAGGTGCACCGCTTTAACAAGGCGCAGCAGGATGCGCTGCTGCCGTGGGTGGAGAACGGCACGGTCATCTTTATCGGCGCCACCACCGAGAACCCCTACTTCGAGGTCAACAAGGCGCTGGTCTCGCGCAGCCGCATCTTCCAGCTCACGCCGCTGACGAAGGAGGACCTGCGCCAGGTGGCGCGGCAGGCGCTGGCGGATCGCGAGCGCGGGTATGGCCGGCGCGGGGTGACGATCGACGACGATGCGCTCGAGCACCTGGTGGAGGTGGCCAACGGCGATGCGCGGGCGGTGCTGAACGCGCTGGAGCTGGCGGTGGAAACCTCCAGCGACACGCCACATCACGCTGGCGATCGCCGAGGAGTCGATCCAGCGGCGGGCGGTGCTGTACGACAAGGAAGGCGACTATCATTTTGACACGATCAGCGCCTTTATCAAGAGCCTGCGCGGCAGCGACCCGGATGCGGCGGTCTACTGGATGGCGAAGATGGTCTACGCCGGCGAGGCCCCGCGCTTTATCTTCCGGCGCATGCTGATCTTTGCCGGCGAGGATGTGGGGATGGCCGACCCCAACGCCATCCAGGTCGTGACGGCGGCAGCGGCGGCGTTCGAGCAGGTGGGGATGCCCGAGGGGCGCTTTCACCTGGCGCTGGCGGCGCTGTACCTGGCCACGCTGCAAGAAGAGCAACTCGGCGTTTGCCTTTTTCGATGCGCTCGAGCGGGTGGAGAAGGAGGCGGACAGCGGGGTGCCCAACCACCTGCGCGACGCCAACCGTGACAGCGAGGGCTTTGGGCACGGCGAGGGCTATCTCTACCCGCATGCCTACCGCGACCACTGGGTGGCGCAGCAGTATCTGCCGTCGTCGCTGCAGGGCAAGGTCTTTTACCAGCCGTCCGACCAGGGGTACGAGGCGCAGATCCGCGTGCAGGTGGCGCGGCGGCGCGAGGAGCAGCTGGCGGCGATGCTGGCGGCGGAGGACGAGCATGTCGAGATGCTCACCTTCTCGCCCGACGACCCCGGGCGTGAGCGCTGGCTGCAGCGGACCATTTCGGGCGCCGGGGAGCGGCTGGGCAAGCTGCGCGACCGGGTGCTGGATGCGTGCCGGCTGCCGCGGCATGGGCTGGTGCTGGATCTCAAGGCAGGCAGCGGGCTGCTGACGTGGGAGGCGCTGCGGCGTGTGCCGGAGGGGGGCGTCTATGCGCTGGCCGCGCAGCCGGCGGGATGCCGACGCGCTGCGGCAGCTGGCCGAGCGGCTGCCCGCGCCCGAGCGGCCGGTGGTGATGGAGGGGCGGATCGGCGAGCTGCCGCTGTTCCTGCAGCTGGCGAGCGGGGACCACCTCCAGGAGGTCCCCACCTCCAGGAAGACCGACCTCCAGGAGTACCCAGCCTCCAGGAGGTCTCGCGTTTGATGCTATCGTGGGGTACAACGCGCTGATCGACGAGGCGGACCGGGCGGCGGCGTTTGGGCTGCTGGCGGGGCTGCTGGGGCCGGAGGGGGTGATCAGCCTGGCGGAACGGGTGCCGGCGGCGACGCAGCGCATCTACCGGCTGGTGGATACGAGCAGGCTGGACCCGGATCTGGTGGCACGCTGGCAGGCGGCGGAGGAGGCAATCTATGCCCGCACCGACGACCCGCTGACCAACTGGGATGCGCCGGAATTACTGGCGGCGGCCCAGGCGGCGGGGCTGGCAGCGCAGCTGCAGACGGAAGAGGATGTCACCGACATGCAGATCACGGCGGCGATGATTGGCCGCTGGTTTACGCCGGCCAAGGAGGGGCGGCCGAGCTACGCCGATCACCTGGCGGCGCAGCTGGCGCCGGAGGAGATTGCGGCAGTGCGCGGCCTGTGCGAGCAGCAGCTGCTGGGGCAGACGGTGGCCTGGCGCGGGGTGACGGCGTATGTTACGGCGCAAGTGATATAATGGGCTGCTGAGATCGGAATTGATTTGACCGGAGTACGACCATGAGTGCAGCAACACTAGACCAGGTGCTCGATGTGGCATCGAGCAGGCTACACTGCCGCCCAATCGGCGGATGAAGTGATAGCCGACTTGCATTCTGCTGCTTGACCTCGGCACACATGATGCACGATTTACGTAACTCGACGTCTACGTGCTCCACGGGAGCACACGATCACCAGCTCACCAGCTACTCGACGCATTCCTGCTTCGTGACACCGCCGCACACCACGTCCGCATAGCACTGCGGCGTGACTGCCCCTACCCGGGCAACGGCGTCGGTCACGTAGCGCGTACTCACTCCTGCGCAGCGCACCTAGCGTTTCGACGAGGCCTGTCACGACGTAGCCCGGGAGCCCCATGCGGCGCAGCCAGAGGACGGCTAGGGGAGCGGGCACGTTGACGTAGCGGAGACGGCGGCCGAGGGACTGTGCCCAAGGTCTGCACCATGCCGCCGATGGTGAGCGACTCCGGCCCGGTGAGTTCGTAGACCTGGCCGTTGTGGTGCGGCGCGTCCGTGAGCACGGCGGCGGCCACGGCCGCCACGTCGGCGGGTGCGACCGGCGCGACCTTGCCTTTGCCGCCGGGGAAGTAGACGGTGCCGTGCGACTTGATCGTGGCGGACCACCACTCGATCGTGTTGACCATCATCATGGTCGGGCGCAGGAACGTCCACCCCATGCCGGAAGCCATGATCAGTTCCTCCTGCGCGCGGTGCCACTTGCCCGGCCCCAACGCACGGTCGGCCTCGATGGTGGACTGCTTCACCACGTGGCTGACGCCTGCTTCCTTGGCAGCGGCCAGCAGCTGCGTGACCTGCTGCGTGTCCGGCGTGACGATGTACAGCCGGTCGACACCCTGCATGGCAGGATGCAGGGTCTCGGGCCGGTCAAGATCGCCGACGACGCACTCGACGCCGTCACCAAGATGGACGACCTTGCTCTTGTCGCGGACAAGGATGCGAACCGGGGCATTCTTGGCGAGCAGTTGTGGAACCAAGTATTGGCCAACATTGCCGGTGGCGCCAGTTACCAGAATCATGCTGCTCCTCCTTTTACTACTCTCTGCCTCATGCTATAATTCTTACGCGTATATATCTCATAGATAAATATCTTACAAGTAAGATACTTAGAGGATAAACGAAATGGGTGAGTATGTCAAGCCCTTTACCGACGCGCGAACAGCTCGTGCAGCAAATTGATTGGGCCCTGCGGGAGCTGAGCACATCGACCGTGCTGGCGGCCACCGCGATTGCACAGAAGGTGGGGATGGGGCCAAACGACCTGCGCTGCGGGGAACTGCTGGTGCGCAACGGCCCGATGACCGCCGGGGAGCTGGCCAAAGCCACGGGCCTGACGACCGGCGCCATCACGGGGATCGTCGATCGCCTGGAGAAAGCAGGTTGGGCACAGCGCAGAGCAGATCCGGGCGATCGGCGCCGCGTGGTCATCTATCCGGGGCCGCAGGAGAACGAGCAGACGGCGGCCGCCCTATACGCCGGCCATGTCGAGAGGATGAATCAGCTGCTCGGCCAGTACAGCGACGAGCAGCTGATGCTGCTGCTCGAGTTCGTGCAGCGGCTGGCGGCGATCAACCGGGATGAGGCAGGCAGGGGCTGACAAGCAGTCTGAGGCGGCATCACTCCTGCCTGTGCCAGATGCGCTGACCCAGTTCATGCGAAGGCGCGGGGAAGGAGACGAGCGCGATGCGCCACGGCGTGAGCTTGAGCAGGCCGAAGTCGGGATGATCGAAGCTGCCAAAGGTAGGGGCCGGGTCAAAGCCCAGGGGTGGCGGCGCGTGCAGGAAGAGATTCCAGATGCGCACCTTCTCGCCCACATCGTCGACCCACTCGGCGGTGCAGTCTGCATAGACCGGGTTCATGGCATCGGTGATATAGGCGAGCGACACATAGGGGTTGGTCAGCAGGTGTTTCTGTTTATACGAGGTACGGTGCGTGCCGATCCAGCCCGTCTGCCCATCCCAAATCGGGTGTACGATCCGCGAGCGCGGACGCTGCTTGCCGTCCACGGTGGCCATGTTGCACCAGACCATCGTGTGCACGCGACGGATGAATTCCTCTTCGATGCCGGCAAAGTTGGTCACTTCCATGCTAGCGTCGTGCTCCCTTTCTGCTGATTTCGTTTGTCAGGCTACGCGTCATCACACTCGATGGCCGTCGTGATCATGCGGGCAACGTCTGCTTGCGTAGCAGTGCGCGCACGTTCGATGCGGTCGAGACGCTTGTTGAACTGGTTTAGGGCAAAATCGGTGAACTCGTCCAGTTCAAGGCCGAACGGCATGGCGGGATAGGCGGCAAACGCCTCGCCGACTACTCCGAGCGCTAACGGCAGCAGTTCGTTCATCGTCGCCTCGGCCACGTCCCACAGTTCGGGATCAGCGGCAAGCAGGCGCGCAATGAGGAAGATACCGTAGGCGATATGGCGTGACTCATCCTGCTTGACCAGCCGGATGCCGCGACACTGCCCGGGCAGGAGGTCGTTGCGCTCCAGCGCCGAAAGGTAGGCATGGTAGCCCGTCTCGGCAAGTACGCCCTCGACGATCATATTGTATGTAACCGACGCGCGCAGCTGGGCAGCAGCCGATCGATCCGTGAGCAGCTGCTGCATGCTGCCAGGCAGGGCTTCGTAGATCAGCCTGTGATAGCTCCCGCTGTGGAAGCGGCTGAGATCGACGTCGCAGCCGACCACCTCATCTAAGAAGCGGCGAAAGAAGTCGGTGTGCTTCGCCTCTTCAAAGAGAAACGTTGTCAGATACAACTCCTCTTCGATGCGACCCTCCCGGCTGACGGCCAGCAGCAGGGGCACGATATCGTTCGTCACCGCCTCCTCGCCTGCCTGAAACAGCGCCGTGAGGTGCAGGAGAACTTCACGTTCCAGGGGGGCGAGCCGCTGCCAATCGGCGGCATCCTGTGCAAAGTCGATCTCACTTGGGTTCCAGATGCCAAGCCGCTTGGCTTTTTCAAACAAGCGCATGGGTACGCTGGACCGGTCCAGCCCGCGGGCACTGGTCGTGACGAAGCTTTCATGCTGGTACATGGCGCGCCTCCAAGTTGGGTGCGAAACAGATCGGCGGTATCCACAGATAGGTGAGCCAGGCCGGCGGGCGGAGACTCGAGGGATATGCTATGCCGCAGCAGACCGCACAGGCGGTCGCAAGCCAGCCGTATGGGCGAATGCGGATGGCGTACAGCCCTTGAGGCTGCGGAAGACGGTGGCGAAGTACTGGCTGGAGTTGAAGCCGCAGGCGTAGGCGACCTCGGTGATGGTGGCATCTGGCCGGTCGACGAGCATGCGGGCAGCCATCTCGACACGGCAGTGGGTGAGATACTGCATCGGCGTCATATTGGTGAGCTGGCGGCAGTACTCGGAAAACTGGCTGCGCGACAACCCGCATTGGTGCGCCATCGCGGCCAGATCCCAGTCTGAAGCAGCGTGTTGCGGCAGCGCCGCGAGGAACATTTGCACGGCACGCTCGGTGGTGGAGAGGTACTCGTCGAGCGGGATGTGCTCATGCTCGAGCAGTTCGAGCACGGCGAGCAGCAGCCCGTTGATCGCCAGCTTGAGCCGCGACTCACCCTCGCAGGGGTCGCCCGCCTCTTCCAGCAGCCCTGCCAGCTTGTCAAACCAGCGTTCGACCTCGGCGCCGGCCTGCCAGACCGGCTGCTCGTTGTGGCTGAGGAGGCGCGTGAGCTTCTGCAGCTCGGCCTGCGAGCAGACCAGCCACTCCGGCCAATGCCAGGTCTGGTTGGGACGGCGCACGCCGACGTCGAGGATCAACCAGGTCAGCCGCCCCGCGCCGACGTACGGCGCGCCGACGCGATGAAACTGCCAGGGGCGTGTGATCGTGAGGCAGCCCTTGCGCAGGGTCCAGTGCCCCCCATCGACCTCAAAGGCAGTCTTGCCCCGCTTGAGATAGGTAAACTCGATGCCCTCGTTGCAGTGCCGATCCAATCCCCACGATTGGCTCACCGCGGCATCCCAGACGCCGACCGAGCGCACGGCAGGCAGGCAGCTATGCGGCAGCAAGACGCCAGGATAGAGGGCGTGGCCCCAGGCGTGCAGCTGAAGCTCGCCGCCGGCGGCAGCGGCCTTGAGAGGCTCGCAGGTGTCGGCAAAGTAGGTGCGTTCTCCGTCCTGGAAGATGGCAGGCAGCTCTTTCACGGGCATTCCTCCGGTTCCAGCAAGCGCACAGCGGCCGGATGAGGCCGGCAGCAGGCAGGCGACAAACGGATGTTCAAAATTTACCGGTGAAAAGTAGCGGACAATCTTGCAAGACTATAGCGCCGTCAACAGGGTATCGTCAAATCGCTCCCGAACGATCGCCATCTAGTTGGTTTGCCGAGCACCTCCTGGAAGTGGGGTACTTCCTGGAAGTGCCGTACTTCCTGGAGGTGGGGTACTTCCTGGAGGTGGTTTTCTGTCCGCAGCATCTATTCGAACATCCTACAGAGGAGGAGAACAATGAGTGGCTTGAGCCGTCGTGACTTTCTCAAGGCCGTTGGCATCGGCAGTGCTGCCGTGATGGTAGCGGCATGTGCGCCGGCCGCACCGGGGGCAGCGCCAGGCGCAGCAGCCGGTGCCGCAGCCGCCGAGGCAGTCAAGAAGCTGGTCGTCGCCAGCTTCTATGCCGTCGACCAGACGGCAGGCTGGGCAGGGCTGGTGGACCAGTTTGAAAAAGACCATCCTGGCGTCAAAGTGGAGACGCAAGTGACGCCGTGGGATGAGTACCTGCCCAAGATCCTGACGCAGATCGCCGCAGACACGCCGCCGGATGTCCTGGGCGTCGAGAACACGCCGTTTATCCAGTTTGTGCGCAAGAACGTGCTGCTCGACCTCACGCCACTGCTGGAGGCCGACCAGGCCTTCAAGTCGACTGACTTCTTCCCCAAGCTGATCGGCCGCTACACGGTGGATGGCAAAGTCTGGGGTATCCCCTATGACGTCCAGCCGATCTGCTGCCTCTTCTACAACAAGGATCACTTTGACCAGGCCGGCGTGGCCTACCCCACTAACGAGTGGAAGAATGCCGATCTGCTGGCCGCGGCACAGGCAATGACCAAGACCGAGGGCGACCGCACCAGCCAATACGGCTTCCATCTCGCCGAAACCGCCGCCGACCGCAACCTGTTTGTCTACAGCAACGGGGGCACGGTCGCCGACAGCGTCGAGACGCCCACCAAGGCAACCTTTAACGACCCGAAGACTGTCGAGGGGATGCAGTATTGGTCGGACCTGATTCATACGCACAAGGTAGCGCCCAGCCCGGGCTTTTTCAAGCAGGGCGGCATGGGCGGCGCCGATCTCTTTGCCACCGGCCGGTTGGCCATGTTTATCGGCGGGTACTGGGAGTTGGTCTTTGGCCCGGACAAGTTCTCGCAGGTGCCGTTTGGCATGCAGATCGGGCCGGCGGGGGCCGACGGCACACGCGGCTATGCTACCGGCGGCACGGCTTACTGTGCCAGCCAGACCACCAAGAACCAGGACACGGCCTGGGAGTTCATCAAGTATTTCATGGGTATGCCCGGCTACGAGGCAGCCTTCGCCGCCGCGCCCAAGGGTATCATCTACCCGCCCGCCTACATTCCGGCCTACAACTCAAAGGTCTATCTCAAGAATCCCACTCCCCCGGTGGAGAACCTCAACATCAACGGCGATGCCGCCGAATATGCTTGGTTTACGCCGCACCACGAGAAGTGGGTGGAGCTGCGCAACACCGTGATCATCCCGGAGACCGAACTGGTCGGCAACGGCGAGAAGACGGTCGAGGAGGCGCTGGCGGCAATGCAGACAGCAGCCGAGAAGGCACTTGCAGGGAACTGACGTTATGACACGGACGAACCGGCAGCACCTGGTGGTAGGGCTCACGTTTATTGCGCCCAACTTCATTGCGTTCCTGATCTTTGTCGCCGGGCCGGTGATCGCCGGCCTGGTGCTGAGCTTTACGGAGTGGGATCTGCTGTCGGCCCCGCAGTGGGTAGGCATCCGGAATTACGTGACGCTGTTGACGGACGACAGCCTGTTCTGGACGAGCCTGTGGAACACGATATACTACGCCCTGCTCACGGTGCCTGCCGGTATCGTCGTCTCGCTTGGCCTGGCGGTCTTAATGAACCAGGGTCTGCGCGGCACGCGCATCTATCGCACGATCTTCTTCATCCCGGTGGTGGCCTCGACCATTGCCGTCGCTCTGGCCTGGAAGTGGTTCTACAACGGCGAGTTCGGGGTGCTCAACTGGATGGTCTCCTGGTTCGGCGTGCCGCCGCAGAACTGGATCACAGAGACCAAGTGGGCGATGCCGGCGGTGGCGCTGACGGTCATCTGGAAGACAATGGGTTACAACATGGTCATCTTCCTGGCCGGCCTGCAGGACGTGCCCCAGTCACTCCACGAGGCGGCGGCGATCGACGGCGCCAACAGCTGGGAACGTTTCTGGCACATCACGCTGCCGCTGCTGCGCCCGCATCTCTTCTTTGTGCTGGTGGTATCGCTGATTGGCGCCTTCCAGGCCTTTGACATGGTGTACGTCATGACGGGAGGAGGACCGGGCAACGCCACGCGCGTCTACAACTACTACATCTGGGAGAACGCCTTCCAGTTCTTCAAGATGGGGTATGCGTCGGCGATGGCCTACATTCTCTTCCTGCTCATCTTTGTCGTCACGCTCGTGCAGGTGCGCTATCTCGGCCGCCACGCCTACACGGAGCTGGGGTGAGGGAGGTACGGCGATGACTGCCACCAAGGACAGGCTGCAGGCGTCCCAGCCCAGTGCCGCCCAACCGGCTGTGGATGCAGGCGCCACACACGAGATTGTGCACCGCCTCGGGCGGCTGCTGCTGCACGCCTTGCTGATCCTGCTAAGCATCACCTGCTTGCTGCCGCTGGTGTGGATGATCAGCACGAGCTTCAAGGAACAGTTCCAGGTCTTCACCTATCCGCCCCAGTGGCTGCCAGATCCGTGGACGTTGAAGGGCTACCAGCGGCTCTTCTCGATGTCGCCCATCGGCAACTGGCTGTTCAACAGCGTGTTTGTGGCTGTGACCATCACCGGCTGCCAGCTCGTTTTCTCGTCCCTGGCGGCCTATGCCTTTGCGCGCGTGCGCTTCCCGGGCCGCGATGTCATCTTTATGGCCTACCTGGCCACCATGATGATCCCAGGGCAGGTGACGCTGATTCCGGGCTACATTCTGATTAAGTATCTAGGCTGGATCGACAGCTACTATGCCTTGACCATTCCCTTCCTATTTGGGAGTGCGTTTGGTACCTTTTTGCTGCGCCAATTCTTCCAGACCATCCCGACGGAGTTGGAGGACGCGGCGCGCATCGACGGGGCGGGCTACTTCGACACCTACTTCCGCATTATTATGCCGTTGGCCAAGCCGGCCCTGGCCACACTCGGCGTCTTCGTTTTTCTGCACTTCTGGAACGATTTCCTGTGGCCGCTGATCGTCATCAACACCAATGAACTGCGTACGCTGCCGGTAGGACTGGCTGTCGTCTCCCGCAGCATGTTTGGCACCGATTGGCCGGCGCTAATGGGCGGCGCCTGTATCTCGCTGGTGCCGATCCTGATCATCTTTTTCTTTGCCCAGCGTTACTTCGTCCAGGGCATCACGTTAACCGGTCTCAAGGGCTAGAATCTTCATGCGCTACGAAAGGAACTACCTATGAAAGTCGGCTGCTTTGCCATCGTGGATCCCTTTGCTCTGCTGGAGCATCAGCTCGGCCGCATTCGCGACATGGGCTTCCGGTATGCGGACATCACTGACAACCACAGCGGCGGTCTGCTCGGCCGCGAGTTTGGCTTTGCCTCCACCGTCAGTGTGGACGACAATCCGTTCGACATCAAGCGTCTCTTCGAGAGCTACGGGCTGACCATCACCTCGTTCTGCGCACATGCCAACCTTCTCGACCCCAGTTCGCCCGCCCGGTACGCCACGAATGAGATCATGAAGGCCGTGCGCCAGGCGGCAGCCATGGGCGTCAAGCACGTCATCACCACCGAAGGCGACCCCAAGTCGGCGTGGGGCCACAAGCTGAGCCACGACCAGCGGGTGTTTATCACGGCGGAGAAGCTGTACGAGCCGCTGCGGCTGGCCAACGACCTGGGCGTCTACCTCCTGCTCGAGCCGCACGGCATTTTGACCGATTCCATCAGCGGTATCCAGGACATCATGGCAGCACTGGGTTCACCTGAGAACCTGGGCGTCAACATGGATACCGGCAACTCATGGCTGGGCGGAGCGGACCCGGTCGAGATGGCCCGCGTCTTTAAGAACAAGATCATGCACGTGCACTGGAAGGATCTGCCGGCAGACTGGGAAGCCAAGCGGGGCACGATGTACGGCTGCGGCTTTGGCCCGATCGCTTTGGGGGAGGGTGTCATCGACCTCAAGGGGGTCTACGACGTGCTCAAGGATGCGCCGTGCCTCGAATACTCGACCCTGGAAGTAGGGGGGGAGGACAACCTCAAGCAGAGCTACGCCTACCTCAAGGCGCTGGGTGCGGAGTAATGGCGAAGATAGTCTTTCATGTTGGTGGGCCCGCCTTTCATCCTGTCGCCGAGCAGGCGCAGCTGATTGCGTCCTGGGTCGATACGGGGTTGGGGGGCGGGCACGAATACCGCATTGCGGACGGCGTCTCTGCGTTTGAAATGCTCGACGACTGCGACTTGTTTGTGGCCATGGGGCTGCACTGGACGGGGATGGGTGCGGAGTGGGCAGGGCAGATGGAGTATCACCCACTGCAGCCAGCCCATCAAGAGGCCTTTACGGCCTATGTCGCTTCGGGAAGACCGATCATTGCACATCATGGGGGAATTGCGTCCTACGACGACTGGGTCAGGTACGGCGAACTGCTCGGCTTTACCTGGGTATGGGGCGTAACGACGCACTCCCCATTAGGTGACCACAAGGTCGAGGTGCTCCAAACGGGCCACCCGATCGTGGAGGGGCTCCAGGACTACACCCTGTTCGACGAGCTATACTACGACGTACGGGTGACAGAAGGGATGGAGACCGCAGTGCATGCCGTTGCCGAATGGGACGGGCAGCCGCGGCCCATGATCATCACCGCCGAGGGTGGGCGCCTAGCGGGAGCGGGGCGCACCGTGTACCTGGCCAACGGGCATGACATGCGTGCGTTCGCCGCCCCGGCCCTGCGGCGCATCTGGGAGAACGCTGTACGTTGGGCGCTGGAGTGACCCTTCCTGGAAGACGGTCCTCCTGGAAGGGGGTCTTCTTGGAAGGGTGGCTTCCTGGCGGGGTGGTTGAGGGGTGACGATTGAGAGATGGAGATGGTTAGCATGGGGAATGGAACGGGGCGCGCCTATAGGGCGGCCGTGATTGGGGCGGGTAAAGCCAAGGACGAGGGGTTCTTTAAGGGTGGCGGCCACCGCATCGGGTATACGCACGGCGAGACGTATGGGCGCAACGGGCGCACGCAGTTGGCGGCCGTGGCGGATATCAATACGGAGAACCTGCACGCGTACCAGGAAACATTTGATCTCGACCAAGGATTTGCCGACTATCGTGAGCTGCTGGCGGCTAGCACAGCCGGATATCGTCAGCATCTGCACCTACGTCGGTCTGCACCGCCAGATGATCGTCGATGCCTGCGCAGCAGGGGTCAAAGGAATTATCTGCGAAAAGCCGTTTCTGGCCGCACCCGCCGATCTGCGGCTGGTGGCGGAGGCCGCTGCTGCTTCCGGCACCAAGATCGTCGTCCCGCACATGCGGCGGTACTTTCCGGCCTTTGCACGCGCCAAGGAGCTGTATGCCGGAGGCGCGGTAGGCGAACCGTTGATGTGTATCGCCGGCATCCCCGGTTGGGACTTAAGCGAGTGGGGATCGCACTGGCTCGACATGTTCCGCTTTTTTCACGACGACCAGCCGGTGCTCTGGGTGATGGGCCAGGCGCGCGTGCGCGACCAGCGCGGCTACGGCCATGTGATGGAGGATCATGCCGCTGCCTACTTCGCCTTCGCCAACGGCGGCAGGGCCATCCTTGACGGGGGCCATGCCATGAACGGCGAGTGGACGATGTCGTTGGTGGGCACCGGCGGCACGATCCGCGTCAGGCGCGAAGATGAGATCGTGATCGAAGATGCCGGCGGCCACCGGACTGAATCATTCGTGGATCACCCCGGCAGCAGCTACACCGCCATCTGGGACTGCCTGCTGGCCGACCTGGTAGCGTGGCTGGACGGCGGTCCGGAACCGATGCTGGGACTGACCAACATGTTAAAGACCAGTGAGCTTAACCTCGCTGCCTACGTGTCCGCCTTACGCGGCGATCGCGTCGACCTGCCGCTGGTCGACGACCTGGCAGAATGGCCGGTCGACACCATCGCCCGGCGTAGGGGGAAGGACCAGGATAGGACCAGGATAGGATCAGGTTAGGACCGGTATAGGACTATGCGCAACACACAAGACATCTTTACAGAACGCGAACGCCAACTCCTGCGCTCTCTGGGGGGCCAGGTAGCCGAGCTGGCAGCACGACCTATTGAAGACGAGAAGCGCAAGCTGTGGCTGCGCCACAACGCCCTGCAGCCGACCCGGCCGGTCATCTTCTGCGACCCGGAGAACGGGTGGAACGAGATCATCCGGCCCGAACACCTTGCCTGCGAGAACGAGCTGGCGCGCGACTGGGAGTGTCGCCTGCGGCGTGAGATCTTCTGGGGCACGGAGATGGGCGACGATCGGGTCATCATCCCGTTCTTCGAGGTGCCGCATGTGGCGGTCGAGAGCGACTGGGGCATGCACGAGACGCGGGTCGGCGGGCAGCACGGCGGCTCCTATATCTGGGACGCACCGTTGAAGGACTATGCCGACTTCGACAAGCTGCACTATCCGGAGATCACGGTGGACGCGGCTGCCACGGCGCAGCGAGCGGCGCTGGCGGAGGAAATCCTGGGCGACCTGCTCACCGTGCGCGTCAAGACGCTGTGGTGGTGGACGCTCGGGATGACATGGGCGCTCGTCAACCTGCGCGGGCTGCTGCAGATCATGTACGACATGGTGGATGCTCCCGACGACCTGCACCGGCTGATGGCCCTGCTGCGCGACGGGCATCTGGCCAAGCTCGACTGGCTCGAAGAGCAGGGGCTGCTGAGCCTCAACAACGACGGCACCTACGTGGGCTCGGGCGGCTTCGGCTGGACCGACGAACTGCCGCAGAAGGACTTTGCGGGCAGCGTGCGTCCCTGTGACATGTGGGGCTTTGGTGAAAGCCAGGAGACCGTCGGCGTTTCGCCCGAGATGTACGCCGAGTTTGTGCTGCCCTACCAACTGCCGATCCTCGCCCGCTTCGGGCTCAACTGCTACGGCTGCTGCGAGCCGCTGGACAAGCGTTGGGAGTATGTCAAGCAGATTCCACGGCTGCGCCGCGTCTCGGTTTCGCCCTGGAGCAACCGCGCGTTTATGGCCGAGCAGCTGGGGGCGAACTACATTCTCTCGATGAAGCCCAACCCCGCCGACCTGGCGCGTGACAGTTTTGACGAGGACAAGATTCGCGCCATCTTACGGGCAGACATGCGCACGACCCGCGACTGCCGCGTGGAAGTCATCATGAAGGACAACCACACGATTCGTGACGACCCGCGGCGGGTGGTGCGCTGGGTACAAATTGCGCAGGAAGAGGCCGGCAGTTTGTAAAGGGTGTATCAAAAAAGCGCGACGCTAAAATTCTGGTATTTTTTGCTCTCCCAGGTGCACTAGATAAGTACGCATTATCAAGTGATTTGGGAGACTCCTGGAAGTGGCAACAACATCGCAGACACGTCGAGAATTTTCAGGAAAAGGCCAGCTGCAGCGCGAAGGTCAGCCCGCCCATTCCCGTCCGCTATTACATGCATTTGTGGGCGCGGTTGAGCGACACCGGCGTGCCGGCAGGGCCGCATGAAACACAATGGGAGTGGGATCGGGGCCAGGGCTTTCTAACGCTGCTGGACGAGTTGGACATGTTTGAAGTGGACGTGCGCGCCAAGTATACGCTGGTGCTCGACGACGGCACTCGCTGTGTACCTAGCCTTGTGCACGACTACAGCCGCCCGCTCATGAAGTACCGAGTACAGTGTTC
This sequence comes from uncultured Chloroflexia bacterium, assembly GCA_963791135.1. Classification (GTDB taxonomy): domain Bacteria; phylum Chloroflexota; class Anaerolineae; order Caldilineales; family Caldilineaceae; genus Fredericiella. Next base: position 30,696 of record CAWBRX010000003.1, read on the forward strand.
GCCAATGGATCTGCTAGCTCGCACGCTCAGTGCTGTGCCGAGCGGCAGGTCTTCCCCCCATTCACCGTTCGTCGCCCCTCGCCGGTCACAATAGGTGGCCGGCAACCGCTGCCAGGAAGCAACACCCGCGCCTTCCTGGCAGCGTCCTCCCTCCAGGAAGGACACTAAGTTCGACGCGTGCGATCCGCTGGGGCACAAGGTCCGGCGGAACAACGATGGCTCCTACGACGAGGCTCTTGCCGCCGGACCTTATGCCCCTACTGGTATTGGATCATGTTTGGGGTGATTTCGATGAAGTCGGTGTGCTCGGTGCCGTCGACGCCCAGCGCCTCGCGCGGGGTCATCAGCGGTTTGTCCCAGCCGTAGAAGAGCTTGAACGAGGTAAACGGCGTGTTGGCATCCACCAGCGCGTTGTACTTGGACGTCTTGACGTAGGGGTTGCCAAAGCCGTCTACCGACAGCGTCAGCTCCACCTCGGGAAAACTTGCATCCAGCTTTTCCTTGTCCAGGATCATGTTGGACTGAAACTGGTGGACCATCAGGATGCGCTTGCCCTTGATGCCGTTGGCACGCATGTACTCGGCCATCGCACGCTCGACGTCGTTGACCTGGTCGGCGGTGATGTAGCCGATGGGGTTGCCGGGAATGTATTGGCCCTTGTGCACGACGGCAAACTCGGGATCAATGGCCAGGTGCACGTTCGGATACTTGAGGTAGGGCAGCGCCGGCGAGATCGAGGCGGTGGGCGACAGGTTGGCGATCTGCGAATCGAGGATCACGTCGACGCCGGCCTTGAGTCCCTCCTCGATGTAGGGCATGACTTCGGACTCGGCCAGGTAGCCCAGGTGTGAGTTGTCGGGCTGAGGATCCACCGTGGCCATCCCCCAGACAAGATGCACGGCGGGCTGCACGCCGAGCTTGAGACCGTTGGCCTCGTCGTATTCGGCGGCCTTGGCCTTGATCAGTGGCATGATATCGGCGGCGCTGTGCTCGCCGATAATCCCCATCAAAGCGATGCCGGGCCGGCCGTAGTAGGTGACCCAGGTCTTGTTATAGTAGGGCGAATCCGGCCCCGCGGCCCGGGCGGCGGGCGTCAGGCGCTCGACCACGTCCTTGCGCGGGATCACGGCGAGCGTGCCGTCCGCCTGGCTCTCGGCGGTTGCCCAGGGGGGCAGGCTGCCGTCAGGCCCCGGCACACGCAGCAGGTAGCCGGGCACCATGGAACCGGGCCAGGTCATGCCGTTGGCGGCCATCAGCGCACCGGTGTCAATCCCCAGGCTATAGGCGATGCCGTCGATGGTGTCGGCTGGCTGCACGTAGTAGTAGGAAGGGCCGTAGACGGGGCCGGCGGCGATGACAGGCGCCTGGCCGGGTCGCCGCATGGGATTGGGCAGGGCAGGCTTGATGGGGCCGTTTGCCGCAGGAGCAGGGCGCAGGCTAGCCAGGGTGAGCGTTAGGGGTTCGGAGGGAGAGATGGGGGGCTCGGCGGCGTGGACGGCGGTGCTGGTGGCTGAAATGCCGAATAGGGCAATGGCCACGGCCACCATTAGGGCCTGCGCACATCTGCGGTACGGGTTCACACGTACATTCTCCAGGTGTTCCTTGGCGTCCAGAACCGTGCCAGGCGCTGCCCACTGCGCTCGATGTTAGCACGATTGAAGGGGCAGCGCCAGGCACGAAAAAGCAGACTACTTTGCCGCCACGCGCTGGGCGCCTGTACCTTGGGTTTGGTCGGTGTGCATGTGGCAGTTCTTGTATTTCTTGCCGCTGCCGCACCAGCAGGGGTCGTTGCGGCCGAGCTGCGGGCCGCTCTTGCGCACGGTCTGCGGCGTCTCGGCATCGCGATTGGTGCGGATGTTGCGCGCCATCGGCGAGGGTGCTGCCACCTTCTTGGCGGCCTGGGCGGCCTTCTCGGGCGCGGCCTGGGCCTCCTGCTGCACCTGCTGGCGGATCTGCACGCTGTAGATCGCCTTGACGGTGTCGCTGCGGATGGCGTCCAGCAGCTCGGTGTACATCTGGAAGGCCTCGCGCTTGTAGGCGACCAGCGGGTCGACATTGGCGATGGCCTGGAGGCCGATACCTTCGCGCAGGCGGTCGAGGTCGGTCAGGTGGCGGATCCAGCGGCTGTCGACGGCCCAGAGCATGATCTGCTTCTCGGCCTGGCGCAGCAGCGGCTCGCCCAACTCCTCTTCCTTGGCCGCGTAGGCTTCCTGGGCGAGGGCGGCGGCGTCTTCCTGGATATCCTCGCGCTTCATACCATTCCAGCGCTCGGGGGTGAAGTCGTCGGGCAGCTTGTGCACCAGCGCCTTGAGCGCCTGGCCCAGATCGTCGAGCTGCCAGTTGTCTTCGTACTCGCCAGCCGTGAACTGGCTCACCAGGTCGTTCACTTCGTCCCCGATCATGCTCTCGACCGTGAGCTGGAGCGAAGGCTCGGTGAGGATGCGGCGGCGCTCGTCGTAGATGCGGTTGCGCTGCTCGTTGACGACCTCGTCGTAGCGGAGCACGTGCTTGCGGATGTCGAAGTTGTAGCCTTCGACCTTGGTCTGGGCGTTCTCGATCGCCTTGTTGACCAGCCCGGCCTCGATCGGCACGTCGTCCTCGACGCCCAGGCGGGCCATGATGCCGCCGATGCGGTCGCCGCCGAACTTGCGCATCAGCTCGTCTTCGAGGCTGATGTAGAAGCAGCTGGCGCCGGGGTCGCCAAGACGGCCGGAACGGCCGCGCAGCTGGTTGTCGATGCGGCGGGCCTCGTGGCGCTCGGTGCCGACCACGTAGAGGCCGCCGAGGCTGCGCACGAGTTCCTTATCGGCGTCGGTGTCGCGGTACTTCTCGGTCAGGATCTCCGCCCACAGCTCGCCGGGGAAGACCGTGGTGGGATCCTCGCCGCGCTTGAGCATGTCGAGCGCCTTGTTCCAGTTGTCCTGGCGGAGCGTGGTCAGGTCAAACTGCGCCTTGCGCAGCGCATCGCGGGCGAGACCTTCGGCGTTGCCGCCCAGCAGGATGTCGACGCCGCGGCCGGCCATGTTGGTGGCGATGGTCACGGCGCCGGAGTGGCCGGCCTGGGCGATGATCGTGGCTTCACGCTCGTGGTTCTTGGCGTTGAGCACCTCGTGCTCGATGCCGCGCCGCTTGAGCAGGTTGCTCACATGCTCGGAGGTTTCGATGGCGACCGTACCGACCAGCACCGGCCGGCCCTTCTCGTGCTCCTCGACGATGTCGTCGATCACGGCCTTGAACTTGGCGTCCTGCGTGCGGTAGACCAGGTCGTCGTAGTCCTCGCGGATGACAGGGCGGTAGGTGGGGACCTGGATCACTTCGAGGTCGTAGATGCGCTGGAACTCTTCCTCTTCCGTCTTGGCCGTACCGGTCATGCCGGCCAGCTTGTTGTACATGCGGAAGTAGTTCTGGAAGGTGATGGTGGCCAGCGTCATCGATTCCTTCTGGACCTTGACGCCTTCCTTGGCCTCGATCGCCTGGTGCAGGCCTTCGCTGTAGCGGCGGCCCTCCATGAGGCGGCCGGTGAACTCGTCGACGATGATGACCTCGTCGCTGCGGACGATGTAGTCCTTGTCGCGGCGGTAGAGGGCGTGGGCGCGCAGGGCATTGTCGAGGTAGGGCATCATCTCGAAGTGCTCGGGCGAGTAGAGGTTCTCGATACCCAGCGAGCGCTCGACGTACATGATGCCTTCCTCGGTCAGCGTCGCCACCATTTCCTTCTCGTTGGTGACGTAGTGTTCCTCAGGCGTCAGCCGGCGCACGAGGGCGGCGAACTGCATGTAGTAGTTGGAGCTTTCGCTCGACTCGCCGGAGATGATGAGCGGCGTGCGGGCCTCGTCGATCAGGATGTTGTCCACCTCGTCGACGATGGCGTAGTGCAGCTCGCGCTGGGTCAGCCGCGACATTTCCTGCACCATGTTGTCGCGCAGGTAGTCGAAGCCGAACTCGTTGTTGGTGCCGTAGGTAATGTCGGCACGGTAGGCGTCGCGGCGGGTGACCGGGCGCAGGTACTGGAAGCGGTCGTCGGCGTTGGGGTAGTCGGGGTCAAAAATGAAGCTGCCGCCATCCGGGTTGCCGGCGCTGTTCTGGATCACGGCGGCGCTGAGGCCCAGCAGGTGATAGATCGGGCCCATCAGCTGGAGGCCGAACTTGGACAGGTAGTCGTTGGGCGTGACCAGGTGGGCGCCGCGGCCGGCCAGGGCGTTGAGGTAGAGCGGCAGCGTGGCGACCAGCGTCTTGCCTTCGCCGGTCTTCATTTCGGCGATCGTGCCGCTGTGGAGCACCATGCCGCCCATCAGCTGGACGTCGTAGTGGCGCAGGCCGGTGGTGCGCTTGGACGCCTCGCGCACGGCGGCAAAGGCCTCGGGCAGGATCTCCCAGAGGACGTCATCTTCGGCCTTGCGCAGGTCCTTCTTGATGCGTTCGACCTCGACGCGGGCGAACTTCTGCTCGTCGGTGCCCAGCACGTCGAGGTATTCCTTCTCGGCCTCGGCCAGTTCGCTCGCGCAGATCGGTCGTCGCCTGGAGGATACGCTGCTGGAAGCCGATGGTGAGCCCGCGCAGTTCGTCGTTGCTCTTCTTCTCAAAACTCTTCTCTAGGCCGTTGATCTGCTCGACGATCGGGCGGTACCTTTTGAGCACCTTCTCGTTCGGATCGCCGGTGATGGCGTAGTAGAACTTTTTTATCATAGTCAGTAAGTTTCCTTGACTCCGGTGGGGGAGTCTGGCAGGGCAATACCCCCACGGCGTGCGCTCCCCGCGCCGCAAGGCATTATTGTACCACGCCGGGGGGCTTGGTCAACAGGAGCAGCCAGAAACAAAGACGAATTCATGTGGAGTTCATGTTCCAGGCGCCCGCAGAATCTATCAACCGCGACCCGAAGTGACAGCAAAGCGGCCCGAATCACCAGACAATGAGGCTAAATTGCCGCCTGCTCGCCGGCTACAATAGGACCAACACGATGTAAGGCCAAACGCCAAACCATCACAAACCAATCGTCAACAGCCAGTTTTCACAACCAAGGAGAAACCAACATGAACAGCGAGCAGACCTTTGCCATCGAGCAGCTTGAGGAACGCCTGGAGACCTTCTGCATCTACGTGCCCTATGTCGGCACCTGCTACAAGACGGTGTGGTTCGTCACCATTCCGTATCCCTGCATCAAGTACTATCGCTACTGCTTCTGGTAGCCGCAAGCGATCGTCCAATGCAAAAGAACCCGCCACGTGGCGGGTTCTTTTGCATTGGACGATTGCGTTATGAATGCCTAGGGCATTTTCATGCTGTGCCAGCCATGGGCGCACCAGCTTGCGGTGCGCCGACCAAGACGTTTGCTCTGCGCATCGTGGCACGGCGAGAAAGCGTATACATGGCAGGAGGTTCTTATGAAAAAATGGCTGCTACGTATTGCGCTGGTTGCGCTGGTCGGATTGGTCTTAATTGTGGGAGTCGTGCTGCTGCGCCAGCTGGCGGCGCAGAGTGAAATCCAGCAGGCACAGCAGGCGGTGTCCACTGCCGTGCCGCTGTCGATCGGCGAGACGAAGACGCTGGAGATCCTGCCGCTGTATGAGGCAGCGGGTCCCAGCGATTTGAGAACCGGACCAGGTGTCGGGTACCTGGTGCGCACGGATACCGCTACCATTCTCTTTGATCTCGGCAACAACCTGGACGCGGCCTCGCCTTCTCCACTGGAGGAGAACATGGCCAGCCTCGGCGTTGGGCGCGACGAACTTAGCATGATCGTCATTTCGCACCGGCATCCCGACCATGTGGGCGGGCAGAACTGGTGGATGAACAACACCTTTTCGCTCGACGGAGCCGCACAGCCGCCGCTGGGCGACCTGCCGATCTATATCCCAGAGCCGATGACGTATCCGGGCAGCGAACCGGCATTGAGCGCAGCGCCGGCGCGCCTGGCCGACGGCGTGGCGACCACCGGGCTGATCGCCTATGCCCAGCCGTTCCCGATCTGGCTCTTTACGCCCAGGGGTGACGAGCAGGCACTGGCGATCAACGTCGCAGGTCAGGGCATCGTGCTGATAACAGGCTGCGGCCACATGGGGTTGGAAGCGCTGCTTGCGCGTGCGGACAAGGTCTTTGAACAGCCAGTCGTCGGCGTAGTGGGAGGCTTCCACTACGGCGGTGCGGATGCAGCAGCTTTGCAGCCAGAGATTCAGATGCTGGAGGCACGCAATCCGAGCATCGTAGCACTGTCGCCCCACGACAGCGGTCCGGCGGCCCTGGAGGCATTTGCACAAGCATTCCCGGCAGCATACCGCCCGATAAGCGTGGGTACAAGCATTGTGCTGCCACAGGCGCAGGCATTGCAGTAGCAAGGTAGCGAGAAAGGAACCGGCATATGACAACCCCAACATCTGCGCGGCGCAGGGTCGCCGTGAGCTTGATCTGCCTGCTGCTGGCCATGTCGATCCTGGCCGGCTGCGGGCCGAATATTACTGTTTCGACCGACCCGCGAGATATGGATCTATCTTCGTTTCATCCAGAGATCGTCCGGGGTGACGGCTTCACCATCCAGCCGGATGTGCGGGTGTTTGCGCTGTTTGCCTACTTGAACGGGCCGGCGGGGTGGAGCGAGGAGAACGGTGAAGCCTTCAGCCCACAGCGGGCCCAACTGCGCGCCGATCTGCAGGCGCGGCTCGCGCAGTTGGATCCGAAGCTTGTGGAGCGCTGGCGCAATTTCTATGAGCAGCACAAGCAGATATCCTACCGCTATCTCTACTACACCTTGACGCTGGGTGCGCCGCCAGATTTCAACTACATCATCCCCGTAGAGCAGATGAAATATCCCGAGATCATCGGGTCATTGGATGGCTTTAACCGGATATTAGCGGAGTTCTACCAGCAGGCCGGTGTGCAAGCGCTCTTTGAGGAGACCTACCGCGATGTCGTGATGGCCGAAGTGCGCAAATACGATCGAGCCCGCATCCTCGACCAGATCGGGTACATCTATGACTATCTGAGGTTGGACCGCTCTAAACTTGGCACCTTTGACGTAGTCATTGTGCCCGCTCCCTTTGATTCCTACTGGGATGCAAACACGCTGAACTACACCGGGCGCCTGTACATCGTGGAAGGGCCGGAGTCGAACGACTATGGGCTCAACATGCATGAGTATCTGCACATGTTGATGGACGAGTTGATTCCTGATGATTTTGCCGGGCAGCGGGACAAGCTCGACGCCATCTTCCAGGCCAACCGGCAGGCGCCTTATGTACGGAACTATCAAGAGCTGCACACATATGTGGAAGAAAACCTGGTGCGGGCGCTCGATCATCGCATGCGAGCGAGGCTGGACCCTGCAGATGCGGCACGGGAAGAGATCTACTTTGCGCGATGAAGTGGCGAACGGTCTCGTGCTGGAAGACGATTTCTATGCCGGGCTGGCTGAGTTCGAGCAGAACCCGAACAAGACGGCACAGGACTTTTTCGCCGAACTGCTGGCAGCAGTGAACGAGTAACGCTCGAGGTCCCTGATAATCTATCAGTCCTCCTCCGATCGTGACAGCAAAACTGCAGGAATTATGAGACGACGAGGCTAAATTGCCGCCTGTCTGCCGGCTACAATGTGACCAACACGATGTAAGGCCACAAACGCCAAACCATCACAGACCAATCGTCAGCAGTAAGCTTTCACCACAAAGGAGAAACCAACATGAACAGCGAGCAGACCTTTGCCATCGAGCAGCTTGAGGAGCGCCTGGAAACCTTGTGCATCTACGTGCCTTATGTCGCCACCTGCTACAAGTCGGTGTGGTTCGTCAGAATTCCGTATCCCTGCATCAAGTACTACCGCTTCTGCTTCTAACCCGCCGCAACCGGCAAAAGAACCCGCCCATGTGGCGGGTTCTTTTGCATTGGACGAATTCCCTATGAATGTCGAAAAACCATTGACAAAACAGAACAATTGTGCTAGTATTTAACCATCAAATTTTGCGTTTTGGAGGTTACAAAGTACCTATCTGCACGGATCGGGACAGCAGCTTTAGCACAAGGAGGACAGCGTGTTTGGTGACCACTTCGGCTACGAATACTTTGAGCAGCGGCACGCAGAATTACTGCAGGCGGGGGAAAAAGCGAGGCTGATCCGCTCCTTGGAGCGGGCAGCGGAAGGCAGAGCAAGGGCAGTCACCCTGGCGCAAGCGTGTATTGGCAGGTGTTGGACGATCGACTCGTGACAGTAGGGACTAGATTACAGCAAGCCGGGGCGTAGAAGCGGCAGTTGTTCAAGCGGCCCACTTTTCTCGCCGGGGTCAGACGTGAGAGAAGTGGGCCGCTGCTTTGCGCCAACGTCGGGCCGCTGCTTCGGCCCCACGCAGGGCCGCCTTGCCACAGCACAAACTACATGGCGGACTACATGACGATGTAGTCCGTTTTTGTTGGGCGCAGCCTAGACTGGAGGCAGTGAAACAGGCATAAGAACTCGGAGATGAAACCATGAAGTATGCAGTCACAGCCCTATTAGTCGTGCACGGCCTGATTACCCTGCTCGGATTTGTGAAGGCGTTTGATTTGTTTCCGGTCACACAGCTGCAGACCCCGATTTCGCAGCCGGCGGGCCTCTTGTGGTTGGCCGCAGCGCTGCTGCTCGTGGGCAGCGGCGTGGCGCTGCTCTGGCGGGAGCGCAGCTGGTGGTGGGTGCCCGCAGCACTCGGCGTGGTCTTGTCGCAGATCTTGATCTTCGGCGACTGGAGCGACGCCAAGGCCGGGACGATCGCCAACGTTATCCTGCTTATTCCGATCGTGGTGGCGGCCTTGGGCACCGCGCCGTGGAGCTTCCGGGCCCGTTACGATCACGATGTCACAGCGGCCTGCACCAGCCGGTGCCGGCGCCCAAGCTCGTGACGGAGGCAGATATCGCCCATCTGCCGGCGGCCGTGCAGCGTTACCTGGTGTTTACGGGTGCAGTCGGCAGGCCGCAGGTCCAGAATTACCGGCTGCGCTTCGGCGGCGCGCTGCGCAACGGCCCGGACGACAAGTGGATGCCGATGGTGGCGCACCAGCAGAGCTTTGTCAGCCCGCCGGCCCGTCTCTTCTTCGTCGAAGGATCGATGCTTGGCGTGCCCTTCGACGCCTACCACCGGTATGTCGGTCCCGCGGCGACGTTCCAGGTGCGTGCTGCCTCACTGGTGACGATGGTAGACGCCCACGGCGCCGAGATGAACCACAGCGAGACGGTGACGCTCTTCAACGACATGTTTCTGCTCGCGCCGGCGACCCTGATCGATCCGCAGATCACCTGGGAGGAGTTGGATCCCTTGACCGTGCGCGCCACGTGGACCAATGCCGGCAACACGGTGTCGGCCGTGGTGTCGTTCGACCCTACCGGGGCACTCACCAACTTCGTTTCCGACGACCGCTCCCGCACTGTCGACGGCAAGCACTACGAGCGCCTGCGCTGGTCGACGCCGGTGAGCGGGTGGCACGACGTCGACGGCCGCAAGCTGTTTGGCAGCGGGGATGCAGCCTGGGAGCTTGACGGCAAGGAGTTTACCTATGCGCGCTTTGAGCTGCTCGACGTCGAGTACAACGTGGCTCAGCGCTAGCGCAGCGCTTGGGCAAATTGCGTGAATTTGGCGTCAGGATGGTGGCCGCGGTATTGGAACTTGCCGGCCACCACTGCGCCCTGGTTTTCGAGCGCCTTACCCATCTGGGATAAGGTTGACCCGGCGGCAATCTTGTAGGTGCAGAAGACTACGGCGCGCTTGCCGGCCAGGCCGTCTAGTCGAGCGATGAACTTGAGCGCTCCTTCGCTGGGATGCTGGCCGATGACAAACATGCCTTTCACCCAAGCGCCGATGCAGATGAGATCGGCTTTTGCCACCTCAGCAGGATCGGCCTTGGCTACGGACTGGACCTGGCATTGATGGCCCAATTGCGTGAATTCTCTGCCCATAGCCTGCGCCGCAGTGGCGGTAGTTCCAGTATTGCTCTCGTAGACGATTGCGATATTCATGGCGAGTTCCTTTGCATGCCTGACGCCAGGCAGCGATGTGTTTCCTGGCAAGGAATACGCAATACACATGGCGCCGGTAGCACGGGCAATCTCCCTGTCCGCTCGACCAGGGAAAGACTTACCCGCGGGCAGGCGCCCTATGCTGTGGGCTGCGTAAAATGGTAGCAGAGCGTTTGGACAGCACTTGAGACTGAATGGAGAAAACTCACATGTTGGCACGATTTCTTGTTCTTGTGTTGGCAGCGCTAGTGATCCTGGCGGCATGCCAGGCTCGGCTGCCGGTCGTCGGCATCGTAGGGTCAGGCCGGGCTGCCACGCAGACGTTCGACTTCAGCGACTTTGACAAGGTTGAGTTGAGCGACACGTTCGAAGCCGAGATCGCCGCATCTGACAGCTACATGGTCGAGGTAACGGTCGACGATAACCTGGTAGACCACCTACAGGTCGAGCAGCAGGGGAACATCGTAAAGATTGGGCTCAAGCCGTTCACGTCGGTCACCAATGCCCATATGCAGGCACGAATCTCGCTGCCGGCGTTAGCCAGTCTAGACGCTAGTGGTGCAAGCCGAGCAAGCGTCACAGGCTTCCGATCTGACAAGAACACGCAGCTCAACGTGTCAGGGGCGAGCGAGATCCGTGGTGATATGGAGACGGGGGACCTGGCTGCCGACGCATCGGGCGGATCAACCCTGCGGCTGACCGGCCGCGGCAGCGCCATACGTGCCTCGGCATCAGGCGCCAGTACGATCGACCTGCGCGATTTCACTGCGGGCGATGCTGACGTTGATGCCTCCGGCGCCAGCCGCATCGAGCTCAACACGTCAGGCACACTGAATGCCAAGGCAAGCGGCGCCTCGACGGTACACTACGCCGGGGATACAACACTCGGTCAGGTTGACGAGTCGGGCGCCAGCACGGTTAGCAAGCGGTGAGCAATCTACTGGGATGAGAACGTGCAGGGCGCTGCCCGTAAGTTTGAAGGGCAGAGACAGCGGGCAGCGCCGCAATTGAGGGTGAGAGATGAATCATGAAGAAGCTGCTGATTGTTATCGCGATTTTGGCCGGCCTGGCGGTTGTGGGTGTCGTGGCAGTGGTGCTGCTTACCCCCACAATGGACAAGTGGGGTGCGACCGAGGACGAACTCGCCGCCACCTACCCCGGCGACGAGTTGGTGCCTGACCCGAAGAGCTTTGTAAATCACGCCATCACCATCCAGGCCAGCCCCGAACAGATCTATCCCTGGCTCCTGCAGCTTGGGGCAGACAAGGGCGGCATGTACAGCTACACGGCGCTCGAAGGGCTGATTCGCTGCCCCATGGTCAACGCCGACCGCATCCATGAAGAATGGCAGAACCTGCAGGTGGGGGATCCGGTCAGGCTGTGTGCCGGCGAAGTCGCCCCGCCGCCCTATATCGTTGCCCAGATTCATCCCAACCAGGCTATCGTGCTTGGGCACCAGGATAACGGCGAGTGGGTCGACCTGTGGCAGTTCGTGCTCGTCCCGCAACCCGACGGTTCCACCCGGCTGATCTTGCGCACGCGCACCATGATGGTGGGCGGCTTCTGGGACATCATCCATCCCGGCGTATTCGTGATGGAGAGCGGCCTGCTGAACGGCGTCAAGGAACGTGCCGAGCAGACGGCGCAATCCGCATAAGAGTGTGAACTATCTACAGAAGTGAACGGGTGAAAAATGGCCGGCAGTCTTGTGGAAAAAGTCCGCACCAAAATCAACGGCGTGGAACAAGGCATGTTTATCCGGACCACAGATGTTGGTCATCCGGTGCTGTTGTACCTGCACGGCGGGCCCGGCATGCCGACGTACTTTCTGAATCGGCAGTACCCGACGGGACTTGAGGAAGACTTTACTGCAGTATGGTGGGAGCAGCGTGGGGCAGGGCTTTCGTACAACCCGAATATACCACCAGAGACGATGACGGTGGAGCAGTTCATCGCCGACACACTGACGGTGACGGATTTCCTGCGCAGCCGCTTTGGCAAGGAAAAGATCTACCTCATGGGCCATTCCTGGGGAAGCCTGCTTGGCATCCAGGCGGCGGCGCGGGCGCCCGAGCGTTACTATGCCTACATCGGCGTCGCCCAGATCGCGAACCAGCTACGGTCGGAAAACCTGGCATACGAGCACATGCTTGAACTGGCCAGAGAAAGTGGCAACACGAAACTGGCACGCAAGCTGCAGGCAGCGCCGCCCACGACGACGGCGCCTCTGCCGGGCGCCTATGTGGCGCTGCGCGATGAAGCGATGCATACGCTGGGCGTCGGCACCACCCATGACATGAAGTCGGTCGTGACCGGCGTATTTCTACCGGTCTGGCAAGATCCGGAGTACACGCTCCGTGAAAAGGTCAATATCTGGCGCGGGAAGTGGTCGCCGTACTCGAAGAGATTGTGGAACGAGATGCTGGCCACAGACATCACGACAGTGGTTCCCGAGCTACAAATTCCCGCTTATTTCTTGCACGGCGTATATGACTACACCGTCGCCTATCCGCTTACGAAAGCCTATTTTGAGCAGCTCAAGGCACCGTTAAAGGGGTTCGATACGTTCGAACACTCGGCGCACAGCCCCATCTTTGAGGAAGCCGAAAAGACGCGGAAGATTTTGCGGGAGGATGTCCTGGCAGGGGTACGCAACCTCGCGGATACGAAACAGGAAACGGCTTCCCACTGAGGTCATTCGCCGAGGCGAACGCGCGGGTCGAGCCGTGTTGCCGCCAAGTCCGCCAGCAAGTTGCCGACGCCGATCAGGATGGCGCCAAAGAAGACTGCACCCATCACCACCGGTACATCGCGGTTCTGCACCGCCTTGAAGACCGTTTGTCCGAGGCCAGGCATGCCAAAGATCTGCTCCACCAATACGACGCCCGTCAACAGGCCGGCCAAATCAAGACTTACCAGGGTTACCACTGGAATCAAGGCATTGGGCAGCACATGGCGCAGGTGGATCCGGTGGTGCGCAATCCCTTTACTCCGCGCCGTACGCACATAGTCCGCGCTCAGCGCATCCAGCATGCCGGCACGCAAGAAGAGGGCGTAGGCGACCGCCATCGGCAGCGCAACGCTGAGGGTAGGCAGCACCAGGTGGTGGAGCGAGCCGGTCCCTCCCAACGGGAACAACCTGAGCCGGTAGGCGAAGAAGTAGATGAGCAGCACGGCCAAGAAGATGGTAGGCACGGAAATCAGCACAGCTGACACAAGAAGAATGCCGCGATCGAGGAACGTGTTGCGGCGTGCTGCCGCCAGCACACCCAAGGGGATGCCAAGGCCCAGTGCGACCAGCATGATCAGCCCGGCCAAGCAGGCGGTGGTTGGGAGCTTCTCGGCCAGGAGTTGAGCCACAGGACGGTGGAAATAGTAGGAATCGCCCAGGTCGCCGCGCAGCAGCCTGCCCATGTAGCGCACATATTGAACGAAGAGCGGCTGGTCTAGGCCGTACTGCCGCCGGATCAAAGCCACCAACTCAGGCTTGGGCGCCTGGCCGGGACGCGTGGGTGTAAGCATCACCGCCGGATCGCCGACGGCAAAGACCAGGGCAAATGTCAGCAGCGAGACGACAATCAAGGTAGCGGCGATCCAGAGCAGGCGCCGCAGGATATAGTGCATCATGTAGGCTCCTTCATGAATGGATCAAGGGCGTCGCGCAAACCGCTGGTGAATAGGTTGAAGCTGATCACAGTGAGCATGATGCACGCCCCCGGCAAGAGAACCAGCCGGGGCGCCGAACGGTAGAAAGAGAGCCCATCTTGGAGCATGCCGCCCCAGTCCGGCGTAGGCGGAGGAATGCCCAAGCCAAGAAAGCTCAAGCCTGCTTCCGCAAAGATCGCAACCGGCACGCACAAACCGATATAGATGATCCCCAGGGGCAGCAGGTGGGGCAGGATGTGACGCAGAAGGATGCGCCCACTGCCGGCGCCGACGTTGCGCGCTGCCGAGGATATACTCCCGCTCCTTGAGCGAGGCCACTTCCGCATGAAAGATACGCGCGCCGGGTAGGCCCAGTTTACCAGCACAATTACGCCGACGATGACCCACACGCTGCGCCCCAATACCACAAGCAAGAGCATCATGATCAAGAGAGTTGGCAGGCTGATGACGATATCGACCAGGCGCATGAGCCAATTGTCGACAGCGCCACCAGCCAGCCCGGCGATGCTGCCATAGGCCAAACCGGTGAGAACAGTAAGTACGCCGGCTGCCAGCCCTACGCTGAGCGTGACCCGCGCCCCAAAGATCAGGCGGCTCAACAGATCGCGCTGCAGATTGTCCGTACCCAGCCAGAAGCGGGCATCAGGTCCAAGGTTGGCCTGCACGCCCGGCGTCCCGCAGCTGCTCCGCCGGATCGAAGGGGGCAAACCAAGGGGCCAAGAGCGCGACCAGGCAGAGCGCAGCCAGCAGCAGCACGGCTAGAAGGTTGAGCCGCCGGCGCAGGAAGCGCCGGCCGACCCTTACCCAACCGCGTTGTTCAGCCGGCAAGGCCGGCAAAGCTGTGTGATTGCGGCCAGTCACCAAATCTTTGCGAGCGATTGAGGTAGACATGGTACTCAGGAACCACGCCTTTCTTAGACACCTGACGCTTCATTTATCGAAGTAGACGCGTTCGATCACGGGCAGGTAGAAATACGTTTCATCCTTGACGTAGCTCTGCCCCAATCCCAGCACATTGCGCCGGTAGGCAGGGATCAGGTAGACCATATCGTCGATAGCGATTTCCTGGATACGCCCAAAGAGCTGATTGCGGTTGGGGTCAGCCAGCGGCATGGTGTTCGCCTGGTCGAACAGCTTGTGCATTTCGTCGTTGCAGAGGCCCGCGTGGGACGGCGGTTTGGTGCCCGCACAGCCAAAGACATTGGCGAGAATATCGCTGCCATCCATGATGAGAGGTCCATAGCCGGTAAAGACGAGTGGGATATCCCCGCTGTTGATCTTGTCCTGGTAGAGGCCAGCTTCGCCGTCGAGGATATTGACCTCGATCCCGATTTTGGCGAGATCGGCCTGGACAATTGCACCTTGATAGGGGTGGAAGTCCACATACATATCTACGCCCTTGATGCCATCAGCATAGCCGGCATCCGCCAGCAGTTTCTTGGCAGCGGCAGGGTCGTATTGGTAAGCGCTGGCAAAGCCCGGCTGATACATCGGCAGAAAGCTGGTATAGATGTCGTCCAATGGTTCCGAAGCGCCCTGGCCGGTAGAATCGGCCAGCGCCTGCTTGTCAAGCGCCATGGCGATAGCCTGACGCACGCGGCAGGTCAGTAAAGGGCGCGACATTGTCGGCAATCTGGAGGTAATCAAAGATCGGCGTGGGGATCACACGCAGCAGGGGCGCCAGTTGAGGGTCGTTTAGGATGCGCGGCAGTTCGCCCGCCTGCACGCCGTCGAAGTAATCGACGTATTCCGCTTCCCCGTTCTCCCAGTGCAGGACGCGTGTCTCCTCCGGCACATTCAAGTAGAGCTCCACGCGATCCAGGTAGGGAAGTCCAGGCTTGAAGTATTCTGTATGGCGGTCAAAGGTGATCTTGTCGCCGGGGAGCCATTCGACCAGCTTGAACGGGCCGGTGCCGACAACTGTTTTGACGCCCCAGTCGGAGCCAGCCGCTTCCACCGCCTTCTGCGGAAGAATGAAGTTAGTCGTCAGCAGGGCCTGAAAGACAGCTTGGGGTTCTTTCAACGTCATCCGGATTGTATAGTCGTCGACGACCTCGACACCTGACACCGTTCTGCTGTCGCCCTGCGCCACGGCGTCACTGCCGGCGATGTTGGCAAAGAAGCTGGCCATAGGCGAGCCCAGTTCCGGCCAGAAGATGCGATCATAGCTGAACTTGACGTCCTGCGCCGTCATCACTGTGCCGTCGTGAAACTTCACGCCTTGGCGCAGCGGTATGGTGTAGACCAAGCCGTCATCACTCACTGCCGGCAGATCGGCGGCCAGGTCAGGGACGAGCTGGTTGTCGGCATTGTACGCGAGGAG
Organism: uncultured Chloroflexia bacterium; assembly: GCA_963791135.1. Taxonomy (GTDB): domain Bacteria; phylum Chloroflexota; class Anaerolineae; order Caldilineales; family Caldilineaceae; genus Fredericiella. The sequence goes on from CAWBRX010000003.1 coordinate 46,656, forward strand.
CTTGTTGTACAGCACCCGGTCCATCGCCCAGAAGTCCTGCCAGCGTGTCGGCGCTGCGCCGTCGAGCGTGGGTACGTCGTTGCCGAACATCGCGCGGTAGGTGCCGCCGTATTTGGCTGCGGCCGCACCTTGCGCCTGGCCGGCGGCTTCTGGCGCAGAGGACTGGGTGAGCGGCGCGGCCGGTGCAATGCAGGCGGCCAGCCAGAGGCTGCCAGTGGTCAGCGCCAGCCCCTGCAGGAACCGGCGGCGCGACAGCGAGTGAGTCGTGAGAGACCGTGCATCTGTTGGTTGCGCATTCATGTGAGTCACTCCCTTGTACAATCAAGCCAGACAAACAACCGAAATCACTCCGTGACGAAAACTGCGGGCGCTCAAGTCATGACTGACTCTGCTATGGTTTTGAGGCGCATATCAGCGAATAGTAGCCATAGGCTGGGGTGACCGTAATCTCACCAAAGCCGGCCGCCGTGAGCAGCGAGGCAAGGGATGCGGCACTGAACTGCTGGCCGCGCATGGCAAACAGCATGAGCAGGGAAAAGGTCGTGGCAGCGAGCGGCCCGTCCTTGCCGTCCTCGAGCAGCACTTCGTGCACGTAGAGATGGCCGCCGGGCGGCAGCACCGCAAAGCTCTTGCGAACGAGCTGAAGACAGCTTGTCCTGTCCCAGTCATGCAGAATGTTGCTCAGCAGCACGGCATCGTAGCCTGACGGCCACGGGTCACCGAACATATTGGCGGCATAGGTGGCGATACGTTCCTGCAGGCCGGCGCGGCGGATGTGCTGGCCTGCCAATACACAGACCGGCAGCAGCTCAAGCACGGTACAGCACAGTGCGGGATGACGGCCGGCGAGCGCAATACTAAAACAGCCGGAACCGCCGCCGACGTCGAGCAGCTGCCTGACGCCTTCAAAGACGCCCAGCCGCGCCATGCCCATGGCAGCTGGGAAGCCCAGGCTGTGCATTTCAGCCGTCGAGAGTGCGGCTTGTTCAGCGGAGAGTTCACCGGATGCCCAGCTTTGTGCCGTATCATCAGGTTGAGCGTCGCGGAAAGGCTTGCCTTGGCGCAATACGCTCTCTACTAATTCGCCGGTGATAGAAGCGCTGCGATACGCATGCAGCATGCCACCGTAGTAGTAAGGGCTGACAGGCAGTAAGTAGGTGGTCGCGAGTTCTGTCAGATGAAACCGTTCGTGATATTGCGCCAAGCAGCCGAGCGCCGTAAGAGTCCCCAGCATTGCCTCTGCGCTGCGCAGGCTCAAGGAAAGACCGCCTGCCACCTCAGCCGCCGTAGCCGGCGCAGAGCTGAGTAAGGCAAACAGCCCGAGCGCATCGGCGGCGATGAGCAGAGGTAGGTGAAAAGCCGATAGCCAGATATCCCAGAGCGGTCGATCATCGCATGCCGGTACTTCGGGGAGCCCATCGGATACTTGTGACAATTTCATTCCTCCCGATCGCGTCAAATTGCCCGCAGATCTTGTTGCGTGCAGTGTAGGCGATCGGTTAGCGTGGCGCATCGGTACATGTACCTGTTCATGTACCTGTTTTGTGAAGGTGGTGTACAGCGGAGAATCCGCGGCCGCTAGAGCAGGCGATATTCTTGTGCCGACCGCGTCGCCGCCGCCCGCCCATTGACCCCGAGCTTGCTGTAGATCGAGGTCACATGACCGTTCACCGTACGCCGTGTGATGATTAACTTGTCGGCGATCTGAGCATAGGTGAGTCCTTGCGCCAGCAGCCGCAGAACTTCTATTTCGCGCCAGGTCAAGTTGGCAGGGTAGGGAGCTGAAGCAGCACCTGCCGGTTCGCGGGCCGCCGCTAAGCGTAGTGTCGCCCACTCCGCCGGCAGCGATAATGCGTAGTCCATTGCCTGTGCCGAGGAAAGCCCGCGCCCTTCTGCCCAGCCTTGATCAAAACGCGAGCGATCCTCCTGGGAACGCACGGCGCCGAAGTCGGCAACAAAAGCACTCCGCGAGCGCGATGCGGCAGGCGTGCCGATCAAATTACGCAAGGCCTCGGCCGCTCCGGCGAGGCGGCCGGCCTCGATCAAGCATTTCTGGGGAATGCAGATCATTGCCATGCCGTCCAGGCATTCGGCGATCCAGCCCCATTCTGTGACTCCCAGCATACGCCACCGCACCAGGCTCTCGCGGAAGAGCGTCCAAGCACGTGGGTTATCGCCTTGCAGCCGCGCTGCCTGTCCCAAGTAGTAGTGTCCGTCGGCAATATCGAAATCAAGCCCCAACTCGACGAAGAGAGCCAGACCCTCTTCGTATAAAAGCTGGGCCTTAGCATAATCACCCTGTTCGCACATTGCGCTGCCTAGATGAACGAGTTCAGAGCTGATCTCATATTTGTCGCCCAGCGCACGTCCGATCACCAAGGACTCCTGGAGATAAGCTGTCGCTAAGGCGTGATCTTGACGTTCCAACGCCAACCAGCCGAGTCCCAGCAGTGAGGGTGCGAGTACTTTGGGCGCCGGCAGTTCCCTGGCAATGTCCGCCGCTTCCTCAAGCTGTTGCAGTGCAACTTGGTAATCCCCTTGCAGATAGGCCAATATGCCGGCACGGGACAGCGTCGCTGCCCTAAGCTCGGTGCGTTGGGCGGCTGTTGTCTCTATTAGGACGCCGTTTAGCCAGGTGCGCCCTTCGTGCCAGCGCCCAGTTGTCAACCAGTAATCAAACAGCGCTGAGGCAAGCCTTGCGCGACATGTCCCGCCACTTGCGCAGTGCGACTCCATGCCAAGGCCATCTGCAGATTGGCGTATTCCAACGTCAGCTGCACCAGCGCAGCCGCCTGACCTGCCCCCTGCAATGCGGGTGCCCTTGCCTCGGCAAGGGCCAAGTAGTACAGCACGAACGCGCGGCGAGTACTCTCAACTTCGCCGGCAGCCTCCAGTTGTTCCTGGCCATATTCGCGGATTGTCTCTAACATACCAAGGCGCGCTGCGCCTCCGGGTCGATCTAGCGCCTTCACCAGGCTCTGGTCCAGCAGGGTCGTGATGCTGTCCAGAAAATCAACGCCCAGGTCGGCGCCGGCATTTGCCACGGCGTGTGCTGCTTCAAGTGTGAACCCGCCCACAAAGACCGCCAGGCGCCGGAAGATCGCCTGCTCGCCCGGCGCAAGCAGGTTGTAGCTCCATGCGATCTCATCACGCAGCGTACGCTGGCACACCGGCGCGTCCTGTGGACCGCCCGTTAACAAGGTGAGACGTTGGTTCAGCCGCGCTAGCAAGGCAGCCGGCGAGAGCAGCTTGAGCCTGGCTGCGGCCAGTTCGATAGCCAGGGGGTTGGGCGCCATCAGCAAGTGATCTCGCACATACGACTCAAGGGGCCGAAGAGTGTGACTACTATACTACGATCTTTCCTGGAAATCTAGAGGTTATATTTGCCGCAGGGGAAAACAACGCCCAACTACGGAGTGATAGAAAGATTCGTGGCTGCGATTTTCGGAGGTATGATAGAGAGCCATGAACAGGACCATGCAGGCCAACGTCATCATCCACAGCCACCCGCCGCGTCGGCAATGGTGGCGGGCACGGCCGCGATAGTGCCTCTCTTTGGACCTATTATGGGTGATATGGTCGGCATTACGGCCATCACCGTCTCGATGTGCAACTCGCTGGCCCACCTCTTCGACCGGCACCTGGAGGCCGAGGCACTTTGGCGCTTCGCTGCCTTGGTTGCCGGCTGGGTTTTCGGGTGGACGGTGCTCAAGACCGTCATCGGCCTGGCGCCGGGCGCCGGGAGTGTTGCCAGCGCTGCCATCACCTTGAGCCTGCAGGAAGCCACCGGCTGGGGGATCTATTCTGTCTTCGAGCGCGGCGGCGACCCTACCAGGATGTCCAAGCCCGACCTCAAGGCTGCCATTGCTGCCGGCAAGCTGCGGGCCCAGACGGAAAAAGCCAGCTACGAACGTGCCGTAAGCCAGCTCTCCCTCGAAGAGCGCGACGAAGTCGACCAGCTCCAGAAAAAGCTGGCCAATCGGTCGGTCACAGAGGCCGACAAGCGGGCGGCCACCGACCGCATCGTCGCCATCTTCGCCGTACACACTTAGCCACTCTCCCAGGAAGACGGTCCTCCTGGAAGGGTGTCTTCCGCGTCGCGTGCAGCGGCGCACGTAGGCGTGCGCACTGAACGGCGCGGCGCGCTACTGGGGGGCGGCGAAGGTTACGTCGGCGGGCATGCCGGGCTTGAGCTTGCCGCCGCTGGGTTCGAGCGCCAGCGTGACGGCGTAGACGGTCGTCTCGCGGCTGTCCTTGGTCTGCACGTTCCGCGGCGTGAACTCGGCCTTGTCGGAGATCGAGCTCACCTTGCCGTAGAAGGTTTCGCCCGGGAACGAGTCGACGGCGACAGGGTAACGCTCGCCGAGCATGATCTGACCATAGCGATTCTCGGGCATGTAGACCTTGAGCTTGAGGTTGTCCAGTTGGGCCACCACCATCACGGTGCTGCCCGGGGGCGCAAACTCCTGAGGCTCGACCAGCCGTTCAAGCACGGTGCCGTCGAACGGGGCGACGATGCGCTCGTTGCTGTTGTCGGTCTCCGAGTGCACGTCGACCAGGCGCTCGCCCGCCGTAATTTTGTCGCCCTCTGAAGCATTAACCGTGCGCACGCTGCCCCCCTTCACCGTGGGCAGGTTCACTTCCGTCGCCTCAATGGTGCCGGAAAGCGCGAGCGTACCATTGGCGGCCGCCTGCTGGTTGTAGAAGTACCAGGCTGCAGCAGCAGCAGCAAGCAGCAGGACAATAATAAGAATTCGCCTCGACCGCATGCTCTCTCCTTATGAGGCCGGTTATGCCCCGGGTGCGGTGACTGATGAAATAAATACGTCTTCTAAGCTCGGTGCAATCCAGTCGATCGTGTCGACCAGCGACCCCGGCGCGTGCCAGCACCGCCTGCACAGGTGCGCGGTAGGCTTCGGCGTTGGGCACGACGGCATGAATTTGCGCGCCATACATGGCGACCTCGTCGAGCGGCAGCTCGCCGTTCTGCTTGGGCCGCCTGCAGCACGCGCAGCGCGACTTCAGGATTGCCGGCGTTGATCTCCAGGACATCGCCGCGCATCTGCGTCTGCTTGAGCCGTGCCGGCGTGTCCAGCGCGACCAGCCGGCCCTGGCTGATAAAGCCGATGCGCTGGCACAGTTCGGCCTCGTCCATGTAGTGCGTGGTCACCAGGATCGTGACCCCGCTCCTGGCCATCGAGTAGATCAGCGTCCAGAACTCGCGGCGGCTGATGGGGTCCACGCCGGCGGTCGGCTCGTCCAGAAAGACGACCTTGGGCCGGTGGACGATGGCACAGCCCAGCGCCAGGCGCTGCTTCCAGCCGCCGGACAAGGTGCTCGTCAGCGCGTCGGCGCGGCCTTCCAGCCCGGCCATCTCGATGATCTCGGCCTGCCGCAGCCGCAGTTCCTTGCGCGACAGGCCGTAGATCCGCCCATAAAAGCGGATGTTCTCGGCCGCCGTCAGGTCGTTGTACAGCGTGAACTGCTGCGACATGTAGCCGACCACCCCGTGCATCTCCTTGGTCTGCGTGGCCGAGTTGTACCCCAGCACGTAGGTGCTGCCCGAGGTCGGATGCAGCAGCCCCAGCAGCATGCGGATCGTCGTCGTCTTGCCCGCGCCGTTCGGGCCCAGCCAGCCAAAGACTTCGCCCTGCGTTGACGCTGAAGCTGACGTCGTCCACCGCCACGAATTCGCCAAAGCGCTTGGTCAGGTTCTGCACGACGATCGGGTGCTGGAGGTCGGGTTCTCGGCCGTGCCCGTGCCGCTTGTCGCTCATGCTGCCCGCTCCTTGAGCACCTGGGCGTGCGGATGATCCTCGCCCAGCAGGTGGCGCTGCTCCTGCACCAGGTGGATAAAGGCCTCTTCCATGTGCACCGGCGATCTCGCGCAGCTCGTCGTGTGCGATCCCGGCCGCAGCCAGTGCGGCGTCGAGCTGCGGGCGGCGCAGCGCCGGATCGTCGACCAGGACGTGCAGCCGCTCGCCGTAGGTCTGCACCTCCAGCACGCCGGGCAGGCCGACCAGCAGGTCGTGCGGCAGGTCACTCATCGGTTCGTTCATGACCGGCGTAAACTCGAGCAGGCGGCCCGGCACCATGCGCTTGATTTGCTGCCGGCGTGCCGCCGGCGATCAGCCGCCCGCCATAGATCAGCCCGATCTTCGTGCAGCGCTCGGCTTCGTCCATGTACGGCGTGCAGACAAAGATGGTCAGCCCCTTTTCGGCGCGCAGGTTGCCCAGCAGGCTCCAGAACTCGCGGCGGCTCACCGGGTCGACGCCCAGCGTCGGCTCGTCGAGCATGACGACCTGCGGCTCGTGGATCAGGCTGCACGCCAGCGCCAGCTTCTTCTTCATCCCGCCCGAGAGCCTGCCCGCCAGCCGCTGCGTAAACTTGCCCAGCCCGGCGAACTCCAGCAGTTCGGGGATCCGCCGTTTCTGCTCCTGCGGGCTCACGCACTGGATATCGGCGAAGAAGCGCATGTTCTCCGTCACCGTCAGGTCGGCCGGCAGCACGTTCTGCTGCGCGATGTAGCCCACCCGCTCGCGGATGGCGTAGGCGTCGCGCATCGAGTCGAAGCCCAGGATCGAGCTCTCGCCTGCCGTACGTGTCAGCAGCCCCAGGATGACGCGGATCGTCGTGCTCTTGCCCGCGCCGTCGGGGCCGATCAGGCCGTAGGTCTCGCCCGGGGCTACCTCCAGCGACAGATCGCTGACGGCAGTGACCTTCCCGCGCCGCCCCGCAAATTGTTTAGTCAGCCCATAGGCCGTGATTGCCAGTTCGCTCATTGCTTCCTAGTCCAGGCGGTGCCTAAAGCTGCGGGCCGCGATCAGCGTAACCACCACGGCATAGATGACCAGCGCCAGCACGTCGGTCCACAGGAACTGCAGCCCCACGCCCTTGGTAAAGATCCCGCGCGAGATGCGCACAAAGTAGGTCATCGGCAGCAGGTCGCCGATCAGGCGAGGGATCGCGGGCATCGCCGCGCGCGGGTAGATCATCCCGCCCAGCAGCAGGCTGAACATGGTGACCAGCAGCGACATCTGCTGCGCCTGGCGCTGGGTCTTGGCGCGTGCCGAGATCATCAGCCCCAGGCCGAGACAGGCGGCGATAAAGAGCAGCGACACCCAGAAGTACAGGATCGGGTTGCCCTGGAACGGCACGCCAAACCAGAAGATGCCGATCGCCACCGCGGCGCCCATCGCCACCATGCACAGCACCAGCAGGGGGATCATCTTGCCCATCACCAGTTCGAGCGGCCGTGTCGGGGTGGCCAGGATCTGCTCGATCGTCCCCAGCTCGCGCTCGCGCACGACGATCAGCGCCGCTTGCTGTACGGCCAGCGTCTGCAGGATCAGGCCGACCAGTCCGGGCAGCAGAAACCACGTGTCGACCATATCCGGGTTGTAGAGCACACGGGTTGCCGTCGTGATCGGCAGGGCGGCATCCTGGCCCACGTGGGTAGAGGCAAGCCCCTTGCGTACAAGCTTCTCGGTGCTCAGCTGCAGCGCATATTGCTGTCCCAGCAGCGAGGCCGCGCCGAAGCCCGAACTGACGCTGGCGCTGTCCGAACCGTCGAGCAGCATCAGCACCGACGCCGACGCGCGGTCGGTATCGGTCGCAAACTGGGGTGGGATGACCAAGCCGGCCTTGACGACCCCGCGATCGATGGCGTCGATCACCTGCTTCTCGTTCTGCAGCTCCATGGCCACGTCAAAATACTGCGAGTTGACCAGCGCCTGGACAAACTCGCGGCTTTTGCGGTCGCTGCTCTGGTCGGCCACGGCCAAGGGAATGTGATAGACCGATGTATTGACGGCATAGGCATACAGAAACAGCTGCAAGAAGGCCAGCCCCAGAAACAGCGCCAGCCCACGCCGGTCGCGTATGATTTGGGTCGTCTCCTTGCGGATGAGCGCCAGCAGGCGCTGCCGGCTGTGCGCCAGCGAATTTGTCGAACTTTCTGCCGTCGTTTCCGCGTGCGGATTTGGCTCCGCGCCACTTATGGGCTGCGCTAAGATGTTGGACATAAGATAGGCGGCTACTCCAGGCTCTGGTGAAAGAGGCGCGAGGCGGCGGCAATGATAAAGACGAGCAGCAGGCTGAGGCCGGTCACCTCAACCCAGAAGCCGGACAGGCCGACCCCCTTGCTGTAAATGCCGCGTGCGATCGGAATGAAGTACTTCAGCGGGAAGATATAGCCCAGCGTGCGCAGGAAGGGCGGCAGCGCATAGGCCGGGAAGAGGAAGCCCGCCAGAAACATGCCCGACAGATTAAACAGCGTCGCCAGCAGCTGCGCCTGCATCTGGGTCTGTGAGATCACCGAGATGGCCGTCCCCAGCGCCAGGCCGGAGAAGGCAAACAGGATGCACAGGCCGACAAACAGCCACGGATTGCCCATGAAGGGCACGCCAAAGACAAAGACGCCGACGACCAGGATGATGATCATGCAGACCGTGGCCACCAGCAGGTTGGGGATCGTCTTGCCCAGCATCAGTTCGACCGGCCGCAGCGGCGTCACCAGGAGCGCCTCGATGGTCCCGACCTCGCGCTCGCGCACGATCGAGAGGGCGGTCAGGCTCAAGGTCAGCATCTGCATCAGCATGGCGATCATGCTGGGCATCAGGAACCAGAGTTCCTTGAGGTCCGGGTTGTAGAGGATGCGAACGTCGAGGTTGAGCGGTGCCCCCGCCTGCCGGTTGAGGGAGATGGCGTAGGCCTGCGAGATTGAATTGATCGTGCTGTAGGCCGACTTGGTCGTAAATGAATCCGAACCGTCGACTAGGACGAGGACCTCGGCGCTCCCATTATTGAGGGTACGGTTGAAGTCGGGTGGGATCAGGATGCCGAGGCTGGCCTTGCCGCTGTCGATGGCGCTGGTGAGTTCCTTCTGCCCGGAGGCGGAGCCCACGATGTCGAAATATTCAGAGTGGATGAGCGCCGACAGATACGCACGGCTTTCGTTGCTCATGCTCTGGTCGGCCACCACAATCGGGATGTGCTTGACATCGGTGTGGATGGCCACGGAGTAGAGCGTAAGCTGCAGGATCGGGGCGAGCATGAGAATGACCAGCGTCGGCCGGTCCCGCAGGATTTGAATTAGGTCCTTCTGGGTCATCGCCCAGATTCGCTGCCACATCTCACTTCTCCATCTACGCCCACAAACTCTTGCGCCAACCGTGCAATTAACCTGCCAGTATAAATGGAACTATTCATTGGAACACAAACTCGAAGGCGTCTGTGAAATATTTCACGCTACCGCGCGAGCACTCCTTGAAAGAAGATGTGGCTGACGTTTGCGACGAACTCGGCAGGGGTAAGCTGCTCATCCTCCAGCAGCCGGGCGTAGTATCTTGGCGATGCAAGGTTCAGAAACGCGGCCAGCATATATGACGTAGGAATGGCTGCCTCCAACTCCCCTGTGAGCTTGCCCTCCTCGATCAGCTCAGAGATCAGGTCTGTCACGACCTCAATATTGCGGCGCAAGGTAGCACGTTTCTTCACCACATCGCGTGCGGGGCCGGGCAGGTTATGCAGTTCAAGAACACGGGGATGAATACCGTGCGTGCCGGCGTAGCCCTGCAGCAGAACCTGCTCGAGGCGAGCACGTACCGATACATTGGCGCGACTAATCTCCTCAATCTGCGCAATAAGGCTGTCAAGCTCGCGCTCGAAAACCGCGCCCAGCAGATCCTCTTTACTGGCGAAATGGGAATACATCGTGCCCTTGCTAATCCCCACGCGTGCGGCGATTTCGTCAATTGATGTATCGTGATAACCGAGTTCCGCAAAAACTTCTTGTGCCGTCGCGATGATTAGCGTCTCGCGCTCTTCACGCTGGCGCTCCCTCAGTGGACGCGTGGGCGCTTTGGGGGTGTCTGTATCAACATCAAATGTCATACCACTACTCATTCTCGAAACTGGACCCAGCGGCGGTTTCTGGACTTACGAACCAAATACTGACTCGCCAGTCAATGTTTATACTACAGGGTCACAGAATTTCAAACGCGGCGGAGCGGCGTGACGCAATCTAATGTGGATAGCGTGGCTGCCGGAGGCACGGCGCGTCCTCCAGCAAACGAAATTACACGCTGAAGGGTGCAGGCAAAAGGGAGAGGAAGTGCGGGCAGCTGTTGGAAGACCCTTCAGCTGCCCGCTGGGGACGGTGGTCTGGCGTGTACCTGAATAGCTGGCACGCCTGCGTGCCGGAGAATTGCACGTAGGCGTGCAGACTCGCACGTGGGCGTGCGAACTAAACGATTGGCGGGTCGTTAGCCCAGCCGGTTGGTGACGGAGACAAACGGCATAAAGAGCGCGCCGCCGCCCTCGCGTGCGAACACGTCGATCACGCTGAGCGGCTGCTTGATGCCGTCACCCGCGAACACAAGCACCTTTACGGCATTGTAGCCCAGGCTGAACGGTGCGATGTCGACCAGGACATCTGTACAGTTCGTACCGGACCTGGCGATCTTCCAGTCGAACGAGGCCGGGTTGAAGTAGAGCGTGCGGGCTTCGGCGTAGATTACGTTCTCCAGCCCGGTGACGACTGTCACCGGCGTCCGTGCAGACGTCGACGGCGGCAAGATACGGGTCGACGCTAAACGACGCAGCGTGCACGAAGGTGACGGACGGCTGCAGCGGTGCAATGGGAGGCACCGTACCCGGCGGCACAGTCGTGCCGGGACTTGCAGTCCCGGTCGCAGCCCCTGTTCCATCTTCGGCGCGCGTTGTGCTTGGGGCGGCAAAGAACGCCAGTCCCAAGATCACCAGTCCCAGCGCCATTGCGAGCGCCAGGGAACGATGCTGCTGGGCTAACAGCTTACATTGCTTCATACCTTCTCTTCCCTCCTGTTATAATGATGGAATGTCCATCATTGTTTTGCCACCCGAGGTGGCCGCCAAGATCGCAGCCGGCGAAGTTGTCGAGCGACCTGCCAACGTAGTCAAAGAGTTGGTGGAGAACAGTATCGATGCGGGAGCCACGGAGATTCGCGTCGAAATCCGCGAAGGAGGGCGCCGCCTGCTGCGCGTCAGCGACAACGGCCAGGGTATTCCGGCCGCCGAAGCGCCGCTTGCATTTGAACGCCATGCTACAAGCAAGTTGCACACCTTTGAAGACCTGAGCCGCATCGCCACCTTTGGTTTCCGCGGGGAGGCGCTATACAGCATCGCCGCTGTCAGCCAGCTCACCTTGACCACCCGCCACCGGAGCGAGGACTTCGGCACAGTGCTGCGCATTGTCGGCGGCAGACTTGAACAGCAAAGCCGCGCCGGAGCGCCGGTGGGTACGGTCGTCAATGTAGAGCAGCTCTTCTTTAACGTTCCTGCGCGCCAAAAGTTCCTGCGTGCCCCCGCGACCGAGGCAGGGCAGATCGGCGCCGTGATCCAGCGCTTTGCGCTTGCCTATCCGGACCGCCGTTTCTCCTACACCAGCGAGGGCCGCCTGCTCTTCCAGTCCGCCGGCAGCGGCAGCCTCTTCGACGTGCTGGTCAAGATTTACGGGCTGGACAACGCGCGGCAGATGGTGGCGGTTGGCGAGGCGCCGCAGACCGCACACGGCGGAGACAACACTGCGGACAGTGCTCCGGGCAGCCCTACTGGCCATGTCCCGCCCGCCGAAGCCGACATCGAGTTTATGGCCGATGTGGGCCAGCCCGTCCCGGCACGTGGCGAAAGCGCGGAGAGCCGCATCGACGTTGTGGGCTATGTCAGCCTGCCCAGCCTCACGCGCTCCAACCGCAGCGCGATCGACCTGTTTGTCAACCACCGCTCGATCGAAGATCGCACGCTGGCGCACGCCGTGGTGCAGGCGTTTCACACGCTGCTGCCGGTGGGCCGCTATCCGCTGGCCACCATCTTTGTGACGCTGGACCCGGCCGAGGTAGACGTCAACGTGCATCCGCAGAAGACGCAGGTCCGCTTTGCACAGGAGCGGCGCGTCTTTTCCGCCGTGCAGAAGGCCGTGCGCCGCGCCCTGGTGGGGGCGGTGCCGGCGCCCGACATGACGATGGACGAGGAGGGGCGCATCCTGCCTGCGAGTGGCCCAGGGGGCCAGCCGGCGCCGGACGTCGCCACCTGGTTTGCACGGCGCGACACCATCGTCAACATCGACCGGCAGCACCACCTGGACCTGTACGTGCCGCCCCCGAGTTCACAGGGCCGCACGTTAGGGCTGCCGGCGCCCTCGGGCGCGCCAACGGAATGGCCGGCAGAGGAGACCGGTACTGAACTGCCGGTACCGAAAACGACGAGCCGGCGGGTGAGCAGGCAGAGAGCGCTGCCGCCGATGAAGCGGCGTCCGGACGTTGTTTCCGCCCAACCCGCGCCCTTCCAGCGCACCAAGTGGGCCATTGGGCGTGCGCACATCCCAGCTGCCGCCGCTGCGCGTGGTCGGCCAGGTGGGGGCCATGTACATCGTGGCCGAGGGGCCTGAGGGCATGTTCCTGATCGACCAGCATGCGGCGCATGAGCGCATCCTGTACGAGAAGTACCTGGCGCAGCGCTACGGCACCGCCGGCGGCACCGTGGCCAAGCAGCACCTGCTCGAGCCGCTCACGCTGCACGTCGGCACCCGCCTGGCCGGGCTGGTGGCGAGCCACCTGGTGGAGCTGCAGCATCTCGGGTTTGAGGTCGAGCCGTTTGGCGGCGACACCTTTCTGGTGCGCGCGGCGCCGGCGTCGCTGGCAGGGGAGGATCCGCTGCGCGTGCTGGAGGAGATCGCCTCCAGCCTGGCCGAGCGGCGCAACCAGGTAGGCGAGGAACTCGAGGATGCGCTGGTCAAGATGGTGTGCAAGCGTGCGGCGATCAAGGCCGGCCAGCTGCTCAGCGACCTCGAGATGCGCGAGCTGGTGCGGCAGTTAGAAGAGTGCCAGTCCCCGCGCACCTGCCCGCACGGGCGCCCCACGGTGATCCAGCTGCCGGCAGCGGAGTTGGAGAAGGCGTTTGGGCGGACGTAAAGGGACGCAAAAGGTTGACAGGGCGTCGCATTGTGCCACAATGGGTGTAGCTTCGCTGAAGGGTAGTGCGTTAGGAGGTGCACAATGGCCGAAATGGTGCTCAAAGAGCAGACACAACAGTGGCTCGCCGATCCCATTCTGGGCGACGACGACATTGATGCCAAGATCCGGCGCCTGCTAGAGGCGGAGTATCTGCGCAAGATGGCGCAGCACCAGCGGGTCAATGAAACGCTATCGCGGAAATACGGCGTAACGTTTGACCAGTTCGTGGCCCAAGATGTCGTCGTACAGCGCGGCTATAGCTGGGAAGTAGAACAGGACGCCATGCAGTGGGAGATCGCTATAGGCGGAATAGAAACCCTGCGGCGCCGGCTCCAAGAGATCAAGGAAGCGGCGCGTGCCTAGTCTGGCGGAGTACAGGCTGGAGGCATTCCAGGCGCCAGACACGTTTTGGTTCATTCAAGCTGTTGAAGAAATCGACCACACAGACGTAACGCTCTCCCTTCGCTTGCAGATTCGCGCCGGTTTATTTGTCCAGGTCTTCGTAGGCGAAGTCACAGGTGCGATCAACTTCGCATTAGTCGATGGCGATACTCGGATCTTTGGCCTGGACTTTCATCGTGGCAGGTGGCACGTTCACCCGTTTGGCGAGGCCACAACACACCTGCCCTTTGACGGACCACTTGAGCCAACACCATTGTACCGATTCCTGGTGCTAGTCGGAAGCCTGCTGCTTCAGCACGATATCCTTTGACCGCTTGCTGGACTCCTGGAAGACGGTCTTCCTGGAAGGGGTGGAGGCAGGGAATAGTCGCGCGTTTCTGGGTGACGGCTTTGCCTCGCATTTTCCCCTGTGATAAGATTACGAAATTCGAGAATTAGCATTGAGGCCGTCCGGTGGCGTCTTGCGGTGACCGACCGGCAAAACTTTTCGAGGAACGTTTATGTCTCTTACCGTTACTACCGAGCCGCGTGACGATCGCCAACTGGCGGTCACCATTCTAGTCGACCAGGAACGCGTCGATCGCGAGCTGCGCAAGGCCGCCAACAAGGTTGCCAGCCAGTATCGCATTCCGGGGTTCCGCAAGGGCAAGGCGCCCTACAACATCATCGTCCAGCAGTTTGGCCTGGCCAACCTCTACCAGGAGTTTGTCGAGGACCTGGGCCAGGAGCTGTTCCAGCAGGCGATCGAGCAGGAGCATATCGAGCCGTATGCCCAGTCCTCGTTGGAGGATATCAAGCTTGACCCGCTGACCTATACGCTGCTGGTGCCGCTGGATCCCGAGATGAAGCTGGGCGACTACCACAGCCTGCGCCTCGACGAGCCCAAGGCTGAGCTGGACGAGGAAGAGGTCGAAAAGCGGCTCGAGCAGTATCGCGAGCAGTATTCCTCGTGGCAGAGCGTCGAGCGCCCCAGCGACTGGGGCGACATGTTGACGATCGACGTGCGCAGCGTGATTGCGCCGATCGAAGAAGGCGGCAAAGAAACGGTCGTGCTCGACGAGACCGACTGGGATGTGACGCCGGACCAGGAGAACCCGATGGAGCCGCCGGGCTTTGACGAAGCCTTGATCGGCCTCAGCAAGGGGGAGACCAAGGAGTTCGTGCTGGGCTGGCCGGCCGAGGGCCAGAGCATCTATGCCGGCAAGGAAGCTACCTTCACGGTAACGGTCAAGGATGTCCAGGCCTACGAGGCGCCCGAACTCAACGACGACTTGGCCAAGCTGGTCGGCCCTGACTTTGAGACGCTCGAGGACCTGCGCCAGAGCATTCGCGACAGCATGGAAGCGAACCAGAAGAACCGCCTGGAGAACGAGTACATCACGAGCGTACTCGACGCCGTGGTGGAGATGAGCACGCTCAACTATCCGCCCGTGGTGATCGAGGACCAGATCAACTCGATGCTGCAGGACACCGAGCAGCGCCTGCGCCAGATCGGTATCGACAGCTTCGAGACCTTCCTGCGCCAGACCAACCAGAACATGGAAGAGTACCGTGAGCGCCTGCGCCCGGAGGCAACCAAGATTGCGCGCCGGAACCTGGTGCTGTCCGAGATCGTCAAGACAGAGAACCTGACCGCTACGGACGATGATATCGAAGAGCAGATCAAGGCGATGATCGGCGGCGGCGCGGGCGAAGACGGTGAAGATGGCGAGATGGCGGAAAGCACCAAGGCGCTGGCCGACATGCTGCGGCAGGGAGCAGGGCGCACGATGATCATCAGCCAGATCCTGACCCGCAAGGCTATCGACAAGCTGGCGAGCATCGCCCGCGGCGAGCCGCAGGACGAACCCGCAGCGGATGCCGAGACAGATGCCGAAGCAGCCGCGGCAGGCAGTGAAGAGGCAGCCGGCAGCAGGCAGAAGAGCAGCCGGCAGAGTAGGAGCGGCAGCGCCGGCAACTTCTAATATATCGCAAACACGCAACAGGAGACGGATTACATTGTCGCTTGGTAGCCCGGCGTATCGTGAAAGTGCAGAGTCTGCATCTCACTGCTAATGAAAACTAAGGGAGAATGAAATGATCCACCCTACTAACGTGATTCCGATGGTCATCGACAGCTCGAGCCGCGGCGAACGTGCGTATGACATTTATAGCCTGTTGCTCAAGGAGCGCATCGTCTTTCTCGGCACGCCGATCAACGACCAGGTGGCGAACCTGATCGTGGCGCAGCTGCTCTACCTGAACGGCGAGGACCCGAATCAGCCGATCAACATGTACATCAACAGCCCCGGCGGCAGCATCTATGCCGGCCTGGCGATCTACGACACCATGCAGATGATCTCGGCCCCGGTGGCGACCTATGCCGTCGGCGTCACGGCCAGCATGGGCACGGTGCTGTTGGCGGCCGGCGCCAAGGGCAAGCGCTATGCGCTGCCCCATGCCACGATCCACATGCACCCGGCCAGCAGCGGCGCCCAGGGCTACACCGAAGACGTGCGCATCGCCTTCCGCGAGCAGGAGCGCGTGCAGACGCAGCTCTTCCACCTGGTGGGCAAGCACTCGGGCCATGACTGGAAGGAAATCGAGGAGGAGTTCATCCGCGACCGCTACATGAACGCCCTGGAAGCCAAGAAGTTTGGGCTGGTCGACGACGTGCTTGGCGACACGAATGACCTGGTCGTCATCACCAAGGAAGGCCAGATCAAGTTTGCCGACCCGGCCGACACGGCCGCCGCCACCAATGGCGCCTGACAGGCACAGCAAGACGGATGTGAATTTGTGGGTGGGCCAGTGAGCCTCGCTCTCCGTGCCGCTCGCGAGTTCACATCTGTTTGTCCTTTTGCTTGTACAGCTTCTAACTGTTAGACCCAAGTGTTAAACCATGCCTGATTCTCAGCTTCCCCACTGTTCCTTTTGCGGCAAAGATCGCACAGAAGTTCGCCGCCTGATCGAAGGGTCGGACGGCGTCTATATCTGTGACGAGTGCGTGCTGCTGGGCGCCGAGATCCTGGCCGAAGACGGCCTCATTGCGGCGGCGCGCCGCGACCGGCAGGTTCGCCGGGGCAGGGACCACGGGCGATTCCCAGCCCACGCGCCATCGTCGAGCACCTGGATCAATATGTGATCGGCCAGGAGCGCGCCAAGAAGGTGCTCTCGGTGGCGGTCTACAACCACTACAAGCGCGTCTTTGGGCGCCTCCGCTGCGGTCTCCAGCCGGCCCCCGGTCGAGCAGGAAGACAGCGGCGTCGAACTGGCCAAGAGCAACGTGCTCCTGATCGGCCCCACAGGCAGCGGCAAGACGCTGCTGGCGCAGACGCTGGCCAAGATGCTGGACGTGCCCTTCACCATTGCCGACGCCACCTCGCTGACCGAGGCAGGCTATGTCGGCGAGGATGTCGAGACGATCCTGGTCGGGCTGCTGCAGAACGCCAACTGGGACACCCAGCGCGCCGCCTATGGCATCGTCTACGTCGACGAGATCGACAAGATCGCGCGCAAGAGCGGCGACAACCCCAGCATCACCCGCGACGTGAGCGGCGAGGGCGTGCAGCAGGCGCTGCTCAAGATCATCGAAGGCAACATCGTCAATGTGCCGCCCGGCTCCGGTCGCAAACATCCGCAGCAGGAGTTTATCCAGCTCGACACGCGCAATATCCTCTTTATCTGCGGCGGCGCCTTTGCGCACCTGGCGGACGTCGTGCGCAAGCGCGTGCAGCGGCGCGGGTCGCTGGGCTTTGTGGACGAAGACGCCCCGGTCAGGCCCCAGGTCGATCAGCAGGCAAACCCTATCGAAAGCGACCTGCCGCTGCCGGACGATCCGACGGAACGGCAGCGCGAGCTGCGCATTCGCAAGATGGAGAAAGAGCGCAGCGACGAAACCCATATGCTCAGCCAGGTGCTGCCGGACGACCTGCTCAGCTATGGCTTGATTCCCGAGTTTATCGGCCGCCTGCCCGTGCAGTCAGCCTGGAGGCGCTCACCGGCGCACGCTGGTGCGGATCCTCACCGAACCCAAGGACAGCGTGGTGCGCCAATATCAGCGGCTGTTTGCCATGGACAACGTGCGCCTGGAGTTCGAGACCGAGGCGCTGGAGACGGTGGCAACGGAGGCGTTCTTGCGCCGCACGGGCGCACGCGGCCTGCGCAGCATCGTCGAAGATGCCCTGCTCGACGTCATGTTCGAGATTCCGAGCCGTGACGACATCGTGCGCTGCGTGGTGACAAAAGAAACCTTTGCGCAAAATCGACAGCCCATGTTATACAATGCATCGGGCCAGCCGATATTTTTGGGGCGTGAACTGCGCACGGCTGCATAACTGACATGAATTTCTTTCGCAGCGTGTAGAAGGCGGCTCCCGCCACGGCAACGATGACTCGCGACATGGAGTTAGTGCGCAAAATACTGCTCGCCGTTGCCGCCAACGAGCGACCGCTCGACAGCGTGATGGTACGTATTGCCGGATATACGCCTGAGCAGGTGGGCGAGCACATTCGGCAGCTGCATGAGGCACGACTCCTGGACGGGAATGCCATGATGGGCCCGGACCGCCGCCCGCGCTGGAATGAGCTGCGCCTGACGTGGTGGGGTCATGACTTTATCGAGTGTGCCCGCAACGACACGATCTGGCGCACCGCCAGCGATGCGCTCGGCCCCGGCAACGGCAACGCAAGCATAGACCAATGGCGCAAGGCATTAATCGAGTCGGCATTTGTAGTCCTCGGACGCATGCCGGATGGAAGACGGCGGCCGACGCCGCCGGAAGAGCAGCCACCTCCGCCCGGCTGCCTGAGTTACTTAGCGAGCACGAACGATTCGTAGGGGCACGAGGTCCGGCGGAACAACTATCGCCGCGACGACGAAGTTGTCACCGCCGGACCTCATGCCCCTACCGCGCGCCCCCACCTTGACAGCCGCCAGTATCTTCTGGTCCGTCACTGCCAAGGGAAAGCGTGGCCACGTCGTCAAGCGCAACCCAGCGCCAGTCCGCTACCCCGATCTTCTGCGGTTCGCCGCCCACGATAGGACCGCATGAAACGCGTGCAGCGTGATGCGGAAATGCGTGTACGCGTGCTGCACGACGGCAACCTGTTCGCGCACCTCGATGTCGATCGCCAGCTCCTCGGCAATTTCGCGCCGCAGGCACGCGCACAGGTCGAGGTCGCTCTCTTCCAGCTTGCCGCCCGGAAACTCCCACAGCCCGCCCAGCAGCCCTTTGTGCGGGCGCTGCGCCAGGAGCAGCGGCGAACGATAGGGCTCGCCCTGCCAGATCACGCCGGCGGCGACGTCGTAATGGGGCGTGCGCTTACGCGGGGGCATGACGGGCCGGTCGGCCTGGGTGCCGTGGGCGGCAGCGGCGCACAGGTCCTGTAACGGGCACAGCAGGCAGCGCGGGCTCTGCGGCGTGCAGATCATGGCGCCCAGCTCCATGATGACCTTCGTTGCACGCGCCTGCCTCGCCTGGGGCAGCGGCGGCTACCAGCGCGCGGGCGTGCTGCCAGAGCAGCTTGAGCACAGAGGGATGGTTGATGGGCTGGTCCAGATCGAGCAGGCGCGCCAGCACGCGCTTGACGTTGCCGTCGAGCAGCGGCTCGGGCTGGTTGTAGGCGATGCTCAACAGTGCGCCCACTGTGTACTCGCCAATGCCCGGGAGCGCCAGCAGCGCAGATCGTTCGGCCGGGAAGACGCCACCGAACTCGCCAACAATGTGTATGGCTGCCCGGTGCAGGTTACGGGCACGTGCGTAGTAGCCGAGCCCCTCCCATGCCTTGAGGACGTCCTGCAGGTTGGCCGCCGCCAAGGCATCTACGGTTGGAAAGCGCTTCATCCAGCGGTTGTAATAGCCGACGACCGCCTCGACGCGCGTCTGCTGCAGCATCACTTCGCTGATCCAAACAGCATAGGGGTCGCGTGCACCGGCAGGAGATGTGCGCCAGGGCAGGTCACGCTGGTGCGCGTTATGCCAGCCCACCAACAGGCGGGCTATGGCCGCATAATCTGCTGCGTAATCCAGCGGTTGCTCGGTTGGGGCCATGAGGGAGAGGGGGACGCTGCCTACTTGCCGAGGCCGCCCGACAGCGGCATGAAGTAGCACTGGGCCAGGAGTGTAAGGGCGAACAGGGCGACGATGAGTGCCCACGTCCAGGTCGGGAACCCACCCTGTCGCTTCTTCTTGGGCGGCTTGGGCTTGGGCAGCTCGGCCTGGCAGCGCCAGCAGACAGTTTTGTCCTCAGGATTCCAGGTGTTGCAGTTGGGGCAATTCATGGATGCAGGCTCCGAAAGCGAATGACTGGCCTGCATGGTAGCACGATGCGCCGATTCTGTCGAGTTAACTATCCCTCTGCGCCTTAAGGCGTTTGCCGCCACCTCTGGAGTCGGCGTATAATGCCGCACGCTCTGCCCCTTTGCAGTGCACACCCCACAACCTTATATGCCGTTCCAAGGAGGAACACCTGTATGCGACGAACAGCCACCCTTGTGTTGGCACTGCTGGCCATCTTTAGCCTTGTGCTAAGTGCCTGCGCTGCCCCGGCGGCCGCTCCCGCTGCCGCGCCCGCCGGCGATGCCGCCGCCGAGGCAACTGCTGCTCCCACCGATGAAACAGCAAGCAATGCCGCAGTTGCTCCCAGCATGACAGAAGTCGGCCCCGGTGAGGGCCAGCTTGACATCGTGGCCTGGGCCGGCTACATCGAACGCGGCGAGACCGACCCGGCCTACGACTGGGTCACCCAGTTCGAGAAGGACACCGGCTGCAAGGTCAACGTCAAGACCGCTGGCACCTCCGACGAGATGGTGACGCTGATGAACCAGGGCGGTTTCGACCTGGTGACGGCCTCGGGCGACGCCAGCCTGCGCCTGATCGCCGGCGGCACCGTCCAGCCGGTCAACACCGACCTCATCCCCAGCTTTAAGAACGTCGACGAGCGGCTGCAGAGTGCGCCCTGGTACACGGTCGACGGCGTCCACTACGGCGTGCCTTACCAGTGGGGCGCCAACGTGCTGATGTACAACACCGAGACCTTCCCCGAAGCGCCCACGAGCTGGGAAGTCGTGTTTAAGCCCATGGACTTTCCCGACGGCAAGCCCAACAAGGGCCGCGTGCAGGCCTACGATGGCCCCATCTACGTGGCCGATGCTGCGCTCTACCTCAAGTCGGCCAACCCCGATCTGGGAATCGGCGACCCCTATTTCCTGACGCAGCCCCAGTACGACGCCGTGATTGAACTGCTGCGCGGCCAGCGTGAACTGGTCGGCCGCTACTGGCACGACGTAACCGTCCAGATCGAGGACTTCACCAACGAGGGCTTTGTTGCCTCCAGCTCATGGCCGTACCAGGTCAACTTGCTCAAGGCCAGCGGCGAGCCGATCGACAGCGTCATCCCGCAGGAGGGCGCCACGGGTTGGGCCGACACGACGATGCTGCACGCCGAGGCCGCGCACCCCAACTGCGCCTACCTGTGGATGGAGCACTCGCTCGACCCCAAGGTGCAGGGCGACGTCGCCGCCTGGTTCGGCTCCGTGCCCTCGGTGCCGGCCGCCTGCCAGGCCACTGAGCTGCTGGGCGCCGAAGGCTGCACGACCAACGGCTTTGAGAACTTCGACAAGATCTCCTTCTGGAAGACGCCCACCACCAAGTGCGCCGACGGCAGCGACAGCTGCATCCCGTACAGCAAGTGGGTCGAAGACTACATCGCCATTATGGGCGGGCAGTAGAAAGGTAGACAATGTCCCCGGGACGTGATGCGAACGCCTGCGTTCGCCCGTCCCGGGGCACATGGAGCCACTTCTATGCACACGAAACTATTCATCAACGGCCAATGGCAGGACTCAGACGGCGGCGCGGAGATGGCGATCCTGAACCCGGCGACGGGCAAGCAGATTGCGACGGTGCCGGACGGCAGCAGGGCGGATGTCGACCGCGCCGTGCAGGCGGCGAAGACGGCGTTTTATGACGGCCGCTGGTCGCGGCAAGACGCCGGGCGAGCGCTCGCTGGCGCTCTTTCGCCTGGCCGACCTGCTCGAACAGAACGGCGCCGAGATCGGCCGCGTCGAGTCGGAGAACGCCGGCAAGCCCTATGCCCAGCTGACGATGGCGGGCGACATCCCGTTTGCGGTCGACAACCTGCGCTTCTTTGCCGCGGCGGCCCGCGATACACACGGCAGCCGCGCCGGCGAGTTTGCCGCCGGCTACACCTCCATGTTCCGCCGCGAGCCGGTGGGCGTGGTCGGCCAGATTGCGCCCTGGAACTATCCGCTGCTGATGGCGGTGTGGAAGCTGGGACCGGCGCTGGCGGCGGGCTGCACGGTCGTGCTCAAGCCCGCACCCACGACCCCGCTGACCGCGCTGATGCTGGCGGAGCTGATCCAGCAGGCCGGCATCCCCGACGGCGTCGTCAACGTCGTGACCGGCGGCAACGACACCGGCCAGGCGCTGGTCGAGCATCCGGACGTGCGCATGGTCAGCCTCACGGGCTCGACGGCTACGGGCAAGAAGATCATGGCGACGGCCGCCAACACGCTCAAGCGCGTCCACCTGGAACTGGGCGGCAAGGCCCCGGTGATCGTCTTTGACGATGCCGACGTAGACCTGGTCAGCGCCAAGGCGTCGTTCGCCGCCATCTGCAACACCGGGCCAGGACTGCACCGCGGCCACACGCGTCTACGTCGAAAAGAGCCGCTACAACGATACCCTCGAGGCGGTGGTCGAGGCGATGCGCGGCGTCAAGGTCGGCATGCCGTTTGACGACGACACGGCGATGGGGCCGGCCATCTCCGACGTGCAGCGCCAGCGCGTGCTGGGCTTTATCGAGCGCGCCAAGGCCGGCGGCGCCCGCATGCTGACGGGCGGCGGCGTGCCCAAGGGGTTCGACGGCGGCTTCTTTGTCGAACCGACGGTGATCGTGGACGCCGATCAGAAGTCGGAGATCATCCAGAGCGAGGTCTTTGGCCCGGTGCTCACCGTCAGCGCCTTTGACGGCGAGGCGCAGGCGTTGGAGTATGGCAACGACGTGCTCTACGGCCTGGCGGCTTCGGTGTTTACCAAGGATGTCGGCCGCGCCATGCGGCTGGCGCAGCAGCTCGAGTTTGGCACGGTCTGGATCAACGACCATATCCCGCTGGCGTCGGAAGGCCCGCATGGCGGCTTCAAGCAGTCGGGCTTTGGCAAGGATCTCTCGGCCGAGGCAGTGGGCGATTACCAGATCACCAAGCACGTCATGATCTCAAACAGCTGATGCTATGAGCCAACCATCCGGCACCGTCCAACCAACGGCAGCAAGTGGCAGCAGGGGCAGCCGCGTGCCTGCCGTTGTGTTCGAGGGCGTCACGCGCGCCTTCGGCGACGTCAAGGCAGTGGACAACGTCGACCTCCAGATCGAGGACGGCGAGTTCTTCACGATGCTGGGCCCGTCCGGCTCGGGCAAGACGACCTGCCTGCGCATGATCGCCGGCTTTGACCGCCCCACCATGGGAGAGGTATACCTGCACGGCGCAGGCGTGACCAACCTGCCGCCCTACGAACGCGACGTCAATACGGTCTTTCAGGATTATGCGCTCTTCCCACACATGACCGTGGGTGACAATATCGCCTACGGCCTGATGATGAAAAAGGTACCAAAGGCCGAACGTCACGCGGCGGGTGGATGAGATGCTGGAACTGGTGCGGCTGCCGGGCTTTGGGCGGCGCAAGCCGTCGCAGCTGTCGGGCGGCCAGCGCCAGCGTGTGGCGCTGGCGCGCGCCTTGATCAACGAGCCGCGGGTGCTGCTGCTGGACGAGCCGCTCGGCGCGCTCGACCTCAAGCTGCGCCAGGAGATGCAGGTCGAGCTCAAGCAGCTGCAGCAGCGGGTGGGCATCACCTTTGTCTTTGTGACGCACGACCAGGAAGAGGCGCTCAGCATGAGCGACCGCATCGCAGTGTTCAACCAGGGGAAGATCGAGCAGATCGGCACGCCGGCTGCGATGTACGAAAAGCCGGCCACCGCATTTGTGGCCGGCTTTGTGGGCACTTCGAATATGATCACCGGCGAGCTGGCGCGCAAGCTGACGGCCGCAGATGGCAGGTACGCGCTGCGCCCCGAAAAGATCCACCTCGGCCCGGCCGGCGCGCCGCTGCTGCCCGGCGCCGTCGCGGTGGACGGCACCGTGCTGGACGTGGTCTACCTGGGCCTCTACACCCGCTATTTCGTGCAGCTCGACAGCGGCGAGCGGCTGGCCGTAGTGCAGCAGAACCTTGACAACAGCGCCATCGACGCGCACGCCAACAACGGGCAGCGCTGCCGTCTGCAGTGGTCGAAGGAACAGATGCTGCGCCTGGCCGGGTGACGCGAATATAGGCTCGCCGTAGAAGGACACGGTATACGGGATTTTGTCGCCACATTTACTGCATGTTACTGAAATGAGTTTGTAGGATGTCCGCTCGCCCGCAGGGACGCAACCGCCTGGGCAATTTGCCGTTCTCGCGCTTTTTCAGCGCCATCGTCATCGCCAACTTTCTCACGCTGGCGCTGATGAATCTCCTGGAGCTGCCGGTTTCGACGGCGGTCTTTGTCTTCCTGGGCGCCACGTTGGCGGGGCTTCAGCTGGTAAGCCAACTGCACGTGCGCCGCGGCCGCGCACGCCTGGACAGGACGAGCCTGTGGCTCGCGCTGGCCGCGCTGGTGGTGCTGACGGTGCCACGCCTGGTCTACCTGCTGCAGTGGCTGCCCAACACCGAGGTGCGCGTGCTGGGCGACGACTTTGCGCACCTTGCCGAGTTAGCATCCATGACGCTGTCGGCGAGCTATCCGCTGCGCAGCCCGCCCAGCGGCGACTTTCTTTTCTCGTTTTACTATGCCTCGTTTTACCCGGCCGCCGTGCTCTTTCTGGCAGTGCCCTTCTTGACGCTCAAAGATGCACTTGTCGCCGGCAACTTCTTCTATCACCTGCTGATTCTTCTGAGCATCGTCGAGGTGGCGCATCTGTTCTTCCGCCGCGCCGGGCAGATCCGCTGGTTTGTCTTCCTAATGACGTTCTTCAGCGGCCTTGACTGGCTGACAAGGCCCTTTCAGCTCACCACAATGTATGAGTGGTGGCAGAAAGACTACTTCAAGGCCAACACGCAGATCTCGTCGTTTTACACCGGCATGTACTGGACGATCCACCATGTCGTCGGCTTCTGGGCCATCGTGATAGCCGCGGTGTGGCTGTTCTACGCCTTTGCGCCCGGCGCCAGCCGCAGCCATGCCGGCCACGATCGGCTGCGGCGCGGGCACGCTGCGCCGCGGGCGCTGGCCAAAGCCGCTGGTGATCTCGCTGTTGGCGGCCGGCGCCTTCTACTGCAGCCCTTTCAGCGTGCTGGCGCTGCCGTTCTTTGCCGTGCTGCACGTAAAGCTGCTGTGGCGGCACGTCGTGCGCACGTGGATGTTCGCCTACACGACAGTCCTGGCGCTTATCCCGCTCTTTCTGTTTATCCACCGGCAGGCGGCGTCGACGCTGGAACCGTCAACCTTTCGCCTGCAAGTCACCGGCGAGTTCTGGCTCGACAAGCTGATTTCGCTGCCGATCTTTCTGCTTTTCGTGCCGCTCGTCGAGTTTGCGGCCATCCCGTTCCTGCTGCTGCTGGTCGTGCGGCGCATGAAGAAGCTGGACCGCTGGTACTTTGCTATGACGGTACCGTTTTATGTCATCATTTACCTCGTAGCATTTTCCAACACCGGCAACTTCAGCATGCGCGGCATGTTTCTGCCGACATTTGTGCTCTTCTACCTGTTCGCCAAGTACAGCCGGAACAGCGCAGCTATGGGCGGTGACGCATGGACGGGGTCTTCCGGGAAGGGGCTTCCGGGAAGGGCGTGGTGGGCACGCTGGGCGACGATTGGGCTGTTTGTGGCTGCGACCAGCGTGGGGGTGTTTATGATGGGCGGGGCGATGCTGCGCATCGGGTGGCTCAACACCTCGGTGCCGTATCACATGGCGAATACGGCGCTGCCCAAGGATCTGACCTATCCCTATCGCGACCTGGTCTTCGACCGCAGTGTGAAGACATACACGCCGACCGAAGCAGATCGCAAGGGGCGGACCAAGTATAACGTCGAGAAGTTAATGGAAGGCATGACCGTCAAGGACATGGCCTTGTGGGAGCGCGAGCTTATGCGCTATCCACGCAACGGGTTGTATTAGACGTTGTTGCACTCGTTCTCTGTTGGAGGGTATAGCTATGGCCGTCGCTTCGGCTGCTGCACCGACGACCCGACCTGGGCTGCTCAACCGACTATCGACTGCGCTTTACACGCGGCCGTGGCTGCTGCTGCTGCTGCTGTTTGCGCTGCCGTTGGGCTATATGATTGTCGTCTACCTGGGTTCGCTGGTGGCGCTGTTGATCCAGAGCTTTTACCGGCTGGACGACTTCAGCGGCAAGGTTGTGCACGAGTTTACGTTTAAGAACTACCTGGCATTGCTGCAGCCGGCGAACCTGGCGATCATTGTCCGCACCGTGACGATGGCGGCGTTCGTGACCATTGCCTGCGCCCTGCTTGCCTTTCCGCTGGCATACTACATCGCCCGCTATGCCAGTCCCCGCGCCAAGGGGTGGCTTTACCTGGCAGTGCTGCTGCCGCTCTGGTCAAGCTATCTCGTGCGCGTCTACGCCTGGAAGCTGATTCTCTCGCGTGAAGGGATCTTGATGTACTTTGCCAATGGGCTGCGGCTGGGCTGGATCGTGGAAGGGGTGTTAGGCCTGCCGGCGATCGGCGGCCCATCGCTCGCCGTCTCGGCGATAGGGATGTTTATTGCCTTCACCTACGTCTGGCTGCCGTACATGGTGCTGCCGATCCAGGCTGCGCTCGAGCGGGTACCCCGTTCCTACCTGGAGGCCTCGTCCGACCTGGGCGCCACCCCCAACCAGACTTTCCGCAACGTGCTGCTGCCGCTGGTCTTCCCCGGCATCGTCGCCGGCTCGATTTTTACGTTCTCGCTGACGTTGGGCGACTTCATCGTGCCCACAGTGCTGGGCAACTCGGCCTTCTTTATCGGCCAGGCGGTGCTCGCCTACCAAGGTACGGCCGGCAACCTGCCGCTGGCCGCGGCGTTTACCGTCGTGCCCATGGTGATCATGATTCTTTACCTGCTGGGCGCCAAGCAGCTTGGCGCGTTTGAGGCGCTATAGACGGTCCCGCGACAGGAGGGGCGGCACGTGGGCGTGCGGTTGCGCACGTGGGCGTGCGGTTGCGCACGTGGGCGTGCGCACGAAACGGTGGGGTAGGAGCAGGGCGGGCGCACGAAACGAAGGGATAGGACGTGCGCATTAAGCGAAGCGTGGGGCGCATGGAAAGGAGAGGCGAACGATGGCGGCGATAAGTACGACGGCAAAGCCGGCCGCAGGTGCAGTTGAACGCGAAAAAGCCCCGCTGGGGTTGTCCGTCACGGCGATGCTCGTGCTACTATTTCTGCACGTGCCGATCTGGGTGATCCTGCTCTACACCTTCACGACGGACATTGCCGCCTTCACATTTCCCCTGCCGGGTTTTACACTCCAGTGGTGGGGGAAGGCGCTGACCCGCACCGACTTCTGGGCGGCGCTGTGGCTGTCGGTGCGTGTTGCTACCGTGGCCACCACCATTGCGCTGGTGCTGGGCACGCTGGCCGCAGCTGCCGTGCACCGCAGCCGCTTCTTTGGCCGCGAGGTCGTCTCGCTGCTCCTGCTGCTGCCGATCGCGCTGCCCGGCATCGTTACCGGTATCGCCCTGCGCTCGAGCATCGCCATGTTCGAGATCCCGTTCAGCTTTTGGACCATCGTCATCGGCCACGCCACCTTCTGCGTCGTCACGGTGTACAACAACGCTCTCGCCCGCTTCCGCCGCACCGGGTGGTCGCAGGTAGAAGCATCGATGGACCTGGGTGCCAATGGCTTCCAGACGTTTCGCCATATCCTGCTGCCAGTGCTGTCCACCGCCATGCTGGCAGGCGGCATCCTGGCCTTTGCGCTTTCGTTTGACGAGATCATCGTCACGACATTTACGGCCGGCCAGCAGCAGACGCTGCCGATCTGGATCTTCAACCAGCTCTTCCGCCCGCGCGATCGACCCATTACCAACGTGGTGGCCTTCTTCGTGATTGTCATAACTGCCATTCCTATCCTGTGGGTGCACCGGCTGAGCCAACGCGCAGAGCAGTAGGTGGGGAGCCTATACCAAAATGACTGAGTTTTGTAGGGTTTTCGTACCAATTTCGCCGATTTCGGCAGATCTTGCATATATTGCACCAAAATATGTATTGCATTCAATAGAATTTGGTGTATGATATACACTACTATCTGTTTTTCTCATCCTGAAAAAAGTCA
Source organism: uncultured Chloroflexia bacterium (assembly GCA_963791135.1). GTDB lineage: Bacteria > Chloroflexota > Anaerolineae > Caldilineales > Caldilineaceae > Fredericiella. The sequence goes on from CAWBRX010000003.1 coordinate 74,364, forward strand.
CAGAGAAGCGAGGTCTCAAATGATGGGTGCAGTTTGGAGCTTTCTGGTCTGGTTGGTCGTTTCGGCGCTTGTGATTTGGATCGTAGGCAGAATGGGATTGGGCATGAAAGTCAGGGGCTTCGGCGCCGCGATTATTTCAGCCTTGGTGATCTCGGTCGTAGCGGCAATTATCTACTGGATCCTGGGGCTGTTCGGCCTAGGCACAATGTCAGGGCTCATCGGCGCGATCATCAGCCTGGTGATTGCGGCCGTCATCCTGAAGTTTAGCGGTGCATTTGTGCCGGGCATGGAAGTCGAAGGCTGGAGTGGCGCATTTATTGCTGCCATCGCCATCGGCGTAGTGGCCTGGCTGGTGCTGTGGCTGCTTGGCCTGTTTGGCATTACCACTACAGTGCTGTAACTGAACAGAATCTTCTGGTTTAGCAACATACGAGCGGGGGAGCGTACAGAGCGCTTCCCCGCTCGTTTTTTATGCGCTGTACGTGTCCCCTGGTCTCTCCCATCTGCCCGCGCTGTGCGCGCTTGCCTGTCCCTCCTGCCTGCTGATTGGGCTGCGGGGCGGCTTGTGTGATAAATTTGCGCTGCCGCAAAACAACCTGCCTATGGACAGTCTCAGCCGTCGACCTGCCGGCCGGAGGATATAACCGTGACAACTTTTACCAAGATCGAGGACGAGGCGCCGCGCACACTCAGTGCCGCCGATCTCAAACCTCGCGGGCAGGGTATTCCCCAGCCCGGCAACCTGGCGCGACCAGACCATGTACCAGCTTCTGCCGGACCGTTTCAGCGACGGGCAGGAAGCGACGCGGCCCATGTTCGATCCGGCCCATCCCGAACAGTTCAGGGCCGGCGATAAGGCCGCCTGGATGGCGCCGGGCACACCGGTTCAACGGCGGCACCATCAAGGGCATCACGAGCAAGCTCGATTACCTGCAGGGGCTCGGCGTTACCACGCTTTGGATCAACCCGCCCTGGCGGCAGCGGCCGGACCTGCAGACCTATCACGGCTACGGCATCCAGAACTTCCTCGACATCGATCCCCGCTTCGGCACACGCCAGGACCTGAGCGACCTGGTCGACGCCGCCCACGATCGCGGGATGTATGTGCTCCTGGACGTCATCTACAACCACAGCGGCAACAACTGGTTCTACCGTGACGAGCAGACCGGCGAGCCACGCGACACCGACTGGTATCGGTTTGCACCGCCCACGCCCGATCCACGGCTGGCGCTCGGCGACGGGCGAGTCTATCCCGCAGCCCCTAACCCTGGACGACGGCGTCTGGCCCATCGAGTTCCAGAACCCCGAATTCTACACGCGGGCCGGGTCGATCGGGCAGTGGGGCCTCGCCGGCTGGGAAGATCCGATGAACGCCAACGTAGAGTTTCGCCGCGGCGATTTTTATGATCTAAAGGACCTGGACCTGGACGGAACCGACCTGGCGATCAAGGCGCTGGCGACGGTCTACCAGTACTGGATTGCCCTGACCGACTGTGACGGCTTCCGCGTGGACGCGGTCAAGCATGTGTCGGTGGAAGCCTCGCGCAAGTTCTGCACCGCGATCCATGAGTACGCGCAGTCGATCGGCAAGGACAACTTCTTCTTGACCGGCGAGATCACCGACGGCGGCATTGCGCCGCGGCTACGTGGATCTCTTCGGCCGTAACCTCGACGCTATCCTCGGTATCATCGCCTATTCCAACGAGATCACCGCCTTGGGCAAGGGGCTGAGCCCTGCCGATTCGTTCTTCGCCTTCTACGACGAAAGCACCTACCAGGGCTCGATGCGCCAGCTCGGCAAGTTTATCGTGCACGTACTCGACGACCACGACATGTCGGCACGCCCGCGAAGCAGCGCTTTGCCGCCTACGGCAGTGCGCCCAACGTGTATCTGCAGGCGGCTCACGTGGTGGGCACCCAGCTGATGAGCCCGGGCATCCCGGCCATCTACTACGGCACCGAACAGGCGTTTGACGGCAGCGAGGACTACCACGATTACAACGTCGAGCCGCGACGCTTTGCGGAGGATCGCTACGTCCGCGAGGCGATGTTTGGCGGCGGGTTTGGCGCGTTTGGCACCACCGGCTGCCATTTCTTTAATCCCAACCATCCCACCTACCTGCGCATCGCCGCCATCGCCCGCATTCGCAACCGGAAGGATGCGATCGGGAAGGCCGTCTGCCGCGGCCGGCTCTTTCCCGCGTGAGACGTCCGTCGTGGGCGCACCCTTTGGCATCCCGGGCCAAGGCGAGGTGACCGCCTGGTCGCAGATCCTATTCAAGGATGAGGTGCTGGTGGCTTTCAACACGCATGGGGCAGAGGGCAGAGGCGCACAGGTGACGGTGGATGCGAACCTGCACCCTGCCGGCTCGACGATGACTTATCTCTACCGCAGCGACTGGAGTGACGAAGAACTGCGCCATCCACCCACAGATCGCACGGCAGTAGTGCAGCACCAGCCGGACGGCCGCGCCGTGGTGCAAATTGACCTGGAGCCGGCGGGGATGGCGATCCTGGCGTAGGTGCGCTGGCCGCTCCTTGAATATGCAGTTTTTTGTGCTAGAATGTGAAAAACTGACAACAACTCAGGAGAGAGTTCCTTGCTCCGTTGGCTGCGTTCCCCACGACTGCTCGTATACCTGGCACTGAGCCTGGCATTGTGCCTTTCGCTGCTGCTGCCGCTAGGGCCGGCAGCAGCCCAGACGCCGGTGCCGCAAGCCGCCGCGCCGCAGACGCTTAACTTCGTCAACGGCGTCGCCGTCGTGCAGGGCACGGCCGGCTTTAACCAGCCCCAGACCTACCTGTTCTTTGGCGCGCAGGGACAGAATATTCGCGTGCAGCTGTCGTCGCAGCCGGCGGGCGCGAACTTCGAGGTCGCATCCCAGGACAACGGGACAGTATACAAGTCGTTTGCCGATCCTTCGCTGGATTGGTCGTACGTTCTGCCCGCCTCGCAGAACTACCGTGTCACCGTCAACTCGGTAACGCCCGTCGTCTTTACGCTGACGGTCACCCTGGGCGGTGGCAGCGGCGGGGGTGCCCAGCGCATCAACTTTGCGGCGGGCCAGACGACCGCGCAGGTTACCGGTACGGCCGGCTTCGGCCAGAGCCCGCAGTACGTATTCTTCGCCAATGGCGGCCAGCAGGTCCGTATCGTCGTGATTTCGCCGGGGAACGTCGCCAACTTTGGCGTTGCCGGCGTCACCGATGGCGTCACCTACAAGTCGCCGGCTGACCCTACCCGCGACTGGACATTTACGCTGCCCACCAGCCAAGACTACCAGATCACCGTGTCGGCCGGGTCGACCGTGAACTTCACGCTGCAGATCTTTCTACTCAACCCGCAGCCGCCGCAGACGGAGCGCATCACGTTTGCGCCTGGGCAGAGCACGACGGTGGTGTCGGGCAACTTGCAGGCCAATGTGCCCAAGTACTACGTGGTCTTTGTCTCTGCCGGCCAGCAGCTGCGCTTGCTGCTCACCTCGAACCCTGCCGGCAGCGCCAACTTCGCCATCAACGGCGTCACCGACGGTGTCGTCTATAAGCAGCTGACCGACCCGCTACGCGAGGTTACGATCACCGCGCCGACTTCGCAGGACTACCTGATCACGGTCTTCTCCAGCGTAAACGCCACCTATCAACTGGAGGTAACCGTCCCGACGCCGCTGCCGCCTACCACCCAGTCGCCGACAATCACGCCGCTGCCCACGCTGCCGTCGGGCTGCACAACCAACACGATCCAAAACGGCGGCTTCGAGACGGATGGGTTCTGGATCTTTGGCGACACGCAGGTGAAGCCGGTCTACTCCAGCACCGTGGTCCACTCCGGCCTCCGCTCAGCACGTCTGGGCATCGACCCCTCGATGGGCGCGGCGTTTCAAAACGTCAAGTCCTTTTCGTCGGTGCGCCAGCCCTTCCAGATCCCTATTGAGGCCAGCATAGCCCAGCTGCGTTGGTGGAGCTATTACGGCACACAAGAAGCCCAGACGGACAGCCCCGGCTTGGGCCAGGACAAGCAGGAAGTTGTGCTGCTCAAGCCCGACCTCTCCACCGTCGCCGTCGTGAGCAGCGTACGCCGCAACAACAACGCGTGGATAGAGCAGCTGGTCGACCTGACGCCCTACCGCGGCCAATCGCTCTTGCTCTACTTCAACGTCTACAACGACGGCAACGGACAGGTGACCTGGCAGTATCTGGACGACGTCGCCATCAACGTCTGCTTCCCGGCGGTGACCCCCACGCCTATCATTCCGACAGCGATCCCTTTGCCGACGCCGATCCCCTCGCCGATCATGCCGACCGGGGTGATTACCATGGCAGCGGCTTTTCCCACCAACCCGGCGGTTGCCACCTTTGTGGCGACGGCCTTCCCCACGTTCGCAGCGTTAATCGCTTCCCCCATGGCCAACGGCGAGCCGCAAGTAGCCATGGTGCCGCCGGGCCAGGCGGCGTTAGCGGCGCGCACAGCTGGCGCCCACGAACACCCCGCTCCCACCGGTGGCAACGGCGGTGACGGCTGCGACGACAGCGACGACGCAGGGTGGGCTGCGCATCTTCAACCGCCCGGCCGCCGAAGTGCTGACCTGGCTGGGGATTATGTTAGGCGCCATAGCCGTAATCGGGATCCTGGCAGCGTTGATCTGGCAGGCGTCGCAGCGGGAGGACACGGGCCCGTAAAGGCGCCGTCGTATTAATGCACTGGCAGTCGCACGTAGGCGTGCGGAGAAGCGCACGTGGGCGTGCCGGAGAAGCGCACGTGGGCGTGCGCACTAAACAGTGACTTTTGCCACGGTCCTAGCTGGACGGCTGCACCACTTCCGGCACATCAGGGGCGGGCGGCGGCGCCTTGCGCATGCCGCGCATGCTCGTCGCCCAGTAGACGGCCAGTGCGGCCCAGATCAGCAGGAAGCCGACCAGCTTGTGCATAGTCGAACGGCTCCTGGAAGACGAAGATGCCGAGGATGAACATCAGCGTCGGCGAGATGTACTGGATCACGCCCATCATGGAGAGCGGGATACGCTGGGCGGCGTCGGCAAACCAGAGCAGCGGAATGACCGTGATAACGCCGGTCCCAATCAGCAGCAGGTTGGTCAGCCAGTCGGTGTGGCCTAGCACGCCGTCGCCTGCCAGGTCCTGGTAGATCAGAAATGCGACCGCCGGCAGAAAGATGGTACCGGTTTCCAGCGCCATCCCCTCGAGCGACGGCAGCCGCGCCTGCTTCTTGACCATGCCGTAGACGCCAAAGGTAAAGGCCAGGGAGAGGCCGATCCAGGGCAGCTGGCCGTAGCTGAAGGTGATATAGAGCACGCCGGCCGCCGCCAGGCCCACGGCAACCCATTGCCCCCGGTGCAGCCGCTCGCGAAAGACCAGCACGCCGATCACGACGTTGACGAGCGGGGTGATAAAGTAGCCCAGGCTGGCGTCGACCAGGTAGCCGGCATTGACAGCCCAGATGTAGATATACCAGTTCACCGTCAGAAAGATGGGCGGCGACAGTAGGTGATCACGGTGCGCCGCGAATGCAGGGCCGGGCGCAGCCACGCCCAATGGCGCTGAGCCGTGAGCAGCAGAGCAACGAATATGGCCGACCAGGCGATCCGGTTGGCCAGGATCGTGCCTGCCGGCACGTTGTGCAGCGCCTTCCAGTAGATGGGCAGCAGGCCCCAGACCGCATACGCGCCGATCGCAAGCCATACCCCACGCCGCTCTTCCGTTGACATCGTAAATCCCCTCTATCTTCTACACTCTTCCGGGAAGACCCGGGTCTTCCCGGGAAGAGGGGGGTCTTCCCGGAAGGGTGGCGGATTGCGGTCAGGCGGCCTGGCCGTCGGCGAGCGCCATCCAGTTCTCCATGGCCTTGTCCAAGGCGCTTTGCGTTTCGACGTAGCGCTGGCCCAGCCGCTCGATGGCGGCGACGTCCTGGCCGCCGGTGGCGGCGTGGAGGTCCTGCTCCAGCTGCGCCAGTTCGGCTTCGAGGGCGTGGACCCGGCTTTCGGCGTCGGCGACGGCGCGGCTGCGTTTGCGGTCTTCCGAGCGGGCCTGCTTGCTGTTGGCATAGCCGCTGCTTCGCCACCGCCCGCTCCTGGGCAGCGGCCTGCCGGCTGCGCTCCAGCGCGCGCTCGCGCGCCGCCAGCATCTCGGCATAGGTGCCGGGGAAGACGTGCATTACCCCGTCACGCAGTTCCCACACCTGCGTCGCCAGCCGATCGATCAGGTAGCGGTCGTGCGAGACGAGCAGGATCGTGCCGTCAAACTGCTCCAGCACCTGCTGCAGCACTTCCTGCGCCGGGATGTCGAGGTGGTTGCTCGGCTCGTCAAGCAGCAGGAAGTTGGCGCCTTCGAGCGCCAGCAGCGCCAGCGCCAGGCGGCCGCGTTCGCCGCCGCTCAGGGCGCGCACCGGCTTGTAGACGTCGTCGGCGCGGAAGAGGTACTGCGCCAGGTAGTTGCGCGCCGGCCCCAACAGCATCTGCTTGTGGCGCAGGAGTTCATCCAGCACCGTGTTGTTCGGGTTGAGCCCCTCGTGCGCCTGGGCGAAGTAGCCGACCTTGAGCCAGGCGCCAAACTTGAGTTCGCCCTGCAGCGGCTCGATCTCGCCCATCAGCGTGCGCAGGAAGGTCGTCTTGCCCGAGCCGTTGGGGCCGATCAGCGCCGCGCACTCGCCGCGCTCGCAGCTGGATCGGGTCGGTGCGGAAGAGCGTGCGGCCCGGGTAGCCGATCGCCAGCTGGCTCGAACGCAGCACGAGGTTGCCGCTGCGCAGCGTCGTCTTGAGCTTGAGGTTGAGCTGCGGCGGCCGGACGATCGGGCTGCGCAGCGACTTGATGGCGCCTTCGACGTCGGCGACACCCCACTTGGCCTCCGAGATGTCGACCTCGTCCATCACCTGGCCCCAGTTTTTGCTCAGGAGCAGGTCGAGGCCGCCGGCCTCGACGACACGCACCTCGCGGATGAGCCGCTTCAGGCGGCCGACGGCCTGGTTCTTGGTCGCATCGCGGGCGATGTTGCGCTTGATGTAGTCGAGCTCTTCCAGGAAGCGTTCCTTGACGGCCGCAAACTCCAGCTCGCGCCGCTCCCAGCGCTCCTGGCGCTGGCGGACATAGGCGGAGTAGTTGCCGCGGTAGACTTCGAAACCCGTGCCGGCCATCTCCCAGATGTGGTTGACCACGTTGTCGAGAAAATAGCGGTCGTGGCAGACGATCAGCAGCGCGCCGTCCCAGGTCTTGAGCATGCCTTCGAGCCACTCGACGGCCTGCACGTCGAGGTGGTTGGTCGGCTCGTCGAGGATCAGCAGGTCGGGTTTTTCGAGCAGCAGGCGGGCGAGCAGGGCGCGGGTCTTCTGGCCGCCCGAGAGCACGCCGATCTGCTGGTTCCAATCCTCGCGGGCAAAGCCAAGGCCGTAGAGCACCTGGGTGATGCGCTGCTCATAGTCATAGCCGCCGGCCTCTTCGAAGGCCTCCTGCGCGTGGCTGTACTCCTCCAAGAGCGCCTCGTCCGCAGGGTTCTCCGCCATGCGCGCTTCCAGCTCCGGCCATGCGGTCTTCCAGCTCCTTGATGCCGCCAAAGACCATCAGCATCTCGTCGTGCACCGTGTTGTGGTGGCCGGCAAACGCCTCCACCGCCTCCTGGCGCAGGTAGCCGATGCGCGTCCCGCGGGCGAGCGAAATGCTGCCGGTGGAAGGCTGGGCGAGCCCGGCGATCACGCGCAGCAGCGTCGTCTTGCCGATCCCGTTCGGGCCGACCAGGCCGACCTTGCCGTCGTTGGGCACCGAGGCGGAGATGCCGAGGAAGACGTCGTAGTCGCCAAAGGCGAAGGAAAGGGAATTGAGCGTTAGCATCGACATAGCAACGAAGGATTATAGCACGCGGTTACAAATTGCGAGCGAAGCAGGCCGGAACAACGCGCGCAACAGAGAAGGGCAGCCCATCGATTGGGCTGCCCTTCGATGTATGCACAGCGTATAGAGTGGGGCCATACAGCCCTGCTGCGCCGAGATCCTAGGGCTTGTTGATGGTGATCACAGTCCCGTTGCTGTCGGTCTCAGGGTCGTGGTTGGCGGCCGCAGTGTAGGTCATGTTGGCACCGGTAATGCCGGTCACGGTGAAGGAGGTGCTTGTCTTGGTGGTCTTGAGGTTGCTCTTCGTCATGGAGCAGACGCCGCTGGCATTGGTGATGCAGGTTGTGCTCCCCGTGGCTGCATTGGCCCACGTGCCGGCAACGGTCGCGCCGCTGATCGCGGCGTGATTGCTGTCGTGCACGGTCACGGTGACAGTGGCGCTCCAACTCTTGTTCGTCGCTGCGCGGGTGCCGTCGAGGTCGCCCACGTGCACCTGGACCGTGGGCGGCGGCGGCGCAGCGCCGATCGTGCCGTTGTCGACTACCAGTGCATACGGCTGCGGCCCACTCGGCACGTTGAAGCCGCGCACTTCCACCGTCCACGTCCCGGCGGCCGGCGATTGGATGTAGACATTCTCTACATTGTTCGCCGTGTCGGCACTGCCGCCTGTTGCGCTCCAACCACCCGACGAAGGCATTGCCGCGATAGACGGCGCCGCCTGGTGCCGTCACGATCAAGTCCAGATTGTTGACCAGGTTCTTGGCCGCCGTTTCGGTGGACTGGAAATCGCTCCACACCACGGTGATCTTGAGCGGACCGCCTAACGGCGTCACAGAGTAGCTGGCAGAGCCGCCCGTCGCGAGGCCGGCGCCCTCGACATAGTTGACCGAGCCATCGGTGGCCGCGGCGAGATTGATGCGCCCCCAACCTTCGTGGCTGTTGGGGATCGGGTAATCGTTGTCGCTGACGCCATCGTTGTTCTCGTCCGCCAGGTCGACGGCCGTGTTGATAAGCGTGGCCTTGACCAGCGCGGCGCTGGCACTGATCCCCTTCGCCTGCTGATAGTAATCACGTATAACGGTCGCCGCGCCGCCCGCCAGCGGGTTGCTCATCGAGGTGCCGCCAAAGTACTTGTACTGCTGGTTTACCGGCATACCCCAGCCGTCAAGCTGGAAAGCATTGTTGCGGGGGTTGGGCGCGCCGTCATAGCCTTCCTGGTAGTTGTCCGAGTAAGTGGAGAGTATCCACGTGCCCGGGGCCACAACATCTGGCTTGATGCGCCCGTCATCGGTTGGCCCGCGGCTGCTGAACGCTGCCATCTGCTCGGCATTGCCTGCCGTCGGGTCGCCGGCGATCGGGTTGGCCGGATAGTCTGCACCCCAACGCTGCCCGTAGGTGCCAAGGAGATTGCTGCCGCCCATGCTGCCGCAGGTCTGCCCGTTCTGGTAGGTGGTGTCGCGGCTCGTGTAAGCCAACCCTGTGTCACAGGGATAGCTGGGGCGCTGGTTCTCACTGGCGCCGATGGTGATCACGTTCTTGGCCGTGGCTGGGCTGCCGATGGAATCATTGTCCACCACGCCGTCGGCATTCGCGTCGATACCCTCATTGCCGGCACTAAACGTGATAACCATGTCCTTGTTCGTCCACACGAACTTGTCGGCATTGCTGCTGTCCAGCGTGTAGTCGCCGGCGGCGGCGCTGCCCCACGAGTTGCTGTGGATGCGTGCCCCGACATTGTAGGCCTGCTGGAAGAGCGTGTTGAGATCGGCGGGGATGCCAATCAGGTAGTAGCCGTCAGCATTATTAATCGCACAAAGACCTGTAAAGTCGACAAAGTTCTCGACCGCCTGGCCGACAAAGTGGGCGGCAGGGGCGACACCCCGTCCCTCACCGTTCACGCCGCCGTCGCTCAGCACCGAGCCGGCCACATGTGTGCCGTGGCCGCTGTCCACGTCCATGGCGCCGTCGTCGACTATGGTGTAGCAGTTGCGCGAGTTTGTGCCGGCGAAGTTCTGGATTGCCGTCACGCGTCCCTGCGGGATATCGGGATGCACGTTATTGGCAGCGCCGCCCCCAAAGCCGGTGTCGGCAACGGCAGCGATCTGCGTGCGGCCATCATAGCCGAGACTATTGGCCGCCAGGCCGCCGATGATCTGCCCGCCGCCCCATTCATTGTGTTTCTCGCGCAGCAGCCAGTTCTCGATCCACGCTACGTCCGCCACCTGGGCAATCGCCTGGACCTGGGCAGCGTCCGCCAGCACCGTGAGGACGTCGCCGTCGCGACTCACAATCTCGGCACCGGACGTGGCGATAGCGGCGTTGGTCAGCCCAAAGTCACGGCCCGACTCCACGCGCACGTTGTAGAGGGCCGGCCCGCCCACAACCAGGTTAGGCGACAGCTTAAAGGCGGGCTGGAACGGCCCTACAAAGACCACGTCCTGCAGGTCCTCGACCTTCTTAGCCTGCCCCTGATTCATGCGCACCTTGTAGGCGTAGTCGGGCAGATAGGCCACCACTTCGGCGCCTGTGGCTTCCAGCGCCGCCCGCCATTCGGACAGAATCGGGCCGCCAAACTGCACGATCCAATAGGGCGAGTTTTGCGCCGCCACCGTTAAGCCGGGTGGCAGGGCGACAGTCTGTCCGGCGGCCGGGGTGAACGTGCCTGCCTTGAGATAAAGAGCCGGCGGCTGTGGCGGTTCGCCTTGACCGAGCGGCGCAGCGGCCGCGCCGGCTGTCAGCAGAGGTGAGAGCAGCAGCGTGAAGGCCAATAGCAATGCTAGTGCCGCAGCAGAGATGCGCTTCATCAAGAAAACCTCCTGGGAAATCGATGCGTTTGAGCGATGTGTTAATAGGATGTGACTGTGTAGAGTGTGCACGTGGGTGCGCCGCTAGTATATCCAGTTACCTCTAGCAAAGCAAACAACTTGTTCACCACGCGCATGGGTAGGTCCCACACCGACATTCTTACGGGGCTGGAGTATCATAGAGGATTGTATGCTTGCAACGCGTTGGTATAAAGTCATCAGTGATTTGTGGAGCCACCGCACACGCACCTTGATCGTGGCGATGGCCGTGGCGGTAGGCGTTTATGCGGTTGGGACCGTGCTGGCCGCCCAGGTCCTCATGCTGCGTGAGTTTCACCGCGATCGGGACAGCACCCTGATCGCCTCTGCGATCCTCAATACCTACCCCTTTGACCGCGAATTTGCCGAGCGTGTCGCCACTATGCCCGGCATTGCCGCGGCAGAGGGCCGGGAAACCCTCTCGGCACGCGTGGTCACCGGTCCCGAAACCTGGCGCAACCTCGATATCGTCTCCGTATCCGATTTCGAAAACATGCAGGTGGACCGCTACCCGCTGGTGGCGGGCCGCTGGCCAACGGCACGCGACGAGGTGATGATCGAGTGGATGGGGCTCGACTATCTCGGGGCGAAAATCGGCGACCGCATCACCATCGAGCTGCCCGACAATACGCGCAAGGAACTCACGATTACAGGGACGATCCACAATCCGCAGCGTCCCAGCCCCACGATCCTGGGCTACACCTTTGCGGTGGTTTCGCCCGAAACTATGGTCTACCTGGGCGAGTCGCATCTCTTCACCGAGCTGCACGTGCGCGTGGAGGGCGCGGACCCGAGCGCGCCGGACAATCGCGAGCACGTCGCGGCGGTGATGAAGGAGGTGGAGGACCGCGTCGAACGCAGCGGGCGCGAGGTGCTGAACACCACCATCATCGGCAAATCGATCATCGAGTCGATCGTCAACACGGCCGTGATGATCATCTCCATGTTTGGCTGGGTGATCCTGCTGCTCTCCGGCTTCCTGGTCATCAACACGATCTCGGCGCTGATCGCCCAGCAGATCAACCAGATCGGCATCATGAAGCTGATCGGCGCCAGCCGCCTGCAGATGGTGGCGATGTACGTGACGCTGGTGCTGGTCTATGGCACGCTCGCGTTTACGATTGCGATTCCGCTGGCTGTGACGACTGCTCGCTACCTGATGACCGATCTCGTCGAGGGGCTGGTTAACATTCGCTCGGACTCCTATGACATTCCGATCTGGATCTACCTCGTCATGGTGGCCATCGGCGTGCTGATCCCGCTTATCGCCGGGCTGATCCCCGTCTGGCAGGGCACACGCATTTCGACCTACCGGGCGCTGAACGACACCGGCATCCAGTCCGACGCCGCGGGGCACAGCGCGATCGAGCGCCTGTTGGGACGCCTGCCTAAGACCTGGCTGCAGCGGCCGCTGCTGCTGTCCGTCCGCAACACGCTGCGGCACAAAGGCCGGCTCTTGCGCACCATGATTGTGCTGATCCTCGGCACTGCGCTCTTTATCGCCGTCGTCTCCGTACGCCAGTCGGTGGATACCACGCAGGCCGACTTCCTGCGCTATCACCAGTATGACGTCGAGGTGCAGTTTGAGGAATCACAGCGCCTGGCCCGCGTGGAAGCAGCCGCCTATGAACTCGGCGACGTCGCGTCGGTCGAGGGCTGGGGTGTGGCAGGCGCCAAACGCGAACGCCCCGACGGCAGCGAGAGCAACAACTTCCAGGTGCTCGGCGTGCCGCCGGATTCGGCACGGCTCGACCCCATCGTGCAGGCAGGGCGCTGGCTGCGCCCCGACGACAAGGATGCCGTCGTCATCAACGCGACGCTGGCCAAGGATGAGCCGGACGTTGCCGTGGGCGACTGGATCGTGCTCAACATGGATGGGCGCAAGCGATCGTGGCAGGTGGTGGGCATCGTCACCTCGGATGCCCAGGGGTCCAAGCTCTTTATGCCCTACGAGGCCTTTGGCCATGCCAACCGCAACCTGGGCAAGGCCAACCGGCTCCTGGTCACGGCCAACCAGAACGATGCCGTGGCGCAGGAGGCACTGGAGTCGATCCTGCTCAACCATTTCGAAGCCAAGGGCTTTGACGTCAACTCGACGACGACGACGCACAAGCTCAACGCCCAGAACGGGCTGATGTTCAACATCATCGTCGGCTACCTGATCCTCAACGCCATCCTGCTGGGGGCCGTGGGCAGCCTGGGTCTCTCGACCACCATGGGCATCAACATGATGGAGCGCATTCGTGAGATCGGCGTGCTGCGCGCCATCGGCGCGTCCAACGGCGCGATCCGGCGCATCGTGCTGCTCGAAGGCATCGTCATCGCCTGCCTGAGTTGGGTGGTGGGCTTTATGCTCTCGTTCCCCATCGCCCAGTGGATGAGCGCGCAGATCGGCGTGGCGCTGCTCGACATGCCGCTCTCCTACACCTATTCGTGGTGGGCGGCGGGGATCTGGTTCGTCGCGCTGCTGGCCCTTGCCGTCGCCGCCAGCCTGGGGCCGGCACGCAACGCCGTCCGCCTCACGATTCGCGAGGTGCTGGCGTATGAATAATGGGATGAGACGGCCTCCTGGTCCACCTGGAAGGGGTCACCAAGGCGTACCACACGCCGGCCGGCGACTTCTTTGCCCTGCGCGGGCATCGACCTGACGATCGCACCCGGCGAGTTTGTCGCGCTGCTCGGGCGCTCAGGCGCCGGCAAGTCGACGCTGATCAACGTCATTACCGGCATCGACCACCCGACGGCGGGCACGGTCAAGGTGGCAGGGGAGGAGATTCACAAGCTGAGCGAGGCGCAGATCACGCGCTGGCGCGGCCGGCAGGTCGGGGTGATCTTCCAGTCGTTTCAGCTGATGCCGATGCTGACCTGCGTGCAGAACGTGATGCTGCCGATGGACTTTGCCGGGCTGTACAAGTCGCCGCGGCAGCAGCAGGAGCGGGCGATGCAGCTCTTGGAGCAGATGGAGATCGCCGAGCACGCGCACAAGCTGCCGGGTGCGGTCTCAGGCGGCCAGCGGCAGCGCGTCGCCATTGCCCGGGCACTGGCGAATGACCCGGTATTCCTGGCGGCGGACGAGCCCACCGGCAGCCTCGACTCGCGCACTGCCGACGCCGTGTATGGGGTTTTCGAGCGGCTGGTGGCGGCAGGCAAGACGATCTTCATGGCGACACACGATCACGAGCTGGCGCGGCGCGTATCGCGGGTGCTCCAGATTGAAGACGGCGTGCTGGTGGAGGCATAGGGCCATGTTGAGCCGCTTCCGCCGCCCCCGGCACGAACGCCTGTACGGCAGCGCCCCCGCCGGGGGCATCATCGACTTGCGCAACATTGTCAAGGTCTATGAAACCGCAGCCGGCCCGTTCACGGCACTTAAGGGGATTGACCTCACGGTGCAGGCAGGCGAATTTGTGGCAGTCGTGGGCAAGTCAGGCAGCGGCAAGTCTACGCTCATCAACATGTTTACCGGCATCGACCATCCCACCGAGGGAGAGGTCATCGTCGCCAACACGCCCATCCGCCGGCTGGATGAGGGCGAAATGGCCGAGTGGCGCGGCCGGCACATGGGGATCATCTTCCAGTTCTTTCAGCTGCTGCCCACGCTGTCGATCGTCGAGAATGTCATGATCCCGATGGACCTGGCCGGGCTCTACAGCATGGACGAGCGTTACGCCCGCGCCATGCACCTGCTCGAACAGGTCGGCATGGCGGAAGACGCGCACAAGTTCCCGGCGGCGGTCTCCGCCGGCCACCAGCAGCGCGCCGCCATCGCCCGCGCCCTGGCCAACGACCCGCTGATCCTCGTCGCCGACGAGCCGACCGGCAACCTGGACACCAAGAACGCGGCCACGATCTTTCGCCTGTTTGCCGACCTGGTGCGGGAAGGCAAGACGATCCTGATGGTCACCCACGACGACGAGTTAGCCCGGCAGGCCCCGCGTACGGTCACGATCGCCGATGGGTTGATCGTGGGCGACGTGACGAATTGACCACAAATTGGCATAGAAGTAACAGTGCGCCGGCCCGCTTACCCCATGTTCATTGCTTAATCGACGCAGCGTCGATCGGCTGTCCGTCGGATGACGGATCTACGTACGCGACTCTCATGCTACGCTGAATACCAGGAGGCGCGACCCTTGTTAGGGATATACGGCAGGGTCGGGCTGCCCTAACTGGCGCCCAGCCAGTCCTCATCCCCAGCAGCATCTAGTAAAGGAGCCTATGATGCATCGCGTACACGCCATCCTTTCCATCTTCTGTCTTTTCGCAGTCGTAGGTGGCATGCTGCCGCCCTATATTGCCAACGTGCAGTTGCAGCCTGCCCTGCCGGAAGCCGTGCAAACCGCCAGCGCAGCGGCAGCAGTTACAGCCGTCCCGACCTCGGCGCAAGCCGGCGCGGATACAGCCGTCCCCACATCTGGTGTGCTGGCCGCCGAGGCTGAGGCCCTTACTGCGGCCTTGAATGAGCAAGCAGTGAGGCAGGCAGCCGGGCAGGGAATTGTGCTGCCTACTCCTAATCTGGAGCCCAACTCCGGGTATGCCGGTCAGCAGATTGCAGTCAGCGGCGAAGCGCCCGCCGATGCGCGGGCGTGCGGGTCGCGTGGATGTATGGCGGCACATCGCGCACGGCCGCTGTAGTGGACGTCAGCGCACTCAGCCGCTACAGCGCCGAAGTGACGGTGCCGTATGACGTGGACTATGAGGCCGGCCAGGGACCGGCCCAGATTTGTGTCTGCGTCTGACCGGCAGCGAGGCGGCAGAATACACTTGTACAGACTTTACTGTCACGCCGGCGCCGCCCGGTGTGGTGGAGTTCGTGCCGCCGTCAGGGCTGCAGTTTGACCCCGCCGACCCAGCCTACCTGCAGCTGCTGGACCGCTCAGGCGCGGTATTAAGCCAGCTGCCGCTGGTCTCCTCAGACCCCCTCTCTTTCCCGAATGTGCCTGCCGGCATCTATGACCTGGCAGTGGTCGGCAGTGTAGCGCCTCTGATTACCGTCGATTCAGTGGTCGTCGTGCCAAACACTACGGTGGCGGCCGCCTCGTCGGTCATCGCAGGTAATGGGTTCGACCCGCTGACGGGGCTGCAGTGTGACAACTCGCGCACGGTAGCCCGCCTGAGCCTTACTCCTTCTACCAAGCAAGCCACCATTCCAGAATTGGCCGACGCAGGGCTAGCTGCATTTCCGGCTGTCGACGCCAACGCACCCACGTACGATTTTGGCGTTTATGTCGCAGGCGTCGCCCTGCAGGGGTCACTGGAAGCGCAAATCCAGGGTGGGAACTCTTAGGAAAGAAACCCGCGCTATGTCTTTGTATCAAATGCTGACCCCAAGAAACAGGTGCAAGCCGGCGAACTCGGAGGCAGCAACGGCGTGTTCAAGGGTTCCGTCAATCTTGGCGCCGGTGACTTTACGCCGGGGCTGTGGACACTCTACGTCTACCCGTGGGCCGGGATAATTGAATACTGTCCCACGACGCGCTGTCGTGCGTTTTGTCGCCGACCCGATGAAGCACGCCATCTTTCGGCAGGGCGGGCAGTCCGTTACGAAGTGGAACAACGCCACGCAGCAGTACGAATTTAATGGGATCGCGCCCAATGCTCCAATACTGCCCCTGAAGTACCCCGAGAAGATTTATCGATCCCCTTGATCGGGCCACTGAAGAACGAACTGGAAGCGGGCCTGTTTGTGCAGGGCACACTTGGGCTCAATTACACGATGAGCTTTACCACGGTGAACTGTGTGGGCGTATGCGTTGGCAATCAACCAGTCGCTGTTCGACAAGAATTTGCCGATCAAGCCGGGCTGGATGAATAACGTGTCCTATGATCCAGACAATCCCCGGTCACTGCGCATCGACGTAACGGAGCAAACCCTCGTGACGAAGGACTGGAAAGTCCAGGTCTACAGGGGGATATTGGCGTTAATATTCTGGGGCGTTGTCACCGTCAATGCCGCGGTCAATATCGGGCTGCACGGCGAGCTTCTCTTGCAGGCAACCGTCTATCCACTCGAGCCTGCGGTAGACGTCACCTTGACGCCGGTGTTGGAGCCCTGGTTGGCAATCAGCATTTGGGTGGATCTGCTGCTTGGCCTGGCGAGTGCCGGGGCGGATGCGACAGCCGGGGTGCACGCTGTGGCGCTCCCCACGCACTTCAACACGAGTGACAAACGCATTATTTACTTCGAGAGCCCGTGTGTGGCGCTGCGCGAATTCTGTCAGTGTGGGCGCGCATTAACCTGTACTTCTACGAGAAAACCTGGAACCTGGGCAGTTGGGACCTGGTCAAGTACAAGACCGACGCCTGTGGCGGCTACCCTGACCCAGAGCGTCGCCGCCGCCGCCGCGTCCCCCGCGCCTGCTCGGCACGCCTGTCATGGCCAGCACGGCACGGATGGACGCATCGCCGCTGCATTTATTGGCGACGCCAGCCAGGGCAATACGCCGATCCAGCCGAAGGTATACGTTGGCGTCAAGGAACCGGACCAGAAAGACTGGAAGTACGTCAGGTTTGTCCCCCTGACGGACGGCAGCCACATGGTCCAAGACCCGGCTATTACGTTCGCCCACCAGTTCATCATTGCGGCCTGGACGGAGACGAATATCTCGCAGGCGGAGGAGAAAGCGGCCACGACCATGGAGCAGATCCTCCAGCGCCAGGAGATCCGCTACTCCTATGCGCTGAACTATGATCCGAATCGTACCTGGAGCACACCCGGCTGGGTTACCGACGACAGGGTCGCGGAGCTGGCAGGCCGGTGCTGGCAGGACAGATCGACGACGGCGCCACATTGACTTGGGTGCGCAGCGGTGGACAGTCAGGTTACACGCTGTGGCAAGTACCGACATTGCCGTAGTCGAGTACGACCATATCGCGAAACTCGACAAAGGTGGTGTGGGGCCAGCGTAAGGTCATCACTGCCGACGGGATGGATGCGCAGCCGGCGGTAGCGCGCTTCAAGGACGCCAATAACAGGAGTTGGGGAACACGGCTGCTGGCGTTTGTGGCAAATGCCGACGGCGACACGACCGGCAAGACACGCCGAGTTCGCCTCTTCTATTCGGACCCGTATACAGCCGACCTGAATTTGGAAGGAGCTGGACACGAGCCAACTGCCTGCCAATGCCATGTCGCCCGCCGCTGTCGGTATGAGCCGCAACGGCTTCATATGGATGTCGTTCCTGGCAGGGTCGCAGGCGACGGCAGCGGCGGTGGATACGCACGCCGAACTCTACCTGGCACGTTGGCGGCTGGGCAGCTTCGCCGGTGCCGTGCCGGGTGCTGGATTGGAAGAACGACTGCAATGTGGGCGAGCCTGTCTACGCCGAAAAGCCCTCGATCCTGCTGAACGACATGATGTCGATGGGCGTCGGGGTTGTCTTCCGCCGGTTTGGCGACGCAGGCAGCAACGGCGCCTTGGGGCAGATCGCGCAGATGCAGATCAAAGATCGGGCCGAGGGCTGCCGGTGGCAGGCGCCGCCGGTTTATTTGACTGACGACCGCCGGCCCAATTGGCTGCCGACTGCAGCATATCAACTCAGAACGGGCGATATCTCGGTGCTATGGCTACAGCGGGCGACGGAATCAGGATCCGCCCAGTTCCAGGCGGCACTGGCGCAGTTAGAGGCGGCGTCGACGGCGGCACTGCCCGCCGCCGCGGTTGAGACCCTCCCGCCGGCCTCTGCCATCGAAAGTATGCTGGCCACGGCCGCCGAACAAGATCCGGCGCTGGCGGCAAAGGCGAACGGCGACGATCTGCTGAAGGTGCTGACGCTGGAGAATGTGGCGGATCCTTCGCTCGACCCGGCCCTGCTCATCGATCCACCGCTGGCCCTGGCCGGGAGTGCGGTGGCGATCACGGCAACGGTGCGCAACCTGGGCCTGGCGGATACCGGCGGCATCGACAACAGCGTAACGGTTGAGCTTTACCAAGGCACGCCGCCAAACGGTGTCAAGGTGCAGGAGCAGGTCGTCGTCGAGCCACTGTCATTTGGTATGCCGTGGCCGGTGGTCTTCACCGTGCAGGCCGGCAACGCACCGGAACCCTGACTATGCGGTCGTCGTACCGGGAGCCAATGGCGATATCGGTACCATGAACAACACCGGGATGGGTACGCTCAACGCACTGGAACAGCCCCAGATTCTCGGCATCGTGGAGAGCCCGCGTTTTAAAGACAGCATGGAGTTAAACTGGAGTGACGACGGCAACCCGGCGCGCGACGGTTATCGAATTGTGCGCGCTATGGCGCCGGATGGGCCGTATGAATTGGTCGGCGTCGCGCAAGGACCATCGTTCGCCGATCTTGACGTCGACCGCATGGTGACCTATTACTACAAGGTGCAAAGCTATGATGCGGCCGGGGTGGTCTCAGCCTACAGCTTGCCGGTTGCGGCACGCTTGCCGGGAGACTATATGTACTTGCCGATGATCTTCCGGTAAGAGCTAAACGGCGCGAGGAGGAGATCGCCGATGGGCTGCCAGAATGTTTTCCAGCCGGCATGGAAGCGCGTGCCACCTAACACGGCGTAGGCCGCACCCGTAACAGGGTCGGCCCACGCCAGGCAGCCGCTGTAGCCGCTGTGCCCAAACGAGGCCGGCGATGCGGACGCAGGCACCATATGGGGGGATTTGTGCCCCAGCAGTTCGGGGCCAAGTCCCCACGGGCACGGGTTCCATTCGAGCCAGCCGGTAAAGCCGCCGGCGAGGCCGCGCGGTCTGGTCAGCGGTCGCAGCCTGGAGGAGATCGGGCGGCAGGAATCCGGCCGGTGTGCCCCGATAGGCACGCACCAGGGCCAGCGCGCCGCCCACCGTGGTCACCAGGCCCGCCCAGGGCATGGCCAGCGACCGCCAGAAGGTGGAGTTAAACGGTTCCAAGTCCGTGCCGGCGTGCTCGCCAAGCTTGCCCGCTACGCGTACGGGCGACCGCGGCGGCTCGGCACCCAGGTAGCCCTCGATCCCCAATGGATCCAGCACGAGGGCTGCCAGCGCCGTGGCAAACGGCAGGCCCGTGCGCCGTTCCACGACCAGCGCCAGCAGCCCATAACCAACATTGCTGTACGTCACGTGGCTGTGCGGCGGCCGCACGAGCGGCGTCGCCAGGCACGCCTGCGCCAGCCGCGCCCAGTTGAGCCCAATTGCATAGGGGGCCCGTTCCGGCGCCACATCGTCGGGCAGCCCGGCGGTGTGGCACAACAGCGCACGCAGGGTGACGCCGTGACGGCCGCGGCCGCTTCGGGCACGTGCACGGACAGAGGGTCGTCCAGGGCAACCTGCCCGCCGGCCGCCAGCCGCAGGACGGCAAGCGCCGTCGCCAGCTTGGTGACCGAGGCTACGGGGAAGAGCGCGGTGGACACTGGGTCTGCTGCTGCGGCATTCCGTGCCGGCGGCCAAAAACGCAACCTCAGTACCGTGCGTCCAGGCGACCAGGATGCAGGGAAGGTTGTGCTGTGCGGCGAGTTGGTCGACGGCAGCACGAATGCCGGCGTGTGCGCGAGACGGTCATGCTGGGGCTCAGAAATCGCAGGGACAGGCAGCTCAAGCCGCCGTCCATCTTCTGAAATTCCGTCATGTCGAGCTCGACCAGGGTGTAGCCAAGCCCGCGCAGCCGCGCAGCCAGGCGGGGATAGCCGGCAGGGAAGAGCACCCGGTCCTTGATGCGCACGCAGTTGGCGGCGTACGCTTCCTCCGGGTCGACGCGGATCAACTCATAGCGGGCCAGGGCGGGATGGTCCGCCAGGGCGTCGATGACCACCATGCGGTTGTCGCCGATATAGGCAATGCCGCTTTTGAGATGCAGAATGCCGGGCGTGCTGCGAATATCGATACAGTCACACCGACAGCCCTGGCGTGCCAGCAGTTGGGAGAGCTGTGCGGCGCCCGCTTCGTTCGTGCGTGCCGAGATGCCGATCAGGAAATGGTCCTCCGCATCGCAGACGTCGCCCCCGTCCAGCGTGCCGGGCGAATCGATTGACTCGGCAGAGCGAAAGTGACTGGTCAGTGCATCGGCGACTGCCTCTATCTCGCCCT
Source organism: uncultured Chloroflexia bacterium (assembly GCA_963791135.1). Taxonomy (GTDB): domain Bacteria; phylum Chloroflexota; class Anaerolineae; order Caldilineales; family Caldilineaceae; genus Fredericiella. The sequence goes on from CAWBRX010000003.1 coordinate 95,068, forward strand.
CGCGGCTGGGCGCACCTGGATTCGTAAAGATCGCCACGTTCCTGGTGAGGACGGCCGTGTCCTCGACAAAGGTGGAGTCGGGAAAGCGCGGGTCGGCCTCCAGGTACTCCACGACCAGGCCACAGTCCTCCAGCGCCTGGCAGTATGCTGCGTGCGCAGCCAGGGCCTTCTCATAGTCGGGGACGCCCAGGTCGACCGTCGTCAGCCCTTCGGCAAAGTTCTCGGCGGGCGGACAGACAATTGCATGGGAAAAGAACATCAGATTTACTCCCCTGAGGCCCAGCGGATGCCGTTCAGCAGCAGTGAAAGCACCGGCGGTTGCTCCAGCACGTCGATTGTATGGGCCAATGAACAATAGAAGATGCGCCCGTTGCCGTAGGTGCGCACCCACGTATTGGGCATGCGTAAATCGTCAAAGAACGTGCTGGTCAGCACGTGGTTGCCGGGATCGACGTGGAAATAATATTGTTCTGTTGCCACGGAGAAGTCGGACCAGGCCCAGCGTAATGGGGTGGCCTGGCGTCTTCGATCACGACCGTGTACTGGCTGCTCGGCGGGTGAAAGATAAAGTGACCGCCGATCATGTGGGCGTACTCGCGGTCGGTAAACCAGTCGATCCCGCCGTGAAAGGTCGCGAGGCCGACGCCCTGGGTGACGGCCGCCAGCACGGTCTTCAGTGCTGCGGGGTGCTCGATGCCAAACGACCAGATGGGGACGATCACACTGTACTGCAGCAGATCCATCGCAGGTAATTCGTCCACCCCCGCGAGCGACGTAACCTCCCAGTCGCGCTTGCGCAGGTGCCCTGCGAGCATGGCGGCCACGCGGTCAGGCTCATGCCCTTCCCAACCGCCCCAGACGATCAGAACGGACGGATGCGTGGAGGACCTGGCGGATGAAGACGTCGATTCTGGCTGCATGCTAAGGAGCGTAGCATACTGGCCCACGAGCGTCAAAGGAGTATGCTGAAGAGAACACACAGCCCCGTACTGCCGCAGTGAAAGGAGCCACGCCATGACCGAACTCTCAACCTGGGATGCCTCGCCCCCCGTCAAGGTGGGTACGCACGTCGTGCTCGAGCTGATCGACGAAGCGGGCAGCCGCGAGCGGCTGGAGTTGGACGTCGTGCCCGACGCGGCCGCCGACTTTGATGCCGGGCTGCTTGGCATCGGGACGCCGCTGGGTAAGGCCGTCGCCGGGCGCCGCGCCGGCAGCACTGCGCCCTACAAGATGGGCGACCTGCGCCAGGTTGCCATCGTCGAGGTGCGACCTGCGGCTGCGGCGGCGCCTGCCGATGCTGCCGAGCGGCGCCAGGCCGCCCTCGACAAGGCCGCCCAGGATATCGCCAAGACCAACGCCCAGATCTTCGCCTCCACCTTTGAAGGGAAGTGGGGCGGGTATAATCCCGATGGCATGGACCACTGGGACGAGGAGCCGGCCGGCGATTCGTAGCGGCATTTTGCCGACGCTGCGGTAAGACCCTACATCTCCCCTTCACCTTGTGCCCGTGCCACGCGGCACGGTAAAATGGACGCGCCGAAAACCAATCCACACAGGGGGAGAGAAAGAACTATGACCGACCAGTACAAGTACCTGCTCAACGAGCGCGACATACCGGAGCACTGGTACAACATCGTCGCCGACATGCCTAACAAGCCGCTGCCGCCGCTGCATCCGGCCACCCACGAGCCGATCGGCCCCGACGCCCTGGCGCCGCTCTTCCCGATGGGGTTGATCATGCAGGAGGTGAGCCAGGACCCCTGGGTTGAGATTCCGGAAGAGGTGCGCGAGATCTACAAGCTGTGGCGGCCCACGCCCGCTTTATCGCGCTCGCCGGCTGGAGAAGGCGCTCGACACGCCGGCCAAGATCTACTACAAGTATGAGGGCGTCAGCCCCGCCGGCTCGCACAAGCCCAACACCGCCGTCGCCCAGGCCTATTACAACAAGGCAGAAGGCGTCAAGCGGATCGTCACCGAGACGGGCGCCGGCCAGTGGGGCAGCGCGCTTGCCTTTGCCTGCAATCTCTTTGCCATGGGCTGCGAAGTCTACATGGTCAAGATCAGCTACGAGCAGAAGCCCTATCGCAAGCTGATGATGAACACGTGGGGCGCCGACGTCTATGCCTCGCCCTCAGCGACCGCACAAACGCAGGACGCCAGATCCTGGCGCAGGACCCCGACTCGCCCGGCAGCCTGGGCATCGCCATCTCGGAGGCCATGGAAGTGGCAGCGGGAGACCCGGACACCAAGTACTCGCTGGGCAGCGTGCTCAACCATGTGCTGCTGCACCAGACCGTCATCGGCCAGGAAGCGATCAAGCAGATGGAGATGGCGGGCGACTTCCCGGACATCGTCATCGCGCCCTTCGGCGGCGGCTCCAACTTTGCCGGCATCTCGTTCCCCTTCCTGCGCTACAACCTGACGCAGGGCAAGAAGGTGCGGGCGATTGCGGTCGAGCCCACGTCGTGCCCCAAGCTGACGCGCGGCGTCTTCCGCTATGACTTTGGCGACACGGTCGGCATGACGCCGCTGCTGCCGATGTACACGCTGGGGCACAACTTTGTGCCGGCCAAGATCCATGCCGGCGGCCTGCGCTACCACGGCGCCGGCGTCATCGTCAGCCAGCTGCTGCGCGACAACCTGATCGAGGCGCAGGCGGTGGACCAGATCGAGAGCTTTGAGGCCGGCGTGGCCTTTGCCCGGGCCGAGGGCATCATCCCGGCGCCGGAGGCCAACCACGGCATCGCCCTGGCCGTGCGCGAGGCGCTGCAGCGCGCGAAGAAGGCACGGCCAAGACGATCCTCTTCAACCTGTGCGGCCACGGCAACTTCGACATGGCGGCCTACGATGCCTTCTTCTCGGGCAAGCTGGAACGCCACGAGATGACCCAGGACGAGATCGAGGCTGCAGTCGCCCTGATCGACACGCCGGAGATCGCCGCCTAACCACGTGCAACGCCTTTCCCTGCTCGCTCCTCGGACTTATCACTGCCTGGCTCGGCGCCCGCCTCGTAGGGGGCGCCGAGTCCTTTGCCCCGTACCTGCTGCGCGACGCCTTGCTGTTAGGCGTGCTCGGCGGCCTCCTATTTGCCCTGAACGCCCAGGGCTGGCAGGCGCCGCCGGTCTTCCGCCGCCTGCGCGGGCTGCCGCGGCCTGGGCAGATGCTGCTCCTGACGGGGTTGATCGTCGCGCTCGCCGGCGGTGCCGGGCTCGCCGCGGGGCTGGAGGGGATACCCGGCCTGGCGGCGACGATCGCCTGGTGGCTGGGCCTGGTGCTGCAGGTCGTGGGTGCCTGGTGGCCGGGGGCTACGGTAGACTATGCGCAGCCGCAGGTACGCTGGTCACGCGATGCAGCCGGCAAGTTCGTGCCGCTGGCGGCAGGTGAGGGCGAGGATTCGGCGGCAGGGCGCCGGGCGCTTGGTTTACAGATGGGCCGGCGTGCCTGGCTGGCCTGGCTGCTGGTGATTCTCATCGCCGCCGCCTTCCTCCGTTTCTGGAACCTCGACCAGCTTCCGCCCGGCTGCATCAACCAGGAATGTGATGCCGCGCTGCACCTGACCCAGGGCATCCAGGAGCTCACCACTTCCTGGAGGTGGTCCGGGGACTTCCTGGAGGTGGGGGGACTTCCTGGAGGTGTCCTGAGCCTGCGGCTGGCAGCGGCGACGTTGGGCTGGCTGACGGTGCTCGTGCTGGCCGGTGCCCTGCAGCGGCTGGTGGGGCGGCCGGCTGCGCTCCTGGGCACGGCGCTGCTGGCGATCAGCCCGTGGCATATCTGGGCCGGCCGCAGTTCGGATCCTTGGATTGCCACGGCCTTGCTGGCAGCGGTAACGCTGTGGCTGGCGCTGGAGGCGCTGGCGCGCACGCATGCACGCTGGTGGGTGGCCTGGGGGATCGCCGCGGGCCTGCTGGCTGCGCAGGCGCCGCAGCTGTGGCCCGGTATCGCCCTGTGGGTGGCGGTTACCGGAGGACTGGGCCTGGTGCAAGGCTGGCGGCGGCGCGGGCATGTGGGCGAACACGACCTTTGGCTGTGGCCGCTGGCCGGGCTGGGCGCCGCCCTGGCAACTGGGCTGCCGGCAGTGGCTGGCCGCGGTGAGCCAGCGCAGCCGTCTCTATGCCTGCCGCCGACGTGCTGGCAGCCAACCGGCCGGGCCTGGCGGCGCCGTCTTGCGCCCGGAGGTTTCGATCATCGGGCCGTTTGTGGGAGGGGGACTCGTCAACGGCCTGGTGATCGCACTGGCCGTGGCGGGCTGCGGTGCACTCCTGCGCCACCTGCGCCAGCCGCAGGCCGGCATGGTGCTGATGGGTACGGCAAGCCTCCTGGGGGCTGCTGCACTGCTCAATATGGCGGTCGATCCGCCGGGCAGCGTGCTGCTGACTGCGCTGCCGCTGCTGCTCGCCCTGGCCGCCGTGGCATTGGACCGTGTCCTGGCAGCCCTGGTGCAGGCCTGGGGGCCGCCGCTTGTGCCGGCGGCGCGCCTGGCCGGGGCGGTGGCACTGGTCGTGCTGATCGTTGCGGGGCGCGGCACGGCGGCGTTGATGCTGGGACTGGATGCGGTGAGCGGCGGCTCCGGCACGGCGGTCGAGATCGACATGGCGCGCTACATCGGCGAGTGGTTCCGCCAGGCACCGGAGACAGCGCCTGACACTGCACAGGGGACTTCACCCGACACTGCACCGGCGGCCAAAACCACCTTTGTCGTGCCCAACAGCGTCATTGACCATCCCAGCGTGCAGCTCCTGGCAGGACCCGCGCTGGCGGACGGCCGCGTGCAGCCGCTGGAACTGGGGCGGACCCTGCCGTATGCGGGCCTGCCGGCCGGCGACGTAGTCTATCTGCTGCCGGTGCTCGACACCCAGACGATCGACCTGCTGCGCCAGCTCTACCCAACCGGTGAAGCCACGACGGAGCTGGACGCCGAGGGGAAGCGCGCGCTGTTCAACCGCTTCACCGTCCGCCGGCAGGACTTGACGGCGGCGCAGACGATCCAGATGGCCGTCACGCCCGCGGGCACAGAGGGCTGAGGGCACCGCCAACTCGGCTTTCAACCAGCCGCTGGCGGTGGCGGGCATGGATTTCCCCTGGTCGGCCGTGCCGCCGCGTGCGCTCCCCTTTACGGCCGAATGGAACGGCTCGCTGGTGCTGCCCGAGAGCGGGAACTACCGCTTTGCCGTCGACAGCACGGGGCCGGAGAGCACGTTCACCCTGCTGCTGGACGACATCCTGCTGCTGGACAGCAGCCTGGCGATGAACGACCAGCAGTTGGATCTGCCGCAAGGCATTCACCGGCTCAAGATGACCTATCGCAGCGGCAACCGGCCCGGCGACCTGCGGGTGTACTGGACGCCACCCGGCGGGACGCAGCAGATCCTGGGGGCACCTGCGCTGCACTCGCCGCTGCTGGCCGACCAGGGGTTGTATGGCGACTACTACGACAATGACCGTTTTGAAGGCAGCCCGGTCGCCACGCATAGGGACCCGATCATCGGTCTCGACCCCGGCCTGCCACAGCCCTACAGCGTGCGCTGGTACGGGATGCTGGCGGCGCCGCGCAGCGGCGAATATCTCATCGGCGCGGATGCCGGTGGGTTCGTCCAGCTGGTAGTGGACGGCCAGACGCTGGCGGACAACCGGGGCGGCGGCCCATCCGACGCCAGGCGGGCAATCCAGCTACACCGAAGGGCTGATCTACCTGCCGGCAGGGTGGCACCCGATCGAGGTGCGCTTCACCCCCCAAGCGACAAAGGCCCGGCACGCAGGGCGGACGACGCAGCGGCAGCCAAGCCAGGCAGGCAGCGCAGGCACGGGCGGGATTGCACCGGGCGCCATTCGCCTGGTGTGGCAGCCGCCGGGTTCAATGCCCGGCGACCTGTCGAGCCGCTACCTGCTGCCCACGTATGGATCGGTTGAGCAGACGGACGTGGCGCTGCCGCCGGCGCCGCCGCTGGCCGATGCCGTGTTGGGCGACGATACCTTTGCGCTTACACAGGCCGCCGACGTGTGGCACCCCCACCTGCGCATCCCGCCTGCCAACCTGCCGCCGCTGCCGCTGGAACGGTTGTGGCAGATCGGCGGCACCTGCGGCAGTGCGCCCGACCAGTTCGCGGCGCCGCACGGCGCCGCCTTCTCGCCGGCGGGCGACAAGCTCTACGTGGCCGATACCGGCAACCGGCGCGTGCTGGTCTACAGCGTAGACGGTGCGCTGGAGACTGTGATCACCGGTGACGCGCTGCAAGAGCCGGTGGATGTGGCAGTCGCGGCAGATGGTGCCCTGCTCATTCTCGACGCCGCTGCCCAAGGGGTGTTCCGGCTGGAGGCAGGCGGCGAGCTGGCACCTATACCGCTGCAGACGGGCTTTTACCACCCGCGCGGCCTGGGCGTGGACAACATGGGCAACATGGCCGTCGCCGACACAGGTGGCGGGCGCGTGGCCATCGTCGAGCCCGACGGCACGCAGGCGGGACAATTTGGCGGCCAGGGTTCGCTCTTGGGTCGCGGCCAGCCGGTGGACGCGCTGGCGGCCGAAGGCGTCTTGTGGGCCGTAAGCGCCGAAGACGGGCGGCTTTGGAACCTGAACAGCGGCGGCAGCATGACTGTTGTGCAGCCCACGGGCACGGTGGACGGCCCACAGCTGGCGCAGCTGGCGGACGGCCGCCTGCTGGTGAGCGATCCTGCGCGCAGCACCTTCTTGCTGTTGGCCGCCAGCGGGCAGCCGCTCGGCCAGTTTGCCTACGCCGGCGAGCTGGCGACGCCAACCGGAATCGCCGCCACCCGGATCGGCGACGGCAACATTATTGCCGTGGCCGATACCCGCGCCTGCACGCTGTCCGTCTGGCGCCTGGCGCAGTAGACTCGGCGCAACAAAAAACACCAGGCGCCTCTCTCTCCGCAGAGACGCCCGGTGTTTAGATATGGCCGGCTATTCGCTGTGCTGACCGTTTACTCGTACGTGCAATCTGTCAAGTACTCGTCGCCGATCTTGGATCTGAACGTCGTCAAAGTAGACGTTGGCGTTTACCGAACCGGTCGACTGGCCCTGCAGCAGCACCATGATTTCCCCGCTCGGACCGGCCGTGCCGTTCACGGTCATTTCGGCCCACTGGCCATGAATGTAGCCGTTGACATAGGTCGCGCCTGGTACGGCGGCGTCCGGCTTGAAGCCCAACGAGGCCCAGTCCACGATCCGGCCGGTTGAATCCTCGGCCTGCACGTAATCCCACAGCAGGTACTTGACGGTCACCGTCACGTCCGAGCCGGGCGCGGCATGGATCATGGGGCTGCCAAAACCACCGGCGAAGGGCTGATTGCTGCCGATCTTGGCCGAATAGTGGCCGGCACCGCTCTTCACGCCGGGGCCGATCGTCCGTTCGACAGAGAACACGGTGTTCCTGGCCTGATAGATGTCGTGGTCGATGGCAAACGGTGCCCATCCGCCATACCAGTCGGTCCAGATGTCGCTCTTCTTCTGGTCGGCGCTGGACGCCCAGTTGCCGCCCACGTCAAAGCTGTTGCAGACGTTACTCGACGGGTAGAGCGAGATGCCATTGGCGTACTGGGTCACCGTATCTATCACGCCGGCGCCCGGCTGATAATAGGGCTGCTCGTTGTAGACCGTATTCGCCTCAGCCACCTGCGGGGGCCTGGGGGTGTTGTACACGAGCGCCGGATTCAATACAGCAGTATGCGGAATTGGAGGGGGCGCAAGCCTCGGTCCAATTACGGGAATGGGCGGCAGATGGTCTCCGGCTTGAGCAAAGGCGGCTTGGGCAGGGATCAGCAGGAGAGCAACCAGCAGCACAACCATTAAGATCTGATGCCAACAATGGCGGCGGAACATTGAGACTCCTTTCAGTCCACACGGGTGAAGTGGACGGCACGGTTGAGTGTTTTGACTTTTATGGGATACAAGACGCTTGGAAGGATGACCATCCCGACTGCAACGGAGTTTACAGCCGGAGACGGAGGAAACAGGACCGTAAGCTAACTAACCCATTCAGCAAACAGCCGTTTTCAAGTATAGCACGTCTGGCCGCGTATTTCAAGAGAGATCCCGAATTCATTTGATTACAACAACCTGACATTTTCCCTGGGCTGTTCCTAGTTAACAGGCGCTTAACGCGACCATCACGCACATTTCACCACAGCCTGCGCGTAGAACCTTATACTGGCTGCAAGTACGAAACTGTTTGTAAACCAGGAGAGTCAGATGCGTAGAAGTGCAGCCCTCACCATTGCAGTTGCCCTGTCAGGCTTGCTGCTCGTCGCCCTCGCCGGCGCAGCCATCAGCCGCCACGGGGCCTGCCCCTGCTTTGGCACCTGCTGTTGGTCCCACTGCCGTGCCTGCCCAGGCGGGCGTAGGCACACCGGCGCCTGGGGTTCAGATCATGGCCACGGCGGCGGACGACCTGGTCCGGCAGCGGGAGGCAGCCTATCAGGCCCAGTTGGACGAACTCACACGCCGCATCCAGGCGGGCCAGGAGCGCGTCGCCGCCCTTGCCGGTCAGGAACAGGCCATTAACGATCAGCTGGCGCAGCTAGAGCAGACGCGGCAGGAACGGGCGGCGTCCTACCAGAGCCAGCTTAGCACCCTGCAGGAACAGTACAGCCAGCGCTTTGCCCAATATGCGGCACAGCTGCAGGAGGTCCAATCTCGCCTGGCGCAGGCCAAGGCATTGTTGGGCCAGTGACCCACATCCCATGACCTATACCATGAAAGCTCGCGACGAGAGAGGACTCTGATATGCAACATCGAACCGCATTTATCTGGGCCGGCATGCTGACCGCTGCGATTACGGCAGCGGTCGTGATCACAACCGGGATGGAAAGCTCGGTGCCGGCAGAAGCGGCCCCTGCCGTAGCACCACCAGCTGCAGCAGCGCCGGTCACAGGTGTCGAGGCGGCCGCACTTGCGAACCAGGTGGCATCCGCGACCGAAGTCCGCCAGCGCATCGCTGCCGTGGACGCTCGCCTGCAGCCGCAAGTCCATTCGCTGCAGCAGCAGGTGGACCAGTTGGCAGCGGCAGCCGAGCAGAAACAGGCCTCACTTGAGGCGCTGCAAGGGAAGCTTACTGCAGCGCAGGCCACCATTGCCGCCGACGACCAGGCGCTATACCCAGCGATGCCAGGCGGCATCGGACCTGCAGGCGCAGGACGCGCAGGCACGCAGCACGCTGGATCAGGCAACGGCGGAGCTGCAGGCAGCTTACGCACAGTTGGCCGCCGCTCCGGCGCAGGTTAGCGGCGGGAACGGCAGCAGCCAAGGGGGCGGGGAGCATGAAGAGCATGAAGAGCATGAGGACCACGAAGAGCATGATGAGCACGATGACTAGCTCGGCGTGGCAGCAGCACCATTTCGTGGCGATGAATACGGGGGTCTCGGCCTGGTGGTATGGAGACGGATCCACGGAGCCGCACGATGGTCGAAGCGCTGTTCCGCCGCTAGCGAAGCCGTGCTGTCACGCTTTGATGCGGCCAGCGATCTCTCGCAGCTGAACCGCAGCGAGCTGACGCTCTCGCCCGTAAGCGCCCCGTTGTTTAGCGCCCTGCAGGCAGCGCTCTGGGCAGCCGAGGTCACAGGCGGCCTGTATGACCCGACCCTGCTGGCGGAGCTGGAGCAGGCCGGCTACGACCGTTCGTTTGACCAGATCGTCGAGCGTGCGCAGTTCCAGTGGCCGGTCGCCGCGCCAAGGCCGCTCGCCGGTGCAGGTGGAGTAGAGCGACGGCCCTTTGATTGGCGCTCGGTGCAGCTGGAGGCAGAACAGCAGGCCGTCCGGCGCCCACGGGGCTTGCGGTTCGACCTGGGCGGCATGGGCAAGGGCTGGACAGTCGATCGGGCCGCCGACCTCCTGCACGGCCAGGGCCCGTTCCTGGTCAATGCGGGTGGCGACCTGTATGCCGGCGGGCGGCCGGACGGCGTACAGGGGTGGCGGGTGGAGATCGAACATCCGCTGCGGCCGGAGGACACCATCGCCAGCTTGCAGCTGCAGGATGCCGCCCTGGCCACGTCGACGGTAACCAAGCGGCGCTGGCGCAAGGATGGTGGCATTCGCCACCACCTGATCGACCCCCGCAGCGGGCAGCCGGCGCAGACAGACGCCCTCTCGGTGTCGGTCATCGCCCGGCGCACGCTGGTCGCCGAAGTGCATGCCAAGGCAGCCCTGCTGCTGGGGGCCGAGGCCGGGCTGGCGTATCTCGCCGCCAGTGCCGGGCGTCGAAGGATTGATCTACCGCAGCGACGGGCAGGTACTGTACACGGCAGGCTGCGCACAGCTGCTCGCAGACCTAAACTCACCCGCCCGCCGCAGCCTGGCAGCTTAGAGAAGGCGGCTTTGCCGATCAGCCTGAACAGGCCTGGACATGGGAAGGAACGTATGACGACACAGAAGGATCCACACAAGAGTCCACAGAAGCGCAGCCCCGCCAGGTTCAACGGCCGCGCAAAGATCGTAAGCGGCGCAGCCGCGATGGTTGCCCTGCTCGGCGGCTGGAACGCGATCGGGCATCTCGAAAACGGCACGCAAGCTGCTGCAGCTCCGGCCGCTGAAGCGGCACTTCTGCTCCACCTCCCGCGGCACTGCCTGTGGCGGCGCAGCAGGTCCAAACAGGTGCAACACTGGAGTCGTTGGGGATCGCACCGGTGAGCGGCGCTGCCTGCCCTCCCCCAGGTGCTGGCACAGGGCAGTTCCGGCAGGAGTGGGGGCCGGCAGCCAGGCGAACTCGGCAGCTGCAGATCCTACTCTGCCCACGCTGCAGGCAGTGCCTGCTTTGCCCACACTGCAGGCACTGCCTGAAATACCCACCATGCCGGCGCAGCCGCCGCCTGCCACCCGGCCGCCAGCAGCAGCACGCGCAGCGGCGGGTCCTGACCACCTCCTGGAAGTGGGGTACTTCCTGGAGGTGGGGGTACCTCCTGGAGGTGTCGTGAATGATGAGCGAAACAGTCACGGAGTACGAACTATGAGTATTCGAACAATGCAGCCAACTTTGGGAAGCACCCTGTTTTACGCAGGGCTGGGCATTGCGGCGGGAGCGGCCGTGAGCCTGCTGGGTATGGGTATGGTGCGCACCGTGCCGGCACTCATGCCCACCATGGTGAGCGGCGCGGTAAGCTTCGCCGCAGACCAGCTCAGGCCATGGGTTTGCCGCTGGTGCGAGACACCCAGGCCTATTGGTACATGGCACGCGCCGGGGGCATTGTCGCGTACCTGCTGCTGTGGTTGGGTGCGCTGTGGGGCGTGATGATGAGCACCAAGCTGGCCAAGGGGCTGTACGTCTTTGGGCTGCACGAATTTCTGCCTATCCTCGCCATGGTCTTTGCCGCACTGCATGCCCTGGTGCTGCTTGGCGACCACTATATCGGCTTTGATCTGGTGCAGCTGGCTGTCCCCTTCACGGCCTCCTACCGGCCGCTGTGGACGGGCCTGGGAACACTGGCGCTCTACCTGGGCGTGGCGCTGGCGGCCAGCTTCTACGTACGCCGCTGGATCGGGCGGCGCACGTGGCGTGTGCTGCATTATGCCACCTACGGCGTCTTTACGCTGGCGTTGGCACATGGCTTGATGGCAGGCACGGACAGCACGCTGCCCCTGGTGCGCTGGATGTATATCGCAACCGGCGCGTCGCTGTTGTTTGTCACACTGGTGCGCATCTTCAGCCTCAGCCGCGGGCACAGCGGCAAGCGCGTGGATGCTCGTGGAGTTCGATCGCTTGCGCGTTGACACGAAACTCGGTGCTATAATAGCGGATATCCTGCCCCCGGACCGCTGTTCACCGAGCGTAGCCATGTCAACCAGAATCCTGCTTGCCGATGACGATGAGATGATTGTCGATGTCCTGCAGCATCAACTGCGCAAAGAGGGCTTTGACGTGCTGGTCGCTTATGACGGCGAAACTGCGCTGGAGCTGGCGCGCACGCAGAACCCGGACCTGGTGCTGCTGGACGTGATGATGCCCCGCCTGCAGGGCTTCGAAGTGTGCCGTGAGATCCGGCGTGAGAGCACGGTGCCGATCCTGATGTTGACGGCACGCGGCGAAGAGATGGACCGGATCATCGGCCTGGATATGGGTGCAGACGACTACGTCGTCAAGCCGTTCAGCTTTCGCGAGCTGATGGCGCGCATCCGCGCCAACCTGCGCCGGGTAGAGCTTTCCAGCAGCGGCGTCAAGAACGGGCGCGACGTGGTGCGGATCGGGGCCGTGACGATCGACAGCAAGCGCCATGTGGTCAGCCGCAGCGGGGAGCCGGTCAACCTGTCGCAGCGCGAGTATGACCTGCTGCTGGCGCTGCTGGGGGCGCAGGGAGCCGTGATGTCGCGCAGCCAGCTGCTCGACCAGGTGTGGGGTGAGCAGTGGGTCGGCGACCCACGCACGCTTGACGTGCACATCCGCTGGCTGCGCGAGAAGATCGAGGCGGACCCGGCGCAGCCGCGCATGGTGCTGACGGTCCGCGGCGTCGGCTATCGCCTGGTGACGCCGGACGAGTTGGCGCCATAGAGTCAAAGCCGCGCCAGGAGTTCGCCGTGGCAGACAAGGCAGCAAGCAGCAGCCCCCATTAAGCGCACGCACGACAGCCTTCTGGCCGTGGCAGAACAGCCTGCAGTACCGCATCCTGTTTGCCTACGGGGCAGTTCTTCGTCGCTCACGTTGATCCTGCTCGTGATCTGGATCGGCCGAGGCAGTCTATCACGCCGACCTGGAAGCGGGAGAACATGAGTTGGAGGTTACTGCCGTCCTGGCCGCCAACGCGCTGGAAGATCCGCTCAGCGGCTATATTGCTGAGTTTGAGAAGCACGAGGACGAGGAACGTGCCGAGCAAGATCAGCAGGACGATGAAGGCGAAGAAGGTGATGGGCACTCCTCAGCATCAGGTGCGGCATCCGGGTTAGTCGCTGCAGTTGCAGGCGGCGGCGCAAGCCAGCCGCTCTTCCCGCGCCTGCAGCAGGTAGCGGACCGCTATGCCAGCAATGCCAGCACCCGTGTCTCAATCTACGCCACATCCGGCGATGCACTGGCCGACAGCCATTTCGATCCCATCACCATTCCCAATCAAGCCGAACAGCCGGAACTGCGGGCTGCCCTCCTCAGCAATGTCGGGAGCGCCATAGGAGCGTCGGCCGAGCGACGCAACACCCACGATCTTTGCCGCAGCGTCGATCAAGCAGGCGGATCGCCTGCTCGGCTTTGTACAGGTCAGCAAGCCAGTCAGTGCGGTGACGGCGGACACGCGCACGGTGCTGCTGCGCCTGGCGCTGGCAGCCTTGGTGGCGCTGGCGATTGCCACGCTGCTGGCCGTATGGATCGGGCAGCGGCTCGTGCAGCCGCTGCGCAGGCTGGAGGAAGCCGCCTTTGCCGTGGCCGAAGGCGACCTTTCGCAGACTGTGCCGGTTACCAGCAACGACGAAGTGGGGGCATTGGGACGCGCCTTCAACTACATGGTGGCGCAGGTGCGGACGACGCTCGACCAGCAGCGCACGTTTGTGGCCAACGCCAGCCACGAGCTGCGCACGCCGCTCACCAACATCAAGCTGCGCAGCGAAGCACTGCGCACGCTTGGCGCAACCGAGCCTGCTGCTTGAAGCACGCTACCTGGCCGAGATCGAGAGCGAGGCGGACCGGCTGACCCGGCTGGCAGACGATCTTCTGGACTTGACGCGGCTGGAGGAAGGAGCATGGCAGCAGGCACACGAACCGATCGACGTGCGGCCCGTTCTGCAGGAGGTGACGGAGATCATGCAGCTGCGTGCCGAGCAGGCGGGTCTTACCTTGGAGACGGAGATCGACGCCCCCTTGCCAAAGCTGCGTGTCAGCGCCGATGACCTGGAGACGGTGACGGTCAACCTGTTGGACAACGCGGTCAAGTACACCCCGCGTGGCGGCACGGTGCAGCTGCGGGCGGCGCAGAGGTGATGCGCAACGTGGAAATCAGGGTAGAAGACAACGGCCCTGGCATTCCCAGCCGAAGATGTTCCCCATATCTTCGACCGGTTTTACCGGGTCGACAAGGCGCGCAGCCGGCGCAAGAGCACAGGTGGAGATGCAAGTTCGGGCAGCGGTGCAGGGCTCGGCCTGGCCATCGTGCGCAGGCTGGTAGAGCTGAACGGCGGCCAGATCAGGGTCGAGCCGGCCCCAGAGACGCGGGACTGTTTTTGTTGTTTCCTTTCCGGCGGTGGCATAATCGCGAGCATGTCAGACATGCTGCGTATCTTTGTCGGCGCAACTTCCGATCTCGAGGCCGAACGGGCAGTTATCGGCCGCAGTGTCGCCGAGCTGCCGGTCAAAATCGGCATCGAAATTCGCCGCACGCCTCCGCTCTTGCCCACAACCGACGAGATCGTCGCCCGGCTCGACGGTGTCGACCGCGTTTACTTTTTGATGGGCAACGACATCAGTGCCCCGGCGGGCCTGGAGTGGCATCTTGCCTGGCAGCTGCAGCGCAGCGTGCTGCCGCTGCGCAACAGCCCGCGTCCGACACCGGCGGCCCTCGAGTTCTTCCGGCTGGCGCCTGTCCCCTGGCACAACTTCCGCAGCCAGGCTGAACTCGCCAAGCTGGTCAGCCTCGACCTGGCGCGCCTGCTGCATCAGCCCGACAACCCCTATGGGCTGACCGTCGCCGACATGGAGCGAGTCACGGCGTACGTGCGCCGGCTCGAAGCCAAGCCTGTAGAAACCGTCAAGGATCCGGGCGGCGCAGAAGGCAGCGCCATCTTGATCGATACGGCCCACCGGCGGCGGCGGCCGACCGAGCGCTTCGGAATAGCCTCGATGTCCGCCAACACGCGAGTGACTCCTACAGCGTCACGGCTGGGGCTCGGCGCCTTGCTGCTGGTGGGTATATTTGCCTGGGCGCCTGCCTTATATCCGGGCTTTTGGCAGACGCTGCAAGGCTTTGTGCCGATCTTCAACGTAGGCCAGGGGGCAGCGATCGCCGCAATCGGCGTGGCGCCTGATCTCTGGCGGGGTACAGGCAGCGCAACCAACCTGCTGACACAGCCCTGGGTCATCCTTGGTTTCGATCAGACGGCGGGTGTGCGTTTCGCCTTTGTGCTTGCGTTTGTCATCGGCGGGTGCGCCATGTATGCGTGGCTGCGGCCGGCGCTGGGCGACCGGGCGGCGGGGCTGGCCGGACTGGTCTATATGCTGCAGCCGATCTTTTTGTCGACCGTGTATGTAGACGGCAGCCTGGCCGATGCGCTCGTGCTGGCGTGGCTGCCGCTGGCGCTCGCCGGGTTGGCAGACCTCGGCGCGCCACTCGCAGCGTAGAAGGGGCCGCCGTGGCCGTGCATTGCCATCATGGCGCTGTGGCGCACGCAGGCCGGACTGGCCGCGCTGGCCGCCGTGCTCCTGCTGGCCTATGCGATCCTCGTGGAACGGCATTGGGTGCCTGTGCTGGTGGTGATCACGGCCAGCGGCGCGGCGTTGGTTACGCTGCTGCCCCTGTGGTCAATTGCGGCCCCGGCGCCGGTTGTTTTTGCTGAGCACTTTGTCACGGCGGCGCAGCTGTTTGCCGTCCGTTGGGCCGTTGCCCCCAGCATTCCGGGCTGGCAGGATCGCTACCCCTTCCAATTAGGGTTTGCCGTGCTTGGCTACAGTGCGCTGGCGCTGTGGGGATGGGCGGTGGTGACACGGCGCACCTTGGCGCTCGCTGCAGGTGCGGCTGCTCGCATTTGCCTTCATCGGCGGCCTGCTGTTGGTGCTGCTGGCACTCGGCTGGAGTGCGCCGCTGTGGCAGATCAGCGGCGCCGAGCGGCTGTTGGTCTACCCTTGGCAGATTCTGCTGCTGGCGGCACCACTGCTGGCGGCCGCAGCGGGATCGCTGCCGGTGCTGCTGCCGGACCTGGCCAGCCCCGCCTACTGGACGGTGCTCGTGACGCTCACCGTGCTGGCGAGCTATCCTTACCTGGCGCCCACCTACACGACCGTGCAGCCGCCCGCCAAGCCCGTCGCCCTGCTGGGCACGAACCAGCTGGCCGTGCTGGCAGCAGACGTGACGGAGGCTGACGGCCAGCGCCGCGCTCGACGTTACCTGGCAGGTGCTGCAGCCGCTGGCGAGCGACAACAACGTCTTCTTCCAAGCGATAGCGGGTGAAGGCGAGAGTGAACAGGTGGTCGCCCAGCTCGACACGCAGCCGGCAGGCGCCGATCGCCCGCCGACCAGCTGGCAGCCGGGTGAGATCTTTACGCAGCGCTACACCCTCGACATCGCGCAGGCGCCGCCGGGCGAGCCGCTGCGCTACTACTTTGGCTTCTACGACTGGCGCAGCGGCGAACGGCTGCCGGTAGACGGCGGCATTGACGACAAGCTGGTGCTGCATGCCGACTAAACCCCGCCTGTGGCGCGACCCGCTGCTCTGGCTGGCACTGGCGCTGACCTCCTTTGCCGTGGCGCCGTTTCTGCTGCCGGGCTATTTCTGGGGCGCCAATGACGCCCGCCACCACGTCTACTTCCTGTTCGAGTACGATCGCCTGGTGCAGGACGGCATCTGGTGGCCGCGCTGGAGCCCGGACTTTGCCTTTGGCTACGGCTATCCGTTTTTCAACATCTATGGCCCCTTGAGCCATTTCCTGGCCGAGATCCTGCTCCACTTCTTCGGGTTCAGCTATACCGCGGCGGTCGAAAGCATCTTCGTGCTCAGCATCCTGGGCAGTGCGGCCGCCATGTACGCCTTTGTGCGCTCATGGGCGGGACGCAGCGCGGGGCTGATCGCGGCGCTCGTCTACACCTATGCGCCCTATCACCTGCTCAACCTCTACGTGCGTGCCAACCTGGCCGAGAGCATGGCCTTTGTCTGGCTGCCGCTGTGTCTATGGACGGCGCGCGAGGCGGTGCTGGCGAGCCGGGGACACCTCCAGGAGGTTCCGGAGGTACGCCTACCTCCTGGAGGTAGCGGTACTTCCTGGAGGTGACGGGTACTTCCTGGAGGTGGGGCCTTGGGTGATTGGGCTGGCGGTCAGCTATGCCGGGTTGATGTATACGAGCAACCTGGTGATGGTGCTGTTTACGCCGCTGCTGGCCGCCTATGTGCTGGTGTTGACGATCGTCTATGCGCTGCCCAAGGGCGTGGACCGGCACAGCGTGCGGTGGTGGCAGCGGCTCAAGTGGTGGCTGCTGCGCTGCATCCCGCCGGCGCTCGGCGCCATCCTGGGGCTGGGGCTGAGCGCAGCGTTCTGGCTGCCGATGCTGCTGGAGCGCAACGATGTGCGCGTGGACCAGTGGTTTGGCGGGCGGTATGACTTCCGCGGCCACTTCGTCTACCTGTTTCAGCTCTTCAGCCCCAACTGGGGGTTTGGCGTCAGCGTGCCGGGGCCGCTCGATCCCATCAGCTTCCAGATCGGGGCGGTGGCGCTGATCTTCGCCGCCATCGGCGTGCTCCTGCGTGGCGGCGCACAGCAAAGAGCTTTGGCTGGGAAGTGGCCTTCTTTGTTGCGGCGGCCATCCTGGCCACCGTGCCGGCCCTGCAGGTTGCCGCCTCGCTGTGGGAGATGCGGGGCATCGGCGCGCTGCTGCAGGCAGCCCAGTTTCCCTGGCGCTGGCTGGTGCTGACGGCCCTCTGTGTCAGCATCCTCGCCGGGCTGGTGGCGGCCCAGCTGCCCCAGGGGCGCAATCGCGGCCTCTCCCTGCCGCTGCTGGCGCTGGCGGCGGTCGTGATCCTCGGTTCCTACAGCTATCTGCAGGTGCAGATCAGCGAACCGGCCGAAGGACCGGTGAGCCTGGCGGGATTGATGCGCTTCCAGCAGTCCTCGGACGAAATGACCGGCAGCACGCGCTGGGTGAAGGAGATCCCCAAGTGGAGCCCGATGGCGGATTACTATATCAGCCAGGCGAACCAGGGCGTGCCGGTCAAGCCCGTCGATTCCAAGCTGGACTACACCGTCTTTGACTACAAAACCTTTGGCGCCGAATCGGTGGCAAACACCACGGTCAGCGAAGAGATCTGGTACGCCAACAAGACGCAAGAGCCCCAAGACGGTCGTGTTCAACCAGTTTTATTATCCCGGCTGGAACGCCTACCTGCTGGACGGCAAGCACGGGCGGCGGGTCCAACAGGTGCCGATCGTGCCGGAGACGACAGGCACGTTGGGGCGCATGACGGTGGACGTGCCGCCGGGCGAGGGCTACCTGCTGCTCGTGTACGAGGACACACCGCCGCGCAAAGCTGGGCGGCACGATCTCCCTGGTGACATTGCTCCTCCTGGTGGGCGCGGGGGTGTTCATCGCCTGGGCGAGCGCAGGCAGCCGCTAAGCGAGCCGCCAAAGCGATAGGAAAATCTGTGGAAATCGTCAAACACGGCTTCCCATTCTGTCACTTTTCCCCGTCGTTGTGGTATACCCGCTGACAGCACCATTCGCAATTATCCGTGCGAAAGATTGGAGTTGGGTATGTCACAATCGTTTGGCGGCATGGGAGTCCAGGTACACAAACCCATGATCTGCGAGGACGAGGTACAGGAACTCGTCGCGCGCTATGGGGCGCCGGTGCGCCGCAACTACTGGATTCAAGCAGACGAGTACATTCGTTCCTATCGCTGGCAGCCGACGAGCGACCGCCGGGCCGAAGTGGTGTTTGCGATTCAGAACCCCGCCGGGCAGATCTGGCTGCACGCCAAGGCCCACTACCCGGCCCGCATCTATCGCCTCCTCTCGGGCGGCGTGCATCCGGCCGAAGGGGTCGAGGAAGCGCTCTGGCGCGAGATTGGCGAAGAGACCAGCCTCGCCTGCGTGATCGAGAAGTTTCTTGGGCCTGATCACCTATCACTTCACCTATGAAGACGAAGTGGCCCATTTTGCAAGCTATATCTTCACACTGCGCGCCGATTTTACACAGCCGGTCTGTGAGCGCGACAATGAGATTTCGGCGTTTCACGCCGTGCTGCCCAGCCAGCTTGGCGACGTGTCGAACGACCTGCGCAATCTGATCGGCGACCGCCATGGCTGGGGCCAATGGCGTGCACTGGCCGTAGACCTGGTGCACGAGCAGTTGACAAATCAGGCAAATCCTATCGACCCGCAAGTACTGTAGCAGATTGGGAGTCTCTCATGTTGGCGCCACTGGCCTGGCTCAAAGAGTATGTCGACATCACGCTGCCGCTCAAGGAACTAGCCGAGCGCATCACGCTGGCCGGCCTGGCCGTGGATGCCATTCGCCAGGTGGGCGACTGGTGGGACCCCGAATTTATTCGCGTCGGCCAGGTCCTGGCCGTCGCCCCTCACCCTGATGCCGACCGGCTGGTGCTGGTCGACGTGGACTACGGCGGCGATGCGCCGCAGCGGGTGGTGACGGGCGCCCCCAACCTGTTCCAGTACCGGGGCGTCAGCCCGCTGCCGGTGCTCAAGGTCGCCTTTGCGCGTGCCGGCGCAACGCTGGTGGACGCGTACAGCGAAGAACGGCCGCGGCCGATGAAGAAGCTCAAGCCGTCGAAGATCCGCGGCGTCGAGTCGTCCGGCATGGTCTGCTCGGAGCGGGAATTGGGGCTCAGCGAAGAACACGAAGGCATCATCCTGCTGCCCGAGGACGCCCCGGTAGGGATGCCGCTGCGCGACTATCTGGGCGACAGCGTGCTGGAGCTGGATCTGACGGTGGACCTGGCGCGCTGCTTCAACATGATCGGCATCGCGCGCGAGATTGCCGCCCTGACGGACGCCCCGCTGCACCTGCCGCCCGACGAATTCCCCGCCGAGGGCGAGGACCAGGCGTCGGACTACGTGGCCGTGCGCATCGACGAGCCGGATCTGTGCAACCGCTACACCGCGATCGTCATCCAGGATGTGGCCATCGGGCCGTCACCCAAGTGGATGCAGGATCGCTTGACCAAGGCGGGGATGCGGCCGATCAACAACGTGGTTGACATCACCAACTACGTGATGCTGGAGTGGGGCCAGCCGCTGCACGCCTTTGACTATGACGTGCTCGTGCGGCGGGCGCAGCAGGTGGGCGACGTGACGCCGACGATCGTCGTGCGCCGGGCGGCGGCGGACGAGAAGTTCACGACGCTGGACGAGGTCGAACGCAAGCTGGACGACTCGATGCTGATGATTGCCGATACGCTGGGCTCGGTGGCGCTTGCCGGCGTGATGGGCGGCCTCGAGAGCGAGGTCACCGACGGCACGCGCACCGTGCTGCTCGAGTCGGCCACCTTTGAAGGCATCAACACCCGGCGCACGAGCCGGACGCTCAAGCTGTTCAGCGAGGCCAGCTATCGCTTTGCGCGCGGCCTTCCCGCCAAGCTCAACGACGTCGCTGCCCGGCGTGCCGCCGACCTGATGCGGCAGTATGCCGGCGGGCGGCTCGTGCCCGGCATGGTAGATACGTACCCCGTGGTGCAGAACGAGCCGATCGTCTACACGACGGCCAGCGACATGGCGCGCATCCTTGGGCATGCCGGTGACGCTGGCGCAGGCCGCCGAAGCGCTGGCCCGGCTCGACTTCCAGGTGCGCGTGGTGGACGAACCGGCGGCGCATGCGCCGGCGGACGCCACGTTCGGGCTGGTGCGCCGTGCCGGCGAGCCCCTGCTGGAGTGTGTGGCGCCCTGGCACCGGCTCGATATCCGCTACCCGGCCGACCTGTGCGAGGAAGTGGCGCGCATCATTGGCTACGAGCATGCCGGCTCGACGCTGATCCAGGACGAGCTGCCGCCCCAGCGGACCAATGCCGTGGTGGACACCGAAGAGAAGATCCGCGATGCCCTGATCGGCTCCGGCCTGCAGGACACGGTCAACTATGCGCTGACGACGCCTGAAAACCATGCACGCCTGGCCGTGTCCGCTGCGGGCAGCGCCAGCATAGCCGGCGCGCCGTACATCACGCTGGCCAACCCGGTGGCGGTCGAACGGCGTGCCATGCGCCGCACCATGCTGGTGAGCGCGCTGGAGAATCTGCAGTACAACCTGCGCTATACCAACCGGCTGGCGATGTTTGAGATCGGGCGCGTCTATCTGCCCGAGAATGCCGACGGCCCCCGCCCGGTCGAAGATCGCCGCGTCAGCATCGTGCTGACGGGGCCGCGCCAGCCGCAGAGCTTCTACAGCACGCCGGA
Source organism: uncultured Chloroflexia bacterium (assembly GCA_963791135.1). Classification (GTDB taxonomy): domain Bacteria; phylum Chloroflexota; class Anaerolineae; order Caldilineales; family Caldilineaceae; genus Fredericiella. Next base: position 116,096 of record CAWBRX010000003.1, read on the forward strand.
GAGCAGCGCCGAGATGGACTTCTACGATCTCAAAGGGGTGGTCGAGACGCTGCTCGAGCGATTGGGGTTCAAGCCAGGCGAGTATGAATTCCGCGCCCGGCCCGACGCCGAGTCGTTTGGCCCGCGCTGCGCCGAGGTGTACGTCGAGGGGCAGAGCATTGGCCTGGCGGGCGAACTGCACCCGCGCGTGCGGGCGGCCTTTGATCTGCCGTGCGGCCCGCATCAATATTGCCGAGCTGCGGATCGAGCCGCTGGTGCGTTCGGGCTACCAGAAGTCGTCCATGCGACCGATCAGCTCGATGCCGCCGGTCGTCGAGGACCTGGCCTTTGTCGTAAACGAGGAGATCACGCTGCGGCAGTTGGAGCAGGCGATCCGGGCGGCGGGGGGCGACCTGCTGGCGGACGTGGAGCTGTTTGACCTCTATCGCGGCGAACCGCTGCCTGTGGGCACCAAGTCGCTGGCGTTCCGCGTGACGTACCAGAGCCAGGACGCCAACCTGCGCGATGCCGACGTCGTCAAGCTGCGCGAGCGGATCGTGCGGCGGGTCGAGCGGGAAACGGGCGGGAAGCTGAGAGGGTAGTTCGCAAGTTTAGCGTAGGGGCATCAAGGTCGCGCGTGACGAAATGCTAGGCGCATAAGGTCGCCTGCATCCCCGCCGGACCTTATGCCCCTACGTTTTACCTGCCACTGCTCGCCGGCGACCATTACACCGTCGAGCCGGCCTTGCCGCTGGCCGTGCCGCGGAGGGCGTTGACCACGGCCACGGTGATCACCGAGGCGACGATGATTTCGAGGATCACGTTGATGGCGACACTGGCCAGCGTGGGGAAGAACGGGACGCCCAAGCGCAGCGAGATGGCGCCGATCACCAGGATGGTGTTGGTCAGGGTGCCGGCTACGGCGGCGGCGATCAGGCGCACCTGTTCGTTCGCCGACTTCAGGGCGCGATAGACGAGCCAGGCAACGGGGCCGATAAACAGGCGCGGAATCACCGAGATAATCGGGTCGACAAAGATCGCGTTAGGGCTGCCCGGCGGGCTGCTGCGCGGCAAGAAACAGGCTGAACAAGCCAAAGGCGCCGCCCACGATGGCGCCGACGACGGGGCCATAGAGGACACCGCCAATAATCGCCGGCACGTGCATGATCGTGACCGCAATGACCGGCCCGATCATGACAAAACCCAACGAAATAAACGGACCCATGTTGAGCGGGATCGCCAGGACGATGCTGACTGCGATCAGCACCGCGGTGACCACGAGGGTACGCGTCGTATACGATTGGTTTTGCATAGTGTGATGTTTTCTCCTGAAAAACCGTTGATACAGTGATTCAGCTTTATCTTACAGGAAACAGGAGACAATTGCCACCCGGGAGAATGGGCTTCCAGGAGGACGTCCAGGGCCACCCTTTTAGGCGGACGCCACGTGCACAGCGGCACGTGCGCAGAGGACCCCTGCGAGGCACGAGGGCGTGCCAGGAAACGGGAGGCCCTAGGCGGGGGTGAGGCGGGCGATCAGCTGCTGGAGCAGGGGATCGGTGTAGAACCAGACGGCGACGACGAAGAGCAACATGCCAAAGGTCACGGCAAAGTCGACCGGGCGGGCATGCAGCTGCACGAACCGGGTGCGGCTGGAACCGCTGACATAGCAGCGCGCTTCCATGGCGGTCGCCATCTCCTCGGCACGGCGAAAGGCGTTGACGAAGAGCGGAACGACGAGGGGCAGCAGCGCCCGGCCGATCTGAAGGGGCTCACGCCAGCTCAAGGCGCCGATCTCGCCGCCCCGGCTGGCCTGCGCCTTCATGACCCGCTCCAGTTCCTCCGTCAAGATGGGGACAAACCGCAGCGAGATGGTGACGACGAGGGCGACGTCGTGGACCGGCAGGCCCACACGGCCAAAGGGCATGAGCAGCGACTCGACGCCGTAGGTGAGCTGCGTGATCTTGGTCGTGAGCGTGGGCAGGCTGACCAGGATCAGCAGCGAAACGAGCCGGACAAGGCTCAGCACCGCCAGGAGCAAGGCATTGCTCGTGATGCGAATGAAACGCCACTCGAAAAGAACGGTCCCAACCGGCTCCTGCCAGCCCATCCACAGCACCGAAAAGGTCAGGAAGAAGAGGATCAAGGGGAAACCACGGATAAACGGGCGCAAGACGAAGCCGAGCGGCACGCGCGCAACGGCGACGATGAGGAGCATGGCTGCCAGGTAGACCAGGCTCACCGGCAGCGACCGGGTAAAGGAAACGCCCACCAGCAGAAAGAGCGTGCACAGGATCTTGGTGCGCGGGTCCAGGCGGTGGACGAAGGTGTCGCCCGGTATGTACTGGCCGAGGATGATATTGCGCGACAGCTCAAAGGACATGGTTCAGGGCTCCCGTTCCGCCAACAGCTTGGGCCCGGCCACCAGCGGCCCCAGCACGTCGATCGCCTGCTGCAGCGTGCAGACGGTCAGCCCTGCGGGCAGCAGCCCTGCATCGACCAGTTCCGCCACCACCTGGGTCACGTCCGGCGCATCCAGCCCCAGCTCGCGCAGCTCCTGGATCCGGCCAAAGACCTCGGCGGGCGTGCCCTGCATGACGGTGCGGCCGCCGGCGATCACCACCAGGCGGTCGCAGATCTCGGCCATCTCCTCCATGTTGTGCGAAATGATGACCAGCGTGATGCCGCGGCTGCGCAGCGCCAGGATGTGCTCCATCAACTGGTGCCGGGCCTGCGGGTCGAGCCCTGCGGTGGGCTCGTCGAGCACCAGCACCTCAGGCTCGAGCGCCAGCACGCCGGCCAGCGCCACGCGGCGCATCTGGCCGCCGCTGAGGCGAAAGGTCAGGCGGTCCTTGAACTCCTCAAAGCCCAAGCCCACCGCCTCCATGGCCCGCCGCACGCGGTCACGCACCTCCTCCCGCCCCAGGTTGAGCTTGCGCGGGCCGTAGGCGATGTCGTCGCCCACGTACTGCTCAAACAGCTGCGCCTCGGGCATCTGGAAGACCAGGCCGACGCGGCGGCGGATAGCCCGCACGTCCAGCTTGGGGTCGGCCATGTCCTGGCCCAAGACCGTCACGGTGCCGCCATGGGGGCGCAGGAGGCCGTTGAGGTGCTGGATGGCGGTCGATTTGCCGGAGCCCGTGTGGCCGAGCACGCCGAGGATTTCGCCGCGCTCGACGGTCAGGTCGATGTCGGAGATGGCCTGGACCTCGAGCGGGGTGCCGCGCATGTAGTAGTAGGCGAGGTCGGTCACTTCGATGAGAGGGCGAGGGGCTGCCTTCGGCTGCTTGGTCGCTTGATGAGGGGGTGAGGGTGACGCGACTGAGGTCGCTTGGTGAGGGGGTGAGCAGGATGCGAGATGGTGAGTGCGTCACCGGTGGAGAGCCGGGACTTGAGGGCAGCGACGACTTCGCCGGTCGTGAGCAGGCCGGCGGGGAAGGCCGGATTCAGGTTGTGGAGGGCGGCGCCGAGGGCGCTGGCGTGGGGCAGGTCCAGGTGCAGTTGGCGCAGGCGGTCCGGCCTGCTGAAAAAGCGCACGCGGCGGGCCTTCGCAGGGCGATGCGGCCTTCGGCCATGACAACCATGCGGTCGGCCTCCAGTGCCTCGCGCATGAAATGGGTAACGGCGATGACGGTCACGCCGCGCTCGCGGTTGAGGCGGCGGGCGACTTCCAGCACCTCCTTGCGCCCGATCGGGTCGAGCATGGCGGTGGCCTCGTCGAGCACCAGCACGTCCGGCTGCATTGCCAGCACGCCGGCGATACAGATGCGCTGCTTCTGGCCGCCGGAGAGCTGGTGCGGGCCGCGGGTGCGGTACTGCTGCATCTCGACCAGGTCGAGCGCCCAGTCGACGCGCTGCCAGCAGTTCCGGCCGCGGCACGCCGAGGTTTTCAGGGCCAAAGGCGACGTCCTCCTCGACGATGGTCGCCACGATCTGGTTGTCGGGGTGCTGAAAGACCATGCCGACGGTGCGGCGAATGTCGAGGGTGTGGCGCAGGTCGCGCGTATTCCAGTCGCGCACCCAGACGTCGCCGCTGGAGGGCAGCAGCAGGGCGTTGAGGTGCTTGGCGAGCGTGGACTTGCCCGAGCCGTTGTGGCCGAGGATGACGACGTACTCGCCCTGCTCGATCGCCAGGCTCACGCCGTCGAGGGCGCGGACGGAGGGCAGGCCCTCGGATTCGTAGGAGTATGAGACATTTTCAAGCCGGATAATAGGCGGCATGGTTCGGCAATTCAGAAGTAAGCAGGTCAGAGACCCAATAAAGCAGAACAGTACAACTGCTACGACAGCAAGGAACAACACTAAAGCGAACGACCAAAGCATGCAAGTTCGTGCCGACTCCGCCGCTGAGGCCATCACACTGCGCGGCGTCTTGCCGGTGGGTACATTCATGGGGCGATCCGGCGCCCCCATGGCGTTACGCGCCTTGTTGATGCGGTTCAACATGTAGCCGGCCAGGCCGGCAACACCAAAACCAGGCAAGAAATCCGACGAAGAAGTATCCTTCATTGACTGTTCATACGGGGGAATCCTTCTGAACATCATTGCGCAAAACCAGAACTTATGTTCTAATATCGCATAGTACCGCAATTGCTTCTTGGTTCGTTGGAGGTCGCGATGTTCGACAAAATCGTTGAGACCGGCGCGGTCTTTGATTGGATTACACCTCTAGTTACGTTTGTTCAGGACTTTCGGAATCGGCCGTCGGTGGGCTACAACGTGCCGGTGGACGGCGGCTGGAGTGCGTATGCCATTTCTGATCTGCTGCGAGCACACGGCATCAAGGTGTGGGGGCTGACCATTTTTCAGGGCACGATCATGTTGCGGCTGCGTGCAGCCCAGGCGGAGTACGCACAGTATCTGTTTGCGCAAAATGGCGTTCTCTACAGTGGCGGTCTAGACGCAGCGAGCCGCTCGCACAAACGTGGAAAGTCGGGACGAACCCCCATTCCGCTGTCCCCCTCCGGCAGCCAGCAGGCCGGCGAGGAAAGGGTACCCTCCGAGCCATCTCGCCGGCAGTCACTCGACGGGCTGCTGGATGGCTCGCTTAGAAGTATAAACCGGTTCGTGAACAAACTGCCAGGAGCCTGAGCGTCAGTCCGTCAGCAGGATCATGTCGTTGCGGTGCACGGCGACATCCCCGTAGGTGTAGCCCAGGCGCGGCTCGATCTCGTCGGAGCGGCAGCCGGCGATGGCACGCAGGTCGACCCCGGTGTAGGCGGCGATGCCGCGGGCCAGTTCGTGCCGGCGCAGGTCGGCGATCAGGATCGTGTCCCCGCGCTGAAAGTCGCCCTCGATGCGGCGGATGCCGGCAGGGCAGCAGGCTGCGGCCGCGGCGGGTGATGGCTTCGACGGCCCCGTCGTCGACCAGGATCATGCCGGCGGGCTTGGGGCCGGTGAGGATCCAGGCCTTGCGGCTTTCCAGGCGGGTCTCGAGGGCCGGGAACCGGGTGCCCAGGGATTCACCGGCGGCGATGCGGGCCACGATGTCCGGCTCGCCCCCGGCGGCGATCACGACGTCGACGCCGGCGTGGCGGGCGATGTTGGCGGCCTGCAGCTTGGTCGCCATGCCGCCGGTGCCCAAGCCGGTGACGCTGCCGCCGGCGAGGGCAAAGAGCGACTCGTCGATCTTGCGCACCTCGGGAATCAGCTGCGCGGCAGGGTCCTTGCGCGGATCGGCCGTATAGAGGCCGGGCAGGTCGGTCAGCAGCAGCAGCAGGTCGGCGTTGACGAGTGTAGCCACCAGCGCAGAGAGGTTGTCGTTGTCGCCGACACGGATCTCCTCGGTCGCCACGGCGTCGTTCTCGTTGACGATGGGGATGATGCGGTGCTCGAGCAGTGCGGCCAGGGCATCGCGGGCATTTAGGAAGCGCTGGCGGTTCTCCACGTCGGCCCGGGTAAGCAGGATCTGGCCCACGCGCACGTTATAGATGGCGAAGAAGCGCTCCCACATGCGCATCAACTGCAGCTGGCCGACGGCGGCAAAGAGCTGCTTGCTGATAATGGTGGGCGGCAGCTGCGGGAAGTTGAGATGCGAGCGGCCGGCCGCCACGGCGCCGGACGAACAGAGGACGACATCAACCCCGCGCTGGTACAGCGCAGAGCATTGGCGCGCCAGGTCCACCATGCGCGCCTGGTTGAGGTGGCGTTCGCCGCCGGTGAGAACGCTGGTGCCGAGCTTTACGACGATCCGTTTGTACATGAGAAACAATACTTTCTAGGTGCCAATAAGTACCTCGAAAGTATAGCCGAGCATCGGCTGTCGTGCACGCGGCGGCAGGGTGTGATGGAAGAGAATATCCCTAGAGGCGATCTTGCGGCTCTTGGTCGAGCATCAGCATCGCGCGCCACTCCTTGGCCTGGGTGCTCTCGGCTTCGTCAAGCAGATCGGAGAGGCGCAGTTCTTCGGCCAGCGCGTCGACGATACGCCGCCACTCGAGGTATTCGAGCTTGGGCCATTGGGCAGAGCCCGGCGTGCGGCCGGTGGCAAGCCGCTCCCAACGGCGGCGATAGACGTGGTATTCTTGCGGGTAAATTTCCTCAGTACGTTCGGCGATATATTCGCGCAGCTTATCCAGGGTGAAGCTCGGGTCGTCCAGCATGAACTGCAGGCGGAGCAGTTCCCCGTAGCGTGCATCTGCTATTGCTAATGAAGGATCAGGCATTGTCTCATCAATCGGTACTCAACAAATCGATCCTCTAACGGCTCATAGAACGCGTGTGCAGTCTAGACGACTGATGGCGGCAAGGCAAATATTCGCAGGTTTCAATAAAACGCAGTTTACATGCTCCCCGGTCCGCAAAAGACCGCTTCCCTGGCCAAAGGGAAGGCATTCGTCCACTACCAGACTTCTGCTAGAAGAGGTTCCCTGGATCCATTGGCTGCTGCATGTCACGGACGAAGCCGATAGAAGGAGCGATGGCAGAGATCACCTTGTGATCAGTAGGAGAGCATATGAGTTCCAATTCCACTCACGCCAGGCGGCACCTGAACGCACCGCGCGCAAAGTGTATCGTGCGCTGCTGGATGCACAGGCGGTCACGACCTGGATGGTGCCGGACGGCATGACCAGCCATGTACACGAATTCGACGCTCGCGCAGGCGGACTGTTCCGAATTTCGCTGACATACGATACGCCTACCGGAACAGGCAAGACCACGGCGCATACGGACACGTACCACGGCCGCTTCGTCAAGCTCGTGCCCGATGAGTTGGTGGTCGAGGAGATGGAGTTCGAGACTGACGATCCCACCATGCGGGGCGTGATGACGGTCACGTACACGCTCGCCGAGGCGGACGGCGGGACGGACCTGGTTGCGGTCCACGAGAACCTGCCGCCGGGGATCTCGCCGGCCGACAACGACCTCGGCTGGCGGATGTCGCTGGACAAGCTGGTGGCACTGGTAGAAGGGACGACAGGCTCAGGCAGCAGGTAGACAAGCCGTGCGAGGCTCGCCCCACCAGGTTGCGGTGAGGCGCGATGGCGTGGGGCGAGCCAGGCACGGTGGCGGTTAGTCCGGCCGCGGCAGGCGCGCGGCCACTGGCGGCAGCGGCGGGAAGGGCTTGTGCGGCTCGAGCTGGTACCAGTAGGCCGTGCTGGAGATATCGTCGGCCCGGTGGTTGGCGTGGCCGTGCTCGATGGTGACCTTGATGCTCTTGCGGAAGTGGATGGCGTCCTCGATGTGGAAACGGTAGTAGGAGGACTTGCCGCTCCAGTTGGGCCCGCCGGGCAGGGTCATGCCGTGGTAGGGAGCATCGTACTTGTCGGCCGGGCAGTAGGCGGTGTTGAAGTAGTCCTCGGTGCCCGTGCCGTGCAGGCTGGGCGGCCACTGCTCGCCGTCGATGAAGATCATGTCGTCGCCTTCGCCGTACCAGTTGAACCTGCGAAGATACTCAACCCGCTCTTCCGGCGTGGAACGCCGTTCGTCGTCCAAGCCCAGCGGCCACGGCCATCCTTCAGGCCACTCCTGGTCGGCGCCGCTGCGCAGGTTGTGATAGTTGATGTTGCAGCCGACATAGTGGCCGGCGCCTTCGGCTTCGAGGATAACGTAGTTGCCTTGCCGCCGACGTTGGTGCCGCCAAACGAGTAGGCCAGGTTGTCGAGCAGGCCGTCCTCCGCCAACGCTTCGCCAAACGGCCGGCGAACAACTGGCGCGATCTCCTCCACGACCGCGGGCAAGTCCGGCGGCACTGATGCCCTCGGTGGGATTCTCGCGCCGCCACTGGGCATGGAAGCGTCCCATGTCGTCGGGAATGCTGTCGTGCAGTTCGTAGTCGATGTAGTAGTAGAAGTTCATCGGCACGTCGGCCTCGTTGAGCAGGAAGAACTCGGCGCGGCTGCCAAAGGGCATGGGAAACCAGCAGTTAAAGGCGCGGCCGTCGGAGGGGCTCATCTGCAGCGGCACCGCGGCAGAAATTGACGGTCTTGGCGTGGCCCATGCCGAAGAAGTCGCCCAGCGGCACGTCGATCGAGTAGTCTGCCTCGCCGTCCCAGCGGGCGCGCAGGACGACACGCCGCAGGTAGTCGGGCTGGTCGCAAGCATGGGTGCACCAGATGTGGTTGATGCAGCCGGCGCCGGCGATGTCGGCGAGCGTGACCTGCTGGCCGGGCTGGACGACCAGAAAATCCATGTTGCCGCCGGTGCGATCCCAACTGGACACGCGGCGGGTCGTGACGTTGCGAATGCGGGCGAGTTCGCCCAGCGGGCTGCCTTTAAAGACAGTCATCTTGTCTCTCCTCAGTTTGCTCCAGCAGATCACTTCCAGAAATTCGAAGTCCGGCAGGGTGGGGAACGGCACATGCGGCTCCACTTGGTACCAGAAGGCCGTGGAGGCGATGTCGTCCTGCAGGGCCAGGTAGCGCTGCTTGCCGTCCAGCGCCATGCGCCAGCCGAGCGCCTGGATCGTCACGCGCAGATCCTGCTTGAAGCGGATCGGGTCCATGACGTGCCAGCGGTAGAGGCCAAACCGGGTGTTGGCCTTGTTCAGGCCGTCGGGCTTGATCACCTGCGGCATGCCGGAGAACGGCGATGAAAAGACGCCGTATTGGCCGGGCGGCATGCTCGAAGCCCCAGGCGCCGCCAAAGTAGTCCTCGGTGCCGGTGCCGCAGATGGTGGGAAACTCGCTGTCGCCGTCGATGTAGAACTTGACCTCGCCTTCGCCCCACCAGAGGTTGTTGTTGACACCCCAGGCCATGTAGACGCCGACAAAATGACCCTGGCCCGCGACATCGTCGAGAATGGTATAGACCTCTCTGTACGGCAGCGGGTTCTGGCGGCGGAACTGGGCATGGAAATAGGCGCGATCCGCTTCCACCTCGGTCAGCGTGTAGTTGATCTGGTAGAAGAAGCCGTCGATGGCGTCCGGAATGAGATTTTCGACCGTGATCCGGGCATGGCGGCGGAAAGGCATTTCCCAGTAGCAGTTGAAGCCGCCGGCCGGATTGACGGCGACCGGCAGCGAGTTGACGTTGGTGCGCGTGCACCAGCCGATGCAGAAGAAGTCGCCGAGCGGGACCTCGACGGACGGGGTTTCCTCGTCGTCCCAGTACGATGCGCAGGATCAGGGTACGCCAGAACTTGGGGAAGACGGTAAACCACATCTGCTGGATGGCGCCCGGACCGTGCGATGTCCGCCAGGGTGACGGTGCTGCTGGGCGGGATGGTGATGCAGGGCGATATTTTCCAGCCGTGGCCGAGTTCACGCGCGCTGACGGCGCCGATGCCTTCGGTCGCCATGCCACCCTTGCCCTTTTCGCCGGTGAAGTTTTCCGCACTGATCGAGCGGGATTCGGCGTTGGAGACGCGGGAGAGATTGCCAAGATTGAGGGAGAGGCCGTTGTAGGTGTTGGTCATTAGTTCTTGTCCGATTCGGTAAGTGCCTAGCAGGAGATTGCAGACCATGGTCAAGCGCAGCCCCAGGCTCGGCGCACCAGGAAAGCACGTCGGCAAGCGCAAAGGCGCCGAGCGAGGGGCAGTAGACCGGGCTAGACGACTTCGAGCCCGTTGCGGTCGGGCAGCGGCGGGAACGGTTGGGCCGGCAGCGTCTGGTACCAGTAGGCGACAGAGCAGATGTCGTGCTGGCCGGGGAGGAAACGACCTTCGGAGCGCCAGCCCAACGCCTGGATCGTGACCCTGAGATCCTGCCGGAAGTTGATCGGATCCATGACGTGCCACCGGTACATCGCCTGGCGGTGCTGCGACTGGTACGTGCCGTCGGGGCGCAGGACCTGGTGCATGCCGACGAAACGGCGTGGTGTAGGTGGTGTACTGGCCGTCGAGGTCGAAGTTGTAGGCGCCGCCAAAGTAGTCCTCGGTGCCGGTGCCGCAGATGGTCGGGTATTCGCCGTCGCCGTCGATGTAGAACTTGATCTCACCTTCCCCCCACCAGCCGTTGTTGTTGATGCTGATGCCCATCGAGGTGCCGACGTAGTGGCCGCGGCCCTGCACGCCGTCGAGGATGGTGTAGGGCTGCAGGTAGGGCAGCGGATTGGTGCGACGGAACTGGGCATGGAAGTAGGCGGCCTGCTCGGGCACGTCGGTCAGGCAGTAGTTGACCTGGTAGTAACAGGCGCCGCTGCGTGTGGGGTGGCGGTTCTCGATCGTGATCCTGCGCATGCCGGCGGAAGGGCATCTCCCAGAAGCAGTTGAGGGCACGGTTGGGGTTCACCGCCACCGGCAGCGAGCTGATCTGGGTGATGGGTCCCTGGGTCGGGCGCTCCGGGTTCTGAAAGCTGAACGGCATGGCAAAAAAGTCGGTGAGCGGCGTCTCGACCGAAGGCTGCTCCTGGCCTTCCCAGTAGATGCGCAGGATGAAGTCGCGCGTCATGATGCTGCCGCCAAACCACATGCTCTGGATGGCGCCGGGTCCTTCGATGTCCGCCAGGACGGCCGTCTCTTGCGGGCCGACGACGACATAAGGGCGGCACTTCCAGCCGCGCCCAAGCTCGCGCGCCGGGCCGTCTGGCTCGGGGTCGGCCATGGCGCCCATCCCTTTGCCGCCGGTCGGGTTTTCGGCGCTGATGGAGCGGGTGTGTGCCTCGCTGATCCAGGAAAGATTGCCCAGGTTGCGGCCGAGGCCGTTGTAGGTGACAGTCATATGCGATCGCTCCTCAGGCGACAGGTTCGGCCTGGCTCTGCACATTCTGGTAATCGACCAGCTTGAAGCAGAGCGATTCGTGCTTGACGTTGTTCTCGCTGTCCACTTCTACCCACGGGCGGCTTGATCTGCCGGCAGATGTCCTGGACATAGGGGCAGCGTTCGGCGAACTTGCAGGCGGCATAGCCGTACTCCTTGGTCTCCAGGTCCGGCAGGCGCACGACCTCGCCCCACTTTTCGCCGATCTTGGCGACCGAATCGAGGAGGAGTTCGGTGTAGGGATGCGAAGGGTTCTTCAGCACGCGTGCCGAAGGACCAAACTCGACGATGTTGCCGCGGTACATGATGGCGATCAGGTCGCTCACATAGTAGGCAGTGGAGAGGTCGTGGGTGATGTAGAGAATGGTCACGTTGAACTCGTCGCGCAGCTGCTTGAAGAGGTTGACCACGTTCATGCGCAGCGAGGCGTCGATCATGCTGACCGGCTCGTCGGCGACCAGCAGTTCGGGGCGCGGGATCATGGCACGCGCCACGGAGACACGCTGCAGTTCGCCGCCCGAAAACTGGTTGGGATAGCGGCCGATCACACGGTCGGCCGAAAGGCCGACGCTGACCAGCGCTTCGTCCACGGCGCGGTGCGTGTCTGCCTTGCCCTTGGTGCCCAGAATATTGCGCGCCGTCTCGAAGAGATAGGTGTCCACCGTCTTGCGGCTGCTAAAGCTCTCAAACGGGTTCTGAAAGATCGGCTGGACCTTGCGCCGGAACGCCTTCATTTCGCTGAAGTTCAGGTTGCCGCTGGTGCTCTGGCCGTCGATCATGATCTCACCAGAGGTGGGCTGAATCAGGCGGGCAATCATGCGCGCGATGGTCGTCTTGCCCGAGCCGGATTCGCCGACGATGCTCAGGATCTGCGGCTTGCCACCTTCCAGGGTGAAGCTCACGTTGTCCACGGCCGAGATCTTGGTCGAGCCGATCAGGCCGCCAATGCGATAGATCTTGCTGACGTTGCGGATCTCCAGGAAGTGCTGCGTCATGCGGTCGTCCCTTCCTTCTCTGCTGCTGGCATCTCCAAGCTCCACCGGTGCACGGACGATGCAGGCGACAAAGCGCCCCGGCTCCACCTCCACTAACGGCGGATCGACCTGCCGGCAGCGATCCGTGACCAGGTAGCAGCGGTCGGCAAAGCGACAGCCGCTGGGCGGATTGAGCAGGCTGGGCGGGCGCCCGCTGATGCCCACGCGCTGCTCATCGTCGCCGAGGCGCGGCAGCGAGTTGATCAGCATCTCGGTGTAGGGGTGGACGGGGCGTTCGAACATCGGCTCGGTCGGCGCGATTTCCACCACCTTGCCGGCATACATGATGACCATGCGGTCGGTGATCTGATAGTGCACGCCCATGTCGTGCGAGACGATGATAAAGGTATTCTGCAGTTGGTTTTGCAGGCGCATCAGCATCGTCAGAATGCCGCGCTGGACCACGACGTCGAGGGCCGTAGTCGGCTCGTCGGCCAGCACGAAACGGGGATGGACGAAGGTAGCCATGGCCACGATCACGCGCTGGCGCATGCCGCCGCTGAGCTGGTGCGGATAGGCGTTGAGCACGTCAGGGCGGCAGCTCCAGTTCCTGCAGGTAGTCGGCCATCCGCTGAATCAGTGCCTTCTTGTCCAGCTCCCGCACGCCGCTGCGCTGGAAGGAATCCAGGAACTGGTCCTTGATGCGCACGACGGGTTGAGGACGCTCATCGACGCCTGCGGGATATAGGAGATGTATTCCCACCAGTACTTGTGGATCTCCTGGTTGGGAATGACCTTCTGCTGGCCCATCTCGTCGACGATCAGACTCGACCGAGCCGTTGGCGATGTACATGGGCGACTCGACATTGCCGTAGATCGTCTTCATGAGCGAGGTCTTGCCGCAGCCGGACTCGCCGGCAATGCCGACAATCTCGTTGTCGTAGATATCGAAGGAGACGTCCTCCACGGCCTTGACCGTACCCTGCACCGTGCGATAGTAGGTACAGATGTTCCTGATGCGTATCATTGGCGACCTCTTCTCGTCGCAAAGTAATCGGACCAACCGGTGGAAACCAGGAAGAGGCCGATGAACAGCAGCATGATGGCGAAGATGGGCGAGAGGATCCAGAGCCATTTCTGCAGCAGCAGCGCCTGGTGCTGCATGGCCCAGTAGATCATGGTGCCCAGTGTGGCCTCCTTGAGGCTGGAAAGGCCGATCACGGCCAGGCCAGTTTCGGCCGAAATGGCGACCAGCATCGTATTGATAAAGTTGGCCAGCGCCCAGCCCAGCATAAAGGGCAGAATCTCGAGCGCGATGATCTTGCCCGTGCTTTCGCCGGAAGCCTGGGCCACGTTGATGAACTCGCGCTCGCGCAGGCTGAGCGACATGGCACGCGCCTGCCGCCCGGGCCACGGCCAGTTAAAGACGACCAGGACGCCGGCGATGATCAGCAGCGAGGAATTGCCGCCCAGCAGCGCCGAGATGAGAATCAGCACGGGCAGCGAAGGCACGGCGATGATCACATCCATGATCAGCGTGAGGCCGCGGTCCGAGAAGCCGCCCAGGAAACCCGCCATCAGGCCGACGAGCACGCCGATAACGGTGGCAAGGGCGGACACACTCAGTCCAAGCAGCAGCGAATTGCGGATCGACCAGGAAAGCAGCCAGAAAATATCCTGCCCCAGGTTGTTGGTGCCCATGATGTGCTGAAGCTGCGGCGGCAGGTTGCGGAAGTAGGTATTCCAGATCGTCGGATCCACGGGCGCAAAGAACGGGATGATGAATCCTACGATGAAAAACCCAGTGACGATGATCAGGCCGACGACCAGCCTAGGTTTGACCAGACGCATGGTCCACCTCGATGTCTAACATGAATACCCTGCTCACTTGTAGCGGATGCGCGGGTCGATAAACGGATACACGATGTCCAGAACCAAGGTGGCGGTCGCAACCGCCACAATCGAAAGGCTGACGGCGCCAACGATCAGGTTGTAGTCGGAGGACAGGATCGCGCGGTAGATAAGCGTGCCGACGCCCGGGTAACCAAAAAGTATCTCGGTGATGAGCGCGCCGCCAAAGACGCCACCGATGCTCAGGGCAAGCACCGTCACTTGGGGCAGGATGGCGGTACGGGCGACATACCCGACCATGACCTTGTTGTCGTTGACGCCCCGGTATTTGGCATACTGGACAAAGTCTTCTTCCTTGGTATCGATGGCCATCGCCTTCATGCTGATAATCCACCAGCCCAGACTGACGAGCACGATGGACATGACCGGCAGGAAGGAATTGTAGGCTACGCTGAGCGCATATGGCCATGTGCCCGGCTCGCCGGTGACCTGGAAGACAAAGGGAAAGATGGGCCAGATATAGGCAAAAAGGATCACCAGCAGCAGGGCAAGAATGTAATAGGGAATCGGGTAGATCACCATCGCTGCTGTTTCGATTGCCTTCGAGACGCCGCTGTTGTTGTGATAGCCGGCCAGCAGGCCGATCAGGTTGCCCAGCGTCCAGCTGATCGCCAAGGAGGTCAGCAGCAGCCCAAGCGACCAAGGCAGCGCGCGCATGATCAGCGCAGTCACGGGGGTAGGATAGTTCGAAAGCGAAGGCCCAAAGTCAAACGTCACAAAGACGCGCCGCAGGAACGAGGAGTACTGTTCCCATGGCGTACCTTCCAAGCCGAACAACTCAGTCAGCGTCGCGCGCATGGTCTCCACGAGCTTGGGATCCATGGTTGTGCCCGTCGACATGAGCCTGCCCAGCACGGCGTCGACTGGGCTGCCGGGCACAAAGCGCGGCACGAAGAAGATGATCGTGACGCTGATCCACACCACCAGCACATAGGTCACAAGCCGGGGTAGCAAGAACTTGAGAAACTGCATGGTCCATCTCCTCGACGGATCAAGAAAGGAGGGGAGATACGCCCTGAGGCGCAGAGCGTATCCCCAGAGCTATCCCACGAGACGTTACTGCTTGGGCTTGATCTGAGAAACGATGAACTTGAAGTTCGACCACCACCACCAGGGGCCTTCGTAGTAGTTGTCGGCCGTCGGGTAGTTGGTGAAGTAGGTCTCGTTGACCGGCACGAACTTGGAGGTGCCGAACATCGGGATCCAGTGCATCTCGGTCGCCATCTGCATCAGCAGGTCCTTGCTGAGTTCGACGTTCTGCGGATCGTCGGACGTCACCTTCTCCAGCTCGTCCATGATCGCGGCGATCTCGTCGCTCTTGTGGCGGTTGCGATTGCCGGGGGCCGGCTCGCCGGTGGGCACGATGTACTTCTGGTGCCAAAAACGCAGGTTCGGATAGATGTCGGCGCCGATGGCACAGCCGGGCCAGTAGGAACCGGCCTGGAACTGGCCAGTCTGTTCTTCCGTCCAGAACGTGTTGGCGGTCATGGGCTTGACGGTGGCGTCGATGCCGAACTTGCTCCAGGAATCGGCCACGGCATAGGCCAGGCGGCCGGACTGGACTTCAAAGTCAGACGGTGCGTTGATCGCGATCGACCACGGCGTGCCGTCGGGCAGCAGCCACTTGCCGTCGGCGTTGCGGGTGAAGCCCACGCTTTCGAGCAGCTTGGCGGCTTCGTCCACGTCATACTTCCACCAGCCGACGCCAAACAGGTCGACCAGGTCTGCTTCGGTCGTGGGCAGGTCGCTGCCGACGCCCTGGTCCTTGAGCATCTTGGCCATGTCCACGGCATAGTTCGGGTCAAACGGGGCATAGCCGTCGGGCAGGGTCAGCGCCGTGAGGCGCTCGACCAGCGGCTTGTGATAGACATTCTGCACGGCAGCGACCGGCGGGACGCCCAGGGGCGACACGCGCAGCATGCCGGCGAAGGTGCCCAGCGCCACGTTCTTGATGTCGGTCGCCAAGGCCAGCGCCCAGCGCACCTGCCACTGATCGTAGGGCGGTTCGGAGTTATTGAACGAGATACCGCGTTCGCAGGGGTCGTCAAAGTCGGCGTAGGGGAAGCCGGCGTGCCAGGCCCGGACGGCCTTGCTGCGCTCGGTGAGCACCTGCATCGACTCGGGCGTGATGTCCTGGAGGATATCGACGTCGTTGTTGATCATGGCCAGGATGCGCTTCTCTTCGGTGCCGACGAAGTTCCACAGGATATACTTGGGGCCGGCGCTCTTGTTGATCTGGCCTACGCTCGTGCGTTCCCAATCGTCACGCAGTTCCCACAGCGTCCAGTTGCCGTTGGGGTCGGTCTTGCTGAACTTGTACTGGCCCAGGCACGTCGGCGGGTAAGCGGCGAACGTGGTCGGGTCCTGGCTTTCCCAGATGTGCTTGGGGACCGGCCAGAAGTTGCCGTGCATCCCAGATCGTGGCGCCCAGGTCCTTGGAGAAGCGGGGCTGCGGGCGGGTGGTGTCGACCTGCACCGTGTACTTGTCGATGGCCTTGACATCCTTGATGTAGTCGACGGACCAGCCGTGGGCAGGGAGCTTGTCGTTATTGAGCGGCAGTTGCAGGGTGAACACCACGTCGTCGGAGGTGAACTCGGTGCCGTCGTCCCAGAAGATGCCGGGGCGCAGCTTGATCTCAAAGCTGGTGTAGTCCTCGTTGAGCGCCTTGGGCATCTCGGCGGCCAGGGCGGGGATACTGCTCGCCGGTGACCGTGTTGATTTCCCACAGGTTGTCGAGGCAGATCTCATGGTAGCCGCGACCCATTTCGACGCCCGGGGTGTACGGGTTGAAGTATTCGGGCCGCTCGAGCGAGCCGTTCAGGTTGTCCAGGATCAGGGTTTCGTTGCGGGGCGTGCCGACAAACGTCGTCCCGCCTGCGGGTGCCGCTGCGGCGCCGCCGGCAGCTGCGCCACCCTCTGCGGCCGGTGCAGCAGGGGCTGCGGGCGCAGCGCACGCGCTCAACAGCATCGCAAAGATAACGAATACGGCTAACAGCCATTGTCTCTGTTTCATTCTTTCCCCCTCATGAGCAAGATCAAAGAGTTGGCTTTCTGCAGAATACTAGGGAACACAACACACACCTGCACTACGTGCTCTTGCACACCATCACGCCGCTACACTGCTCCTTTCGCCGGCCATCCGGCAGCAGGTTCTCACTTAGTCATCCTCCCAACTATGGTCAGCGACTGCTGCAGCAGTCGCATTGCCACCATCATTTGCCGCCGACGCCAGCTGTGCGCCGCACGAACGGCGAATGACCAGGTGGGCCGGCAGCACGATCTCGCGCGGCTCGCCGTCATAGACGCCGAGAATGCGCTCGATCAACAGCTCCGCCACCTGGCGTCCCATCTCGCGCTCGGGCTGGCGGACGATGGTCATGAACGGGTCCAGTTCTGAGCCCATGCCGAAGTCGTCGACACAGACCAGGGCGATGTCTTCCGGCACGCGCAGCCGGCGCTCGCGCAGGGCGCAGGCTGCCCCGCGGCGATGCGCGGGCCAAAGGCGAAGATGGCGTCAGGGCGCATGCGGTCCAGCAAGCGATGGGTCATGTTGTAGCCGTCGCGCGTGCGCCAGCCCTCGAGCAGCACCAGGTCGTCGCCGCAGTCCAGCCCGGCAGCGGCCATGGCAGCTTGGTAGCCGGCCAGGCGGTCGTTGCCGAGATGGGAAGGCAGCTGCGGTCCCAAGGCGGCGATCCGGCGGTGGCCCAGGCGAATCAGATGTTCGATCAGCTCGCTGCTGGCCTGCCGGGTGTCGCAGCGCACGATGTCACACT
The DNA here is from genome assembly GCA_963791135.1 of uncultured Chloroflexia bacterium. GTDB lineage: Bacteria > Chloroflexota > Anaerolineae > Caldilineales > Caldilineaceae > Fredericiella. The sequence goes on from CAWBRX010000003.1 coordinate 133,872, forward strand.
GGTACCCCTGCTGCGGGATCAACACTCTGGCAGCCGGGACACCCTGGCGCTGCAGCAGGCTGTAGTAGTCCAGCGAAGAAAAGACATGCTGCAGAACGATGCCGTCGATACGGCTCTGGAGCAGCATCTGAAGGTATGTTTTCTCGCGGCCGGCATCTTTCCAGGGATGTGAGCTGCAGATCACGACCGTGAAACCCTGTTCGTGCGCGGCGTCTTCGACGCCGGCGGCCAGGTTGGCAAAGAAGGGATTTACGATGTCATAGACCAGGAAGCTGATCGTGCGGGTGGGGCGGCCGCGCATCGAGCGGGCCAGGGCGTTGGGCACATAGTGAAGCTCGGCGGCGGCACGTTCGACCTTGCCCCGCACTTCCTCACTCGTATAGCCTTCGCCCCGCACCACGCGTGAGGCCGTACTGACGCTCACGCCGGCCAGGCGCGCAACATCCTTGATGTTCGCCATAGTTGATCCCCGCAGCCGGATTCAGGCCGCGTTGACACCTTTGCATGACTCTTTCAGCACATATGCACGACAGAAAATCTGGCGTCACAGCCGGGTGGGTCAATGGCGCGTACGCTGCCGTACACGGCGTTCGGAGGATTGTTTGAAGCCAAAATTGGGAATACGAATGGTGACAACGTTGCCAGATTATCACGGTATGGCAACGTTGTCAATCCCCCAATTTACGCAAAAAGTGCGTTAGGATCGGATTGACACTCGCCCCCAAAATGATTTACACTGCCTTGCACCTGCACAATCGTATTGAGCTCTTACCGCGCCAGATCTGCCGTAGATTGCCGGGCTGCCGTGCGTACACTGCCTGTCCGCGTGGACTCCCGGAGAGCAGGCAAGCGCCATGCCAATCCTCCTGTAAACCCAAACCTAACGTAGGAATAGCGGAGAACGAACTGATGAACAATGCTTTTAACGGCCTGGGTATGGGCCTGGCTACCCTCTCGCGCCTGTCCAACGCGCAGACGCGTTCGATCAGCGCCGAAAACTTCACGGGGGCCAAAGGGCCAGGGCGGCATGGCCACCGAGGGAACAGGGGCGGACGCCGGCCGCGAGTTGGGGCAGGGGTGGAAGCTTTCGCCGTCGATCAACATCGATGCCGCCAGCACGGTGACGCTGGCCGACGTCGACGGGCCAGGCGCCATCCAGCAGATCTGGCTGACCGTCCATCCCACCTTCTGGCGGCGGCTGGTGATCCGCTTCTATTGGGACAACGAGGAGACGCCGTCGGTCGAAGTCCCGATCGGCGACTTCTTCTGCAACGGCTGGACCGAGCGCTGCAACATCACGTCGCTTGCCGTCTGCGTCAACCCGGCCGGCGGCTTCAACTGCTACTGGGAGATGCCGTTCCGGAAGCATGCACGCATCACCGTCGAGAACGTGTCGCCCGACCCGTGCGCGGCTTCTACTACCAGATCAACTACACGCTGACCGAGGTGCCGGACGACTGCGCCTACTTCCACGCGCAGTGGCGGCGCAGCAACCCGCTGCCGTACCAGACGGTGCACACGCTGCTTGACGGCGTGCAGGGCCAGGGGCATTATGTCGGCACGTACATTGCCTGGGGCGTCAACAACAACGGCTGGTGGGGCGAGGGCGAGATCAAGTTCTACATGGACGGCGACGGCGATTGGCCGACCATCTGCGGCACCGGCACCGAAGACTACTTTGGCGGGGCGTGGAACTTCGAGTTTCCCCAGGGACAGTACGGCGTCTTCTCGTCGCCCTACAGCGGGCTGCCGCAGGTGATCCGGCCCGACGGGCTCTACCGCAGCCAGCAGCGCTTTGGCATGTACCGCTGGCACATCATGGACCCGATCCGCTTCCAGCAGGAGCTGCGCGTCACCATCCAGGCGCTGGGCTGGCGCTCACAGACCGAGGGCAAATCCCGCTACCTGCCGATGCAGGATGATATCGCGTCGACGGTCTTCTGGTATCAGACCGAACCGCACGCACCGTTCCCCCAACTGCCCGCCGCCAATGGGTTGGAGGTTATCTAGATTTAGAGCAGATTCAAGAGGGGTAACGCTATGCTCAACCAACCGTTCGCAGGGCAACTAGCCAAAGCCATCCGCATCGCCGCTGCGGCGCATGAAGGACAGTACGACAAGGCCGGACAGCCGTATGTGCTGCACGTACTGCGCGTGATGTTTGGCTGCCAGTCGCCGGAGGCCCAGGTGGCGGCGGCGCTGCACGATGTCGTGGAAGACACAGACTGGAAACTCGACGACCTGCGGCGCGAAGGGTTCTCGGAGACGGTAGTGGAGATAGTGGACGCGCTGACGCGGCGTGAGGGCGAGGACTACTTCGACTTTGCGCGGCGGGCGGCGGCGACGCCGCTGGGGCGGGAAGTCAAGCGGGCGGATCTGCTCGACAACATGGATATCCGGCGCATCGCGCATCCAACGGAGAAAGATTGGGAGCGGCTGCGCCGGTATCGCAAGGCGTTGGACATGATCGACGGGCTAAAGTAGATAAGGGGCAAAGCCGTGCGAGGCTCGCCCCACCAGGTTACAGGTAGGTGAGGGGACAGGGGGCGAGCCAGGCACGAACAGGAGGCTCTATGGCAAAGCTGATTACTACGTTGGGAACATACGAGGCCGGGCAGTTGGGAGTCATCCTGCCGCACGAGCACATCTTTGTCGACCTGGGGCCGATCGAGCTGGCCAACTGGCGCAGCGCAACGGCGGAGCAGGTCATCCCGGTCATGGCGCCGGAGCTGGAGCGGGTGCGGGAGGCGGGGGTGACGGCATTGGTCGAATGCACGCCGGTAGGCGTGGGCCGGCGCGTCGACATCGTACGCGATGTGTCGCGGGCGGCGAACTTCCCGGTGGTGGTTCCCACGGGGATCTATCGTGAGCCCTGGGTGCCTGATTGGGCCCATGCGGCCAGTGAAGAGACGCTGCGTGACTGGATGCTGGGTGAGCTAAAGGGCCAGATCGAGGACAGCGGCGTGCAGGCGGCCTGGATCAAGCTCAGCGCCGGCGACGACGGCGTCACGGAGGCTGAAACCAAGATCCTCCGCGCCGCCGCGGCCGCTGGGAAGCAGGTCAATGCCCTGATCGGCAGCCACACGATCCGTGGTCAGGTGGTGCGCGACCAACTCGACATCATCGAAGCGGCGGGGTACACGGCCGGCCGCTACATCTGGATTCACACTCAGGCCGAACCCGACTTCGAACTCCACCTTGAGATGGGCCGGCGCGGCTGCTGGCTGGAGTACGACGCCGTTGGCAGCGAGGCGTTTACGGACGAATGGTTCATCGACCGCATCATCCGTGTGCTGGACGCCGGCCTTGGCAATCAGCTGTTGGTGAGCCATGACCGTGGATGGTATGACCCATCGCGGCCGGACGCAAAGCCGCAGCACTTCACGTATTTGACCGAGGTGTTCTTGCCTAAGCTCTCTGCCGCCGGCGTGGACGATGCCACGATCCGGCAGCTGACAGTGACAAATCCCTTCAACGCCTTTGCGCGCTGATCCGTCCTGAGGTCGTGCATCAGGACTGCGGTTCGGCCAGCACGGGAGGCGCCAGGATCGCGCCGAGTGCCTGGATGCAGTCGACCAGGTTGCGCTGCGAGAAACCGCTGCCCTGGGTCACCGTCAGTGTATTGCTGAAGACCGGCTCGCCAGTGGGGTCGCGCGAGGAAATGACGATCACGGGAATGCCGGCGATCTCCGGGTCGCGCGCTTTCTCCTCCAGCACCTGGAAGCCATTGACATCCGGCATGTTCAAGATCGAGCAGCAGGAGATCGGGACGGCGCTGTCCGCAGCATGCTGAGGGCGCGCCGTCCGGTCGTGACTTGCAGGATGGAGTAGCGATTCTCCTCCGACTCGAGCATGCGGACAAAGAGATGCAGTTCGTCCTCCTCGTCGTCGACCAGCAGCACGGTTCTGACCTGCGCCCCGAGCCTGCCGACGGCCGCCAGCAGCTGCTCCTGCACGACGGGCTTGACCAGGTAGGCGACAACGCCCAGGCGGCGGACGGTTTCTTGTTCCCCAGGCAGCCAGCAGGTAATGGCAGGTGTGCCATAGGGGAGCTGGCCGATGGAGGCGGCCGTCTCTTGTGCCAGGGCGTCGTTGATGACAAGCGCTTGGGCGGGGGAGCGCTGCAAGGCTGCCAATGCCTCGGCAGGATCGACAAAGGCATCCACCTCGACATTAGGGAGGTAGCGCTTGATCAGCCGCTGAAGTGGGCCTTCCGGATCGACCAGGACAAAGCGCTGGCCGACTGCGGGCACCTGCGCTGCGGAGGGCCGTGTGCGCAGGTGGTAGCCGATCTCGTCGTCGGCCACAAGCGCACGACGCACACTGCTCGCCTGCGCCAGCGCCGACACGGCCGGGTTGTCCGTCGGCAGGGTAAAGCTGATGATCGTGCCGGCGCCCAGCTCGCTTTCCAACCACAGCGCCCCGCCGTGCATCTCGATAAACTGCTTGCTGATCGTCAGACCCAAGCCGCTGCCGCCGTGACGGCGGCGGGTAGAGACGTCGGCCTGCTGAAAGGGTTCGAAGATCCGCTCCTGGTCCTTGGCGGCGATGCCCGGCCCGGTATCGGCGACGCTCACGACCAGATCGCGCCGATTGGCAGGGCTGCGCCGGCAGCTGACGGTCACCCCGCCCCGCTCGGTAAACCGGCCGGCGTTGCCAAGCAGGTTGATAATCACCTGCCGGACGCGCGCCTCGTCACAGTACGCCGGCGGCAGGTCAGGCTCAATGTCGGCGCGCAGGTAGAGCCCGCGCGAGCTGTACAATCCAGACACCACCTCAAACGCCGCGGTGATCACACTGGGCAGTTCGACCCAGTCACGGCTGAGGGCCATGCGCCCGGCCTCGACCTGGCTCAAATCGAGGACGTCGTTAACCAACGTGGCCAGATGTTCGGCGTTGCGGCGGATGGCGGCGATATCGGTAAGCAGCGAAGGCGGCAGCCGGCCGCCGTAGACATGCGGGGAACGTGCAATGATATCGGCAAAGCCGATGATCATGTTGAGCGGAGTGCGCAGCTCATGGCTGACGTTGGCGACGAATTCGGTCTTGGCCTGGCGCGCCTCTTCCGCAATGTGCTCCATCACCTTGAGGCGTTCAGACAAGCGTTTGAGCTCACGGTTGACGTGCATAAGATCGCTGCGGGATTGCTCGAGTTCAAGGCGTTGTTCGCGGCATCTGGGTCATCTCGGTCTGGGCCTGGTCCAGATAAACTTGCGACCACCGTACCATCTGCTGCAGATCCCGCCGCGCTACCCAGCCCAGCAACCCGCAAAAACCTGCCGCGGCCAGGACGACAATGGCCTGCCCCTCACCCCAAGCAGCGCTCCAAACTATCTGGCCGGCTAACCCGATCAGCACCGCCAAAATCAGCTCCACGGCGATGCCGGCCACACCCCCACCTAAAACGGCAGCCAGCAGCGGCAGCACGGCCGCAAAGAGGATGAGATCGGGACTATCGAGCAGCCAGGCACCGCCAAAGATAGCCACAAGCATCCCTGCCATCCAAGTGACCGTGGCCGCCCGGTAGCTGCGCTGGCTCATCCGATAGGCAGCAAAGAACAGCGCTGTGACGACGAGCAGACAGGCTAGCAGGCCGGGCAGACGCTCCCCGCCCCAATTGACGGTCGTGAGCAAAGTAGCAGTAAGCCAGAATAAACCGCTCGCGACAATCAAATTGCGAGCCGTATCGCGCAGCAGGGCGTCGATGGTGCCGTCGTAGGCCGGCAGATCTTGGCCGGGGCCAGTTCCAAGCGGGGCCAGTTGCGTGGCATCCAACATGCAAACTCCTCTTGTTATAGAACGCCTTGCCGCTCAATTACGTGCAAGAACTGCTGCTGTGAAACTGGTTTTTGCAGAAAGGCATTGGCCCCCAGCGCGAGCGCCATTTCCTCCAAAGGCAAGACGGTGCAGACGACGACGGGAATATGCGACGTAGCGGGATCATGGCGCAGTTCGCTGAGAACTTGCCAGCCGTCGATGTTGTGCATCATGACGTCAAGGATGATCAGCGACGGTTGGAGTTTCCCGGCCGCCGCACAAGCAGTCTCAGGCGCAAGGCTCGTCACGACCTGGTAGCGCGAGCCGGCTGCATAGCGCTGCACCAGCTCGAGCCAGTCGGCATTATCGTCGACGACAAATACAATCGATTCTTCCGGCGCGGGCAAAAGCAGCGTGGCACTCAAGCCCCCCTGTCCCGCATCTCCTATCTCCAGCCGTGCGTCGTAAAAAGCAGCCTGCTCCTGGGCAGTCGCCAGGCGCGCCAGGTCCTTGTCGGTCAACATCCCCTGCTGCCCGTGTGAGTCGCTGCATGTCACGGCAATGGCGATCTCGTCATCACGGCGAGCAGCCGTCATCGCGATAGCGCCGCTGTGGGCCCGCGGGATGACCACCGTGAGCACGGTCAGCAAAATGGTCCGCAGTGCCATCGGCGACACCGGCAGCGCGACCAGGCTGGCCGTGAGATAGATATCAAGCCCGACATCCATCTGTTGGGCAAGTGGCAGCGCCAGGCTGCGCACATTCTCCAGGGCTTCGGCCAGCGGGATGCGCAGTTCGGGGGGTGCTGCTTTGCCGTCCGGCTGTTCGCCGCCGAGGTTTGCACCTGCCGGCAGTTCCTGGTCGAAATCGGCGCCGGCCCCGCGCAAAGAATGACTCTTGCCGGCCGCGCTCTCCAGCTGGTGTGAATGCCACAAATGCTGGGCCAGGGCCTCGATCGCCAGCCGCTGCTCGCGGCGCATCTGGCGTTCGCTGATGCCGAGCTGGTTGGCTACCGCCTCGCGGCCAAGCTGGCGCACATAGTGCAGGCTGAGCGTGTCATAGATGCGCCAGGCGCGTGACTGCGGGGATTCGTCATCGGGAGGCTTGAGATCGCGGATGGCGGCAACCAGCGTGCGCTGAAGTGCCGCGGCGCGGTCAAATTCGCCAGCCAGTCCCAGGAGGTCGACCAAGGGGCTGCGGCGCAGGTGCACCGGATCATAAAGATAATGCAGCGCGCTGCGGAGGAGGCCGACAAATTGCTCGTAGGAAAGGTCTTGGCGATCGTCTATCACGTTCTATCCTGCAGATGCAGAGGGACCGGCGGCGTAATCTGTGGTCAAAACTTGGCCGAAATGTGACCTAAAAAGAATACCATCTGTTGCTTGATCCTGGTATAGTGAGCAACAGCCAAACCGTCTAATAGTCGATCTGTTTGTCGCACCGTTGGGGCTTGTTCCCGGACGCGGCGCGCTTCCCCGCCGATTCCTAGGTACCCCCCTGTTGAGTGGACCAAGTGTCCTGTGCCTGCTGGCATGAGGTCGCTTGCTGTGCCCGTGTGAGCGCGTCTGCTTCCCGTAGCCTTGGAGATCACCCTGTTATGCAAGCATCTACCGTATACGACGATGGGGATGTCGCTCGCCGCCAGCGCCAGGCAGCCGCCGCGAAACACGCCTCGCTCTGGCAGACCGCCCTGCGCAGTTTCCGCCGCCACTGGCAGTTGTATCTCATCATGGTGCCGGGGCTGCTCTACTTCGTGATCTTTCGCTACATCCCCATGGTCAACGCCGTGATCGCGTTCAAGGACTACAACGTCGTCAAGGGCATTTGGGGCAGCAAGTGGGTAGGGCTCAAGCACTTTGAGATGTTTTTCAGCAATCCCGTCTTCTGGACACTGCTGAAGAACACGCTGGTCCTCAGCGTGTATGCCTTGCTGGTCGGCTTTCCATTCCCGATCTTGCTGGCAGTTGCCCTGAACGAGGTGCGCGACGGGTTGTTCAAGCGCTCGGTACAGATGGTGACCTATGCCCCGTATTTTATCTCGACGGTGGTGATGGTGTCGATGATCATGCTGTTGTTTGCCCCGCGCCTCGGCATCTTCAGCGTCGCGCTCACCAACATCGGCATGACACCGCCCAACTTCCTCGGCAGCCCGGATTGGTTCCCGTCGATCTATGTCTGGTCGGGCGTGTGGCAGAACAGCGGCTATGCGGCCATCGTCTACCTCGCGGCCCTGGCCGGGATCGACCCGACACTCTACGAGGCGGCCAAGGTGGACGGCGCCTCGCGCTTCCAGAAAATCCTCAACATCGACCTGCCCGGCATCATGCCCGTGGCCGTCATCATTTTGATCCTCACGGTAGGCAACCTGCTGGCGATCGGGTTCGAGAAGGTCTACCTGCTGCAAAATCCGCTGAACTTGAGCACGTCCGAAATCATCCCGACCTATGTCTACAAGGTGGGTTTGCTCAACGCCAACTACAGCTTTGCGACCGCGGTGGGCTTGTTCAACTCGGTGATCAACATGGTGCTGCTGGTCATCGTCAACTCCTGGGCACGGCGCGTATCGGACTACAGCCTCTGGTAGGGCGCGTATTGAAAAGGAAGTACAGTATGGCAGCAAACGCAGGTACGGTACAGCAATCGACACAGAAAACGACACAGAAAACGACCCGGATTCGGGAGTCTTTAGGCGATCGTTTCTTCATGTTCTGCGTCTACGTATTTCTGTTTGTCATTCTCGTCATCGTGCTTTACCCGCTTATTTATGTCGTCAGTTCATCGTTTCAGCAGCCCGCTGGCGGTATCCTCGGGCAGGGTCTGGCTGTGGCCGGTCGACTTCTCGCTGCGCGGCTATGAGGTGGCGTTCAGCAACCCGCAGATCATCACCGGGTACGCCAACTCGCTCTACTACACGATCTTCGGCACGCTGATCAGCGTGACGCTGACGGTGCTGGTGGCCTATCCACTCTCGCGGCGCACGCTCTTTGGCCGCAGCGGCATCATGATCTTTATCGTCTTCACGATGATTTTCTACGGTGGGCTGATCCCCACCTATCTCGTCGTCAAGAATCTGGGCATGCTCAACACCCGCTGGGCATTGTTGATCCCGCAGGCCTTGGCGGCCTGGCAGGTGATCATCGCCCGCACCTTCTTCCAGGTCAACATACCCGAAGAGCTGGCCGAGGCAGCCGAGTTGGACGGCTGCAGCGACCTGCGCTTCCTGTGGTCGGTCGTGCTGCCGCTCTCCAAGCCAATCCTGGCGGTGCTGGTGCTGATGTACGCGGTGGGGCAGTGGAATGCCTATTTCGATGCCCTGCTCTACCTCAAGTCCGCCGACCTCTATCCGCTGCAGTTGGTGCTGCGCAGCATCCTGATTCTCAACACGTTTACCAGCGGCTCGATGGAGGCGTCGGTGATGATCGAACGCCAGCAGCTGGCCGACCTGCTCAAGTACTCGCTTGATCGTGGTCGGCAGCCTGCCCGTGCTGCTCATCTATCCGTTTGCCCAACGCTATTTCGTACGCGGCATGCTGATCGGTTCCGTCAAGGGTTAAGCCGGCTCACCTGCTGCAGCCTGGCTTATGGAATGCTAAGAAGCGAGAGGAGGTGGTCGCCGGGGACAACTCAGCGAAACGCATCGGAAGTTATCCGTCCATCATTGCATAGGAGAACCAGATTTATGAAGAAGCATCTTTCGATGGTTATTGCTTTGCTTGCAATTCTGAGCATGCTGCTGGTAAGCTGCACTGGAGCAGCCCCGGCGCCGGCCGCTGCACCCGCAAGCGGAACACAGGCCGGTGGCGAAGCGGCTGCTTCCGGTGAGCCGGTCAAGATCAAGATCTTCTCCCCGCAGGATCCCAATGGTGATCTGACGACCAATTCCTTCACCAAGGAAGCGGAGAAGATGTTCAACATCCAGTTCGAATGGCAGACGACACCGTTCGACGGGAACTCCGCCAAGGAGCAGCGCCAGATCTCGCTGGCAAGCGGCGACTATCCGGACCTGTACATGTTGATCCCCTGGATCGATCAGTTCTCGCAGCTCGACTTGCTCAAGTACGGTCAGCAGGGCGTGGTCATCCCGCTTGAACGACCTGATCAAGGAGTACGGCCCCAACATCCAGGCTGCCCTGGACAACTACCCGGACTTCCGGGCGATGGCCACGGCGCCGGACGGCAACATCTACGGCCTGCCGCAGCTGATCGAGTGCTACCACTGTTCGTATGCCAACAAGATGTGGGTGAATACGCAAGTGGCTCAAGGCGCTGGGCCTGGAAACACCGAAGACCACCGAGGAATTCAAGGCCATGCTGGAGGCCTTCAAGACCCAGGACCCGAACGGCAACGGCAAGGCGGATGAAGTCCCGCTGAGCGGCTCGATCGAGGACTACGGCGTGCGCCCCATCACGTTCCTGATGAACGGCTTCATCTACGACGACGACCGCATGCACCTGATTCTGAACGACGGCAAGGTCGATACCGTCGCCAACAAGCCGGAATGGAAGGAAGGCCTGACCTACATCAAGAGCCTGTATGATGCCGGGCTTGATCGATCCGGGCGCCTTCACGCAGAACGCCGAAGCCTACAAGAAAATCGGCGACAATGCCGATGCCCGAACTCCTCGGCGCTGGCGCAGGTATGCACCCGGCCATCTTCGTGACTACGGGCGACAACGCACCGTATGGAGCCGACTATGATGCCATTCCGCCGCTGCAGGGCCCGCAATTCCGCTTTCTCGACCTTGCTGTCCCCCTCCGTGCCGGGAGCAACCTTTGTCCTGACCAACAAGGCCAGCCCAGAGGCGCAGGTCGCCGCCATCAAGCTGGTGGACTACATGTTTACACAGGAAGGCCAGCTACGCGCCCACTTTGGCGAAGAGGGCATGGACTGGCGGCGGCCGCAGGAAGGCGATGTCGCCAATCAACAAGGATGTGGAGCCGATTTTCGCCACGATCCCGCTGCCGCAAGGCGAAACACCGCACAACTCGTCGTGGGGCGCGATTGCCCAGTACTTCCAGCCCAAGACCTTCCGCGACGGCTGGGTCCAGGGCACGGACATCTATGCGTCGGACGGCTACGAGCGGCGCCTGCAAGAGGCGACCGACCTGTACGCCGGCAAGCAGTCGCCGGACCTGTTCCCCTTCTGGCGAATGTGGCCCGACCCGGCGACGGCTGATGCAGTGGCGATGCAGCGGCAGAACATCACCGACTACATCAACCAGAATACGCTGCAGTTCGTTACGGGCGCCAAGAGCCTGGATACGGATTGGGACTCCTACGTGGCCGGCCTCGACCAGCTCGATCTCGACGGGCTACCTGGCAGCCATGCAGGACGCGTACGACAAGGCCCCCAAGTAATCGTATTTAGTACCACCTGATCGGCAGTCCAGCGCACCGTCGTGTTTCTGGCGGTGTGTTGGACTGCCTCTTTTTACAACAGCCCATTTCCTTTCTCAATAAGAAGAACGAACGCTATGCCTGACTACCTCGCGCCCTACAACATTGTGTGGGATACACCGAGCCGGAACTCCGGCGAATCTATGCCCTGCGGCGGCCACGATATCGGGCTCAACGTGTGGGTCGAAGCGGACGAAGCAGGGAACGGCGACCTGCTCTTTTACCTGGATCGCGCCGGCAGCTTTGACGAAAACAACCAGATGCTCAAGCTGGGCCGGGTGCGCGTGCGCCTGACGCCCAATCCATTTACGCCCGGTGCGCCGTTTCGCCAGGAACTCAAGCTGCGCCAGGGCTGCGTCGAGATCACGGGAGGCAAGCCAGCGGTGCGGATCGAGGTCTGGGTCGACGTGATGCAGCCTGCCGTCCATGTCGAGGTGCACAGCGAACAGCCCGTCACGCTGGAGGCAGGCTACGAGAACTGGCGGTTGGACGTGCGCGAGATCCCCTATGACCGCCGCCATCCTTGCGCCAGCTTGGTTGCCTACGCCGGCACCGTCACGACCGAACCCGATACGGTCGATTTCATCGGCGACCGCGTGCTGTTCTACCATCGCAACCGCAGCGACCGGCTGGTGCGTGACACGCTGATTGCACAGCAGGGGCTGGCGCCCGTTGCCGACCAGATACCCGACACGCAGCGCAACCGCACCTTTGGCGGCACGATGAGTGGGCCCGGACTGGTGGCCGCGGGCACACGCGACGGGCAGTATGCGGCCACGCCGCACCGCAGTTGGCTGCTTGCCAGCCACGAGCCGCAGGCAGCGCACCGGCTTGATATCGTGCTGCATACGGCCCAGAGCGAAACGCTTGAGGCGTGGCAGGCAGGACTTGGAGCGGACTGCCGCCGTCGCCTGCGCCGACGTGGACCGCGCCCGCAGCGTAACCCGTGTCTGGTGGGACGAGTTCTGGGAGCGCAGCCATATCTGCCTGCAGCCGTCGGCGGCGGAGCCTGAGGATCCGGTCTGGCAGGTGGGGCGCAACTACCAGCTGTTCCGCTACATGTTGGGCTGCAACCGGGCCGGCGAATATCCCGACCAAGTTTAACGGCGGCCTGTTCATCTACGACCCCGGCTATGTGCGCGAGGATCTGGCAGACGAATCGGCCGACTTCCGCATGTGGGGCGGCGGCAGCCACACGGCGCAGAACCAGCGCCTGGTGTATTGGCCGATGCTCAAGAGCGGCGACTTCGACCTGATGCCGCCGCAGTTTGAATACTACCGCCGCGGCCTGCCGGGCGCCGAAGCGCGCACGCGTCTCTACTGGGAGCATGAAGGCTGCTCCTTCACCGAACAGTTGGAGAACTTCGGCCTCCCCATCGGCTGGGGCTGGGGCTGGCTGGATACACCCGACCTCTATCACAAGCGCACGCCGTTCTCCGACCCAACCGAGCAGCAGGGGCCGTGGATCCGTTACCTTTATCTGAGCCAGCTCGAGTTTGCACTGATGATCCTGCGCTACCGCCAGTACAGCGGGCTGGACATCACGCCGTATCTGCCGTTTATCGAAAGCGCCATCCGCTTCTTTGACGTGCACTACCAATGGCAGCACCGCATCAACGCCCTCAAGCCGCTGGACGAAAACGGCCACCTGGTGCTGTTCCCGTCGACGGCCTGTGAAACCTACAAGGATGCGCTCAACCCGGTCGACCTGGTCAGCGGGCTGCAGTGCACGGTGGAAGCGCTGCTCGACATCGGCAGCGACCTCTTGAGCGAGGAGGCAAAGGCGTACTATCGCGGCCTGCTGGACCGGATTCCGCCGCTCAGCTTTACCGAGCGCGACGGCAAACGGATCATCGCGCCGGCCAAATCGTGGGCGGGCGAAATCAACGTCGAGATCCCGCAGCTCTACCCCGTGCACCCCTACGAACGCTACGGCCTGGGCAAGCCGGACCTGCAGGTCGCGATCGATACCTGGCGCCACGGCGGCTGGAGTGAAGACCAGCTCAGCCACGTCAGCTGGCACCAGCAGGCCATCTTCTGTGCGTTGATGGGGCTGACCGAAGATGCCGCCGACTACACGCTGCGCAAGCTCACTGACTCCGGCCGGCGCTTCCCTGCCTTCTGGGGGCCGGGCCACGACTGGGTGCCCGACCATAACTGGGGCGGTTCGGGCATGATCGGCCTGCAGGAAATGCTCATGCAGTGTGACGGGCGCAAGATCCGCCTGCTCCCTGCCTGGCCGGCGGGCTGGGAAGTGGACTTCAAGCTGCACGCGCCCTTCAACACGGTCGTGGAAGGCCGCTATGCCGGCGGAAAGCTGGAATACCTGCAGGTCACCCCGCCGGAGCGGGCGGCCGATATCATCATGGGAGCCGAAGCATGAGCGACAACCAGTTGGAATACTTCTTCCGCGATCCGGCGGCGCAGTGGAGTGACGCCCTGCCGGTGGGCAACGGCCGCATGGGTGCCATGATCTACGGCGACCCCCGCGTGGAGCGCATCTTTCTGAGCGACGCCACCTTCTGGTCGGGCGAACCCTCAGGAGCGAACAATAATCCGGACGGGCCGCGCATCGTGGCCGAAGTGCGCCGGCTGCTGCTTGCCGGCGACATCCCGGCTGCCAACAAGCTGTGCGAGCAGATCGAGGGGCGCAAGCTCAACTACGGCACTAATCTACCCTTCGGCAACCTGCGCATCTGGATGGCGCACAATGATGCCGATGGTGGGGCGACTACGAAGGCACCTACCGGCGCAGCCTGGACCTGGCCACAGCCGTCGCCACCGTCCGGTACCACGTCTCGCCGGATGCGATTGAAGGGCCAACGGCGGGCTACGTGCGCGAGGTCTTTGCCAGCCATGCCGATCAGCTGCTGGTCGTACACGTCACCAGCAGCGTGCGGGGCACCGTAGGTTTTCGCGTGGGTTTGGACGGCGACGAACAGCCCTTTGCGGTACAGGCAGATGGGCCGGACAGCATTAGCATGCGGGTGCTGGCACGCGAATACACGCACAGCGACGGGCGCTGCGGCGTCGACGGGTACGCGCACCTGCCGCGTCTGCGCCGAAGGAGGTCAGGTCAGCGTACAAGGCGCACAGATCGTGGTGGAAGGCAGCGACAGCGCCACCCTGCTGCTGGCCTTTGCCTCGACGCTCGACGACGCCGATCCCCTCGCCACCTGCCGCGCGCGCACCGCTGCGGGCGCAGAAAAGTCCTATGCTGAGTTAAAGCAGCGCCATATCGCCGATCACCAAGCCCTCTTCGGCCGCTGCAGCCTGGACCTGGGCGCGTCCCCATTGGCGGACCGTCCCATCAACGAGCGCATGGCCGCTGTGCAGGCGGGCGGCGAAGATCCGGCCCTGGCGGCGCTCTTTTTCCAGTTTGGCCGCTACATGCTGATCGGCAGCTCCCGCCCAGACTCCCCGCTGCCTGCCCACCTGACCGGCGTCTGGAACGACAACGTTGCCTGCCGCATCGGCTGGACCTGCGACTGCCATCTCGACATCAACACGCAGATGAACTACTGGATCGCCGAGCTGACCAACATTGCCGAGTGCCACGAACCGCTCATGCGCTGGATCGAGCATACGCTGGCGCCCTCTGGCCGCCAGACGGCGCGCACGCTCTACGACCTGCCGGGCTGGGTGGCGCACATCTTCTCGAACCCGTGGGGCTTTACGGCTCCCGGCTGGAGCATCCGCTGGGGCATGCACCCGACCGGGGGCGCATGGATCGCCACCCACCTGTGGGATCACTATGCGTTTGGGCTGGACCGTGCCTTCCTGGCGGAGCATGCCTATCCGCTGCTCAAGGAAGCCGCCGCCTTTTACGTGCCTTACCTGGTCGAGGATCCCGCTACCGGCTGGCTGCTGAGCGGGCCGTCCAGCGCACCCGGAAACCGTCTATTACTTTGAGGGCGAAAGCTACGCCGTCTGCATGGGGCCGACGGCCGATCGCATCTTCCTGCACGAGCTGCTGGGCGAGTGCATCGCCGCGAGCACGATTCTCGGCGTCGACGCCGAGCTGCGCGAGCAGTGGCAGGCGGCGCAGGCCAAGCTGCCGCCGTACCTGATCGGCAAGCACGGCCAGATCCAGGAATGGCTCGAAGACTATGAAGAGGCGCTGCCGCACCACCGCCATACCACCCACCTGCTGGGCGTCTTCCCCTACGACCAGATTTCGCCCCGACACGACGCCCGAGTTGGCAAGGGCCGCCGCCGTCTCGATCGAACGGCGCCAGACTGCGCCCGGCGGCTACGAAGAGGGGGCGTGGGGGCGCAACCTGCTCACGCTCTACCAGGCGCGCCTGCAGGACGGCCCCGCCGCCAAGGCCAGCCTCAACATCCTCTACCGCGTGGACGGCGACCGCAGCCTGATGGCCGGCACCAAGCTTGCCCCCGGCAACGCCTACGAAATGGACTACAACACCGGCACCACGGCAGGGATCGCCGAGATGCTGCTCCAGAGCCACCAGGGCTATCTGCACCTGCTGCCCGCACTTCCGCCGGCCTGGCCGCAGGGGCAAGTGCGTGGGCTGTGCGGCCGCGGCGGATTTGTGGTCGATATCGCCTGGCAGAACGGCGAACTGGTATCCGCCGAGGTTCTGGCGCGGCATAGCGGCCCCTGCCGGGTGCGCAGCAGCAGGTCGCTGGCCGTGACCTGCGACGGCCAGGCCGTCACCGCCGCGCAGGTGGCGCCGGGCATCATCGAGTTCGCCGCCGTAGAGGGCAAGCACTACACACTGAGTTAATGAATGAACGTCACCTTTGTAACGCCGCACTTTATGGCCGGCGATGACGTGCTCGCCATACTGAACCCGCCGTGCTATCCTGCGCCACCCTACGGGCCGCGAAGATGGCGGCGTGCTGCCGGTAACCGCCGTTCTCCCGGGAGCTGCCGGCGGTGCGATCATCACGTACGCAGGGCAAGGATGGAAGGTGGAGGACCGCATCGAGTGCGTGGGTGAAGGGGAATTCCTGTGTGAACGGACGTGGTGCAACGAGTCTGGCCAGGACGAGCAAATCGTGCTGAACTGCAGCATTGACCGCCTTGGCCGGGATCTGTCTTATGTGATCCCGGCCGTCAGTTACGACGGGAACGGTTGGGGTCGAGGCCGGGAACCCAAAGGATTGTACGACAGCACAGACGCGGGGCAAGCGCTGTGGGTGTTTGGCGGCGATCGCTGCAGCGTGCCGGCATGTACTATCAGCGAAGACGTCCGCGGTGCCGTGGCGCTGCACGGAATGCCCGCCGATGCTGCGCAGTCGGGCTGTGCGCTGGAACCCCTGAGCACGGGATTGCGGCACTGGCTGTTCTGGCCGCTGCAGGAATGGCCGCGCACCTATGCACGCCGGGATGTCTATGCGCCGGCGATTCGCAATGCAGTCGAACTGGCACCAGGAGAGTCGTGTACGCGCCGGTTCTTTATCTTGATCAAGCCTGCGCTGCGCCTGCATGGAGGGACGGCAGCCGTTCTCGACAGCGCGTGGGCGCGCTTCCGGCAGCACGTACCGGCCGTGCACTCGCCTGAGCAGCTCTGGGCTCTGGGTGTGCGCTTTGCAAAAGAGTGCCTGTGGGTGGAGAGTGACCAGTTTGTGGGTTTCTCCATCGGGCTGACGTGGCAAGACGGCCGGTGGGTGCAGGCTGCGGACGTTCGTTATGAGATCGGGTGGTGCGGGCAGAATGGAGGCTTCGCCACGATGCTGCTCCAAGACTATTTGTGGAGTGGCAGCGAAGATTCTTGGCGGCGCGGGGCAGCCGTCCTGGATTTTTGGGCAGACCACGGCCGCTTCGCCAACGGCCTGATCTATACGCACTTCGAAGACAAGCTCAACGGCATTGAGAATCCTGAGTTGGACACCTGCAACCTTGGGCACGGCGCCTATCAATTCCTGCTTGCGTCTACGCTGGCCGAGCAGGCGGGCCGTCCCCAGCCGAACTGGCGCGCGACGGGCTTGGGTATCTGCGACTTCTTTACGGAGCACGTTCTGCCCGGCGGCAAGCTTGGGCGATCCTGGTATGCCAGTGGGGAGCTTGGCGAGGCAGACGGCACGTCGGGGTGTTCGCTCGTCTGGGCGCTGGCGCAAGCCTACCGGCTTGACCGGCGAGCGGCGCTACTTGGACACAGCGGAAAGGGCCTACCGTGCCTATGCCGAGGACGACCTGGCGCGCTGGCAGTGCACGGCCGGCGCGCTGGACACCGACTGCATCGACAAGGAGACGGCATTTACGCTCCTGCTGCCGGGGCTCGACCTATATGCGCTCACGGAAGACAACTACTATCTTGAACAAGCCGAAGCGGCGGCCTACTACCTCGCCAGCTGGCAGTGGCATTACAGCCTCCACTATGCGCCCGGCACACCCGCCGCCGCGATGGGGTATGCGACTTTTGGCGGCACCAGCGTTTCCGTCCAGCACCATCACCTCGATCCCTGGGGCGCGCTGATTGCGTTGGGCTGGCTGCGGCTGGGCCGCATGACCGGCAAGACGATCTGGACAGAGCGAGCAGCGGCAGCCTGGCGGCAGGCGACGATCGGGGTGTCCGATGGCACGTTGGCGTTGAAGGGCGTCGTGCGCCCCGCGGGCGGGCAGGATGAAGGCTTTTACCATACCCGCTGGGGTGGCCCGCCGGGCGGCGTCTCCGACTGGCTGGTGGCCTGGCCGGCGGCATTTCGCATGATCACCCTGCAAGGTTGGGATGAGTGGGAAGTCTTGCGTTAGACTAGTTGCCACTCACACTTACAAATCACAGCAACGGAGGCAACTTTGTCTACTCTATCTCTGCGGGGCTTGCCCGGCGAACTGACCTGGATCAACACGGCGACCAGTTGGAAGGAAGAGAACGGGGCGCTGCAGATCGTCGCCCCGGCGCAGACCGATCTCTTCGTCGATCCGGCGGGCGGCATGGTGAAGGACGATTCGCCGCGCGCCGTGTTTGTGCCCGACCCGCAGTTCACGCTCTCCGCCCACGTCACGGTGGACTTCGCCGCCACCTACGACGCCGGCGTGCTGGTGCTCTGCGCCGACGGCCTGCACTGGGCCAAGCTCTGCTTCGAGTATTCGCCGCAAGGGCGAGCCGATGATCGTCTCGGTGGTGACCAACGGCGTCTCCGACGACTGCAACTCGGTGCCGCTGGCGCGCAACGACATCTACCTGCGCGTCACGCGCTTGGGCGAGGCCTTTGCCTTCCACTACTCGGAGGACGGCACCTACTGGCACCTCGTGCGCCACTTCGCCCTGCACCAGGCCACCAACCTGCGCGCAGGTTTCTCGTCGCAGTCCCCCACCGGCAGCGGCTGCCGGGCGGCGTTTGACGCGATCCAATACCGGCCGGAGCCCGTAAAGAATCTGCGGTCGGGTGAGTGATGACCAGCCCCAGGCTCGGTGCACGAAACATTGGTAGACCCACTATCTTGTGCACCGAGCCTGGGGCTAATTGCCGGTCATTTGTGACTGGATAGCCGGCACGTGGGCGTGGTGCGTCGCAGGCGACGCCAGGAGAATCGCACGTGGGCGTGCGAACTAAACGATAGCTGGTAGCGTCACTTCACCTTCACCTGCTTCACCGGTATCTCGCGCACACGCACCCCCGTAGCGGCGTAGATGGCATTGAGGACGGCGGGCACGATCGGCGGCACGCCCATCTCCCCGATCCCCGTCGGGCGGCGATCGCTGGGCACGATGTACACTTCGACAGCGGGCATTTCGTCTAGACGCAAGACGCCAAAGTCGTCGAAGTTGCCTTGCTCCACGCGGCCGTCCTTGACTGTGATCTTGTCCTTGAGCGCCGCGGTGAGCCCAAAGGCGATGCCACCCTCGATTTGCGCCTCGACGCCGCTCGGGTTAATGACCTGGCCGCAGTCGACGGCGGAGACGACGCGGTGCACCCGCACGTGGCCTTGCTTGTCCACCTCAACTTCCGCCACGTGCGCCACATGCGTGACCCCAAAGGTGGAATGGAAGGCCATGCCGCGGCCCCAGCCGTCCGGCAGCGCCTTGCCCCAGTCGCTCTTCTCCGCCGCCAACTTGAGCACGGCGCGCGCATCAGAGGCGTAGACTTTCTCGGCCACCAACTGAAGACGCAGGTCATAGGGGTCCACGCCTGTGGCGGCAGCATATTCGTCGACAAAGCACTCGCGGGCGTAGGCGGCAGGGAAATTGTCGACCGAGCGCCAGGCGCCGGTCGGCAGGTAAGCAGTGGCAGAGCGGCTGCGCGAGAACATCTTCTTGAACGGCTCGCCCGTCTTGAGGCTCACATAGTGGTAGCTCATCGGGTGATAGAAGTCGTGGCGGATGTCGTCGTCCCGCGTCCACAGAACCTGCACCGGACCACCGATGGCCTGTGACAGCAGCGCTGCCTCCACCGCATAGTCGGCCTCCAGCCGGCGGCCAAAACCACCGCCGATGAGCGGCACGTGCACGCGCACAGAGTCGCGCGGCAGCCCGGTCGCGAGCATAACCTGCATCTGCACATTTTGCGGGTCTTGCGTGGGAGCCCAGATATCGCAGCCGTCTTGCTTGACGTCGGCGGTGCAGTTCATCGGCTCCATCGGCACATGCGCCTCGTAGGGCAGATCGTAGGATCCCTCGACGACGCCCGGCTTGGCGCTGCCCATCTGCGGCGCCCCGGCCAGGAGGTCGTCGTGGATGCTGGCCGTCGTCCAGGCAGCGTTTGCCCCCTCGTCCCACTCGATCTGCAGCGCCTTGCGGCCCTCCATCGCAGCCCAACTGTTGTCCGCCACGACGGCGACGCCGCTGTCGGTGGACACCACATCGCGCACGCCTTCCACGGCTCGCGCCTTCTTGTCGTCGTACGACATCAGTGAGGCGCCCACTACCGGCGGGCGGGCAATGGTCGCATAGGCCATGCCCGGCAGGCGTGTGTCCAACCCGTAGACGGCGGCGCCCGTCATGATCTGCGGCGCGTCCCAGTTCCCCATGCGCGTGCCGATCAGGCGGTACTGCTCCGGCGTCTTCAGTTCCGGCCGCGGCAGGTCGGCGGGCTTGAGCGCGCCGGCGGCCGTAACGAGGTCGCCGTAGACAAGCCGCTGCTTGCCGTCCGGATGGACGACCGCACCGTTGTCGGTCGCGCAGGCGGCTGGGTCGACATCCCACTGGGCAGCAGGCAGCCTTGCTCACCGGGGTGACGCACGACCGGCGCGCTTCGCCGTCGATGTGGACCGTGCAGGCCCCACATTGCCCGGCGCCGCAGCTGAACTTGGTGCCGGTGAGGTTGAGCACGTCGCGCAGCACCCACAGCAGCGGCATCGCCGGCGGCACGTCGACAGTGTGCTCGGCGCCGTTTACCAGCAAGGTGATCTTGCTCATTGTCAGCTCCTCAAACCATAATGCGCGGCGGCAAGCGCCGTGAGTTCCTCAATTGAACGCCGTCCATCCACCCATTCGACGACAAAGCCACGTTCCGCGGCAGCGGCCGCTACCTCACGCCCAAACTGTTCGTCGCGACTCCATCCAGTTGGCCCACGCCTGCTGCGGATCGCTGCACTGCGCCAGAATCTCCTGGATGAAGCCGCGCTGCGAGTAATGGTGCCGCTGAAATGCAGGCGTAGGCACAAACCAGAGCACCTGCTGTGCTGCCGCCACCTGTTCCACCAGTTGCGGCAGGCACGCGGCGCCCTCCACGAGGATCGGCCGGTCTTGGGGCATTTCGCGCAGGTCCGCAAGAATCATCGGAAACTCCTCGCGATACGCAGCAAGCTCGGTCGCCACCTGCACCTCCACCGGCCGCATCCAGATTTGATCCCACGACATGGTACTGATCGCATGCAGCGAGGGTTGGTCTTGGGGGTTGCAAATTTGGGTGTGGCGAAAAAAGGCGTCATCACAGCGGTAGACGGTCAGGTCATAGCGTTCCGCCAGCAGGTCCGCTACGCTGCTCTTGCCGGCACAGGGCGAACCGCCCAGCCAGTAGGTGCTGTGCCGGCCCAATTTCAGGTTCGCAGTGTGCGCCTGTTCTTCTAATGACGGAGACATGGTTATGCAGCCCTTTCGAAATACGACATGTTTCAGATCATACGGGAATGATTGTCGCCAGGGTGCGGAATTGTCGGCGTCGCCAGCAAGTGTAGTCTTCCGTGCCACAAAAGGAAACTTCCCAGGGGATTGGATCAGCCTGGTCAACTAGCCAGGCGTTTGGCGTCCCAGGGAACCTGGTATATAGTCAGCATGTTTATAATCTTACTATTGCTGCTGCACTCTAGTACCTTGTCACACGTCATCGTTTAGTGCGCACGCCCACGTGCGCATCTCCGGCACGCCTACGTGCCCGCTATACAATGACGCTTGACAGACTACTAGCCCCTGCAGCGACATCCCAAGGAGACCACCGATGTCCAAGAGATCGCCGCAATCGTCGAGCTTGGTAGAACGCCTGCGCCGCCACTGGCTGCTGGTGGCCATTGCCGGCCTGGCCTTTGTTGCGCTGTGGGCCGGCCAGCCTGCGCAAGCCGCCGACGTACGGCCCAATGTCAACCAGACCGTGCCGCCGGCGACGCCCAGGCCGGAGGTTCCGCCGCCCGACAACAAAAATAAAGATAAGAAAGACAATAAAGAGGAAGAAAATAAGCCCGCCGAAGCGCCAGCCGCCGCTCCGGCGGCTGCCCAAGGCGCCTCTTCTATTGTGGCCAACAACCAGGAATCGGATGGCGCAAGCGTAACGGTCAGCAGCGTGACGTCCGCTGGGGACGGCTGGGTGGTCATTCATGCCGACGACGGCGGTAAGCCCGGGGCGGTATTGGGCCATACGGCAGTTCCGGCAGGGACGACGGACAACGTGATCGTTCTGCTAGATCCGCCGCTGGCGGCCAGCGGCCAGTTGTGGGCCATGCTCCATGTGGATGCCGGCACGGTAGGGACTTATGAGTTCCCCGGCGCCGACGCACCGGCCATGGACAACGGCAACATCGTCGTGGCACCGTTTACAGTGACGATCACTGGGGCCACTGCAGCAGCACCGGAAGCAACTGCAGAAGCAGCTGCGGCCGTGACACCAGAGGCTACAGTTGAAGCAACGGTTGAGGCTACAGCCGAAGCGACTCCCGAAGCGACTCCCGAAGCAACTGCCGAAGCGACTGCCGAAGCGACTCCCGAAGCAACCACCGAGGCGACTGCCGAAGCTACAGCCGAGACTGCCGCGGCGGCCGCAGAGGCAACGGTGGAACCGTCTGCGCCAGCTGGCGCAGAAGCAGCTGCAACGGCCGAGCAGACGCCCGAGTCCCTGCCTACGACGGGTGGCGAGACCTCGCTGCCGCTGGTCGCAGGTGTGGCCGGCGCAGCCTTGCTCATGCTGGCCGGCGCAGCGTTTGCCACCCGCCGGTCTGCGTAACAGATAGTTTCTCGCTGTACTCAAGGCCGGGTTGGCGGAGGCTGGGCTTCCGCCAACCCGGCCTTTTTTACGCGGCTGCGGCGGTCTAACAGCCCGTCTATCGTCATATCGTTCGTCATATCGTTTAGTCCGCACGCCCACGTGCGGAGGGGCACGCCCACGTGCCGGAGAAGCGCACGTAGGCGTGCGCACTGAACCGATTACGAGGTGCTAGCGCCCCGCGGGGTTGGCGGCGGAGGGAGCGTACTGGTCGATTGGGACGTAGCCGGCGGGCGGCGTGAGCTTGGGCGGGTCGCCGGGATCGGTGCCGCTCTCGGCGCGGCGGAAGGCAAAGAAATCCCAGATCATGCGGCTGAGGTCGAGAATGGCCATGTTGGACGTAGAGGAGTCCGTGAGCGCTGGGTTATAGATGTAGATGCTGATGGAATAGGGGCCGGCCGGCCCCCAGACCAGGGCAGTGTTGCCATGCTGCTCATACGCGAGCCCATGCTGGTGCACGATCCACTGGTTTTCGTAGTCGCGCAGCCCGCGCCAGAGCGAGTCGCGCAGTTCGTTGTGCGTCATGTAAAAGAGCACGTCGTTACACTTCTGCGGCGTAATGCTGGTGGGAAACGTGGTGCGCAGCAGCCCCTTGTCAAGCGTGCAGTCGTAGATCGCCCCCAGCAGCGTAGCCATATCGTCAGGCGTCGTCTGCGCATTGGCGTCAGGACGTGTGTTTGGCCGCTCGCGCTGGTTGGACGGCGTCACCAGCGCCGCGGCAGCCGTGGCACCAATCCCGCCCTGGATAAAGCTGTTCTGCAGCCCCAGCCGCTGCAAGAAGGCAGTGAGCCGGCGGGCGCCTGCCGCTTCGTCGCCGCCCCCATACCAGGCTAAGGCAGCGTTGGCCGCGCTGTCGTCCCCCTGCCCGATGGCACGGTCGATCCACTCCCCCACCTGCCTGGCTTCTTCGTTCCCTTGGACAATCCCATTGGGCAGCGCCTCTATGAGAGCAAGCGCCAGGGCAGGCTTAATCGTAGTCATGGCGGAGAAGGCCGCGTCCCCGTCGGCTTGGGCGCGCTCGCCCGTGGTCAGGTCGTGCACCGAGACGGCCGTGAAGACGGGGAAGGTGTCGAGCACGCGCGGAAGCTGCGCTTCGAGATCGGCCATGTCCGGCGGTGGGGGTGTAACCGGCGTCAGCACCAGCTGGGCCATGCGCTGGTCGGTGGAGGACAGCGCTGCCAGCACTGCGGGGATGCTCGCTTCGACGTCGAGCTTCTGTCCTGGCGTGCCCGGCATCCAGTCAAGCTTGCGAATGGGGACCGGCGTGGGCGTGGGGCCAGGCACGGTGGCAGAGACGACGCCGGTCGCGCCGTCTAGTGGCGGCGAGCCGTCCGTCACGGCCACCGTCTCCGTCACCACCGGCGGTGCGGCGATCGGAACTGCAACCGGTGGAACGTCCACGCGGGCGGGGATGGGGTCGTAGTTCCACTGGGCCGCGACACCCTCCAGCCACTTGCGGAGGGCAGCTTCATCATAGGAGTAGCGTACCGGCACATCGCGCTGCTGCTGCGGCAGCCCGATGGCCTCGCGTACGGCGATGTCGACGAAGTCAATGCCGTCCAGGTAGCGCCCGGCATCGTCGACGGTTTGATCGACATGGACGGTAAAGCCGATCTGGGCAGGGTCCAGCACCAGCAGTTGGTTCTCAAAGTGCACGCCGATCGGCTGGGTAAAGATTGGCTCCAACTGCTCACGGATCTTGGCGCGATCCTTATAGCTGCTGAAGTCTATCCCGCCCAACGTCACGCCGGGCGGGATGGGGGCGGCCGCGCCTTTGTAATAGGTGTAGAGCCGGAAAAGCGCCAGGACGCCGACCAGCAGCACCGTTAGGATGACGAAACGTCCAGATATGCGCCGGCCGGGCTTACGATACGACATGCCTGTCTCGCACCAGGGAGTCACCTCCCCCGAAGCAGCAAACCCTTATTCCCACTCAATCGTTGCGGGCGGCTTGGACGAGATGTCGTAGACGACCCGGTTGACGCCCGCCACTTCGTTGACGATCCGGCTGCTGACACGCGCCAGCAGGTCATAGGGCAGGCGCGCCCAGTCGGCCGTCATGAAGTCGTCCGTCGTGACGGCACGCAGCGCCAATGCGCTGGCATAGGTGCGGCCGTCGCCCATCACGCCCACGCTGCGCACCGGCAGCAGGACGGCAAAGACCTGGCTGGTCTGGCGGTAGAGATCTGCCTTGCGCAGTTCCTCAAGGAAGATGGCATCGGCATCACGCAGCGTCTCCAGCCGCTCCCAGGTGACCTCGCCGATACAGCGGATGGCGAGACCGGGACCGGGGAAGGGGTGGCGCCAGACGATCTCTTCGGGCAGCCCCAGTGCCTCGCCAACCGCACGCACCTCGTCCTTGAACAGCATGCGCAGCGGTTCGATCAGCTGAAACGTCATATCCTGCGGCAGCCCGCCCACGTTGTGATGGGTCTTGATCGTGCGGGCGTGCTTGGTGTCGTGGCTCGAGGCCGACTCGATCACGTCGGGATAGAGTGTGCCCTGCGCCAGGAACGCGGCAGCAGTGCCGCCCCATTCCCCAGCCAGGCGCGCCGCCTCCGCCTCGAAGACACGCACGAAGCGGGCGCCGATGCGCTTGCGCTTGACCTCGGGATCGGTGACGCCGGCCAGGTCCGACAGGAAGTCTTCCTTGGCGTCCACGGCGATCAAGCGCATGCCCTGGTGCTGCTGAAAGGTAGCGACGACCTGCGCAGCTTCGCCCTTGCGCAGGAGGCCGTGGTCGACAAAGACACAGGTCAGCCTGTCGCCGATGGCACGATGGACCAAGGTGGCAGCCACGGCGGAGTCAACGCCGCCGCTGAGGCCACAGATCACGTGCCCCTCTGCGCCGACCTGGGCTTGGATGCGCGCTACAGTCTCCTGGATGAGGCTGCCGGCCGTCCAGTCGCCGGTGCAGCCGCAGATGCGGTGGACAAAGTTGCCCAGCAGCTGCGAGCCCAACGGCGTGTGCACGACTTCAGGGTGGAACTGGATCCCGTACAGGCAGCGGTCGGTGTCGGCAATAGCAGCCAGCGGCGAGTTGGGGCTGTGGGCGATGGCCAGAAAGTTCGCCGGCAGCCGCTCGACGCGGTCGCCATGGCTCATCCATACCTGCATTTGGGAGGGCAGGCCTGCAAAGAGTGGGTTCTCAAGCTCGCTCACGTCATCACCCGGCTGGCGGCCGCTGGCCTCGATGACGGCGGATCCATATCTCGCGTTCGTGGCTGGGCGACACCTGGCCGCCCAGCGTATGCGCCAGCAGCTGTAGGCCGTAACAAATGCCGAGGACGGGCACGCCGGCCTCCAAGACGGCGCTCGGCAGCGTGGGAGCACCGGGCTCGTAGACACTGTTCGGGCCGCCCGAAAGGATGATGCCGGACGGGCGTGTCTTGACCAGGTAGTCGGCGGCCCGATCCCACGGCACCAATTCGGCAAAGACGTGCGCCTCACGCACACGGCGGCAGATCAACTGGCTGTACTGGCTGCCGTAATCCAGCACGAGGATGGTTTGGTGCTGCATGGTTATGCCCTGCGTCCTTTGGTGCTTGTGAACTCACTTTGCCACAACCGAATACTCGTAGTGTGCGGGCAGCGTCGTGACCGGTGCCAGACCGCTGATGGCAACCACGGCCCGCCGCCCA
>CAWBRX010000004.1:0-159957 GCA_963791135.1 uncultured Chloroflexia bacterium
CGCTTACACCCGAGCAGTGTCTGCGCGGGGTGGTTGCCGCCTCCTCGGGCAACCACGGCGCGGCCGTAGCCTACGGCTGCCGCGCGCTCGGCATCAACGGCACCGTCTTCGTGCCGGAGCATGCCTCGCCGACCAAGCTCGAAGCCATGCGCCGCTATGGGATCGAGGTGCGCCAGCACGGCGACGACAGCCTCGTCAGCGAACTGGAGGCGCGCCGCTATGCCGATGAGCACGGCCTGGCGTATCTTTCGCCCTACAACGACCTGGACGTGGTGGCGGGCCAGGGCACCATCGGGGTAGAGATCGTCGAACAGCTGCCGGGTGTCGAGGTCGTGTTTGTTTCCGTCGGCGGGGGCGGGCTGATCGGCGGCATTGCGGCAGTGCTCAAGGCGCACAACCCGGCCATCCACGTCGTCGGCTGCCTGCCCGAGAACTCGCCGGTGATGGCCGTCTCGGTCGAGCGCGGCGCGATCGTAGACATGCCGTCGCTGCCCACGCTCTCCGACGGCACGGCCGGGGGGATCGAAGAGGGAGCCGTCACCTTTGCCCTCTGCCAGGCGCTGGTGGACGAGTACGTACTGGTAAGCGAGGCGGAAATCGCCGCCGCCATGCGTGCGATCATGGAAGGCCAGCACCTGCTGGTCGAAGGTGCGGCAGGGGTAGCCGTGGCCGCGCTGCTCAAGACGCAGGAACGGTGGCAGGGCAAGCAGGTGGCCGTGGTGTTGTGCGGCGGCAACATCAGCCTGGAGACGCTGCGCACGGTGCTGGAGGACGCATGACAGCAGGCGCTATGTACGACATATCCCGTCACAATCCACCACATCTTCATCTCGCCGGGCCACAACTACTTTGGCCGGCCCAAGGATGGTCCGGGGAGCCATGCCACCGTCGACGTGGCGGAAGTCGAGGCGGTAGCCGGGCAAGGTCTCGCCGGCGATCGCTACTTTGGCGTCGCCGCGCACTACGACGCCCAGGTCACCTTTGTCGCGTGGGAAGTATTCCAGGCCCTGCAGGCCGAATTCGGCCGCGACGACTGGTCGCCCATCCTCATGCGCCGCAACATCGTCATCGAGGGCGTGCCGCTCAACCAGCTGATCGGCCAGCCCTTCACCCTCGACTTTGGCGACCACCAGGTCGACTTCCTCGGCGCCAAGCACTGTGCGCCCTGCGCCTGGATGGATGCCATGCTGGCTCCCGGCGCGCAGAAGTTCCTGCGCGGGCGGGGTGGGTTGCGGGCAAGGATTGTCAGCAGCGGCAGCATCCGGCGTACGGCACGGCGGTGCTCCGCACTACCGCTACACCTGCAAGCAGGCGGAAATCCTGTCTCCGCTGGCCAGACCGCGCCTGCCGTGAAGCGTGAGCGCTACATTCGCTCCGGCACCTCGATTCCCAACAGCCCCAGCGTCACCTCCAAGCTCACGCAGGCACAACTGTGCCAGCGCCAGCCATGACTCCCGCCGCGCCGTGTCGGGCTCCACCAGGATCGGGCAGTTCTGGTAGAAGCGGCTGAACACCTGCGCCAGGTCGAACGCAAACTCGCAGAGATGATTTGGCGCCCGCTCGGCGTAGGCGGTGCGCACGGCGTCGGGAAACCTGCTGAGCTGCAGTATCAGGTCCCGATCGACACCGGTAGGTGGCACGAACGGTCCAGGATAGGAGTCGCGCTCGGCCGCTTTGCGCAGGAGGGACTTGATGCGGACGGCAGCGTACAGCAAGTAGGGGCCGGTACGGCCTTCAAAACGCGTGAATTTTTCTAGATCGAATACGTAGTTGGTCGTGCGGTAGTTCGCAAGGTCGGCGAACTTCAACGCCGCCAGCGCCACCTTGTCGGCAACCGCCTGCCGCTCCTCCACCGTATAGTCGGCAGCAATGCCGGCCTCCTCCATGCGCTTGAGCGCCTCCTCGGTTGCCATCGTCACCAGGTCACGCAGCCGCAGGACCCCGCCCTGGCGGGTCTTGTACGGTTTGCCGTCCGCCCCGTTGACCGTGCCGAAGGCGATGTGCTCAAGCTGAACCTGCCGGGCGATGCCGGTGCGGCGCGCGGCGCGGAAGAGCTGCTCAAAGTGCAGGCTCTGCCGCTTGTCGACGACGTACAGCACTGTGTGGGCCTGCAGATCCTCTACGCGTTCTTCGATCGTCGCCAGGTCGGTGGTGTCATAGAGATAGCTGCCGTCTGACTTCACCAGCATGAGCGGCGGCATGCTCTCTGTGGCTTCGGCCACCGGCACGACCAGTGCGCCGTCACTCAACACAGCGTCGCCTGCCGCCACCAGCCGCTGCAGCATGGCCGGTATGCGCTCATGATAGCGGCTCTCACCAAACCATAGGTCGAAGCTCACGCCGAGCAGGGCGAAGTCCTGCAGCAGGGCCGCGGTCGAGACGTCATAAAAGTGCTGCCACAGGGCGCGATAGCCCCGGCGCCCCTGATGCAGCTCGGCCGTCGCTTGCAGCGCCGCCTGCATGGCCGCCGGATCGCCGGCACAGCGCGCTGCTGCGGCCGGATACATCTGCTCCAGATCGCTGTTGGTGACGGGCGAGGCCTCGGGATAGGGCCCGCCATATGCGGCGTCAAAGTAGACAAGTTCCGGCTGGCGGAGGCGCAGTTCGCAGATCAGCATGCCCATGGGCGTGCCCCAGTCGCCCAGGTGAACGTCGCTGATGGCCACATCTCCCATGAAACGGAAGAGACGCTGCAGGCTGTCGCCGATCACGCTGGGGCGTAGGTGGCCGACATGCATCGCCTTGGCAATATTGGGACCGCCGTAGTCGATCACCACGCGTGCCGGGATCGGGACAGGCGGGCAGAGCAGCCGTGCGTCGGCGGCAATGGCCTGGGCATAACGTGCCAGGAAAGCGTCGGCCACGTTGAGGTTGATGTAGCCTGGGCCGGCTACCTCGGCGAGGGCGAAGTACGCGTCGCGCTCCGCGATGGCGGCAACCACGGCCTGCGCCACCGCCCGTGGGTTCTGCTGCACCGTGCGTGCAGCCGCCAGCGCGCCGTTGCACTGAAATTGGCAGAGATCGGGTCGCTGCGACGGCACCACCTGGCCGTACTTGGGATCGAGCCCGCACCGTGCAAAAGCATCGGACAGGAGCCCGGTCAATAGGTCGCTTAGCGGCTGCATACGGCCGGACTCCTTCTACGCCAACTGTTCACTCAGGCAAATCACTCAAGCTGTGTACCCGCGGCTGGTTTCGGCAACTGCTTCCTTGCTTTGGAGCACGCCCAAAAAGGTGTTGTGGTCCATGGGGCGGGAGAACATCGGGTAATCCTTCTCGATCGCCACGCGCTGCTCCTCTTCGCTGGTCGCCGCCACGCAGTCCGTGAGGGTAATCACGTTAAAGCCGCGCTCGTAGGCGGTGCGCATGGTGCTTTCCACGCAGCAGTTCGTCAGAAAGCCGGCGAGCGCCACGTTCTGGAGGCCCCGGCTGCGCAGGATAAAGTCGAGGTTGGTGCTGCCAAAGGCGCAGAGTCCACGTTTCCCTTCGACGACGATGTCATCTTCCGCCGGCTTCATCGTGTCGGCGATCTCGGCGCCCCAGGTGCCCTTGCGGAAGGACCTGGTATCCACCACGCCCTTGAGGATCCCGTAGACGTCGCCGAGTTCGCGATAGTCGTCGGTAAACGAAATCGGCGCGTGGATGATGGTTGCGCCGGCGGCACGGGCCTTATCCATGGCCTCGTGGGCGTTCGCCAGCATGTTGGTCTGCTCGATCACGCCCTGCACGGCGGCATGGAGCGAACCGCCCTCTGTCGTGAAATCGTTCTGGAATTCAATCAACACAAGCGCAGTCTTGGCCGGGTCAAGTTGCATGGCGGATTCTCCTATGAGATAGAAACTGGCAAGTGGGAACGGCAGCTGTACAGGATGGCGCCCGTTATGCAGCGCCATTTCTGTGACGCGGATCATACCGCGAACTGCTTCCAAGGGAAAACTGAGAAACCAGCTGGGGCCTTGCCGGCCGGCCTGTGCGCCCCGCGGCGATCGGCAGCTAACGCAGGCGCAGTTACTCGGCCAACAAGGGACTGCGACTGTGACGTATACCATTGCTCAGGGTCCAAGGCTGAAGTTCGATGAGGTCTGGCTGTGGACCGGTAGCCGTGCGGACTCTGTCGACCCACGCCCGCGAATGCGTGGTGATAATCAGATGCCCCAGACCATCGGCCTCTTCGTCGATCAGATCGATGATACGGCTAAGGTGCGCATCGTCCACCGACGTCAATACGTCGTCCAGGACGACAATTCGATCCTGTTTGCCTGCCTGCTTGGCCAAGGCCAGATAGACGCAGAGCCCAAGGTATCCAGGTGCGCCTCGCTGTAGTACGCCCCGGGCACCACGTCGGCCACGCCGCCGAATGCAGCGCGCAGCTCCAGCGAACCCGTTACGTTTGGCTTGACATACAGCGCCGAGCTGCCGAGCGACTCCTGCGGGTGGATGCGTATGTACAGCGCGTTTACGTCGCTGCTGATGGCGCGCACCAGTTGATCCACATACGCCTTACGTTCAGCCTCTACAACGTCAAGCATGGCCTTGAGCCGTTCCGCTACGGCCTGCTGCTCGCGCATGGTGCGCTCTGCTTCCTGAAGCGTCTGGAGAAGTGTGTACAGCGAGTTCCACTGGTTGACGGTCTTCTGGTCTTCTTCGATCGCAGCCGCCAGGGCCGGCTGCACCGCTGCGAGTTCGGCGGCCGCCGCAGCGGCTGCGGCCAGCCGCCTGAGTTCGCTCGCGGCCGCCGCCAACGCGTCCAGATCGGCAGCCTCGGCGTACTCTGCACTGGCATCCATCACCAAGCCGGGCAGGCGGCGGCACTGCGTGGCAAACTGGTTTTCAGCCGAGCGCAGCACACCCTGCGCTTGGACGACCGCACTCTGTGCGCGCTGCTGTTCCTCGCGCAGGCGCTGCAGGTTCGTTAACTGCTGCAGTTGTGCGCTGATGCGCTGCAGCAGAATGCCGGCAGTCCTCTGGCTTGCCGCATACGGGGCAAGGATGCTCGCCGGCCGGCAACCCGCGCAGATACTGCTGCGCATCCGACAACAGGTCGACCAGGGCGGCATTCAGACCTGCTTGTTCTGCAGCAGCAGCCTGCAATGCCTGGTCGGCCTGCGCCAGCTGCTACCGTAGCTGCGGCTGCGCTTTGCTCTGCTTTCTCCAGGTTAGCCAGCAGCTCTTGCGCCTGGCGTATGCCTGCTTCGAGACGGCGATTGGCGGCCAACGCTGCGTTCTGTACATCCACGCCGACACTTGTCTTATGGATGGCCCAGGCCAGCGCGTTGGCGTCAGGCTTGCCCTCGGCCAGCCACAGCCGTTCCAACGTGTCGCCGGCTTGCGTTCGGTCACGTACGGCCCGATCGACGTTGTCCTGCATGGCCTTGTGCGCCTTGCGCAGTTCCCCCTCTGCTTGCTCGACCTTTGGCACCGTGATGTAGGCATGGAGCGCTTTGTAGCGATCGCTCGGCGTTGACTCCATCACGCGTGTGATGTCGGTGCGGCGCAAAATGAAGGCGCGCGGCGGATTAGGGGGCTGCGTGACCGGCTTGCCTCCCTGCAGCCTGGCCTCCCAAGTTTTGCCGGCGTACTGCAGCGTCACCGCCAGATCCTTGGGCTGACCGTTGAGTGAGACGACATGCGTTCTGGGTGTCGTGCCGCTGCGGTCGCGCAGGGAGCCAAACTCATTGTTGCAAACAAAATCGATTGCATCGACGATGGACGACTTGCCGGTGCCGTTCTCGCCAAAGATCAGGACGAACTTCTTGTTCGGCTGAAATTCAAAGGTGACCGGCTGGCTGCCGCCGCGGAATTGTACGAAGGTGAGCTTTTCAGTGTGCGGCGCCACGGCGAGCCTCCACTTCTAGCGCATTCTCGGCGATCAGCCGCCAGTCCGCCGCCTTCAGCGTGCCATCCGCCAGGCCGCGCGCCAGCGCAGCGACTTGCGCGGCGCTGATCAGGCCGCGCGCGGTAAACTGGGCCACGATCTGTTGGGCGACTTGTCCATCGGGGGATAGCTCATGTGTGCTGCTGGGTTGCCCGTCCATCGAATTCACTATTCCTCATGTCGGCACGGCTGAGGATTGAGCCGTTGCTAGTGTCGTTTTTGATCGAGCGTTCAACCAGCCGGCGCCGGCGAACAGGTATTTCTAAACTATCGGGTGACAACGCGCGTTTGTAAGCTCGTAGGCGCTAGCTTGCTTACGTAGGGGTAACCTGTGAATGACATTCAAGGAAACACGAAGATTTAGGGAAACCACCACATTCACTCGGAAGACGGGATGCAGATTACGCTCGGTAAGGTCATTGTAGCACGCTTACATGCCAACGCTCAAGCCCGGATCTGTCGAAGATTTCCTGCCAGCGGATTACAGCAACTCATGCTGCTTATCGACTGAACCACGTGCCGGCCAGAGAACCCTGCGAACACATCCGGACTAGTCGCACTCATGTGAAGCTTTGGACTTGATGGTACAATCTGCGTACTTACAGGTAGACTACAAACCAGCATGGCAATCATGACGATTGGATCCCGACGATGAGCATTCAGCCAACGATCAAGGTCGCCGTCGTGCAGGCGGCCTCCGTACTCTTTGATGCTGCTGCCTCCGTGGCGAAGGCCTGCCGCTTGACGCAGGAAGCGGCCGCGGCCGGCGCGCAGTTGGTGCTCTTTCCGGAGGCCTTTGTGCCGGCCTACCCGCGTGGGTTCAGCTTTGGCATGGTGGTCGGCAGCCGCCATCCTGAGGGG
This sequence comes from uncultured Chloroflexia bacterium, assembly GCA_963791135.1. Lineage (GTDB taxonomy): Bacteria > Chloroflexota > Anaerolineae > Caldilineales > Caldilineaceae > Fredericiella. The sequence continues at coordinate 6,737 of CAWBRX010000004.1, forward strand.
CGCAAGCTCTGGCAGCGCTACTGGGAGAACAGCGTCGAGGTGCCCGGTCCCCTTACCGAACAGCTGGGGCAGGCGGCGAAAGAGGCCGGCGTGCACCTGGCGATCGGCGTGATCGAACGCGACAGCACCTACAGCCGCGGCACGCTCTACTGCACGCTGCTCTATTTTGGACCCGACGGCCGCCTGCTCGGCAAACACCGCAAGCTCAAGCCGACAGGGGCCGAACGCCTGATCTGGGGTGAGGGTGACGGCAGCACGCTCTCCGTGCTTGACACGGCGGTGGGGCGCATCGGCGGGCTGATCTGCTGGGAGAACTACATGCCGCTGGCGCGCATGGCGCTGTATCAGCAGGGCGTGGAGCTCTACCTGGCGCCGACCGCCGACAGCCGTGACACCTGGCAGGCTACACTGCGCCACATCGCCTGCGAAGGCCGCTGCTTTGTGCTCGGCTGCAACCAGTACGTGACGAAGGACATGTACCCGGCCGATCTGCCCACGCCTAAGTGAACTGGCGGCACAGCCCGATGTCATGTGCCGCGGCGGCAGCGTGATCGTCTCCCCGCTAGGCGAAGTGATCGCCGGACCGCTGTACGACCAAGAAGGAATCCTCTACGCCGACCTGGATATGGACGAGATCGTGCGCGGCAAGCTGGACTTCGACGTCACCGGCCATTATGCGCGGCCGGATGTGTTCCGGTTTGCGGTGAATGATGCAGGATGGGATTAGTGTGCAGAGACTGTCTGTGCTTCCAACGGCTGAATCAGCGCAATCTCGGCGGCACTAGCGGAATGGGTCGCCTGGTACAAATCCCAGGCAAGTTGTAGGTTCAGCCAGACCTGGGCCTCCATACCAAACAATCGTTCCAGTCGCAATGCTGTGTCTGGCGTCATCCCGCGCCTGCCCTTGATCACCTCGTTGATACGAGGGTAGGACACGCCAAGCCGGTGAGCAAGCTCAACTTGAGACATCCCCAACGGCTTGAGGAATTCCTCCAGCAGCATTTCACCGGGATGTGTCGGTGGGCCATGCGTAGGGATTAGAAGCATAGAGCGATTTCCACTGTTCGCTAGTCTGCTAATTGATCACGTCATACGTGTCAAAGTGTCGCCCCCAGCGGCCAGGGCGCGAACTCTTCCTCGCCGTAGCCGAAGAGCTCGCTCTTGGTCCGCTGCCCGGACGCCGTGGCCAGGAGCAGGCGGTAGATCTCCGCACCCACTTCGGCGATCGTCTGCTCGCCGTCGGCGATGGTCCCGCAGTTGAGGTCCATGTCGTCCTGCATGCGCCGGTACATGGGCGTGTTGGTCGCCAGCTTGAGGCTCGGCGTGGGCTTGCAGCCAAAGCAGGAGCCGCGGCCGGTGGTGAAACAGATGAGGTTGGCGCCGCCCGCCACCTGGCCGGTGACCGAGACGGGGTCGTAGCCCGGCGTGTCCATGTAGACAAAGCCGCGCTCGGTGACGGGCTCGGCATAGCGATAGACGGCGCGCAGCTCGCTCAACCCACCCTTGGCCGTCGCGCCCAACGACTTCTCCAGGATGGTGGTGATCCCGCCGGCCTTGTTGCCCGGCGCCGGGTTGCTGTCCATCGTCTCGCCGTTCTTGGCCAGGTACTCCTCCCACCACTCGAGCAGCCCCACCAGGTCGGCCGCCACCTGCGGGCTGGCAGCCCGGCGCAGCAGCGTGTCCTCGGCGCCGTAGATCTCCGGCGTTTCGCTCAGGATCGTGGTGCCCCCGTGCTGCACCAGCAGGTCCGACGCCACGCCCAACGCCGGGTTGGCCGTCAGCGACGAGAAGCCGTCGGAGCCGCCGCACTGCAGCCCCACCTTCAGATGCGCCACCGAAACGCGCTGCCGCTGTACGGCGTTGGCGCCGGGCAGCAGGTCACGAATGGCGGCGGCGCCGGCCCGCATCGTGGCCTGCGTGCCGCCTGTGTCCTGGAGCGTAAAGGTATGAATACGGCTGCCGGTCGCCAGGTGCTCCTCCTGCAGCAGGCGGCTGATCTGGTTGTCCTCACAGCCAAGGCCCACCAAGCAGCACGGCGGCAAAGTTCACATGGCGGGCATAGCCTGCAATGGTGCGGCGCAGCACGTCGATGGCCTCGCCGCCGTCGCGCGCGCCGCAGCCGCCCTTGTGCGTCAGTGCGACGACGCCGTCCACATTGGGGAAATCCGCCAGCGCCTCCAGGGCCACGGAACTGGTCGGCGATCAGGCGCGCAACTGTGCTGGCACAGTTCACCGAGGTCATCACGCCGATATAGTTGCGCGTGGCAACGCTGCCATCCGCACGCACGATGCCGAGAAAGGTGTCCTCGTCGACCACCGGCAGATCCAGCGCCGGCCGCTCGCCGCCCCGGAACGTGCGGTCGGCTGGGCTGGGCGTATAGGCAAGGTTGTGGAGGTGAACGTGCTCGCCGGGCAGGATCGGCGCCGACGCAAGCCCGATCACCTGGCCAAACTTGCGCACCGGGTCACCCGGCGACAGCGCAACCAGTGCCAGTTTGTGCCCCTGGGGCACATGCTGCCGGGCATGCAGGCCGGGCAGGAGCGTCTCGTCGAGCGGCTCGCCGGCAGCGATGTTGCGCAGCGCCACGACTACCGAGTCGGACGGGTGCAGCCGGATGGCGGCCTTGGCGCCAAAGGCATTCTCAGTCAGCTCAATCCGCATAGAGTCATCCTCTTTCTATTACTTGGTCTCGAGGGGGACTTCCTGGCACTGGAAACAACACGAGGTCCGGCGGAGCATCGCTCCTCAACCGGACCTCGTGATCATATATCGAATTTGCGCTGGCCGCTAGTGAGCTCGCAGGCTGCGCAGCTCTTCAAAGAGAGCCTTTTCCTTGGCGCTCAGGTTCGTCGGCAGCTGCACGTCCACCTCGGCCAGCAGGTCGCCGCGCTGGTCGGGGTTCTTGAGATGCGGCATGCCCAGCCCGCGCAGCCGGATGACCTTGCCGTTCTTCGTGCCCGCCGGAATCGTCAGCGCCACGGTCTTGTCCAGCGCCGGCACGTGCGCCTCGCCGCCGAGAACCACACTGTACAGATCCACCGGCACCTTGATGCGCAGGTTGTCGCCGTCACGCGTGTAGCGCTCGTTGGGCTGCACCTCGATGTTGAGCACGATGTCAGCCTGGCCGCTCGCCCCCTTCATGCGCACTTTGGAGCCGGTCGTGACGCCGCGTGGGATGTTGACCTCCAGCCGTGTGCCGTCTTCCATCTGCAGCACACGCGTGGTGCCGTGAAACGCCTCTTCCAGCGTCACGGCGGCATCGACCTCCATGCGCTGCGGCCGCGCCATGGTGTCGGTGTCAAAGCCCATCCCGCGCGACCGGGTGCTGCGCCCGGGGCGGCCGCCCATGCCCCCTGCGCCGGCGCCGCCAAAGAGCGATTCAAAGAAGGACGAGAAGCCGCCGGCGCCGCCGGCACCACCCATACCGCCCATCCCGCCAAACATCTGCTCGAACTCCTCAGGCGTCATGGTGCGCGTGTAGCCGCCGCCCGGCTGACCACCCATGCCACCCATCCGCCCATGCCGCCCCAGTTGAAGTCCTCGGGCCGCCCGCCGGCGCGCTCATACTGCTCCCACTGGGCGCCAAACTTGTCGTACTTGGCCCGCTTGTCCGGGTCGGACAGCACGGTGTAGGCCTCGTTGATTTCTTTGAACCGCGCCTCGGCCGCCTTGTCGCCCGGGTTCTTGTCCGGATGATACTGCTGCGCCAGCTTGCGAAAGGCCTTCTTGATTTCTTTCTCGTCGGCGCTGCGTGCAACGCCGAGCGTCTTGTAGTAATCCTTGTATTCCATCGGCTCTTACCCCGCACTCACCAGCACTCTGGCCGGCCGAATCACTCGATCACCCTCAACATATCCCGCCTGCACGACCTGCGCCACATGTTCTGCCGGTACACCGGGCACCGGCGCATGGCCGATCGCCTCGTGCAGGTTGGGGTCAAAAGGCTCGCCCTGCGGATCCACCCGCTCGACGCCATACCGGCGCAGTGTCTCCAAGAACGCCCGCCGTGTGGCCTCGATGTTGCCGAGGAAACTCTTGACGGTCGCATCCTCGCTCTCCGGGGCATGCTGCATCGCCAGGTCCAGATGATCGGCCAGCGGCAGCATGTCGTTCAAGATGCGGCGCCTGGCTTCCGCCGTTTCGCTCGCCGCCCGCTGCTCCCAGCGCTTGCGCAGGTTGTCTACCTCTGCCTGCAGCCGCACATACTTCTCCTGCCACGACTGCTCTTCGGCACGATGCTCGCCGCCTCGGGTGCTTCGAGCTTCTTCTGCGCATCTTCTAGCGCCGCACGGGTAAAGACCAGTTCAGTTTCGACCTTCTTGAACTCTTCGCTCTGCTTGTGGAGCGCTTCCTTGGTAATCTCGAGTTCCGACTTTATCGTTTGCAGCGCCTTGCTCTGTTCTTCAAGCCGCTTCGTTTGCTCTTCATAAGCCCGCACGAAGTTTTCGACATCGGCAGGCGTGATCGGCCGCTGCCCGCGACCTGGCCTGGTTAGGCGGCGCAGGCCGCCGCGGCCGGTTGTACATATAGCTCATACGTCACTTCCCCTCACACCCTCTATTCTAGCAAACGGGCGGGGCTTGCGCCCCGCCCGAAGTTGTTCCTCAAACGCCACCCGCCGGTTAGACGGTGCGATATTCGCCTTCGACGACGTCGTCGTCAGCCGCCACCCTGCGGGCCGCCTTGGGCACCGCCCTGCGGGCCACCCTGCGGGCCGGCACCGTTGGCGCCCGGCTGCGAGTACATCTGCTGCGCCAGGGCGTTCGTCGCCTGCTGCAGCCGCTCGGTCACGCTGCGGATGCGGCCCAGGTCGCTCGTATCCTTCACGCTCTTGAGCTCCTCGACCAGCTCCTCGACCGTCGCCCGGTCGTTGGTCGGCACCTTGTCGCCCAGGTCACGCAGCGTCTTCTCGGTCACGTAGACCAGGTTGTCCGCCGTGTTGCGGGCCTCGGCCACCTCACGCTGCCGCTTGTCGTCTTCCTCGTGGGTCTTGGCCTCGCGCACCAGGCGTTCCACTTCGTCGTTCGACAGGTTGGTCGACGCCGTGATCTTGACGCTCTGCTCCTTGCTCGTCGCCTTGTCCTTGGCCACCACGTGCAGAATGCCGTTGGCGTCGATGTCAAAGGTCACCTCGATCTGCGGCACGCCACGCGGTGCCGGCGGAATCCCGTCCAGGCGGAAGTTGCCCAGCGTCTTGTTGCCACTTGGCCATCGGGCGCTCACCCTGCAGAATGTGGATGTCCACCGCCGTCTGGCTGTCGGCCGCCGTGCTGAAGACTTCCGTCTTCTTGGTCGGGATCGTGGTGTTGCGCGGGATCAGCACCGTCATCACGCCACCCAACGTCTCCAGGCCCAGGCTCAGCGGCGTCACGTCGAGCAGCAGCAGGTCGCTCACCTCGCCGCCCAACACGCCGGCCTGTACGGCCGCGCCGACTGCCACGACTTCGTCCGGGTTGACACCCTTGTGCGGCTCCTTGCCCGTCAGCTGGCGCACCAGTTCCTGCACCATGGGCATGCGGGTCGAACCGCCGACCAGCACGACTTCGTCCAGGTCCTTGGCCGTCAGGTTGGCATCCTTCAGCGCATTGAAGAACGGCTGCTTGCAGCGCTCCAGCAGGTCGGCCGTGAGCTGGTCGAACTTGCTGCGGCTCAAGCGTCACCACCAGGTGCTTCGGGCCGCTGCTGTCTGCCGTGATAAAGGGCAGGTTGATCTCCGTCTGCGTGACGGTGCGACAGCTCGATCTTGGCCTTCTCCGCCGCCTCGCGCAGGCGCTGGAGTGCCTGGCGGTCGCCGCTCAGGTCCACGCCCTGGTCGCGCTTGAACTCGTCGATCAGCCAGCGCACGATGCGCTCGTCCCAGTCGTCGCCACCCAGCAGGGTGTCGCCGTTGGTCGACTTCACTTCGATGACGCCGTCGCCGACTTCCAGCACCGACACGTCAAACGTGCCGCCGCCCAGGTCAAAGACCAGGATCGTCTCGTCGTTCTTCTTGTCCAGCCCATAGGCCACGGCAGCCGCCGTCGGCTCGTTGATGATGCGCAGCACTTCCAGGCCGGCAATCTGGCCGGCGTCCTTGGTCGCCTGGCGCTGGCTGTCGTTGAAATAGGCCGGCACGGTGATGACCGCCTGCTTCACCTCTTCGCCCAGGTAGGCTTCGGCATCGCGCTTGAGCTTGCCGAGCACCATGGCGCTGATTTCCTGCGGCGTGTAGACCTTGTTCTTGATCGGAATGTTCACGCGTGCGTCGTGGTTCGGCCCCTCGACGATCTTGTACGACACCATCTTGCGCGCCTTCTGCGTCTCCGGATCGTCGTTGCGGCGACCCATGAGGCGCTTGACCGAATAGACCGTGTTTTCCGGGTTCACGACGGCCTGGCGCTTGGCAGTCACGCCAACCAGGCGCTCGCCGCTCTTGTTAAAGGCCACCACCGACGGCGTGGTGCGCGCTGCCTTCGGCATTCGCGATCACAGTCGGGTTGCCGCCTTCCATCACGGCCACCACGCTGTTGGTGGTTCCCAAGTCAATTCCAATAATCTTAGCCATTTGTATATGATCCTCCATATGCGAGTTTTGCACTCGTTCGTTTTCTCAGACAGTTCCAGTGTACCGGATGTACGTCAGTAAGTCATTGTGTTTTCATTAGCGATTTGTTTGCGTTTGGCGTTACTACGCCTGCCTGCGTTCCTGGATTTTCTAGCCACGTGTGGTATGATCTTTCCTAAAGATTTGGGTCAACGGTCTAGTGGTGGCGACGCCAAAACCACATTACTCACTCTGCGTGCAAAGCTGCCACTTTATTCGCCACTCCCAGCACCATTCCCTTTTTAACAACTTAAGGCCGCACCATTCAGGAGCCTTTATGGGGAACCAGATTGCCGTATTTATCGACTTTGAAAACATTGCCTTATGGGCCGAACAGGAATTTCTCGATTTTGAACTGACGCCGCTCGTCCAATATCTCGAAGCACGTGGCAACATTGCCATTATCCGTGCCTATGGGGACTGGAGCCGCTTCTCTCGCTATCGCGAAGACTTGATGAACAACGCCGTGGACCTGCTCCAGGTCTTCAGCGTGCGCGCCGGCAAGAATCGAGCCGACATCCGCATGGCGCTCGATGCCTTCGAACTGGCCTTGCAGCGCTCGCAGCTCGACACCTTTGTCATCGTCTCGGGTGACAGCGACTTCGGCCCGCTGATGGCCAAGCTGCGTGAGTATGGCAAGCATACGCTTGGCATCGGGCCGCGCGATGTAACCCACCCGCTGCTCGTCCAGGCCTGTGACGAGTTTGTCTTTATCGAGACCGCGCTGGGGGAGCTGACCGAGGACGTCTCGACGCTGCCTGACGGTGTCCAGCCGGACAACGAGGCGGCGCGCCAGCTGCTGCTGAAGGCACTCCGCGTCCACACCCAGCGCAACGAGCTGCCTGTGCTGGCCGCCAAGCTCAAGCAGACGATGCTGATGCTCGACGGCTCGTTCAACGAGGCAAACTACGGCTTTGCCCAGTTCAAGAGCTGGCTGGAGAAGAACAGCGACCTGCTCACGCTCTTCGTCAAGGACTACCAGCTCTACGTAGCGCCGGCCGACTACCTCCCTTCCGCCGATTGGGAGATGCGGCCATGGGAGGGCTCACTCACGATCAACGGCCAGGTCCCCGTACCGCCTGCCGGCGGGGTGAGTGTCGGGGTGCAGACGGGAGACATGGCCGCCGTCAAGCCTTCATTGCGCCAGCAGTACAACCAGATCTTCACACGCCTCAAGATGACGTCGGTGGACTTCGCCACCCGCCGCGATGTGCTGCGCGACATCTACCGCGAGCTGGTGGATCGCCCAGGGGAGCGCACGACTGACGAACTGCTCGAAGAACTGTGCGAACGCTACGAAGCACAGGGCTTGATCCGCAGCAAGACGACGCTGCGCCAGATCTGGCAGATGGGCTTTCGCCAGCGTGCCTTTGACTATCGCGACCAGGTAGCCTCGGTCCACGTGCCCGTGTGGCTGGGCGAGGAGATCGACAGCGAAGCCGCCTTTGTGCAGCGCGCCGAGTCAGGCTTTGTCTATGCCGTTGTCAATGCCGGCCTCGACATCGACAAAAATGAGTTGGCGGTGATCCTGCTCAACGACCAGGAACATGTCGAATACATTGAGAACCTGCTGGCGGACCTTGAAAGCCGTGGGCTGGTGATTGAGGTAGATGGCCGCTACATGCTGCCCGGCCAAAGCTCAATCCCTTTTCGCGACGACCCGGCCATGCAGCCGTTGATCTACGACATCGAGAACGTGGGAATTCCCGACAACGTGACGCGGTCTTTCGAGAAAGCCCGCTCGCTGGCCAAGACGGCCATGTTGCAGCGCTCGCAGGACTTTGCGGCCTCGGCGCGTTCCTACCTGATGGCGTGCCGGCTGCAATGGGATTCAATGGAGAGTGGCGAACCGGGCGCCACACTGGAAGACCTGCGCTGGTACATGGCTTCCTACGCTTCGGTCAAGGCCGGCGAGCTGTCGCAGATCCACCGCGACTACGCCAACTCACGCCCCTACTACCTGGCCTTCTTCAGCCTGGTGCAGGAGGATGATCCGTTGTGGAGCCGCATGCGGGGGCTCATCAACCCAATGCTCTCGTATTACTGGGTCAACGCCTGGCGCGAGCTTGGCCTCAACGCCGGCAACCCCAGCCTGAGCGCCACCACGCCGGCTGAAATCGCCGTGCGCGCCGCCACGCACGAAAACCAGGACCTCTGCCGCCTCTGGTACGACATGACCAATCGTCTGGCCGAAGTCAACCCGGGCCTCCTGCGCCGCGTCGCCAACCAGATCCGCCTCAACCGCGGCGACTCCGCCGTCTACGCCCAGGTGGCCGATACCCTCGAGCAAATGCTCATGGCGTAGCACTTGCAACACAAAAGCCCCCGGGCATGGTGCCCGGGGGCCTTTTTATGGTGTCACGCCTTTAGTACACCTTGATCTTGACTTCCTTCGTCTCGACGCCGCCATCCTGCCGCACAACCTTCAGCTTGTAGGTCTTGCTCTTGTCAGGGCAGACCTGCTTGGTGCCGACGCCCACAACGCCCTTGTCGTCAAGATAGACTGCCTGCACGCCTGAAGTCTCCCAGCGCAGCGTGGTGCAGGTGCCGCGGTTGATTTCACGCTGGTCGGCCCAGAAGTCGATGTAATAGCCGCCGCCACCGCCGGTCACGTTGATCGTGATCGGGTAGTCGGTGCTTGCCCCGTTGGTCTGGATCACGCGCAGGTAGTAGGTGGTGGTTGCGTTCGGACAGACGTTGCGCGAATCATGGCCGCCGACACCGATCTGGTTGCCGCCGTCGATAAAGTAGACCGCCTGCACGCCGTCCACATCCCAGCGAATCGTCGTGCACTGGCCGTACGTGAGATAGTTCGAATCTGCCCGCAGGTTAGGCTGGCCGCCGCTTGGGGGCGGAGGCGCCGGCGGGGCGGGTGGGCCCGGCGGCGGGGGAGGCGGTGGCGGTGGGTTCGGGTCGGGCACCTGGATGCCCACCCACATCACCTGGCCAAAGTCCGTGCCCGCGGGGTTGCGCATCTGCCAGAAGCCTTGGAACGTGCCGTATGTCTGCGGCGCCACCAGGCTCACCGACATGTCGAGCAGTTCGCCGGGCTGCACGGTGCGGCCGATGGGAGCTACCCCGCCGCCCATGCGTGCCTCGGGCCGGTTGCCGTTGACATAGGCAATGGCATAGTCGGGCGTCCACGTGCATGTGCCGGTGTTCTGCACGCGCCAGCTCTTGACAAACGCCTGGCCCGGCGACATGACCGGCGGCGCCGTCATATTATAGTCGTCATAGTTGAGGTCGGTGATAAAGGCCATGCCGTCGATGCACGGCGGCGCAGGCGGTACGGGGGTCGCCTCCGGCTGCTTGGCAGCGGGCGTTTCCGTCGGTACAGGCGTGGGCGGATTTTCGTTGTCCACCGCGGCGTCTGGCCCCTTGGGCGTCACGTCCTTGGGTTCGACCTGCAAGTACTGCTCGACCAGGCCGGCAAACGTGCCATCCGACTGCACCGCCAGCAGCGCCTTGTTGAGCTGCGGTACCAATGAGGAACCTTTGCGCGCCGCCACGGCAAGTTCCTGCGAACTTAAGCTCTGGCCGCCGATCTTGAGTTCGGGGAAACGGCGCTGGAACTGCCGCGCCGGCAGAGATCCCATCAGCACCACGTCGACCGTGCCGTTGCGCAGATCGCGGATCATCTGGCTGGTGTCGCCATAGGCAACCAGGTTTTCTTGGTTGCTCAAGCCGGCATCCACCACGTTCTGCTGCACCCATGCCTCGTACGTAGTGCCGCGCTCGACGCCTACGCGCAGTCCTGCCAGGTCGGCAGGCGAGGTGATGGTTCCGGTGACCGTACCCGTAAAGGTATTTGTGACGAGGGCTACGTCGTCGCCCACATAATAGAGGTTGCTAAAATCTACCTGCTGCTGGCGCTCGGGCGTCACCGAGATGGCGCTGATAGCAGCGTCAACCTGTCCCAGTTCCAGGGCGTTGAGCAGGCCGTCAAAGGCGAAGTCCTTGAACTCAACCTCCACACCCATGCGCTTGCCCAGTTCTTTCATCAGGGCAATATCGAAACCGTCCAGCGCAAAGTTGCTGTTGTAGAACTCGAAGGGTTCGTAGTCGGCCGACGTGCCGACCACAATCTTGCCGGCATCGCGCACGCGTGCCCAGTCTTGGCTGTTGTCCAACGCCTGCTGCTGCAGTGGCTGCGCCACTGCGGCTGCACCCGGTGCTGCTTCAGCGGCTGCCGGCGCCATTACCGCCAACAGTGCCAGCAGACACAACAGGGACAGCAGAGAACTCCATCTCTTCATTGTAATTTCTCCGGTGTTCACGGTAGATGGTCGAGAGAGTCGTACGAAGAATACAATACCAGAACTTGCGCCCGCCGTAAATGTCTCAGGCCACCCCAATGTCTCGGGGACCGCAGCGAACCTACAGGTTCGCTCGGTCCCCGGACATGATCTCTCACCCTACTCCGACCGCAGGGCCTCTGCCGGCTGGGTCTGCCCCATGCGCCATGCGGGATAAAGCCCCGCCAGCAGCGCCGCTACCAGCGCCACCAGGAACGCCTGCACAAACTCCATGGGCTGCAGGCGCATCTCCAGCGTCCAGCCAAACGACCGCAGGTTGATGATGTAGATCAACACCAGCGCCAGCGCAAAGCCGGTCGGCATCGCCAGCAGCCCGGCGGTCGCACCCACCAGCCCGGTTTCCAACAGCGACAGCTTCCACAGCTGCCGCCGCGTCATGCCGGTCGAGCGCAGCACCCCGATCTCGCGCATCCGCTCCAATTGCAGGCTCATCAACGTGCTCAGGATCCCGATAAAGGCCACGACCGTGGCCAGCAGTTGCAGCGCGACCGTAATCGAGAACGTGCGGTCAAATACCTCCAGCGCATTCTGGCGCAGGCCCCGGTTTGAGCTGACCAGCAGTTCCTCCCGCCCGGCAAAGTCCTTGCGTAGCTGTGCCACCGTCGCATCTACATCCACGCCGGGCTGGACGAACAGGGCGATCGCCGTGACGCCCGTGTCCTCCCAGAACCGGCGGTACACCGCATCGGTCATAAATGCCACGTTGCGCACGTCAAAATCCACCGTCACACCGGCGATCGGGAAGGACTGCGGCCCGCGGTCGGTCTGCACGATCACGTGGTCGCCAACACCAAGACCAAGCCGGGTTGCCATCGGCTCGTTGATGAGGATACTCCCCTGTTCGATGGCCTGCCATGTCTGCCGCCAGTCGCCCACGGCCGAGCGATAGCGCCGATCGGGCCCGGCAAGATCCTGGCTCAGCGCGGCAACCCGCAGTTGCAGCGGATCACCGGTTTCGCTCAACTGCGCCGTCACATCTACCTGCCGCGTGGTCGCCGCCGACTTGATGCCCGGCTGTGCCAGCAGTTCGTCAAGCAGCGCCGGGTTCAAGGACGTCTGCGTGGCACTGCCGCTGATTTCAGGCGGCGAGATAAAGATGTCGGCCTGCAGCACATCGTCCAGCCACAGTACAACCGTCTGGCGGAAGCTGCCGATCATGACGCCGACGCCGATGATCACGCTCACCGCCACCATCAGCGCGGCCACAGCCACGGCCATGCGGCTCAACGAGCGCACGATCGTCCGCGGCGCCATGCGTTCGATGACCCCGCTGCGCCGCAGCACCCACTGTACGCCGTCCATGATCCACAGCGTCAGGATGGGCGTGAGCAGCGCTGCGCCGATGACGATCGCAAACAGCCCGGCGAAGGTGATGACCAGGCTCCACTCGGGAATCATCAGCAGCGCACCCAGTACAAGGAACCCCACCGCCGCCAGAGAGATAGCCGGCAGCACCCGCCGCGTACGCTCCTCGACGTTTGACCGCCGCAGCGCTCCGGCCGGCGGCACGCTGGTGGCCTCCCAGGCCGGCACGGCGGCGCCGATCACGGCCGCCAATATGCCGATGGCGGCGCCCTTGACAAGCGTCCACACCGGAATCTGCACATCGCGCACGGCGACCACAAAGAACAGGTCGTTGACCGTCTGCGTCACGGCCTGCACCGCCGCCCGCCCCAACAGCACACCCAGGCCTAGACCCAGAATCGTGCCCAGGAGCCCCAGCATCAGCGCCTCGCTGAGGATCTGCACGAATATCTCGCGGCGCGTCATGCCCAGCGCGCGCAGCGTGCCCAGCATCGGCCGCCGCTGAATGACGCTGAAGGTCACCGTGTTGTAGATCAGGAACATGCCCACGACCAGCGCCAGCAGGCTCAAGGCCGTCAGGTTGAGCGTGAACGCCGCGGTCATCTCGCTCACGGTGCCCGCCCGTGCGGCCGTGGTGTCGACACGCGCGGCAGGCGGCAGCACGCCGCGAATGCGTGCCAGCGCCGCCGTACCTGCCTCGCCCGCGGGCACGATCAGGTCGATGCGGCTCAGCTTGCCCACCATGTCCAGCACTTCTTGCGCCGTGGCGATGTCGGCCACCAGCAGCCCATCCAACGCTCGCCGGCTCAGGTCGTCGCTCGGCTCCAGCAGCCCGGCCAGCGTCAGCGTCTTGGTCGCGGTGCCGGAACGGATAGTGATCGGGTCCCCTACCTTCAAGCCATAGCGCGCCGCCACGTCGCTGCTCATCAGCACCGTATTCGGCGTTGCCATCAGTTCGGCCAGGAAGCTGCCGGCGGGTGCCTGCGATTGGTCGCCGGGGCCCAAGTACGCGCGAAAGGGCGGCTCGGCAAAGGGGTCAACGCCGAGCAGGCGCATCGGCTGCGTGTCCAATTCCTCGGCCACCACGTAGCTCTCGACCACCGGCGCACTCAGCCGATAGGCGGCCTGTGTGCGCAGCGCAGTATAGACTGACTCGTCCAGCCCGCCCGGCCCGCCGGTAATCTGGTGCGTGGCTTTGCCGGTAACGGTCTCGGTGCCCAATTGGAAGGCACGGTCGGCCGAACCGTTGGCCAGGTCGATGGCGACGATCATCGCCACGCCGATGGCGACGCCGACGATCAGGAACAGGCTCTGCAGCGGCCGCCGCCATGCGTGGCGCCAGGCCAGCCGCCAGGTCGGACCAAGACTCATCGGCCCGCCAGTTCCTTCCTGGGCTCGCGCCCATGCGTCTCCTGCCAGGCCTGGTCGCTTACCAGGTGGCCGTGGTCCAGGTGCAGCACACGGGTCGCCAGCTGCGCGACCTCGGGGGCATGCGTCGCCATAAAGAGCGTCTTGCCGGCATCACGCGTCAGTTCCAGCAGCAGGCTCAGCACCGTCTCACCCGTGTCCTCGTCCAGGTTGCCGGTCGGCTCGTCGGCCAGGATCAAGAGCGGATCGTGCGCCAGGGCGCGGGCGATGGCCACGCGCTGCTGCTCGCCGCCCGAGAGCTTATCCGGATATGTGTTAAGCCTGCTGCCCAGCCCTACGCGCTCCAGCAGTTCTTGTGCCCGCTTGCGCGCCTCACGGCCCTGCCCCATCAGTTCCAGCGGCAGCGTCACATTTTCCTGTACCGTCAATGTCGGAATCAGGTTAAAGAACTGGAAGACGATACCGATGTTGCGCCGGCGAAACAGGGTGCGTTCGTGTTCGCTGAGTGCCGTCAGCCGTACCTCACGGCCGTTTTCCACAATGACCACATCCCCGGTGGTTGGAGCGTCGATGCCCGAAATCAGGTTGAGCAGCGTGCTCTTGCCGCTGCCGGACTTCCCCAGCAGCGCCACAAACTCGCCGGCATAGAACTCGCGATCCAGTTCGTTCAGGATCGTGCGGGTCACGCCTGCCTCGGTATAGGCCTTGCACAGCTTTTCCAGGCGGATCAACAGCGACGCCCGGCTCCTGCCGCCGCTGCTTTCTGTACTCTCTATACTTGTAGCTCCGGTCACTGCCGGAACCGCTATTGGTTCAGCCATCACGACACTTGCACCTGACTTTCTCACCTTCTCGATTTGTTCCATTTTGCACAGATGAGGCTGCGTGAGTCTGTCGGCTATCCGACAATAGACGGGCGGAGAAATGGCCAGCCTGTCGTTTCCACTTATAATGCGGTCCAGCAACCTTTATCTCATTGCACCCCGATCCAGAAAGCGAGCACACCTAATGAAAACTGACCTAGACCGCCTCATGGCGGAGCGCAACCTCGACGCCTTTCTTGTCCTCGGCGACTCGCATGGCAACACGATCATGAACTATTTGACCGGCGGCGCCAGCCTTGAGCGTGCGCTGATCTTCAAGCGTCGCGGCGAAGCTACGACCTTGATCCATGGGGGCATGGAGCGCGACAACGCGGCTGCGACCGGTCTGCGCCTGCTCAACCGCGACCAGGTGTATGACACGATGGCTTACCTGCAAAAGGCGGATGGCGACCGGCTGGCGGCACAGGTGGCGTACCTGACCGACGTAATTGAGGGCAACCAGTTGCAGGGCCGCATTGGGGTCTACGGCATGTTTGATGCCGGGGCGGCCATGGCAGTGCTCAACCAGGTGCAGGATCGGCTGACCGGCAGCGAGCTGGTGGGTGAGTTTGGCGACACGCTCTTCTCGATAGCGCGCGAGACCAAGGACAACTGGGAGATCGCCCAGATGCGCGAGGCGGGGCGGCTCACGGGTATCGTCGTGGGGGAGACACAGGAGTTCATCCAGAGCCACCAGACGCGGGGTGACCTGGTGGTCAAGGCCGACGGCGAGCCGCTGACGATTGGCGAGGTGCACGCCTTTACGCACAGCCGGGTGTTTGCGCACGGCATGTCGCAGGACCACCACATCTTTGCCCAGGGGCGCGATGCGGGCGTGCCGCACAACATTGGCACGCCGGAGATGCCGCTGCGGCTGGGGCAGAGCATCGTCTTTGACATCTTCCCCAAGACGGCCAGCGGGTACTACCACGACATGACGCGGACCTGGTGTCTTGGCTACGCGCCGGATGAGGTGGCGGAGGCGTATGGGCAGGCGAAGGAGATCTTTGACCGGGCAGTGGCGGAGCTGGCGGTGGGGAAACCCTGCCGTGACTTTCAAAACATGACGCTCGACTATTTCGAGAGCAAGGGGCACCCGACGATGCGCACGCACCCGGGCGGCCTGGATGGGTACGTGCACAGCCTGGGGCACGGGCTGGGGCTGGACATCCATGAGGCGCCCAGCCTTGGGCGTGGCGGCGGGCAACACGCGCACCTTGCAGCCTGGGCACGTCGTCAGCGTGGAGCCGGGGCTGTATTACCCGGAGCGCGGCTTTGGCGTGCGGGTCGAGGACACGGTCGCCTTTGAGGAGGACGGCACGCTGGTTACGCTCACGCAGTACCCGTACGACCTCGTCATACCGATGAAGTAAAGCCCACCGAATGGGCCGGCAGCATGCTGCCGGCCCATTCGGCCGTGTGAACAGGCGCTGACCGGCAGCAGGTTAAACAGATAAGAGTGCTGGTTCAGCCGTGCCCTGCCCATTTAGCGCGCCGTTGGGCCATGGGCCAGGTTTCCTTTGCGATCCTCGGCTTTCGCAAGCAAATTGACAGCTTTTTTGATAGGTTTCTAACGGGAATTTGTGCTAGCGTAAATAGCAGCGATGAAATTCCTGTCGACGCTCTCCCCCTCCATCCCGCACGGTGCTCCCACCAGGTGAAGCCCGAGCAGCGCCGCCTTAACCGCCCTTCGCTGTAACCATATTCACCGCTGTATACGCCGCTGTTCCATCGCCGCAGCATCGCCGCCTCTTGCGCTCCTAACTGCATATCGTTGGGCACTTGTTCATAGGCCAAGGAGGTCCTCATGTACACCCCACCCCGGGCAACCGCCGCGCCCACAGTCGCCGTCATTCGACGTGCGCGCTTACCTTTTTTGTGTTTCCTGCTGTTCCTGCATCCCCCTGATGCTGCTGGCGGCCACGACCTATCCTGCGCGGGCGGCGGACGTCTGCACGACCGATACGGCGGTGCGAACGACGAGCCCGGCCAGAAGGATCTGACCAAATTCTGTTCGGACGGCACCGGGCTGCCGTCTGTGCTGACCGTCAAGTGGCAGTGGGACCAGACCGGCTGGTCGGGCAGCAACACAGGTGATGCCTGTGCGCTCTTTGACACGGACGGCGACGGCAATGCCAACTACTCGCTGTGCACGGTCGTGTCCGGCACGCCGGCCGCCTACCAGGCGCAGCAGCTCTACCAGTGCAGCGATTCCCGGCCGGATAGATGCATGGCCGCCGTTCCCGTCCCGAGCACGTCGGCCTGCACAGCCGCGGTGCAGGGCACGCCGGCGCTCCCCGCCGATCCCTTCCCTTCCGGCAGCGACTACCCGCGCGATACGGTAGGCGCCTGCAGCGTCAACCTGCTCGACGTCGGCGGCGGGACTGCCCAGTTGATCGACGTCTGCTCGTATCCCTCGCAGCAGCCCAACTCGGATCCATCGGACTGCGTGGTCTACCGCGCCAACACCGGCCGGCTTGAAGTGCGCAAGGCGCTGCGCCCTGCCTACAACCCGGGCCGCTTTAACTTGCTGATCGACAGCAATATCGAGGCGTCTGCTGTCGGCGACGGCGGCACGACCGGCGAAAAGATCGTCGATGCCGGCCAGCACAGCGTCAGCGAAACCACCGCCACCAACACCAACCTCGGCGACTACAACACGTCGATCGAGTGCCGCGATGCCAACGGCACGGGCAGCGTCGTCGCGTCGCAGGCCAACAACTCGCCGCTGTCGCTCAATGTGCCGGACGGCAGCGACATCGTCTGCACCATCACCAACGAACGCCAGACCGGCACGATCTATGTGACCAAGGTGGTCGATTGGAACGGCATTCCGGTGGACCAGAGCCAGGAATTTGAGATCTGCATCTATGGCCCCTCCTATCCCAACGGCAACTGCCAGACTACCGACTACGACGGCGGCCTGCTGACGTGGCCGGGCGTTGAAACTGGCTTCTACGATGTCGTCGAAACCTATCCGGGCGGCGCCTGGTCGGTGGTGGTCGACACCAGCCCGGTGTCCGTCCCTTGCAACGGCTCTGTCAGCGCAACCGTCACCAATACACGGCGGCGCGGCAGCCTCCAAGTCACCAAGTTCGTGAACTGGAACGGCGTCACGCCGGATCCAGGCAAGACCTTTGCCATCTGCATCACCGGTCCATCATACCCGGCGCCAAACTGCCAGAATGCGGACTTTGACGGCGGTGTGCTGCTGTGGCCGGATCTCATCCCTGGCGACTATACGGTTGCAGAGTCTGACCCCGGCAGCCAGTGGTCGGTGACCGTCACGGATTCGCCGGTTACGGTGCCTGACGACGGCACCACCGCCAAGGCAAGCGTGGCCAACAGCCTCAAGCGCGGCAGCCTGACCGTCACCAAGGTGGCCAACTGGAACGGCGTCACGCCCGATCAAGGACAGACATTCACGATCTGCATTACCGGGCCCTCCTATCCCGGCGGCAGCTGCCAGGACACCGGCTACCTGGGCGGCGCATTGAGTTGGAACGATCTCCTTCCGGGCACTTACACCGTCGGCGAGACAGACGCCGGTCCCTTGTGGACGACCGTGGTGAGCGGCTCGCCGGTGACGGTGCAAAGCGGCGGTGCAGGGGCCACGGCAGCGGTGGTCAACACGCGCAAGCTGGGCAGCCTCGAAGTGACAAAGGCCGTCAACTGGAACGGGGCACCGGTGGATGCAGGCCAGTCGTTCCAGCTCTGCATCAGCGGGCCCTCCTATCCGGCCGGTGACTGCCAGACCGTGGGCAGCGGCGGCGGCCTGTTGACCTGGGACAACCTGATTCCAGGCCCCTATGTCGTGAGCGAAACCGATCCCGGCAGCGTGTGGGTGGTGGAGGTCCCGGACGGGGCCATCACGGTGCCGGGCGACGGCGGCGGCGCCAAGACGGCGGTGACCAACACGCACAAGCGCGGCAGCCTCGAGGTGGACAAGATCGTAGACTGGAACGGCAGCGCCGTCGACGGGGCGCAGACCTTCCAGATCTGCATCACCGGGCCGTCCTATCCAGGCGGCAGCTGCCAGACCATCGGCGCCGGCGGCGGCCCGCTTGTGTGGCATGATCTGATCCCCGGCGACTACACTGTGAGCGAGAAGGCGGCCGGCACACAGTGGATCACCACTGTCGCCGGCTCACCGGCCGCAGTAGCAGGGCGATGGCTCGACGGCGACGGCATCGGTCACCAACACGCGCAAGCGCGGCAGCTTGACCGTGACAAAAGTAGTCGAGTGGAACGGCGTCACGCCGGACACGGCGCAGACCTTCCAGATCTGCATCACCGGGCCCTCCTATCCGAACGGCGGCTGCCAGGCGGCCCCCTACAACGGCGGCGCCCTGGTGTGGAACGACCTCATCCCCGGAGACTACAGCGTCTCCGAGGTGGCATTGGGGAGCGAGTGGATCGTCACCATCGACAAGACGCAGGTAACGTGCCCGCCGACGGCTCCCCCGCCAGCGCCTCGGTCGTCAACATGCGCAAGCTCGGCGGGCTCAACGTCACCAAGGTGGTGAACTGGAACGGCATCGTGCCCGACGAAACACGCTCGTTTGAGATCTGCATTGCCGGAGCGTCTTTCCCCGACGGCAGCTGCCAGACCGCCGATTATGATGGCGCAACGTTGGCATGGACCGGGCTGATTCCCGGCGACTATCGTGTCTATGAGACGGCGCCGGGCAGCGAATGGACCGTGACGGTGGACAGCGCGACCGCCGCCGTACCCACCAACGGCGGGGCAGGCGACGCCACTGTCACGAATACGCGGCGGCATGGCAGCCTGACGGTGGCCAAGGTCGTGGACTGGAACGGGATCGTACCCGATGCGGGGAAGACCTTCCAAGTCTGCATCAGCGGCCCTTCCTTCCCCGGCGGCGACTGCAAGATCGGTGGACCACGACGGCGGCACGCTGCAGTGGAACGACCTGATCCCGGGCAGCTACAGCGTGAGCGAGAGCAATCCGGGCAGTGAGTGGACGGTGCAGGTGAGCGGATCGCCGGCCACGGTGCCCGTCGACGGCACAGGCGCCTCCGCCAGCGTGCTCAACACGCGCAAGCTGGGCAGCCTGCGCGTCACCAAGACCGTGAACTGGAACGGCGTCACGGCCGACCCGAACCAATCGTTCACGATCTGCATCGCCGGCCCCTCGTACACCAACGGCGACTGCAAGAGTGTCGGCGCTAATGGCGGCGTGCTGACGTGGATCGGCCTGATCCCGGGCGCCTACAGCGTGGCGGAGAACAACCCCGGCCGGGTCTGGGAGACGGTAATCACCGGCGAGCCGGCGGCGGTTCCCATCGACGGCAGCCAGGTAAGCGCGGCGGTGATCAACACGCGGCTGCAGCCGGCCAGCATCACCGTCACCAAGGTGCTGACAAGCAGCGACGAAACAGCAGGGTGGGCCTTTGTCATGCGCCTGACCGGTGCAGACCCAAGGACCGTCACCGATAAGGCACCTTCGACCACGTGGATCGACCTCGAGCCGAACCGCAGCTATGTGCTGAGCGAGGACGAGCCCGGCCTTCCTTGGGTGGAGGGACAGTTTGAGTGTACCATCGACGGGTTGGCCGTGGGTGAGCGGCGAGGCGAGGAAGACATCCAACTGGCCTTGGCGCCGGCCGACCATGCAATCTGTGCCAAGTACAATGGGCTGGTGAGCAGTGGGACCGATCTGGACCCCGTCGACGAGCCGGCCGGCACCTTCAGGATATTCCTGCCCGCGGTCAAGCACTAGGGGCAGAGTAAAGCCGAGCCAAGCTCGGGGGTAGCTGGGTCAGCACCGCCAGTGTGACGGCGCTGACCCAGCCGCCCGGCAGCCTGGTGGCGCTGGGCCTGGAGTGGACGATCAGGCGTGGGTCAGCGAGTGTCATTCTCTGTTTAACCGATCGTTGGGTCGCATCCTCAATACCCGCTAATACCCACATACTTTGTAAGCAAATTGTCAGCTTACGCTCGCGCTTTCTGACGGAAATTTGTGCTAGCGTAAAGACAAGCAGCATAATTTCTGCCGACGTTCTCCTCCTCCATCTTGTACGGGACACCCGCCAGATGAGGCCCGAGCAGCGCCGCCCTGCACCTGACTACATCATGCCCACAGCCGCCGTCATGCGACGCGGCTATTTGTCGTTGTTGTGTTTCTTGCTGTTCCTAATCCCCCTGACCCTGTTCGTGCTCGCAGCGCATACTGCCGCGGCCGCCGACATCTGTACAAACGATACGGCGGGGGCTTGCAGTGCCAACCAGACCAACACCGGCCGGCTTGAAGTGCAGCATGTGCTGAGTCCCAGCGACAATCCAGGCCGCTTCAACCTGCTGATTGACGACAGCATTAAGGCGTCGGCCGTGGGCGACGGCGGCACGACGGGCGAGCAGATCGTCAGTGCCGGCCAGCACAGTGTCAGCGTGACAACCGTCCCCAACACCAGCCTTGCCGACTACAACACGTCGGTCGAGTGCCGCGATGCCAATGGGACGGGCAGTATCGTGGCGTCACAGGCCAACAACTCGCCGCTCTCGTTGATGGTACCTGACGGCAGTGACATCGTGTGCATCATTACCAACGAGCGCCAGACCGGCACGATCTATGTCACGAAGGTCGTTGACTGGAAGGGCAGCCCGCCAAACCAGGCCCAGACGTTTGAGATTTGTGTCACTGGCATCTCATACCCAAACGGCAACTGCAAGACCGTGGATTATGATGGTGGGCTGCTGACATGGCCGGGCGTGGAGACGGGCGACTATGACGTCGTCGAAACTGACCCGGGGAGCGCCTGGTCGGTGGTGGTTGATAGCAGCCCGGTGACCGTCCCCTGCGGCGGCGAGGTCAGCGCGACCGTGACCAACACGCTGCGGAGCGGAAGCCTGGAGGTTACCAAGACGGTGAACTGGAACGGCACCACGCCGGATCCGGCCAAGACCTTCGCCATCTGTATCACCGGGCCGTCGTATCCTGCACCCAACTGCCAAAACGCTGATTTTGACGGCGGCACGCTGCTCTGGCCGGACCTGATCCCCGGCGACTATGTTGTGTCGGAGCCTGACCCCGGCAGCGGCTGGTCGGCGACAGTGACAAACTCGCCGGTCACAGTGCCCGGTGGCAGCCCCCCCGCTCAGGCCAGCGTTGCCAACACGCTGCAGAGCGACAGCCTGACAGTTCTGACAGTTACCAAGACGGTAAACTGGAATGGGATTACGCCCGATCCGGCACAATCGTTCACGATCTGCATTACCGGTCCCTCCCATCCGGACGGCAGCTGCCAGAATGTCGGTTACCTCGGCGGTGTGCTGAGTTGGGCCGACCTCCTCCCAGGTGCCTATACTGTAAGCGAGACAGATCCAGGCCAATTGTGGACGACAGTCGTCAACGGCTCGCCCGTCACGATCGGCAGCGGTAATGGGGAGACCACGGCGACGGTGGTCAATATGCGCAAGCTGGGCAGCCTCGAGGTGACGAAGACCGTTGACTGGAACGGCGCGCCCGAGAATACGAGCCAGTCTTTCCAGATCTGCATCACCGGGCCGTCTTATCCGAACGGTAACTGCCAGACCGTGGGCAGCAGCGGCGGCAAGGTGCTCTGGGACGGCCTGATCCCGGCTCCCTATGTCATAAGCGAAACCGACCCAGGCAGTATGTGGGAGGTGGAGGTCCCAAATGGGGCGATCATCGTCCCAGGTAATGGGGTCGGCGCTAAGGCGACGGTGTTCAACGTGCACAAGCTGGGCAACCTCGAGGTGACGAAGACCGTCGACTGGATCGGCGTACCCGAGGATCCGAGCCAGACATTCCAGATCTGCATCACCGGGCCGTCCTATTCGGACGGCAACTGCCAGACCGTGGGCAGCACCGGCGGTACGTTGTTCTGGAACAACCTGATTCCGGGTCCCTATGTCGTAAGCGAAACTGACCCCGGCATTGTGTGGGTGGTGGAGGTCCCGCATGAGCCGATCATTGTTCCAGGCGATGGCAGCGTCGCCACGGCGACGGTGCTCAACACGCACAAGGGCACCCTCGAGGTGGCGAAGTTCGTCATTTGGAACGGCTTACCCGAGGATCCGAGCCAGTCTTTCCAGATCTGCATCACCGGGCCGTCCTATCCGGACGGCAACTGCCAGACCGTGGGCAGCAGCGGCGGCGAGTTGTTCTGGTACAACTTGATCCCGGGTCCCTATGTCATAACCGAAATCGACCCAGGCAATATGTGGGAGGTGGAGGCCCCGGATGGGCCGATCACTGTGCCAGAATGCGATTGCGGCGAAGCTAGGGCGGCCGTGTTCAACACGCGGAAGCTGGGCAGCCTGGAAGTCACCAAAACGGTGAACTGGAACGGCGTCACACCCGACCCAAACCAGTCGTTTATGATATGCATCGCCGGCCCTTCAAACCCTGATGGCGACTGCAAGAGTGTCGGCGCCAACGGCGGCGTGCTGACATGGCCTGATCTGATCCCAGGCACATACAGCGTGACGGAGAACAATCCCGGCCCGCTCTGGGAGACAGTAATCACCGGCTCGCCGGCGACAGTCCCTATAGATGGTGGCCAGGCCAGCGCTGCCGTGATCAACACGCGGCTGGTGAGCAGCGGGACAGTGCAAGATCCGAGCGACAAGCCGGGCGGTGCGTACAGGGTGTATTTGCCGGCGCTAGGGTACTAAGGAAGAGTTAGCGCAAAGCCGTGCGAGGCTCGCACCACTAGGCTGTGGGACAACCCAGGTAGTGTGGTGCGAGCCAGGCACGAAGAAATTGCCGTTAGGGGATTGCCGTCACACTGGCGGCGCTGACCCAGCCGCCGGGCAGCCCGCGGTAGTTGATACGCACCCAGGCGCCGTCGGCGCTGGTTTCCAACTGGGTCCACTCGCTGCCGGAGACGACAAAACCGAGCGGCAGGCTGGTGGCGCTGGGACTGGAGTAGACGATCAGGCGCGGGCCCTGGGAGGTGATACGTACGGGCGTCCCTTCCGTACTCGCCGCAGCGGTAGCTTCGGCAGTGGCTTCGACAGTAGCTTCCGCAGTGGCTTCGGCCGTCACCTCTACTGTTGCCTCTGGTGTGGCTGCTTCGGCAGTGGCTTCTGCGGTAGGCGCCGCGGTAGCTTCTGCGGTAGCCTCTGCAGGTGGCACGGCGGCGGTGAGTTCCTCTGTGTCCGTGATTGCGGCGGCAGGCGCCGGCTCCGTCGAGCCGGGCGTGCCGAGCGACACTGTGACACGGTCCGTCGCCGTGATTTCTTCAGCCGCAGTGATCGGCGCGCTTTCGGCGGCAGCCTCGGGAGTCGCAGCAGCTTCTGCCGCCGGCGCCTCGGTGGTCGTCAGGGTCTCGCCGGCCGCAGGAGCAGCACCTTCGGGGGCGCCCGCCGGCGTGGTGAACATGATCGGTTGGCCCGTCTCCGTGTTGGGACCGGCGCCGTAGGGGAGGTCCTCGCCGCTCAAGTGTGCGATGGCAGTGTTAAGCAGGACGTCGTCCTCGCTGAACAGCGTCTCCTCGCTCACCGGCACACGGATCGTCGGCGCCACACCAGTGCCCTCGATGATGATGTTGCCCTCGGCATCGAGCGGACGACCGACAGGGATCAGCAGGCCTTCGGGGCCGGGCATCAGGAAGAGCACGCGCGAGCCGCCTGCCCCGGCCGTGGGATACTGGCCGATGATGTCGGCGCGGCCCTGGCGTGTCATGTCATGCGCAAAGAACTCGCAGGCACTGGCACAGTTGGGGCCGACGATGACCGCCACCTGGCCGCCGTACTGCAGTGACTCGGCGGGCGGGAAGTAACGCTGCACCAGGTTGGGGTCAGCGTAGAACTTGCCCAGGTCGCGATCGTAGGTTTCGGTGTTGCCCAGCACCAGTTCCTCGTTGTAGAAGTAGGCAGCCATCTGGTCGGCCAGGAAGCCGCTGCCGCCGCCGTTCTGGCGCAAGTCGATGATCAGGCCCGGCACGCCCAGGCTGTTGAGCGACTTCATCATCTGCTCCCAAAGCTGGATGGTGAGCAGTTCGTTGTCGAAGAAGCTGTAGACCTTGACGTACCCCAACCCGTTGTCCAGAATGCTGAACTCGACCGGCAGTTCAGCGCCGGTCAGACCCTTCGCAAACGACGAGAAGCGGAAACTGGCATCCTCGTCCTCGGCCGTCAGCGTTACGGACTGCGCCTCGCTGCTGTCAGGATTCTTGAAAGTCACCGGCACTTCTGTGCCCAGCGGAGCACGCGTGGCATAGCGCAGCTGCTGCAGGCGTCGGAAATGCTGTGTCCCGAACGGCGCCGAGTACGGCTTAATCGTCGCAACGTAGTCGCCCACCGGCATGGCCGCCTATCTCGGTGATTTCCGCGTCCAGCTGGATGCCTGCCTTGTCGGCGGGACCGTCCGGAGTGATGAAGTTGACAATCGTGCGGCCGTCGTCGAGCTCGCGGATCGCCATGCCCAGGCCACCGCTCGTGTCGCGCTGGAAGTCTTCGGCGATAAACGGAGCCTGAATGTGTGCATCCGGAATGCTGAGCATGAAGTCACGCAGCGCCCGGCGGTAGGCTTCCACGTCGTTGTTGGCCTCAGCCTCCGCAAATCGCGGGCGGAAAGCAGCCACCATTTCATCCCAGTCGACGCCCTTGAGTTCGGAGAACGCATACTCTTCACGGAACATCGCCACCATCTTGTCAAAGGCTTCCGTGTACGAGAGTTTCGAGAAATCGTCCAGCGCAGAATCCTCTGGCTCGATCAGCTCAAGCTGCGGCCGCGCCGAGCGGTCGAAGGTGAAGGGATCCGTGTCCATGTTGACAAGGGTGTAACCGGCCGGCAGCCGGACGATCGGATCGTCGTCGGTGAAGAGCTTGCCGTCAGGGCCAAAGCCGCTGGGGAAGCCCTGCTGGTCGTCGGGGGCCCACACGATGTACTTGCCGCCCGTCACCTCGCCGCCGCCGCTGGGGTTGGTCTTGACCCGCGTCGTGGCATAGGCCGTAGACCAGCCGCCGCCCATCAGGTCGCGGCGCTCCAGGTATGGATCGCCAAAGGTGTTGCTCCAGAAAGCGACGGCATAGGTCATGACGCCCTGGTCTTCCTGGCCGTCGTGGTCCACGTCGCGCAGCGAACCCTGCGGCACTTCCGGCAGCGAGAGGGTCCAGGTAAAGGGCGGCGTGAAGAAGTCACCCGTAATGACCCCAAGCACTTGCGACTGCGGCGGCATCAGAAAGCCGCGGTTGCGATCGACAAAGCCGGCCTGGTCTTCCAATACGATCAGCGGCTGGGCCACATTGGCAAAAGGTTTCCGGGTTGGTATAGTTCATCTCACCTTCGAGAATGACCGGGCCGCCTTCGTCGTTTTGGATTTCGGCCGGCGGGATCTCATCCTGGGCGTGCACAGGAGCGAACGGCACCACGGCCGTCGCCAACAGTAACACCGCAGCCAAGGGTCGAGCCAAGAATCGAGACAGGACAGGTCGAGACATGGTGTGCACCTTTACATGACAAACAACAACACAGGATAGATGTAGCAGCTAGAGACGAGCGCGTTCGTACTCGATTACGTCGTCTAGAATCTGATTGAGGTCGTGCTTGGGCTGCCAGCCAATGGCCTGGCGGATCTTGGTCGTGTCGGGGACGCGGCGGCGCATATCCTCAAATCCGGGAGCGTAGGCCTCACTGTAGGGAATATACTGGATTGCAGAGGCGGTTTCTGTGCGTTCAATCACGGTCTGCGCCAATTGGTTGATGGTCACCTCGTGGTTGCTGCCGATGTTGTAGATCTCGCCCGAGGTATTGCTCCGGCTAGATCAAGCAGCTTGAACGACGGCACGCACCGTGTCGCGTACATGGCAGAAGCAGCGCGACTGCAGGCCGTCGCCATAGACCGGGATCGGCTCGCCCTGTAATGCGGCACGCACAAAACGGGGCACGACCATCCCATAGCGGCCGGTCTGGCCGGGCCCGACCGTGTTGAAGAAGCGCACGATGGTCACCGGCAGCCCATACTCGCGATGCGCGGCCAGGCCGAGGAACTCGTCGAGCAGCTTGCTGGCCGCATAGCTCCAGCGGCTGCGGCTGGAGGCGCCCAGCAGCAGGTCGTCGTCCTCGGCAAACGGCACCTTGACGCCCTTGCCGTACACCTCGCTGGTGCTGGCAATGAGCGTGCGGCAGCGGTAGCGCTCGGGCGGCTGCCAGCACGGCGTGCGTGCCCAGCACGTTGGTTTCGATCGTCTCGGTCGGCCGTTCCACGACAAGCTGCACGCCGACCGCAGCCGCCAGATGCACGATGGCGTCGGCCTGTGCAGGCCAGCCGGTCGAGCACCAGGGCATTGGAGAGGTCGTCGATGGCAAAGCTGTAGAGCGGGTGGCGGGCAAAGAGCTTGACGTTTTCATAGCTGCCCGTGCTCAGATTATCGAGGATCGAAACGCGGTCGCCCCGCTCGAGTAACGCTTGTGTCAGGTGGGTGCCGATAAAGCCGGCCCCGCCGGTGATCAGTATATGCATAGGATCCTTCTCGAGAGTAGCCGGTTCATAACGCCCCTCATTATCGACAGGACTCGGCGGTTTGCCAACTGGAGTGCGGCATGTACAATCACCAGCCTATGAGTGTGCCTATGAGTGTGCCTGCCACGAACGACTGGGGCTTTGACCTGCTGCTGGAAAATACCGAGGACGGCTATCGCGCCGGCGTGCTGCAGTCGCCGGCCGGCGAAGCATGGACCTCCTTTACGCTGCCCTTCCAGCCGCGCGAGCAGCACGCCTTCGTGCAGCAGCTGCTGGCGGACCCCGGCAAAGACGACCGCATGCGCGCCGACCAGTTCTTGCTGGCCCGCAAAGTAGGGGGGCGGCTCTTTGATGCCCTCTTTCACGGTCCCCTGCTGCCGCTGTGGCAGGAAAGCTGGCGCCGCGCCTACAACGAGCGCAAGACGCTCCACCTGCGACTGCGCCTGGGCGACTCGCCCGAGCTGCGTGCCCTGCCCTGGGAGTACCTTTACGACCCGACGCGCGACGAGTTCCTGGCGCTTTCGGTGCACACGCCGCTTTCCCGCTTTTTCGAGCGCGCACACCAGGTGGACCCGTTCCCTGTCGATCTACCGCTGCGGGTGCTGGTGGTCATGGCCGGCCCCGAAGGCTATCCGCCCCTGGCGATCGGGCGCGAGTGGCGCGACTTGGTCGACACCGTGGACTACCTGGCAGCCAACCGCCAGGTGCTCTTCGAACGGCTGCCCCGTCCGACCTTGCTCGACCTGCAGCGCCGGCTGCGCCAGCACCAATATCACGTCCTGCACTTTATCGGCTTTAGCATCTACGAGCCGCAGACAAAAGACGGGGTGCTGATCTTCGAGGATGAAATGGGGCGCGGGCGCCCGGTCAGCGGCCAGCATCTTGGCACACTGTTGGGCGACCACTACTCGCTGCGGCTGGCGCTGATTTCTGCACGCAACTCGGCGCGCATCCCCGGCATTGACCCGGCCGCGCACGTGGTCGAGGAAATTGTACGCCGCGGCACACCGGCCGCGGCATTTCAACCCACGAAGCTGCTTGACCGCCCCTCGCTCGCCTTTGTGCACGACTTCTACAGCGCGCTGGCCAAGCTGGGGGCGGTCGACGTTGCCATGGCAGAAGCCCGGCGCGCCGTCCAGCTTGAGGAGGCCGGCGCCGGCTGGGGTCTCCCCCAACTGGTAAGCCGGGTGCGGGACGGCAAGCTCTTCATACTGCGCCCACCGCCGCCCGCCCCGGCCAAACCACGCTTCAACCTGCGTTCGGTCTTCTCGCCGCGGCCTAAGACCTAAGCTGCCCTGAGCTACCGCTTCCGAATCACCGGGAAATACACTTTGCCAGGGATGCGCTGGGCGATCTTCGGCAGGTAGACTTGGTACTGCTCTAACATGAACATCGCCAGGCCGCCATTCTCGTTCGCGGCGTACAGGAACCCGCCGCTGTCGTTCATGAGGCGCAGCGTGCTGCCACCAAAGTAGAACGACAGGAAGGGAACAAGCTGGCCACCAAGCTCCATGCTCAACATGTGAACACCGGCATCGCCGGCCGCCACCAGTAGGTAACCATCGTAGACGAGAAGATTCTGCGCCACGCCGGGCAGATCGAGAAAGTCCGTGCCGACCAAAGTTGGTGCATTCGGGTTGGTAATGTCGACCACACGCAGGCCGCTCGTGCCGCAGGCGAGATATGCATAATTGCCAGCGACCTTGACGTCAAGCATGCCGGCAAGCTTCAACGTACCCAGGGCGACAGGGCCGGTGGGATCCGTGAGATCATAGACGCGGAAGGTGCCGTTGCCGTCGACGACATAGGCGTAGCTGCCGCTGACGTCGACGCTGATGAAGTTGCTGTTGAACTCCGGAGCAGCGGCCTCGCCGGTCAGTGACAGGGTGCCATCGCCGTTGACCACGACTAGGCCGTTGGTGCCGTCGGCGACGACGATATTCGGCCACGCCATGGCCAGCGCAACTGCGGTGCCGCCGGTCGTGTAGGATTCCAGTTCGGCCGGCTCGGCGCCTTCCTGGATCACGTAGCGCAGCAGGCCCGCCGTACCGGCCGTCCCGAACAGCCAGTTCTCATGCACTTGCATGGCGCTTATGGTAGTTGCTACCGGCACCCCTGAGCCGATGAGGTGCATTGCAGCCGGCTGCCGCGTATCGGCGGCCCAGAGCAGAGGGCGCGCTGCCGGACAGGAAGGCCTGCCCCGGCACAGCCCCTACCGAGCGCACAATCGGGGCACCGGACACGACATAGCTGCCGCTGACCAGCTCGATGGTACCGGGGGTCGCAGCCGACGAACGCGCAATGCTCAAGCCTGCATCGAAGTCGGCGATATAAAGATAGATGTTGTCGCCGAACTTGAGCACCACGAGATCGGAGGCGGCACCCGGCGTCACAAACGGCGTGGCCGTCAACGCCACGGGTGCGATGGGTGTGCTGACGTTGAGAACCTCGACGCCTCCCGTGCTGATCATATAGAGCGTGTCTTCATCTTCACCAAACATCAGCCGCACAGGAATGCTGCCGAGCGGGAAATCACCGTTCTGTATGGCGAGCTCCACCGTATCCAGCACATAGAAGGCGGCGTTGCCAGCCGCATAAACATAGCCGCCCCCAACCTGGAGAGCATTGACGTCAATCTGCCCACGGATCTTGGTGGGCGTGTTGAGAGTCGCCGCGCTCGACAGCTCGAACTTCATGACGCCCCCGCGCAGTGCCGGATCGACGGCATTGTTGTTCGCGGACGCATACAGAGTTCCCGCGCTGCTGCTGTCGGCCCCGGGAGCATACTCGACATCGGTGATAATGCGGACCGGACTAACAAACGTAGTCGTCTTTACATAGGTCGGGCGATTCTTGCTTGGCCCCAGGTCGAAGGCGACGATACCCGAGACCCCCGCGGCGCCGTAGAGATAGCGTGACGCAACGGCGATATTGGATACCGACATTGCCCCATCGGCGCCGCCCCCCTGAGCATCTTCAGGCAGCGTGGCATAGCCGACGATTCCCAGTGTACCCGGATTGACCACTGCAACGCCGGCGTTGCCGAGCGCCAGGTAGAGGTAGCCATTGGCAACCTTGATGTCCTGCGGCACACCGGGCAGAACTGGGCCGTAACGTTGGGGCTTGAACGGCTGTCCTGGCTCCGCGGAGGAAACCGCCATGCTGGCCAGGCGTGGGCCGACATT
The DNA here is from genome assembly GCA_963791135.1 of uncultured Chloroflexia bacterium. Lineage (GTDB taxonomy): Bacteria > Chloroflexota > Anaerolineae > Caldilineales > Caldilineaceae > Fredericiella. Next base: position 36,814 of record CAWBRX010000004.1, read on the forward strand.
AAAGTAGAGATAGTTGTCATAATAGGCTAACCGCGTTGGTAACACCCCCCACTTGCCCAACGACGGTCGGATGGAGAACGGGTTGAGAGTCGGCGTAGGCAGGAGTGGTCGACGCGACCGCAAACAGACAGAGAATCGCGAAAACCCCGAGGAGAAACCGTGCTTTGCGCATATGTAGCCTTCTTAGAGAGGAATAAAATGACACCAGGAGAGGCAGGTGCCTCTCCCGGCTTTAACTGTAACTAACGTGTCGTGCCGCTGATCGGAGCCGTCCAGACCGAATAGACCGCCGGACTCGTCGTCGTATAGGCACGGATCTCGTACCAGTAGGTCGTACGCGTGGTCAGGCCGTTCACGGTAAAGCTCGTCGCACTTAACGCCGAGGCGCCTGCCAACGGCACCCAGTTTGTACCGTTCGAACTTGTCCAGATCTCATAACGCTGCGGCTGGGTGTTCTGGCCTGCCCGCCACGACAGTGAGAGCGAGTTGGTCGTCCGTGTGCCGACACTGAAGTTGGTAGGCTCAGGGAACGGCACCTGGATGCTAGTCGCTGCCGGGTCGGAATTGACCCCTGGGGTCACCGAGCCGTTAACGGCTACCACGTTGTAGGTATATGTGGTGCCCAGCACGATGTTGGAGCTGTCCGTATAACGGGTGTTGGTGTTGCCATTTAATGTGACCGGCGTGAACGGCACGCTGCCGCCCGTCCGGGTCACGATGTAGTCCGTGGCCTGGTTGGACGAGTTCCAGCTCAGGCGGACTCGGTTGCCGCCCTGAATCGTAGCGCCCAGGCCCGTCGGCGCAGCAGGTTTCAGTGACGCCCCCGTCGACACAGTGACGATGTCCGACACGGCGCTGCCGATGGCATTGTAGGTGGTGACCCGGTAGCGGTAGACGGAGTTTGCACCCACTGTGAGATCGAGATAGGACGTCTGATTGGCCAGGGCCGTGGCGATGAGCTTGAACGGCCCATTGCCCGTCGCCCGCTCGATCTTGAATCCAATCTCATTAGCCAGGTTGCCCCAGTTTGCAAGCACAGAAGGCGGCGTCGGGTCCGTCCAATTGAGCTGCACTGCCACGCTGTTCGGCATCGGGCTCACCGATGAGGCGGACACTGGATTGGGTTTAGCGGGCATGAGGTTGAGCACAGACAGAATGATCGGGCGCATCATGTCCATCTCTTCGTGGCTGAGAATATGGCAGTGCCACATATACTCCCAGCCGAAGTTGACGATCTCGTTTGTGATGCCCGGCGTAATCGGATCGCCGTTGGTGTCTACATTGTTGAAGCCGGTGGCGTCGCCGATCGGCATCATCGGGTTGAGCGGGCGGATGCTGTCGGGTACGCCAAACGGCGCCTTGGGCAGCAGCGGGCGCAGCGCAACGATAGTGTCTTCCAGCGGGCTGACACGCACCGTGTCCTTCCAACCGAGTTCATTCGGGTCGGGCCGGCGGATGATACCGTCCCAGCCTACACGGTTGATGAGCTGAATGTCGAACAAGTGGAAGTGGATCGGGTGCGTGTCCACGCCATTGTGCGTGATCTTCCAGAGCTGCGTGCCGTCGGTGGTCGATGTAATCGGCGTCAACTTCACGCCAAACGGCAGATTGATCGCATTTACGATCTCGGTCGCCGGATTGATGTAAGGGTACAAGATCATGCTCTGCGTGGCGGCAGTTGGATTCGGCGCCTCGACGCCAAGGTTGCCGCTCATGCGCCCATATTCCTTTTCGTACGCTTCGCCCATCTCATCCTGGATGGTCTTGGGCTGCATCGGCATGGTCAGCTGCGCGCCGTTGAGCGTCAAGAACGTCAACTGCGTATCTTGGATGCGCACCAGGCCAGCCGAGGGCCCGTTCGACGGGAATGAGGTGCCGTAGGCTTCATTATAGGGCTGCTGGCCGACGACGATTGGTGCCTGCGACGACTCGAAGACGCCGCTGCCGTCACCTTTGTGCAAAAAGGCTGCGTTGAGCTTGGCCAGGTCAAAGTTGGGAGCCGGCGGAGCATTGTTGACCTTGATCTGCATGACGGTGCGCGTGTTAGGACCGTAGCCGGGCAGCGTGGTGGGCGCACCGCCAGTCTCGCGCAGATCTGCATTGCCGGTGTAGTAATCGTAGCGCGGATCGCGCGCCGGGAAGGCCGCAGGGGCATCGTTATAGAGCATTAGCGTCTGGCCGGCAAAATCCGAGAAGTCCACGATCACGTCGGCACGTTCGGCCGGCCCAAGCAGCAGCGAATGCTTGTCTACGTTGCCGGCATTGAAAACGGTCGGGTCGGTGACCCAGGTGACATATTGCGGCGCAATAACTGCAGGCGTCGGCAGGAAACCGCCCTCGGTCCCGATCTGGATCCAGTCCGGTCCCTCATTGCCGTTAACGGGGATCGGGAAGATCGTCGGGTCGGTCAAGGCCGCCTCGACCATTGCTGGGTCAAGCGTGACTTCGGTATTTGAAATCGGATCGACCTTGTACAGCGATAGGTTGAAGAAGCGGTCGTCCGCCGCATTCAGGATACGGAAGCGGTAGGTCTTGGGATCGACGGTCAACACCGGGTAGGCAGTGCCGTTGACCAAGCGGCGTATCGTTGAAGGCTTCCATGCCCATCGACAGGTTGGGCACGGCCGGAATCAGCGGCGGCTCGCACCACGTGAGGTCAGGGTTGCAGGCAGGATCATAATGGGGGTTGGCCTTCGGACCGTACATGATGTCGGCTGTCGGCGGCCAGAACCACGGACCATAAGCCCAACGGCCGAACTGGTTGACGCCCGAGCTGTCGCCGGGATTCTGGGCGGGCATGTAGACATGCGGCACCCACAGGCTGCCCGTATCGCCCCAGCGGGCGGCGTCCCACAGCGGGTCTTCCAACATCCGCTGCTCCATCGGCGGCACAAAGGTCTTGTCCTGGATGATCAGAGGAATCTGTTCGGCAGGGACGACCTGGTCGGCGATGAGCTTCTTCTCGGCGTCGTCCGTAATCAGGTAGCCGGCGGCCTCACCTGCATACACATTGAGGCGCGTGATGCCCCACGAATGATCGTGGTAGAAGAGGAGACGGGCGCTCTGCTGGTTGGTATAGAAGAAGGTCATGGCCCCGGGACCAGGATCCGGCATATCCGGCACATTCTGGACGCTGACACCCTTGGGGTACATTGTATCCTCGCCGGCCGGGGTGATCCACTGGTGGGCCGTGCCGTCGCTGATCCACGGTGTGAGACCGCCGTGGAGGTGGACTGTAGCCCGATTTTCGGTGTAGCAGCCCATCGGCTTGGGGATCATGCCGCACATGGGGTTCTGCGGATCCATCTCCATCATCCCGTTCATGCCCGGCCCCATGCCCGAACCCATCTCCGAGACGTCGACGGGGATAAACAGGTTGCCGCCCTGGCCCGTAGGCAGGAGATTGCGGAACAGGATGCGGACGGGCTTGTCCTTGGTGGCGAAGATCTGCGGCCCAAGGTAGTGGGGTCCGTCGACACCGATCGCCTGCGTGCCGTCTGGCAGCAGGATCGGGCTACCGGTCGTGGTCGTTAAGGGCACCTGGCTGCCGGGCACGACGGCAGTGGCGAGCTGCACGTACCCACGCAGCTTCGTCGGCGGCAGGTCCGTGTGCATCTTCTCCAGGTACTCGACTACCGCAATCTCATAGTAATCAGAGCCGGGGTAGGTCGTCGTATCGGGTACCGCAACCGGTATATACTGCCCCAGATTGTTTTTTGCGTCAGGCCCAAGGCCGGGCAGGCCGTCGACAAACTTGCGGATACCACCGGTAATGCTGCCGGGACCCACCGTGGGTAACGGGCTGTTGGCGTAGTTGGGGAAGGGGCCAAAAAAATGCGGCGAGCCACCACCCATCGCAGCGGCGGCGATCTCGGCCGTGGCGCCTGTCACTGTGGCCGGCTGCGCGCCCACTGCGGCAGCACGCTGGGCGGCGGCCATGCGTTCGGCCGGCGTGACTTTGCCGTGCTTCTGATTGCCCCAGCCAAGATCGCCGGGCCAATCGGCATCCGGTGCGGGGGTAGGTGCCGGGGAATCCACAGCGGGTGAGGACTGTGTGCTTCCATTGACGACAGGCAGGTAGACGTGCGGACCAGACGCAGGGTCTGGCGTTCCGGCGCCTTGGTCGGGGGTGTCCTGAGCCAGTAGGGTGCCCGGGAGCAGGCTCATTACAAGGGCTAGGAGCAACAAAACAGGAACCAGCTTACGCATACATTCTCCTTTGTGAGCGCGCGAGTACGGCCGCACACTGATGGCGGTCAACCAAGTCACAGGAAAACTGCAACAGGAAACTATCCCCGTGCAGGTGCTGCAAACGAGCTAGGACAAACAGTTCAGTTGTTGGCTTCCAGGTGCGGGGATCTTACGACCACCCGCTGCGTAGGACTGGTAAAGAGGTCGTCTGCCAGGTCAAAAGCATCTGGGGTGCTGTACACTGGCTGCGGCCACTCGGTCTAAGACCGGCTCACAGCTATCTTAGCTCCTGCGAATTTAGCTACAAACAGTCATTTGTCGTATTTGCGGTGTGATTTTGTTGATTCTTCGAATGCATATCCCTTCTTGTGTAATTCGTCAGCCTCCTCACCGACAAACCGTTACGGTGCGGTATACTGTGCAGACTGATAAGCAACCATTCTCGCCACCATTTTTGCCGGGGACGCGTCATGACGACTGCAACAATTGGGTTAATCGGGCTGGCCGTGATGGGCCAGAATCTTGTGCTCAACATGGAGCGCAACGGCTACACCGTGGCCGTGTTCAATCGTACGACGGCGGTGACCGAGGAGTTTGTTGCCGCCCATCCGGGCAAGAAGTTGGTGCCGGCCCGCACGCTGGAAGAGTTCGTCGCCAGCCTTGAAAAACCGCGCCGCATCCTGATCATGGTCAAGGCCGGCGCGGCCGTGGACGCGGTGATCGACGGGCTCGTCCCGCTGCTCGACACGGGCGACCTGATCATGGATGGCGGCAACAGCTTCTATGCCGACACCGACCGCCGCAGCCAGGCACTTGCGCTCGCAGGGCTTCAATTATATGGGCGTGGGCGTCTCGGGCGGCGAGGAGGGGGCGCTCTGGGGGCCCAGCATTATGCCCGGCGGCACGCCCAGAAGCGTGGTCGCTCGTCGCCGACCTGCTGGAGGCCATCGCCGCCAAGGCGCCGGAAGATGGCAAGCCCTGTGTCGCCTATCTTGGCCCCCGCAGCGCCGGCCACTACGTCAAGATGGTGCACAACGGCATCGAGTACGGCGACATGCAGCTGATCGCCGAAGCCTACGACATTCTCAAGCAGGCACTGGGCCTCGAAGCGGCCGAACTGGCCGCCATCTTTGAGCGAATGGAACAAGGGCGAACTCGACAGCTATCTCATCTCGATCACGGCGCAGATCTTCCGCCGCATCGACGACCTGACCGGCAAGCCGCTGGTCGACCTGGTGCTCGACACGGCGCAGCAGAAGGGAACGGGCAAGTGGACCAGCCAGGACTCGTTCAACATCGGCGCCCCGATGCCCACGATCAACACCGCCGTCGTGGAGCGCATTATCTCGGGCATGAAGGGCGAGCGCGTAGCGGCCTCGGCGGTGCTGCCGGGACCAGGCATTCCCTATGAAGGCAGCAAGCAGGTTCTGATCGACGCCGTGCGGCAGGCGCTGTATGCCTCCAAGATCAGCGCTTACGCCCAAGGTATGGCTATGCTGCGTATTGCGAGTCACGACTACGAGTATGGCCTTGACCTCGGCGAGGTAGCTTCGCTGTGGCGTGCCGGCTGCATCATTCGCGCCCGTTTCCTCAACCGCATCACCGAGGCGTTTGTGCGCAACCCCGACCTGCCCAACCTGCTGCTCGACGCAGTCGTTCAACCAGTCGGTGCAAGAGCGGCTGCCGGCCTGGCGCTTCGTCGTGCGTACTGCCGTGGGGATGGGCATTCCGGCCCCGGCCTTTAGCGCCAGCCTGGCGTACTACGACAGCTACCGCAGCGCACGGCTGCCGGCCAACCTGATCCAGGCCCAGCGCGACTACTTTGGCGCACACACGTACGAGCGCACCGACATGGAGGGGACGTTCCACTCCGAGTGGGCATAGCATATGAATCGTTGGATCATTGTCTTTCTCGCCGTTCTTGTCTTTGGCAGCGCGTGGGTATGGTGGTCGCGGCCCGGGGGTGATGTGGCGACGGCTGGCCCACTTACCCTGAGCGACCTGGATCCCAAGTCGCCGGTCGCATCTACGGTTACGGATGTCGATCCTGCGGTGGGCGCTGGCGTGGGGCGTGTCGCGCCCGACTTTACCTTGCAGGCGCTGGATGGCAGCACCTTTCGCCTGAGCGAACAGCGCGGGAAGCCGGTCGTCCTCAACTTCTGGGCCACCTGGTGCGGTCCGTGCCAGAACGAACTCCCGGCCATACAGAAGGCAGCCGAGCACTATGGCGACGAGGTCGTCTTTGCCGGAGTCGACCAGGGGGAAAAATCTGAGGTGGTGCAGTCCTTTGCCGACAAGCTTGGGCTCACCTTCGCCATCCCGATGGATACCGACGGCACGATAGGCTACAACTATGGGGTGCAGGGGCTGCCTACCACCTTCTTCATCGACCGCAACGGCGTCGTGCAGAGCTTATGGATGGGGGAGATGAACAGCGTGACGCTGGCGGAGAATATTGCACGGATACAGTAAGAAGGTGAGAAGGTGAAAGAAAGTGTTGTAAGCAGTCCGGAGCCGTATGTGCCGGCGGCAGACGAGCGGCCGGTGTTCGTCAACCGGATGTTTGCGCGGATTGCGCCGACATATGACTTGATGAATCGGCTGATGACGTTTGGCCAGGATCAAGGTTGGCGTCGCAAGCTGCTCGACGCCGCGGCAGTGCCGCCGCACGGAAAATTGCTAGATATCGGCACAGGGACAGGCGATATTGCTTATGCGGCGATGCTGAGACAGCCAGGGGTGCAGGCGATCGGCTCCGATTTCACCTATGAAATGATGGCGGCGGGAGTAGGCAAGGTGCCTGGGCTCGTCGTTCCGTTCGTGCAGGGCGACACGTTTGCGCTGCCCTTTCCGGACGAAACGTTTGACGCTGTGGTGTCCGGCTTCCTGGTGCGCAACGTGGTGGATCGGGTGGCCGCCTTCCGCGAGATGGCACGCGTGACCAGGCCCGGCGGCCGCGTGGCGTGCCTGGAGATTGCCCCGCCGACCAATGCCCTGCTTGAGCCGTTTTTCCGCTTCTATTTCTTCCGCATCGTGCCGCTGATCGGCGGATTGGTATCGGGCGACCGCAAGGCGTACGCCTACCTGCCGCACAGCACAGTCGAGTTCCCGCCGCCGGAGGCGCTGGCGCGGTTGATGGAGCAGGCGGGGCTGAGCAATGTCGTCTACAACGAGTATATGATCAAGACCGTGGCCATCCACGTCGGCACGAAGCTCAGAAACACGGTCAAATAGGGATTCGCATGGAAAACCTCGAACTGCACGGCGAGCGCGCCGCCCTGCGCGGCAACCCCAGCTTTGTCTGGCGCGCCGGGCAGAATCGCCGCCTCGACATGATCCTTCAGTGGGGCATGCGCAGCCGGCAGGAAGGTCTGTGGGCGACGAACGGTGTTGGCGCGCCACAGGGGGTGATCGCCGGCCCGGGCCTGGGCCGGGTGCTGGTGGATGGCTGCGGCGTCGGCATGTACGTGAAGGCGCTGCTGCCGTTTGCGCAGGAGGTTGCCGGCATCGACATCGAGTGGGAGCACCTGGAGATTGCGGCCGGGAATGTGCCCGAGGCGCAGCTCGATCTGGCGGCGTGCGAGGCGCTGCCCTACCCGCAGGACAGCTTCGACCTGGTGCTCAGCCACGAGGTGCTCGAGCATGTGAACGACGACCGCCAGGCCGTGGCGGAGATGGTACGGGTGCTGCGCCCCGGCGGCCGCGCCGTGATCTTTGTGCCCAACCGGCTCTATCCGTTTGAGACACACGGCCACTACTGGCGGGGCGAATACCACTTTGGCAACACCCCGCTGATCAACTACCTGCCCGACCCGCTCGCGCAACCGGCTGGCGCCGCACGTGCGGGCATACACGGCACAGGGGCTGCGCCATCTCTTTCTCGGCCAGCCCGTGCGCATCTTGCACCACACGCAGATCTATCCCGGCTACGACAACATCGCGGCGCGCAATCCCGAGCTAGGCCAGTGGGTCCGCCGCATCACCTATGCGCTGGAGAACACGCCGCTGACGGCGTTTGGGCTCAGCCATTTTCTGGTGGTGGAGAAGGTGTAGCACTTCACACCAAACGTTAATCCTTTTCTGGGAACGAGCGGTGCGCGTTTTGGCGTTGTTCCTGCGACATGATAGGCTATCGGTTGCGTTGCGCGTGGGCGTGAACGTCCGTAGCCCGCGCACCGGACAAAAACAATGAATCGACTCGACCGTCACGACTACATCTTGATGGCGCGCCGCAAGCGCCAGCGCGCCGCCGCTAACAAACCCCAGGTTTGGAAGCGCATCGGCCAAGCCCTTCTCGTCCTCCTTCTTTTCGCCACGATTACGACCGTCACGGTTACCGGCGTGGTCGCCGCAACCGTGGTCGGCGTCTACAACGAATACGCCGCCCAATTGCCCGACGTCGGCGTGATCGAGCAGCAGCAGGACCAGTTCCAGACGGTGCGCATCTACGACCGTACCGGCACCCAGCTGCTCTATGAGAGCGTGGACCCGCGCCCCTTTGGCGGCGACCGCCGCTTCTTGACGCTCGACAAGATGTCGCCCTGGGTCTCGAAGTCGGCCGTGGCGCTCGAAGACCGCAACTTCTGGACCAACCCCGGCGTCAACGTACGCGGCCTCTTCCGTGCCTTTATGTCAAATCTACAGGGCGGCGCCGTGCAGGGCGGTTCGTCGATCACGCAGCAGTTGATCAAGAACGTGGTCATCCCGGTCGAGGAGCGCACGCAGCAGTCCTATGCCCGCAAGATCAAGGAAGTGCTGCTGTCGCTGGAGCTGACGCGGCGCTACCCCAAGGAAAAGCTGCTCGAGTGGTATCTCAACTACAACTTCTACGGCAACCTGGCCTATGGCGTGGAGGCGGCCAGCCAGGTCTACTTTGGCAAGAGCGCCAAGGACCTGACGCTGGCCGAGGCGGCCATGCTTGCCCCGATCCCGCAGTTCCCGGCGCTCAACCCGATCGACAACCCGGAAGATGCCAAGACAGCGCCAGGGACTTGCGCTGCAGGCGATGGTGGAGGCAGGCGACATCACGCAGGCCGAGGCGGATGCCGCCTTTGCCGAGCAGCTCAACCTGCGGCAGTCGGTGGCCGAACGCTTTGACGTCATGACGGCGCCGCACTTTGCGCTCTACGTGCTCGACCAGCTCAAGCACCAGTACAACACGACCGACGATCCCTTCTACATCTGGCGTAAGGGCCTGACGGTCTACACGACCCTGGACGTAGAACTGCAGAAGTACGCCGAGCAGGTGGCGCGCGAACAGGTCAAGATCCTGGCCGAGCAGGGCAAGAATGCCAGCAACGCCAGCGTGGTCGCCATCAAGAACGACACGGGCGAGATCCTGGCCATGGTCGGCTCGCTCGACTACAACAACAATGATATCGACGGCCAGGTCAATATGGCGACGGCCGAGCGCCAGCCAGGGTCGAGCTTCAAGCCCTATGTCTACCTGACGGCCCTGCAGCAGGGCATGACGCCCGCCACCATGATCCTGGATGTGCCGACGGCCTTCCCACAGGCCGACGGCACCTACTACCGGCCGGAAAACTACGACCGCCAGTATCATGGCCCGGTTTCGCTGCGCAACGCGCTGGCGCGCTCGTACAACATCCCGGCCATCAAGGTTATGGACCAGGTCGGCGTGGCCACCGCGCTGCGCACGGCCCACCGCATGGGCATCAACGGCCTCAACCGCGGGCTCAACTTCTACGGGCTCAGCCTGGTGCTGGGCGGCGGCGAAGTCTCGCTGCTCGACCATACCTTTGCCTACAGCGTCTTTGCCAACAGCGGCAACATGGTCGGCGAGCCGGTGCCGGCCGACGAGATCCAGAGCGGCTACCGCACGCTCGACCCGGTCTCGATCCTGCAGGTGCGCGACAGCGACGGCAACATTCTGAAAAAGTACGAACAGCCGGAGGCCGAGCGCATCTTCAGCCAGGAAGTCGCCTACCTGATGCAGGACATCATGAGCGACGACGTGGCCCGTGCGCCGGCCTTTGGCGCCAATACGGCGCTGACGCTGCCCGACCGCAAGGTGGCGGCCAAGACCGGTACGACCAACGGCTTCAAGGACAACTACACGATGGGCTACACGCCCCAGCTGACGGTGGGCGTGTGGGTCGGCAACACCGACAACGAGTCGATGGAGAACGTCACCGGCCTCTCGGGCGCGGCGCCGATCTGGAACGCCGTGATGCGCAAGTACCACGAGGGGCTGCCGGCCATCTGGTACGACCGGCCGCCGGGTATCGTGGACCGCGTGATCTGCCTGCCCAGCGGCCTGCTGCCCACCGACAACTGCCAGGACCAGCGCTCGGAGATCTTCGTGGCCGGCACCGAGCCGACCGTCTCCGACAACATCTGGCAGTCGTTTGACATCGACAAGGAAACCGGGCTGCTGGCCGGCCCGACGACGCCGCCCGACCGCATCGAAAAGCGCGTCTACCAGATTCTGCCCAGCGAGGCGGCGGACTGGGTGCGCGAGAGCGGGTTGGAGCAGCCGCCCAGCCAGAGCACGGCGGCACGGCCCGAAGACTTCGACCAGGACAGCGCCATCATCTCGCCGACCGTCGGCAGCTATATCTCGGGCCAGCTCGACGTGATCGGCAATGCCCGCGGCGGCCCCTTCAAGTTGGAGATCGGCGCCGGGCTCGACCCGACCGAATGGACCATGATCGGCGCCGAGCGCGGCGACGAGGTGCAGAATAACGTGCTGCAGCGGCTGGACACGACGGTGTTCCCGGAAGGCCCCTACACGCTGCGGCTGACCGTGAACCGCGGCGATGGCCCCAAGGTCTCCACTGCGCCGCTGACGATCGACAACACGCCGCCCACGATCGTGGTGTCGGAGCCAAAGCCGGACCGGCTGTACGTGATGGAACAGGACGAGCAGATCAACGTCAACGCCCTGGCCAACGACAACATGGCCATCGGCCGTGTCGTCTTCATGATCGACGGCAAGGGCTTTGGCGAAAGCACCGTCGCGCCGTACAACCAGCGCTGGGAGATCACCATGCGCGACATCAACTCGGCCGACGGCGGCACGGCATGGCCAGCCTTTACCAGCGACGACCCCGACATCCAGCCCGGTACCGTGGCGACCTATCCCGACGGCTTCCAGGCCATCGTCACCAACGGCGGCGTCTACCTGGAAGGGCACGAGATCAAGGTCGTGGCCTATGATGCGGCGGGGAACGCGATCGAAAGCGAACCGATTCGCGTGTATGTGAGACACGAGAAAAAATGAATGAGGCGTGCAGCACGCACGGTGCACAGGAGTGGTGTGCCACTGATCCTGGTTACCAACGACGACGGGATCTCATCGCCGGGGCTGCTGGCGCTGAAGCAGCAGTTGGAGCCGATCGGCGAGGTGGTGGTGCTGGCACCGGAGCGCAACTGGAGCGCCACGAGCCACGCCAAGACGATGCACAAGCCCATGCGCATCACGGCAGTGACGCTGGCCGACGGCAGCCAGGGGTTTACCTGCAGCGGCAGCCCGACCGACTGCGTGGCGATGGCGATGGGCGGCGCACTGGGCGCCAAGCCTGACCTGGTGGTGAGCGGCATCAACACCGGCCACAACATTGGCATTGACATCACCTACAGCGGCACCGTGGCTTGTGCCATGGAGGCCGTAATCCTGGGCGTGCCCGGCGTGGCGGTCAGTACGTCGCACCCGTCGAAGGCCAGGGGCGACTATGCCGAAATTCAACGCTTCACCGGCGAGGTTGCGCGCGACGTCACGGAACGGGTGATCAAGCATGGGCTGCCGGCGCAGACACTGATCAACGTCAACGTCCCCGGGATCCCGCCCAAGGAGATCCTGGGCGTGCGCATCACGCGCATGGGCGGTCGCCGCTACGAGATCGGCGAGGTCATCGAGCGGCACGACCCTTATGGCCGCCCCTATTACTGGCTGGGAGAGGCACACGCCGTCGACGAAGACGACCTGGCGACCGACGTGGGCGCCGTCAAGCACGGCTATATCAGCATCAGCCCCATTGCCTTGGACCTGACCAACTACAGCTTCCTCCGCCACCTGGACGAGTGGGGGTTTGAGGGGAAGCTCGCTAATGTCCCGGGGAACTCCGTGGCGGCGGAACAGCGAGCCGATGGTCTTTAAGCCACCGCCCTGCCCCACGCGTTGGGAGGGACTGGCAGCGTCGTTCTGGATCGTCCTGATCGACCTGCTGCTGGTCGTGTGGGCGATCCGGCGGCCGGCCGACACGCTCAAGTTTTTGCTGGTCGTGATCGTGGTCGGCAGCCTGCCGGTGCTTGCATACCTGCTGCTGCGCACCTGGGCGGCATTTACGCTCGAATATTGGGTGGACCGCAACGCGATCACGGTGCGCTGGGCGTACATGCGCCAGATCATTCCGCTGCCCAGCATCACCCACATTGCCGCCGAACAGGATCTGCCAATTGGCAAGCCCGGCCTGCTCAGCTGGCCGCTGCCATACCTGCGCAGCGTGGGCCACGACGAGACCATCCAATTGTATGCCACGCGCCCTCCTAGCGAGGGCGTCCTGTTTGATACCGCCGAGGGCACCTATGTGCTCACGCCGGCCGACCCGCAGGCCATGATTGCCGTGGTGCAGGAGCGGTACGCCATGGGGCCATCCCAGGTGCTGGCGCCGGCGCGCGTGCGGGCCGGGCGCATCAACCGGCTGCTGCCGTCCGATCGCCTGGGCATCTGGCTGCTGTTGGGCGGTCTGCTGGGTGCGCTGATTCTCTTTGGCGTGTTGATGATTAGCTTCCCCAATTTGCCGGAAGTTTTAACGGTTCGCTACAATAGCGCGGGCCTGCCAGAAGAGATTCGCGAAAAGGGAGCGCTGTACCGGCTGCCGATCATCGGGCTGCTGGCGTGGGGGATCAACGGCATTGCCGGCCTGTATCTCATGGCGCGGCGCCAGGCTGTCGCCGCCTACATGCTGTGGAGCGGTGCGCTCGTAGTGCAGGTCTTTTCATTGTTGGCGCTCGTCAGTCTGATCACATAATTGCGGCACATAGTTACGGCACGTTGTTACGCTGGACAGGACGTTTTTGTGACCGATTCCGCATCACCGGTTTTTCTGACCATTATTATCCCTGCGTACAACGAAGAGCGCCGGCTGCCGCCTACGTTGCAGAAAATTGCGGCATTTCTCCGCAGCCAGCCCTACCGGAGCGAAGTCCTCGTAGTGGAGAACGGCTCACGGGACGACACGTCGGGCGTGACGGAGCGGTTTATCGCCGAGCAGGTACGGCCCGAAGATCCCTTTACCGTGGTGCTCACACACAGCACGCCGGGCAAGGGTGCAGCCGTGCGCCACGGCATGCTGCATGGGGCAGGGCGACTACCTCTTTATCTGCGATGCGGACCTGGCGATGCCGATCGAAGAGATCGCCAAGTTTCTGCCCCCCGCCCTCAAGCGCGGTGCCTACGACATTGCCATTGCCAGCCGCGAGGCGCCGGGTGCGGTGCGCATCGACGAGCCGGTCTACCGGCACGTGATGGGCCGCGTCTTCAACTTCCTGGTGCGGGTGCTGGCGGTATCCGGGATCCAGGACACGCAGTGCGGCTTTAAGATGTTTACCCGGGACAGTGCGCGCCTGACCTTTGCGCTGCAGAAGCTCGACGGATGGAGCTTTGACGTCGAGGTGCTGTACATCGCCCGGCGGCACAACCTGCGGCTGGTCGAGATCCCCATTCGCTGGTACTACCAGACGGACAGCCGGGTGCGGCCGATCCAGGACACCATTAACATGGTGCGCGAACTGCTGAAGATCCGGCGCAACGGGCGGCAGGGCATGTACGACGGCGAGGCGCCGTCGGCAGCGAGTGAGCCGGGCGAGTTCGGCAGCCATCCGCAAGTTTTGGGATAACACCGCTGGGATAATTCGGCCTCACCTCGCCACCTTCCCGCGCGTGCCCCTCGCTCGCCGCCCGCCACCTCGCCAACCCCGTACCCTGTGCGGCGAGCCTGGGGCAGGTCTACACGCGATGCTCCGGCATAGGTCCCGCACCGAGGCCGATCCGCTCGCGGTAGGCGACGGTTACCTGGATCATGTTCGCCGTGTAGTGAGCAACGCAGGGGAGCAGCAGGCTGCCGGCGAGCAGAAACAGCGCGCCGAGGATGATGCCGGCCAAGGCTGCACCCGTCATGCCCCAGGTGCCCTGCGGGCTGTGGAGCAGGCCGAAGAGGATGCCTACCCCAAGCACGAGGAGCGGGCCCGGCAGCAGCGGCGTCATCCCGCCTACTAACAGGCTGCGGAAGAGCAGCTCTTCGAGCAGGACGACGGTGACCATGGCCAAGGTCGTAAGCAGAAACTCGCGGCGGTCTTTGGGCACGATCAGATCGAGCACAAGCGGCGAATAGTAGCGTGCGCCCGTGCGCTTGACCACCCAGCGCGTGGTGAAGAGGAATACGGCGCCGAGGGCGGCGCCGCTCAACGCGCCCAGCACAACCTGCGCCAAAGGGTCGGCAGCGGTCCAGCCCAGCACTGACGGGTCGAGACCGCTGAGCCAGCCAAGGCCGATGCAGCCGGCGATCAGGGCCAGGCGGACGAGCGTTTCAAGCGGGTGCAGCAGCGGATTGGAGGGCGGGCGCCAGGTGCGCAGGAGGCGCGCCGTGGCGTAGGTGTTGTAGCCGATCCAGGCGGTGAGGAGCAGCGTCAGGACGACAAAAACGATATAGCGCAGTATAAGCATGAAAATCACCCCAAGCTTGCGGTTTGCCTTGCGCTCCTGATTATGGTACACTTGTTCCAGTTAGAGGAGTTATGCGCTTCTCTCGATTGGCGGGAACAATGGCGTTCCTGCCTTTTTTATTGGTATCTACCTCGCCGCTGGACTCGCAGGGGCGCACGAAGGCGTGCGCACTGAACGAGGAGGCACGCGCCACATGCAACACCTGGCGAACAATGTTACAACGTTTTCGCCTATACTAAGGTATGCGCTGCGGGCAGACTAGCGTGCAGGCAGAGTGCCGGTGCTTCCCAGAAGCTTACCGTTCGCCCGTTTGTCTTGCCGGGCCATGTCATGGTGTGACAAGTGGTGTGCGGATCAATGACGATCGTCCCTGGTATTTTGCGCCGCATTTGCTATGATTGCCCGTGAAATGTTGTGATTTATATCTTTCGCAACCAGTCTATTGCCTGACCCAACCAATAGGAGGTCAAAAAGTGAAAGTTGTTGTTTTAGTCAAACAAACCCCGGACACGGCCGAACTGCCTAAGGTGTCGGCGGATGATGTCCGCGCGGGCAAGGTTAAGGCCACGATGGTGATCAACCCGTGGGACGAGTACGCGGCCGAGGAAGCCATCCTCCTGGGTGACCGCTTTGATGTCGACTCGGTCGCCATCAGCATGGGCGTCCCCGAAGCGGCCGATGCCCTCAAGCACACGTTGGCCATGGGCGTGGGCGCAGCAGCCCTCGTCAATGCGGCAGGCGTGGTCGGCGGCGACCTCTTTACGACTGCGGCCGCACTGGCGGAAGCCGTCAAGGCGGAAGGGTCAGTAGACCTGGTGCTGACCGGCAAGCAGAGCGTCGACGACAACAGCGGCGCCGTGTTCGCCGGCGTCGCCGCCACGCTGGGCTGGCCGCTGGTCACCGGCGTGTCCAAGATCGTAGACATCTCCGGCGGGCGCGTGACGGTCGAGCGCCTGGTCGAAGGCGGGCAGGAAACGTTGAGCGTGCCGCTGCCGGCCGTCCTCAGCGTCGGCAAGGAAATCAACGACCCGCGTTATCCCAGCTTCATGGGCATCCGCAAGGCCTCGCAAGGCCAACATCCCCTCGACGCCGGCAGGCATCGCCCCCAACAGCGGCAAGACGCAGTGGACGAATGTCCGCAAGCCCGAAGAGCGCAAGAGCAAAGTCACGATCATCGACGGCGCCTCCGCCCAGGAGAAGGCCGCCAAGCTGGCCGACGCCTTGATTGCAGACAAGGTCATCTAAGGAGAAAGCACCCATGTCCGTTCTTGTTTGGATCGAACAATCGAAGAGTGGTGTCGTCGCCAACTCTTGGGAAGTTTTGGGCGCGGGCCGCAAGGTGGCCGACGCGCTGGGCACCTCGCTGGTCGCAGCCGTGATCGGCGGCGATACGGCAGCAGCAGCCGCAGAGGCGAGCACCTATGGCGCCGACACCGTGCTGACGCTGAGCAGCCCGGCGCTGGCCGACTACCGGCTGAGCGGCTATGCGGCAGCGTTGAAGAAGGCCGTCGCCGAGTCCGGCGCGACCGTAGTGCTGGCGGCAGCCACCACGCGCGGCCGTGAAGTGACCGCCACCGTGGCGTGCGAGTTGGGCGCCGGCCTGGCCCCCGATGCCGTCGACCTGCGCGCCGAAGGCGGCAAGCTGGTGGCAGTGCGCTCGATCTACTCCAACAACATCCTGACGGATGTCACCTTCTCGAGCCCCGTGCAGGTCGCCAGCGTGCGCGCCCGCTCGTTCCCGCTGCCGGAAGCCGGCGCGGCCAAGGGCGAGGTCAAGGCTGTGGACCCGGGCATCAGCGACGGCGCCATCAAGGAGCAGGTGGTCGAGGTCAAGACCTCCGACAGCGGCGAAGTCAGCCTGACCGATGCCAGCAAGATCGTATCGGGCGGCCGCGGCGTGTCGCAGGACCCGGCCAAGGGCTTCCAGTTGGTCGGCGAATTGGCCAGCACGCTGGGCGCGGCCGTCGGCGCCAGCCGTGCGGCGGTCGATGCGGGCTACGTGCCGTACAAGTACCAGGTTGGCCAGACGGGCAAGACCGTCAAGCCGGACCTGTACATCGCCGCCGGCATCAGCGGCGCCATCCAGCACCTGGCCGGCATGGGCGGCAGCAAGGTCATCGTCGCCATCAACAAGGACGCCGAGGCCCCGATCTTTGAGAAGGCCACCTACGGCATCGTGGGCGATCTCTACGAAGTGCTGCCGGCACTCAACGCCGAGTTCAAGAAGCGCCTGGGCAAGTAACCGGGCGAGAATTCCCTCTCTACCCACCTCCAGGAAGTGGCATACTTCCTGGAGGTGGTGTACCTCCTGGAAGTACGCCACTTCCTGGAAGTCTCGTTACGGGTGGGCGGCGGCCTGCCGGGGCCGGCGGCGCAGTATGTCCAGCAGGCTGGCGTCGAACCACCTGGTCGCAAGATAGAACAACGCTGCGGCGAGCAGGATGTTGGGCAGCACCTCGTAGCCCAACGGCATGATCGCCAGCATAAACAGACCACTCACGATAAATCCCCAGCGCGCATACCGGCCCTTGCTCAGCATTAGGATGGCGAGCGTCACTTCAAACGCGGCCGCGAGCAGGCCGAATACCACCGGGTTCCAGGCGACGACCGTGTCAAACAGCCACTGGTAGAAGGGCAGCAGGGCGGTCGCGCCAAAACCCAGGTAGGCGGCCGGCGCAGTCAAGACCAGCACGACATGCACGCCGATCGCCATCACGATGAAAAACAGGCCGAGAAAGATGCGGCCCCAATTTGGCCGCCACAGGCAAAGGAGAAGCACGGCGAGGTTGAACACCGAAGCAACCAACAGACGCTCCAACATCGTATTATCCTTTCTGATACAGCGTGCAACGCGGCTTGCAGAGATCAGTACGCAGAAACGACGTTGGCGGTGACGGCCAGAACCGCATGCGGACGCCCGTGTCTGGCTCGCCCCTCCGTCACCTCGCTCACCCCGTACCTTCTGGGGCGAGCCTCGCACGGGCTTTGTCGTCATCACCCGCCCCAGGCTCGGCGCACAGGGTTCGTCGTCAGCAAGTCGCCGGGCGCCGAGCGAAGGGCGCACGCAGCCACCGTGAATTCGGTTTAAGTCCAGGTGGAGCCGGCGGTAGCGACGAAGTTGGCGATGGCCTCGACGGACTGGGGACCTTCCAAGAGCCGGACGAGAGGCAGGCCGCCGTGGATGCCGTGGACCGTCTGCCACAAGCCGCGCTGAACGTTGCTGCGCCAGAGATCGGTTAGGAACTGCTCGATGGCCGCACGTGCCTCAGGCGTGAGGGTGGCAATGGGGCTGCTGCCGTTGTCACGTGAGGGGTCCAGGCGTTCGGGCTCGGGTGGCACCAGTTCTGCCGCCAGGATGCCGGCGACATGGCCCACGCGGGCGGCGTGCTTCTCGCCGGTGCCGCTGCGCAGGGCCTTGGCGAGCACGGGCAGCACCGACAGCGCCAGCTTGGTGCGCCCCGTGGCCAGCAGCGGACGCAGCAGGTCGTCGACGAGATAGCTGACCAGCGCCTCACCGTCCAGCAGCTGCGGCGCCGCGTTCAGCAGCTGGACAACCAGCCGCTGGATATCACTTGCGTTCGTGCGCTCGCGCTGGAGCAGGGCTCGCAGCCGCAGCCCATTGTTGCGCAGTTCGTCGTCGTCCAGCTTGCGCCCGAACAGGTCGCGCATGCGCTGCATAAAGCCGGCGGGCTGCTCCCATTGATCCAGCAGCGCCAGCGCCCGGTCGGACTGCCGGCGTTCCAGGTAGACCTCCGACAATCCCCAAGTCAGCGCACGCTCGGGGTTGCGGCCGTGGTAAGCGTGTGCCCAGGCCAGACCCTTCTGCGCCTGTTCTTCGGCCAGTTGGGCTTCGCCGGCAGAGAGCAGGGCGCGCACGAGCGAGATCACGCCCTCGGAACGCGTCGGGTCATTGTCCGGGATCTTGCTGACGACGTCGATACCGTACTTGACGGCGCCGAGTTCCACCAGCGTGGCAGCGGCCCCGGCTGCGGTCCAGCCGTCGCTGCGATTGCCGAGAACGGCGAGGCGATTGGCCAGCTCAAGACGGGCGTCGCGCGACAGGCCGCGCAGGGGCAGGGCGCGAATGGCCTCGCGCAGCGTATAGACCTGAAAATCCACGTCGGCGTCGGCTGTGGGTCGCTTGACCTGGCGCAGCAGCGTGGGATCGCCTTGGCGCAGCGAGAGGCCTCCTTCACGGCGGGCAGCCTGGACATTGGCGATCGTCGTGAGCTGTGCCAGAACTTCGTCCACCAGGCCGGCCTGGCCAAAGACTGTGGCGGTGAGGCGCCGGCTGTGCAGGCTGGTAAGCGAGGCGTTGCGAAAAGTTTCGACGCCCACAGCCAGCAGGCGTCCCATCTTGGCCGTTGGCGTCGAACTCGTAGGCGCGCCCGGCCGTGCGGCAGCGCGGCGCAGCCGTTCCGCTGCCCCGGTCGTGACGTCCAGCACGAAGTGGGCGCCGGCATCGCCAAAACGGCGCAGGGCGTTGGTCAGCAGCCCAAGCGTGAGCGGGTGCGGCCCAACACGCAGGACAGTTTCGGCCAGGATGCCGCGCTGGTCGGGGTGGGCAATGATCGGATCCCAGGGCTTGGGCAGTTGGTCGAGCCGTTCGAGGCAGGCAAAGGCTGATTGGCGCTCACCGATGTTGGCGGCCGCGGCTGCGGCGTAGAGCAGGCGTTCAGCCTCCACGCTGCCGGTCGCGCCGGCAGGCCGGCCAAACAGCACCGGCGCCTGGAGGGCTAGTTCGGCCGCCACGGCGTTTGCCAGCCCCCAGTGCTGGTCGATCTGCTTGGAGAGGCGGTGCAGGCAGTGGATGGGCGCCAGGGGCTGGCGTGGGGCGGCGAGGCGGGCCACGCGCAGTGCCTGCGTAAACTCGCCGGCATCGGCCAGGTTTTGCCAGCAGCACTGCAGCAGCCAGGTGTCCGGGCGAAATACGGCACGTTCGTCTATCACGACGGTATCAGGGCTCTGCGCTTCCGCTGCAGCAGTCAATGCGGTGATGGCGGCACTCGCCAGCGGCTGCGCGCCTGGAGCAACGGGCACGGCTGAGGGCGCAAGACGGCACCTGGCCGTTGGACTGCCCGAGCTCCGTGGCCGGCGCTGGGGGTGTGGGGGCGAGGGGTGCGCGAGCAGTCATGGCAGCACCCGCATCAGCAGCAGCAAGCCCGCTAGGATCAGCGCTACGACCACCAAGCACCGTGCCCCAACGCCGCAGCAGGTCAGCGCGCTGCAACTGGGCACCGTGCGCGGCGTGGGCCGTGATGCCGGCGTTGAGGACGGCGGGGTTGCGGTGCGGCACCTGCTTGACCTTGGCCAGCCACCAGGCGCGGTGACACTGGGCCCACAGGCCGATGTCGCTGGCACGCACCAAGGAGCGATCCTCACGCATACGCTGGCTCACACATCAACAGCAGCTAGACGGGCACGGGCGATTAGAGCGCCTCGTCGCCGTCGCCGGATACGTCGAGCAGCGAACCGTCCACCAGCCCATCACGGCCGAACTCCGTACCCAGGTGGCGGTCGAGGTTGGCCTCAAAGGAGACCAGTGCCTGGCGCATCTGGTCCTGGCGGATAGCCAGGGTCAGGTCGCCGCGCGTGCGTTCGAGGACCGAGCGGAGGACATCCGTGCTGCGGCGCAGGCCATCGGTGACGGCATCGGGGAAGTCGACGGTGATCAGCTGGCTGTAGACCTCGTCCATAAAGTCGAGGTAGGGTTCGGCGGCCGTCACCTCGCCGCGGCGCACCAGGTCGAGCACGAAGCGGCGCATCTCGCTGCCGGCCTCGCTCATCCCACGCAGGTAGGTCGCGCCGGTCACGTAAAGGTCGACAGGGGTAGGGATAGGCGGTCTCCGCGCACTACGGCCGCCACCAGGTGGGCTTCGACCAGTTCCTTCAAGGCGTCCTGGGTATAGCCGGCGTGGTAGAGCGTGGGCTGGTCGGCGATGGCGTCGACCATGGCCTTGGCTTCCTCCCGCGCCTGGGCAAGCAGGGCATCGGCCTCGGCCCAATCATGGCGGTGAATGGCGCGGATAGCGTTGGCGCAGGCGCGGGTCAGCGAGCGGCTGCGCGCCAGGGTAGCGTCGCGCAGCGCGTTGAGCGTCGTCATCTCGCCGCGAATCACTTCGACGATATCTGGTAGAGTCAGCACGAGCAGGTCCTTATCCGGGGGTGGCATACCGCCACAAAAGTCCTTCGCACGACACGAAGGCTGCGGGGATTATACAGGAGAGAGGGAAGATCGCCCAACCGCAGGAGCCTGCTGTCCAAGCAGACATCCGAAATAAATCGCACCGAGTCAATCCGGCAGTCGGCCGTTCGCTCGGTGCGATCGAGTACTAAGATGGCAGCAGCGCTCTAGAACGGAATGTCTTCGTCGTGGATTTCGTGCGCAGCAGGGGGCTGAGCACTCCCGGCCGCCTGGTCGACGGGCGCACTGCCGTCAGCCAGCGCGACCTAGGAACTTGATGGTCAGCGCGCGCACGTCCAGCGAGACACGCGTGTTGCCGTCACGGTCGGTGAACGTGCGCGGCTCTTCGAGTTCGCCGACAACAAATACCTGGCGCCCCTTGGTCAAGATACTGGCTGGCTGTTTCCGCCAACTTGTCCCACGCGCTGACGCGGAACCAAATGGTCTTCTCCTGGCGCTGGCCATCTTTGCCGGTCCAGCTCCGGCTGACGGCCAAGCTAAAACTTGTCACTGCAACACCTGAAGGTGTGTAGCGCATTTCCGGATCATTGCCCAGGTTGCCGATAAGGGTCAGCTGCTGATACATGTTACGGTCTCCTATAATCTTATACGGCTAAAAAGTGTATCGTGTGCACGACAACGGGCTTGTCTTGCACGTGAATTATACCGCCGGAGCCCTGTCACTGTCAAAAACAAGCACCCATTTTAGAACATTCGTTCGCCAAGCACAGGTGAATATCCCGGGGGTCTGCGAGGTCCCCCGGATAGGGCGAGGGCAGACATGACGCCCGCGCACGGTTTCGCTTGAACGTCCGATTTCGTGCCATAATAGGGATCTATCATTCATTCTATCCGCAATTGCGCCGCGTGCGCCTCTGATAAAACTCTATTCCTTATGAACCTCTCAACGATTCAAGATTACTTACGCACGAGCCGGATCGACGGCTGGCTGCTCTATGATTTCCGTGGGCTGAACCCGATCGCCCTGCACCTGGCGGGTCTCACCCGCAGCGGGTCGCGGCGCTGGTTTCTGTGGATTCCGGCGGAAGGGCAGCCGGTGTGGCTGATCCACACGATCGAGAGCTCGACGTTCGCCCATACCAACCCCGTCATGGCCGGCGAGGTGCGCCAGTATGTCGGATGGCGTGACCTGGAACATGCAGTTGAGAAGCTGGTCCGCACGCCCAAAGGCCCTGCCACACGCATCGCCATGGAGTACAGCCCCGACAACGCCATTCCCTACGTGGCCTATGTCGACGCCGGCACGAAGGAAATGGTCGAACGGGTCACCCGCGCCGAGATCGTCTCCAGCGCCGACCTGGTGCAGCTGGTGCAGGCCGTGCTGAGCGAGGAGCAGATCGCCTCGCACCGGCGCGCGGCCGTCCACTGCCTGGCGGCAAAGGATACGGCCTTTGCCATGATTCGCGCCTGCCTCGCCACCGGCACACCGGTGATGGAGCACGAGGTGCAGCAGGCGATCGTGGACTATTTTGAGGCCAACAACCTGGACTGCGACCACCCGCCCATCGTGGCGGTCAACGCCCATGCCGCCAACCCGCACTACGCCCCGAGCGCGGCGCAGCCGACGGAGATCCGCCCCGGCGACATCGTGCTGATCGACCTCTGGGCGCGCGAACGGCGCACGCCGCAGGACTGCTATGCCGACATCACGTGGGTGGCCTACGCCGGTGCTGAAGTGCCGCCGGCGGCCAGGCACCTGTTCGACGTGCTCGCCACAGGGCGCGACGCCGCGGTGACCTTCTGCAACGAACGCCTGGGCGCCGGCAACCAGGTCCACGGCTACGAGGTGGACGACGTCTGCCGCGAGGTGATCGCCGACGCCGGTTACGGCGAGGCATTTTTCCACCGCACCGGCCACAGCCTGGGCGTGACGGGCCACTACAACGGCGTCAACATCGACAACCTGGAGACACGCGACCGGCGCAGCCTGATCCCCGGCGTGATGTTTACGATCGAGCCGGGCATCTACCTGCCGCAGTTTCAACTTTGACGACAGCGCCACCCCCAAGGGGATCGGCCTGCGCACGGAGATCAACTGCCTGGTGCTGCCCGATCGCGTCGAGGTCACCACGCTGCCGCTGCAAAAAGAGATCGTGACGTTGATGTAGCATGCAAAAGAAAGAATTCCTGGTCCCACCCCGGCGTGTTGCGCTCTTCGTCACCTGCATGGTGGACATGCTCTACCCCGAGGTGGGCATGGCCACGGTGGAGCTGCTCGAACGGCAGGGGATCGAGGTGTTGTTCCCCAGCGAGCAGACCTGCTGCGGCCAGCCGGCCTTTAACGCCGGCTACCGCGACGAGTCCCGGGAGCTGGCCCAGCGCTTTGTGGACATCTTTGAGCCGCTGGTCCGCAGCGGCCAGGTGGACGCGCTGGTGGCGCCCTCGGGCAGCTGCGTGGCGATGACGGCGCACTTCTACGACGTGCTCTTCGAACGCGACCCCGCCTACCGCGCCCGCGCCGCCATCCTGGCCTCGGTCACCTTTGAGCTGACCGAGTTCCTGGTCGACGTGCTCGGCGTGACCGACGTCGGCGCCCGCTTCGAGGGCAAGCTGACCTACCACGCCTCCTGCCATCTGAACCGCGAGCTGGGCGTCGACCGCCAGCCGCACGTGCTGCTGGACAACATCGCCGGCGCCGAGCAGGTGGCGCTGACCGGCGCCGACGAGTGCTGCGGCTTTGGCGGCCTCTTCTCGGTCAAGAACGCGCCGATCAGCAGCGCCATGGGCCGGCGCAAGACGCAGAACCTGGCCACTTCCGACGCCGACGTCGTCGCCCTCTGCGACGTGAGCTGCATGACCCACATCAACGGCCTGCTCACACGCCAGGGCCAGCACTGCCGGGCGGTGCACATCGCCCAGCTGCTGGTCAACGAGGTCGACGTGGCAGAGCGCCCACAGGCGCCCAAACAGGCGGAGAAGAAGGAAGCGCCCTCACGGCGCTGGCAAGACAACAAGTGAGTAACTGGTAAGCGACACCAACATGGCAACATCGACCATCGATCTGCATCTTCCCTATGACGAACGCGTGGACCAGGCGCTCAACAACCGCCACCTGCGTACCGCGCTCGAACGCGCCACCGGGCGCATGGCCGGCCAGCGCCGCGACGCCATGGGGGCCGTCGACGGCGAGCGCCTGCGCGACCAGATGCGGCAGATGAAAGAGCACGCGCTGCGCAATCTGCCCGACCTGCTCGAACAGCTGGAGGCCAACCTCACCGCCAACGGCGCCCAGGTCTACTGGGCCAAGGAGGCGGACGACGTCAACCGCACGCTGATCCAGATCGCCCGCAAGGCCAACGTGCAGAAGGCGGTCAAGGTCAAGTCGATGGTCTCCGAAGAGGTGCACGTCAACGACGCGCTGGCACAGGCCGGGCATCACGGCGGTCGAGACCGACCTGGGCGAGTTTATCATCCAGCTGGCCGGCGAGCCGCCCTCGCACATCCTGGCCCCCGTCATCCACCGCCGCGCCGAGGACATCGCCGAGCTGTTCCAGAAAGAGCTGGACATGCCGCCGACGCTCGACCCGCAGGTGATCTGCGGCGTGGCGCGCACCCGGCTGCGCCGCGAGTTCCTGGGCGCCGACATGGGCATCAGCGGCTGCAACTTTGCCATTGCCGAGACGGGCACGATCTGCATCGTGACCAACGAGGGCAACGGCCGCATGTCGTCGTCGCTGCCGCGCGTCTACGTGGTGATCATGGGGATCGAGAAGATCGTGCCGACCGTGGAGGATGCGTTCCTCCAGTACCAGGCGCTCTCGCGCTCGGCCACCGGGCAGCAGTGCAGCGTCTACATGTCGATGACCTCGGGCCCGCGCCGGCCGGGCGACGCCGACGGCCCGGACGAGATGCACGTGATCCTGCTGGACAACGGCCGCGTCGACATGCTGGCGCACGGCTACGGCGAGGCGCTCTGCTGCGTGCGCTGCGGCGCCTGTCTCAACGTCTGCCCCGTCTACCGCGAGATCGGCGGCCATGCCTACGGCTCGACCTACAGCGGGCCGATCGGGGCCGTGATCAGCGGGCTGCTGCACAACAGCGTGACCGACGTGAAGAAACTGCCCTATGCCTCGAGCCTGTGCGGCGCCTGTCGCGACGCCTGCCCGGTCAAGATCGACCTGCCCCGCCTGCTGCTCGACCTGCGGTCGGACGTGGTCGAGGAGGGCGAGACGGCGCGGATGGAGAAGCTGGCGATGCAGAACTTTGCCTGGATGATGAGCAGCCGCACGCTGTACGAATCCGCCGGCAAGATGGCCAGCGGCGGCTCAAACCTGCTGGCGTGGTTTGGCGGCGGCAGCATCAAGGCCATGCCGGGGCCGTTTGCGGCGTGGACGGATACCCGCAACTTCCCGCCGTTTGCAAAGCACAGCTTCCGCGACCAATGGCGGGAGCGGCAGGCACGGCGAAGAGATCAAGCGGGATGAGTAGCGGAGGATCGCCCAGGCGCCACACCAGGTTACTGGTAGGTGAGGCGGCTTGCGGCAAGCGAGGGGCGGTGGCACTATCGTGCCTGGCGCTGCCCCCTTAACCTGCGATCACGACCTGGTGGGCAGCGCCTGCAGGGAGGAACCGCGATGAGCACGCGTGATCAGATTTTGAGCCGGATGCGCATTATCCTGTCGCGGCCGGATCTGCCGTTTCCGCCGGCCGAGGCGCCGCCGCTGAGCGCCGAGGAGCGCATGACGGTGACGAGCGCCGAGGGCGACCAGCGCGACCTGGCAGTGCGCTTTGGGGCCGAACTGGCGAACCTGTATGGGACGTTCGAGATCCTCGACTCGGAGGTGGAGGCGCGCCTGGCGCTCGTGAACCGGCTGGGCGAGTGGAAGGCCGAAGAGGAAGCGGCACGCAAGGGTCCGGCGCTGGACACCGGCCAGGACCGCATGGTGCTGGCGTGGGCGCCCGAACGGCTGCCGGTCGACGGCATCGCCGAGACGCTGGCGGATGTCGGCTGGCAGCTGGTCGTGCCCTCCAACCTGGCCACGCCTGAGAGCCGGGATGCGGTCCGTTTTATCCGCTTTGGGCTGACGGGCGTGGATGCTGCCTTTGCAGCCACCGGTTCGATGCTGGTAGGCGTCCACCAAGGGGCAGAGCCGCTCCGCCAGCCTGCTGCCGCTGCGGCACATCGCGCTGATCCCGTTCAGCCGGCTCTACCGCAACTTTGAGGAGTGGCTGGCGGAGAAGCGCGAGGCAGGCAGCCTGCCCGAGCTGCTGCGCGAGCGCGCCGCCTGGCACATGATCACCGGCCCCTCAAAATCGGCCGACATCGAGCTGAACCTGACGCTGGGCGTGCACGGCCCCAAGTTCGTCCACGCCATTCTCTTTGCCGACTGACCTTCCGGGAAGCCTTCCCGAAAGGGGCTCCCGGAAGGGTATCTGGAGATCTGCCTGTGCCCTTGACGCGCCGCTCGCCATCGTATCGCTACAAGTGGGAGATCCCCGCGCTGATCTTCTCGCTGGTCGCTGATGTTTTACGGCACCATGTGGCTCTTTGGCCTCGTGGGCGACATCATCATCGACACCGACACGAACTGGGTGGCGACGCTTGAGGATTTCGGCATCACGATGCTGGTCGGGCTGTTCATGCTGCTCGGCTCCATCTTCCTGATCGCCTGGCGCGCCCGCGCCAAGCTGAACCGGATGCAGCGTTCCGGCATTCGTGTAGGCGAACGCCAGTTCCCCGAGCTGTACGCCCTCAGCGAGGAGTGCCGCAAGGAATTGGGCGTGACCAAGCCCGTGGACGTGTACGTGGTGGACACGGTACCCACCGGGTCGCCGCCGGTGGGCACGCGCGGCGTCTGGCCGCCGCCCTATTTCATCATCATCGCCGCTGTGCAGGTCAACACGCGGACGCCCGACGAGCTGCGCTTTCTGCTCGGCCGTGAGTACGGCCATGTGCGCTACGGCCACGTGCCGATCCTGACGATCATCGACACGCTGGGCGGCAACCTGGGCCGGGTGCCGTTCGTCGGCGGGATCGTCAATTTTGTGTTTGCCGGCTGGACGCGTGCCGCCACGCACACGGCGGACCGGGCCGGGCTGCTGGTGGTGCACGATCTCAACCACGTCTACAGCACGCTGGTCAAGCTGGTGATCGGCCCCGCTCTCTACGATCGCATCGACCACGGCGCGCTGGCCGAACAGGTGCGCAACCAGGACGGCCGCCGGCACGAAGCAGGCCATCCTGTGGTTTGCCAGCCCCTTCGACAGCACGCCGATGGGGCGTTTCGAGGACATGCTCAAGTTCGCCAAGTCCCCGCTCTACCGCCGGCTGCGCGAGGAGTCGCTGCCGGAGTTTGCACACCAGGTGCATTGGGAAGAGTAGCGCAATTTTCTAGCTATAATTTATACTGCAGCTATGTACAAGTTGTGTGCGTAGGAACAATGCGCCGCGCGCGGTTCTGTGCCACGATCGACGCTGCAGTTTGTTATGCCTCCTCGCCTTCTCTCACATCGCAGTCTCGTCGCGCCGGCGAGGTGCTCGTTTGTTCGGCATTTCTGCCAGGAGGCAACCATGACAACGACTCCCCCTGCCATCAACCAGGTATATAAGTCTATGATCTTTGCGACAGGCAGGCGGCGCCGCAGATGGCCGGCGCTTGCCGGCGCCCTCGTCTTCGCCTGCTGGACGGCACTGCTGCTCCCGGCTGCCGTGTCCGCCGCCCCGCCGGAGCCCACACCCGAACCCACTGCCCCGGCGCCATCTGGACGCCATCTGAGGCGCCATCTGGAGGCAGCCCGAATCCGAACTCGAGGCGGCGGCCATCCTGCCGAATATCGTGGCGGTGACGGCCGGCCTCTCGCACACGTGCGCCCTCAACGCCGCCGGCGGCGTCCTCTGCTGGGGTGACAACACCTACGGGCAGCTCGGCACCGGCACGCGCACGCTGGGGACCAGCAACCCCTATCCCCGCAGCGTCAGCGGGTTGGCCAGCGGCGCCAAGGCCGTCGCTGCCGGCGACACGCATACCTGCGCCCTCACGACCGACGGGTGGGTGATGTGCTGGGGTTCCAACGCCTATGGCCAGCTTGGCGACGGCACGACGGTGTCGCAGCTGGCGCCGGTCACCGTGACGGGGCTGATCAGCGGCGTGCAGCAGATCGCCGCCGGCGGCAGCCACACCTGCGCCCTGACGGCGGCGGGCGGCGTCAAGTGCTGGGGCGACCTGACGACGACGCCCGAAGATGTGCCCGGCCTCACCAGCGGCGTGAGTGCCATCGCCGCCGGCTATATGCACACGTGCGCCATCGTCGGCGACGCTGCTGCCGGCGGCGCAGTCCAGTGCTGGGGCGCCAACGACACCGGGCAGCTGGGCAACGGCACTACGACCGCCAGCAGCACGCCGGTGGCCGTCCAGGGGCTGGACAGCGGCGTCAAGGCCATTTCGGCGGGCGGTGCGCCGGTGGATCGCTTTACGGCCGGCGGCCACAGCTGCGCCGTAACGACAGCCGGGGCCGTCAAGTGCTGGGGCTGGAACGACGAAGGGCAGCTGGGTGACGGCACGACCGTCAACCGGCCGGCCCCGGTCAACGTGACCGGCATCGCCAGCGGCGCACAGGATGTCGCAGCCGGCGACAAGCACACCTGCGCCCTGATCGGCGACGTTGCCGCGGGTACGGCGGGCGTCAAGTGCTGGGGACAGAACCGCTATGGGCAGCTTGGCGTTGGGACGACCGAGTCGTATCCGACGCCCGGTGCAGGTAGGCGGGTTCACCGGCGGCGTTAACGCCGTCGCTGCGGGCGGCGCGCATACCTGCGCCGTGACCGAAGAAGGCGGGCGCAAAGTGCTGGGGCCGCAACGCCGCCGGCCAGCTGGGCAACTTCACAGTCGGCAGCCAGTCACTGCTGCCGGTCAACGTGATCGTGCCCATCGGCCTCTCCTACCTCCCGCAGCTCTGGCGCCAGGCCGTCCCGGTCACCGAGTAACGGCAGGCTTCCGGGAAGACCCCCTTCCGGGGGGTCTTCCCGGAAGGGGTCCTATGCGAAAGAGGACTACTCGTCGCCCCAGGCGGTGGCGATGAGGGTGCGGGCGCCGCCGTGGTTGCGGTGCTCGCAAAGGTAGATGCCCTGCCAGGTGCCCAGGTTGAGCCGGCCGTCCGTCACCGGGATGGTGAGGCTGGCCCCGATGACCAGGGACTTGATGTGGGCGGGCATGTCGTCCGGACCTTCGTAGGCGTGCGTGTAGGCGGCATGCTCCGGCACGACGCGGTTGAAGAAGGTTTCCATGTCGGCGCGCACCTCCGGCTCCACGCGCTCGTTGAGGGCCAGGGAGGCGGAGGTGTGCTGCAGGAAGAGATGGCAGACGCCCACACGCAGCCGCTGCAGTTCGGGCAGCTGCGCCACGACCTCACGCGTGATGACATGGAAGCCGCGCGGCTTGGGCGGCGAGCACGATGGCCTTCTGAATCCAGGTCGTCACTGCTGCTCCTGTGCGCCGGCAGCCGCCAGCCAGGCGCCCAGCGCCGGCAAGGCGGCGAAGGCGCTGTAGAACTCGTTGCCGGCCGGCGTGGGCGTGGGAAAGGAGCTGAACTTGGCCACGACCATCTGGGCCACCGGGTCGACGTACAGGATCTGCCCGCCGTACCCCATGGCAAGATAGGCACGGTTGGCGTTGTGGGTGTGCCACCACTGGGCATGGTAGGACCAGCCCTGGTTGCCGGGGCCGGCGGCCGGGCCGCGGGCAAAGGCATGCCGGATCGCCGCCGCGTTCGATGTCCTCGACCACGGCGGCGGGCAAGATCCGGCGGCCGTTGAACTCGCCCTGCTGGAGCAGCAGTTGGCCAAAGCGGGCCATGTCGCGCAGCGTGGTCAGCAGGCCCGAGCCGGCGGTTTCGGCGGCCGTGGGGCCCACGATCCAGAAGGCATCGCGCTCGGCGCCCAGCTGCGACCAGATGCGCTCGTGCATGATCTGCGCCAGCGGCCGGTTGAGCAGGCGCTTGAGCAGCCAGGCCAGCACGTCGGTGTTCGGCGTCAGGTAGACAAAGCGGACGCCGTGCTCGCCGCCCTTCTGCATCGTCGGCAGCACTTCGTACACGGAAGACGGACCTGTATAGCCGGGCGGCTGGGCACGCCAGCCGAGCGCGATGCTGTAGTTGAGGTTTTCCGAGACGGGGTCGATCTCGTCTTCCAGGAAGCGGACGTTGGTAGTCATGTCCATGACCTGCTGCAGCGTGGCGTCGCCAAAGCCGCTGTCGCGCCAGCTCGGGCAGGTACGTGGCCACGGTGGCCTGGAGGTCGAACAGCCCCTCATGCGCCAGGAGCGCGGCCAGCACGCCCGTCACGGACTTGGAGCCGGAAGCCCAGGCGTGGAGCGTGTGCGGCTGCATGCCGTTCAGATAGCGCTCGTAGATGATGCGGCCGCGGTGCAGCACGACGATACCGTCGGTGTAGCTCAGCTCGACCATATCGTCAAAGCTGAACTCGGTGCCGAGCCGGTTGCGATAGGTCACGGCGCCGAAGTCGCGCAGCGCATAGGGCAGCGGCGCCACCGGCCCGTCGCCGCGCCAGACGTCGACGACGTGGTTCAGCGGCAGCTCGTTTTGGAAGCTCCAGCGGTTGTAGGGGCCGTAGAGTTGATTGGCGTGGGTGACCAGGCCGGCGGGGTCTGGCGGAAAGCCGCGCATCAGGCCGAGTTCGGCTGCGGTTTGGATTGGCTGTTGTGTGTTGGACATAGCTTGGATTCTAGCACAGGGGCTGCCCCTCTACTCTTTTGACACGCTTACTGCGCTGTCTTACACTAACTCAATCATCTATTTACTTTACTCTCAATTCTCTACAAAGGTGTTTGATTTATGTCTACCTCCAAATCCTACCGCGTCGCCGTTATCGGCGCCGGCAGCATTGCCAAGTACAGCCACGTCCCCGGCTTCCAGCGGCTGCCCAACTGCGAAGTCGTCGCCATCTGCGACGTGAACGAGGCGCGGGCCCGCGAGCTGGCGGACGCGCTGAAGGTGCCGCGCACCTACAGCGACTACAAGAAGATGCTGGCCGAGGTGAAGCCCGATATCGTCGTGGTGGCCACGCCCAACACCTTCCACAAGCCGATGTCGATCGCCGCCCTCGAGGCCGGCGCCAATGTCCTGTGCGAGAAGCCGCTGGCGCTGACCTACGCCGACGCAGTCGAGATGTTCGACGTCGCCGCCCGCGCCGGCCGCACCCTGACGGCAGGCACCCACTTCCGCTTTACCCCGCCCATGCAGGTGGCCAAGCAGCAGGCGGACGCCGGCTTCTTTGGCAACATCTATGCCGCGCGCACGGTGTGGCAGCGCCGCAACGGCATCCCCGGCTACGGCAGCTGGTTCACCAACCACGACCTGGCCGGCGGCGGCGCCCTGCTCGACATCGGCATTCACGCCCTGGATCGCGCCCTCTACCTGATGGGCTATCCCAAGCCTCGTGACCGTCAGCGGCGCCACCTTTGCCGAGTTTGGCCCGCGCGGCATGGGCCTGGGCGGCTGGGGCTCGGACATCTTCATGCCTGCCGCCGGCGCCCGCTATGACGTCGACGACTTTGCCTGGGCCTTTGTCCGCTTTGAGAACGGCGCCGTCCTCAACCTGCAGGTGTCGTGGGCCTCCAACTATCCTGAAACCTTCATGACCGAGGTCTTTGGCACCGAGGGCGGCGGCTACATCGGCGGCCGTGACAAGGTCGAGCTGTACACGATGCTCAACAAGCAGGAAGTGAGCATCCAGACCCCGCTGCACGAGGCCAAGGTCGGCTCGTACTTCCAGCTGATCGAAAACTTCGTGCGCGCCCTGGACGGCGACAAGACCGCCGACATCCCCACCCGCGAGCAGGCGCTGACGAGCGTGCAGATTATCGACGCAGTCCTCCGCTCTGCCGCCAGCAAGCGCGAAGTGGCCATCGTGCCCTAAAGTTCGCTGGGGTGGAAGAGGTAGGGGCACAAATAGAGCGGGCCGAGAGCGCGGGAGCCTCTCGGCCCGCCGTAAATCGCCGGCGTCAGTTCTGGCCGGGGCTAAGCAGCACCCCGGTAAACTCGCTAGTTATCAAACTTGGCGGCGCCTGGCCGGCGGGTCGGAGGACACGTCCTGCAGCGTCCCCTTGAGCAGCTTGCCGTCGCTGCATGAGGCATTGAGCTTGAGAGTAGCGAGGACGTCTGTAATCCGGCCGATGACAGTGCACGTGCACGTCACCCCGGTGGCCGTATCGGTGTACGTGGCGACTCCCCAGGTAATCCCGCCACCGTCGAACAGTGCGGCATTCACAAGCACGGTTTCCGTGCCGGCCAGGGTGACGCTCTCGCCGCTAAAGGCGAAGGTCCCCGTGAGCGGGAGGTCCCGGACTTGCGTAACACTGCCGGCAACCCACACGCGGCCCGGCACGCCGAAATACCGTGTCTCCGTGCCCGTCAAGGGCGTCTCTTTGGCCCCAGCGCGTGAGGGTGCGGCGAACCCGGCGGTTGCCAGAACAGACAACAGCACCAGGGCAGCACCGATGAGTGTAGCTAATCTTGCGCATGATTCCTCCCCTTCTGAACCTCTGATTCACATCTCGCTGGTACAACAGTTCGGTCAATGGCCGCGGGTGACTTCGCTCAGCCCACTTGCGTATTTCCGAGAACTCTGGCTAAGATTTCGGTCCGCTGCTCTTGCCGATGGATTGCAAGCATATCCGGTAAACGGGGCAATGAAACCCCTTTTTTACGCAAGAATTACGCAACGGTTCGCGGCTTGAACAGCCAGGAGCACGCAATGGCATCCCCCACCTCCTTCGGCGCCACCTCGTTTGGCGCACTGCTGCGGCAGCTGCGCAAGCGCGCCGGCATGACCCAAGGCGATCTCGCCGCAGCCGTCGGCTACAGCACCTCTATTATCTGCGACCTGGAACAGGAACGCCGGCTGCCGGTGCTCACGGTCGTCACCACGCAGTTTGTGCCGGCTTTGGGCCTGCAGAACGATCCGGTGGCGGCAGCCCGGCTGATTGAGCAGGCAGCCATCGCCCGGGGCGAACGTGTGCCGGCAGCGCCCATCCTGGATCAGGCAGCGCAGACGCGCACACAGGGGACGCAGTACCGAAAACGGTCGGACGGCTCCGGCCCAGCTGCCGCCGCTGCCGCACGAGCTGATCGGCCGCAACGCCGAAGTCGACCAGCTCGGCCGGCGCCTGCTGGGCCACTGCGGCCGGCTGCTGACGCTGATCGGCCCACCCGGTATCGGCAAGACAAGTCTCGCCCTCGCTGCCGCAGCGCGCCTGCAAAGCAGCTATCAAGATGGGGCCGTGTTCGTGCCCCTGGCGCCGGTCGGGAACGTGGACTTGATGACGTCCGCCGTCGCCAATGCCGTGGGCTGCTACGAAGGCGGCGCGAAGCCGCCCCGGACAAAACTGGTGGAGTTCCTGCGCCACAAGCATCTGCTGCTGGTGCTGGACAACCTGGAGCAGATCGGCGAGGCCGCGGCGCTGGTCGCCGCGCTGGTGGCAGAGTGCCCACGATTGTGTGTGCTTGCCACGAGCCGCGAACGGCTGCACCTGCGCGCCGAGCAGCGCTACCTGGTGCCGCCGCTGGCGCTCGACGCTGCCGTCGAGCTGTTTACGCGTGCGTGCCCAGGCGGTCAACCACGACTTCCGGCGCACCCGCCAGATCGAAGCCACGCTGGGTGACATCTGCCGCCGGCTGGACTGCCTGCCACTGGCGCTGGAGCTGTGTGCGGCGCAGGCGGACCTGCTCTCGCCGGCACAGCTGCTGGAACAGCTGAAGCGCCAGACCTTGGAGCTGCTGATCGACGGGGCGCACGATCTGCCGCCGCACCAGCGTACGCTGCGTGCAGCAATCCGGCGTAGCTACGAGCTGCTGGATGAAAACGAACGCTCCCTCCTGCGCCGGCTGGGCGTCTTTGCGGGCGGCTTTGACCTGGATGCCGTACAGGCGATGGGCGGAACGGTCACGCAGTTGCGCGCCTGGCAGCCAAAGAACCTGGTGCGCGTGGAGATGCCGCCGAGCGGCGAGATGCGCTACTTCCTCCTTGAAACCATCCGCAAGTTTGCCCTCGAACAGCTGCGGGCGCACGGCGAAGAGAGGGAGGCGCGTGCCCGCCATTGCGCGACCTTTCTGAAGTCTTTCGGCGCAGCGACTGCCATCTGCGCGGCGAGGAGTATGCCGGCATGGGTGCACCGTCTGAAACCGGAACAGGACAACCTGCGGGCAGCCGTGCAGTAGTCGCTGGGCGCGACCAGTACGCCGATGCAGCATGGCTGATCCTTGCGGCCAGCTACTTTGCGAGCGTCTCCGGCATCGGCAATGAGGAAGCGCGCTGGGCCTGCTGCACTGCTGCCCCACCGCCAGACAACTCTGCTCCAGGCCACCGCCTGGTATTACCGAGCCTGGACGGCGGCAGATTTGGCCGAAGCAAGCTCCTACTTGGAACACGGGATTGGGCTGGCGCGCGCGGCGAACACGCCGCCGGTGTTAGGCGAAGAATATGGCGCCCATGGCCGACAGGGTGTTTGTGCTAGCCGCCCATCTCTGGGGCTACGCTGCGCTGCTGCTGGACCAGGGGCAAGGGCTGCGGGCGGCGCCGGTTGCCGAAGAAAGCCTGCGCAACTTTCAGAAGAGTGGGAATGCCACGGGGATCGGCGAGTGCAGAGGTATCCTGGGGCGGCTGGCGCTTTGGCGCGGCGATATCGCGCGCGCGCCCGGCAGGCTGTTTCAAGAGGCCGCAGCGATTGCGACGACGATCAACAGCACGCGCGATGACAGCGGGAGTGGCAGGCGCACCTGGCGCTGGCTATCCTGCATCAGGGGGACGCCGCCGCAGCGCAGAAGCTGCTGCTAGAGAGCCTACGCCGCAATCTCGATCGGGAGAATCCGCTCGTCCTGGCGCAGATCTGCACCTATCTGGGGGAGGTGGCGCTGGCGCAAGGAGAACTCGACACGGCCGGCGATCGGCTGGAGCAGAGCCTGTTCCATCATCCTCAACTCACGACTGATCAACGTCGACGAAATGGAGCGGCTGGCGCTAGCAGCGCGGGTGGCAGCAGCGCGGCACGACTACGACCGTGCCGCCATCTTGCTCGGCCAGGTCAAGGCCCACAGCCGGCGCTTTGATGCCGCGGCCGCCCGGTGGATCCGTGCGCGCATGGATGCTGCGATGGCCGAGGTGGAGGCCGACATGAAACCGGAGCAGTTTGCCGCAGGGATGGCGTACGGAGCAGGAATTGGCGGCTGCGGGGGGCGCTGACTACGCTGCAGTCATGATTCCCGGCGCCGGCAGCAACTACGATAACCACACAAAGATCACTTTTTAGTATCACAAAGTGATCTTTTCGCCGCCCCACACCCGTGCTTTAATGGCGTGACGTAGTACAGCCCAATAGCTACTGTTCAGCAAGGAGCAACCATGACCCCCGGTAAACTGATCCTGCTCAACGGCGTCGCGGGTTCCGGCAAGTCGAGCATTGCCACGGCCCTGCGTGCAGCTCTCCCAGAACCATACCTGGCCATCAGCATCAGCGACGCGCTGTGCGTCTCCACCCAAGATCCAGCACCTGCCCTTGCCACACAGATGGTCAAGGACATGCATCACAGCATCCTGGCGCTGCTGCAAAGCGGCCAGAACGTTGTTGCCGAGCACACGCTGTGTGAGCCGGCCTGGCTGCGCTCCTGTGCCACGGAGTTCTACAGCTTGTGCGCCTGGTTTGTCGGCGTGCGCTGCCCGCTTGACACTTTGGAGCAGCGGGCCCGGACCGGTGCCCGGCAGCCGGCGCAGCTGCAGGCGCAGTTTGAACGCGCCCATACGCCCGGCGTCTACGACGTCGAAGTAGACACAAGCCGGTTGAGCCCCACCGAATGTGCGGCCCTGATTCAGCAGCGCATGGTGGATGCGCCTACTCCCCTGGCGCTTTCATGGCTGAACGCCTACACGGCGCCCAACAAGTCGCGCGGCTGGCTGTGCGCGCTGCCTGCTGCGTCGCCATCGCCTGTGCTTGCAGCCTAGATCGGCACAACGACAACCGATTGCCGTGCTGCTGCCAAAGCATACGTCAAACCTGGCCTGCTCACGCTGGCATATACCGGCACGCCACAAGTACTTGCCCGATCCCCCGAATCGGCTGGTGCGCATGCCATGGCTCTGCTCTTCTTACCGCCTGCGGAGAGCAAGCTGCGCGGCTGGGGTTTGACCCAAGATTCGAGAGTGACTTCTCTGTTCAGCCGTTGTTCCTCCATAGGCCCTGTACAGGGTACGCGCTATCACCCTATCCGGCGCGCAGCAGGACACTTGGCGTTGGCGAACTGACTCCTGAGGCTGTTGCATGCTACATGGTCGCCAACGCCGATATGTGGCGCAGCGGGAGCCACTACCTGGGCGGCTGGCTGGATCGCGAAACGGGGCGGTTCCACTTAGATGTGTCCATCATCGTGCCGCACAGGTGTGAGGCCGAGCGGCTGGCGCGCAGCTACAAGGAACGCGCCTATTTCGATATCGCCAAGGAGAAGACGATTTACGTGACATCCGCTGCCGAACACCAGGGCCGTGCACTCACATGTGCCGCACGGGCAATTAGGCCATGTTCTGGAACTCACGCCCGCGGCAGCAGAAGCTCCGATCGCCACCTGTGAGCAGCAAGGCGTCTCACAAAGCGCAGACGAGCGCGACGAGAAAACGAGCGGCGGCGGCAGCTGTCGCAG
The DNA here is from genome assembly GCA_963791135.1 of uncultured Chloroflexia bacterium. GTDB lineage: Bacteria > Chloroflexota > Anaerolineae > Caldilineales > Caldilineaceae > Fredericiella. Next base: position 73,539 of record CAWBRX010000004.1, read on the forward strand.
TGTGCGAGCGCCCACTGGCGGGCCGCCTGCACATTCGCAAGGTCAGCTGCCAACTCCTGCATTACGGCGAGCGAGCGGCCACTCGTAACTCTCAGCGGCACACTGCTCCAGGAAGGTCTGCATAATAGGCGCAGTGCGCAGAGCAGGCAGCCGCGGTCTGTCCGGCAGCTTCCAATTCGATTTCGGCGTAATGGCGCAGGAGTTCATAAATCGTGTAGCGTTCGTCGGGCCTGCGCCGCACCAGCGACTTACTGACCAATGCGCTGATCGTGGGCAGTGAAGCGCCGGCGACACGCTGCGCCGCAGGCCAATGTAAACCCGCCGCGAAACACAGTGAGACGCATAAATACGGCGCGCTCGGCCGCGGTGAGGCGATGCCACGACTGCGCCACAACCGACTTGATGCTGCGTTGGCGGTCGGGCAGGTCGCGCGAGATCCGCTTCCAGAAACTCGGGCCCTTGCCGGAGTTCGGCGGCGATCTGGGCGGGGGTCAGAACCTTCGCCCAGGCAGCGGCCAGGACAATGGCCAGCGGCACGCCGTCGACCAGCCGGCAGATTTCGACGACGTCCTGCTCGCTGCCAGCGTCCAGTACAAAACGGCGGCGCGCCCGCTGCGCAGTCTCCACAAACAACTTGACGGCACTGTAACTATCCGGTGCGCCAGTGGGCGTGTCACTCGGATAATCGAGGCCGTCGAGCACATAGACCGCTTCGCAGCTGAGCTGCAGCCGCTCACGCGAGGTCACCAGCATGCGTAAACCCGGACAGCGCTGGAGCAGTTCCTGGATCAGGTCGGCGCCATCAGGCAGCAGGTGCTCGAAGTTGTCCAGCACCAGGAGGTACTCCTGGCGGCAGAGGTGATCGAGCAACTGCTGCTTGGAAGAAAGTACGCCAGCATAGAAGTGACAGCCCACAGCCTCCGCCAGCGCAGGCACAATCGCCTCCGGCACATGCAGGTCCGCCAGCGCGACGAAGCGGATGGCGTACGGCACTTGTGACGCCAACTTCCTTGCCACCTCGACGGCCAGCCGCGTCTTGCCAATCCCGGCGGGGCCGGCAATCGTCAGCAGCCGGCAGTCAGGAGCGTCCAGCAAACGGACAATCTCCACTACCTCGGCGCCCCGGCCGGTCAAGTGTGTGAGCGGCGCCGGCAGCATGCTCAGTGCGGAGGGATAACCAGGTGATTCTGATGGTTGTGGAGGCTGAGGATGTGCCGCACGGGCAAGGGTGATCAGGCCGGCACGTGGCTCCCGCTGCCAGCGCAAACAGGTCGGCCAGGCGTTCCGCCACTTGGCGCGAAGGACGCACCTCATCGCGTTCCAACTTGCGGACAGTCACGACCGAATAACCGATGCGTGTGGCAAGTTCCGCCTGCGTCAGGTCCAGCGTGTGACGCTGGTGGCGCAGCCACATGCCAAAGGTGGTCTCTGCTTGCTCCATTGTCTATCTCCGGGGGAGAAACAGGTATCAGAGTGTCGCAGCGCGTGCTTAACGAACCAACACCAGAAAGATATTATACTTGATTCGCGGCATTTCTCTGCATCGAGTCTAGCATTAGAGCCCGCCAAAAAAATACCCCACCCCCTAAATATGGCATTCGCAGGGGACTTGGTGTAGAATAGACACGGAAAACAATTCTTTGTATTTCACATATTTAAGGAGCATAAAATGGCAAAGCTTCGGATCGGCATCAATGGGTTTGGCCGCATTGGCCGCCAGGTGACCAAGGCCCTGTTCGAGAACTACCGCGGGCAGTTCGACCTGGTCGCCGTCAACGACCTGAGCAACACCGCAACCAATGCCCATCTCTTCAAGTACGACAGCAACTACGGCATCTTCCCCGGCACGGTCGAAGTCACAGACGGCGACCTCGTGATCGACGGCGACCGCATCAAGGTGCTGGCCGAGAAGGACCCGAGCAAGCTGCCGTGGGGCGACCTGGGCGTCGATATCGTCGTCGAGAGCACCGGCATCTTCACCGACCGCGCCAAGGCCGAACTGCACATGGCCGCCGGCGCCAAGAAGGTCATCATCAGCGCCCCGGCCAAGGGCGAAGACCTGACCATCGTCATGGGCGTCAACGAAGACAAGTACGACCCGGCCAAGCACAACATCCTGAGCAACGCCTCCTGCACCACCAACTGCCTGGCCCCGGCCGCCAAGGTCCTCAACGACCTCGCCGGCATCAAGCAGGCCCTGATGACGACGATCCACGCCTACACCAACGACCAGCGCATTCTGGACCTCGTCCACAAGGACCTGCGCCGCGCGCGCGCCGCTGCCATGAGCATCATCCCGACGACCACCGGCGCCGCCAAGGCCGTCTCGCTGGTCATCCCCGAACTCAAGGGCAAGTTCGACGGCTATGCCATGCGCGTCCCGACCTCCACGGTCTCCGTGGTGGACCTGACCGCCATTGTCGAGCAGCCCCATCACCAAGGACGAGCTGTTCGCCGCCTATGACGCCGCCGCCGCCGGCCCCATGAAGGGCATCCTCCAGGTCGTGCGCGACCCGCTGGTCAGCATCGACTTCAAGGGCAGCCCGCTGCAGCAGCTCGGTGGACTACGAGTTCACCAACGTCTACGGCAACATGGTCAAGATCGTGACCTGGTACGACAACGAGTGGGGCTACAGCAGCCGCGTCGCCGACCTGATCGCCTTCATGGACAAGAAGGGCATCTAAGTCGGAGCAACCGCACAGGAGCACCGTGCTGTCCCTAGTGAGTCGTTTTACGAGCGTGGTGCGCGCGTGCGTGCCACGCTCGTTTTCCTTCAGGAGACCACCATGAACAAGAAGACCATCAAGGACGTGGACTGGCAGGGCAAGACGGCCCTGGTCCGCGTCGACTTCAACGTGCCGCAGGACAAGGCCACCGGCGCCATCACCGACGACGCCCGCATCCGCGCGGCCCTGCCCACCATCCAGTACCTGCTCGACCACGGCGCCGCCGTGATCCTGATGAGCCACCTGGGCCGCCCCAAGGATGGCCCGGACCCCAAGTACAGCATGAAGGTGACGGCCGACCACCTGGCCACGCTGCTGCCGGGCGCCGGTCAAGTTCGTGGGCGTCACCACCGGCCCCGAGGCCGAAGCCGCCGCCAAGGCGCTCAAGCCCGGCGAGGTGCTGGTGCTGGAAAACACCCGCTTCGACAAGCGCGAGACCAAGAACGACGAGGGCATGGCGCAAGGAGTTGGCCAAGCTGGGCGACGTCTACGTCAAGGACGCCTTTGGCAGCGCCCACCGCGCCCACGCCAGCACCGAAGGCGTGGCCCACTATCTGCCCGCCGTCGCCGGCTTCCTCATGGAGAAGGAACTGGAATACCTGGGCGGCGCGCTGGAAAACCCGCGCGCGGCCCTTCGTCGCCATCCTGGGCGGCGCCAAGATCAGCGACAAGATCGGCGTGATCTCCAACCTGCTGACCAAGGTCGATGCGCATCCTGATCGGCGGCGGCATGGCCAACACCTTCCTGGCCGCCCAGGGCTACAACATGGGCAAGAGCCTGGTCGAGGCCGAGGCGCTGGACACGGCCAAGGAGCTGATTGCGCCAGGGCGCCGACATGATCGAACTGCCGGTCGACCTGCGCGTCGCCAACGCCTTTGCCGCCGACGCCGAGAGCAAGGTCGTGAGCGTCAACGAGGTCCCGGCCGAGTGGATGGCGCTGGACATCGGCCCTGCCACCATCGCCCACTACTCCAACCACCTGGCCGGCGCCAAGACGGTCGTCTGGAACGGCCCGATGGGCGTCTTTGAGTTCCCGGCCTTTGCCCAGGGCACCGTGGCCATCGCCGAGATCCTCGGCGGGCTCAAGGATGCCACCACGATCATCGGCGGCGGCGACAGCGCGGCGGCGATCCGCGAGGCAGGCCTCGAAGACAAGATGTCGCACGTCAGCACCGGCGGCGGCGCCAGCCTCGAGTTCCTCGAAGGCATCGAGCTGCCCGGCGTGGCAGCGTTGAACGACAAGTAACGAGCGGAATGTCCCGGGGACGACAACGAAGCTTCGCTGACGTCCCCGGGACATGGCTGTGTGTGACAAAGGGCAACGACGATGAGCTTCCTCTCCAAACTCTTCGCCCCCTTCACGGGCAAAGGGCCGACCAGTTCGGATCGCTATCTGCCGATCTACGCGTTCAGCAACCGCTGCCGCGAGCCGATTGCCGGGCAGGTCGACCTGATGAACGAGACCAGCCTGGACGACGAGAACCAAGGCGGCTACTACGTGCGCAAGGTGCTGCACACCTCGGGCAAGGGCCGCTGCTTTGGCCAGGTGGAGTTTGAGCTCTGGCTGGACAGCAAGAAGCGCATCGAGCGCCACGAGGTGCATGGCGGGCGCTGGCTGACCGCGGCGGAGTATGAAACCGAGGTAGCCGAAGCCGAGGCCGCGAGCAGGAAGCACGCGAGCAAGCCGAACGCGAGCAGTCCGAACGTGACGTCGTCTGAGCCTTGATTCGTACGCAATAATTCATCCGACGAGATGGCTGGTGAACCGCAGGCATCTCTTGCTTTGAGGAGTAAACTTCTATGCGCAAGCCCATGATGGCCGGCAACTGGAAGATGAACAAGAGCATCGACGAGGCAGAGGCACTGGCCAAGGCGATCCAGGATGCCGTCAACGACGAAGACGGCGTCGACCGCGTGGTGTGCCCGCCGTTTGTCGATCTGCCGGCCGTGGCCAAGGTCGCTGGCAGGCAGCAACATCGCCGTCGGCGCCCAGAACATGCACTGGGCCGCCAGCGGCGCCTACACCGGCGAGGTGAGCGCGGGCGATGCTCAACGGGCTGGCCCAGTATGTCATCCTCGGCCACAGCGAGCGCCGCCAGTACTTTGGCGAGACCGACGAGAGGCGTCAACAAGAAGATCAAGGCCGCCCTCGAAGCGGGCCTGACCCCGATCGTCTGCGTCGGCGAGTCGCTGGAGCAGAACGAGGCGGGCGAAACCAAGGCGTTTGTCAGCGGCCAGGTGCACGGCGCGCTGGCGGGCTGGATGCGGACCAGGTGGAGCAGCCTGATCATCGCCTACGAGCCGATCTGGGCGATCGGCACCGGCCGCGCGCCACGGCGCAGCAGGCCAACGACATCTGCGGCGGCGTCGTGCGCGCCACGGTCGCCGAGCTGTACGGGCCCAAGGTCGCGGACGACACCCGCATCCTCTACGGCGGCAGCACCAACGACAAGAACATCCGCGAGATCATGGCGCAGCCCGACATCGACGGCGCCCTGATCGGCGGCGCCGCCCTCAAGGTGGAAAGCTACGCCGAGATGGTGCGCGGCACGGCGGAAGTGTACCGGTAGACAGATAGAAAGACGTGCAGGCGCTGCCCACAAGATTCGTGAGGATCAGCGGCCTGCAGTGGGCAGCGCCAGGCACGATTACGATTGCTCTACTTCTACCCACTCGCCGCTCCGCGCCGAGGCCAGCACGGCGTCGCACACGAGTTGCGTCGCCAGGCCGTCGCGGAAGTCGGGGACGAGCTTCTCGCCCCGCTCTAGGCCATACAGAAAATCGGATACGGCGTGGATGAAGGTGTGCTCGTAGCCGATGGCGCAGCCGGGAACCCACCAGTTCTTCATGTAGGGGTGGTCGCCGTCCCAGACCTGGATGGTGCGGAAGCCGCGCGTCAGCGAGCTGTCGCCGTGGCTGTAGTATTCGAGCTGGTGCGCATCTTCCAGGTCGAAGGCGATTGACGCCTTTTTCGCCGTTGATCTCAAAGGTGTTCTGGTTCTTGCGCCCGCAGGCGTAGCGGGTGGACTCGAAGGTGCCCAGCGCCCCGTTGGCGAAGCGGGCCAGGAAGGCGCAGGCGTCGTCGATCTTGACCGGCTTGACCGTGCCCGGGTCGTCCTGCAGCCGGCGCTCCTTGATAAAGGTTTCGGTCATGGCCGTGACCGCGCGGATGGGGCCGGCCAGCCAGAGCGCCAGGTCGATCGAGTGCGCCAGCAGGTCGCCGGTCACGCCGCTGCCTGCGGCGTCGGCGTCCAGCCGCCAGAGCGTGTTGCCGCCCTGCGGGAGCTTGGGGTTGATGGTCCAGTCCTGCAGGTACTTGGCGCGGTAGTGGAAGATGCGGCCGAGGCGGCCCTCGTCGACCAGCTGCTTGGCCAGGGTGACGGCGGGAATGCGGCGGTAGTTGAAGGAGACCATGGAGGGCTTGCCGCTGCGCTCCACGGCATCGACCATGGCGCGCGCCTCCTCGGCGTTCATGGCCAGCGGCTTTTCGCAGACGATCATCTTGCCCGCCGCCGCGGCCGCCAGCGCAATCTCATAGTGCGTGTTGTTGGGCGTGGCGATGTCGATCACGTCGATATCGTCGCGTGCGCACCAGCGCCTGCCAGTCGGGCACGACCTCCTCCCAGCCCCAGTGTGCGGCAAACGCCGCCGTGGTCTGCGGGTTGCGCGCGCAGACGGCCTTGCGCACGGGCAGGATCGTGTGCGGGAAGAACTTGCCGACCTGGCGGTAGGCGTTCGAGTGGGTGCGCCCCATGAACCCGGTGCCGATCAGGCCGATGTTGAGCGTCTGCATGCGTGGCTCCTAAGCCTTCTGGCTGGCTGTCGCAAAAGCCGTGCGCGGCGCTGCCCACCGGCTGCATAGCCCGGTGACACAAGGGGCAGCGCCACGCACGATCGCAACAATCGCCCCTGGCTCGGTGCACGCCATTCAGGCGTATTCTCTAACCGTTGCACCGAGCCTGGGGCGGGTCTATCCGCTCCTACTTCTGGAACTTGTCCGGCGTCTGGAGCAGCTGCCTGAACCTCTGCCGACTTGACGTTCTCCGGGGTGATCAGCACGGGCGCCAGCTCGATCTTCGGAGTCTCAATCTTCTTGCCGTTCATGAAGGCGTCGATCGCAGCAACGCCCTGGTAACCCATCTGGTAGGGGTCCTGGGCGATGATGGCCTGGATGGTGCCGTCGTCAAAGAGCGGCAGAATCTCGGGGCTGGGGTCGAAGGTGATGATCTTGACCTTCTTGTCGATCCCCTTGGCCTTGGCCGCCTGGGCAATGCCGGCGGCAATCGGGGCCGCGGCCGAGAAGAAGCCGGCGATGTCCGGGTTGCCGGTGATGAGGTCGGTCGCAATGTTCAGCGACTTGGCCGCATCGGCGTCGGTCCACTGCGTCTCCAGCACCTTCATGTCGGGGTACTGGGCGATGGCGTCGGCAAAGCCCTTGCTGCGCCCGGCGCTGACGGAGCCGGCCTGGATGCCCAGGTTGGCAACAGTGCCCTTCTTGTCGAGCAGCTTAGCCATCTCCTCGCCGGCCATGAAGCCACCCTTGTACTGGTCGGTGATGATGCTGGCCACCGGCACGTCACCGTCGATGCCCGAGTCGACCATGGCCACCGGCACGCCGGCCGCCATTGCTTCTTCGACCGGCGGAATCAGCGCCTCGGAGTCGAGCGCCGCCAGCAGGATGCCGGCCGGCTTCTTGGGTGATGTTGCGCACCAGGTCGACCTGGGCCGCAATGTCGGCCTCGGTGGCCGGGCCCTGGTAGTCAATGGTGTAGCCAAGTTCCTTGGCCTTGTCCTGGGCGCCCTTCACGAGGAAGAGATAGAAGGTGGCCGAGGTGGACTTGGGGATGAAGACGATCTCGCCCTTGTCGCTGCGGCCGGGCGCAGCAGCCTGTTCCGCGGTGGCCTCCGCTGCCCCCGATCGGGCGGCGGGCTGGGCCGCAGGCGGCGGTGCGGCGCAGCCCGCCAGGACTGCGATCACCAGCAGGACGGCCAGAATCCGAGCAAGCTTCTCGACATCTTTCCTCCTCCTGACAGTTTGAATACGGGTCAAACATGTGCCACGTAGCAATGTGGAAAAACACTCCCCGGAACCCGACGATTGACGCGGCAGTTGGCCGCAGCTGCGTGCTCTTGCCTTCTCCCACCTCCTTTTAGCGCCGCCGGCGGTACTGGTCAATGGCGACGGCGCCGATGATGACCATGCCGTTGACAACGTACTGCCAGAATGCATTGACGCCGAGGATGTTGAGCCCGTTGCGGATGGTCGTGACCAGCAGCGCGCCGATCAGCGTGGCCAGGATGCTGCCCTCACCGCCAAAGGTGCTGGCGCCGCCGATCAGGACGGCGCCAATCGCCAGCAGTTCATAGCCGTTGCCGCCAGCCGGCTGCACCGTCGCCAAACGGCCCGCCTCGATGATCGAAGCCAGGCCGGCCAACAACCCCGAAAGTGTATAGATGCCCACGGTGACCGGCGCCACGTTGATGCCCGAGAGGCGCGCGGCCTCGGCGTTGCTGCCGATGGAGTAGATAAAGCGGCCAAAGCGCGTGTAGTTCATCACGAGATAGCTGATGACGTAGACCACGATCACGATCACGGTGGGCACCGGGATGACGTCGAAAAATTTGCCCTGACCGATAAACTTGTAGCGGTCGTCCAGCCCGTAGATGGGGATGCCGCTGGAGATGATCAGCGCCAGCCCGCGGGCGATCCCCATCATGCCCAGCGTGGCAATAAAGGGCGGCACCCGCACCTGGGTGATCAGCAGGCCATTGGTGAGGCCGAGCAGGGCGCCGACGCCCAGCGTGGTCGCCAGCGCCAAGGACGAGATTGCCGGTGTACGTGAAGACAAGGCCGCCGACGACCGCCGCACAGGCAAAGACCGAGCCAACCGACAGGTCGATGCCGCCGGAGATGATGACAAGCGTCTCGCCTGCCGCAATGATGGCAATGACCGCCGTCTGCAGGGTGATCTCAAAGAGGTTGCTGACGGTGAAGAAATAGGGCGAGAGAAACGCCAGCACCACCCACATGACGACCAGGATCAGGAGCATCGAGATGCCCTGGTTGCGCAAGAGGCGCGCGGAGCGACTGGCCGTCCCGCTGCTGCGTGTTGTGATGCCTGGCCTGGCTTCGAGCTGGCTCATAGTTGCTCTTCCTGGTCCCTAACGTGCCTCTGCACCGGCTGTCGACTGTGCTGCTGATCTGCTGATTCTGCCCCTGCCACAGCGCGCAGGCTGTACTGCATGATCTCCTGCTTGGTGGTGTGCTTTGGGGTCCAGCTCGGCGACAATGTTGCCGCCCGACATCACCAGGATGCGGTCGGCCACCTCAAGATCTCGTCCATGTCGCTCGAGATGAAGATGACGCCCCGTTCGCCCTCGGCGACAAAGCGCCGGATCAGCTCGTAGATCTCGCCGCGTGCGCCGACGTCGATGCCGATGGTCGGCTCGTCGAGGATCAGCAGGTTGCACTCGGCGCTGAGCCACTTGCCGAAGACGACCTTCTGCTTGTTGCCGCCGCTCAGGTACTTGACCTGCTGCGACAAGCCGGCCGTCTTGATGCCGATCGACTTGACCAAGTGCCGCCACGCTGCGCTTCTCGTTGGCCGTGCTGAAGAGGATGCGCTGCAGCTTGGCCAGGTGACCAGCGAGACGTTTTCCTTGACACCCAGGTTGAGGCAGAGCCCGTCGGCGTCGCGATCTTCGGGCAGGTAGCCGATCCCCAGCTCGATCGCCTGCCGCGGCGAGTGGACCTTGACGCTCTTGCCCTGCAGTGACAACGTGCCCTCGCTGTCGACGCGATCGACGCCAAAGATGGCGTGCGCCAGTTCGGTCTTGCCCGCACCGACCACGCCGGTGATGCCCAGGATCTCGCCTGCTGCGCACGGCAAGGCTGATAGGCGCCGTGGGAAGCGCCGGCTGCTCAGACCCTCGACCCGCAGCAGGTCTCACCGTGCCAGCCGGTGATACTGGCCTGCTGCACGCGGCCTGCGCCAGTTCCTTGCCGATCATGAGGCCGATGACTTCTGCAGGTCGGCGTCACGCGCCGGCAGGGTGGCCACCGTCAGCGCCATCGCGCAGCACGGTGATGCGGTCGCCGATCTGCTTGACTTCTTCGAGCTTGTGCGAGATGTAGATGATGCCGATGCCGCTGCGCCTTGATGTCGGCGAGGGTCTTGAAGAGGATCTCCGTTTCCTTGCGGCTGAGCGCGGCGGTCGGCTCATCCATGATCAGGACTTTGGCGTTCTTGGAGATCGCGACGGCGATCTCGAGCATCTGCTTCTGCGAGACCGGCAGGTCGCGCACCTTGGCCTTGAGGTCGATGGCAAAGTCGATCTTGCTCAAGCACCGCTGCGGCGTGCGCGTAGACATCCTTCCAGCGGATCAAGCCGCGCCCATGCGTAAAGCGGGTCATCGCCAGGTTCTCGGCCACGCTCAGGTGCGGAATCAGGTGGAAGTTCTGGTAGACGGTGACGATGCCCAGGTCTTCGGCCGGCTTGGGAGTGAAGTCGGCCATGTCGATCGGCTGACCGTCAAGCACGATGGCGCCGCTGTCGAGCCGGTACGCGCCCGACAGGATCTTCATCAGCGTGGACTTGCCGGCCCCGTTTTCGCCCAGGAGCACGTGCACTTCGCCGTGGTCCAGGTCGAAGTCGACGCCCTTGAGGACGCTGACGCCGAAGAACGACTTGGTGATTCCTTCCATGGACAGCAGTGTCGCCATCTCTATCCTCGGTCTATGCCTCTCCTGCACGGTGCGGTGGACTCCCGCACCACCAGCTCCGGTGCGATCTGTACGCGTGCGGGCTCGGGCAGCGTGCCTGCCAGCTGCGCCAGCAGCATGTCCACGCCCAGCGCTGCCATCTGGCCGATCGACTGGCTGATCGGTCGTCAGCGGCGGCCACAGGTAGGCCGCCAGTTCGATGTCGTCGATCCCCATGACCGACACGTCGGCGGGAATCGCGCAGCCTGCGATCCGGAGGGCGTGCATGGCGCCGATGGCCAGCAGGTCGCCGGCGCAAAGGACCGCCGTAAAGCCGTCGCTCGCGCGCCAGCAGCCGCTGCATCGCCGCACAGCCGGACTCCACGTGCCAGTCATCGGCCCGTTCGATCGCCAGGCAGTCGATACCGTGCTCGGCCAGCACGGCCTGGAAGCCGTTCAGCCGCTCGCGGGCAATGTGAACCTCTGCCGGGCCGCCGATGTGAGCCAGACGCCGGTGGCCGAGGGCGAGCAGGTGTGCAGCCGCCAGCCGCCCGGCGAGGATGTTGTCGAGCACGACGGCCGGGCCCCCGTAGTTCTGCGGCACGCGGTCGACGACGACGATGGGAATGCCGGCGGCCTCCAGCTTGTCGAGGGCCGTGCTTTCGTCCCAGGCCGACACAAACATGACGCCGTCGACCGAGCGCTGCAGGATCGAATCGACGTAGAAGCGTTCGCGTTCGAGGTCGTCGTGCGTGTTGTAGAGCACCAGGTTGTAGTTCTCGGCGTAGAGCCGCTCTTCGGCGGCGCTGGCCATCGTGCCAAGGACGGGGCTGGAGATATCGGTGACGAGGAGGGCGACCGTGTGCGTGCGGCCGGTGCGCAGGCTGCGCGCCGTGAGGTCCATGCGGTAGTTGATCTGCTCGATCGCAGCCAGCACGCGGACGCGTGTCTCTTCCGTGATGCCGGGCTTGTCGTTGATCACAGCCGACACCGTCTGCTTGGAGACGTTGCTTAGGTCAGCGACATCCTGCATGGTCGCACCACGCCGCCGCCTTGCCGGGCGAGAGGGCACTTGCATGATAGCCACCTGAATTAGCACTGGAAAACGTGGGAGCAAGCAACATGATCGGTCACATGATCGATCACACTGCGAGTTCAGCATAGATCAGCGCCCATAGCTTGTCAATACCCTGCGCTCATTTTTCGCGGCAGGCTTCCCGGAAGGGGCAGGCTTCCCGGAAGGGGCAGGCTTCCCGGAAGGGGCAGGCTTCCCGGAAGGGGCAGGCTTCCGCAAGGGCGCAGGGCGAGCGGCCGATGGCGCTCGCCCTGCGCCCGCTATACGCCTTTCGGCATTGCCAGTTGTCGCCAATTGACAGGCCCAACCCTGCCCCCTACACTATACCACCAATAAAGGAGGCACTCTTGACGACTCAATCTAACCAATCCCGATCCGATCCGAGCACCGCCCTGGTCCTCGGCGCCAGCATCGCCGGCCTGTGGACCGCGCGCGTGCTTGCCGATCACTTCGACCAGGTGCTGGTCCTCGACCGTGACGTCCTGCCGCAAGGATCCGACACACGGCCGGGCGTGCCGCAGGCGCGGCAGTATCACATCCTGCTCCTGCGCGGGCTGCAGATCCTGCGCGATCTCTTCCCAGGGATAGAGGAGGAGCTGATTGCCGCCGGGGCCGTGCCCTTTGACGTGACCGAAGACGTCAAGGTGCGTTCGCGCGGCCGCTGGCTGCGCCAGTACCCTTCCGGCATGTGCCTGCTCAGCCTGCAGCCGCCCCCTGCTGGAGGCCACGCTGCGCAGCCGGCTGCGCCAGAACCCACGCATCCGCTTTGTCGAAGGAGTCGAAGTCAAGGGGCTGGTCGCCGATCCTGGGGCAGCACGGGTAACCGGCGTCCGCTTCCGCCGCCGCAAAGCGGCTGCCGGTGCGCCGGACGCTGCTGCCGGCCCGCAGAATGGCGAAGCGGGCAAGGGATGACAAGAATGAGGAGACCGGTGACGAGACCCTGGCCGGCGACCTGGTCGTCGATGCCCTCGGCCGCCGCTCGCCCACGCCCACATGGCTGGCCGAACTGGGGTATGCGCCGCCCGAGGAGACGGTGGTCGATGCCTTTCTTGGCTATGTCACACGCCACTACCGCCAACCCGCAGACTTCCACCCGGGCTGGCGCATGCTGATGGTCACGTCCACGCCACCGGACCAGCGGCGCGGCGGCATCATCTTCCCGGAGGAAAACAATACGTGGGTCGTGATGATGTCCGGCACCAACAAGGACTATCCGCCCACGGACGAAGAGGGTTTCGACGCCTTTGCCCGCAGCCTCGATCCCGAATACTATGCGGCAGTCGCGGCCGCAGAACCGATCGGCAAGCCGCTGGGCTACCGGGGCACGGAGAGCCGCTGGCGGCACTATGAGAAGCTCGCAACGCTGGCCCGAACGTTATGTCGTGTTGGGCGATGCCTTTTGCGGCTTCAATCCTGTCTACGGCCAGGGCATGACGGTGGCTGCGCTCTCCGCCGTGGCCCTGGGCGATGAACTCGCACGGGCGGGCGGTCAACTCGACGGCGTTGCCAGGCGCACCGAGCAGGCAGTCGCCAAGGTCACGGCAGGCGCCTGGCTGCTCGCTACGGGGGCCGATCTCGAGTGGCCCGGCACAGTCGGGCAAGGCCGCCAACGGCCCTGCCGACCGCCTGGCGCGCTGGTATCTCGACCGGCTGCTCGCTGCGCTTGAAGACGATACGGTGCGCACGGCGTTCAACGAGGTCAACCAGCTCGTCAAGCCCGCCAGCCGCCTTTTCGCACCCGATGTTGCGCTGCATGTATTGACCCGGAGGTAACGATGGCGGAGCCCCCTGACGAGTTCCTTGATGAGTTTGACGATGAACTCCCTGATGAGCCCACGATAGAAACCGACCTCACCCCCGAGGAGTACTTTGCCCAACGGGAGCCGCGCTTTGGCGAAGCCAACCCCGAGCGCATGGACCTCCCCTTCTGGCAGTTCATGGTGCGCAGCGGGTGGGCGGCCTGGTCGGCACGCATGCAGCTTCGATCGCGCCTGCCAGGAGTACATGGCGGCCGTGGGCGAGGTCATGCCGCCGTTTGACGAACTGCAAAAGATGAGCGCCGAGGAGCAGGCAGCGATCAGCGCCCGCATCCCGCGCTACAAGTACAACGGGCCGACCTGGTGCTTCTCCCGTTTCGGCCAGTCGGAAACGACGCTGCCCGACGGCAGCCGGGTGCTCATCGCCGGCGAGCACGAGGACTGGTATGACCCGGATTTCCACATCTACAACGATGTGGTCGTCATTCGCCCCGGCAAGGGAGCCAGACCAGGAGATCGAGATCTACGGCTACCCGCGCGAGATCTTTCGCCCGACGGACTTCCACTCGGCGACGTTGGTAGGTGACGCCATCTACATCGTCGGCGGCCTGGGCTACTGGGGCACGCAGACGCCCGGCACGACCCCCGTCCTCCGGCTGGACCTCAGGACGTTTGCCATCGTACCGGTCCCCACCACCGGCGACCTGCCCGGGTGGATCTACGAGCACAAGGCCACCTACGTGCCCGAGCACAACGCCATCCGGGTGCGGGGCGGCAAGGTGCTGCTGCGCTTCGAGGGCAAGCGCACACGCCGGCAGAACCGCAAGACCTATTGGCTGGACCTGGCGACGAACACCTGGTCCAGCGGACGAGTGCCCAAGCAGCGCTAGACGTCGACCCAGCAGCGGCGCTCACTGGAGGCAATGGCGGCGTCGATGATCTGCTGGGTCTTCCAGCCGTCATAAAAGCTGGGTACGGCCGGCCGATCTTCTAAAATGGATTCCACAAATAGGCGGCAGCCAAGCGGCTGGCTGGCAAACATGGAGAGCGCCTGCTCCAGATAAGGGCGGGAGGAATCCATCCCTGCCAGGTATGCGTCCGGTATCGCCAAGGGCTGCAGCGGCTCGCCACCACGGGCAATCTGGAGCCGTATACCATCGACGCCCAGCGCCAGGGTTGCCTTCAGTGAAGCCGCCTCACCATGCAGCACCACCTCCTGCTCCATCATTGGGTCTGCCGTACGTGCGACCATGCTGACTTCTACAGTTCCTTGCGCACCATTGCCAAACTCGACCAGCGCCATGGCGGCATCAGCAGCGCTGGCAGATGGTTTGCCATCGGCACCTTCACGCTTCACGTGCGACACAAGGCGCGCGCTTACACGTGTGATATCGCCGACAAGATAGCGCGCCAGGTCAAACATATGGGAGCCCGAGTCGCCAATGACGCCGTTGGCACGGGCGGGATCAAACCGCCACTGGTAGGCAGGGTTGAGTGCGCTGCCCATCATAAAACTAAAGTGAGCCTGGTAGAGGCGCCCCAACACGCCCTGGTCGATCAGTTCACGCATATAACGGTAGTGCGGCATCCAGCGCCAGGTGAAGTAGGTCATATGGCGCACGCCGGCAGCTGACGCTCGGTCATACATTGCCTTAGCATCGGCGGCATTCAATGCCAGCGGCTTTTCGCAGAGCACGTGCAGTCTGGCGTCCAATGCTGCCATCGCCATCTCGCAGTGCAGGTCGTCCGGCGCAGCGATCACGATGGCGTCCAGGTCGGCCTGGGCGATCATCTCACGGTAGTCGGTAAAGACGGTTGGAATCCCGTACTTGTCTGCCATCTCCTCGGCGCGCGGTGCACTGCGGCCACAGATGGCTACCATCGCCACGCCGCGAGTCGGCGCGGAAGATGGGGAGGTGGGACATGTCCATCCACCAGCTGGTACCGATCAAACCCAAGCGAATTGGCTCTGTCATATTGATTCTCCTGTTCAGGGTTCAGGGAGCATGACGATGCTCTCGGCCGTTACGATTGCGGTGTCTGACTTCAGGCAGCATGCTGGCGGCAGCAGCTGTCCCTGCGTGATGCCTGCGGCGCGCCGCAGGTAACCAAACAGCAAGCCTGCCGCCAGAAAGGCGGCCAGCGCGCCGGCGAGGAAAAGGGCGGAAAATCCTGCGGCGTCGATGAGCACCCCGCCGATCACGCCCGCCGCCGCCCAGCCGAGCGACATGCCGATCATGGCCACGCCCTGGCTGCTGGTCCGCCAGCGGGGGATCACCAGCTCCTGTCCAAACAGGTCACGGGATGTGCCCAGGCAGGCAATGGCGGCCATGACGGCCATGTAGGCGCCGGCCGCCACCCACAGCTGCCCGGTCAAGGCCAGCGGAACCAGGCAGGCACCGGATGCCAGCATCATGACGAGCAGCGTATTGCCCGTGCCCCAACGCGTCAGCAGCAGCGGCAGCGCCAGCGCCGCTGCGATCGGCAGCAGTTGGCCGACGCCCATCACGAGGCCGATCGTCGCCGGCGGCACGGCGAGCTGCGCATCCAGAAAGACGTTGTAGAAGGTGCGCATGGCGCCTTCGCCGATGGCGGCCAGGAATACCATCACGCCCCAGAAGACGAGCAGCCGGATCGGAGCACGCTCGTTCGCGGCGCCGCTCCCGGCCTGGCCGGTCACACGGCCCGGGTCGGTACGCAGCAGCGGCAGCATCGACACCCAGCAGAGGATCGGCCCCACCCACAGCGCCAGCTTGTAGGGTGCGGCCGCGTCAAGCGTCACGCCCAGCTGCCGCGCCCAGAAGCCGGGCAGCATCCCTGCAAGCAGGCTGCCAAGAAAGGCAGCGGTCGGAATCAGTGCGGCAAACAGGCCAAAGGCATGCTTGCGCTCGCGCTCGCCGGTCAGGGCCATCAGGTACGCGGGGATGTTAACGGTGATGATGGCGACCCCAACGTTAAGCAGCATCTGGCTGCCGAGCAGCCAGGCCTGCCAATACGCCTGCGGCAGCAGTTCGACCAGCAGGACGAGCGCCAGCGCGGTGCCAAACACAAATATGCCCGCCTCCATGCTGTTGCGCAGCCCGATGCGGTTGCCGAGCAGCCCGGCCGGCAGGGCCGCCGCGGCCCACACCAGCTGGCCCAGCCCTGCCAGCAGCCCGATGTAACGAGCGTCAAAGCCGAGACGCAGGAGGTAGAGGTTGAACAACACGGCGATAATGCCAAACGGCACCATCGCCATCACCCCCATGCCGAGGAGAAACAGCCGCAATTTGGGGCTGAACAGGCGAAGGGTCTGCAAGTAGTCAGACATCGTTCCCTCCAAACAGGTCGGGAGTACAAGGAGCGAGAACTGCGTCGGGAAATCTACAAAATTACATCACCTATTTCTTGTTGTCAACATCGTGAAAAATCGCCATGCAATGTCCCGCAACCGTGCCTGGCTCGCCCCCCATCACCTCGCCAACCCCGTACCTCGTGGGGCGAGCCTCGCACGAATCTACGACGTGCACGCATGAAGCGCACTAGCTGTGTATAATGGTGGACCGGACGGCCGTGCTGCGGATGAATCTGCCCAAAGGGAGCCCCAGATGTACTACGATCAACAAGAATTCGACATTCGCTGCGAGTGGGGAGAACAAGGTGTCGCCGCCTTGGCCCCCATCAGCGACGTGGTGGTGATCGTCGACGTGCTTTCCTTCTCGACCTGTGTCGACATCGCCGCGAGCCGGGGTGCTCGCGTTTACCCGTGCCATTGGAAAGACGAACGTGCGGCGGCCTTTGCGGCCGAATAGGTGCGACAATTGGCCAGCCCCCGGCGGTCTCTGACTGGCGCCCTCTCGCTGTCGCCCACATCGCTTATGCAGCTGGCGCCGGGCGCGCGCCATCGTGCTGCCGTCGCCCAACGGCTCAAGCCTTACCACGGCAGCCGCTGCGAGCCAGGGTGCCGGAGCAAACGCGGCACCGCCCATCGTCCTGACCGGCTGCCTGCGCAATGCCGCGCGCCGTCGCCGCAGCTGCCCTGCACCACGGCGGCAAGATTGCGGTCATCCCCGCCGGCGAACGCTGGCGGCAGGACTTCAGCCTGCGGCCAGCCTTTGAAGACCTGGTGGGGGCCGGCGCCATCATCCGCCACCTGCCGGGCACGCGCTCGCCGGAAGCCCAGGCAGCGGTCGCTGCCTTTGAGGCGGCCGCTCCCGATCTGGCTGCGCTCCTGCACCAGTGCAGTTCAGGGAAAGAGCTGGTCGAGCTTGGCTTTGCGCCCGACGTGCAATTGGCCGGCCAGTTGGACGTGAGCGACTGTGCGCCCATCCTGCGCGAGGGGGCCTATGCAGCGTCCTCGCCGCATGGCAGCGCCACACTTGGCCTCAAGCACGGTCTGAACCTGCTCGTCGACTACGATCCACGCTGGCCGGCCGCCTATGCGGCCGAAAAGGAGCGCATCCTGGCTGCGTTGGGCGACCTTAGTGGTGGCAATCGAACACTACGGCTCCACCTCCATCCCGGGCCTGCGCGCCAAGCCTATCATCGACATCCTGGTCGGCATCCGCACGCAGGCGGAGTGGATCGCCTGCAAGGCGCCGCTGGAGGCGCTTGGCTATGACTATGCCGAGCACGCCGGCGTGCCCGACCACTTCATCTTCGGGCGCGGGCGCGATCGCAGCGAGCGCACCCATCTCGTGCACGTGGTCGAGTATGGCAGCACGACCTGGCGCGACAGCCTCGCCTTTCGCAATGCCCTGCGCGCAGACCCGGTGCTGGCCGCCCAATACCAGGCCTTCAAGGAACAGGCGATCGCACAGGTACCGGAAGGACGTAGTGCCTACACCGACCTCAAAGGTCCGTTTGTCGCGGCCGTGGTCGCAACTGTCAGAGGCACAAATATGTAGGGGCGCAAGGTCCGGCGTGCTCGGAGACGCAGGCGTCTCTGACCATGTCCGGCGGACCTTGTGCACCTACATTGTTAGGCCCCGTCAAAATAGATCGGGTTGGTCACCGCCCACAGGCCATCGTCGGCGTCGCGCAGCTCGGCGTTGCACCACCTGGCCTGCCCGGCGGCCAGCGGCCACCGCATCTCGCCGGCAGCCCCGACGATCTGCTCGCGATAGGCTCTGCCGTTGACGTTAAAGCGCAGGATGTCGCCGGCGTGGGCTCCACTCCAGCGGACGACCGCCATCGCCGCCTCTGGCGGCACCGTGTCGCCAAGCATGGCCTCCAGCCCTGATGCGGTGACGACGTTTAGCAGCAGCGTCGGCCCGCCGCTGACGTAAGACCGGCCGGCCTTGATGGCGGCGATGACGGCATCCTCGGTCAGGTCATCGGCATACACGACATTCACGGCACCGCGCGCACCCGGCGGCGGCTCCTCGTGCAGGTCGGTGCCCGACGTGGCGGTCAAGCGGCGGCCTTCGTTGATCCAGTGGTAAAACCACGTCAGCGCTTCCTGGTTGCTAGGCGACCAGATACCGTTCCAGATTTCGACGGTGAGCGCGTTACCCGGCATCATGTCGTAGTGCTCCCAACGGCAGCCGCAGCAGCCGGGGTCGCCCGGGTCCATGGGATGCGCGATGATACACAGGCAGCCGGCCGCCATCACCTGCCGGGCCACCTCCTGCATCGGCAGTTCGCTGCCATCCTCACGGCGCCAGTCGAGCCACTGCTGCACGCCGATCGCCAGCGCGTGCCCACGGAAGGTGGATAGCTCGATGCCGCCCATGACCAGGAAGCCGGGATCCCCCATACTGCGCGCCTGCGCCAGTCCGGAGATGGTGTTATGGTCGCTCAGCGTCATAAAGTCGACGCCCTGCCGGCGCCAGAACCCTACCAGGTCCGGCACGTCCCACGAGCCGTCAGAGTGAATCGTGTGCGAGTGCAGATCGCCGCGATACCAGCCTGGGCCACGTCCACCTGTTTTGGGCGCGGGCCAGGCTGCTGCCTCGCCGCTCGCAGGCGCAAAGGACAGCTCTATGCTGAGCACATACTCGACCGGCTGCTCCGTAAGCACGCGGTGCACTTGGATCAGCGCCGTCCAGCGGCCGGCGGAGATAGGACCGCTGGTGCCGCCCGGCGACGAGCGCAGCAGGCCGATGTCAACCCCCGCCTCTGTGGGCCGCGACATCTCGCAGCGCGGGCCGTTGGGATCAAAGATCGAGACGCTCACCTGGTGCGGCAGCTTCTGGTCTGGCCCTATATGGGGGCTGTAGAGGAAGGTGACGTGCAGGTTCGTTACGCCCTCTGGCACCTCGAAGTCGACGGGCAGCATCTTGCTCATGTCCGCCGAGGTCAGTGCGCCGCGCCATTCCAGGCGCTGGGTTGCTGTGCTCATGGTCCTTGTGGTCTCCGCTGTTAACTGATCTCGCTTTGCATATAGTACACGCCCAACCGCTTAAACTCCTCGATGATGGCCGAACGTTCGGGCTCGCCCCAGCCTTCGATCGCCGGCAGCACGGCCTTGACCAGGTTCATCATTACCACGGACACGAGGCGGCGCTCCCCCGCCTGCATCTGCGGCGTACGGTGCGCCAGGATCTCGCCGATCTTGCGCTCGATCTCCTGGTTCATGGCCACCGTCAGCGCCCGCATCTCCGGCGATACCCACCCGCTTTCCATCAGTTCGTGGAGCTGCTTGTGCTCGGCCGCGTGCACCACCAGCATGTCGACCGACCGCTCCACCAACACCTCCAGCGGCGCATACAGCGCATCGGGTGGAAACATGGCGTCGATTTTGCGCCGCATCTCTACCAGGTAGCGGTCGCCCAAAGCCTGGAAGACCGCCTCCTTGTCGGCGAAATATTGGTAGAACGACCCCACCGAAATGCCCGCCCGCTTTGCCAGCTTGGACGTAGTGACGCCCTCATAGCCCATCTCGCCGATCATCTCGGCGGCGGCGGCCAGGATGGCATCCACCCGCTGTTGGCTGCGCGCCTGTTGGGGCGCCTTCCGCATACCTGCTTCTTCTTGCATGTTGCTCACACCAATTGGGAGAGAAATTACCCAAAACTGAAAAATATTCGTATAATGTGATTATTGTTCACATTTTGACGCTCGAAAGTGAATTCGATTCCAACAATCTAGATTCTACCACAGGAGGCAGCAGCATGAAGGCATTTGTCACCGGCAGTACTGGTTTATTGGGCAACAATCTGGTTCGCGCGCTGCTGGACGCAGGGGCATGAGGTCAAGGCGCTAGCCCGTTCGCAGCGCAAGGCCGAAGCAGCTGCTCGGTGATACCGCCGCGCAGATTGTCGTCGGCGACATGGACAACGTGGCGGCCTTTGCCGATGAGCTGGCGGGCTGCGATGTCCTCTTTCACGGCGCCGCCTTCTTCCGCGAATACTACCAGCCCGGCGACCACTGGGCGACGCTCAAGCGCATCAACGTCGATGCCGTGATCGAGATCTTCGAGGCCGCCGAGGCCCGCGGCGTGCGCCGCGCCATCTTTGTCAGCTCGTCCGGCACCGTCGGCGTAGGTCCCAACGGCACGCCCGGCGACGAAACGGCCCCACCGCCTGCCATCGCCGCCGACAACCTCTACTTCCGCAGCAAAGTCCTGGCCGACGAGGCGGTCGCTGCATGGCTGCCGGGCCGCAAGCTGGAGGTCGTCACGATCCTGCCGGGCTGGATGTACGGCCCCTACGACGCCGCACCGACCAGCAGCGGGCAGATCGTGCTCGACTTCCTCCATCGCAAGCTGCCGGCCATCATCCCGGGCGCCGGCTCGGTCGTGGATGCGCGCGACGTGGCGCAGGGCATGATCGCCGCGGTCACGCACGGGCGCAACGGCGAGCGCTATCTCATCGGCGGCCGGTCGCACACGCTGGCGGAGATCATCGGCTGCCTGGAGGAGGTGAGCGGGGTGCCGGCGCCGCGCTTTTACATGCCGTACCCCATTGCGCTCTCCGCCGCCTGGATCGCCGAGACCGCCGCCCGCCTGCGCAACCAGACGACGCTCATGACAATCAACGGCATCCGCACACTCCAGCACAATCCAGGCTATAATTCGGCCAAGGCAATGGCCGAGTTGGGCGTCACCTTCCGGCCGCTGGCCGAGACGCTGCGGGACGAGGTGGCGTGGTACCGCAGCGTCGAGCAGCGCGCGACATCAAATGCCGTGCCACGCTCGCACCACGAGATTGTGGGCAAACCGGCTTAAGTGGGTGCGAGCGAGGCACGCAGGAGACTCATCATGAACATCAAGATCTTTGCGTCCGGCAGCCGGGGCGATGTACAGCCGTACGTCGCCCTGGGCCGGGGGCTGCAGGCGGCCGGGCATCACGTCACCGTGCTGGGAGCATCCGACTTCGAGAGCCTGGTAAGGGGCCACGGGCTGGACTTTATCGCCACGAGCGAGAGCCTGGAAGCCTTTGCCCAGCAGCTGCAGGTGGAGGGCGGCAACATGGTCAAGATCCTCGCGGCCCAGGCCAAGGCTGCGCAGGAACTGGCGCGGCGCGCTGGCCGCCGAAGGGCTGGCGGCCTGCCGTGACGCCGACCTGATCCTCGGCGGGCTGGGCGGTATCTTCACAGGGGCGGCCATCGCCGAGAAGCTGGACATCCCGTTCATCGAGGCCTACCTCTATCCATTTGCGCCGACGCGTGAGTTTCCCAGCGTCCTCACGCCGCTGCCGCAGACGCCGCTCACCTCCTGGGCCAACGGGCTCACGCACCAGTTGGCCCGGCAGATGATGTGGCAAAGCTTCCGGGGCGCCGATAGCAAGGCGCGCACGGAGGTGCTCGGATATGCCGCGCGCGCCGCTGTGGGGGCCCTTCGGCTGGCTGGAGCAGCACAGCCCGCTCGTGCTCTACGGCTACAGCCCGGCCGTGCTGCCTGCCGCCGGCGGATTGGGACGCACGCAGCCATGTGACAGGCTACTGGTTTCTCGAACCCGCCGCGGACTGGCAGCCGCAGCCCGAACTGCTCGACTTCCTTGCCGCGGGCCCGCCGCCCGTCTACATCGGCTTTGGCAGCATGGCCAGCCGTGAGCCGCGCGAGACGGCCGAGATGGCCCTGGAGGCGCTGCGCCGGACCGGGCAGCGCGGCGTGCTGTACGCCGGCTGGGGCGGCCTGCACAAGGAAGACCTGCCGGACAACGTGTTCATGGTCGGCTCGACCCCGCACAGCTGGCTCTTCGGGCGCATGGCCGCCGTCGTCCATCACGGGGGCGCCGGCACCACGGCGGCGGGCCTCGCCGCAGGTGTCCCGTCTGTCGTCACGCCCTTCTTTGCCGACCAGCCCTTCTGGGCACAGCGGGTCTACGAACTCGGCGCCGGCCCGAAACCTGTCCCGCGCCGCAAGCTCACGGCGGAAAACCTGGCGGCGTCGATCCAGGCTGCGGTTTCCGACTACTGCAATGCGCCAGCGTGCCGCCGCACTCGGCGCACGCATCCGGGCAGAAGACGGCGTAGCGGCGGCGGTGGCGCTGATCGAGCAAGTGATGAGTAACCGGACCGTGCCTGGCTCGCACCCTAGATTTCGGGGTACCCAAGTTGGCTTGGTGCGAGCCAGGCACGGATCGGGTACGCGAAATTGCTATTGGCAAACGATCCGGGCCCGTGTATACTCGATTTGTGGAATAAGCGCTCCCATCCTATTAGCGTGCAGGTCCCGCACCAGACGCAGACCATTCTCACTCGTCAAGATTCCAACTGTCACGAGCGCCCGCCAGCACTCACGGCTGTCCTAGGTGCCGCATGACACCAATCCTGCATGTCGAAAACTTGCGCGTCTACTACCATACGGCGCGCGGCACAGTAAAGGCGGTCGACGACGTTTCATTTGACGTCGCCGCGGGCGAACGTTTTGGCCTGATCGGCGAGTCCGGCTCGGGCAAGTCGACGATCGCGCTGGCCATCATGCGCCTGATCCGCCCGCCCGGCGTGGTCGAGTCGGGCGCGATCTGCCTGGACGGCGAGAACCTGCTGGCGCTCACCCCGGAAGAGATCCGACAGCGCCGGCTGGCCCATGTAGCCATGGTCACCCAGGGTGCCATGAACTCGCTCAACCCTGTAATCCGGATTCGCCAGCAGTTCGCCGACGGCCTCACGAGCCACGATGTCGTCCTGCCTAAGGATGAGGTGGCGGCCCGCCTGGCGGCACTACTTCAGCGTGTCGGACTGCAGCCCGCTGTTGCCGACATGTACCCTCACCAGTTGAGCGGCGGCATGAAGCAGCGCGTCTGCATCGCCCTTGCCATGAGCCTGGAGCCCAGCCTCATCATTGCCGACGAGCCCACCAGCGCGCTCGACGTGGTGGTCCAGCGCCAGGTCATGCAGACACTGGCCCAGGCGCAGGAGGATCTCAATGCGGCGGTCATTCTGATCGGGCATGACATGGGGCTAATGGCGCAGTTTGCCGGCCGCATCGGGGTCATGTATGCCGGCAAGCTGGTGGAAGAGGGACCGGTGCGCTCTATCTTCCGCGCGCCGGCTCATCCCTATACGCAGCTGCTCATGGACAGCCTTCCGTCGTTGGGCGAGCGCCAGGCACTGGTCGCGACCACGTCCGGCGTTCCACCCTCGGCGGCGGAACGCCCCACAGGCTGTGTCTTTCATCCCCGCTGCCCGTATGTGATGTCGCAGTGCGTCACAGTCACCGCCGGTCTATCGCCTGGTTGCGCACGAGCAGTGGGCGGCCTGCCATTTGCATGATGTCCAGACCGGTTCGCCGGAACCAAGCGCGGAGAACGTGGCATGACGGCACTACTCGAAGCGAGGAATGTCACCAAGATTTTTAGCAGCGGCGTCGGCCAACGCACACAGACAGTGGCGCTGCGCCAC
Organism: uncultured Chloroflexia bacterium; assembly: GCA_963791135.1. GTDB lineage: Bacteria > Chloroflexota > Anaerolineae > Caldilineales > Caldilineaceae > Fredericiella. Next base: position 97,572 of record CAWBRX010000004.1, read on the forward strand.
TTTACCTTTGGCATCGACGCCACCCGCCCCTCCATCACCGGCGTTGTCGGCGAGAGCGGCAGCGGCAAGAGCACGATGGCGCGCCTGCTGCTGGGCCTTGAGACGCCCACCGAGGGCAGCGTTCTCTACGAGGGTCAAGATCTCCGGCAGCTGCGCGGCGCCGACCACCGCCAGTACCGCCAGAACGTGCAGGCCATCTTCCAAGACCCATTCGAGTCCTTCAATTCGCTTTACAAGGTCGACCACGTGCTGGAGGTGCCGCTCAGGAAATTTGGACTGGCGCGTACGCGCCAGGAAGTTCACCGGCTGATGGTCGATGCCCTGCTCGCCGTGGGGCTGCGCCCGGAAGAAACGTTGGGACGCTTTCCCCATCAGCTGAGCGGTGGCCAGCGCCAGCGCATCATGGTCGCACGCGCGCTGATGCTCAACCCCAAGCTGATCATCGCCGACGAACCAGTGTCGATGATCGACGCTTCGTTGCGCGCCGGCGTACTGGCAAACTTGCGCCAGCTGCGCGACGAGTACGGCATTTCTCTGGTCTACATCACGCACGATCTCACGACTGCCTACCAGGTATGCGACGACATCATCGTGCTCTATCGCGGCTACGTCGCCGAGGCCGGCGACGCGGCGCTGGTCGTCAAGGATCCGCAGCACCCGTACACCCAGCTGCTGGTCAGCTCGATTCCCTTGCCCGATCCGGACCGCCTGTGGGCGGCGGAACAAGCACCTTCGCCGCTGGCGGCTGCGGCACACAGCGACCGCGGCTGCCCTTTTGCCGCACGCTGCCCGCACACCTTTGACCGCTGCCTGCAGGAGCCCCCGCCGTTCTTTCAGACCAGCCCGCAGCGGGCGGCCACCTGCTACTTGCATCAGGACGCGCCGACATTGGCGTTTGACCGGATGAATGAACTGCTCGTTCACACTTCAGGTACCCAGGAAGCATCAACGCTGGCGTAGACGCGCTGCGAAAGGAGGCGCCACCGACAAACTTGAGAGTACCACCGTACGCAGATCGGCTCATCGTGTCCTATCTAAGATTCGTGAGGGAACATTATGACTAGGCTGCTAAACCGAACAAGTATTTCCCTGCTGGTGCTGGCCGCGATTCTACTTTTGACGGCCTGTACAGCGGCTGTCCCCCCCGGCGCTGCCCCGGGTGCCGGCGCCGCGGCTGCTCCCGTCGACATGGAGCGGGCGAAAACGCTCAACATTGCCGTGTCCAAGCCGTTTGCGAGCACGAACAACTTCAATATCTATGCCCCAGGATTTGATCGCTCGCGCACTGGCCTGGGCGCCATGGTCCATGAGTACCTGTTTTACCTGAACATGGAAACCGGCGACTATATTCCGTGGCTGGCGGAAAGCTACCAATATAACGACGACTTCACCGAGATTACCGTCAAGCTGCGCCCAGGCGTCAAGTGGAGTGACGGCGAAGACTTCACCGCCGATGACGTGGTCTTCACCTACGCCATGCTGCGCGACAACCCCGGCATGACGTGGGCCAACGAGGCCAACAAGGCCGTAAGCAATGTGGAGAAGGTCGACGACCTGACCGTCAAGTTCATCCTTACCGACACCGAATCCCCGTCTCCACCTCGTGCGCGAAGCGTTCCCTGCCGTTCCGGTCTGGAGCGGCATCACCATCGTGCCCGAGCACATCTGGAAGGACATCGCAGACCCAGTTACCTTCGCCAACGACCCGCCGGTCGGTACGGGTCCCTACAAGCTGGCAAGTGCAACCGAATCGGCTTATTCCTATGTGCGGCGCGATGATTGGTGGGGAACGAAGGTGTTTGGCGTCACGCCGGCCCCCGAAAAGGTGAACTTCGTCCACGTCGGACCGGAAACCAGCGTTGCGATCGCCATGACGGCCAATGAGATCGATACACCCGCCATCGGCATTCTCTCGCCGGGCGCGTTTGTATCCGTCAAGGAGCGCAACCCCAATGTCGAGGCATGGCTGCCGGATCCGCCCTACGCCTGGTACGATCCATGTCCGCGCGCGCTGCTGTTCCAGAATGCCCATGAACCATGGGGCGATCCGAACATGCGCAAGGCAGTGTCCAGTTTGATCGATCGCGACCAGCTGGTCAGCCTAGCCTACGAAGGCGCCACGACCACAGCCAATACGATTTATCCGGCCTATTCCGGTCTGAAACCGTATATGGATGCGATCAAGGATATTATCGCCAAAAGCGCAGTCACCTACGATCCCGCCAAGGCAGAGGAACTCTTCACCGCGGCCGGCTACGCTAAGGACGGCGACGGATTCTGGGCCAAGGACGGACAGCGACTGAGCCCGGTGCTGCTGGTCGACTCTGGCACAGCCGAGGACATGAAGGTGGCGCAGGTGGTGGCAGATCAGCTGACGACTGGCGGTGTTGCGGTGCAGCTCCAGCCGTTGTCCGGTGCAGTGCAGAGTTCGGCACGGCTTGCAGGCAACTGGGATCTCGCAGCCCCGCAGGCATTCTGCCCCGGCACCATCTACGAGAACATGGAACTCTTCCACAGCAAGTTCTATGTACCGGTAGGTGAACCGGCACCCTGGTACGAACGCAACTCGTTCCGCTACAAGAATCCCGAATATGATGCAGTGGTGGACGAAATGCTGGCAGCGCTGGGCAAAAATGCCGACGAGGCAACCCTGGTCGACATCTTCAAGCGTGGCATGGAGATCTGGTACAACGATCTGCCCGTCACGCCGCTGACGCAGGCGCCGGCGCTCGTTCCCTTCAACACTACGTACTGGAAAGGCTGGCCAAATTCCGAGAATCCCTGGATGATGCCGGTCAACTGGTGGGCAACGATGAACCTGCTGCTCACCGGCTACCAATCACCAAAGACGGGAGAGTGGGTGCCGGGAATCCAGCCAGCTGGCCAATAACGTAACATGTGTACGTAGGGGCATGAGGTCGGGCGGTGAGAATCTCGCCATAGCTGCGATTGCTGTTCCCGCTGGACCTCGTGCCCCTATAGATCGGATCGAGAACATGCCCATGACCGCCTATTCTCGCTACATAGGCAAGCGTTTCCTGCTCCTGCTCATAACGGTTTTCATCTCGATGACCGTGGTCTTCTTTGTGCCGCGCCTGGTGCCGGGCGAGCCGATGAATGCAATCTTTGCCAACATGGCCTCGGTAGGCGGCAGCGTGAATGCACAGGCCATGATCGCGGAATATCGCACGCGCTTTGGGCTGGACGAGCCGCTGTGGATCCAGTACATCAGCTTCTGGCGGGAGCTCCTGCGCGGCAACATGGGCATCTCGATCAGCAATTTCCCTGCGCCGGTGTCCGAGCTGCTCTTGCGCGCCCTGCCCTGGACCATCGGCTTACTGACCGTGACGACTGTATTGAGCTGGCTGCTCGGCTCGGTCATAGGCGCCGCCATCGGCTGGCGGGGGCGCAAAGCCGGGGCCTTCCGTTTGATCGTGCCGGTTGCCCTGCTGCTGTACACCACCCCCTACTACATACTCGCCTTGATCTTGATCTTTCTCTTCGCCTTCATCTGGCCGATTTTCCCGCTCTCCGGCGCATACTCAGTGGGCAGCCGGCCCGGGTTTACGCTGGACTTTATTCTGGACGTACTGCACCACGCCATGCTGCCGGCGCTAAGCATCCTGCTGGTCTCACTCGGCTGGTGGTTTCTCAGCATGCGCAGCCTGATCATTTCGCTCAAAGGGGAAGATTACATCCTGAATGCCGAGGCCATGGGGCTGCGCGAGAAGCGCATCATGTGGGGGTATGCCTTCCGCAACGCCCTCCTGCCGCAGGCCACGGGCTTCGCCATTGCCATGGGCCACATCGTCGGCGGTGCCCTCATCACCGAGGTCATCTTCGCCTATCCGGGCGTGGGCTACCAGGTCTACAACGGCATCAAGAGCCTCGACTACCCGCTGATCCAGGGCGGCGTCCTCATGATCATCCTCTCGGTCGCGCTGGCCAACTTTGTGATCGACATTGCCTACCCACTGATCGATCCCCGCATTCGCTATGCCGGGTCAGGAGGCAAATAACGTATGGCCGTTGTGCCGCTGCAAGAACAGTTGACGGAAGGCCGCCGCGGGCTTATGTGGGAACTGCTGCGCAACCGCAGCTTCACAGTCGGCGCCACGATCTTTCTGACCATGCTGCTGGTCTCGCTTGATCGCCGGGCTGTTTATCCCGCCCCAGCTAAAGATGGCCGGCAGCTTCCCGCCGCGACAGCCGCCGCTGCAAGATACGCTGCTCGGCACGACTGCCCTGGGTCAGAGCGTCGCCATCCAGCTGACGGAGGCGATTCCCAACTCGATCCTGATCGGCCTGATTGCCGCTACGGTGGGCACCGTGCTCGGTGCGCTGATCGGTTTCACGGCCGGTTACTTCGGCGGCTGGATCGACACCGTGCTGCGCATGCTGATCGACGTGTTTCTCTCCGTACCGTCGCTGCTCTTTCTCATCCTGATCTCGGCCCTGGTGCGCAGTGTCAATGTGGTCACCTTGGCCCTGATCATCGGCGCCTTCGCCTGGCCTTCGCCCGCGCGCCAGGTGCGTGCCCAGGTCCTCAGCCTTAAGGAACGCGGCTTCGTGCAGCTGGCGCAGCTCTCGGGCATGGGCGGCATGGAAATCGTCGTGCGCGAGTTGATTCCCCACATGGCACAGTGGCTGGGCGCCAACTTCGTCAACGCCTTTATCGCCGCCGTGCTGGCCGAATCGGGTCTGTCGATTATTGGGCTCGGCCCCCAGCGCCAGATGACGCTGGGCATGATGATTTACTGGGCGCTGAGCTACAGCGCCATCTTTCAGAACCTCTGGTGGTGGTGGCTGGCCCCGGTCGTCACCCTCATCGTGCTGTTCCTGGCGCTCTACCTCATTCACATCGGCCTGGACGAGGTGAGCAACCCACGCCTGCGCATCACGTAGCCCCATGTCGCCGGGCACATTGAAGATTACCCAAAGAACACCGGGTTCGTGACGGCCCACAGCCCGCCGTCGGCGTCGCGCAGCTCGACGTTGCACCACCGCGCCTGCCCCTCTGCCAGCGGCCAGCGCACCTCGCCCGCGTTCGTCCACAGTCTTGTCGTGGTAGGCCCGGCCGTCGAGGTTCAGGCGTAGAAAGTCGCCGGGGTGCGCCCCGCGCCAGGTGATGATCGCCGTCGCCGCCTCCGGCGGGCAGCGTGTCGCCGATCATCCCTTCGCGCCCGGACTCCGTCCGCACGTTCAGCAGCAGTTCAGGCCCGGCGCTGATGTACGAGCGGCCCGCCTTGATGGCGGCCAGGATCGCGTCCTCGGTCAGGTCCTCGGCGTAGACGACGTTCACCGCCCCGCGCACGTCCGGCGGGGGCGGGCCGTGCAGATCCGTCCCCGTCGTCGCCGTCAGCCGGTGACCCTCGTTGAGCCAGCGGTAGAAGAGCAGCAGCGACTCCTGGTTGAAGGTCGCCCACGGCCCATTCCAGACCTCCACGGCCGTGGCGTTGCCGGGCATCATGTCGTAGCGCTCCCAGCGGCAGCCGCAGCAGTCTGGGTCACCGGGGTGCATGACGTGGGCAATGACAAAGAGACAGCCGGCGTCGAGCACGCGCTGCGCCAGTTCGGGCATCGTGATCTCACTGCCGTCCAGCCGGCGCCAGTCCAGCCACTCCCGGGCACCCAAAGCCAGGGCATGGCCGAAGAATGTCGACAGCTCGATCCCGCCCATGACCAGGAAGCCTGCGGGTCCGCCATGCTGCGCGCCTGCGCCAGCCCGGAGATCGTGTTGTGGTCGCTGAGCGTCATGAAGTCGACGCCCTGGCCGCGCCAGAAGGCAACCAGGTCCGGGATATCCCAGCGGCCGTCCGAGTGAAAGGTGTGCGCGTGGAGGTCGCCGCGGTACCAGCCCGGTGCCGCGCCCGCCGGTCACCGGTTGGGGCCACGTGGCCGCTTCCCCCTCGAGCGGGTCGAACGACATATCCACCGTCAGCGAATATTCGACCGGCTCCTCCGACAGCAGGCGGAAGACCTGGACAAACACCATCCAGCGCCCGGGGGGAATCGGCCCGTTGATCCCGCCCGGCGACGTCCGCACCGTGTTGATCGAGATCCCCTCGTCGTCCGGCTGCGAGATCTCGAAGCGCGGCCCGTTGGTGTCGAAGATCATGATGCTGATCTGGTGCGGCAGCTGCTGGCCCGGCCCCCAGTGCGGGCTGTGCCGGAAGGTGAAGTGAATATCCGTCACCCCTTCGGGCACGTCGATATACGTCGGCCGCATCTGCTGCATGTCCGCCGAGGTCAGCATTCCCCGGAGTTCGATCCGCTGTGGTTCTCTGTGCATCATCCCTCTACTTTCACCGGCGCCTGCAGCGCCTCCCCGTCCAACGCATGCCGCCCGACGATCACGGCGTACTCGATCGGCTCGACCACCCAGCCGGCCGTCGCGTCGTAGTAGGCCAGGTCGACGACCGGCACCGCCAGCTTCACCGTCTTCGTCTCGCCCGGCTGCAGCGACACGCGGGCAAAGGCCTTCAGTTCCTTCTTGGCCCGTTCCACCGCCGAGCCGTGGGCCGCCACGTAGAGCTGCACGACCTCGTCGCCCGCCACGCTGCCGGTGTTGGTTACGTCCACCGTCGCGACCAGCGTATCCCCGCTGCGCAGCTGCGCCTGGTCCAGCTTCAGATTCGAATAGGCAAAGGTCGTGTAGCTGAGCCCAAAGCCAAAGGGGAAGGCGGGCTCGACGCCGTCGCGCTCCAGCTTGCGATAGCCGTGCCACAGGTCGTAGGTGATCGCCGTGGCGTCCTTGTCATAGAACGGCAGGTCCTCGGCGCGCTTGGCAAAGGTGCAGGGCAGCTTGCCCGAGGGGCTGACCTTGCCCAGCAGCACGTCGGCCAGCGCATGGCCGCCCTCCATGCCCGGGTACCAGAGCATCAGGATCGCCGGCACCTCCTGCCGCCACGCCTCGGTGATCACGGCGCTGCCGCCCATGATGGCCACGACCGTCTTCGGGTTGGCCGCCGCCACCGCCAGGATCAGCTTCTCGTCCTCCGGATGCAGCGTCAGCACGGACACGATCGCCGCCCATGCCAAAGGCGCCGTTCTCCACATCCTGCTTGACGGGCGCGTCTGCCATGCCCTGCATCAGCGCGGCCACGATCGGCTCTTCCTCCGGCGTCGGCTCCGGGAAGTAGGGCGCAAAGGCGGGCATCGTATCGGCCGAGACCAGTTCGCCCTCGTCCAGATGGGTGTAGCCCACCACGCACAGCACGGCATCGGCCCCGCGCACGGCGGCCGCCGCGCGCTGGACGTCGCTGCCGTCGTCGTAGGTGATTCCACGTCCTCGCCCAGCGCCGTCGCGCAGCCCCTGCAGCGGCGTGATCACGTAGGCGGGCAGCGTGTTGCTCGAACCGGCATCGCCGATGTTGGGCGTGTCCGCCAGGCGCCCGATCACGGCCAGGCGCTTGACGCCCGCAGCGGCAGCAGGCCGCCTTCGTTCTTGAGCAGCACGATGCCTTTCTGCGCCGCCTCGCGCGCCAGCTCGCGGCTTGCCTCGCTGCCGACGGTCTCCGGGCCGTAGTCGCTGGGGTTGCGCCCCTGGCCGAAGCGCACCTGCTGCCGCAGCAGGCGCAGGCAGGCGTCGTCGATGCGCGCGACCGGCACCTCGCCCTCTTCGACCAGCTCCTTCAGGTACGCGGCTGATAGTGCAGCTGGAACGGCATTTCCAGGTCCTGCCCTGCGAGCGCCGCCTTCTTGGCGTCGCGCATGCCGAAGATGAAGTCGGTCATAACAAAGCCCTCAAAGCCCCAGGTCTGCTTGAGAATGTCGTGCAGCAGCACGGCATTCTGGCCGCACCACTCGCCGTTGACGCTGTTGTAGGCGCTCATGATCGACGCCACGCCCTCCTCCACCGTGCGCTTGAAGTGCGGCAGGTAGACCTCGTGCAGGGCGCCGCGCGTCGATCGTCACGTCCACCTTGAAGCGGGCGTTCTCCATCGAGTTGAGGGCATAGTGCTTGGCGCAGGCCATCACGTGGCGCTGCACGCCGCGCACCAGCGCCGCGCCCATCTCGCCCAGCAGGTGCGTGTCCTCGCCGTAGGTCTCCTGCGCGCGGCCCCAGGCCGGGTGGCGCAGCAGGTTGATGCAGACGCCGCCGAAGAAGTTGCCGCCCAGCGCCCGCAGTTCGCGGCCGATCACGTCGCCGATGCGCTCCTCCAGCTCGAGGTCCCACGCCGCCCCGCGTGCCATCGACACGGGAAATGTCGTCGCCCCCTTCATCACGATCCCGCGCGGCCCGTCGCTAAAGCGGATGCCGGGGATCCCCAGCCGTGGGGTGGCGCCGGCCGGCCAGATGTGCGCGTTGTAGCCGCCGTTAAACATATCGCCCAGGCCCGGCCAGAACGGCGGGTCGGCCGACATCAGGTTCATCTTTTCGTCCAGCGTCAGTTGCGCAAGCAGTTCTTTCGCCCTGGCATCGATCTGCTCGGAGCTGAGGCTTGCGCTGGTTTCGAGCGCGCCAAATGCGGCCGGTGTTGCGCAGCTGGCGCTGCGGTTTGGGTGACCATATGGGACTCCTTTTTCCAAATTTCCGGAAATTTACTGGGTTATAGTGTACGGCCAAAGGGGACGTATAATGGGTATAGGTGATTGTAGATCAGGCCGGATATGCCGCCTAATCTGCACACCCAGTGCCAATGAGCGCCGCCACCCGCCCCTCCGGAAGGAAGACCATGCCAGACCCCGTGTCCAGCTCTGCACCACTCCCCACCCGCATCCTGCTTGGCGGCGGCGGCTCCGCCGAAGACGAGCGCCCGATCTTTGAACGCTTCGCCGCCTGGGTCGGCGCCGGCCGCGTGCTTTACCTGCCGCATCGCCGCGGAACAGCCAGGCTCTGCTCACCTGGCGTGGGTGACCTCGGTGCTCACGCCATTGGGCGTGCGCCAGATCGACATGTGGACCACGCTCGCCGGCCACCAGCCCGCCGAACTTGGGAGCTACGCCGGCATCTTTATCGGCGGCGGCAACACCTATTGGCTCCTCCACCAGCTGCGGGCCGGCGGCTTTGGCGACGCCATCCGCCGATTTGCGCTCGGGGGTGGCGTCGTCTACGGCGGCAGCGCCGGCGCGATCGTGCTGGGCGCCAACATCTCCACCTGCGCCCACATGGACCACAACGACGTGGGCATTACCGATATGCACGGCCTCGACCTGCTCGACGGCCATGCCGTGTGGTGTCACTACCAGGCGGCCGACTTCCCGCTCACCCAGGTCTTTGTCCGCCGCACACGCTTGCCCACGTACCTCCTGGCCGAGACTACCGGCCTCTGGCGCCGTGGGCCAGCCGACTTTGTCTCGATCGGCTGGCCCGCTGCCTACCTGCTTACCGACGGCATGGTGGCTTGAGCGCAATTTCGCCGCGAGAATTCCCCGATATCACACTTGCCAATGGTATCGTTCCCCAAAACCATCGCGCGTTCCTGCCAGAAAGGACCCGCCCATGTCCATACGCATCGAAATTCGCAGCCTCGCCCCCGCTGTTGAACCCGCCGGACCCGCAGTCTCCTCCTCCGCCGGCCAGGCCATCGTCCGCAGCGCCGCCGCCCTTGGCATTTCCGCCCTGCAGGAATGCCGCATCGTCCGCCTCTACTTTCTCGAACAGGATCCCGGTCCTGACGCGCTGCAGCGTCTGTGTGCCTTTCTGCTGGCCGATCCCGGTACTCGAGCGTGCGGCTTGGGGGCCGATCGACCAGGAAACAGAGGGCAGCGCGGCAAAGCGGATGTGCACGTAGTCGAAGTTGCCTATCGCCCCGGCGTCACCGACGTCGCCGCCCGCGAGCTTGCCCGCGGCATGGTGGAGATCGGGCTGCCTGCCTGCGAAGTGGCGACGGGCACCCGCTATGAACTCACGGGGGACCTGGCCGGACGACGACCTGCGCCGGCTGGCGCGGGGGCTGCTGTGCAATTCGACCGTCCAGCACTTCAGCCTGGGCCCGATTGCTGTGCACTTTGGCCAGGACGCTGCGGCGGCCGACCGCGTGGAGACGGTGCCGCTCCGCCACCTGGGCTCGGAAGAACTGCTGGCCCTCTCGAAGCGCCGGCTGCTCTCGCTCGACCTGACCGAGATGCGGACGATCCAGCATTACTATGCAGATTTAGGGCGCGATCCCACCGATGTCGAGCTGGAAACGCTGGCACAGAGTTGGTCGTGAGCACTGCGTCCACAAGACTTTTAAGGCGCAGGTGGACTTTACCTGGCTGGATGCGGCCGGGAATGTGCGGCAGCAGGAGACTGATCGACGGGCTGATTTACCAGTATCTGGCCGCGGCTACCAATCAGCTGCGGCCGTCGTGGCTGAAGTCGGCTTTTGTGGATAATGCCGGCATCATCGCCTTTGACGACAAGTTTGACCTGGCGTTCAAGGTCGAGACGCACAATCACCCGTCGGCGCTCGAGCCCTTTGGCGGGGCCAACACCGGCGTGGGCGGCGTGGTGCGCGACATCATCGGCGTGTCGGCACGGCCGATCGCCAACACGAACGTGCTCTGCTTTGGGCCGCAGGACTTCCCCTATGAGCAGCTGCCGGAGGGCGTGCTCCACCCGCAGCGGATTGCCGGCGGGGTCGTGGCGGGGATCGGCGACTACGGCAACAAGCTGGGGATCCCGACGGTCAACGGGGCCGTGCTCTACGACGAGGGCTACCTGGGCAACCCGCTCGTGTTCTGCGGCTGCGCCGGGCTGCTGCCGATCGGCCGGCACCCGCGCGAGGCACAGGTAGGCGACCTGGTGGTGGCGCTCGGCGGGCGGACGGGGCGCGACGGGATTCACGGGGCGACCTTCTCGTCGGCCGAGCTGACGCACGAGACGGCGGAGACGACGGGCAGTGCAGTGCAGATCGGCGACCCCATCACCGAGAAAGGGCTGATCGAGGTCATCGAGCTGGCGCGGGACCGGGGGCTGTACACGGCCATCACCGACTGCGGCGCCGGCGGCTTCTCCTCGGCCGTGGGCGAGATGGGCGAAAAGCTGGGCGTCGACGTGGACCTGGCCAATGTGCCGCTCAAGTATCCGGGGCTGGCGCCGTGGGAGATCTGGATCTCCGAGGCGCAGGAGCGGATGGTGGTGGCGGTGCCGCCGGACAAGCTCGCCGAGCTGCAGGAACTGGCCGACCTGTGGGATGTCGAGCTGAGCGTACTGGGTACCTTTACCGGCGACTGCACCCTGCGCGTCCGCTTCAACGAGCGGGTCGTGGCCGAGCTCCCGATGGCGTTCCTCCACGAAGGCCTCCCCCGCCGCCGCATGCAGGCCGTCTACCAAGACCCACCTCCAGGAAGTACCCCCACCTCCAGGAAGTACCCCACTTCCAGGAGGTACCCACTTCCAGGAAGACCTCGGCGAGGGAGATGCTGCTGGCGATGCTGGCGCACCCGACGCTGGCGTCGAAGGAGCCGATCGTGCGGCGGTATGACCACGAGGTGCGTGGCGGATCGATCGTGCGGCCGTTTGTGGGGCCGCAGATGGATGGGCCGGCGGACGCGGCGGTGCTCAAGCCGCTGGGGACGTGGGAGCACGCCAAGGGATTTGTGCTGTCGGCGGGCGTCAACCCGCTGCTGGGGCGGGCGGACCCGTACGCAATGGCCGTCAGCGCCGTGGACGAGGCGGTGCGCAATGCCGTGGCGGTGGGCGCCGACCCGGACCAGCTGGCGATCCTGGACAACTTCTGCTGGGGCAACCCGACCTTTCCCCGACCGGCTCGGCAGCCTCGTGCGCACCTGCCAGGGGTGCTACGACGCGGCGCTGGCCTATCGCACGCCCTTTATCTCGGGCAAGGACAGCCTTTTCAACGAGTTCAACGGCAGCCCCATCCCCGGCACGCTGCTCATCTCGGCCATCGGCATCGTGCCCGACATCGGGCGCACCGTCACGTCGGACCTGAAGGCACCGGGCAACCGGCTGTACCTGGTGGGCGAGACGCGGGCCGAGCTGGGGGGATCGCTGCTGCAGCAGTTGGAGGGAGGCAGTGGGGGCACGGCGCCTGCTATGCCGCCTAATCCGCTGGCACGCTACCGGGCGCTGCACGGTGCCATCCGCCAGGGACTCGTCCAGGCGGCGCACGACCTCAGCGAGGGTGGGCTGGCCGTGGCGGTGGCGGAGATGTGTCATTGCGGGGCGGCTGGGCGCACAGGTGGAGCTTGATCCGCTGCTGCAGGGCGCCGGGCTGACGGTGGTCGAGGCGCTGTTTGCCGAGAGCAACGGGCGGCTGCTGGTCGAGGTGGCGGAAGGCGACGCGGCGGCGTTTGAGGCGGCGATGGCGGGGACATCGTGCGCCAAGATCGGAACGGTACAGGTGGCGGCGGAGCTGGCGATTACGGCCCAAAGCGAGGGAGAACGGAGGACGGTGCTCTCGGTGGCGGTCGAGGAGCTCGTGGCGGCGTGGAAGAGGGAGGTCGCATAATGGCAGCCAACACAATCTTGATTCTGCACGCATCGGGCTCCAATCGCGATGGGGAAGCCGCACGGGCGGTGGAACTGGCCGGGGGTGCGGCCGAGATCGTCCACATCAACCAGCTGCGGCGGGGTGAGCGGCGGATGGAGAACTTTGCGGGGCTGCTGCTGCCGGGCGGCTTTTCGTATGGCGATGCGTTGGGCGCCGGCGCACGGCTGGCGCTCGACCTGCAGGTCTATTTTCACGACCAGCTGCACGCCTTTGTGGAGAGCGGCCGGCCGGTGCTCGGCATCTGCAACGGCTTCCAGACGCTGGTCAAGGCGGGCGTCCTGCCCGGGCCCGGCCGAACGAGTCGGGCTTCCGGGAAGGCCCCCCTCTTCCCGGAAGACTCCCCTCTTCCCGGAAGCCTCAAGATGGGGGAGATGGCGCGGCGGCAGGTGACGCTGACGGAGAATGCAGGGGGACATTTTGAGTGCCGGTGGGTGCACCTGGCACCGAATCGGGCGGCGCAGGTCGCCGCTGCTGGCTGATCTGGACGAGCTGATCTTCTGCCCCATCGCGCATGGGGAGGGAAATTTCCAGGTGGCAGGGCCCGAGACGCTGGCGGACTTGGACGCACGCGGGCTGGTGGCGTTTCGGTATGTGGACGACTGCGGGGCGCCGGCAGCGGGGCGCTACCCGCTCAACCCAAACGGGTCGGCGGGGGACATTGCCGGCATCTGCAACGACGCCGGCAATGTACTGGGACTGATGCCGCACCCGGAGGACCATGTAGCGCCGATCCAGAATCCCTTGCGCCGGAACGACCGGTTGGGGCTGCCGCTGTTTCGGGCGTTTGTCGCGCAGGCGGCAAGATAAGCCCTACTTCTTTCTGCAGCGCGACGGCCTCTTCTAGCAGGGCCTGCTCCTCCGCGCCCCAGGGAGCGGGGGTTTCTGCGCGGCGGGGAGGTTGGCTGCTGCTGCCAGTAGGTAGCGAGGCCGCTTTCGACTTCGGCGTCACCGCGGGTGAATTGGGCGATCAGGCCGAGGAAGGTCGTGGCCAGGGCCTGGACTTCGGGGCTCCCGGCCGGCTTGCCTTGGGCGACGGCCTGCTTGAGCCCGTCGGCGAGCTGCGCGTATTGGGCGTTGACCCGACGCTGGTCCTCTTCGGTCCAGTTTGCGCCCCAGGCGGCGACCTTGGCCTGGGCGGACTCCGAGTAGGAGGTCCGGCTCAGCTCGGCCATGGCGGCCTGCTGCTCGGGGGTAAGATACTGGTTGACCCAGTCGTTTTTCTGTTCCATCTGCATCATCTCCACTAGCTTGGCCACCAGGTTGGTGGCGGATTCAAAATTCCAACTTGCGGGCTGCGCCCCATTGCCGTTGTGCTGCGACGCTTGGTGCTGGTCGGCGAGCGGCAGCTGCTCCAGTTCGTCGATCACGGCGATGATGGCGTCGAGCTGGCGGCGCTTTTCGGCGAGCATGGCCTTCTGGGCGGCGAGCGCCTCGACGAAGTCCTGCGGACCGGCGGCGAGGCAGGCGCGAATCTCGGCGAGCGAGAAGCCCAGGAGCTTGAGCGCCAGGATCTGCTGCAGCTTGACCAGCTCGGCATCGGTGTAGAGCCGCTGGCCGGCCTCGGAGAACTGCGCCGGCGACAGGAGGCCGATACGGTCGTAGTAGCGCAGGGTACGCGTGGTGACGGCTGCACGGTTGGCGAACTCGCCGGTATGGTAGGTTGCGTGTGTCACATAAATACTCCTTTGCTGTCGACAGCTAGGGAGAGTATACGGCATGACGTAACGTCAATTGCAAGACCCCAAATTTGGCGAATTTTACCTGGGGCGGCGCACGTCCCCGGGACGTGGCGAACGCACGCGTTCGTAACGTCCCGGGGACATGTTACGGTAGCGAGCAAATGAGGTCGGCGGGCTAGTGGGCGCTGCGGCGCTTGGTGGTTTCTTCGCTGACGCGAGCCATGGCCATGCGGACGCCTTGGCCGGTGGCGTCAAAGGCGATGGCATCCTTGGCCTGGATCGAGAGGGTGTGGGCCGTGGCGATGGCGTCCTGGTTGGCGGCGAGGAAGATGAACTCCCAGGCGTACTTTTCCTGCTGGTGGCTGATCATGTCGGCGACGCGCCGGTTGTTGTAGTCGCGGCTGGCGTTTTCCATGCCGTCGGTGAGGATGGCGACGATGACTTTGCCGGGGCGCTGATCCTCGGGCGTAGTGGCCAGGCGGGCGCCGATGGCGTCGATGGTGCGGCCGATGGCGTCGAGCAGGGCCGTCATGCCGCGCGGGACGTAGGTGCGGGCGTCGAGCGGCGGGACGCTGTGGATGTCGACGTTGTCGTGGGCGACCAGGTATTCGTGGTCGAAGAGCACCAGCGTGAGGTGGGCCTCGCCGGGCTCGCCCTGCTGCTGGGCGAGAAAGGTGTTGAAACCGCCGATGGCGTCGCCGGCGATCGAGTTCATCGAGCCGGAGCGATCGAGGACAAAGGCGATTTCGGTCAGATCGGGTCGCATAAAGCCTCCTTTGGCCATAGCATACTGCTGCCTGGCGTGATTGGCGGAAACAGGCGGCGATATCTAGCGCACATTGTATCACGATTTGGAGTGCACAGGAAAACGGGATGGGAATCAGCTGAGTCTGGACATCACCTTACAATTTGCCTGAATAGATGATTGCTTTATACTGATATTTGGACGAGGCTTGAGTAGCAGGTGCCTGAGATGCTTGCGGCATGTAAGGTACGAACGGTAGTCGTGGCTTATCGGCAAATCCTGATACTTGAACCCATCCATTTTTCAGGAACAATTGCATATCGTCAGCCATGAGCTAGGAGGCACTATGGCATCCCAAGTAACTGAGTTAGCAGAACGCACGCAGTCAGTGGGAATGAGGCGGCGGAGCCTGGAGCGGTGGGGACCGGCGGTGGCGCTGCCTGCACTGCTGCTGGTGCTCGCCTTTGGGCTGCTGGCGCAGGTCACGCCGGCACGCGCCGCTACGCTGGACGTGTGCCCGGGGACCGGGACGTACACGACGATCCAGGCGGCGGTGGATGCGGCGACCGCGGGCGACGTCATCCATATCTGTACAGGTACGTACGACGAGAATGTCGACCTGTCCGGTGTGGGGGGCGACATTACGCTGGAGGGGGACAGCGCAGTGATCATTTGGCCCAGCACCGGCACCGCCATTTTCGCCAACGGTGGGCCAGTATCTCGGGCAACATTACTCTGCTCAACCTCACAGCCAGTTCGGTGAATGCGAATTGCAGTAGACTTTTCCACCGGCATTGCAGGCAACCTGGTCATCAGCGGCAGCAGCATCTCAGATGCGAAATTTGCGGGTCTGTACGCTGGACCAATTACGGGGCAGGTCTGGATCACCAATACGGATTTTGCGGGCAACGGATGGGCGGGCGCCAACTCTAATAAGCGAACGTGCATCTGCAGACTGTTTGGTGCCGGACGACATTCCCCTGGCGATCAGCCTGTATCAGGTGGATGCGACCGGCAACACCTTTGAGGGCATTCAGGCGAGCACAACCTGCGGCAACATCGTCGTCACCGATTCGACGGCAGACGATAACGAATCGGATGGGTTTCTGTTGAGTTCGACCGAACCAAACAGCGGGGTGATCGTCACCGGCAGCAGCGCGGACGAAAACGGCGATCCGCCACAGGGATACGGTTCGGGCTTCCACATTAAGGCGGATCACCTGACGATGCACGACACGTCGGCGACGGGCAATGCGACCGACGGGGTCACGCGGGTGGCGCAGGTGCCCACTCTGCTGGCTGCACAAGGAGACGCACGGGCAGACAGCGCAGCCGGTTGCGCAAGAAGTGCGCGGGTTTTCGGGCCGGCGGGTGGCGCCACGCTGCCGCGGACGGTTGAGATCTCGAATACGTCGGCATACAGCAACCTCAACCACGGCATCAACGTGGGTGTGGTAGACTTTGTTACCATCACGCATGTGAGTGCCATCGGCAACGTCATGGACGGCATCCGCTTGCCCTATGCCGAGGCCAGTCCAGGGACTGGCGGCGGCCGAGCTGTGCAGGCGGTATGACGGCCTACATCACCGGTGTGGTGGCGATGAACAACGGGGTGGGCATCGAGTTTATCGACGACACACCCAGCCCCCTTCCAGGCGGGCAGCAGGGTCTCGCAGTCGCAGGTGCTGCGGGGACGGCGACGGGCAGCATCATCTGTGGCAACACGGCTGCAGGGCTGGCGGCGACGGGTACCATCTCGCACACGTATGACGCGGGCTTCAACTACTGGGGCAGCTACAGCGGGCCGTTTCACAGCATCAAGAATCCCAGTGGTACGGGGAATCCCGTGGTGGACTTGCGCCGACCCCAGCACGCTTCGAGAATGCCAACGGCGACGTGGTGTTTGCGCCCTGGGTGAACAGCACCAGCAGCACGAGCGTGCCTGCCGTGGGTGTGGTAGGGCAGACACAGGTCGTGAGCGTCGTCTTCAAGGCCGGCCTGGCCGCGGCGCTGGCGCGGGGCCGGGCAATCCCAACGAGGGGCCGCTGTTTACGGTGGCGACGAACAACGGCGTTCTGACCTCGACCTTTGGCAGCGGGAGCACAGCGCGAGCGACGATCGGGACAGACCAGGCGCTGGCGGTGACGCTGACGCCGGCGGTGGGAGGCACGGCGAACGTCACGGTCACGGGGCCGTGCGGGCTGACAGCCTCCGTGGCATTCCCTGTCGTGGCGCCCAGCACCATCGTCACCAAGAGCGTCGGCCTCGATCCGAATGTGTGTGCGCCGGTGGGTACGATCACGGCGACGGCCGGTTCGCAAGTGTACTACTGTCTGCAGGTGACGAACACCGGCGATATCACGCTAACCAATCACCTGGTGAGCGACCCGCTGTTGGGGATCACGAACGTGCCCATCAACTATGCGCTGCCGCCGGGGGCAAGCGTGGCGATCACGCACAGCCTGGTGAGCGGGCTGGGACCGATCACGGTGACCGGGCACGATCACCAACGCAGCGGCGATCACGTCGACGACGGTGCTGACCGAGTTTGGCGAGATAACGATCAATCCGCAGGTGCGGTAGCGGCACAGGGGGCGGGGGTTGTCAGCGTGCGTGTGACGCCGACGGGGCTGGAGCCGATCGCCGAGCCGATCGGGGACAAGCGGGTGTTCCTGCCGGCACTGGGAAGATAGCACACTGTCAGTGAGATAAGATAGAGCCGGGGCGGCGGCAAGAGGCGCTTGCTGCTCTGCCCCGGCAGTGGGGGCGACGGCGCTGGCTTCCGGGAAGAGGGTGCCGACCTACGGTCGGAGTCTTCCCGGAAGGGGATCTAGCAGATGCTACTGCTGCGCCAGGTCGACGGTGATGGTGTAGGTCATCTGGTCGGGGGTGAGCGACTGAGCGCAGGTGGCGATGGGCTGGTCGGCCGGGCAGGTGACGCCGGCGGCGGGGCCCACTGGACGTTGTAGACGGCCAGCTGGTTGTTGCGGCGCAGGCCGTGCATCGTGCCGGTGGGAGAGTCGGCGGCGTACTGCGGGTCGAGGGTCCAGCCGTTGGGGGTCAGGGCACCGGCGATGCGCTGGCCGGCGTCGACCATGTTGGGAAACTGGGCGCCGGTGGCGGCGATGGTGAGCTGGCAGCTCTGGCCGGTGCCGCCGCTGAGATCCTGGAAGGCGGCGGGAGCGGTGCTGCGGCCGACGTCGATGCCGAGGGCCTGGGTCAGTTGGTTCTGGACCTCGGTGCATGCGGCGTCATCGATGGGAGTGTAGCCGCCGGCCGCGCCGGGTGCCGGCCTGGGCGCCCGGCGGTAACGGATTGCCCGGTGCGGCCGGTGTCGTTCGTGCCGGTCACGGTGCCCGAGTTCTGGGGGCTACCGGCGGCGGTGCCGCCGGTGCCGGCGCCCTGGTTGTCAGTGCCGCCCGCGGTGCCCTGGCTGGAGCCGGTGTCGCCGGTGCCGCTGGCGGAATTGCCGGTGGCGTCACCTTGGGTGACGGCGCCGTTGGGCTGGTTAGGGGCCTGGCTGCCGCCGGCCTGGTCGCTGCCGCCGCTGCCCTGGGCGCCATCGCTGCCGGAGCCGACGTCGGTCGCGTTGCCGGCGTCGTTGCCGGCATTGCCGCCGGAGGCATCGCCGGGACCGCCGAGGTCGTTGCTGCCGTTGGCGCCTTCAGTCACGACGTCGCCGCCCTGGGTGTCAGTGCCGCCGGCGCCGTTGGCTGCGCCAGAGGTGGCGTCAGTCGTGGGGGGTGGGTTGGTAACGTCGCCAGAGCTTGGTGGCGCTGCCGCTGCTGCCGCATGCAGCCAGCGCGAGGGCCACCATAAGGAGCGCCAGGGCCAGCCAGTAAGTCTTTTTGTTCATTGTATTTCCTTCCTGCGTGAATACTAGATTACCCGGCGACCAGGCACCCCTTCCGGGAAGAGTGGGGCTTCCGGGAAGGGGGCCTGG
Source organism: uncultured Chloroflexia bacterium (assembly GCA_963791135.1). Taxonomy (GTDB): domain Bacteria; phylum Chloroflexota; class Anaerolineae; order Caldilineales; family Caldilineaceae; genus Fredericiella. Next base: position 116,382 of record CAWBRX010000004.1, read on the forward strand.
CCGCTTTGGGTTGTCTTGCCCATCTTTGGGGGATGTGCACTGGTGGAACGAGGGAACACTGGCGGGCGTTTCGTGCGTTTGCAGCAAAAGAGAGAAAATAGGTGAGGATTGAACTATTTTGTGCCCTGCCTCTAGGCCGGGTCATACGGCAACAGCCGCGAATCTTCACGCGATACAGATACAGCGCCAAGGAGATACCATTATGAATACTGCTCCATTCAGGGTGTGGGCGAAGGCGGGCACAAGGCCGGCGCTCCAGGCAGGATCGCCGCCAAGCTGGCGGGTGCGTGGCGGCCCTCGTGCTGGCCGTCGTGCTAGGGCTGGTGGCCGGCGTGGGAGTGGTGCGGCCGGCGCTGGCGCAGACGCCGATCAACCTGCCGGCGCCGGTGTATTTGCTGGACGCACCGAGCGGACAGATTGTGCGGGTGGCAAATGATGGGGTGACGCGGCGTACGGTGACGCATGAACTCGCGCCGGTGACGTCGTTTGATGTGTCGCCGGATGGGTCGAAGCTGGCGTATGTGGCGGGGAACAAGCTGATCGAGGCCCAGGCGGATGGGTCTGGCCGCGTGCGTGAAGCTGGATGGGGGCGCAGTCAGCCCGGCAGGTGCCAGGCAGGAGCTGCGGGCGCACAGGCAGCGGGGAGCGGATTGATGCGCCGCTGTATTCGCCCGATGGGAGCCGGATCGCCTTTGCACAGGGGGGGATCAACCTGATCGCCTCGGGTGCCGGACGCGGTGGGCGCCGACGCGGTGACGCTGGTGCTGCCCAACGACCTGCTGCCGGCAGGGGCGGACCGTGAGTCGTCGGACTCAGCGCCGGACCGGGCGGCGGCACGCATTTACCGGCCGAACAGCTGGTCGCCGGACGGGGTGCACCTGCTGGTGGACTACACCTACTACCCCGAAGGCGGCGGGCTGGCGATCCTGGCGCCGGACTCGAATATCCTGGTGGAGCTGACGCCGGACCCCAACGCCGAGGATCCCATGGCGATCCCGCTGTTTGGCGACGTAGCGTGGAAGCCGGACAGCACGAGCTTCTTTATCGGCAGTGCGATGGTCTACTACGGCGCGCCGGGGCTGTCGCTGGTGGATGCGGGGTCGGGGGTGGCGACGGGCATCCTGACCTCGCCGCAGACGGAGGTCTCGGAAGAGGCGCCGCTGCTGGCGGTACGCGGGCCGTACTGGACGACCGGCGGCGGGCTGCGGGCGTATGTGTCCGAGCAGGCGGCGGTCGAGGTGCCGGCGCCGTACAGCCTGGAGGAGATCGACCCGGCGACGGGCGACAGGACGCCGCTCAACGAGGTGGCGTATCCGGCGCCCGGGTCGGTGCTGTGGGCGCACGACGACAGCGGGGCGCTGCTGCTGACGGACGTGCAGAATTGGGGCGGGACGCCGATGGCCGGCCCGGTCACGCGGGCCGGTCGGCTCGCTGCAATGGGCAGCGGCCAGCGGCGAGGGGAGCAACGAAGGGCTCTCCTACGTCGCGTACGGGCGGGCACCGCGCTGGGGGTCGAACGATTTCGGCAGCGCGCCGGCGCAGGAGCAGGAGGTCGTGGCGCAGTTTGAGCAGGCGATCGACCTGCAGGCGGCACGGGCCGGGCAGGATCCGGCGCCGTTTGGGCCGTCGGCGGCGTTCCCGGTGGACGTCGACGGGAATACGTACTGGGTGGCGCACACGACGGGGACGCGGTCGTTCAACCCGGACAAGCCGCACACGATCGGCGTCTACACGCAGGCCGACGGGCAGTGGCAGCAGCTGAGCCTGCTCGAGTTGGGAGGAACGCAGGACGGGACGACGGCGGGCCCAGACTATTTGAACGAGAACAGCGTGCTGCCGGTGGAGATTGGGCCCGGCGGGACCGGCGGCGGCACGACGAGCGACGGCACGCAGCTGTGGCTGCAGGTCGAAGGCGGGGCGGGCGCGCACGGCGGCGTCTGCAACATCGTGCGGCTGGCGGGCGACGTCCTGAGCGAGGAGCTGGACAACTTCAGCTCGAGCGGGGGCGCGTGCCAGGTGATGGACGTCGACGGGGACGGCGCCAACGAGGTCGTGCTGGACGCCACCGACTACTACGTGTTCTGCTATGCGTGCGGCGTGCGCAAGTACGACTACACGGTGCAGCGGTGGAACGGGACGGGCTTTGACAGGCTCGAGCTGCAGCCGCTGCCCGCGGCGGCGCCGCAGGAGCTGGTCGCAAAGAACGACGAGCTGCTGCGGCTCGTGCAGGGCGGGCTGTGGAAGGCAGCGCTGGAGTTGGTGGCGGCACCGGATGAGGCCGGTGCGCGAGGCGAGTGCAGCCGTCACGGCTACGGGCGAACTGAGCGGCACGGCGTCGACGACAGATACTTTAGCGGCACAGGGCAGTGACAGGGACTGGCACCCTCTCGGCCACGCAGGGGATCACCCCGACCGGCGACCCGAGCGGCGTGTACAACACGAACGTGGCGCTGGTGCAGTTGGTGGGCGATGCACGCAAGGCAGATGCGGAGGCGGCCGAGCATCCCTATCCGCTGCTGGCGCAGGTCTTTTACGGCGACTATCCGGCGGCGGTGGACGTGATGCGGGTGTACACCGTGAGCGAAGTCTTTGCGCAGCCGTCGGCGCTTATCTCGGGTACGGTGGCGGCGGGCTGGGACGGGGCGCTGGCAGGCTGGCTGACCACCACGGCGTCGTCGGCGATCGGGGTCAACGACCGGCTGGCGGCGGCCTACTTTGTGCGCGGGTACGGCGAGTGGCTGGGTGGAATCACAGCAGCGACCACGGGTGACGTGCCGCCGGATGCCGACACCGGTCGTGGCGACACCCGGGGCCCTGGCGATCGACCAGGCCACGCTGGATGCGGCGGTGGCAGACATGCGCAAAGCGCTGGAGCTGTCGCCGGACCTCGACGCAGGCGGCGTACTATGCGGCGGCGATCGGGCTGCTGACGGGCGAGGAGGTGGCCGTGCCGAGCGCAGCCGGGAGCGGTTCGAGCGGCAGCCTGCAGGATATGGGGACGCTCACAGGAACAGTCGGAATTAGCGGCACGGAGCCGACAGCGGGAACCGAACCCGTCTCAGGCACTGTCACCGTCTCACCCACTGCAGCCCGCTCACTCTCTCATCTGTCGGGTGGGCAGGGTCGCCTGCTGTACTCGACAGTGCAGGATGGGGAGGATCGGATCTTCCTGCTGGAGTTTGGGGCGGCCAATGCCACCTTGAACGAGGTGCTGGGGCAGGCTCGGCAGCCTGCGCTGCAGCCGGGAGGCGTGCGGGTGGCGTACCAGAGCACGCGGCCGGATATGCTGGGGCTGGGCGGCTACGATCTGGACGGCGGGACCGGAGCGGTTCAACTTCACGACGAACGCGGAGGACAGCCTGCCGCGCTGGAGCCCCGACGGGAGCAAGCTGGCCTTTAGCAGCACGCGCTACGGCGACGGGCGCAGCCGGGTGTACACAGCTTGGCCGCAGGTGGCGGGGTTTGGCTCCGAGCAGCCGGTCGACCAGGGCGAGGGGAGCGACCCCGACTGGAGCCCCGACGGGACGCGGATCGTGTACAAGGGGTGCGATGCGAGCGGCGCCAACTGCGGCCTGTGGACGATGGCGCCAACAGATGGCGGCGGCAGCGACCCGCGGCAGTTGACGAACAATGCGAACGACAGCCGGCCGCGCTGGTCGCCCGACGGGAGCCGGGTGGTGTTTATGAGCGACGGCCGCGACGGGAACGCCGACGTGTACAGCGTGACGGTCAACCCCGACTACAGCGGCGGCGAAGTCACGCGCATCACGTTTAACGCGGCGAGCGACGGCCTGCCGGCGATCAGCCCCGATGGGAGCGAGATCATGTTTGTGTCCAACCGCGGGAACCAGTGGGGGATCTGGCGGGTGGCCGATCGAGAGTGGGAAGGCCGTGTCGGTCGTGGGGGATCTGGGCGCGGTGACGAACTGGTTGGAGCAGGGGTTGGATTGGGTGAAGTGACAGGGTGAGGAAACCTTCGGTCACTTGGTGAGAGGTTGATGGCAACAAGGCGTTTGCCTGTGCGGGATGGTTTGGAGAAAACTGCATCCGCACAGGCAAACGCCGGCAGGGTAGGCTAAACACGAAAGAGGTGCAAGTCGACGCCCTTGGCTCAAGGTGACGATAAATCTCCTCAAGTCCCCCCACGCGTGGACATGCTGGCTTCGTTTAGGCCCTGAGTAGTAGTCCACTTGGACGACGCAAATATCCCCGGTATTCCACGATAGTTCCTCCCATTGGCAGATGTAGGCACTACATATTATTGCTATTCTTTCTATAGGGCCGCTCATCGACGCGGCGTTCGTTCGCCTATTGGATACCCATATCGTATAACGGGAGAAGTGCGATGAACCCACTTGATAAGCGACCGCGCCGTAAAACAAGGCTGCACCAGTCGCTATGGCTTTGCGTTCTGTTGATCGGCGCTATGCTGATCGCGCCGGCGGGTGCCGTACCGGCACACTCACAGGGGGATGGGGGGCCGGTGGCGCCAGCACCGGATTACACCAGGAGCGCGGACGACGGCAGCCCGCATGTGACACCAGGCGTGGTGGAACTGGTTGGGGATGCCGCCAGGCCGCAGCAGCCGGTCGAGCTTGCGCCGGGTGAGCCCACGGCCGGCACGCCGGCATGGGGCGAACAGCTGAAGCGGCTCTATCTGCCACTGCTATCAGGGAAGCCCGACGGAGCACAGGCTGGCGCAGTGCAGGCTAGCGCGGTGCCGGCGGCAAAGTCGACCGATATGAAAATCCTCGTGATTGCGGCCGACGGCAGTGAGACGGACTATCCCTACATCTGCGTGACGCTCGATCAGCTTGGCATCCAGTACGACATTCTTCTCTCAGCTTCGCAGCCGCTGGTGCCGGAGATCCTGTCGGACGGCGCCAATCATGGCTATTACCAGGGCATCATCCTGGTGACCGGCAATCTGGGCTACTACGACGCAGCCAGCAACAGCTGGATCAGCGGCTTCGACACGCTGGAGTGGCAGATGTTGTGGGCATATGAGGCAGCCTTCGGCGTGCGCCAGGTGACGTCGTACACGCTGCCGGGGAGTTCGCCGGACAGCTACGGTTTGAACTATGTGACCTATCAGGACACAACCAACCAGCCGCTCACCGCTACCTTTACAGACGCCGGCAAGCAGGTGTACGCCGACCTGAACACCAGTACGCCCGTCACGTTCAGAAACGCCTGGGTCTACTTGGGGACCGTCGTCAACGCCGCCGTCACGAAACCGCTGCTCACCACGCCCGAGGGCTATGCTATCGCCTCGATCACCACCTACCCCGACGGGCGCCAGAACCTTGCCATCACGGCTTCCAACAACCCCTACCTGATCCATTCGCTGCGGCTGTCGTACGGCACGATCAACTGGGTGACAAAGGGCCTGTTTGCCGGCTACCGCAAGGCATGGGTTGATCCCCAGGTTGATGACCTGTTGATCGAGTCAGACATGTGGGACATCGCCGCACAGAGTGACTTGACCGGCCTGCTCTTCCGGTTGTCGGGTGATGACTTTGTCAAAGCGAGCAACTGGCAGAACAGCATACGGGCTAAGTATCCGCTGGCCTCTTCTTTGACGCTGGAGTGGGCCTACAACGGAGAAGGCGCTGCCGGCCTCTATGCTAACGACTCGCTGACGCCGGCCGTGCGGCAGAACCAGGGTGCATTCACATTCGTCAATCACACATTCACACCACCTGAACCTGGACGCGCCGGCCACATACCAGCAGATACTCACCGAGCTGCAGCAGAATGACCAGACCGCCCAGAGCCTTGGCTTTACACACTACTATGCAGATACGCTGGTGCAGCCGGACATCTCCGGGCTCAACAATCCGGAGTTCTTCCGCGCGGCCGCAGACCACGGGACCAAGTACCTGATCTCGGACACATCGCGCGCCGGCTGGGGCAATCCGAGCCCGAACATCGGCATCTCGCTTGCGAACGGTCTGGGCGCCCTGATCATCCCACGGCGGCCGACCAACCTCTTCTACAACCTGTCGACGCCGGACGAGTGGGTTTCCGAGTACAACTGCTACTACGGACCGAACGGCACCTGCGCGGGCGGAGCGTACCGCTACTGGAGCAGCGATCTGACCTATGCGGAAATCCTGGATAAGGAGTCCGACGTATGGCTCCAGTACCTGCTCAAGTGGGATATTGACCCCTTGATGTTCCACCAGAGCAACGTCCGTGCCCATGACGGCACGAACTCGCTGCTGGGCGATCTGCTCGACGCCACGCTGGCAAAGTACAGCCAGCTGTCGAACGTACCGGTCCAATTCATCACGCAGCATGATATTGGCGTCAAGATGGCCGAGCGCATGACCTACAATGCCGCGGGCGTGACGGCCACACTGACGCCCTGCCAGTCTATCGTGCTGACTGCCCAAAGTAACGCCCGTGTTCCGCTCACCGGTGTTGCGTTCGGTACGAGTGAGAAATTTGCGGGGCAGGACATCTCCTACGTCGAAGTGACGGCCGGCCAGCCGATAACGGTGCCGCTGGCAGCGTGCAACTAAAAGGTATGCGTTGAACCGCTGCCTCATCCACGCCATGGAATAACGAAGACGAAATTTCCTGGAGGATACCATGTCGCACTTTCTACGGCGCCTCAAATCCACGGCCCATCTGCTTCCGGCACTGCTCGTGACCTGCCTGCTCGCCGTGCTGGCTGCGGCGCCGCCGGCCCAGGCAGATGCGACGACGTTCACTGCGGCCGGCAGCGGCACTTGGATCGCACCGGAGGGCATCACCTCGATCGCGATCGAGTGTTGGGGTGGCGGTGGGGGCGGCGGCTCAGATCTTACCTCGATTATCGGCGGCGGTGGGGGAGGCGGCGGCGGCGCCTATGCCCGGGTAAACACCTTCGCGGTGATACCCGGCAATTCGTATCCCTACGTCGTCGGCGCTGGCGGCAGCACTGATATGGCCGGGGGGGCTTCGTCGTTCAATGGGACGACCTGCGTTGCGGCCGGCGGTGGAGCCGGCGGCACCGGCAGCCCAGGAGCGGGAGGTGCGGGAGGTGCGGCGGCAGCTTCGACCGGCGATATCGTATTTGCCGGAGGATCGGGATCGATCGGCCTGGGTATTTCCGGCGGCGGTGGTGGCGGCTCGGCCGGATCGGCAAGCGCCGGCACATCAGCAGTGAGCTCCATCACGGGTGCAGCAGTTGTGACGGGGGGCGGGCCGGGCGGTAACGGCGGTGCGAGCGCCGCCGGCTTCCCGCCGGCGGCAGGTCCCGGTGGCGGTGGCGGTGGCGGTGAATATATTGGCAGTGGCAGCGGCGGCATCAGAAGCGGCGGGGCCGGCTATGCCGGGCAGATCCGCATCACCATGAAGGTGCTGCCGACGCTGGCCATCACGAACCCTCTTGCCACCTACAGCGGCGCGCCCCAGGAGGCGAGTCTGTCAGCGTCGGCCGCAGAGCAGACGGTCGCCGGAACTATCGGCAACATCAAGTATAACGGATCCGCAACCGTGCCAACCAGTGCGGGGAGCTATGCCGTCACGGCAGACTTCACACCCGCCGACCCCATCACCTACATCGCCCTTACTGCTGCGCCGGTCGGCACCTTCACGATTGCCAAGGCCCCGACGACGTCAGCAGTCACCTGCGGCGCAGGGCCGTTCACCTACACCGGGACGGCGATCAAACCCTGCACGGCGAAGGTGACGGGTGCGGGCAACCTTGATCTTGCGATGGCAGTAACCTACGCCGGCAACATCAATGCCGGGACGGCCACGGCGAGCGCGAGCTATGCCGAAACCGCCAACTACCTCGCCAGCAGCGACAGCAAGAACTTCACGATCGCCAAGGCCCCGACGACGTCAGCGGTCACCTGCAGCGCAGGACCGTTCACCTACACCGGCGCGGCCATCGAACCCTGTACGGCGCAGGTGACAGGCACGGGCGGCCTCGACCTTGCGTTGGCGGTCACCTACGCCGACAACGTTAATGCCGGGACGGCAGCGGCCAGCGCCGGCTATGCCGAAACCGCCAACTATCTCGCCAGCAGCGACAGCAAGAACTTCACCATCGGCCAGGCGACCCCGACGCTGTCGATCACGAACTCGCCGGCCGCCTATGACGGGACGCCGCAGGAAGCCGAAGTCAAGGGCTCGGTGGCGGGGGCGGTGACCAATGTCCTGTACAACGGGGCGGCCGCGGTGCCGACAAATGCGGGAACCTATGTGGTCACCGCCGACTTCACGCCGGGCGATGCCAACCACAAGACGCTCACCGGCGCGGCCGCCGGCACCTTTGTGATCGAGAAGGCAGGATCGCCGGTGCTGTGGGTCACGAACCCGACCGTCACCTACAACGGCGCACCACAGGCTGCGAGTTTGTCCGCCTCGGCTGCGGCGGAGACGATCACCGGGACGCCCAGCAACGTCAAGTACAACGGCTCTGCGACCGTGCCGGTGGACGCCGGGGTCTATATTGTCACGGCCGACTTCACGCCCGACGACGTCACCAACTTCGACAGCGTCAGCGGAATGCCGGCAGGCACCTTCACGATCGCCAAGGCCCCGACGACGTCAGCTGTCACCTGCGGCGCTGGGCCGTTCATCTACACCGGCGCGGCCATCGAGCCTTGTACGGCGAAGGTGACGGGTGCGGGTGACCTCGACCAGGGGCTGGCGGTAACCTACGCTGCCAACGTTAACGCCGGGACAGCCTCGGCGAGCGCCGGCTATGCCGAAACCGCCAACTATCTCGCCAGCGGCGACAGCAAGAACTTCACGATCGATCAGGCGACGCCGACGCTGTCAATCACGAACGCGCCGATCACCTATGACGGGACGCCACACGCGGTGATAGTCGCCGGCTCGGTGGCGGGGGCGGTGACCAACGTCCTGTACAACGGGGCGGCCGCGGCCCCGACGGATGCTGGGACCTATGCCGTCACCGCCGACTTCACGCCGGACGATACCACCAATTACAGGACGCTCATCGGTGCGCCCGCCGGCACCTTTGTGATCGTCCCAGCAGGGTCGTTGGTACTGGCGATCACAAACCCGACGGTCACCTACAACGGCACACCGCAAGCGGCATTGGTGGTCGGCTCGGTGCCGGGGACGCCCAGCAGCATCAGGTACAACGGCTCCACGACCGTGCCCGCGGCGGCCGGGACCTACCTCGTCACGGCCGACTTCATGCCGGCCGACACCACCAACTACGGCAGCGTCAGCGGAATGCCGGCAGGCAGCTTCACCATCGCCAAGGCCCCGTCGACAACGACGGTCACCTGCAGCGCAGGGCCGTTCACCTATACCGGGGCGGCCATCAAGCCTTGCACGGCGAAGGTGGTGGGTGCAGGCCGCCTGAATCATGCGCTGGCGGTAAGCTATACCGGCAACGTCGCTGTCGGGACTGCCACGGCGAGCGCCAGCTATCCGGGCGGCGCCAACTATCTCGCCAGCAGCGACAACGAGGTCTTTGTTATCGGCGAGGCGGCGCACGATCATCCTTCATCTGCCGTTTGCGGCCAAATAGCCGCAGCGGCGCCGGTATTGGCCGGCTAGCTTTTCCGGTGGCCACAAGCTGCGATCGGCTTGTGGCCACTTGCATTGGCGGGGGTTACCGTCTCCTGGAAGTGGCAGCAATCCCTACGAAAGTGTTAGAATTGGGGCAACGGTCTTTTCCAGCGAGAAAAGGAGTTCCCCATGCGCTACACCTCATGGTGGTTTTGCTTAACAATTCCTATGTCTATCCTGCTGTCGCTGGATTTGCCAACAATCCAGGAGGCGATCGACGCGGCAGCGCCGGGAGATGAGCTGCGGCAGTTCTGACCCAGGTGCGTGGCGATCCCCATTGCGTGCAGGTGCCCGGCACTGGGCCTGGAGCGGCGGGCCTGGCGAGTTGGACGGCGGCGGTGGAGGGGCTGGCGACGCAAGGCCGGTATCCGGGTGCGCTGCTAGCTCTCCAGCGCATGCTGGCGCACGTGGACCAGGTGGCGGCGGGGATGCGGGCGACCCGGCAAGGGTGCCACCGGCGCTGGCGGTCGACTGGCCGGATGCCGCGACCCTTCGGGGCGCGTGCTGAATCTGGGAGCGTACGAGTGGGTCGGCAGCGCGGCGTATCTGCCGCAGGTGGTAGGGAAGAAGTAGGCGAATAGAGATCGAGATAGATGTGTGTGCGCGGCTTTGGCTATTGCCAGCACCTTCCCGGAAGCCTCACCCTCACACCTCCCGTGAAAACGGCTCGGCCGGCGAGCCATTTTCACGGGAGTCATTATCAAAAGAGGATGCCGCGAATCAGCGCTGCAGGTGATCCCAAGGGTCATTTTGACTGAGTGAGCCACAGGCTGCCGCCGATCGTCGGGTCGGTGGCGTAGTCGATGCCCTGGGCGACGACGTGGCCGGTGGCAGCGGCGTCGCGGTACTTGCCGTCGGTGGTGACGACCAGGTCGCCGGCGGGGGTAAAGCTGATGTCGATGGCGACCTCGAACGTCGTGCCGCTGACGGTGTCGTAGACGGGGACGGTGGCGCGCAGGCGGGCCTGGTCGAGTCTGCCGTTGACCTTGAGAGCGGCCTTGCCAACGTCCGCGCGCCCGGTAGCGTCGACGATCTGCAGATAGCCGTTGCAGAAGCTATAGCGCGAGAGGAACACGTCCACCCACACACTGGACTCCGGCTGGCCCGGCCCGGGATGGATCCGGCTTTCTACCGCCGTGATCCCTGCGTAGTTGACCGTGCAGGCGGGGTCAGCAGGGTCGGCGCTGGCAAAATTGGCGTAAGCGCCCAGATCGCGGGCATTCACGCCCCCTTCCCCTGCCAGGGCGGTTAGGGGCAGGAGCACGAGGATAAGGGCAGTGATGAGAGCCACTACTGTTCGCCGGTGCATATTTCCCTCCTTTTGGTTCACAAGGTACTGGAATTAGTAGCCGAGTAGACGAATACGCTGTATGGCAAGGAACAAGGCCAGTGCGCGGATGGAAGGTAAGCACAGTGAGGACTGTGCGAGGCAGGGATGGAACGCCAAGCTGTTAGGTTTCTAGAAAAACTATAGGCCGAAATCGACCAGCAGTCAATGGGTAGTTACAGCCCCAAAAACTCAGGAAGCCCCCCACCTCCAGGAAGTGTGCCACTTCCTGGAGGTGGGGGCTTCGGGTGCTAATTGGCGGATCGCAGACGGCAATTGGAGCGCGATAATATTGGTGACGTGGCTTCGCGATATGGATGACTGCGGGGATTGCAACTGCGATCCGAAAGGGAGGAGACGTATGCGACCCTGGGATAGATGGTCACGCGTGTTGCTTGCGGTGCTGTTCTGCCTGGCGGCGGCGGGGCTGGCGGGCGGAGGATTTTGGGCGTGTGCTGCGGCACAGGGCGACGGCCCGATGGACCGGCCGCTGAGGAAGGGCGGTGGGCTGCTGAGCGGCAGTTTCGTGCCAGAGGCCGGACATGGGGTGACGCTGACGGTTTGGATCAGTGAGGTGGTGACGACGGCGACGCTGGCGGAGTTCAGGGGCGATGCGCTGCAGTTTGACGGGGCGGGCCACCCAGGATTTGTGTATACGACGGTGGGCGGCGATCCGCCAACGACCACGGTGTATTATGCGCAGGAACATGGGACGAACTGGCAGGTCGAGGCGGTGGGCACCGGCGCGGAGGATGCGCCGACGCTGGCGTTTGACGCAGAGGACCGGCCGCATATCGGCTATGTGAGCGAAGGGGCCATCTACCATGCCTGGCGTGACGGCGGCGTGTGGACGACTGAGGTGATAGATACCGGCAAGGGTCTAGTGGAAGCGGTCGCAATTGCGGCGACCAACGCGGTCGTAGGAGCGACGGGTGCAAGGGTGACGGGAACGGTTGGGATTGCGTTCAGCGTGCCGGACGAGATGCCACCGGCGCTGTACCTGGCGCAGTTGGCAGGAAACAACTGGTCGATCGAAACGGTAATAACGGGCACGCAAGAGGGTGACTGGCTGGTCAACTGGTTTTGGGGCGACCTTGACTTTGCCTACGACAGCGCGGGGCGGCCGCACATTGGCTTTGAAACTGGGATCATAAACATGCCGCGCCAGGTTGACCAACTGAGGCACACGGCGAAGGTCGACGGAATATGGCGCAGCGGGATCGTGGCCAGCGACATGATCGTCTGGGAGCACGCGCTCAGCGTGCGGGACCCACTGGGAGGCTTCGCCGCCTACACCACGTTTGGGCCGCCCTGCGTGATCCCCTGCGACCGTGCGGACGAAACGGGTGTTGACCGGATCGAGGCGGACGGCAGCACTGGTTCGAACATCTACACGTTCCGCAGCGGCGCCAACCGGCTCCAGGGGCTGGCAGTTTTCGGGGGCATCCCCCAGATCGCCCTGGAATACCAGTACCGGGTAGGCACGGGGGTCGAGGCACCCCTGCGGCGCGAGCTGCGGCACGTCCGAATCGACCACGCCTCGCCGCAGTCGACGCTGCTGGCGGTCGACGACTTTACGGGGGCAATGCTGGCGGTGGACGGCCAGGGTGTGCCGTTGCTGGTCTACATGGTGCCGAGCAGCCACCAGTTTGTGGCGGTGCGGCCCGTGCCGGTGGCGTTTGCCCACGCTCAGTGGCTGCCGGTCGTGGGCAGGGGCGAGTGAGGGTTGCGGCTAACGGCCACGCCCTTGAAGAAGGTGTAGCTGAAGGTGCCTTCGGCGCCGGCGGTGGCGTAGAGGTCGGTGATCCCTTGGTCCCAGGCGCCGGGAGCGATGAGGCCCTGAGCCAGGGCATGTTCTCTCGCGCCCGCAATCATGGCGGTGAAGGTGTTTTTGGTGAAACCTTCAACCCATTCGGGGCGGCCGCCGTCGGCGTAGACCTGGCGGGGGCTCACATGGACATCTTGAAAGCCGGCGCGGCGGAGCAGGGGATAGAGCTGGCGGCCGATTAGGGAGTTGCCGCCCATGCGCGCCTGCAACTCAACCAGGCAGTCGATCGCGCGCTGGGCATAGCGGCTCGGCGGGTAGAAGTAGGCGGAGCCGTGGTCGCCCTCGATCACGGTAAGGGTGCCCCCGGGCTTGAGCACCGTTTGCAGCTGCTGGAGGGCAGAGAGCGGCTGCTGCAAGTGTTCCAGCACAAAACAGACGAAGACGTGGTCAAACGTCTGCGCGGCAAAGGGTAGGTGGAAGATGTCGGCCTGGCGAAAGACGACGTTGGTCACGCCCTGGGCGGCGATCGCAGCGCGCGCAGTCTCGATCGAGGTGACTGAGATATCGATCGAGGTAAACCGTGCCGCCGGGCTGTTGCGCGCCAGGATGGCCGTCTGGGCGCCGACGCCGCAGCCGGCCTCCAGGACGCTGGCGCCGGGCGGATAGCGTGTGTCGTCGTGGAGCAGTTCCGCCAGGGTATTGGCCTGGTCGAGCAGGCGTTCTTCTTCTCGGTCCGAATAGCCGTGTACGTAGTCGCGTTTTGCGCCATGCATAGTGATGTTACCTCGTGCCGCTGATTGGCCGGGATGGTTACTTTACACCGCGCGAGGGGCGGGATGGAAAGTAGTGGGGGGGGGTGAGAGGGTGAGGTGGCTTCCGGGAAGGGTCGGGCTTCCGGGAAGACCCCCCTCTTCCCGGAAGGGGGAGGAGGTGGCTTTTGCTAAAAGGACGGGGTTCATGTATCGTTGTATACAGTTAGCACACCCAGATTTCACCACATAGCAATAGAAGCCTGTGCGCGGCGCGCCAATGCCGGCGGCGCTTGCGCCCTACGCAGTGCGTGCGCGGTCAACGCGGCGCAGCGTGGGCGTACAGGCACAGATAGACAGGCACGACAGCCCAGCCAGACAAGTCAATCAAGCTAGTCGAGCGAATCGACATAGACAAGAGAACAAGGGAAGGCACCATGAATATCGAGCTCAAGACGATTCCCATGCCCACGCCGGCGTTTGTGGAGGAGGACGCACCGGCGATCCCCGCCGAAGAGTACGAACGGCGGCTGGAGACGCTGTACGAGATGGCGGGGGCGGACTGGGTGGCGGTGTACGCGGATCGCGAGCACTATGCCAACCTGGTGTTCCTGGTGAACCTGGACCCGCGCTTTGAGGAGGCGGTGCTGCTGCTGGGGCCACGGGGGCGGCGGGTGCTGCTGCTGGGGAACGAGGACATGGGGTATACGTCGGTGCTGAGCGTGCCGGTGGAGGCCGTGCTGTGCCAGAGCCTGAGCCTGGGCGGGCAGCCGCGTGGGACGGCGCCGCGGGTGCGCGATGTGCTGGCGCACGTGGGGGTGGCGGCAGGGGCGAGCGTGTGCGTGGTGGGGTGGAAGTATCTCGAGGAGAATGAGACGACGACACGCAGGCGCCGGCGTTTGTGCCGGCGTTTCTGCTGGACGCGCTGCGGAGCGTGATCGGGAGCGGCGGGCGGCTGGTGGACGGGACGGCGCTGCTGATGCACCCGGCGCACGGGCTGCGGTCGCTCAACGGGGGGACGCAGGCGGGGGCGGCGGCGCAGATCGCGGCGTTTGAGTGGGGCGCGCGGCTGGCCTCGGCGGCGGTCTTTAACGTGCTGCGGCACGCGCGGCCGGGGATGAGCGAGCGCAAGGCGCTGAGCTATATGCGCTATGCCGGCGACGCGCTGTCGATGCACCCGATCCTGGTGTCGGGGAAGGGCGCCATCAACGGGCTGCGCAGCCCCAGCGCCAAGACCATCGAGTACGGCGACGGGGTGTCGGTGGGGCTTGGGTATTGGGGCAGCCTCGTGTGCCGGGCGGGGATGATGCTGGGCGCGCCGGATGCCGGGCTATTTTGAGGCGGTGGTGACGCCGTACTACCGGGCGATCGCCACGTGGCACCAGACCATGCGGATCGGGGTCACGGGTGGGGAGGTCTTTGGGGCGATCGACGAGGCGTTTGGGGCGAGCCCGCTGCGGCCGGCGCTCAACCCGGGGCACCTGATCTCGTATGACGAGTGGGTGCACTCGCCGATCCGGGCGGGGAGCACGGAGAAGGTGCGGTCGGGGATGGTCTTCCAGTGCGACATCATCCCGACGCCGCTGCCCCCGGGCCAGCTGACGAACTGTGAGGACACGGTGGCGGTGGCGGACGAGGGGCTGCGGGCGGAGCTGCGGGCGAACTATCCGGCGCTGTGGGCGCGGGTGGAGGCGCGGCGGCAGGTGATGGTGGAGGCGTTGGGGATCCGACCCGGCGGAGGAGCTGCTGCCGCTGACGGATGCGACGGCGTATCTGCCGCCGTTCTGGCTGGCGCCGGAGTTGGTGTGTACGGTGAGCGGGTGAAGTCGCTTGGTGAGAGGGATGAGGGTAGGCTTCCGGGAAGAGGGGGGTCTTCCCGGAAGGGGGAGGCAGGCGTCCCCGCCTGCGGTCCGATTCCGGGGGACCTGAGGCCTGGCTGCGTAGTTGGCCGGCTGTGAGGTAGGTTTTTCTGATGGGTTTGGTTGGTGCGCAGTAGTGTTGCGTTTATCCATACGTTTGCAAGACGTAGTGCCCTAAGGAGAGAATCTCATGCAAAGGCTTTTGATGGTGGCAGTTGTTCCGTTGTTGGTGCTGGCGATGGTGTTGAGCGGGTGTACGGCGCCGCCGCCACCGGCGGCAGCGGGCGCCGCGGCGGCGGGCGCAGCGGCAGGTTCGGCGGCGGCGCGGCAGCGGCTCCGGCGGCAGCTCCGGCGGCGGCGGCGGGGTTTGGCGAGGTACTGAAGGAGGTCCAGGCACGCGGGAAGGTGAAGTGCGGGATGAACCCGGCCAACCCTGGGTTCTCGATGGTGGACGCCGACGGCAACTACTCTGGCCTGGACATCGACCTGTGCCGGGCGATTGCCACGGCGATCTTTAACGATCCCAACGCCGTGGAGTTTGTGCCGACGACGGGCGAGACGCGCTTTACGCTGCTGCAGAACGGCGACATCGACGTGCTGGTGCGGTCGACGACGCACACCTATACGCGCGACACGGACCTGGCGCTCAACTTTGGGCCGACCTACTTCTACGACGGCCAGGGGCTCATGGTGCGCAAGGACTCGGGCATCACCACGCTCGAGGACCTGAACGGGGCGACCATCTGCATGGGCCGCGGCGCCACGACCGAGCTGAACATTGCCGATGCGATGGCGGCGAAGAACCTGACCTACACGCCGAGCCTCTTTGACGACCCCAACGACGTCAACTCGACCTTTGAGCAGGGGCGCTGCGATGCGATGAGCAACGACAAGTCGGGGCTGTCGTCCTCGCGCACGACCTTTGCCAACCCCGACGACTATGTGATCCTGGACGTGACGCTGTCCAAGGAGCCGCTGGCGCCGGTCGTGCGGCACGGCGACGACCAGTGGCTGGACATCATCAACTGGGTGATGTATGCGCTGTGGACGGCGGAGGAGAAGGGGATCACCCAGGCCAATGTGGACGACATGAAGGCCAACTCGCAGGATGCCGAGGTGCGGCGGCTGCTGGGGGTGGAGGACGAGCAGGGCAAGAAGCTGGGGCTGTCGAACGATTGGGTCTACAACATGATCAAGGCGGGGGGCAACTTCGCCGAGATCTACGACCGCAATCTCGGCCCGGAGACCAAGACGGCGATCCCGCGCGGCATCAATGCGCTGTGGACGGACGGTGGGCTGCTGTATTCGCCGCCGTTCCGGTAGGCCGTTGGCCGGCAATGGATAGCAGGATGCTACCCTTCCGGGAAGAGAGCCGTCTCGGAAGGGTGGCGTGGCAGCTGGCAAGGCACGGGAAGACCGATGCTGCAGCGGCAACACGAGCACGTGGGCGTGCCCCGACTCGCACGAGGGCGTACGGGCTAACTTGAGTCTTCCGGGAAGGCGGCACCTTCCTGGAGGTGGGGTACCTCCTGGAGGTGGGGAGCTGAGGGGGGATGGGTGGCGATGAGGGATGAGAGGGTGGTGCCGGCGCCGGCGCGGGGGGCGGGGGCGCTGCTGCGGGACGAGCGGGTGATCCAGGTGCTGGTGCAGCTGGGGTTTGTGGCGCTGCTGGTGTGGATCGGATACCTGCTGTTTCAGAATATGGCGAACGCACTGGCGAAGCAGGGGCTGCAGCTGGGGTTTGGCTTTCTGAACCAGGTGTCGGGGTTTGACATCAGCATCAAGTTTATCCCGCAGACGCGCGCCAGCTCGAACCTGACGGCGATCCAGGTGGGGCTGATCAACACGCTGGTGGCGTCGATCCTGTCGATCATCCTGTCGACCATTCTCGGGGTGATCGTGGGGGTGATGCGGATCTCGCCCAACTACCTGGTGAACCGGGTGGCGTGGCTGTATATCGAGATCTTCCGCAATATTCCGCTGCTGCTGGTCATCATCGCCTCGTATGCCGTCATCATTTTTAACCTGCCGAACGTCAAGCAGTCGATCGTGCTGCCGGGGCCGTCGTACCTGAGCAACCGGGGGCTGTATATCCCGCTGCCGCAGACGACGGCGACGACGGGGCTGTATGTGGCGCTGCTCCTGGTGTTTTTGGCGGTGGCCATCGTCGTGGCGCGGCTGGCGATGCGGCGGTACCGGCTGGACAGCTTTCTGGGGACGCTGGTCGGGCTGGGGGTCTGGACGGTGCTGGCGGCGGGGGCGTGGCTGGCGCTGCCGCTGGCGCCGATCGTGTTTGAGGCGCCGGTCAAGACGGGGCTGAACTATACGGGGGGCATCTCGTTCCCGCCCGAGTTTGTGGGCATCGTCGTGGGGCTCACGCTGGGGAGCGCGCCGTTTACGGCGGACACGGTGCGGGCGGGGCTGCAGTCGGTGTCGACCGAGCAGATCCGGGCGGCGCATGCGCTGGGGTTGAGCGGGTACCTGACGCTGCGGCTGGTGATCTTTCCGCAGGCGATGCGGGTGATCGTGCCGCCGATGACGAGCAGCTATTTGAGCCTGATCAAGAACTCGTCGCTGGCGTCGGTGATCGCGTTCCCGGAGGTCGTGCACATTTCGAGCACGATCACGAGCCAGACGGGGCGGGCGGTGGAGATGATGTTTGTGCTGATGGTCATCTACGCCACGCTGAGCCTCTTGACCTCGCTGTTTATGAACTGGTTTAACGAGCGCGTGAAGATCGTGGAGCGCTGAGATGAGCGCAAACTTGACGCCGGAGATCACGCCGGGGCTCACACCAGAGACTCTCGCCCGGCACCGTACCGGGTGGGCGGCGGCCGCCCGAGATCCTGCCGCCGCCGGTCGAGCGGTACAGCGTGCTGGGGTGGCTGCGCAAGAACCTGTTTCAGAACTGGGCCTCGACGCTGGCGACGCTGGTCATGGCGGCGCTGGGGGTTTGGGTCGTGCGCGGGATGGTGCAGTGGGTGCTGACTGGGGCCGACTGGGGCGTCATCGTCACCAACCTGCAGCTGCTGCTGATCGGGCAGTATCCGCGCGACCAGGTGTGGCGGCTGTGGCTGGTGCTGCTTGGTGATGGGGGCGGTGGCGGGGCTGTCGTGGGGCGTGTGGGTAAAGTACGAGCGCAAGGGGGCGACGGCGCTGGTGGTGGGGATGCCCTTTTTGCTGGCGCTGCTGCCGTACGACACGCTGACACGGGTGTTGTGGGCCGTGCCTGGGGATGGTGACGCTGGGGGCGTACCTGTTGGGGAGCCGGTTCCCCACGCAGCTGCGGCGGGCGGCGCTGGTGGGGTGGCTGGCATTTATTGCCGGTGGCGATGGTGTTGATCTACGGGTTGGGGGACGACACGGTGCTGCCGACCGTGGCCACCAACATCTGGGGCGGGCTGCTGCTGACGCTGATCATTGCGGGGATCGGGCTGACCCTGTCGTTTCCGATCGGGGTGGTGCTGGCGGTGGGGCGGCGGTCGAAGTACCCGGTGATCCGGGCGGCGTGCATCGTCTACATCGAGCTGATCCGGTCGGTGCCGCTGATCACGGTGTTGTTTATGGCGCAGACGATGATCCCGCTGTTTTTGCCGGACACGATCAGCATCGACCGGGTGGCGCGGGCGATCATTGCGTTTACGGTGTTTAGTGCGGCGTACATGGCGGAGAACGTGCGTGGGGGCTTGCAGGCGGTGCCGAAGGGGCAGTACGAGGCGGCGGGGGCGGTGGGGTTGAACGGGTACCAGAGCATGCGGCTGATCATCCTGCCGCAGGCGCTGCGGTCGATCATCCCGATCTTGACGGCGTCGATCATTGCGGGGTTTCGCGACACCTCGCTGGTGTTGATTCTGGGGCTGCTGGACCTGTTGGGGATTGCCAAGGCGACGCTGGCGCAGCCGGAATTTTTGGGGCGGCACATCGAGGTGTACTCGTTCCTGGCGGCGGTGTATTGGTTTATCAGCTATGGGATCTCGTATGTGGGGCTGATGATTGAGGAGCGGATGGGCGTGAGCCCGGACAAGAAGTGAGGCACGAAGGACCGGAGGTGCTTGGTGACAGAGGCGGATTCGATCATCGTCTGCAGGGACGTGCATAAGTGGTATGGGCAGTTTCACGTGCTGCGGGGGATCTCGCTGGAGGTGCGGCGGGGAGAAGTGGTGGTGATCTTTGGGCCGTCGGGGTCGGGGAAGTCGACGTTTATCCGGACGCTGAACCGGCTGGAGGAGCACCAGCGGGGGCAGATCATCGTGGACGGGGTGGAGCTGACGCACGACCTGCGCAATATCGAGCGGGTGCGGGCGGAGGCGGGGATGGTATTCCAGTCGTTTGCGCTGTTTCCGCACCTCTCCGTGCTGGACAACATCACGCTGGCGCCGATCTGGGTACGGCACCGCGAGCCGCAAGGAGGCGGAGGCGCAGGCGATGCAGCTGCTGGAGCGGGTGGGAATGCCCGAGCAGGCGCGCAAGTATCCGGGGCAGCTGTCGGGTGGGCAGCAGCAGCGGGTGGCGATCGCGCGGGCGCTGGCGATGCAGCCGAAGATCCTCTTATTTGACGAGCCGACGTCGGCGCTGGACCCCGAGATGATCAAGGAGGTGCTGGACGTCATGGTGGAGCTGGCGGCCAGCGGGATGACGATGGTGGTGGTCACGCACGAGATGGGGTTTGCGCGGGCGGTGGCGAACCGGATGTTCTTTTTTGACGAGGGGAGCGTGGTGGAGGAGGGGACGCCGGAGGCGATCTTCCATGCGCCGCAGGAGGAGAGGACGAAGTTGTTTTTGGCGCAGATTTTGGACCACGCACGGGGGTGAGGGTGAGAGAGAACGTCCACGAAGGACACAAAGGGGCACGAAGGGGCGATCGTAGCGGCGCCGATGGCCTGGGTCGAGGCGGGAGTGGTGGAGATGGGAGAGACTGGTATGCGGGTGTTGTTTATTGGGGGGACGGGGTTTATTAGCACGGCGGTGAGCAGGTTGGCCGTGGAGATGGGGATGGAGCTGTATCTGCTGAACCGGGGGCGGCGGGAGGCGGAGCGGGGGCTGGCGGCGCCGGCCGGGGAGCAGGAGCTTGGTGGCGGATATCCACGACCGGGCGGGGCTGCTGCGGGCGCTCGAGGGGATGGAGTTTGACGTGGTGGTGGATTGGATCGCGTATACGCCGGAGGATATCGAGCGGGACCTCGCGGTGTTTGGGGGGCGGACGAAGCAGTTTGTGTTTATCAGCTCGGCGTCGGCGTATCAGAAGCCGCCGGCGCACTATTTGATCACGGAGTCGACGCCGCTGGCGAACCCGCACTGGCAGTATTCGCGGGACAAGATTGCGTGTGAGGAGCGGCTGCTGCGGGCGTACCGGGAGGAGGGGTTCCCGGTGACGATCGTGCGGCCGTCGCTGACGTACGACCCGAACTTTCCGATTGCGATTGGGGGGTGGGGGTGTTATACGCTGGCGGACCGGCTGCTGAAGGGGCAGCCGATCATCGTGCATGGGGATGGGTCGTCGCTGTGGGTGGTGACGCATGCGGAGGATTTTGGGCGCGGGTTTCTGGGGTTGTTGGGGAACGAGCGGGCGGTGGGGCATGCGTTTCACATCACGTCCGACGAGGTGCTGACGTGGGACCAGATCTACCGGACGATCGCAGAGGCGTTGGGGGTGGAGGCGAAGATCGTGCACATCGCGTCCGACTTTATTGCGGAGGGTCGCGCCGGAGATGGCGGGCGGGCTGTTGGGGGACAAGACGTGGAGTGCGGTGTTTGACAACAGCAAGATCAAGGCGTGGGTGCCGGGGTGGCAGGCGGTGATTCCGTTCCGGGAGGGGATCCGGAGGACGGTGGCGTGGTTTGGCGAGGATGAGAAGAGGCGGCGGGTGGATGAGGCGGTGAATGCGGAGATGGACAGGATCCTGGCGGCATATGCGAAGGTGAAAGGATGACGGCGATGCCGGGCACGGTGGAACTGACCAACCTGTATTGGACTTGTGCGGGGATGTATCCGGGTGGGGTGGAGATCAGCCGGTTTGGGTTCCGCGAGCGGGTGGAGGCGGCGGCGACGGCGGGGTTTACGGGGATTGGGATCTGGCATGCGGACCTCGAGCACACGCTGGAGGGGATGAGCCTCCCGGAGATGCGGGCGATTTTCGCGGGGAATGGGATCCGGAATGTCGAGCTGGAGTTTCTGACCGACTGGTTTGTGGGTGGGGAGCGCAAGGCGGCGTCGGACCGGAGGAAGCGGCTGCTGCTCGAGCGCGGCGGAGGCACTGGCGGGGCTGGGGCGGGTGCATGTGAAGGTGGGGGATTTTGACGCGGACACCGGCGCCGTTCGAGCAGATCGTCGAGTCGTTTACCGGGCGCTGTGTGAGGAGGCGGCGGAGTGTGGGGCGCTGGTGGCGTTTGAGTTTATGGCGTCGGCGATGATTGGGAACCTGCGGGAGGCGCGGGCGCTGGTGGAGGCAAGCGGGGGCGCCGAACGGGGGGTTGGCGATCGACATTGCGCACGTGGTGGACTGCGGGGTGACGTACGAGGAGATCCGGGAGCTGCCGGGGCGGTATATCGTGAGTGTCGAGCTGAACGACGGGCTGCGGCGGGGGAGTCTGGGGTACGATCCCGGGGCGCGGCGGTTTTGTGGGGAGGGGGAGTTTGACATCGCGGGGTTTGTCGAGGCCGTGCGGGCGGCGGGGTATGAGGGGCCGTGGGCGGTGGAGGTGTTTGCGCCGCGAGTTGGCGGGACTGCCGTTGGCGGAGTTGAATGAGAGGGCGTTTGGGCCGACGTTGGCGGAGCTGGAGAGGGCGATCGAATGAATTCGGTTAACAGGCGAATGAATTCCGTAAGCCGCCGAATTCATTCCGCGCAAGCAGACTCAAAACTGGCTAAAGCCAGTTGGGGAGGGTGACCGCTTGGGTGATTATGGGCTCGGCGATGGCGATGGGGTTGGCAGGTTGTGGGGATTACAGCGTGGGGCAGGTGCCGGCGGCGGTGGTGGTGCGGGCGGCCGACCCGGTGGTGAGGTGACGGATAGCAGGATATTGTGCCGGCGGGTATTGGGAAGCTGCCGGTCGAGAGAACCACTTCCTGGAGGCGGGTAGACCGACGTCACGTTTTGGCTGCCACCTGATCGAGAAACGGGACGATAGCCTCCAGGAACCGGTCGGGATGGTCCAGGTTCGGGAGGTGGCCGGCATCGGGGATGGTGGCACGGTGGGCGGTGGGGAGGTGAGCTAGCATGTAAGCGGCGGCGGCCTGGATGTAGGGGATGTCGTGGTCGCCGGTGACGACGAGGACGGGGACGTGGAGTTCGGCGAGGCGCTCGACGGCGGGGGCGGCGGTGTCGGGCAGGGGGAGGCCGAGGTGCTGGGCACTTGTCCGGGCCTGGTTGGCCAGGGCGATGCGGTTCATGCGAGCGCCAAGCTTGCGCATGGCCTGGTCTACCTGGTCCGGGGTTCTGTCCATGCCATCAAACCAGATCTGGGCCTCGAGCTCGGCCACCAGGTCCAGGTCGCCCGCTGCGTATGCAGGCGGCGGCTTCGCGGCCTTGGGGTGGTCAGGGGCTTCGAGGCGGAGGCCGGAGGGAAAGGAACCGACCATGACCAAGGCCCTGGCGCGTGATGGGTGTTCGAGGGCAAATGTCCATGGCCAGCACGCCGCCCTGGGAGCAGCCGATCAAGACGAGCAGGTGCGTCGAAGCCCACATGGTCCAGCAGCGCCACCAGGTCGGCCAGGTGGCTGAAGTCGCCGGGGACCGGATCGCTCTTGCCGTAGCCGCGCAGGTCGTAGCGGAGCACGCGGTAGTGGCGGGCCAGGGCTGGAAATTCGTTATTCCACTGCCGGCTGTCGGCGACACCGGCATGGAGGAGCACGATCGGTTGGCCCTCGCCGGCGACTTCGTAGTAGAGGCGTGCGCTGCCGCGGCTGAGGTAACCAGACTGAGTTTCCATGGGCGATGTCCTTTACGTGCTGATCATTGGGCAAGGAAGGATACGAGTCCCTCTGGTCACGGCAGCCGGGGCTTCCATGTTGGCCATATGGCCGGCGTCGCGTATCGACATACTTTTGGGCACTGGGGGACTTCCCGGTAGAGGCAGGTCGGCCATGTGCTGGAAGTCGGGGGTGATCGTATTCGCCGACCATGACGAGGATGGCGCATGGAAAGTTCGGCCAGGCGGCTGGCGGCGCGGGCGGTGAGGCGCTGTTCGGGGTCGATCGTTGACGAAATGCCAGCCGGAGTAGCGGTCGACGATCGCTGCCAGGCGGGCGAGCAACCTGCGGGCTGCGCTGGGCGGGGGCGAAGATGGGGTGGGCGAGCCAGGATGCCTTGGCGGCGGCGATGCCCTCGTGCGTGCCACCTGCAAGACCAGGTCGTTGCGAGCGGCGCCCGCGGGAGACCAGCGGTAGCCGCCGACCACGGCGTCGATCAGCGCCAGGGCCGCCGTGCGCTCTGCGATGGTCAGGGACGACAGATCCGGGGCGAGACGCGTCGAGAGCTCGAGACGGCCTGTGGCCGTCGGGGGTGACCAGGTCGTGGCGATCGCGACGTAGCGGGTGGCGCCGGGCACGGTGAGCGGCCGGCCCATTCGCCTTCGATCATGGCGCCGACCTTCGAGCGTCAGGCCAAGCGCGGCGAAAAAGGCGATGGCCATCCTCGAGGGATTCTACGACGATGCCGACGTTGTCCATCCGCTGCAGGTTCGGTGTTTTCGACGCGATCTCGGCTGCTCATTTTTTACACAGCTTCGGCCAGAGGGTTCAGATCAGGCCGTCAACTTGTCCTGCCTGTGAAGCAGACGCTGCCACCGCAGGCAGCGGTCTTGGCTGGCACAGGCGATGGCACGAGGCGATACGGCCGGCCGAGCGCTGCACCCCGTGCGAAGTCGCCTGTGGTCCAGTGGTGAGGCGATTGGGAATTGCAGAACGACGGCGAATTACGGTAAGGTGGCACGCCCGCTGCTGGCGCAGGACAATCGAGAGGTATGAGACGTGCCGGCGAATGGAAAGCGTGCGTGTGGGGCGATAGGGCGTGGTGTTGTGAGGCGGGAAGGGAGTGATGGCGCCGATGGGATGGGAGGCACTTAGGCTGTGGGGTGACGACGTGACGCGCAGCGAACGGCTTACCGGCGGGCGTGGCGAACGACGTGTGGAGCGTGCGCGTGAACGGGCAGATCGCGGTCGCGCGTCTTGGGCGTAGGAGCGACGCCGATCTGGCGTGGGAGACCGACCTGCTCGTGCACCTCGACCGGGAAGGGCTGACCGTGCCCTTGCCGATCCCGACGATCGACGGCCGGCTGTTTGCCGACGGGGTGGTGGTGATGACGTACGTCGAGGGCGGACCGCCGGAGACGGTGGACGATTGGCGGCGGGCGGGGGAGACGCTGCGCCGGCTGCACGAGTTGACGCAGGGGTGGCCGCAGCGGCCGGGCTGGCGATCGTCGACCGACTATCTGTACGCCGAGACGGGGACGCGGGTGAACCTCGGCGCGATGCCGCCGGAGGGCGTTGTGCGCTGCCGAGCGGCGTGGGCACGGCTCCTCGGGCGGGAGACCTGCGTCGTCCACGGCGACCCAAACCCGCGCAACATCCGCATCACCCCAGAGCGGGTGGCGCTGATTGACTGGGACGAGGCGCACGTCGACGTGCCCGACCTCGACCTGGCGCTGCCCGACAACGCGGCCGGTCTCGACGACGAGGCGTACGACACCGCCGCGCAAGCGTTTGCCGCATGGGAAGCCGCCGTCTGCTGGGACGACGATCACTCAAAGAAGCGGCTGGCCGAAGTGCGAGCGGTCTGAACAGCAGCGGCAGCGAATCCAGAAACGGCACCTGCTGCGGGGACCTGCAGCGGCGATGCGTGCCCCACCGTGCCTGGCGCTGCCCCCTCCCCGTTGCTGCATCGCGAACCTGTTGGGCAGCGCCTCGCACGAACTACGTTCACGTGCAGGTGCCGTCCTCCGACGCCGAGACAGCCACTGCCCATGGTAATTGCTAACGCACCAGCGCGGCAGGGCGGTGGCGCAGCAGGTGTTCCGCTTCGGCCACGATGCGGCGGACGATGTCACCGGCCGGCTCGAGCGAGGAGATCAGGCCGGCGGCCACGCCGGCGCTGATGTCGACCACCCCTGGATCCTCGGCTTGGGCGCCGGCGTCTAACTCACGCTGGAGATCGGCCCGGCGGGCGGCGATCTCCGCCGTGCGGCCGTCCCAGGTGGTGTTAAAGGGGTTGCGCAGGACGCGGTCGGCGATGCCCTGGGGGAAGGGGGCGCCGCGCACCTGGTCATAGACGGAGGTACGGATCGTGTCGTCGGCACTGGCGGCTAGGACGGCCGCCTGTTCCCAGGCACCGCCGCCCCATTCCTCGCTGGCGACGAAGCGGGTGCCGAGCGAGGCGCCGGCGGCGCCCAGCAGGAGGACGGCGGCCAGGCCCCGGCCATCGGCAATGCCACCGGCGGCCAGCACGGGGATATCGCCCACGGCATCCACCACGGCCGGCAGCAGGGCGAGCGTACCGGCCACGCCCGTGTGGCCGCCCGCCTCGGTGCCCTGGGCGATGATGGCGTCGACGCCGGCCTCCGCGGCGCGCTGCGCCTCGGCGACGGTCTGGACCTGGGCGAAGATCAGCACGCCCCGCGCCTTGGCGGCGGCCACATAGGGGGTGGGGTCGGCAAAGGAGTGGTTGATCGCGGCCACGCGCGCGTCGAGGGCGACCTCGACGAGGTCGTCGATGTTGGGGAATGAGGAGATAAAGCCTACGCCAAAGGGGCGGGCGGTCTTGGCGCGGGCGGTGTCGATCTGCGTGCGCAGCCAATCGGGGCCACGGCTGGTGGTGCCGCCGATCATGCCAAAGCCGCCGGCGTTGGAGACGGCGGCGGCCAGCGTGCCGGTGGCGGTGCCGCTCATGGGCGCATTTAGGATGGGGTGGTCGATATTGAGGAGAGCGCAGAGACGGGTGTAAAGCATGCAAGGCTCCGATGGTGGGAAATAGATACATTGGGGATCAACAGTAACGGAACTCTACGGCCTTGGCAACCTGCGTGCCAAAGGCGGGGCGATTTCAGGTTGGGGGCGGTGGGGGCACAAGGTCCGGCGGAACAACAATCGCCGTTATAACGAGGCTCCAACCGCCGGACCTTATGCCCCTACGTATCGCGTGTGGCCCGAAGCTACCGCAGGAAGCATGACCAGGACGTGCAGCGTGCGTTTTGCGCTGTCACGCAGCGTTTCCATCTTTTGCCGCACAGGCACGGGACGTTTGTGTGATATGGTTTGATCACGCAGCGCACGAGCCTCCGTGTGACGCGCTGAATTGCAGCGCAAGTACGCTCTCTGTTCTACCACGCTTGACTCCGCGGTGCACCGTTGCAAGCAGTTGCCTGATTCGCGTGTTCTATCACCGGATTTTCTTCTATGCGTACACGTAGTGTGGTTCTACTGTTGGTTTTGTTGGCGGCCGTGTCGCTCGTGCTGGGGGCGGGGCTGGCGATACTCATTTGGTCGATTCCGGATGGCGAGGGCATCGGCACCGGCCTTTTGGCGCTTGGGAGCATTACCCTGGTGGCTGCGGCCGGCTTGGTCGCTACGGTTGTGCTGGTGGGCAACCTGCTGCCGCGCACGCGGGGCAGGGTGTGGCCGTGGACGCTGGCCGGGCTGGCGGCGTGGGTCGTCGGGCCTGTGTATGTTGGCGGCACCGTTGATGGGGTACGTAGACGGCTACCTGGACGAGAAGTATTCGTCGCCGGCCTTTGCTGCCGCCTATGAGGCACGCCTGGGGGTCGAAATCACGCCGCAAGGGCAGAACTTCGAGTACAGCGGGTGCACGATGCAGACCTACACGGCGACGTACCGCATCACGGCGGTGCGCGACACGGACCTGAGGTTTGGGCTGGCGGAAGACGACGAGTTCGATACCACGCGTGCCGGCGAACTTCCCTACCAGTCGATTGCGGCGCAGTTTGAAGGGGTCGGCGAAGGCTATTATTATCCGTGGAGCTAGCGGCTGGGCACCTTCCGCGTGCCTGCCGGCACCCATATCCTCACGGTCAAGGGGAAAGCGCCGTTTTTGCTGGCGGTCGACGCTCCCGAGCCACTGTGGACGCCGAGCTATGCCCTGCATGCCAAGTGGCGCTTTTTCCGGCTGTATGCCGACAGCTACACCCTGGCGCAGGTGTATGCCGCCGCGGAACCCTTTCACCCCGCCTCATGTCCCAAGATCTGCACACGGGCGGACATTCCGATGGCCAAGCTGCGGGTGCGGCTGCACCAGACCACGGCATCGGCGGCGCCGGCGGCGAGCAGCCGGTGGATTTCGACGACGACAAGTACTACGATGGGTCGTGCTCGATGTGACCCTCGTCGTCACCAGGACCGGCGATTACGTGCTGGCCGGTGAGCTGGTGGACCGGCAGGGAAGGCCGTGGCCGCCGACACCTACGATTCGCCGTGGGCCGAACCGCTGTGCACCGGCGTGCACACGGTTACGCTCAGCTTTAGCGGCCAGCGCATGAAGTCAGAGGGGCTGAGCGGGCCATACACGCTCATGGCGCTGACGCTCGACTATGTAGACCCCACCACGTTTGAGCACCGGCAGATCCAGAAGGCCGACAACATCTACACCACGCAGGCCTATTCTTGGGCGCTGTTTGACGGGACCAGGTCGGAGCCCACGGTCAGGGAGAATCGCGACTTCAGCGACCAGCGCATGACGCCGCCGTCGCTGCGATGAGGAGGAAGTAGGCGCGTTTGTCAGCGTTTGGCGGCGACGAGGAGGTAGCGCTCGTCGCCGACGGGCTTGCCCCAATAGATAGGATTCACGCTTAGATCCTGCCTTCTCGCCAATACCAGCGCAGGGGGCAGCATGGCGGTGATCTCGGCGGCCGGCAGGCCTGACCCGGTATGCCAACGGCCTTCGATCAGCAGCAGCCGGCCGCCGGACTTGAGGAGGGCGGCCCAGCGCCGGAGAACCTCGGCGGGGGCGGGCAGCGCCCACAGCAGGTGGCGGCACAGGAGTACGTCGAAGGACGCGGGGCGAAAGTGGGTTCCGCCGCATTCATGACGTGGAACTGCGGGCGGTGCCAGGGGCCGGCCGCCGGCGCCGCGCCGGCGGCTTTGGCCTGGGCCTCGGCGTCTGCCTTGGCCTCGGCCAGGGCGATCATGGCCCCGGAGAAGTCGAGGCCGGTGACGGCGTGGCCGAGTGCGGCGAGGAGGACAGTCAGCGAACCGGTGCCGCAGCCCAGGTCCAGCACGGACGCCGGCGGCGGTGGCAGGTAGGCACGCAGCAGTTCCGCCCAGGCCTGGCGGACCGCCGGATCGTGCAGCCCGTGATCAGGTTCGGCATCAAAGCCAGGGGCGGCGGCATCCCAGTAGGCCCTGGCCGCGGGCAGCCAGGCTGCATCTTTGTTCGGATCTTGTTCGTCCATGGGCGAGGCCGGCTGCTGGCATAGTGCGGTGAGAAACTGGCGACAGGTTGATGTTGGATTTACCGGGAGGGAGATTGTAATCTCAAAAGCGAGCGGCGTCTAGAAGGGGCCACCGAATGAATTCGGTGCTAGCCCAGGTAAAACCCACTGAAGTGGGTTGGTGAGCGAAGGGGAAGTCATATGAAGCTGGCGGCGGGCGATGGGCGGGCTTTTTTTGGTGTACTCGCTTGCAGCACGGATGTGCTAAGATTGGCGTCTTACCATTCAAGACTAAGCGGGCGGACGAAAACGGGAAGCACGCTGTTGAGAGGAGGCCGGAAGTGCTGCTGAAGGAGAGAACTGCCATCGTTTACGGGGCATCGGGTGCGGTGGGCGGCGCGGTGGCGCGCGCGTTTGCACGCGAGGGCGCCAGGGTGGTGCTGGCGGCACGCCGGCGCGAACCGCTGGAAGAAGCAGGCGGCGGATATCCGGAGCCGTGACGGCCTGGCGGAGGTGATGCCGGTGGATGCGACGGATCCCCAGGCGGTGGAACAGCACCTGCAGGCGGTGACCGAGCGCTGGGGGCCTGTGTCGTTGATGTTTAATGCGGTCTCCTGGGACGACGTCCAGGGGCAGGAGCTGGCCGATGATGCCGTTCGACCAGTTTTTCGCGCCGATCCAGAGGGGGCTGACGACGTGGTTCTACACGGGGACCGCCCTCGCCAGGCACATGGCGCAGCACGGCGGCGGCACGATTCTGGGGATCACGGCCAATGCGGGGCGCGAGCCGCTGTATGCGGTGGGCGGCTTTGGCGTGGCGTGTGCGGCGGTGGAGCACTATCTCAGGCAGCTGGCCGTCGAGAATGGCCCGCACCAGGTGCGGGTGTGTTGGGTGCGTTCGCCGGGATCGCCTGATGCGCCCGGCGTGCGCGAGGCCTGGCAGCTCTACGGGGACCGGAATGGGTTGACCTTTGACGAGGTCCACCGCCAGTTTGCCAAGGACATTCCTCTGCGCCGCGTCACCGCATTGGCGCAGGTGGCCAACGCCGCCGTGCTGTTGGCAAGCGACCTCGCCGCCGGGATGACGGCGACGATGGCCAACGCAACAGGCGGCGCGCAGATAGACTGAACTCAACGCAAGCTTTGGGGCAGGGGCGGCCGATCAAGGGGATGGGGCAGACAGGATGAACATGGGCAGTTTGATGCAGGGGAGACGGCTGTCTTAGACAGCCGTCTCCCCTGTACCTGGTTAAGCCGGTCACGTTCGCTGCGAGAGGGCGCCACGGCAGGATGACTCCCCGCAGCCCCTACCCGCCTACTGCGGCAGCGTCTTGAGCATCTCGATCGTGGCGTCGCTCAGGGTGTAGGTGAAGCTCTGGATTTTGCCGTCCTGGACGACTGCCTCTACGGTGCCTTCGAGGGCAAAGCCGGGCGGCAGATCGTCCTCCGTCAGCGTGACGGTGGCGGTGACGGTGTCGCCGCTGGTCTTTTCGCCGGAGGCCGCGACGTGGATTTTGTGGCCGGCATCCTACTAGATCCAGTTGCGCAGTTTGTTCTTGCCGGCGAAGCGGGTCGGCTCGGGCAGGTTGTTGGGGAAGCTGGCAACGGCATCGTCGGCGAAGTAGCTGAGGGCCTTGTCTACATCGTGCGCGTTGACGGCCGCGTTGAAGCCCTCAAAGACAGTGATCATTCCGGAACAAACGTTACCGGCGCGGGCTCACCCTCAGGCGCCGCCAGCGCGGGATCGGCGGTGATCTTGTAGGTAATGTCGTAGATGCCCGCCGGTGTCGTCGTCATGCTGTCAGATACGTCCTTGGCAACGTTCCAGATGAAGTGCAGTTCGAGCGGCCCTGCCTGCAGGTTCTCCAGCATCACTTTCCATGCGCGCATCGGCAGCTCAACCACCTTGTCGGCATCCTCGCCCGGTATGGCCCCTACAGGCAGTGCGGCGTCAATGCTGCCAAAGGCTGCCTGGTCCACCTGCTTACCATTCAGATACAGCTCCGTACTGATGGCGGACCACTGCTCATCGAGGTGTTCCTTGGTGTCGGTCACCCAGCCGAATCCGATCATAAACTGCAGCAGCACCGGTACCGAGCACTCGACGGTATAGACACCAGCCTTGCCCACGTTCGAACCTTCCTCAAGCATCGGATTGCCATTGCAGAAGGCGACGTATGTGGGGATGTCCAGATCGAACGGCTCGGGACCCTGGGACAAGACCATCTCGCCGACCTTGGCGCCCGGCCCCAGCATGGCCGAGGAAGCTTCCGCCGCCGCCTTGGGGGCCTCTACGGCGGCCCAGGCGCCGTGGCCGGTCGTTTCATACAAGGCCGGCGGCTCATCCGCCAACAGGATGCCGTCACCGGTGAAGGTCAGCAAGGCAGGAAAGACGACGTCCTGCGTGACGGTCGTCGTCGTGACCAGCCACGAACCGAGGAGCTCGGGCAGCTCGTCTTGCACCGGTCTGATAGAGGGCAGGCGCGGCGCCGGCGGCGAGCAGGATTGTGATGGCGAAGACGGTGGCGAAGATGGCACGAAGACCGCACCTGCGAAGATGAAAGTAGCGAGGGTGTTGGGGGCAGCGGCGCGGCTGAAGGCAGCGCGCCGCATGCTGCAGGAAGAGGCGGAGGGGGAGGCCATGGCGCCGGAATAAGCGGTCGCGTGTGTGCTGGCGCCGGGGTAACGGTCAAATACGGGGCACAAGATCCGGCGGTTCCCGGAGCGCAGGCGTCCGCCGCGCTTGCGTCGAGCCTGCATTCCCGCCGCCGGACCTTATGCCCCTACGACGTGCGCATCCCAGCATGAAATGCACCCGTCCCGCCCTCCCCCTCACCCCATCACGATCGCCCCAGCCTCCGCCAAGGTCCGCAGAAAGGCAGTGACATCCTCGCACGCAGTCTCCGGCGCCACCGCATAGTGGGTGGTGAGGCGGACGGTGAGAGCAGGGACATCCTCGCCTGCCTCGATCCCCTGCCAGACCAGGGCGGCGGACTCGTTGAGCACCAGCGCCTCGCCGGTGTCGGCGAGCAGGATCAGTTCGCAGTCCTGCATGGCGGCGGCGGCTACTTGCGGGTGGATCGCAGCCGGCGTGTATCAAGCATAATTGTCATAGGTGCGGGCCTCCTTGCCCGTGAGTAGGTGCCAAAAACCGGGATCGCGGGCAAACGCCAGCGTGTGGATCGGGACGGCTTGTGCGATGGCCGTGCAGGTGGCCAGGGCCTGCCGGCAGGCGCGGGGATCGCCGTCGATAAAGGGCGTACAGGCGAGCAGCCTGGCTGCCGACAAGGGAACGGGCAGCGGCGCAAGGGCGTGGCTGGACGCCTGGCGCAGGGCATAGAGCCCGGCGACCGGGGCAGCAGCGTTCGGCCGCGGCACCGGCAGCGCTTCGCCGCGGAAGGGGACACCATGCAGCCACAGCCGGCCCGGTGTCGAGCAGGCCGGATCGTCCTGCAGTTCCCTGTGCAGCCGCAGCAGCACGAGATCGTCGCTGAGCAGCGTGCTTCCGGCGCGGCGCAAAGCCCGCTACCGTGCTCTTGCCTGCACCGGAATGGCCAAAAAAGACATAGCCGCGACCGTCGTGGATGAGCCCGCTGGCGTGGAGCAGCAGGCCGCCGATGCGCCAACGCCAGCTGCGCAAAGGCTACCCGCAGAAAGTTCTCCGGCTGCGCCTGCGGCCGCAGCAGCAGGTGCCCGCGACGGGCGGCGAGGTCGAGCCAGCCTTGCTCGTAGTAGGAGCGGTAGACTCAGCCGCCCGCTTTCCTGACGTGTGTCGATGCGCCAGAGGTGACCCGGCGCAGGCTCCAGAAAGCCCGGCCCCTCTGCAACGGCCAGGTCGACGGTCAGGTCGACGGCCTTGGCGGCCGCAGCACGCCGTGTGTGGCAGCAAGAAAGGGGCGTAGTCGCCTAGCAGCCCTCCAGCTGTTCTGGCGGCAGGGCAGCGATGTCCAATGCCAGGCGCAGCCCGGCGACGGACAAGACAATGATACGGGGACTTTTGATGGTAGTCATGGCTGGAACTTGCTCGGCAATCAAGGAGTCTTTTGTCTGCAGCCGCGGTCGTGCCTGTCGCCAAACGCAGGACCGGCGGCGATGCGCATGGCCTGGCGCAGCAGAAAATCGTGCGGCGCGACGTAGAAAGGAGGAAGGCAAGTGTGCGGTGCCGACGCAGAGACATGATATCTTTGCCAGCACCAGTGCCCCTATGTGGGAGCTTGCGCGTCGTCAACGGCAGCACGCGATCGTCCGCGCTGCACGGCTACCACGCGGCCCAGCACTGCTGTGCAGCGGGAGCGGCCGGTCGTAGGTGCTACCGGCGTCACCCTTGGTGCGGAGCGGCCGCTTTCCCCACCCGTCGGGCGCGGCCACCACCCGGTGCACGATTGGCTGCGGCAGCGCAGAGAGGGCCACAATGTCGCCGACGCCGAGAGACTGCACCGGCACACAGGCGCCAGCATGACGCCGTCACCCGGCAGCAGAAACGGCGCCATGCTGCTTGTGGTGATGGTGAGGCGAACAGAGCCGCCTGCTGCGAGTCGCTGCGCCAGCAGTTGG
The DNA here is from genome assembly GCA_963791135.1 of uncultured Chloroflexia bacterium. Classification (GTDB taxonomy): domain Bacteria; phylum Chloroflexota; class Anaerolineae; order Caldilineales; family Caldilineaceae; genus Fredericiella. Next base: position 149,563 of record CAWBRX010000004.1, read on the forward strand.
TGGGCCAGAATACGTCCCAGCCATGCATGACCGCCATCTAGCGCTCCAACTCCGTTGGCAGCCAGGGCAAGTAAAGAAAGAAGGCGAAATCCGGCGGCGGGTCGGGACTGGTGCCGGTGTGGCAGTTTGCGGCGTGGGCGGGATCTCGGGGTAACGGGCGGGGTGAGCGATGGAACAGACGTCGCGTCAGGCGTCTGAATCGTTGGCACAGCTGCAGGCGTTGTTGCGGTGGGGGTGCTCGTGGGCGGCGGCGCTGCCATCCACAACGGCATGGCCGGATCGCCAAACAAATGAAACGTGTCGACATCCTGCGACAGGCCCGCAGCGGCAGCGGCGAGCTTTGCCGACAAGAATGCCTGGCCGATCGTCGTCGCAGGCTTGACCCGCCAAGTTCCGCCAGCAGGGCGGCGTCAAAGGCAGCGTGCGCCTCGACCAGATCCAGGCCGCTGGAGGCGATGACCGCCACGGCGCCGTGCTGCGGGGACGGCAAGCCAGGCCTCGGCCATGGATTGCAGCCCAGGAAAGTGAAAGTAGCCGGTGTAGCAGGTCATGTCGAGTACGACGGGCAGGCGGGGAGCAAGCCCCAGGCCAGCAACGTCGCAACTCTGCAGCAGAGCTCGGCTGCCCGGCCCAGCCCGTGATCGCACCGTGGCCCACATAGTGGAGCAGCAGGCCGGCAGTGCTGGGCCGGGATGGCGCGGCCAGCCAGCCTGCCAATGCCGCAGCGAGAGTTGCGCGCATCGGCGTACGGGCGGTAGGGCGGATCCGGCAGGAGGCAGTGGGGATAACGTGCCGTCTCGCAGATATTGAGGTAGAACCGCTCCGCCGCCAGCTGCACGCCATTGGCGGCGGCCGCTTGCGTGGAGCACAGAGAGCGCAGCGTCGGAAGCCTGCCAGAAATTTCCCGCAGGGTCCAAGGTGCCATTGGCGGCATAGGCGTTGTCGCTGACGAGCGCAATGTCGATCGTCCGGGCATCGGCCTGGGCAGGCAGGTTGGCTTCATAGGCCAGGATCTTGTCCACCATCGCCTGTGCTTCGGCCGCGTCGTTGGCGGGCAAGCGGCCGATGGCCAGCCAGGGCAGGCTGCTGCCCCGATCCAGGGCGACAAAGCGGTTGTCGGCCGCCGTCTCGCCCAGCCACGGATCGACTGCGGCCAGGTAGGGTGGGATCAGGGTGCTGTTGGGCGGCGGTGACGAGTTCCGGACAGGCACCGGGGAGGCACAGTAGCCACGTGGGTCAAAGGTGCCGTCGCCAAGAAGGAGGACATAGGCTGGAGCGGGCGGCTGCCAGTTGGAGTAGGCGTAGGCCAGGAAGGAACGGATCGCCTCGGCAGCGACCTGCCCGCCGCTGAACTCGTCGTAGATGTCTTGCACGTCGACGAGGGCGACGCGCAGACCCTGGCGGCGCCGATGATCGGCGAGGCGCTGCGCAGCCGTCCCAGAGGCTGCGATGGGCGATCAGGATGTAGTCGGCGCCGTTGGCCGGCGTACGCCACTGCGACGGGATGTCCTCTTCGATCGAGTCGACCGCCAGGCGCGCGCCTGCTGGCACAGCGGCATAGATGCCCGCCTCCGGGCTGCCGACGATGCCCCAGACGACACCCGACCCCTGGTCACAGAGTGGAGGCCACCTCGACGGGGAGCAGCGGGTCGCCCGATGTCGAGCAGGGTGACGGGGCCGGCCGCCGAGTTGAATTGCAGCTGCCAGCTGCCGGGCGTCGTGCGGATGACGAGTGCATCACCCTCGGTCCGCCCAGCGACAGGGGCTGCGGCCGGCGGTAGGTGACGGCGAAGTGGTCGACCAGGACCGGCGAAAAGGCGGCTGACGCGAGACGGGGTCGTGGAGGGCAGTTGGATCGGCGGCAGGGGCGGCAGCTGCGATCTCCGCCTGCGTCCCACTCTGCATGCCAGCCTGTGGCCCAGCCAGGGCAAGTGACAGCCGGTTCTCCCCAGCCTGCAGGACGCCAGGCGGAACAGAGAGCACACCCGTACAAGGCACTGCCCTGCCAGGACAGGTCGCCGAGCCCCACGCCGTTGAGGCTCGCCTGCACGCGGTGGCTGCCCGCCAGGGACGCCAGCGTGACGCTGACGAAGGCAGAGGCGGCCGGCGCGCGGCGCCCTGGCGCCACGCGCCCAGCGTAAAGGGGAACTCGGCTGGGAGGGGAAGGTGCTCGAGCCAAAGGCCAGGAAGGTCCAAAACCAGTGATCATGCGGCGCACCGTCCGCAGCGCCTGGCCGCCCACGGTGGAGACGGTAGTACTGGTTTTGCTCGAAGAGCTGCGTGTGCCAGAGGGGCGGGTCCGGCAGGCCAGCGGAGGACACTGGGCCGCAGCGCCATGCGCAGGCCCGGTGCGCTGCCGGCCGTGAGCCAGTAGTAGCCGCCGGCATCGTAGCGGCCGCGGGCTGGGCTCGCCCCAGAATTCGACGGCATCGCCTTCACCGGCGTCACAGCGCCTGTCGCCGTCGGCGTCGACCTCACGCAGGGCGACCTCGGCCGGGTGCTGTGCCGGTGCTGCCCCATACAGCTGCAGGAGCGCCAGGTCGGGCCGGGACGCCGAAGCGCCGGCCAGCTGATCGCAGCCGATCCGGTAGAGACCCTGGCGGGTGATACGGATTTTCCACCGGCGGCCGCCGGCAGTGCGGGCCAAGGCGACGGGGCCGCCGAAGCGGAGGCCGGCGCAGGGCCGGCGGTCAGCGTGAGGCAGTAGGCGAGCAGCAGGCGCCGGCACGAAGCAGAGAACGGCACGTGTGGCCGCGCGGCCAGCACACGGATGCTCCGGCCAGGTGCGCACGAGTTTAGCTATCGGGCAGTGCCATACGCATGAGACTCTCCTGTGATCGAGCGATCACACTCTCGCGAGTATAGCACCGGCTGGCGAGGCGGATCTCTGATAAAGCTCTACTGTTCAGGCGGCGGGCGGGCGATCGGCAAATGTGCGATGGATGACGCTGCTGATCGGTTCTCGTGATCAGCGGCTTGGGGGTGCAGCGGTTGGTCCACAGTGATCGGCCATGAGGATGGCGGCCAGCCGGGCAGACCTGCCTGTGTGGAGACACTGGCCACAGGCAGGCCGCCCGCCTGGCCGGGGGCGCCGGGGACCTTGCGGAACCCCGGCGCCGGACCGGCCGGCAGCACGGCGGTGAACATCCAGCAGCGTGACGGCGCCTGCCCCCACCACAGCCACCGCCACACGAGGATGCCCCGCCAGGAGCGAACAGGGTCAGGCACGGGCCCGGGCAGAGCCGGACGGCGCGCCGCGGCGGGCCGGGGTCGCGGCCGAGGAGGCGGAGGGCGCCGAGGCCGCCTAGGACGGTGCCACGCACGGCGTGGAGCAGATAGTAGGCGGGGAGGAGATGCGGGTCGGCGATCCGGTAGCGCGCCTGGAGATAGGCGGCGGGCGGGAGGGCGGCGGCGAGCCAGAGGTCGAGCGCACTGGCCAGGTCGGGCTGGCTGAGCAGGTCGAAGGCGCCGACGGCGCGGTCGTCGCCGGACCAGGTGGCACGGCGGAGCCGCAGCTCGGCGCCGCTGACGGGGAGCGCGGCGAGACGTTCGTCGACCCAGGCGGGCGGGGCGATGCCCCAGATTAAGGCGACGGCGGCCAGGCTGCTCTGGACGGCGAGGCCCAGGCCGCAGCGCTCGGCGCCGGCGAGGACGACCTCCCAGGCGAGCGGGCGGCGGGCGAGGAGCAGCGCCATGTCGTAGGTCCAGCGGAGGCGCGGGATGCCGTGCTGGAGCGTATGGGCACAGAGGTGGAGCAGCTGCGCCTCGTCGCCGAGGACGCGCAGTCGCGGGCTCCGGCACGGGACGGGGCGGGCGTGCTGGTCCCAGAACCAGGCGGCGTCCATGGTGCGGCGGAGGAGGGCACGGCTGTTGAGACTCCAGTGCAGGTCGACCTGCATGGGGAGCTGCTGGGCGCTGCGGGCGCCGCGCAGCATGGTGACCTGGCAGCGGCGGGCGAGCGTGCGGGTGTCGCCGCCGGCGATGCGGGCGACGATGCTTGCGGCGAGGCCGCTGGGGGCGGGCACATAGCCGAGCAGACCCAGCACACGCAGCGCGACGGCGACATGGTGGGGGTGGACGAGGATGTCGATGTCGCCGATCGGGCGGCGGGCGGGGTCGGGATAGAGCGTAAAGGCCAGGGCGGCGCCCTTGAGGACGATCGGAGGGGACGTCGACGGCCGCGAGGGCGCCGGTGAGCTGGTCGACGGCGTCGAAGGCGACGAGGTTGGCGACCTTGGTGCGCCAGTAGGCGGCCTCGAGGGCGGCGCGCACGGCGGCCGGGGGCAGCTGCCGGCGGCGTGGGCGCCGAGGAGGGCGGTGTAGAGCAGGGCGTCGAGGCGCTCGGCCTGGGCGAGGGCGAGGAGCGCGGGCCAGTCGAGCTGCGCCCAGTCGCAGCCCGCGGGGTCGTCGTGTTCGGCGCCAAGGGGGCCGGGGGCGAGCGGCGGGAGCAGGCGGGGACGCCTGCGGTCCGGGGCGGACAGGCGGGTACGGCTGCGGTCCAGGGGGGGCGCCGCAGCGGAGGATGGCGGCGAGCTGGCGGCGCAGGCGGGCGGTGATGGGCGGGTTCGTCGGCGCGGCCCCAGGGCGCGCCGGCGGTCGCTGATCTCTGCCCCGGTCGCTCCCGGTGGGCCCTGGTTTTGGGCCGAAAGAGGGCTCGTGGGGTCCTGATGGAGACCAGAGGGGCGCCTGCCCGGCGCCCCCGCTTCCCGCGTCGCCTGCCGCTTGAGACATACTGCGTGTTCTCCTTCTGCGTGTGCTGCAGGGCTGCTGCTCTCTGCTGGTTTACTGGTGTGCCGGCGATGGCGGCCGGCGTGTGCATTAGCGGGCAATCAGCTGGTGCCCGGGCATTGCCTGCGTCCCGCGTTAGCTGTTGCCGACGAGACAGCTGATCAGGTCTGCCTTGCCCGGGGCGCTGTAGCAGCTGGCGGCTACGGCTTCGAGGGGGGTGCGGAAGATGATGGCGGGGGCAGCGTAGGGCTGCGACGCCGGAGACTGAAGCGAAGAGAGCCGGTGGTATTGTGGTGCCGTTGGTGGCCGGGTTGGCCGGGAGGGCTGATGGGTGAGCGGTGTGCGTGCTGTCGTTCATGGTTGGTGCCTTGTGTGCTTTGGTTGATTGAATTGCAGTTGCACTACGGCCGCAGCGCGGCCTCGAGCGCGGGTGGCGGAATGGTTGGGGTGTGGAGATCAACCGCTGTCGAGTGGTGGATGGTGGCGGATATTGGGGGGTCGGCAAGGCGTCGGCGGCGAGGCGCGAGGGCGCGGCGGGCGCGGGCGGCGGCGCAGTGGGCGGGGGAGGGGCCGTAGAGGTCGCCGGTTTCGTTGGCGGCGGCGCCGTGGCAGCGGATGCACCAGGCGCCAAGGCGGCAGGTGCGGCAGACGGGCAGGGCAGACGAGGCCGGTTGGCAGGCCGGCGGGGAGGCGGTGGGGAGGCCGGTGGGAGCTGGCAGGAAGCGTGGCGGGAGCGCCGGCGAAGAGCCGCTGGGGCCTGGGCAGAGAGGCGCAGGTAGGGGGCCCAGGCGCCGGTGTCGTGCCAGATGGCGGCGAGGGGGGTGTGCCCGGATGCTGCCGAGGCTGCGGCGGACTTCGACGCAGGGGAAGACCGTGCCGTCTGGGTCGACGGCCAGGGCGCTGCGGCCGATGGTGCAGAGTTGGGGCCCGCCGGCGCGGAGTCTGCAGCGCTGCCGCCGTGGCGCTAGCGGGGCTGGCCGCACTGCTGGCCTCGGCGAGTGTGCGCAGGGCGGTGGCGAGCTGGGTGGGCGTCATGCGCTCGGCGAGGGGGGCGCAGCGGTCGGCGCAGGTGGGGCCGATGCCGGCGGTGATCAGGAGGTCGGGCTGGAAGCGGGCGCCGAGGACGCCGGCGAGGGTGCGGACGGCGCGCAGCTCGGCGGCGTTGGCGCGCATGAGCGGCGTCTTGCAGACGGTGCGGACGCCGCGGCGTGGAGGCCGACGAGGGCCTTGACGGTGGCGGCCCAGGAGCCCGTGACGCCGGTGATGGCATTGTGGATGGCGGGCGTGGCGGCGTAGAGGCTGATCTCGACGGCGAGCGGGTGGAGGGCGGCCAGGGCGGCGATCCAGCCGGCGTGTTCGGGGGCGGCCAGGAGGGTGCCGTTGGTGTAGATACGCAGGCCCAAGTGGCGCCGGCGGGCGTGGGCGGCCAGCGTCCAGAAATCGGGGCGGAGCAGCGGCTCGCCGCCGGAAAAGGTCATGGAGAGGGCGCCGAGGGCGGCTACCTGGTCGATGAGGGCGAGCGCTTCGCCGGTGGTGAGTTCAGCGTGGGCGACGGCGCGATCGTGGGGGCCGGACACGGGAAGGAAGCAGTGGCGGCAGCGTTCGTTGCAGCGGTGGGTCAGCTCCCAGTGGACGCTGAGCAGCCGCCGCTCCTGGCGGGCCTGGGCCAGCAGGCCCGCCAGGAGATCGGCGGCAGGATCAAAGGTCCGCAGCCCCGTCTGCGGCGGGCGTGTCCGAACAGCGTACAGTGCCCGCGACAGCAGGCCGACCGGCGCGGCAGATGCGGATGCGGGTAGGACCGTAGGAACGGCAGCGCGGATATGGGTCGGTTAGCAGCGTCCAAGCAGGCGGTCGGACGAGGAACGATGCAGGGCATGACAAAATCAACCGGGTTTTAGAGGCCAGATCTGCATCGTGGCTCACCCAGTTTCGCGCCAAGTTGGGCGGCGAGGGATATAGGACATATGACGTGATTTTGTCGGGGTAGGTAAGGGTGGTGAGGGTGCGGCGGTGTGGCAGGGCGCCGGGCGAGCTAGACGCCGGTACACGTCTTGCTCGCCTGGCACGGGTGGGGGACTAGTCGTGGCTCACGAGCGGCAGGAAGAGGGGGAGGCTGCCACAGGCGCGGGCCCTGACGCCCAAAGCAGTGCCGCCCGAGGCGGCGGCAGCGTTGGACGCCGGCCAGGTAGATATCATGACCTTCACCAGTTCGAGCACGGTCCACAATTTTGCCGGGCTGGTGGGGAAAGAACGCTTTCAGGAACTCGCCGCCCATGCCGTTGTGGCCTCCATCGGCCCCATCACCACCGCGACGCTGGCGGAATACGACCTCGCGCCAGATAGACCCGCCACGTTCACCATGCAGGCACTGGCCGCGGCGATTGTGGAATATTTTGAGGGGCATGTGAGCGGTGAGCGGTGAACGGAATCCTGGTTCCCAAGCTCCGGCTTGGGAACCACCTTGTCTTGCCAAGCTCCTTGCTTGGCAAGACAATTTGATTAATTTCAATGTATTGCTCGTAAAATGACCACTTCTCCAAGCAGAGCTTGGATGAAATTTGCATTCCCCAGCAAGAGCTTCGGGAACGAGGCGGGATAAAATTTGTAGTGAGTAGTTAACCGGTTCTTCAATCAGAGGCCATAATGCTTTCCTGCTTACCGCTCACTGCTTACTGCTTACTCCCCAAAAATCCATGACCTATACCTTCAAACCTATACCCCACGAAGCTCCGGGGCGCCGGATTGATTACGATAAGGAGCTCAACCCGGCCCAGTACGAGGCGGTGACTACCCTGGAGGGGCCGATCCTGGTTATCGCCGGGGCCGGCAGCGGCAAGACCCGCACCCTGGTCTACCGGCTGGCCTATCTGGTAGAGCAGGGGGTGGACCCCGGGGCCATACTGCTCTTGACCTTCACTCGCAAGGCCTCCCGGGAGATGCTGACCCGGACGGTGCAGCTGTTGAACTTCATGCCGGCATTGGCGTGCTTGAGGATGTTGAGCCCCTCGGCGTAGGCGGCCATCAGCCCGTACTCGATGCCGTTGTGGACCATCTTGACGAAGTGCCCGGCGCCGCCGGGGCCGCAGTGCAGCCACCCGTGCTCCTCCGGTGCGGGCTCCCCGCTGCGGCCCTCGGTGCGTGGTGCGGCGCCGACGCCGGGAGCGATGGTGTTCCACAGCGGGACGAGGCGCTGCACGGCGGCGTCCGGCCCGCCGATCATCAGTGAGTAGCCGCGCTCGAGACCCCACACCCCGCCGGAGGTGCCGACGTCGACGTAGTCGATGCCCTTGGCCCCCGCCGTCTCGCCTCGGCGGATGTCGTCGCGGTAGTACGAGTTGCCGCCATCGATGATGCAGTCGCCCTCCTCGAGCAGGCCGGTGAGCTCGGCGACCACCGACTCCGTGATGTGACCGGCAGGGACCATGACCCAGATCGCACGCGGTGCGGGCATGGCCTGCACCAGGGCGGCGAGGTCGGATGCACCCGTCGCGCCCTCGGCGACGAGGGCCGCCACGGCCGACTCCTGTGGGTCGTACACCACGCAGCGGTGCCCGTCAGCCATGGACCGGCGGACGAGATTCGCGCCCATCCGACCGAGCCCGACCATGCCGAGGGTGACGCGGTCTGCAGCGGGTGATGACTCGGGCACGGGGCCTCCTCGTGTGACGGGGAACTCACGCTAGTGGAAGGCTGAACCCATGACGACCCAGCAGCCGCAGGACGACCCCGACCCGCACCCACGCCTGGGGGAGGCTCGCCAGCCTCGCGGCTGGACTGGCAGGCACCACGATCCGCGACCTGGTCGACGACGATCGCGGTCGTTCGACCGCGCTGCTGGCGCAGGCGGCGGGGATCCACTTCGACTACTCCCGGCAGCGCGTGACCGGTGACGTCGTCCAGGCCCTGCTGGCGCTGGCCAGCGAGCGCGGCGTCGAGGCCCGCCGGGACGAGATGCTCGCGGGCGTCCACATCAACACCACCGAGGACCGTGCCGTCCTTCACACCGCACTGCGCCGGCCCTCCGGCGACACGCTGGTGGTCGACGGCGACGATGTCGTGGCCCAGGCGAACGAGGTGCTGGACCGGATGGGTGCCTTCGCCGACGCAGTTCGTGACGGTCGGTGGCGGGGTGCGACGGGGGAGCGCATCGCCACCGTCGTGAACGTCGGCATCGGCGGGTCGGACCTCGGCCCGGCCATGGCGCACGTCGCCCTCGAGGCCTTCAGCCAGCGCGACCTCGACTTCCGCTTCGTCTCCAACGTCGATCCGACCGACATGTCCGAGGCCCTTCGCGACCTCGATCCGGCGACGACCCTCGTCATCGTGGCGTCGAAGACCTTCACGACCCTCGAGACCATGACGAATGCCCACGCGGCGCGGGCGTGGCTGGTGGCCGCACTCGGCGACGACGCCGTCGCCCATCACTTCGTCGCTGTCTCGACCAACGCCGAGAAGGTGGCCGATTTCGGCATCGATCCGGCGAACATGTTCGGGTTCTGGGACTGGGTCGGCGGTCGCTACTCGATGGACTCGTCCATCGGGCTGAGCACCATGATCGCGATCGGGCCGGACGGTTTCCGTCGTCTGCTGGAACGGCTTCCACGCGATGGACGTGCACTTCGCGACTGCGTCGCCGGCCGACAACGTGCCACTGCTGATGGGGCTGCTGTCGGTGTGGAACCGCAACTTCCTCGGCATCGAGACGACTGCGGTGCTGCCGTACTCGCAGTACCTGTCGCGCTTCCCCGCGTACCTGCAGCAGCTCACCATGGAGAGCAACGGCAAGTGCGTGCGGCTGGACGGCAGTCCCGTCGACTACCAGACGGGCGCCATCTACTGGGGCGAGCCCGGGACGAACGGGCAGCACTCCTTCTACCAGCTCCTGCACCAGGGCACGAGCACGGTGGCCTTGCGATGTCGTGGGTCGTCGCGCGCGCAGAGTCACCCATCGGGGACATGCAGGACATGCTCGTCGCCAACGCACTCGCGCAGGCGGCGGTCCTCGCCCGTGGACGCACCGCCGAGGAGGTCGCGGCCGACGGCACGCCGGCCGGGCTCGTTCCGCACAAGGTCATGCCGGGCAACCGGCCGACGGTCGGTGCTCATGGTCAGGCGGCTGGACCCGTTCACCCTCGGCGCCCTGGTCGCGCTGTACGAGCACAGCGTGTTCGTGCAGGGCGCCGTGTGGGGCATCGACTCGTTCGACCAGTGGGGTGTCGAGCTCGGCAAGAAGGTCGCCATGGGCATCCTCGGCGACCTGCGGGAGAACGTCCTCTACGTTCGACCCGGCGACGGACGCGTCCATCGCCCTCTACAAGGAGCTGCGCGAGGGCTAGTCAGCCATCGGCTCCGCGGCGACGCAGGTAGCGCTCGAACTCGCGCGCGATCGCCTCGCCGCTCGCCTCAGGCAGGTCGGTGGCGTCGCGGGCCTCCTCGAGTTGCTTGACGTACTCGGCGACCTCGTCGTCCTCGGCCGCGAGCTCGTCGACACCGATCTCCCAGGCCCGCGCCTCCTCGACGAGGTCGCCCAGCGGGACGGGGACGTCGAGGATGTCCTCGATCCGGCGGACGAGGGCGAGCGTCGCCTTGGGGCAGGGCGGCTGCGCCACGTAGTGGGGCACCGCGGCCCACAGCGACACCGACGAGATGCCGAACCGCGCGCACGCC
>CAWBRX010000005.1:0-47108 GCA_963791135.1 uncultured Chloroflexia bacterium
GTCAAATGCCGCCCGTGAATGTACCAGGGATCGTGAGAGTGCGTAATTGACGTTTGTAGCACTTGGGGCCCGTGCACACCGATTGACGAATGCGGCAGCGATCAAGAAAATGGAGTGATTCCACGACAAACGAGGGATCGACACCATGACTATCGCTGCTCCATCGATCAACCAGACTCAGTGCCTGGTCCGCCAGGTTCGCTATTGTCAAGCCAGTATTGCGTGCGACCGCTGTCAGGGTGAAGCAGGCTACTACTCGACAGCCGGCCGCACGGCCATCGACCTGGACATGGCCCGGCCAGTGCTCGTACAGTTGACGGTGAGCGTGCACTACTGCGACCGCTGCCGACACTATATGCGGGCACAGCCGCCGTTTCTGCGGCCAGACAGTATCTATGCCAACGAGGTGGTGCGCAAGGCGGTCAATTGCGTGTACGAAGATGGCATGGCCATGCGGCGTGCAACGGTGCGGCTGGCGCGAGATTTCTGGGTGCAGCCGAGTGAGGCCAGCATTCGCTTCTGGTGCAAGCAGTACCAAGCCGGCTTCGATTTTGCGACACAGTATCAGCCCTGGGTGGTGCAGGAGTTCTCCGGCATCCTTTGCGTCGACGAGGTGTACCAGGACAAGCTTGCACTGCTGTTGGCGGTTGACCCTGCGGCAAACGCAGGCGGCGACCAGCTGGTCGGCTACAAGTTGGTCCACGGCACAGTGACGGCCGCCGATGTCAAGGATTTCCTGGTGCATCTCAAGTCTGCCGGCATCGAGCCGCAGCAAGTGATCACCGACGCATCTGCGCTCTACCCGACTGTGCTGGCACAGGTGTGGCCACAAGCGGCACACCAACTCTGCTTGTTCCATGAGACGCGCCGCATCGTGCAGGCGGCGATGAAAGCAGTACATGCCGTCCGCCGCAGCTTGCCCAAGGCGCCACCTGCCCCAGTGCTGCACATCGGTGGGCGCCTGTGTGACAAGCCTCCCAGCAGTGACCAAAACGACGCCGCCAACCAGCGTTGGCACTGGCGCCAGCTACACCGCCGCGAGCAGATAGTGGAAGTCCATGCCTTGGCGCAGCAAGGCTTATCCCAGCGCGCCATCTCACAGCAGACCGGCCATCATCGCGCCTCCGTCAAGCGGTGGCTGGCGCAAGCGATTCCCACGCTGCCGGCGGATACGCCAGCGTCGCTGTCGGACATTGCGGCATTGCCGGGTCCGCAACAGCGGCGCGAGCAGCGGCGTAGGCTGCTGGCACGCGTGCAGGCGTTAGCGCAAGAAGGACTGTCCGACTCCGCCATCGCACGCCAGACGGGAATCCATCGACTGACCGTCAAGAAGTGGGCTGCGTGTCCTCCGCCTTGGGCGGCAGAAGCACCAACTCCTGTCCCACCTGAGACGGAGATCCCACCGCCCACAGGGTGGTTAACATGGGAAGAAGTACGCCATGTGCGGGAGGCGCTGCAGAAACACCGCTTTCTCTTCATGCGCCGCCCGGACCACCTGAACGCCGAGGAACAAGCCCAGATTGACGAACTGCTAGCCAGTCCAGTTGGGGACGAGTTGCGCGTCATCCGCAGTTTCGTGGTCGAGTGGTTCCAACTGTTATACGACGAACATGGTCAGCGTCGCACCGTTGATGATGCCAGGTCCAGCTTTGTCGCCTGGCAGACAAACCCGAGCTATGCCGCCAACCCGCAGTTGCAGCGCGTTGTGGAGGCAATGACCACCGAGAAGTTTGCGCAACTCAGTCATTTCCTGGGCAACCCCGGCTGGGAAGCCACCAACAACGGCGCAGAGCGCACCGCCCGCACCTTTCGTCATCAGCAGGCGGCACACTTCAACCTGCGGTCGGCCGATGCTATCAGCGCAGCAGTCGGCATCTCAGCCCATTTACAGCATGAAAAGAAAAGGCAGCCTGAATCGCAGCCGTTTCACACTTGTCAACGAGGAAGGCATAAGCGGGCAGACCGCACTGATGACCGGCCAGAAACGCTGCTGGAAATCACCACTCTCCTGGCTGCGAGTCCATGAACGTCAATTACGCACTCTCACTACGATTGGTACATTATCACCCGGCGAATGACAGTAGAGCAGGTCGGCGCTGTCGAGCTTGTCGAGCTGCACCCCAAAGTCATAGCGCTCGAAGATATCGCGGGCGTTGTCGCTAAAGCCGGCTACATAGCCGCTCACGTTCGTCTTGATGTTAGCCGGGTCCGCCAGCAGCCGGTTGAAGTCCAGCGGCGACGTGTTATAGAACGTGTGGCCGGCCTTGCGCAGCAGGAACGCGTCCAGCGGCACCTTCAGCTGCTTGCGTGCCTCGTACTCCTCCAGCACCTGCGGTTTCGTCGCCTCCGGCACGCAGTCCAGCCGCCGCAGCAGCGTAAACGGCAGGATCACCTTGCCGTAATCCGACTGCTTATAGTCGCCGCGCAGCAAATCCGCCACGGCCGAGATAAACCTATCCAGCGCACCGGCATCCATCGTTATCCACCAACCGTTCTGTGAGACTAAGCGCCGATCGTGGGAAGGCGTAATGTTAGGAATTCAAAGAGGCAATGAGGAGAACAAAAACTCGCGGCCTCACGCAAAAAGCAAGCCGCGGGCAAGAGTCAACAATCGCATGTATTAGAAAAGGGGGGCGCAATGCCGTTGCATCGACCAGCGGCAAACCAGAGCGTCGGTGATTACCGTCACCCCGCTCTGGCATTCTACCATTCCCCGCATCCAACGAACTAATCGTCCACAGCAGATGTCAATATGCACCCGCAACTGCCACCATCTGCCCCAAGCATCCAGCCATCGTCAACAACCCTTCGCCTGCCGCATCACGCACATCCTCACCTTGCACGTGCCTGCCTACAATGCTTAGTCCGCTCCACAGGAGGCAACGCGGTGCAAACACCCGCCAAGCAGCTAGGCGGCCGCTAGCTGCCCAGAACGATGCTGCCGAAGTGACACTACCTCAGCTAAACAAGCTTGAACTCGCCTCGCCGGACGCATTTCTCCGACAACTCGCCTGACTCCCGCTACAGTGCAGCACGTGTATAGCATTTGGCCCAAATAGCTCAGGTCACCTCCGTATCGACGGAAGATATAGTGAGCTCCATGCTTGCCCAGGAGAATTTAGCCCCAATTGTGATCCTGGCTCATCTGCATTGCTCAGAGACGGTGAAGTGGGAATTGGCTTTGTAGGATCAATACCGTACGCCACTTCTGCTGTGCTCACCTGACCACCTACCGTCACAATAAGCCTGTAATCGGCATCAGTATAGCCATACACTTCAACTTGGTATCGGCCATCAATTGGAGCATTTACCTGAAGATCGTCTGTCCCCTCGCGCAGATTGCTCACCCATGGCGGTCGTGTCATATAGTCAGGCGCCCAAAGGTACAGGTCTGGATCTCCACTAATCGGCTCCAGTCGGATGTTGAGGGTCTGACCTGCGAGCAGTTCGTACCGATAAACTCGGCTCTGCCCTTTCCCTACCTTGTAGGTGGGCGGGGAATAGTTGATGAATGCTTTTCCTGGGAACAGCGAGACATTGCCAGCAGCATCAGCTACCCATGCTTGCAGGTACTTCACCCCTGAAATTGGCAGCAACTTCCAGCTATAGCTCCTGCTAGATGTTGCGTAATCCAACCAACCTGAATCTTGCACTGGCGACCACTGCTTTGCCGCTTCGCTATATTGATATTCGATGATGATCAGTTTAGCTACCCCACTGCCAGATGGCGCATCGGATGCAACGACATCCAAAAGAACTTGCCTATCGGAAGTTGTCTTGGCACCGCTGTTGATACTGAAGCTGTCGACGTGGGGAGAGATCTCATCTGGCCCAGGCGGGAGCACTCTTATTTGGCGGTGTACTACGTTATTGTTTTCATAGGTTTCAACAACAGCGTTTTCTGGGTCAATTACAGCATAGAGGTCGTAGTCACCCGCACCAGCAGGCGTCCATGCTACACCTGTTGTGGTGGCCGAACTACGGGGAGACAGCAGAAGAATCGCACCATCGCCGATTGGAGCACCACCTGCATTAGGATTGCCCAGGTAGAATCGTACTACAACGCTTGCCAGGGGCTGCTTGCCACCTTGCCTTCTCACGACGAGATGAAGTTGCGACTCAGCGCCAGCATGAACGGCGATAGGGTCTGCCCATAACTCATAATCATTTGCAGACAGATCGTCATTGATTTCGGCATCAAAGACAGTGTAGGCGTTTTCGAGGGTGGCTTTGCTGCCGTCAGGATTCATTACTGTCAGCGAATAAATCCCACTAGATAAGCCTGCCGGCACTACTGCCTGAAGGTGACGTTCACTCGCGTAGACTGTGGCAAGTTGTGTTAAGCCTACGCTTGCCACGGCTCCTGCAACGAAGTGCCCACCATAGACACTAATCTCGTTTGGTCTGTCATTGCTGCCTTGATTGGGGCGAATGCTGTCAATTCTCGGAGCAGTTCCAGGTGTAGAGGTAGGAACTGGAGTCTGCGTTGGCGTCACCGTAGGCGTGGGCGTCTGTGTAATAGTAGGAGTGTGAGTTGGAGTCGCCGTGAATGTAGGTGTACGGCTCGGTACGGTAGTGTAAGTCGGCGTGGGAGGAGGTCGCGTTCCCCGTTTGGCTTAGCCAAAGGGAACTCACTGCACCACCACCTGCAGTATTACGTGCACTCAACTGCACCAAATTCCGTCCAATGGTGAAGTAGGGACTCAAATCCACTGGCCCAAACGAGCCAATAGTCCGGCGGAACTGTGACTGAGTCTGATCGGCATGTGTCACAATGATGTCAATGTAATCGTCAATGTTCATCAGACCAGTGCCGTCAGAATTTGCAGAAAGTGTCACGATACCGTTGTCGAACCTTTCAACGTAAGCGTAACTACGAACAAATTCGCCTTGTGAACTTGACACCGCATCCGTCAGCTTTATTGGGAGCGGCTGAGGAACTGCCGGTCTGGTACTCAGCCAAAGGGCGTTAGCGCTACCACCACTAGCTGTGTTTACTAGCCGAACCTGAATTCTGTTGATTCCAGGGTGTAAGTATTGGGCTAGATCCTGTGGAGAGAATGCTCCTATCCCATGGCTATATGTTGCTGTCGTGCCATCAGGTCGAGTGAACGTCAAGTATACACTGTCATCTATATACATATTGCCGGTGCCATCAGCAAAGTGTGCAAGTATAACTTGGCTGCTACCGTCATAAGGCACATACAGGTGTCGAGTGAGCATGTCAGCTATGTTAGTCGAGATATCATCGTTAAGTTTTACTGGGAATGATACCGGGGTTGGCGGCAGGTTTACCAACCAAAATGAACTGGCACTACCTGGCCCTCCGGTATTAACCAACCGAACATTGACCTGGTTCGTTCCGACTTTCAGATAAGGGGTGAGTTCTATGGGGGCAAACGAACCGATAGTGCGCGTGAACTGTTGAGTTACACCATCATTCTGTGTAATGGTCACGCGAGCGTAGTCGTCAACCGACATTTGCCCCGTTCCATCAGCGTAGGCAGAGAGCATAACCGTGCCGGTTTGGTAAACAACTTCGACAGTTTTGTCGACGAACACACCTTGCCCCGAAGCAACTGGATCAGTAATCTTGTACTGCCACCCGGACACCGCGGCAGGCACTGTCGGCGGTGCGGAATCCGCCGACTTCAAGAATATCGGTGTAGTGCCGGCCATGCCCGAGTTTTGCTCGAGCCGAAGGTGAACTAGATTTCGACCAACTGCAAAGTAACTAGATACGTCTATTGGCCCGTATGTTCCCGGAAAACGAGTGTAGGTTTGCTGGTCACCGTCAGGATGCACCACTTGCAGGTGCAGGGTTCCGTCGACCTGGAACCCGATCGCGTTGTTCGCATCGCCGGACAGCCAAAACGACTTGGTGCCGGAATAATCCACGTAGGCATAGTTGCCCCAGAAATCTCTACCGTTTGCTGCTATGGACGGAATAGATGGCGCTAGCTGTAAGGGTAATGGACTGGCAACAGCAGGAAGTGAGGTAAGCCATAATGCACTGGAGCCGCCATCAAGATCTGTGTTTTCAAGCCAAACGTGAACTAGATTGCGGCCAGTACCGAAATAGCTTGTCAGATCTGCAACCGAAGTAAACCCCTTGAATCCGGTGAAGACACGACTTGCGCCATCGGGCCGGATCACCTGTATACGCAGCACGTCATCCGACTGAATAAGGCCTGTACCCTGCGCATTCGAAGCTAGTAATATGCGGTCTGAGCCAAAATAGTCAACAAAGAAATAGCGAGCGAAGAACGATCCAGACGCGACATACGGCAAGGTCGGAAGTTGATCTGTGATCTGGAAAGGAAACGATACAGGCGTATCTGATACGTTCACTAACCAAAGCGCACTTGATTCACCTACCTGAGCAATGTTTTCAAGCTTCGTACGGATAAGGTTATCCCCTGGTTTAAAATAGGCAGTCAGGTCCACGGGAGCGAAGTTGGCATCGTAAAAATGGGTGTAAGTAACGCTTGTGTTGTCGGAACGAGTGATTGTCAGTGTCAGAACATCATCTACCAACATCCGTCCAGTGCCTTCTGCATTGCTCGCCAGGATCACACGGCCAGAGTTATATGTAAGCGTCTTTTGATTCTCGAATATGGTGCCGGTTGCAGATGTGGCTGGTACGGCGTTCGTAATCAGCAGAGAGCTAGCATCTATATGGGTCTGATCTGCGAACGCAAGAGTGAGAGAAATATTCACCAAAATTACTGCGACGGAAAGAGCAATAGCAATGTTTCGCATATTTAGCTCCCTAGTGGAGGAATTAGGTAACTGTACCTTGGGCCCAATATTCGAACGCAAAGTGCAACCATAGCAACGAGACTACAGAGATGGTCTTTGGGAACCTCCGTGCCTAAAAGGATAAGGATTGAATTGCGGCGCGATACGCTGTTGCGAAGATGAATGTTCCACAACACTATACGCCGAAAACATGTATAACACAACCCATTTGTGGGATGGCGGCACGGCGACTCAAAAGTCGCGGTAAAAGGGAGTGGGACAAAAAAACTCCAATTGTTGGTAGACTAGATGTGCTCAAACAAACAGTCACCAACAATAGGAGTTGATCATGGACTTTACCACAAAGCTGGCGGAGATTCACGTTGAGGGTGCCAGATAGCAGCGCCATTGAGGCTGCGAGCGTCGGCGAGGTGGGGAGCCTGTATCGTGCGCTGCAAGGGGTGAAGGACGGGCGCAAACGGCGGGGGCGGCGGTATCCTGCGGCGGCGGTGCTGACAATCATCGTATTGAGCAAAATGGCGGGTGAAAGCACGCTGGTGGGGATCGCAGAATGGGCGCAGTTGCGGCTAGAACTGCTGTGCCGGGTATTCGGGCTGCGGCGTCTGCCCTGTGCCAACACCTACTGTTACATCTGTGACGCATATTGAGTTGGCGGAATTGAACCAGGCGATCTGCGGTTACTTTCGGCAAGCAGCCAGCAATCGTGGCAACTGCCTGGCTGCCGAAGCAGGGAATGCGCTGGGGGTAGCTGCAGAAGCGGTGCCAGTCGAGCACATCGCCTGTGACGGCAAAGAGTTGCGCGGCACCTATCGCCGGCCACGCATTGCCTGCCAGTTACCAGCGACCAAAGCCCCGGCAGAATTAGCCGCCAAGCGACTGCCGGCGAAGCAGACTGCCGCCAAAGCGGTGACACAAGGCACGCTTGGCATTTACAGCGTGACCAGATCCTGCATGGATGCGCTGCTGTCGATTGCGGGCAAAGGGCGCGAAGCCGCTACGCTTTTGGACTACTTGAGCGGTCGCAACTGCCAGAATCTCGTCATCACTGCCGATGCGCTGCACACCCAGCGCCGTTTGTGTCGCTTGATCCGCCGCCAACAAGGCCACTACCTGTTTGTCGTCAAACGCAACCAAAAGAGCCTCTATGAGGACATCCGCTTCCTGTTCAGCTGCGAGCCCAATAGCTGGTTCCCTGAGCAAACGGCCAAAACCGTCGACTACGGCCACGGCCGGATCGAAGTCCGCCGCATCCGCACCACCTGTGAACTCAATCTCTATCTCGCCGACCAGTGGCCCGGCGTCGCACAGGTCTTCCTCGTCGAACGCCAGATTACCGAGCACGGCAGGACCACCCGCTCCTTTGTCGGTGGTATCACCAGCCTCACCCCCGCTGAGGCCTCACCGCAACGCTTGCTCCAACTCCTCCGTGACCACTGGCACATCGAAAACCGCAATCACTGGCGCCGTGACGCCTCCCTCGGCGAAGATGCCTGCAAGGTCGCTTCCATCCGCGCCGCCCTCACCTTGGCCATGCTCAACAACGCCGTCTTGTTCCTGCTCGACCGCACCGGAAGGCGCAACACCCGTTCCGCCATGCGCTTCTTCGATGCCAAGCCCCACAAGGCGCTTGACCTGATTCTTAGCCCCCTCGACTTTTGAGTCGCCGTGGGGATGGCGGTGTCACTGACTTGAAGGCGAGGGTGAACTTTCCTGAGCGGCTCAATGTGTTTCGCCGTGGGCGGTATAACGTGGGGCTGAGATAAGAGTCTCGGTACCAACAGCACTCGGCCGTCCGGCGGCGCCCGGCACAAAGGATACCGGCCCGCTGGCTATCCGCACGGCTGCAAAGCATGCGGGAACCGACGGAAGCCTGTCGCTTCTGGGAAGGCCCCCTCTTCCCGGAAGCCTTCCCTCAAGTGGCGGCGATCCCTGCTAAATCAATGTCGGCTGCGCCTCGCGGACCTGAAAGTCCCTAGCCGCCAGCCCACGCCGCACGAATTCGCCGCAGGCACATATCAACTCACTTCAGTGGGTTACGCCTGGGGCAGCACCGAATTCATTCGGTGGCCAGTTTCACCGCGCCACCACCGTCGGACTGTTGTCCACGTACGGCAGCGCAACCTTGTACCTGGGGTCGGCGTCGGCGTGCCGACCCGGTGGCGGTCGGTTGCGGCGTCGCCGTGGCCGTGGGCTGGCGCGTGCCTGTGGGGGTGGCCGTAGCAGTTGATGCTGTGGTTGGCTGCGGCGTGGCGGTCCCAGCGCCCGGCTGCTTGAGATAGAGCACAGCGTTGCCAAAGGGCGGGTTGAAGGTCACGGTACCGCCGCCGTTCACGGCCGCACCGGTGCTCTTGGCGCCGGTTTCGGGGTTCAGCCATTCGACGGCCAGGCTCCCGCTCAGCCCGTTGAGCTTCACCGTGAAGCTGTCGGCCCCGCTGGGCTGGTAGACGATGAACTCCGCACCGGGCGCAGTCGCATTCGCCAGGCAGTAGCCGGTCGAACAGAGGTCGCTGCGCGGCCGCATCGCCGCCAGGTTCACCTGCTCGGCATACGCCCGCGTGTAGCCCAGGTTCGCCCGCAGCTTCACCCACTGTGGCGCATCGAAGACGAACCCATCCCCGCCGACGCCGTAGCCGGCACCGTCATAGCCGTCCATGAAGATCGGGTTCAGCCCACGTGTGAAGCTCTTCCACACCCACACATAGTCGCCGCCGATGCCCCACAGGTGGTCCGTGTCGTTGATGATGACCTTCTGCCCGTCGTTTGCCTGCGGATCCCACTGGAATGCGCCGCCGCCGGGCGAGATCCAGTCGGCGTGGCTGTCCAGCAGGTCGCTGAGCGGCCACTCGTAGCGCGCCCGTCATCCCCACCGGGTGCTGCTTTGGCTTGCCCGCTTCGTACGCCTTGATGTAGTCGATCAGGTGATACTGCCACGCAATGGATTCGTCCGGCGCCTCGTTGGCGATCTCGTACAGCACGTTGTCCAGGTCGTTGACCGTGTCGATCACCTTCTTCACGTACGCTTCCTGCAGCGCCGTCACCGCCGGGTTCGCCAGCGTGTGCACCTCGCGGCCGTTGTTGTCGTCGTTCACATCCCCGTTCACGCCGTTGATGTTGTTCGCCGCATTGTACGGGTGCCCCTGCCACGGGTTGTTCAGCGCCGGGTACTGGTCGCTCACCACGCTCCAGCCGTCGAACAGCATGATCGACACGTACATCCCCCGCTGCCCCGCCGCGACGATCCGCTGCCGCATCCGGTCAAAGTACGCCTGGTCGAACTGGCTCACGTCCCACTTCGGCTGCCCGTCCAGCGCATTCCCCTGCCCTGTCGACCGCACGTACGGTCCCTGCGGGTTGAACCAGTAGTTGTCGTCTGACGTCTCCAGCGTCCACCGTGACTGCTCCCACGTCCACAGCCGGAAGAAGTTGTGGTTGTTGGCCGTGAGGAAGTCCAGGTACTGCGCGTAATCGAACGCTGCCGGCGGGTTCCCGCTGCCGTTGTCCTGGAAGTTCGCCCACGTGTGCGACCCCGTCAGGTACACCACCTTCCCCGTGCCGTCCGCAAAGTAGCGCGGGTTGGCACTCGACACCCGCAGTGGGCCCGGCGGCCAGCACATCGGCCAGCACATCGGCCGGCGCTGCCAGCGCCAGCCGAGCGTGTTCTTCGCCGGGAGCACCGGAAGAACTCGTCACTGGCTCGATGTCCTGCTGCTTAGGGGCCGGGCCAGTGGACAGATCCAGAAAGAAGGTGCGCAGTGCGCTGTGCTGAGTCTGAAGCGCAAACGATAAACTCAGGACGACGGCCAAGGCAATTAGAACGGCGGCAACGACGGCCGTGCGCCGTCGCCACGGATTGGCGGCCCCGTCGATAAAAGGTTGACCAGCTGTTATAGGTGTTGCCCGCATATCACTCCCTGCTATATACATCGAATATCTTGTCGCCGGCTTCATGGTATCTTCAAGCCGTTAGCTTATGTTTAGCACAAAAGCGGGCGATAAGCTGTTTGGTCGCTATGCTTTTGGCATACGCATCGCCCGCACCGAGCAAGCGAATGGCCCACCTCCAGCGTGACTGGTGCTGGAGGCGGGCCATTCCTGTCTTGATGTGAAACTAGCTTGTCGTACGCCCGTACCGGTTACGGCTGCACGACCGGCAGAAATACTCGTTCAGGCTGCTGCATGCTGTCCTGCGTCTCAGCCGGCGCAACTGCTTCTGCCGCTGCACTTACTGCGCTTTCTATCCGGGCCTCGATGGCAGGCAGCCAGATGTTGGCCTTGTAGCGCAGCATGTGGAATTCCTCGATCAACGCTTCTTCGGGCTGCAGCTCCTCGACGGCAGTCGCAGCACCGGCGGCCACGGCTCCGCCGCCAAAGTCGTCAAGCACGGCGCCTGGCGCATCCAGCGTGAAAATACCGATGTAGCCGCCGCTTGCAGCATACGGCCAGGCAGCCACGTTCCAGGTGCCGCGAGCTATGCCATTGACATAAATCGTGACGCTGCCGTCAGCCAGGGCACGGGCGCCCAGGCGGTCGCCGTTGGCGAGTGCCAGCGAGATGCGCGGCAGCTGCTCGCGCCAGCCGGTGCCAGAGGTGTAGGTCCAGAGCTGGAGCGTCTTGTCGGTCGGCGAGTACAAGACGTCGAGCAGCCCTGCCCCCAGGCCGGTGCGGCTCTGCGCCTTGAGGATCAACCCGATTTCGAGGCCGGTGGGGTCAACCGTCGTAATCGTGACGTGGACTTCCTGGCTGGCGCCGTAGCTCACCGGCCGCCAGTAGATGTCGCTGGTCGTGCCGACGTCGAGCTTGTTGCCCACGATGCGGTAGCCGGACTTCGAGCCGGTCCAGTTGGTGCCGATGTTGGTGCTGTTGGCCCGGTTGAAGCTGTCCAGGATGCCGGTGCTGGGGAAGCCGCTGCCGGTGACCTGGGTCGGTGTAGCAGTCGGGGTCGCGCTCGGCGTACTGGTCGGCAGCGTCGGCGTCCGGGTAGCTGTAGCCGTGGCTGTCGCGGTCGGCGGTACCGGTGTGTTCGTCGGCGTGTTGGTGGCCGTGGCTGTCGCGGTCGGCGGCACCGGTGTGTTGGTCGGGGTATTGGTGGCCGTGGCGGTCGCGGTTGGCGGCACCGGCGTGTTCGTCGGGGTATTGGTGGCCGTGGCGGTCGCGGTTGGCGGTACCGGCGTGTTGGTCGGGGTATTGGTGGCCGTGGCGGTCGCGGTCGGCGGTACCGGCGTGTTGGTCGCGGTGTTGGTAGCCGTCGCGGTGGCGGTTGGCGGCACCGGTGTGTTGGTCGGTGTGTCGGTGGCCGTTGCGGTAGCGGTTGGCGGCACCGGTGTGTTGGTCGGGGTGCTGGTGGCCGTGGCTGTCGCGGTTGGCGGCACTGGCGTGTTCGTCGGCGTGTTAGTGGCCGTGGCGGTCGCGGTTGGCGGCACTGGCGTGTTCGTCGGCGTGTTAGTGGCGGTCGCGGTCGCGGTCGGCGGCACCGGTGTGTTCGTCGGTGTGTTGGTTGCGGTGCTGGTCGCCGTCGGCGGCACCGGCGTATTTGTTGGAGTGTTGGTCGCCGTGGCCGTGGCGGTTGGCGGCACCGGTGTTGGGGTGCGTGTGGCCGTGGCCGTTGCGGTGGCAGTGGGCGGCACGGGCGTCGGCGTCCGAGTGGCGGTGGCAGTAGCCGTCGCGGTCGCTGTGGCGGTCGCAGCCGGCGTGCTGGTTGGCTGTCCCGTACTCACGCTGCCGCCGCCAAAGCTGTCCAACAGCGTGCCGTTGGCGGAATACATGTAAAGCCCGACGTAGCCGCCGCCAAAGCGGTAGGCCCAGTTTGACAGGCCGCGCACGTCAAGCAGGACGCCGTTACGATAGATCTCGATCATGCCGTCGGAACGGGCACGTGCGCCAAGCCGGTCGCCGGCCGCAAACGTGACCGCAATGTCCGGCCCGACGACCTCCCAGCCTGTCCCCGCCGTGTAAACCCACAACTGGAGCACCTTCTGCTGCGGGCTGTACAACACCTCGATCAGGCTCGTGTCTGACCCGTCGCTTGCCTGTGCCTTGAGCAACAGGCCGATCTCGGCTGCGTTTGCGGGAATCGACGCCAGGGTGACGTACGCTTCCTGGTCGCTGCCGAACACAGGTGACTTCCAGTAAAGGTCCGCACCGCTGCCTACGGCAAGCTGGTTGCTGCTGATGCTGAAGCCGTCCGTCGTGCCGGCCCAGCTGCTGCCAATTGCGCCGTTGGCCCGATCGAACGTGTCCAATACACCCGTGGAGGGGAAGGCAGGGGGCACCGGCGTCGCGGTTGGCGGCTGGGTAGGCGTGGCCGTGGGCACCGCCACGCCGTTCACCGTGACTACGAGCTCGGCGGCAGGTGCGCGCCGGATGCGCAGATCGTCAACGTAGTAGGTGGTGGTCCTGGCCGCCGCGCCGCGCAGAATCGTCGTGTCGCTGCTTGTAAGCGGCGTCGACGTGCTGCCCACCTCGCTGCCGTCGATGATGAACGTGGCCACGCCGTTACTTGCGAGCCGGATGCCAAAGGTGTGCCAGCCCAGCGTGCGGGTTACGTTGGTGACCGGTCGCTTGTCCGGCCGCATTCTGCCATACGTACCGGTTGGGAGAAGCGTTCGTGGCGACGCCTACCGTTACCTGGTTCTGGCCGGACTGGACGCCGACCATGGCGGTCGCGGTTGAGTCCAGGCTGTCATACATCTCCCATTCCTGGACAAACCCGGTGTAGCTGCTGTGCTTTAGCGCCACGCTGAAGTCCGACCCGGTATTCTGGACGAACCGGCCTGACCCGCTGCCGCGCGCCGCCTGCTGGGTGGACTGCGACCAGGTCCCGCTGCCCGACAGCACGAGCGTATTGGTGCCGTTCAATGCCTGCAGGAAGTCGGTGTACTTGCGTTCGGCATAGCCCTGGCGCCAGATTGAGCCATTGTTGGCCGAGTACCAGACCCGCAGCATGTCGGTGTCGGCGTCATAGATGAGGGTGGAGCGGTAGATTTGGCCGCTGTCCCAGCTCGCGCCCTTCCGCAGCGCAGGGGTCGAATATGTCGTCCAGTTGGTGCCGTCGCTGCTCTTGGCGAAGTAAAGCTCGGTGTTCGTACAGTCGCTGCCCGGCGCATAGGCCGGCACCAGCGCCCAGTATTCGGCCTTGGAAGGCACATAGATCACGTCGATGTGCCACGGCAGCATATTAGGAATGGAGAGACTCACATTGCTGGGTGCCGACCAGCTGGTACCGTTCGTCGAAGTGCGCACCTGTACATAGTTCGACTGGCCGTCGCAGCCTTGTGCGCCCGTGTTGACGGACCACATCCTGTAGGTGGAGCCGACCTTTACGACTGCCGGCGACAGCAGCTGGTAGTCGGGCACGGTGAAGAGCAGCGGCTCGTTGTACGGATCGCCCCAGTTGATCCCGTCGCTCGACGTCTTGCGTATCATGCGCGTCTGGCCGTTGACCGTCTGGTGCGGATAGTACATCCACATCTGGTTGCTGGCCTGGTCATACACCAGGTCCGCATCTGCCAGGTAGCTCGTGTTGGGCAGTGCGATGGGGTTGGTGATGCCCGGCGGCGGTGCCCAGCTTGCCCCGTCGTTTGAAACCAGAATGGACGGATTCTCATAACTGTCTTGGCTAAAAGGATATGGTTCCATGACCAGCCAGTAGCGATAGCCGTTCCACCCATTGGCGAAATAGACGATGTCAGGATGGACGACCTGTCCCGAATCGTCATAGGTTGGGGTATCTTGCGGCGTCGTGGCATTGGCCAGCGGGGCACCGGAGATGGCCGACTCAAAGCCGTCGTAGGTTTCGAACACTGCGCTGGCGTTTGAGACGCTGCTGGCCGCCGAGTTACCGTAATAAATATACAAGGTCTGTGTCTCGCCGGCGGCAATCGACGGCAGGCGCGCCCACAAGGTAGCCGAGCTTGATGGCTGCCAGCGTTCGATCCAGAGCGGCAGCAGGGTTTGCCCGTCGTCGGTCGTCACGCGCAGGTCCTGCCCGTTGACGCCGGCGCCGGCAAATGGGAAGCTGCTGTCAAGCGGGATGCGTACCTGCTGGTTTGAGAGGGCGCCGCCCGGGTTGGCTACTGTGATGGGGATGCGATGGGCCCAGGCAGAGTCAAACCACGCAGGACTGGACTGGGCTTGCGCCGGCAAATAACGCAGCAGCTGGACTGTTGCCAGGCAGACTACGGCCAGGAGCGAAAGCCAGAGAAGTCGAGGGTTGCGGATGGGCATGAATTGTCACCGTTCCTAGATGTGGCGGCTGCCAGAAAACGCGCTGTAAATCGATTTCTTGCTGCTATTTGGCGGGAAACAGGCTTCCCAAAGGGTAGTATAAGGATCAACATCAATAACAAAGCTGACCAAATGCTTACCATCTGGACATTACTCGGTGTAAGGTTGGGCGCGGGCGCGCCGGTGCGCTCACCTAGGTGAGCGCACCGGCAGGGGTTGAGGGCTGTTGTGTTCTAGTCGATGAAGTGCAGCGAAGCGAGGACTGACTGGTACAAAGGCTCGGCCTCGGGGCTGAGCGGCATAAACATGAGGCTGTAAACCAGGTTGTTGTGCTTGACCACGACCCGGCGGTTGAAGTCCTGGCCGGGCAGGTTGTCAAGCAGTACGGCCGGATTGCCGTCGATGGTCAGCGTCTGTGAAGTCACATCCGTGCCCACCGGGACATAGTCCGCCATCATCTGGTCGGTGATGCCCGCCAGCGTGCGATCGCCGGCGGCACTGACTTCGATCCCGACACGCGGCGACGTGTGGTTCATCAGGTCGCCGCCCGCCACGATGTTGAGGCTGCCGGGCGCCGACTCGACCATTGCATAGCCCTCGGGTACCAGGATGCAGAACCCATACTCGGTGCTGCTGTATATCTGGCCCCCGGCGGGTGCCTCGCCGCATGCCGCCGCGCCGGCATTGCTCGTATTGCCGCTCGTGTCGCCGCTCGTGTCGCCGCTTGCCGATCCAGTATCGGTCGCAGCCGGAGCCACCGGCATGCCACTCAGGCGCGTCCACAGTGCGGCAGCCCACTCTTGCACGGCGCCGGCCTCGGTGTCAGGCATCTGCTCCTGCCCCACACCGTTAAGATAGTTGTCGTCGACGTACAGCGGGGCGTAACTGTTGAGCCACTGGTCGAACTGCTGCTGCTCCTCCTGGCTCAGCCGATCCTCTGTCAAGGTGACGATCTCACCGCCTGCACAGGTACGCTGTTCCGCGTAGGCAGTGCCGTCGTCTAGCACCGTCAGATGGGCACACACATCGGCGTCGCCGGGGATCGGTCCGAAGTGCCAACTCAGCGCCGTACGCGCCGTGGCAGTGATCATGCCGCCCTGTTCTTCCGGCCCGGCAGCGAGGCGATACGAAGAGCCGCTCTGGTCGGTGTGATAGGTATAGGTGTTCCCGTTGGCGGACAGGACAATTTTGTAACCCGGCGTGATCACCTGGGCGCACATCTCGTCTGCGCCCGTTACCCCCAGGCAGGCATCGGGCCATTCGACGGCCTCGCTGCTGGCGACTGTGATCGCGCTGCTGTCGATGCCCAACTGGTTGGCGAGCACACCCGCCATGTTGGCGGCGGCATCACCCTGGCTGCCGCCTTGATTGCCGGCCTGGCTTGCAGCCTCTGTCTCGGCCGTGGCGGTGGCCGTGGCGGCAGGTTCATCGCTTCCCGCCGGCAGCGGCCGCACGGGATTGCAGCCTCCAAGCAGCAGCAGGCCGAGCAGCAGTACACTCATCGTAACGACTGACTTCATGGATTTCTCCTGGTATACATAGCTTATTTCCTCTCAAGTGAGAGGAGCACTGTTTGTTCCTTTCCGCTGACGATGGTGGTGCGAAGATTGTTCCGCCTGCCGGTCCGGCGGTCGGTAATCAGGCTGACATTTGCTCAGCACAAATGTGCGCGCAGGTCGCTTGGCCGCCACGTCCCGGGGACATGTAGCGAGGTCCTGGGGACATATCAAAATCATCGTGCCAATCGGGTTAAGTGGTACAATCCATGCCAGCATGCAATTGCACTATCTTGAGACCGCCAGCACAAAACGGAGCCTGCGGCAGCAAGCATGAGCATTACTTACCTAGGGCCTGATCAAGCGCCTGAGCCGGTGCCCGTTCCACCCTCTGGTTCCCGGACCGGCTGCGCGGGGCGTTTCGTTCAGATCCTGCTCTTCCTCGCCGTGATCTTGATTGCTTTCGGCGCCCAGGTCTGGACCTGGGTGGGGGCAGCGTTTGGCGCCGAAATGAACGCGGCCGCCGTGACGGCGGTGCAGGCGGCGGTTACCCTGGTGCTGCTGCTCCCCTTTGCGTGGGCCTGGCGCGCCGCACGCGAGCGGGCAATCTACCGCCTGTGGCTGGCGGCTGGTGTCTACCCGCTGCTGCTGGCCGCTACCCGGCTGCTGCCTCCGACGGAGGCGCAATTCGTCTATCTTGCCCAGTTTGGGCTGACCGCACTCTATGCCCTCGGCCTTTGGGCGGTCCTGCGCAGGGAACCCTCTACGCAGGAGTCAGGCGCTGCCTGGCAGAACGGGGTTGGCTGGGCGCTGGCGGGAGCCGGGCTCTTTGCCCTGCCCTGGATCTGGCACGGCGCGCTGGGATCGCTGCTGGATCTCTGCCTGGCCCTGCTGCTGGGGCTTGCGTTTGGCGCCGCCGTGGCGCTCCTGCTGCGCATGATCTGGCTCCCCAGCATTGCGGGCGACTCGCGCGGGCGCGGCGCCGACCTGCTGACAGGCGGCCTGGCTGTCGGCGCTGCCTTGGTGATCATGGCGAGCGGGTTGAGCCTCAACGGTATGCAGCTGCCGCTCATGGTGGCACTGCCTGCGCTTGGCTGGCTGGCCGTCGCGCTGGCTAGCACCTGGCTGCCGCCCACCCTTCTGCTGGGCCTGGCGGCGGGGGCTGTTCTTGCTTTGGTTGACGTGTCACCCCTGGCGGTGGAGGCTGCCGACCCTGCGCTGGGCTGGGCCTGGCAGTCCGCTATCATCAGCGTTGTGCTGGGCTGGATCCTGGCGTTTGCCGCACGGTGGCTGCCGGTACAAGATGGTGCACAGGCACGGCCTGGCGCGGCGTGGGGGGTGGCTGCGGGGGCGTGGGCGGTGGCGGCGCTCCTTTTCTTTACCGGCGGCCGCACCGGCTTCTATGGCGACCGCATCTTCGTGGTCATGGAAGGCCAGGCCGATGTCTCGGCGGCGGCCCAGATGCCCGACTATGACGCCCGCCGCCAGTATGTGTACGACACACTGGTTGCCCGCGCCGATGAGAGCCAGGCCGATTTCCGCGGCCTGCTCGACCGGTTCCACATTCGCTACACCCCCTATTACCTTGTCAACGCCGTGGAGGTAGACGGCGGGCTGGTGACGCAGCTGCTGCTGAGGGGCCGCAAGGACGTGAGCCGCATCCTCCCGAGCCCGCGCCTGCGCCCGCTGCCCGGCGCGCTGGATGCGGGGGGCGCCGAGGCTGAAATGCCGCCGGGCCATGATTGGAACCTCAAGCTGCTCGGCGCCGAAAAGGTGTGGCAGGAGTTTGGCGCGCGCGGGGCGGGTATTGTCGTCGGGCAGTCGGATTCGGGCGCCGACGTCACTCATCCGGAGCTCTCGGATGGCTACCGCGGACAGCGAGGGCGACAACAACTACGCTTGGTTTGACCCGTGGTCGCACACATCTTCCCCGGTCGATTATGGCGGCCACGGCACCCACACGTTGGGGAGCGTGCTAGGCAACACTACCGGTGTAGCGCCCGATGCCACCTGGATCGCCTGCGCCAACTTGCAGCGCAACCTGGGCAACCCCGCCTTATATCTCGACTGCCTGCAGTTTATGCTCGCACCCTTCCCGCTCGGCGGCGATCCCCTGCGTGACGGCGACCCGCTGCGCTCTGCGAATGTGCTCAACAACTCGTGGGGGTGCCCGCAGGAGCACGAGGGCTGTGACCCGGCCTCGCTCCAGCCTGCCGTAGATGCCCTGCGCGCTGCCGGCATCTTTGTCGTGGCCTCCGCCGGCAACGACGGGCCGCGCTGCAGCACTATAAAGGACCCGATCGCCATCTATGACGGCGCGTTCAGCGTGGGCGCCGTGGACGAGGGGCGCGGCCTGGCGCCGTTTAGCAGCACGGGCCCGGTGACCGTCGACGGCAGCGGCCGCCTGAAGCCGGATATCGCGGCACCGGGTGTGGACGTCTGGTCGGCCTGGCCCGGCGGCCAGTATGCCGTGAACAGCGGCACCTCCATGGCCGGCCCGCATGTGGCCGGCGTCGTGGCACTGCTCTGGTCGGCCGATCCGTCCCTGATCGGCGACATCGACCGCACCGAACAGATCCTGCGCGAGACGGCCCAGCCCTTTAGCGGCCACATGACGAGCATGTCAGAAATGGCGGCGGGGGCGGCCGTACAAGAGGACACGTCGCAGCCTGCAGATGGTTCCGATCCCACGCCCAATCCTGCTGCGGCAGCGGCAGTCGACGCGGCGTTGGGGGGACGGGATGCTTGCATCCTGCAGGGCGGCGCCGATAAGACTCCGAATAACCTGGTCGGCTACGGCATCGTCGACGCCTATGCCGCCGTGCAGCGGGCGCTGGCCCCATAAGAGATATCGTCTTGCTTTTCACCATCCAAACATGCATGAGAGAGAAATCGTATGAGTCGTTGGCAGCGGTGGTTGGCACGGATCGGCCGCGTCATCGTGGTCATTGCGGTTATCTTTTTGGCCGTCTACCTCGGCATTTATCTGTGGTCGCTGCTGATGCCGCCGCTCGAGCCGGTAGCGCTGAGTTCGCACCCCAATCCCGCCGCGACGTTTGACGAGGCCATGACCCGCTTTGACAGCCTCCTCACCGAGGAGAAGGCGCGCGGGGACATCGATCCGAAGTGCCTGCCGTACGAGCTGAACCACGGGCACAAGACGGAGCGGGCCATCGTGCTGCTGCACGGTCTGACCGCCTGCCCCTTCCAGTACCATGAGCTGGCGCAGCTCTATTTCGACCAGGGCTATAACTGTCCTGGTCCCACGCCTGCCGCGCCACGGCCTGGCCGACCGCACCGCCAACAACCTGGCCGACCTGACGGCGGAGGAACTGCTCGGCGTCATGGACCCGACGCTCGACATTGCGGCCGGCATGGGCGACCAGGTCGCCATGTTTGGCCTTTCGCTGGGCGCGAATGTGGCGGCGGCTGCAGGCGAGCTGCGCCCTGGCCTGCACCTGGCCGTGCCGACGTCGCCCGCCATCGGTCTGCGTTTGACCTGGCCGGCCATTACGCCGGCGCTCACCCGCATCGTGCTGGGGCTGCCCGACATCTATGTCTGGTGGGATCCCATTCATAAGGCCGAGTTCCAGGCGGAAAGCGGCTACCCGGGCTTCTCCTCGCATGCTCTGGGCCAGATCTGGCGGTTTGGATTGGCGATCCTGGATGCCGCCAAGGACACAGCCCCTACTTCCGACAAGCAGCTTGTGATCACCAACTGGGGCGACCCGGCGATCAACCTGGCGAATGCGGACGCGTTGGTGGACGACTGGCGGCACAACGGCGGCGACGTCAGCACCTACCGCTTCGCCCTGATCCCCTGGCTGCCGCACGACATCATCTCGACCGACGCCGTCGGCGCCAACACGGCGCTGACCTACCCGATCCTGCTGGAGCAGGTGGACAAGCACTTCTAAATGAACGGACGTTGCGCCTCGCTCGCACGCAGGCTGTTCGTCGGGGTGCGAGCGAGGCACACACAAGCAGGGTGTGCGGCTAGAACGGATACCCCTTCTCTCCCTGCAGACCCTTAAGGCATGATACTTCACCCGTGTGCCACTGTACGTTGGCAACCAGGATTGAGAAGAGCCAGCCGAGCGGCTGCTGGCCAAAGCCCAGCGCCGAAAAGTCGCGCACCTGGTCCATGTCACTGTCGCTGATGGAAGCCAGGTATTCGTCGCTGGCGGTAAAGACAGCCTGGGCGTAGGCGCGGAGTGCATCGACGTCAACCGTGAGGCGCTGACCCCACTCGTGCCATTTCCCATCCAGCGGCGGTGGTTCACTCAGCCCCGTTTTGCCGGCCCAGCTGCCCGCCATGAGCGGCATAATGCCACGCCCCATGCCGTTGAGCAGGCCATCTTCGGAAACAACCACGTGCGCATAAGTGGCGCCGAGGCTGTTGGCCGTTCCCGGCGGCTGCCAGGCTGCCATCTCCGGCGTCACACCCTGCATCGTTCCTTCCAGCACATCGTGTGCGGCCTTCAACTGCCCGCGCAACAAGGCTGCCAGCGGATTGCTAGTCGACATGATTTCTTCTCCTGGCTTTGCTTTGACGGAAATACCCGAACGAACTAAAGAGGAGCAATCATAATTCGATATGTCGTGCGGCGCAAACGCGCCAAATTTGTGGTTTGCCGGGGCTAACCTAGCTCCTGCCGAATACAGGCCGCCCATCGCTTTACACGGTCGGCGGCGCCCTCAGGTTGCTCAGGGATGTAAACGTCCGCAACCGTTATCGGCCACTGCCGCAACACGGGACGGCGTTCTGCCTCGGGCTTGAGCACGCGCGTGGCACCGGCCGAGCCTGCCCGACGCGGCGGCGGATCTCGCTGATCGGGATACCCTGGTCCAGGTGGGCGATGAACTGCTCGCGCAGGCCCGCCAGCGCGGGCTCGGTAAACTGCGCCGGGTGCTGCAGGTTGTAGGAGGCTACAGTCAGAAAGTGCACGGCGGCCAGCTCGGGGTCCTGCCATTCCCAGGCGAGAATCGCCCCCATCTGCTCGAAGCAGGAGAGGCCTTCAACGAGGGGTGCGCCACATTCAGGACACGCGGCAGGTTCTGAATCGTTCACAGCAGTTGTTGGCGATTGTCTACGCCCACGGCGCAGCTACTCTTCGGCGACGGCCGCCAGCCCTTCGGGATCGAGGATGGTGATGCGCTTGCGCCCGATCTCGATGTAGCCGTCGGCCTTGAGGTCGTTGAGCACCTGGGTGGCCGTCTCGCGGTAGGTACCGACACTCTCGGCCAGGTCCTGGTGCGTCAGGCCGGTGATGTCGTTGCTGCCCTGTTCTTGCGCCAGCCGCAGGAGCAGGCTGGCCAGGCGGGCGGGAATGCCCTTGAAGGCCATGTTCTCGAGCCGCTCTTCTGCCTCGCGCAGGCGGCGGCCGGTGATCTCCAAGATGCGCAGGGCCACCTGCGGCTTGCTCAGAATCAGCCGCTCCAGGTCGTTGCGGCTCATCACGCAGATCGTGCAGTCCTCGACCGCTTCGGCAAAGGTGTTATGCAGCTTGGTGCCCAGCAGCGCCATCTCGCCAAACAGCGTATGCGGCCCCAGCGTCGTGATTACCAGCTTCTTGCCCTCGGGGCTGATGCGGTAGAGCTGGACGCGCCCTTCTTTGACAATAAACAGCACCTCGCCCGGCTCCTCGGGCCGGTAGAAGACGCGCCCGCGCGGCACGACGCTGATGGTCGTGATGCGGTTCAGCTCCTCCATCTCGCGCGGTGACAGATCCTGAAATACGGTGATCTCGGACAGGTAGCGCAGTTTGTCGGCCGGCTGCGAGCCGCTTGCCTTCTCGCCCGTACGTTCGAGGGATCGTTCTGGAGCCTTGTCAGGCGTCGTGCCTGCAGCTTGTTCTTCGCCTTTCACTGGTTCCTCCCTTTGCCTGCCGCCGGCACCGGCACATTGTGTGCGCGCCTTACGGTGCTAGTCCCCTGCATTATGTGCGCGGCCGCAGCAAAACGCAAATGAGATTGCTCAATCTGAACGGCTGTTGCTACAATAAGACCCGTGTGATTTGCCGTCTCGCCGCGTGATTCTCGGGTCAAGGTATCGGTCTTTATCCTCCATGTCTATTTATCCGGCCCCGCAGCTCACACCGCCACCGCCTCCTCCCGCCAATCGTACGGGTTTTGTCATCACCGTCAGCGTCCTGTCGGCTGTGCTTGTCCTGCTGGGTGTCGCCTTGATGTGGTTTGCCGTGCAAAACGGCTTTGCCTTTGCGCCGACGCCGACGCCGACCCCGACGGCCCGGCCGCCGGCGACACCCACCCCGGATGTGCGCGCAACGCATGTCGCCGAAGACATGCACACGCAAGTGGCATTTGCCGCTACCCTTGTCGCAGGCATGACGGCGGGTGCACCGCTGCCTGCCGACCTGCCCGCCAGCAATCAAACGGCGCAGGCATTGGCCACCGGCAGCACCGTGCAGCTGCCGATCGTTGCCGCCCCTGGCCCGGCCGGGCCTGCGCAGACGCCCGCGCCAATTTCTACGGTCGTCTATATGCCGAACGTCGGCAATCCCAGCCCACCAACCCCGACGCCGCTGCCGCCGCCGACCCAGTATGTGCCGCCGACACCTGTGTTTGTGCCGCCCGGTCCTACGCCGGCTTTCCCCACACCGGCCTTCCCCACACCGGCTCTCCCCACGCCTGCCTTCCCGACGCCCATAGGCGGAGCGACGGCGACCCAGGTGTTCCCGACACCGCCGCCGGTCCTGCCTACGCCTATCCCTACGCAGCCGCTGCCGATCGGGGGCGAACTGGCGGCTACCCTGCACTCGATCGATACAGCCGTGCGCGTGGGCCCCTCCAATGTCTATACCGTTTCTGCCACCGTTGCGGCCAATACGCCACTGCGCTTGCGCGGGCGCACCCCGGCCGGCGACTGGGTCTATGCCTGCTGCATACCTAACACCGCCACGCCTTTCTGGGTCCGCAGCGCCTACGTGACCATTGCCAACAACACGCTGCCGACCGGCGCGCCCAGCGACGCGGATCCCAACAGCCCCAGCTGGCTGGCCGTGCAGCCGCTCGATCCTGTTCTAATCCCGCGGCCCACCCCTACCGGAATCCCGCTTGGTGACTTCCCGCTGGCCCATTATGACGCAGCAAACAGCGGCCGGGTGCCCACGCTGCCAAATGCCCCCTTGCAGCAGTCGTGGACAAACCTGCAGCAGGCGGCGCAGCCTTTTGTCTCCCCCGTGGCCGTCAGCGGCGCCAGCGTGCTGGCTTCCAGCCAGGACAACCAATTCTACAGCCTGGATCTCGGCGCAGGGACGCAGCGCTGGCGCTACAACCTGCAGAATACGATCCCACTCGCCCCGGCGATTCAAGATGGCTTGATCTATCTCACCTTTGGCGGCCGCAGCATCCTATCGCTGCAGGACCAGGGCAACTCTGCCGGCGTCATCTGGCAGAGCGACCTGCCGCAGAACGCTACGTCGCCCTTTACGGCCTGGCTCGACACGCTCTTCATTGGGGCGGGCGAGGGCGCCGATGCCCGGCTGATCGCCATTCGCCGCAGCAACCCTGGCGAGCGCCGCGAGTTTGTGGAGCCCAACGCACGCGTTTTGCAGCCTGCGATCGGCCAGGAGACTCTTTTTGTGGGTGCCGAACGGCTGTGGGCAATCGACGCCAATCTGTTGTCGCTCGGCACGGAAATCGTCTGGACCAGCCCAGATGTCGTCAACGTGGCGGCGCCGCCTGTCTACGCCTGGCCGGGGGTCGTCAAACTCGCCGAGCTGTACGTAGCCGACAGCAACGGCACCGTGCATGCGCTTGACGCCAATACCGGGGTGCGCTTCTGGACGCACTCGCCTGGCTTTGGGGTCACAGCCCTGGCCGTGAACGATACGAGTGTCTTCCTGGCCGGCAACAACGGTGTGCTGCGGGCGCTTTCGCGCCGTGACGGTTCTGTCCAATGGACGCAGTCCGTTGGCGGCCTGGTGATGGGCGGCCCGCTCGTGACGAACGCGCGCGTGGTCGCCGTGACGCAGGGCGGCGGTGTCTTCCTGCTTGATGCAGCCGGCGGCGGCATCCTGGACGCGGCCCAGAACGTGCAGACCCAGGTGCCCGGGGGCCCGGCCGTGAGCAGCCTGCAAGTGATCGTGCCGACAAGCAGCAACAGCGTCTACGCGTTCCGGGGTGCGCCTTGAACAAGCGGCCGGGGTGGGACAGCCTGCTGCTGGCGGTGCTCGTGATCGCACTGGTCCAGATTACGGGGCTGGCCGAGCAGGCCGCCTTGCCGACGCGCGTGCAGGATGTGCTCCGCCATCCGATCTTGGGCACGCTGCTGCCGCCGAGCGGAATCGCTGCCATGGGCGACGCCGGCCCGCGCCCCGGCGATCCCGTTGGTCTCGTGCTCGTGGCTCTGAGCCTGGGCCTGCTGCTGCTCTACCTGCTGCTTGACCTGGTGCTGCGCGAACCGTGGCGCAGCCGCGTCAAGGCCGTGATCTTGGCCGGGCTGCTGGCGACGGTCGTCTTCCTGCCCATGACAAAGTTGATCCTGCTGCGCCAGGGCAGCGGGCCGGCCTCCTATACCCATGACGGCGGCGTGATCCAGACCGAGGCCACGATGCGCTACCTGTTTGAGGGCAAGAACCCGTATGTTGAAGACTATATCAACACGCCCATGGCGGAGTGGGGCATCAGCCGCTACCGCACCGCCTTATATCATTATCCGTATCTGCCGTGGACGTTTCTGGCCAGTGCGCCCTTTTATGCCCTCGGCCAGTCGCTTGGTTTCTATGACCAGCGTTTCGTCTATGCCTTGCTGTGGATCATCGCCCTGGCCCTCGTCCCGCGCCTCACGCAGGGAGCACGGCGCAGGCTGGCGCTGGTGGCCCTGCTGGGGCTCAACCCGATCATGGGGCTGGACGTCATCTTTGGCCAGAACGACATGTTTATACTGAGCTGGATCATCCTGGCGCTGGTCGCCTGGCAGATCTGGCACGACGGGGTGCGCCTGGGCAGGGCCTCACGTTGGGCGCTGGTGGGGTCGTCGCTGCTGTTTGGGCTCGCCTGCGCCGTCGAAGCCGACGGCCTGGTTCTTGGCGCCTTTCTATGGGCTTCTCCTGCTCGCGATCATGAACCAGGTGCGCTGTCGTGGGGTGAGCGCTGGCGGCTGCTCCCGCTGCTGCTCAAGCGGGCGCTCCCGGCGCTGTTGGTCTTTGCCCTGATCGTCGGCCCCTACCTGGTGTGGGACGCCGGGGCGATGTACGACGACGTCTGGCGTTGGAGCAGCGGGCAGGGAGATACGGGCTACCAGATCTGGGGGTGGGGCGCCAGCAACTTTGTCCTTGCGCTGGGCTGGGTCAGCGATCGCTTTGGCCAGTGGCCGTTCTGGCTGGCCGAGCTTGTGGTTGCGGTGCCGCTGCTTGCCTGGTTTTTATGGCGCCAGCTGCACGATAACACGCTGGCCAATGCTTGCTGGCATTACGGGCTGCTGCTGTTTGGCTTCTTTTACGCCAGCCGCTTTCTCAACGAGAACTATCTCGGCTTTCTCTTGGCGTTTCTCGCGATCGGGATGCTGGCTGCTGCCGGCGACGCCGCTAGATCATGCGGCGCAAGAACGCAAAACCGCACTGGATGACGGTATCGGCTTCGTATCGCCCGTCCTTGGTGCCGCACGGGGGGTGCGGACCGCACGCAGCGGTGGCACAGGGTGGTGGATGGAGGGTTGGTTTCTACAAACGAATGCATTTATTGCTCGTCCGCCACGCGTGCCGTTTCGAGAGCGGCAATGGCTTCCTCTTGCGTGAGGAACTGGTACGCTTGTTCAAACGTCACAACATGGCGCTCGACGCTGGCCGGGTTGTCGCTGGCGGCCATGAGCACCAGGCTGGTCAGGGCGGTGACGAGTCCGACAATGCTGGGCAAAGGCCCCGCCACGTCGGTGGGTGCGAAGATGACGATTTCCGACATGCGGTTGGCCGGACTGGCCATCGAGCCGATGACGCCGAGCGTGTCGGCGCCGCGCGGTGCGTGCGTATTCCAGGGCACGGGCCACATCACGGCCATAGTCGGAGGCGCTGACGCCGATCACCAGTACGTCGCCGTCCACGCTCATGAGCGAGGATGCCTTTTTCACGGCATCGTTGGGCAGGTACTCGGCGTCGATGCCGCGATGGCGAAACATCTGCGCAACAGTTTCTGCCACGGCGTCTGCATAGCCGTCGCCGATGAGGAGAATGCGTTTAGCGCCTGCGAGCAGGTGCGCGATGGCTTCTACGTGTTCAGGTGGATTGTGCACCAAGAGCTGGCGCAGGTTTTGTTGTTCCTGGCTGATCCGATCGCGAAACGCGCCGGCAGGATCTTCCGGGGAAAGGATTTGTGGTTCGTAAGCAGCGTAAATCTCCGATTTCACCTGCTCACGGACATCTTGCAGAAGTTCTGGATAACCGTTATAACCAAGTCGTTGCGAGAAGCGGACTACTGTCGTCGTGTCGACTCCGACGGCGTAGGCAAGCTGCGCTGCCGTCATAAAGGCGACTTCATAGTAGTTACTCATGATATAGTCCGCGACTTTCCGGTAGCTACGACTGAGATGGTCGTAGTACTCGCGGATCTTTTCCCTATACATCTGGCCCCCCTAAATGTATGGAATGTATAAGTTGTAGGTCGCAGGTCTAGCTTATGTGACCATCGGCAGCTTCCTTGGAGAATCAGTCGAGAATGCCAACGAAATTGATCAATGCTTCAGATGTACAGTATAAGATGAACAACGCGATTTGTCAATCACTCAGTGAAAATCTGGCGGTAAATGAAAATAAGATTGCCGACAAACTTTGCAGCGGTTTGCGGACGGGCACAGCTGCTGGACGCGGCAAACGCCGGCGTGATAGGATGGGGGCATGAATTTTAAGGCTTTTGCGCCCTCAGGCTGGGCCGCCGGGCTGGCGATCAGCCTTGTGGTTGTGCTGGTCGCCGGTGCCTGCGGCACGCGTTTCGCACCGGAGCCGCAAGGGCAGGTCAGCATGGCGCCGACGGTGCCCGCTGCTGTTGACGCGGCCGCAACTATAAGTGCGAACCTGCGCACCCCCCTGGCCTCGACGGCGCCTACGGCCGCGTCTTTGTCACCCCGGGTCGTGCCGGCCTCGCCGGCAAGCACACCTCAAGAGCTGCCCACAAAAGACGCACCGCTGCTCGTGCTGCCCACGGTTACGCCGACCCCGCTTCCAACCCCCTCACCAACCCCAACGCCTACTCCGCAGCTTGAGCCGACGCCGGATGGCGTCGCACGTACCGTCAAAGTGCCGATCCTGATGTATCACTACATCAGCGTGCCGCCCGCCGATGCCGACGTCTACCGCGTCGACCTGTCTGTCCCGCCCGACCTGTTTGCCGCCCATCTGGACCGCCTGCAGGCCGAAGGCTATACTACTATCAGTCTCTATCAACTGCTGGCGCACTTGACCCAAGGCGCACCGCTGCCGGAGAAGCCGGTTGTAATCACGTTCGACGACGGCTACCGCGACGTCTACGAGAACGCGTTCCCGCTGCTCCGCGCCCATGGAATGACGGCAACCTTTTTTGTCATCACCGATTTTATGGACGAGCAGCGCCCGCTGTACCTATCGTGGGAGATGGCGCGCGAGATGCTCGCGGCGGGGATGTCGATCGAGTCGCACAGCCGCAACCATTTCACGTTGCAAGGGCAGAACGACGACTACCTCGTTTGGCAGGCCTTGGGGAGCCTTGAGACGCTGCAGTATGAGCTCGGCGTACGGCCCCGATTCATCTCCTATCCTGCAGGCGACTATGACCAACGCACGATCGACGTCTTTAAGAGTGCCAACTACTGGGGCGGCTTGACCACCGAGCAGGGGACTGAGCAATCGTCCGACCACCCATTCGAGTTGGAACGGATCCGCGTCCGCGCCACGACCACGCCAGACGACTTGATTCGCTATATGGAGGCGGATTGGTAGCCCTGGCGGGACCTGAAATATAGGCTTCTAGTTGACAAGCGCTGCAAAGCTCGCTACAATCGCGATAGCCTCGGGATTGTGCGTTGTATAACGATCAACTCCCAGAAGACAACTGCCGTAATTTTCGGTAGCCTCTAAGAAAGTGTGAAACTTGGCGAACCGTTAAGCAAAACAGTAATCATAGCTTAAACTCAGACGAAAGAGGACTAGGAGGTCGCTCTCATGACGCATGTGATTTTTGATCTGTGCATTCGCGACGGCGCGTGCGCAGAGGTTTGTCCGGTAGAATGTATCGTACCCGGCATTCCGGAAGAGGATTGGCCCTGGTATTATATCGATCCCGAAACCTGCATCGACTGCGGCGCCTGCGTGCCCGAGTGCCCTGTAGACGCAATCCTGCCGGAAGAAGACCTGCCGGAAGAATACCAATATACGACAGAGCTCAACGCCCTGTACTTCTCCTCGGAAGGCCCCGGTTATTCCGCGGTCCAAAAGTAAGCCTCGCACTGCTTAGAGAAAGATTATTGCGGCAAATCGTTTTGGTGAAACAAAAGACCTCTGCGCAAGCGGAGGTCTTTTTATTGAGGCCTTGATGGATCTATGACTGACGAGACAACGACACAGCTGCCTGACTGGTCCGACATTAAACGCGCCTGGTAATCGTCGCCCACCCAGACGATGCTGACTTCATCTGCTCCGGTACCTGCATCCAAATGGCGCGCCAGGGGATCGAAGTCACCTACATGGTGTTGACGAACGGCGACAAGGGCAACCACAATCCTGAAATCACGCGCAACCAGCTGATCGCCATGCGGCAGATCGAGCAGCGGCAGGCCGCCGCGCGCTGCGGTATCCGCGAGGTACTGTTTATGGGCGAGGAGGATGGCTTCCTGCGCCCGCGCAAGTCCATCCGCAAGCGTGTGACCCGCGAGATCCGGCGCATCCGCCCCGAACTGATATTCTGTACGAATCCGGATCGTTACTTTGTCGGCGATGGCTATATTAACCATCCAGACCACCGCAACGCCGGCCTGGTTGCCATCGAAGCCATCTTTCCGGCGGCCGACAATCCCATGTTCTACCCGGATATGGCCGAAGAAGGTTATCATCCGCACAAGATCAAGTACCTGTACGTCCACGGCCATGACAAACCGGATCTGCGAGTAGACATAACGGAAGATCTTGAAACCAAGATCGAGGCCATCCTGTGTCACACGTCGCAGTTTGAAGACCCGGCGGGCGCGCAGAAGCGCTGGCGGGAAACCTGGCCCGAGACACAGCCCGACGGCAGCCTCCGCTACTTCGAGTCGTTTAAGATCATGAAGTTTGGGTAAGCTCGATGGGGACGGCGCCAGGCTCCCGCCACTAGATCTCGTGTAGAGCGGTAACATTTGGCGGGAGCCAGGCGCCGGCTGCGAGTGGGAGCCTGACGCCGGTTCC
Organism: uncultured Chloroflexia bacterium; assembly: GCA_963791135.1. Lineage (GTDB taxonomy): Bacteria > Chloroflexota > Anaerolineae > Caldilineales > Caldilineaceae > Fredericiella. The sequence goes on from CAWBRX010000005.1 coordinate 29,852, forward strand.
GTGTCAGTCGTGGACGATCCGGGTGCCTGTTTCGCCCTTTAGCGCGCGGCCCAAGTTGGGCGGGTTGGTGATGACGGCAACCGCATTGGGCTTGCTGCTGTGGTCAAGAAAGCGCAGGCACGCCTCGATCTTCGGCTTCATGCTGCCGGGGGCAAAATGGCCCTCCGCCATATACTGCCGTGCCTCCGACTGCGTCATCTGGTCGAGCTCCTGCTGATTGGGCTTGCCAAAGTTGATGGCAACCTTTTCCACACCGGTGCTGATCAGAAACAGGTCGGCGTCGATGCTGGACGCCAGCAGGCTGCTGGCGCGATCCTTGTCGATTACCGCATAGACCGAGCGCAGCTCGCCCTTGGGGTTGCGTATGACGGGAATGCCGCCCCCGCCGACCGCCACGACGATCCAGCCCATGCGCACGGCATCCGCAATGGCCTTCTCCTCGACGATCTCGACCGGCACGGGTGAGGCCACTACGCGCCGCCATCCTCGCCCTGCATCCTCGATGACCTGCCAGCCGTCGTGCTCAAATTCGCGCGCCTGCGCTTCGTCCATAAAGCCGCCGATCGGCTTGGTCGGGTGCTCAAAGGCTGGGTCGTCGGCCTCTACGCGGACCTGGGTGATCACCGTAATGCACTGCCGGGCGATCTTGCGCTGAAAGAACTCATTGTTGAGCGTCTGCTGCAGCATGAAGCCGATGCTGCCCTGCGTATCGGCGACAATGAGGTCAAGCGGCGTAGGATGCACTTCTGCGGCAGCCAGCTCGTTGCGGCGCAGGATAAAACCGACCTGGGGCCCGTTGCCGTGCGTGACGACGACCGTCCAACCCGCCTCCACCATGTCGGCCACATTGCTGGTGGTCTCGCGGACGGCATCCCACTGCCGGGGTACGCTGGGATCCTTGTTGTCGGTGATCAGCGAGTTGCCGCCGATCGCCACGACTGCGACCGGAGGAGTGCCGGACTGGGGGTCACGCCTGAGAAACGTCATAGGAAACCTCACCGCCTTGTGAGTACTGCCTGAACTCTTGGATGGATACGGAACAAACGCAAGATCGTATCGGATTGTAGAGGGACGGGGCGTACCCCCGCACGAAGGCGTGCGGACAACAATCATATGTGACAGGCCGCTAGCGCAAATTCCAGCGTTGGTCGCCGTGGCTGCCCCACGCCATGATCTTGTGCGGCGTAACGGCAATGACGGTGTCATACTCGTGATCGGTCACAATGTCCCAGTTGTACTTCGCCAGGAACAGCGGCTGCAGTGCCGCCGTGGCGTCCGGGGCAAAGAATGCCTGGCCTTCGACGATCACCGGGTTAAGCGGGTCTGGCAGGGCTGCGCTGACCGACGGATTGTGAACGATGTTGCGGGCGCGCACCGATTTACTCTGCGTCACGACGAAAATCCGGCCGGCGTGCCAGATGTGCCAGATCGGCGCCATGTGCACACGGCCGTCGGGGCGGACGCTGCTAAACCAGCAGCATTCCGCAGCGGCAAACTGGGCGAGGAGGGCCTGCAGCTTGGAATCGTCGGGCAGCTGCGAACTTACCGCTGAGAAGGAACTTGTCATGTCGATTGCCGTCCTGTTACCATTGTAGATATGCGGGCAAATTGCTGCTAGCAGATGCTGAGCACACGATGATACCTGAATCGCACCTACAGCCACAACTCCTTTGTGCAAGTGGTCAGACACGCATGCCGGCGCGGACGCTCTATTCCATGTCTGCGAAGGATTGGCCCGCAGCCAACGATAGATTGGTAAGGGGGCGGCTTGTCAGCGCCACCCGTTGAAAGCGACGAAGCCGGCGTACGCCAGGCGGGCGCAGATCTTGCGCTGCTGCGCAAACTGCAGGCCGGCGATGAGCTGGCCTGGTCACAGATGACGCAGGAGTACAGCCCGCGGTTGTATGCTTATCTCCGTCATAACCTGCCCAGCGCTGCCGATGCCGAGGATGCCTTAAGCGAGACGCTGCTGGCCGCGGTACGCGCGCTGCCTGCTTTTGACGGCCGTGTCTCGCTGTCGGCGTTTCTTTATGCTCTGGCCTATCGCAAGATGGCGGATTTCTGGCGCCGGCGCCATGACACAGCACCGCTCCTGGAAAGTGTCGCTGCCAGCAGCGAACCTGGCGCCGCCGGCGCCGAGGTCGAGCTCGAGGAACTGCTCGACGCACTGCCCGAGCTCTCACGCCAGGTGCTGCTCCTGCGCTATCAGGTTGGATTGAGCGTGAGCGAAATCGCCGAGGTTATCGACCGCTCCTATAAGGGTACAGAATCGCTGCTTAGCCGGGCCCGCAGCCAGCTGCGGACGGCACTGGATCGTGTGGATCAGGAACATGGGTGACGGGTCACAAGGACCGCAAACAAATGCTGAGATGGGCGCCGACCCCGGTGAGGACGCGCTGCGTTCCTTGTTTGCGCAGCATCTCGTAGATGAGCCCCTGCCCACAGCCGTACTCGACCGTGTTATGCTGCGCGTCCTGGATGAAGTACGCTCCGGCCTCCGTGAAAGCCCCATGCCTGTCACGGCACGTGTCACGGCAGCGGCTGCTGGGCCGGGCAGTGTCCGCAGCAGGGTTGCAGCCGCCTTTGAACGCACGCGGCAGCTGGCTGCGCGGCTTGACACCCAACCAGTCACTCCTGCTTGCGGGTGCCGGCGCCCTGGCCGCCCTGCTGTTGTTCGTCGCCGTCTCGCGATTACGCCGCGGCCGCTCAGCATTACCGCTGAAGTGAGCGGCGGCGACGCCACCGTGCTCAACTGGCATTCCGACAAGTTTCGCGTACAGGGCGACGGTGACCTGATCAAGCTGCGGCAGGGCGATCAGATCCTTACCGGCGAAGGCCGCGTGCGCCTCAGCCATCTTCCCAACCAGGTGTCGATCATAGAACCCGGCGCACACGTGGAACTGACACGCATCGACGAAGCCGATGGCGGGCGGCAGCTGGCGTTAAAAGTTCATGATGGCGCCGTGCACAGCCAGCTTAACGCGCCTTTGCAGGCGCAAGATTCGTATATCGTCAGCACAAGTGGGATCACGGCCTCCGCCGTTGGCACCGACTTTATGGTCGAGGCAGTCAGCCAGAACGAAACGTTGGTGACGGCGCTCTCCGGCCACGTGCATGTGACGATGGGGCAGCAGGCGGTGACGCTCGGCCCGGGCGAAGAGGTCGATGCCGTTTTAGGCCGCAACCTTGCAGTCCAGACGGCAGACGGCAAGTACGACGGCGGGATGCTGCCCAGGCTGGTAACACTGCCCGCCGCGGGCGGGCTGCAGCTGTATGCCCAGCCGCGCTTGGACTCCGCCCCCGTCGGCCGCGCGCCTGCTAGGGGCTCGCTCACCATTCAGGCCGAGGACCCAAGCGGCGCCTGGCTCCAAGTATGCTGTGTCGCCGGCAAACCCGGCTGGGTACTGCTCCACTAAGAACACAACACCCCTTGTTCCTCAACTAACTTGTTGTAGAATAGTACCCGTTGCCGGCGAGAGGCTTTGTTGAGCCTGGCGCCGGCACGCCTGTTTGCATTCGGGCATTATTGATCGGTATGCTGACTCCGTAGGAGCAACCAAATGACCAAATATATCTTTGTCACCGGCGGTGTGTTGTCTGGCCTCGGCAAGGGCGTCACCGTGGCATCGCTTGGCACGATCCTGAAGGCGCGCGGGATCCGTGTGGCGACCATGAAGTTGGACCCGTATCTTAACGTCGATCCCGGCACCATGTCGCCTTATCAGCACGGCGAAGTCTTTGTCACCGAAGACGGCGCTGAAACGGATCTCGACCTGGGCCACTATGAGCGCTTCGTCGACGTCAACCTGAGCAAGCTGTCCAATATTACGAGCGGCCAGATTTACACGGCCGTGCTCAGCCAGGAACGCCGTGGCGACTATCTGGGCGGCACCATCCAGGTGATCCCCCACGTGACCAACGAGATCAAGCGCCGGATCGGGCAGGCGGCGCGCACCGCGCAGGCGGATGTATTGATCGTGGAGGTTGGCGGCACGATCGGCGATATCGAGGGACTTCCCTTCTTGGAAGCTATCCGCCAGATGCGCAAAGATGTCGGCCGCAAGAACACCTTGTATGTGCATGTGACCTGGCTGCCTTACCTGGCGGCTTCCAAGGAGCTCAAGACCAAGCCCACGCAGCACAGCGTGCGTGAGCTGCGCGGCATCGGCATCAGCCCCGATATTATCGTGCTGCGTTCAGATGCGCCGGTGGATGAAGAGGTGCTGGGCAAGACGGCACTCTTCTGCGATGTGGAAAAGGAGGCCGTCGTCTCGCTCGTTACCTCCGATACGATCTACTCCGTACCGCTCACACTCGAAGACTCGGGGATCGGGGCCTGGATCGTGGGCCAGTTTGGCCTGGCCGAACTGCGGTCCGCGCAGGAAGGCCTGGCGGACTGGCGGCAGTTTGTCAGCAAGCTGCGCTGTGAGAAGCCTGTCCTGCGCATCGGCCTGGTGGGCAAGTACGTCGAACTGGAAGATGCCTACCTGAGTGTAAAGGAGGCGCTGATTCACGCCGGGCTGGCCGTGGGCTGGGATATCGATATCGCCTGGATCAGCTCCGAAGAGCTGGAAAAGGGGCGCGACTACGATCGGCTGGCCGGGGTGGACGGCATCGTCGTGCCCGGCGGCTTTGGCTACCGCGGTATCGAAGGCAAGGTCGGCGCCGCCCACTATGCGCGTGAGCACGCGGTGCCGTACCTTGGGCTGTGCCTGGGCATGCAGGTGATGTGTATCGACTTTGCCCGCCACATTCTGCAGTCGGATGAGCCAAACAGCACCGAGTTTGACCTGAGCACGGAATATCCGATCATCGACCTCATGCCCGACCAGCGCGATATTACCGACATGGGCGGCACCATGCGCCTGGGTGTCTACGACTGCCAGCTGATGCCCGGCACGCATGCCGGGAATGCCTATGCCGAACTTGGCTACGGCGAGTTGATCCAGGAACGCCATCGCCATCGCTTTGAGTTCAACAACGCCTTCCGCGGCGAGATGGAGCGCAACGGCATGGTGTTTGCGGGACTGTCACCCGATGGGCGCCTCGTCGAGATCGCCGAGCTGGCCAACCATCCGTTCATGGTGGGTTCCCAGTTCCATCCCGAGTTCAAGAGCCGGCCCAATAAGCCGCACCCGCTCTTCCTCGCCTTTGTCAAGGCCGCCATTGCCCAGCGTGAGAGGGCAGTTGAGCAGCCGGTACAGGCACGGTGAAGTCGAGTAGGGGCGTAATCAATTGGCCACCTTGGCCATGCGAATTTGCCGATTGCGTCCATACCGGCTATACTCTGTTGTCGAGCAATTCGCCAGCGGTTTGCCGTTGTAGCTCAGCCGGTAGAGCGGCGCACTCGTAATGCGCAGGTCATGAGTTCGAGTCTCATCAACGGCTCTCAGAGCGCCCTCCCCAGTTCGGAGGGCGCTTTGTTTATAGAATTGTGAATATTGGGGAACGAAACCCTACGGGCCGGCGTTAGTCTGCCGGCTGGCTGTTCAGATTGTAGACTGGCGGCGTTTATGCGCTGCCCAAAAGAGTAAAAGCGGAATTGACAAAGGCATTACAGCAGGCTAGACTGCACATAAGTAGTTGACCTGCGTTTATTGCTCGCGTCTGAAGGGGCTGTCCGGCAGGATCGCCCTGGATTGTGTTCAGAAAGGCAGATGCGAACTCTCTAATGGCTGATTTGCTGACCTTGAATTCGGGGAAGACCGCTCGCAGCGACTCCGCGGCGAGACAGGATCGAGGACGCGGTGGACGGAATGCTGTCCCGGCCCCGGTACAGAGCATCGGCCCCTTACTCCGTGAGCGCCGCGAGGCCATGGGGGTAACCCTGGCTGAAGCTGAAGTCGCTACGCGGATTCGGCAAAAATACCTCGCCGCACTAGAAGCCGACGAATGGGATCTGCTACCCGGAGAGGTGGTGGGCCGCGGCTTCCTGCGCAACTATTCGACCTATCTGGGGTTGGAACCGACCGAGATGATCGAGCGGCGCCGTGCGGTGGCCGACGATTCGTTGGCGGCGGTGCTCGTGAATACCAGCGCAGGCAGTGCCCTGCCCCCGGAACGCAAGGTCGACTACCGGCCCAAGGATGTTGCGCTCAAAGATGAAGGCGATGAGCTCGACACGCCGCGCCAGATTAACTGGGCGCCGCTGCTGGCTTTTGTGGTGCTTGCCGTCTTTGCGGGGCTGGTCTTTTTCGTGGTTACCCAGTTGGGGCCCCAAATCGGTGAGATGATGGCCGCGGGGCAGCGTCAGCTTGCTGCGCTGCAGGCGCCCGCACCGGAGGCGACACCACGCGTCGCCGCAACTTTGCCGGCTAACCTGACGGCAGAATCTGGTCAGGATGCCGGCCAGGCACCGGCGGTCGCAGACACTGCTGCCGGCAACCGCCGCGATCGCCGGAACTGACGGCAGCGCAGCTGCTCCAGTTGCAGAAGCAACGGCCCCCGCGATCGTTGTCGAGCCTACTCCTCTCCCTGCTGCGCCGGCAGATGCTGCTGCCGCCCGGCGGCAGGCGCCGCCACCTGCAGCTGATGCCGCAGCAGGGGCCTTGTCTTTGGCCGACTTGCTGCCGGCGCCAACTGAGCAAGCTGAGCAAGCAGCCGTGCCGCCCGCTGCGCCCATCGTCGCACCGACGCCGGCGCCTGCTGCGGCGGCAGAGGCTACCGTGAATACTGGTGCAAACCTGCGCGGCGGACCGGGGACTGACTACCCGATCTTGGCGGGGCTGCCGGCCGGCCAGGCCATCACGATCATCGGCCGCAGCGCCGACGGCACCTGGTTTGCGCTTTCGGATGGATCATGGGTTTTTGCCGAGCTGGTAACCAACGCGCCGGCTGATGCGCCGGTCGTCGAGGCGCCGCCGGTGCCGGCACCCGCCGAGGCAGCTCCTGCTGAGGCAGCGCCGGCCACCAACCCGTAACCGGGCGCCGGGCAGCCCAAGTTGTCGATAAGAAAAGACCGAGCCGCAAGCGGCTCGGTCTTTTTGTTGCTGATAGCTTGTAAACAGCCTGGTGGGCTGTCAAGCGTGATCGTATATGGCGGCTACGTGGGCGTGCGGACTAAACGAGGACGTGCGACAAGGTGCCAGGCTGCGCGCGCAATCCTAGGCGATAGCATAGCGCGCAGGGCGCAGGCTGGGTGCCTGCTCAAGCGGCACTGCCTCGACCTCGCCGTCACTGTTTTTTACAAGCTTGTAGATCTGGGTGGCCTTGTCCGTCATCAGCACCCCGTGCAGATGGTCGATCTCGTGCAGAAAGACGCGCGCCAGCCGATCATAGGCCTTGATGCGGATCTCCTTGCCGTTGCGGTCTTGCGCCTTCAGCAATACATAGGTGGGGCGATCCACATCCGCTGCCAGGCCCGGTATGCTCAGGCAGCCTTCCTGGCCGCTGTCGCTGCCCTTTGACTTGATGATTTCGGGATTGATGATCTCATAGACCCGGCGCGTGTTCTCCGGGTCTTCCTCGTCTTCGGGATACTCGATGACGGCAACCCGCAAGGCAATTCCCACCTGCGGCGCGGCCAACCCTACACCCGGCGCGTCCCGCATCGTCTCGAGCATATCGTCCAGCAGCTTGTGTAAGGCCGGACCAAACTCGCGCACGCGGTTCGCCGGTTTAAACAACACCTCGTCGTTGGCATCGCCAACGGTCACAATCTCCAACAGCGCCATGACTTTCTGCTCCCTGTCTATGTCCAGCGTGTGACAGCATCCTAGGCATTTTGCCCCCATTTGTCAAACGTTTGAGGCTTACGGGGCACTCCATACTCCACCGGTTTATGAGACTTAGCCCAAAACTGCCCGTTACCTTTCTCGCCATGTGCCGTCATGGTTGACGTAGAGACTCTATACAGTGCCGATAAGTTGTATAAACCGTTGATCACCCGATCACGTTGCGTAGCCGGGAGAACCATCTATGAGAGCATCCTTGCGTATCTTTGTCCTGATTGCCGTTGTGCTGACCCTGGTGGCGCTGCCTTCAGTGGTCATGGCTGCCGGAGGGCAGTCGTTCAGCGCCACGGTGGCAACCATGTTTGGCGCAGCAGGCGGCAATGACGTTGGTCACCGACCTCCGCCGCCTCCGCCCCCCGGTGGCACGGTGCCGCACCCGACGCCGCGCCCGCCTGTGCCGCCTCCTCCTCCGCCGCGCCCGCCGGTCCATCCGACCGCCGTTCCTGCTCCCAGCAGGGCGCTGCCGGCAACCGTGGGCACATACAAGATCGTCCGCGTCATTGGGGACCGCCTCAGCCCGACGATCTATGCCTACACCGACAGCGGTTGGCTCTACCGCTCTGACTATGATGGCCGCAGTTGGTACCTGGTCATCACCGAACCCGCCGTGGCTGATTTCCTGATGAGCCCCTCGGACCCCAATGTGCTCTACAGCGGCAAGGGCCCGGACTGTGGCGGCTCATCGGTCTCAATTGCGCCGATGTACAAGTCGGAAGACGGTGGCGGGACCTGGACCGAACTCCCCGCCGGGTTGGATCTAAAGCCACTGCTGATCGATCCGAGCAATCCAAACAATGTGTTCGCCGCCGACTGCGCGACGATCTATCTCTCTACCGATGGCGGCCAGACCTGGGCGCCTAAGCCCACGGCGCCGTCTGAGAACATCTGGCAGACCTACAGCCCCGCCGACATGTCGTCTGGATCCTTGGTCGGCAGCCCGCAGCCGGCGACGCCCCATTGGGACCAGATCTTCGCCGTGGGCAATGACACGCAGGGTACCGGCGTCGTAGCCTTTACCGGCGACCAAGGCGCCAGTTGGGCCAACATCACCGACCCGGCGAACGCTGCCGCAGAATGCCACGGTGGTCCTGGCGAGCCTCACTGAGGGCGGCAAGGTGTGGGTGGTTGCGAGCCAAGGCGTGTGGTGGACGACCGATTACGGCGTCAACTGGACCCTGTCAAACAACGGCCTGGAGTATCTCGTCAAGACGCATGCGGCGTTCAACGATCTGGCCAATGGTTACAATGGCAACCTGTACCTGGCTACCGATAGGGGCCTGTACATGCAGAAGCCTGCCGACGGCGTGTGGAAGCTGCCGGCTACCAAGGAAGTCGATTTTGGACCCGTCGACATGCTGAGCCTGCTGATTACCGAGTCGAACCCCGGCCGGCTCTGGATCAATGCCCTGGATAAGAGCGGCAACCCGATCGTCTACACGATGCTGGTGCGGTAAGGACCCAGCGTAGATTCGTGCTGCAGAAGAAGAAGGGGAGAGGCGCCTGCGCCTCTCCCCTTCTTGTTCGCTTCCACCCTACTGGCTGTCAAGCGTCATTGTATAGCGGGCACGTGGGCGTGCGCACTAAACGATGATGTGTGACACGATGCTAGCTTCGGTGTCCTCTAGCGTTCCGGACGCATGCCAAGCAAACGCAGGCCGTTGGCGACCACGATCAAGGTGCTGCCTTCGTGCCCGACCACGCCCAACGGCAGCGGCAGCAGAAAACCCGGAATAATGACGGGCAGCAGAATCGTCAGCAGGATCAGGGTAATGATGACACCCACCGCAAAGAAGACGTTCTGGCGAATGATGCGTCCCGCCTTGCGGCTCAGCTTGATGGCAAACGGCAGCTTGGCCAGGTCGCTCGACATCAGCACGATGTCGGCCGTCTCGAGCGCAACGTCGGTGCCGCCGGCACCCATCGCGATGCCGACGTGGGCCGTAGCCAGCGCCGGGGCGTCGTTGACGCCGTCGCCCACCATCGCCACTTTGCCCTCCGTGCCCAGCTTCTTGATCAGCTCCAGCTTCTCTTCGGGCAGCAGGTCCGCATATACTTCGTCGATGTTCGCCTGCCGCGCGAATGTAGTGCGCAGCGTTGGCATTGTCGCCGGTGATCATGGCGACGTGGCGGATGCCCTCCTGGCGCAGACGGCGCACGGCATCGGCCGCCTCATTGCGCAGTGTGTCGGCAACGGCGATGTAGCCCATAACTTCCCAGTCGCGTTCGCTGCCCAGCGTGTCTTCTACGCGGCTGCGGCGTACGACGAGCATCACGGACTTGCCTTGCTTCTGCAGCGCCTGCCCGATCATGCGGATGGCAGGGGACAAATCCATCTGCCGGTTGTCAAACAACCGCTCATTGCCGATGTAGAGGGTCTCGGCATGGTCGCCGATCTCGAACGTGGCGATGATGCCCTCCCCGGCGACGGCCTGGAACTCGAGCGGCTTCTGCAGTTCCAAGCCGCGCGCCCGTGCCTGTTCGACAATGGCCTTGCCGATGTGGTGCTCGCTGAGCGTTTCGGCGCTCGCCGCGATGGCCAGCAGCCCGTTCTCGGTGTGGCCGGTCAGCGGGTGGATGTTGGTCACCACGGGCCGGCCCGGCGTGAGCGTGCCCGTCTTGTCAAAGGCCATGATGTCGACCTGGCCCAGCAGTTCCAGATAGGCGCCGCCCTTGAAGAGCACGCCCGAGCGCGCCGCAGCGGCAATGGCGCTGAGCGCCGACGCCGGCGTGCTGATGACGAGCGCACAGGGGCTGGCGACCACCAGCAGCGTCATGGCGCGATAGAGGGTGACGTCAAACGGTTCTTTGAGAAACACCACCGGCAGAATGATCGCCAGCAGCGTGGCGCCGATGACGGCGTAGGTGTACGGTTGGCTGAACCGGTCGATAAACTGCTGCGTTGGCGTGGCGTCCTCTTGCGCTTCTGCTACCAGCGTTACGATCTTGCTCAGCGTCGTTTCGCCTGCCGGCTTGGTCACGCGCACTTCCAGCGCGCCGCCGCCGTTGATCGTGCCGGCAAACACGCTGTCGCCGATCCATTTGCTGACCGGGATGCTCTCGCCGGTAATGGCGCTCTGGTCGATGCTGCTCGAGCCGCTGACCACCGCGCCGTCGACGGGCAGGCGCTCGCCGGGCTTCACCACCACCAGGTCCCCGACTTCCAACTGGGCGACCGGCACGACGAGTTCCTGGCTGCCGCGCCGGACAGTGGCTACCTCCGGGCGCAGCTTTGAGAGCGATTCGATTGCCTTGCGCGTGCGCCCCATTGCAAACGTCTCGAGCGCACCGCTTAACGTGAAGAGAAACAGCAGCAGTGCGCCTTCGGGCCAGTCGCCGATCAGCGCTGCGCCAAAGGCGGCTGCAATCATCAAGAAGTCAATGTCGAAGCGGCCCTGGCGCGCCTGCTCCCATGCGCCCATCACGCCCGCATAGCCGCCGGCCGACAAAGGCGATGATGGCGCAGGTTATGACCGCCCAGTGCGGCATCGTGCCGATCACTTCGCCGCCGATCCAGCCTGCCAGGAGGGCAACCAGCGTGATCGCGGCCAGCACAAATTCATAATTTTCTTTCCAGAAGCCGGGCGTGCGCCAGCTTGGCCGGTGCGGCGAGTAGCCCGCAATTGGGGCTGCGGAGGTCGGTTGTGTGGTCATCGCACAGTTCCTTGCCGTAAAGCAATGCGCCACTTATATGGCGCCAGGATATAAATGATCAGGGCTTGCTGCCCTGAAATTGGGCACGAATTTCCGCCAGGCGCTGCTCGCGGCACTCGACACAGAAGCCCACCAGGTCGACCTTGGCGGCGGTAATCTGGAAACCGGTTTCCTGGAGGATGCGCTGGCTGGTCTCGTCCAGCCCCAACTCGCCGGCAAAGTCGACGATCTTATGACAGCGCAGGCAGATCAGGTTGATGTGCGGCTCTGGGTTGGTGTCGTAATGGGTGTGTTCGGCGCCAAAGCTCACCTCTACGATGGCCCCAAGCTGCTGCAGGGTGTTCAGCGTGTTATAGATCGTCGCCCGGCTGATCTCGGGGTGTGCGCGGGTGACGTCGGCGTAAACCTGGTAAGGGGAAGGGTGCTGGTCCGTATGTGCCAGGTACTCGCACACTGCGCGACGCTGCGGCGTCAGGCGCAAGCCGGCACGCTGGAGGGCACCCATAAAGATGTCGAGACGCTGTTTGCTGAGCATGAAGTGAGCTTACATAATTTAGATTCGTTCTAATCTATTCTATGATAGCATGTGCCCCGCCAGGCCCCAAATCTAATTTGGAATGAATCTAAATTCTCGCTTCGTTGTGAGTTTGTTGCGACGTTTATTGTCTCTGCAGCGAACCTACCCAAACTGATAGGGATAGATGTCCCGAAATTGTCGGGACCTTTGACATGCCCTTTGAACTCTGCTACAATCTGCCCGCCTTTAAGGTAGGACTCGGGTTGCCTAAGCGAGTTGAGGTACGCATATGATGCGAAAAGTAGCAGCATTGGCCATTGTTGGCGGAATCGTGGCGTGGTTGGTCTTCAGCTACTGGCCTGCCGGGGCGGCGCTGCTGCCCACGATTGCGTTTAAGGGCGCCTGGGCTATGACCTGGCTGCCCGTACTCGGAATGGCGGCGCTGGCCGTCGCCGCAGGTATCCAGGGTTGGCTGGTGTATGCCACCGCCCAATCGCTGCGGAAGCCTGCCGACGCTGCGCAGGAAGCGGCACTGAGCCAGTTCCGCCTCAACGTGCGTACCGAAGCCTGGCTGACTGCGGCACCGCTCGTCATTACCTTGGTGCTCGCCGTGTGGATTTGGCAGGGCAGCCGTTAGGTAAAGGCTGATTTTTCTTTGTGGCTCGGGGACATATTGGCCCACAGTAGAGACTTAAGAGGAGCTGTGAAACGTTATGCCCAGTTCGGCATCTAACAAGCGCCACTTCATCATCGTCGGTGTGTTGGTCGTGGTTACGACCATCGTCATGGGTGTGCTGCTCAATACCGCGCTGCCGCTGCCGGAAGAAGCTGTGCTGCAGGCAGGCACAGTTGATACGCTCTTCCGCGTGCACATGTGGTTGATCGCGTTCCTGTTTTCGCTCGTCTGCGTCTTCATGATCTACTCGTTTGTCGTCTTCCGCCGCGGCAAGCGGGAGGGCGAAGGCGATCATTTCGAAGGGAATACGACGCTCGAAGTCCTGTGGACGGCGATTCCGCTTGTGTTGGTGGTCGTGTTCTCCTTTATCGGCGTGCGCACCTTGGCCGATATTACCGCTGCCAGGCCGGAGGAACTGGTGGTTGACGTGACCGGCCAGCAGTGGTCGTGGTCCTTCGCCTATCCCAACGGCACAACCAACGCCGAACTCGTCGTGCCCGTCGGCCAGCCTCTTCAGTTGGCGATGAGCGCCAAGGACGTAATTCACTCGTTCTGGGTCAAGGAATGGCGCATGAAGCAGGACCTCGTGCCCGGCCTTGTCACCCACATTCACTATACGCCGACCGCGACCGGCGAGTTTACGCTGGCCTGCAACCAGGTGTGCGGTCTCTCGCATACGAATATGTACGCCAAGGTGCGTGTCGTCACGAAGGAAGAGTACACGGCTTGGGCGCAGCAGCAGGCGCTTGCCCAGGGAGTTCAACTGGACGCGCAGGCTATGAAGGTGGACCTGCAGACCGCAAGCAATTAGGCAAGCAGGTCATTGAGCAGCGAAGCATGTCAGACCCCGGATCCGCAGTTCCGGTTCTGAGATATAGGGAACACAGGTCAAAGGAGAACGCACGGCTATGTCTGTTCCGTTGACATCATTAGCATTAGTACGTGGCCTGATTGGCTACATCATCGGTTTCGTGGTCGGCATGATCGTAGTCGTGCTTGGCCGCGTATTGCTGGGCGCTGAGCCCTGGTTTGCCGAGGCCGTCTACGTCGGCGGTATTGTTTGCGCCATCGTCGGCTTCCTGCTGGCGAGCGGCGTAATGAGCGACTGGCTCAAGTGGACGCGCGCGGCATCGCCACCCCGATGCACCACGGTCCGCCTCCCGGCCGGCCAACCTGGGCGCGCTACTTTGACGTTGACTACAACCACAAGGTGATCGGCATCCAGTATGGCGTCACCGGGTCTGATCATGCTCTGCATCGGCGGCTCGTTTGCCGTGATCTTCCGCACCGAACTGGCGCGGTCAGGGCTGCAGTTCCTGTCAGCCAAACACCTACAACACCTTCATCGGCATGCACGGCTGGGCAGCGCTGCTTCGGCATCTTCATCGGCATCGGCGGCATGGCCAACTACCTGGTGCCGCTGATGATCGGCGCCGAGGACATGGCCTTCCCCCGCCTGAATGCGTTCGCCTTCTGGATCAACGTTCCGGCGATCGTGCTGCTGCTCACGAGTCTCTACTACACGTGGGATGCCGGCTGGACGCTCTACCCGCCGCTGAGCCTCAAAGGCAGTCCGTGGCTTTCAGTTGGTCTTCTGGTCGGTCTTTCTGCTGGGCTTCTCGTCGATTCTGGGTTCGCTCAACCTGATTGTGACGACCCTGCGCATGCGCGCCCCGGGCATGAGCCTCTTCCGCATGCCGATCTTCTGCTGGGCGATGCTGGCCACCACCTTCATCCAGGTGACGGCCACGCAGTTGATTGCGCTCTCGTTCCTCATGCTTTCGCTTCGCAGCGCTCGCATCTGGGCATGCCATTCTTCTCGCCGATCTTGATGCGGCCGAAGGCGAATATGGGCGGCTATCCCACGCTCTTCCAGCATACCTTCTGGTTCTACTCGCACCCGGCCGTCTATGTGTGGGTCTTGCCGGGTCTGGGCATCATCAGCGAGTTGCTGCCGGTCTTCGCCCGCAAGCCGCTCTTTGGCTACCGCTGGATTGCGCTCTCGAGCCTGGCAATTGCCCTGGTCGGCTTCCTGGTCTGGGGCCATCACATGTTCACCTCGGGCTACCAGCCGCAGCTGCGCGTATGGTTCATGTCTCGCACGCTGCTGGTGGCGGTGCCCACGGGCGTCAAGTTCTTCTCCTGGCTGGGCACCATCTGGGGCGGCAAGCTGACCTTCCCGACGCCCATGCTCTTTGCACTGGGCGCGATTTCGGTCTTCCTGCTGGGCGGCCTTAGCGGGCCGGTCCTGGCGACCGTCGCATCGGACTTGCCGCTGCAGGATTCGTACTTTGTGCTGGGTCACTTCCACGCCACGATCTTCGGCGGCTTTGTCTTCCCCTTCTTTGCGGCCATCTACTTCTGGTTCCCAAAGATTACGGGGCGCATGTACAACGAGCGCATGGGTCAAGATCCACTTCTGGATCATGCCTGCCCGCATTCTGGATGATGTCGGTGGGACAGATGTCCGTGGGTGTGGCAGGCATGCGCCGCCGCATCGTGGACTACGATCCCTTGCTGGGCGGGATGACACGTTCAACCTGGGTTTCGTGGAAGTCGGGCAAATCGTCATCACGATTTCCGCCTTCCTCATTGCCTTCTCGATTCTGGTCATGATCTACAACCTCTTCCACAGCGCCGAAGTGGGGCGTGTGGCCGGGGCCAATCCGTGGCGCTCACGCTCGCCCGAATGGCAGATCTCCTTCGCCGATTCCCGAACAGAGCTATGCCAGATCCGCTGCGTGTGGTGGGCGAGCCCTACGATTACGGTCTGGCCGGTTCGCCGCTACGTGGCAGGCCAGTGCCGGTGATGACTAAGCTGGCAACGGGCTAAGCAAAGCGGAGAAACGACGATGGGTCACTACAAAACCGGAATTTTTATTGTGCTCGTCTTAGCCGTGCTGACCGTCGCCGACTTCACCTCGTGGCGACGCATCTAGCGGTCGTGTTCCTGATGTTGATCGCAGCGCTTCAAGGCTGGGCTGGTTATCTGGTTCTTTATGCACGTCAAACGGCTGTGGGCGGCTGAGGGGGGACACTAGACTATGGCGGCAGTCAACTTCTCCGGTCAATGTCGCAGGGCATGCCGGTGCGCAGGCCGACGCGACGCGCATGAGTGGCACCAACAGAGAGCTATGCAGAGCGCCTGCGGCTGAACCGCATGGGCATGTGGCTGTTTTTCATCTCGGAGGCATTTTTGTTCGGCGCCTTGTTGGCGGCACGCTTCTACCTCTGGGGGGATACTCGTCCTGAACTCGACCAATTCGTCGGTCTGATCGTCACTTCAGTGCTTTTGCTGAGCAGTGCATCGATGTACATTGCCGACACTGCAGCTGAACATGGCCAGTGGGGCGTGTTTTCCGTGGCGGCCTGGATTCACCATGATTCTGGGTGTGGTCTTCTTGGCCGGCGTGATGATCTTCGAATGGGGGCTCTTCCCGTCGATCTACCAGGCGCATCTGACGCCGTGGGGCAGCAAGTATGGCGCTGTCGTCTTCGCGATGACAGGTATGCATGCCTTCCATGTGATTACCGGAATTGGCCTGATCTTTATCATGTGGAATCTGGCGCGGAAGCCGTCGCTTTACTGCCGAGCCGCCATTGGGGTGTCGAGGCTTCTGCCATTTACTGGCACTACGTCGACGTGGTCTGGATCTTCTTCTATCCGGCACTCTATCTGATCGGGACCGTGGTCCATCACTAGACGGTGACCTGCCTCTCAGCGATCGCGGTCGTTACGTCGACGTGCTCGGCAACCAGCTGTTGATCATGCACATGGTGCGGCGCAATTCCTCGTGATGGTCGCGCCGCTGTTGTGGCTTTCGCCGTAAGGTCGCTCCGCCGTGCTTATCTGGGCGCTGCCCGGCGCCCTGCGGCGGGGTATCGGCGGGTGTTGAGCGTCGGACGCCTGGTTTGCCCCACCGGCCTGACCGCCGTGACGCACCCCATGATCTGCTGGCTGGTCTTTACCTTCACCTATATGGCTGGCACGACGACCTCTGCGAAATTATTATCGCTGCGGGTGCCTTGGGTACCATGACGTTGCATACGCCTTTTTTCTGACGGCAATGCTTTTCTGGTACCCGGTGGTCGACAGCGCCCATCTGCACAAGGCGCTGCCCTACTGGGTGCGTATCGTTTTTATCTGATTGCCTTCGTACCGCCAACACCATTACCGGCGTTCGATGGCCGTGGCAACCGACATCAGTGTATCCTCATTATGGGGGCGGCCTCATATCTGGGTTTCGCGGCAGGGAATCGGCCTGGGGCGGGGCGATTATGTTGAATTTGGAGCAGCGAGATGATGATCCAGGCAGCCGTCATCATGTTGGGTGTCGCTTACTATATCAAGAGAAGCGGCGCGGATCTCCGCCGCCCATCGGCGGGGCTTGCCAGGCGGCGCAAGGACGGTCGGCACCATGCCGTTGGCGCCGTATTGACTAAGTTTTTGGTTGTCGCTGTTTTTGCGCTGCTGGCGTCTGCCTTTCCGCTGCGGCCGGGGCACTGGCGGCGGTAAGCAGCAGTTGCGGCCGGGCCCGCTGCGGCTGCGTCTTTACGCCTATGTGTCGGACGGTTTCGACCTTGGCAGGTCGGCCCGGCACCATACAGACGGCGGCCGTGGCTCGGATTGCTGGATGGCCCGGAGAGAGACGCCGGCCACTGGTCTGGAGGTCTTTGTTC
>CAWBRX010000006.1:0-102304 GCA_963791135.1 uncultured Chloroflexia bacterium
CAGGGCAATCGAGTCTATGATAGGATTTGCAGAATTACTGCTGAATATCCTGGATTTATCAGTATCGAAAAGTAAGTACTTGCACTCGAGCAACGTGACTAAATGATGCACAACTAAGGATATCAACTCATGCCATTGAACGGTGCACAGGTCAAGCAAATAGAGAAGGCGCTACTTGATGCTTTTGGCTCCAAATCCGAACTCGAGCATATGTTGCGCATTCAGTTGGATGCGCGTGCTCGAACAAGCTGCTGCCGGTGACACACTGAGCAAGGTGGTATTTGACCTCATCCGAATGGTCAGAAAAGCAAAGTCGTGAACTGGAATTGATTGAGGGCGCTTACAAACAAATTCCATCAAACTCGTCCCTAAGAGAGCTACGCGCTGCAGCGCTGTCATGGTCAATATCCCCTATCGAAAGGCTGCGACGCTTCTTCAACCTGAAGCAGGACGATTCAGTCATCCGGCTTTATCTCTCTCGGCACTCGGTTGTCCATAGCGGTCCACATTTCGACATTTCGGCCGGCGACAGGGCGCGGAGCAAAGCGCTTGACACTTTACACCAATTGCAGGAGAGTGTGTCTGAAGCCGTAGGTGAGCGCATTACTTCATCAGCAGTGGCCCCAATAACCACGGTTTCGGTCCTCGAATTGATAGAGTCCATCCGAATGGTGAATTCTTTCCACACAGAATGTGGTGGCGCATTCCTTTCCGTCGATTCTCAGAAACAGCTATCCGAGTCTGGGATTCAGTTTATGGTCGGAGTCTGCCCAGAGCCCAGTCAGTATCTGAAACTATTGTCGGAGAACGGAACAGTTGTCTTCGTGGGTGGCCCACGAGCGAACTTCGGTGCGTTCTACTATCTATATGGGGAAAAAGTCGGTGAAATGCGACCATTGCTCTGGCCCAAGAACTGCATCAAAACCATTCGCGAGCCCGAAAAGGAGTTCACGTGCGACGACAGCCACAACTTGTTCCTCGTGCAGAAACATAGAGTTCACGACCGGAAAACGATCTTCTACCTTGCCGGCACTGGAGTCCATGGAACGGTCTGCGCAGTAGCATACCTCAGAAAACACTGGATGACTCTCTTGCGCGGAGTTTGGTTCAGACGACTTCTGTAAAGTTTTTGAAGTAGATAGGAGACTAGAAGAGGACTTCGTCTGGTACGAAAGAAGGTCTGGCAGGACACGGACTGGAGCCAGCGTTACCCGGACGAAAGCATTTAGGTGCCTTGGCGTGATGCCGAAACTAATTGTATTGACAGATCTTGATGGGACTCTACTGGACGAATCTACCTATTCGGTCAGTGTATCTTCGCGGCGCTGTCCACGATTTCGTGGCGTTCGGTGCCGACATAGTATTTTGTTCATCCAAGACGCGGAGCGAGCAGACAATTATTCAGGCTGAACTAGGCGTCCATCATCCATTTATCGCTGAGAACGGGAGCGCAATCTATATCCCACTTGACGCTGGCGTCACGAGCAAGACTGGCAACGCATTAGGCGCATATGCCGAGATCCTGATTCTCGGTATGCCGCTCGATGATTTGCGAGTTACGCTCCGCAAAGTAGTGCGTGATACCGAGATTCGATATCAGAGCTTCTACGACATATCGGTTCAGCAGGTTGCAGAGCTAACAGGTCTCGATTTGGCATCTGCGGCAAGAGCGAAAGAACGTGAGTTCACCGAAACGATCGTGACGCACCTTGATGAGACTCAGCTAAGGACATTCGTGACTGCGTGTGAATTGTACGGGCTACAATGCAGCCAAGGTGGGCGCTTCTTGAGTGTCAGTAAGAAAGGTGCCGACAAAGGCACTGCTGTGAAGCTGCTGACCAAACGGTATGCAGCTCTTTATGGTGATGTCGTCACTATTGGCATAGGCGATAGCCCGAACGATGAACCTATGCTGCAGTCAGTAGATTTGGCCTTCCTCGTACAGCGCCGCGAAGGTGTGTGGACAAGCCTCCACATCGACAGGAATGTTACATTGATTCCAGCGGTAGGGCCACTGGGTTTTGTGGAAATGGCAAGAATCGTTTTAGAGCAGTGGAGCAACCTCGCCACCTTTTCGTCAGACTGAACTGGAAATTCTCGCCGGAGATTGATGCGGGAAGGAGCACTGAAACCTTAATTGCCCCCCCATCGATCATCGGCTGCCATAGTCAGATAAAGAGACCGAATTCGGACACAAATTGTGATTCAATGAAGGTAATCGGGGACTCGTCGCCCGCTGAGCTGTTTGTACCCAGCAGCCCACCGTAGGAGTTGAGCACGTAGCTGTCGTCCGGCGCCAGGTCGGCGGCGGTGGCAAAGTAGCGCTCGGCCGAGCCGCCGTCGTGCTCGTGCTTGTAGTAGAGGTTGCCCAGGATCAGGTAGGCCCAGGCGTCGCGCGGGTCGAGCTGGAGCACGCGGATCAGGTTCTGCTTGGCGGCGGCAGCCTGACCCAACTCCATCTGGACCATGGCCAGCTCGCGGCGCGCCTCGGTGTGCTGGGGCAGCACCTGGAGGGCCTCTTCGTAAAGCGCCGCCTGGCGGTAGCGGCCGCTGCGCCCTGCCTTGGCCGCCTGGCGGATCTTGTCGAGCGCGCTGCCGGCCATGCTCGCCTGCGCGTCGGGCAGCTCGATCACCGCCACGCCGTGCTCGATGCGGACGTCGATCAGGGGCCCCCAGAAGCCGTAGAGCTGCTTGATGCGCTCGATCGCCTCATCCGGCGGCGGCGTGAGTCGAGGGGTGTCGGGGTCGGTCAGAGCAGCGGGACGAGATAGGTCGACATCGAGCGGCTCAGTTCTAGCGTGTTCTTGGGCCCGGCCGGGAGGGCACGGCGCACGGTGGCGGGAGTCTTGGGCTATTGTAGCACACCTTCACGTACGGATATTGGTGGCTAGCTCCACAATCCGGTCCGTACGAAGTCCTTCTGCGGTATCGAGTTTTCGAAAAAGGGTTGCGCCGCCTCCTAAGAGAGAGTATAGTGAAATAGAGCTCCGTTATTTACTGGTTATCAATGTCGGTGACTCCAGATTCGAGTGTGGGGTGCAGGCATGGTACGGGCACGTCCGGCGTATTCAGACCTCGAGATACGGATTCTGGGAGCGACAGCCTGAAGGCTATCGCAGTTGAGTTGACGCTGAATACGGGCTTGCAGTTTCCACGTGGGCATCTCAGCCCCGCGGTGCTCCCCTGGCAGACGGGTAAGACGCCGGACGAAGAGGGCGCCCGCCTGTTTGCCTGGTTCACGAGCGATCCCCTGGTCCAGAAAGCATGGGCGGCGGCACGGCAGGCAAACCCCTTCTGCCGGGTGCGGCTGCGCATCGACGATAAGGCGCCCGAACTGCAGGCACTGCCGTGGGAGCTGATGGCGGAACAGATGGCAGCCCAGCCGCGGCTGCACCTGGCGGCCGCAGACGCGACGCCGTTCTCCCGCTATATTGCCGGCGTGTGGCAGCCGGGCAGCGCCGTGCTGCAGCGGCCGCTGCGCATGCTGGCCGTGGTCGCCGCGCCGCCGGACCTGGCCGACCTGGGGCTGGCGCCGCTCGACGCCGCGGCGGAACTCGCCGTGCTGCGGCAGGCGGCAGGCGACCTGGAGCTGGAGATCACACCGTTCCCGATCGATCCCGCCGAGCCCGTGCACCTTGGTCGCGCTGGAGGCCGAGCTGCGCAAGGGCTACCACATCCTCCACTTCGTGGCGCACGGCACGGTGGATGCGCGCAGCGGCGAGCCCTACCTCATCCTGGCAGACGCAGCAAACAAGGCGGTGCCGGTGGCGGGTACGGCGATCGCAGAGCTGCTGGCCCGGCATATGAGCGGCGGCAGCATGCGGCTGGACGACCGGCTGCGGTTTGTGTACCTGGATGCCTGCCTGGGCGCCGCGACCGCCGGAGACGGCGCTGCCGGCGGCGGAGGCCCACCTGGCGGAGGGGGCCCGCCGGCGGTGGGCTCGCGCGGCCGGGATTGGCGGCGCTGCTGGTGCAGGCGGGTGTCCCGGCCGTCCTGGCGATGCGGACGGAAGTGCGCGTCGACACCAGCCAGCTGCTGCGCCGCACGTTCTACACGTCGCTGCTGCAGCAAGGCTGCGTGGACCTGGCGGCGAACGCCGCGCGTTCGGCGGTGCTGACGGGAGGGCTGCCCGATTACGGGGCGCCGGTGCTCTATATGCGGCTGCGCGAGGGGCGGCTGCTGGGGACACGCGGGCAGGTGCTGGGCGACCAGGGCGACAGCTTTTGGAACACGCTGCTGGCCAACATCGCCGACGGCGAGTGCACGCCGTTTCTTGGGCCGGGAGTGACGGCCGACCTGCTGCCGAGCACGGACGAGCTGGCGCGGCGGCTTGGGCGAGGAGTTTCACTACCCGTTCGACCAGCGGCGACCTGCCGCGGGTGGCGCAGTTTGTGGGCGTGACGGATAACCGGCGCCTGCGCCGGCGGCTGCAGCAGTGGATGATAGAAGGATTCCGGCGGCGGATGGGGCTGCCGAGCAACGGCCAGGCCAAAGACGCTTCGCTCTCGGCCGTGGCAGCAGCCGCCAACTGGGGTGCCGAGAGCAGCCGGCAGATCGAGGGGGAGATCCACGGCGTGCTGGCGGACCTGCATCTCCCGCTCTACATCACGACCAACTGCGACAACTTCGTGAAGCTGGCGCTGGAGCAGCGGCTGCAGAAACCGGTACGCTCCTGCGTCGTGGACTGGCGCAAGCCGCTGCAGCCCGATGCGGCGCGGCCGCATTTCGATTTTGACCCGCCGGCGACGGCGGACGACCCGGTGGTGCTGCAGCTGTTCGGCAGCGATGCGGACCTGCTGTCGCTGGTGGTGACGGAGGACGACTACCTGGATTACCTGGCGCGCATCGCCCGCGATTTCGAGTACCTGCTGCCGACCAGCGTGCATGCGGCGCTGGCGTCGACGACGCTGCTCTTTTTGGGGTACCGGCTGGAGGACCTGGACCTGAAGATCATCCTGCGCGGGCTGCTGCCAAAGCTGGACCTCGAGCGCTGGGGGATGCTGCACGTAGCGGTGCAGATCGAGGATACGCCGGAAGATCCGGCCAAGCAGCGCGAGATGGTGCAGTACCTGGAGCGGTATTTCTCGCGGTCGCGCATCGACGTGTACTGGGGGAGCACGCAGCAGTTTGTGGCGGACCTCCACGTGCGCTGGCAGGAATACATGGACGCCGGCGGGCCGGAGGGCGTAACGCATGGACGGGACAGCGGCGCCGGCCGGCAGCAGGTCCAACCCGTTTGTGGGGCCGCGCGCGTTTGAAGAGAGCGAGCGCGAGCTGTTTTTTGGCCGCGACCTGGAAACGCGGCAGCTGGCGGCGCTGGTGATCGCCCAGCGGGTGGTGGTGCTCTATTCGCCCTCCGGCGCCGGCAAGACATCGCTGCTGCAGGCCGGGCTGATACCGCTGCTCGGGCGGCAGAAACGCCTGGTGGTGCTGCCGGTGGGGCGCGTGGTGGGCAGCGACCCCGGTACGGCCCTCGGCAGCAGCTCTCGGGCAATCTCTATGTGCGCAACCTGCTGGTGAAGCTGCTCGGCGCGGGCGACGGAGGCGCAGCGTTGGCGAGCGAGCGAGCCGCCGAGACAGCGGCGCCGGGGCGACAACGTTGGCCGCCGGGCTGGAGGAGCTGCTGGCGCAGGGAGGACGGCACGGCGCCGCAGCGCGTGCCGCACCTCTTGATCATCGACCAGTTCGAGGAGCTGTTCACGACGCATCCGGAGCGGTATCGCGAGCGCGCGGACTTCTTCCGGCCAGCTGCAGGAGTGCCTGCTGCGCTATCCGCAGGTCAGCGTGCTGCTGTCCATGCGTGAGGACTACATTGCCCACCTCGACTATTACGCGGCGCAGATGCCTGACCGGCTGCGGACACGCTTCCGGATCGAACCGCTGGCGGCCGAAAGCGCGCTGGCTGCGATTCGCGAGCCGGCGCGCAGGGCGGGGATACCGTTTGCGCCGGGCGTCGCCGAGGCGCTGGTGGACGACCTGCGGCGGGTGCAGCAAGCGCCGGTGCAGGAGTGGAGGTGGGACTTGCCGCAAGCGCCACGCTGCCGAGCGCGGGTGGAAGTATGAGGGGCACGCCGCCACAGGCACGGCGGCTTCCCGGAGGTAGGGGCGTACGTCGAGCCCGTGCATCTGCAGATCATCTGCCGGCAGCTGTGGGAGCGGCTGCCGCAGGGCCGGACGGAAATCCTGGCCGAGGACGTCGAGCAGTTCGGCGATGTGGACGAGGCGCTGACGGGTTTCTACGAGCGGGCGGTGGGGCAGGTGGTGGCCAGCGGGCTCGCTGGGCGAACGGACGCTGCGCACGTGGATCGACACGCACCTGATCACGCCGGCGCACACCCGCGGGCCTTGTCTACCGGAACGAGGCGAGCGGGACAACGGAGGGGCTGCCGAACCAGGCGGCGGAGATCCTCAACGATGCCTATATCGTGCGGGCGGAGATACGGGCGGGCGAGACGTGGTACGAGCTGGCGCACGACCGGCTGATTGGCCCGGTGCTGGCGGCGAATGCGGCGTGGATGGCAGCACATCCCAGCCCGCTGGAACGCGGCTGTGAGGAGTGGATCGCAAGCGGGCGGGACCCGGCGCACCTGCTGCGCGGCGCGGCGCTGGCGGAAGCGCAGGCCTATGCCGCGGCCAACCCATTGGACGTAAGCAAGGACGAGCGCGAACTGCTGGTGCTGAGCGAAAACGCCGAGCGGAGCGCGCGGGCAGGGCGGCGGCGGCGGCTGCTGCTGGCGCGGCGTGCTGGCGGTGCTGCTGGCAGGATTGATCGGCTGGGGGGTGTACCAACTGCTGGAGACGCAGCGGCAGGAGCAGGAGGCAGTGGCGGCGCAGCAGTTGGCCCAGTCCAACCAGCTTGCGAGCACGGCGAATTCGCTGCTCAATGTGGACCCGCAGGCGGCGATCCTGGCCGGGCTGCTGGCGGTCCACAAGAAGGATACGCCGCTGGCGGAGTCGTCGCTGGCGGCCGCGACCCAGGCATCACACCTGCGGGCATATTTGCCCGGCCACCAGGGCGGGTCGCAGCTTGGGGTGCAGGACGCTGCGTACAGTGCGGACGGGACGGTGCTCGTGAGCGCGGGGCTCGATGGGACCGTGCGGGTGTGGGACACGGTGCACGGGCAGGCGGCGTATACGATCACGAATCCGGGCGGAATCAGCGTGATGGCGGTTGCGGTAGATCCCGTGGGCGGGCGGCTGGCGTGGGGCGATCACGACGGCCATCTGTACCTGGCGGGGCGCGGCGAGCGCGCAGGGCACGAGCTGCTGCCGGCACACACCAAGAGCATACGGGACCTGGCATTCAGCTCTGACGGTGCACTGCTGGCAAGCGCCGGCGAGGACGGGGGCGTGCAGATCTGGAATACGGCGACGGGCGAGCGAATCCAGACGCTAGGGACCTGCGACGCGACCGGCGACTGCAGCCAGGAGGCGCAGGGCTGAGCCAGGGTGCCTGGCGGGGACGGTGTTTGCGCTCGCGTTCAGCCCCGACAACGCCCAACTGGCCGCCGGCGGGCCGGGCCCGATCGTGCACGTGTTCGACGTTGCAGCGGGCGTGCAGGTGGGCCAGTTGGTAGGGCACCGGGACGATGTCTACGGGGTGGCGTTCAGCCCCGACGGTCATTGGATTGCGACGGCAGCGCGCGATAGCGTCGGCTATCTTATGGGACGCACAGAAACTGCAGGCGGTCGACCGGCTGGTTGGACATACCAACATGGTGCTGGGGGTGGCGTTCAGCCCCGACAGCCGGAAGCTGGCGACGGCAGGGTGGGATGGAACGGTGCGGATCTGGGATGTCCAGAGCGGCCGTGCGCTGCTCAGCTTGCTGGGCAACGGTGGCTTGGTGCGCGCCCTGGCGTTTAACCCGTCGCACGGCGACGAGGTGGCAACCGGCGGCGAGGATGGGGTGGTGCGGCTGTGGGACACGGCGGCCGACCCGGCGCAGGGCTTGAGTGATGCGCATGAGGGCGGCGTGACGGGCCTGGCATACGCGCCGGACGGCACGACGCTGGCGACGGTGGGGAACGACGGGCGGCTGCGGCTGTGGGAAGTGGCGACGGGGCAGCTGCTGTGGCAGACCCCGAAACGGGAAGACGTCAAGCTGCATGGAGTGGCGTTCAGCCCTGACGGCAAACGGGTGGCAGTGGCCGGCGATGGCTATGCGGCCGTGATCTACGATGCAGCGACAGGGCAAGAGCAGTTGGCGCTTACGGACCACAAGAGTGCAGTGTACGCCGTGGCGTTTAGCCCCGACGGCACGAAGGTGGCGACGGCCAGTTGGGAAGGGCTGTGCCGGATCTTTGACGCGTACAGCGGCGCCCTGCTGGCGGCACTCCCCGGCGGTTCGGCGCCGCTCTACGACGTGGCGTTCAGCCCCGACGGCACGCAGCTTGCGGCGGCAGGCGGGGACGGCCTTGTGCGGGTGTGGAATACGGCAGACGGGCAGCAGATTTACAGCCTGGACAGCAGGGAGGGCAATCCCCAGGCTGCGGGGGAGGCACTCGGACAGGATCTGTTAGCAGTGGCGTTCAGCCCCGACGGGAAGACGGTGGCGGCCGGTGGGAACGCGCGCACGATCTTGACGTGGTCCCTAGCGGACGGGCAGCTGACCGCCGTGCAGCGGGATGCGCACTTCGATGTGGTGCGTGACCTGGCCTACAGCCCCCATGGGGAGTGGCTGGCAAGCGCCGGCTGGGATGTGACGACGAAGATCTGGCCCGCGGCGCTGGGCACGGCGTGGCGGACGCTCACCGGGCACACAGACAAGGTGACGGCGGTAGCGTTTCGCCCCGACGGCAAGCAGCTGGCCACGGGGAGTACGGATGGGAATGTGCTGTTTACGCTGTTGGCCAGCGACGAGCTGACCAAGCTGGCGCGCAGCCGGCTGGTGCGCCCGCTGACGGCAGAAGAATGTGTGCAGTTTGCAGAACTCGGCCTGTGTCCATAGGAGCAAACATCATGCAGCAGAGGCGAGCTTCGGTATTGGCAGCGGTGGCGGCGGCGATCCTGGCGTGTACGGGGCTGCTGCTGTTTGGCGGGTCTCCGCTGCCGGCGGCAGCCGGTGTAATCCAGCAGGTGGGTGCCACGCCCATGGCGGCGCAGGGGACGGTGACGACAGGGCCCCTGGGGGTGCGGGCGGAGCCGGCGCTGACGAGCCGCGTGATCGGGACCCTGCCGGCGGGGAGTCAGGTAAACGTCCTGGACCAGCAGGGCAGTTGGTATCAGATCGAGTACGCGCCTGGGCCGGGCGGCAAAGGCTGGGTGAGCGCCCGTTTCGTGCGCATCGGCAGCGGGAATACGAGCACGGGAACGGATGCCGGAACGAATGGCGGGAGTGCTGCACCAAGCGCTGCCAAGTGCTGCCCAGGTGATGACGGGACCGGTGCTGTAGCGACGGCGGCGCCTGCTACCGCCACGGCCGGTGGCGGCGGGACCGGTGCGGGCCCCGTGCCGGCCCCGCAAGTCGTCGACTATCAGCCGCCGGTGCTGCGGTGGAAGTGGGCGGGCGACACAGCGGCGTTGGGGAATAAGGACTGGTTTTTTGACGTCCTGGTGATCCAGAAGTATGACGCCTATCCGTACTGGACGCAGTTTGTAGAGCCGCCGGGCAAACCGCACGGGGCACTACAGCAGGGGGACATCTACAGTGTAACCATTCAAGCGGCCAATTTTCGGTGCGACTCGAGTTTTGCGGTGCAGGTTGCGCTGCGGGAGAACGGTCGCTTTGCGGAGTGGTTCTCGCCGCGCAGCAACCTGCTGCAGTTCACGCCCGACTGCCCGCCGCCTACGCCCACGCTGGCCATGTATCCGGAAGCGCCGCCAGGGAACGGGGATGCGGACAACAAGCCCATAGATCCCGGCAGCAGTACGGGCGATGAGGGCCAGACGAATCCTAATCCTATGCCGATGCCTCCGGCGCCTGATGCTGGGTCGGTCGCGCCAGCCAACCCTGGGATCATGCCGGCATTCCCATGGTATTACCGCCCCTCGTGGCCGACACCCACGGCGACGCCGCCATAGGGATGTTGTGCGGGGGGTGCTTCCTGGCAGTGAGGTCGACGGGGTGGTCGGGGTCGGCCAGGATGGATGCGGGCGGGACGAGATAGGTCGGCACGCAAATCCATGTATTTCTACCGTGGTACTTACACCACTACTACTATATGGACCAATACGTTAACCCCTGAAGAACGTGAGGCCGAACCGTGAAGAAGAGCCACGTGATCCCCGGATGTGTGCTGTTCCTCTGCCTGTGCGCCGTGCTGTATGCCGGCGGTACCCCCGCCGCCGGCGCCGCACCCTCGCCTACCCCCGATGCCGCCGTCTACCTGCCTGCCATCTCCGGCAGCCTGCCCACGGCGACGCCGCCGGCCGGCGCGACGCCTGCACCGCCGGCCGCCACCGGCACCCCCGTCCCTGCTGCCGGTCGTCGCCGGCTGTGATGCGACGTACGACCTCGCCAACCTGGGGTCTTATGGGGTGCAGTACTGGCTGGAATCCAGCTGGGTGAGCGGCGCCATCAACGTGGGCATCGCCTGCTCCGATCCCGCCACGGCGCAGGATTACGCCGAGTGGCATGCGCAGGGCGCTAACGGTCTATCGCACAACGGATCGTCGCCAACCCGCCGCCCGAGGTGACGGCGAGCGAGCCGTATGGCGGGCCGTGCAGCAGGTAGCGATCGGACACCTCCAGGAGGTGGGGTACTTCCGGAGGTGGGGGTACTTCCAGGAGGTGGGGGTACCTCCTGGAGGTGTCACGCCGCGTGGCGTGCCGGTTTCTTCTTGAGGCTATGGCGCTTGTTCCGCCGCCCATACCGCCGCTCGACGTAGAGCTGCTTGATCAGCCATGCCTCGGGACCGCAGCCCCCAAACAGTTCCTGCCAGGGCTTGTCGTGGTCGTCGATGCCGCTGATCAGAAGGTTGCCTTGCTGGTCATAGGTGACCTGCTTGACGATGCGCGGCCAGCTCCCGGGCTCGGGCGGCGCACAAGGTGCCGCTTCGTCGACCTGGTCGGTGACGCAGCGCACGGCGACGCTGCCGAGCAGGCCCACGAGCTGCGTCTTGGTCATGTGCAGCAGGCGGCCGGCTTCGTAGATGGCGACCAGGCTGTCGAGCAGCTGCGTAGGGGGCAGCTGTTCTGCCATCCGGCAGGCCTCAAGCTGCAGGCTCTGGTACTGCTTGGTGGTGAGATTGCTCATGATCGATGCCTTTCGTTTTGTGGTTTGTGCCGATGCATTAACCGGCGATATCGGACTCGGCGTGGGTCATGCGGGCAATGGTGCCGTCGTCGAGGATCTTGCACAGCGCCGGCCGCGGCGAGCCGGGCCACCAGATCCACACCCGGCGCGGCCCGCCGGCGCCCCTGGCGTCTGTCCTGGCTCTTGCCCCAGGTGCGCAGCGTGTGCAGGGTCCGCTTGCCAAAGATGCTCACCATCTCGTAGTGCGAGATCTCGAGGATGTGGCAGACCTCCTGCAGCACGAGGAGAACCTCCAGCGAGGTGGGATCGTCGGGGTCGGCCGAGTAGGTGCTCACGATTTCGCTGATATGGCTGAGTTGCTCTTGTTGTAGTTCGGACATTAGGTCTCCGGTGAATCCCTATCAATTGCCGGTCAGGCAAACGAACCCGTCGCCGGTGTCGCCGGCGTCGCTCCATCGCCGTGCGTGCCGTTCTGCGCACCGTTCTGCGTGCCGCCGTTCAGCCAGCGCTTGGCCGAGGCGGTGTAGTGGATGCGGCCGTCGGCGTCGACCGCGCCAAGGAAGGGCACGGGCCGGCCGTTGATGGTCAGCAGCGGCACGGCCGCCAGCGGCGACGCGATCCCCTCGGCCGCGCAGTACGCGCCGTAGAGCAGGCCGGTGAGATAGAGCATCACCTCGGGGCCAAAGACGCCTCGATCTGCTCATGCGTGCACTCCAGCGCCTCGAGCATGTCGTACATCAGGATCAGCGAGTGGACGGCCATGGCCTCGGGGAGAAGCTCCGCGTACTGGCCGGCCAGGTTTTGCAGGTAGGCCTGCTGGCGGGACGAAATCGTATTCAGTTGGAGCATGACGTATTCCTTTCGGTACTAAGGTTGAACCCTGTGTAGGCAAGTCCCTGCTCGACCCAGCGCTGCACGTCCAGCGGTTGGGGCGAGGAGTTGACATCATGGGTGAGGGGCAGCCAGCGGCGGGCGTTGGGCAGCGTGCTCAGCCACCAGGCCTGCCGCCTTGTCGCCGGCGCCGTTCTCGTCGTGATCAAAGGCCACCAGGACGCAGGGCGCCGCGCGGAGGCGGTCGATCCATTCCTCCCGGCGGCCGCCGGCCGTGGAGCCGGTGGCCACGACGGCAACGGTGTCGCGGCACGCCTGGGCCACGGTCAAGGCATCGATCTCGCCTTCGACCAGGACGACAGGCTTGTCGACGTCCAGGCTGTCGGCGTTGAACAAGGCGTTGCCGAAACCGGCTGGCCCCAGGTATTTCGGCTGCCCGGCGGCGATCTGGGCGGCCGTCACCGGCCGGCGCACATTGATGCGCCAGAGCGCGCCGCCGGCGAACCAGGGGATCGTGATCCCACGGGGGACGTGGATGCGCTGGGATGGGTCGGCGGGCGGCTCCAATCCCCAGTCGGCGTGCGGTTCGGCGATGTGCTGGGGGTTATAGCCGATGTCATAGCGGTTGAGCGTCTCGTCGGTCAGGCCGCGCGCGTGCAGATAGCTCAGCGCCCTGGCGCCCTCGGGGCGAAAGAGGCGGATGGCACAGCGGGCGATGATGCCCGCGGCCGTGGGCCTGCCAGCGGGGGTTGGGGGGGGTGAGCGGGTGCGGGAGCGAGAGGGCATGAGGTCCGGCGGTGAGGATAACTCGCCGTCGTCATGCGGGCTGATTCCCGCCGGACCTTGTGCCCCTACCATTTGCCCCCGCCGCGGCTCCACGCCCAGGCGCTCGCAGGCCTCGCGATAGCTGAGGCCGTCGCGGTGGCGGAGGTAGTCGATGGCGTCGCCGTGGAGGTCGCAGCCGTTGCGGCCGGCGCGGGGGCCAAGACAGGCCCAGCGGCCCTGGCGGGGCCAGACACGCAGGCGGTCGGTGCCGGTCGTCCGGGATCCGCCCTGGTGGCAGAGCGGGCAGGGTCCGGCGAGTTCGCCGCCGTGCGTGGAGGCGACGCGGCGCAGTTCGGTGTCGCGGCCGATGAGGGCCACAATGTCGATGATCATGATGTCCTTGCTTGAATTGGTGAAGTGTTGGTGGATCCGTGCGAGGCGCTGCCTGCTGGGTGCGAGGTGCAGCAGGGTGAAGGAGGCAGCGCCAGGCACGGTCAGCGTTTTTTGCGCTTGGGCGGTTTTGGGCGGCTTAGGGCGGTTGCGGTGCGGTGCCGTGGCCCAGGGGTGCTGCCTGCCATGCACGCCAGCCGGGCACGGCGTACGCCTCCAGCGTGGAGGCGTGGCCTCCAGTGGTAGGCATGGTGCCCAGGGTAGGCGTGGTATCCATGGTACGCGTGGTATCCGTGGTACGCGTGGTATCCGTGGTAGGCGTGGTATCCGTGGTAGGCGTGGTAGTGCCGTGGTATCCATGGGTGGGTCGCCGGGCAGCAGGGGGGGCTGGGCCGCGGCCGCGGGCTGCGGCGCGAGCGAGTAGGTGACGATGTGGCCGTCGGTGTTGCGGCGCAGGACGCCGGCATCCACCAGGGCTTTGAGCAGGTCGAAGAGATTGCTCTTGTCGATCTGGACGACGGCGGCCAGCCTGGCCAAGGTACACGCACCGAGCGCGTCGATGGCTTCCACGATCTCGTTGACGTGCACACGGTCCAAGATGGCGTGGTGCGTGCTTCCTTGGCGGGCGGCTTGGGTTCGTCTTTGCGCTGCCAGGTGAAGTGTTCGGGATCCCAGGTGAGGGCGTATTCGGCGTCGCCGAAGTCACGGCCGACGAGCTTGAGGACGGCGTCGGTGCTGTTGTGCTTGCGGTAGAGGCCGATGGCGCAGTCGAGCACGCTGGCCTTGGCGGTGCTGCCGAGGATGTCGTCGATGGGGTCGCTCTCGAGGGGGTTGCGGGCGCTCTTGCGGTGATGGTCGACGACGACGATGGCCAGGTTGTGGCGGAGGGCCATCCCCTGGAGGGCGGCGTAGATCTGCGTCATCTCGTTGGGGTCCATCTGGTCGGCGCGGCCGTTGACACGGCTGAAGGTGTCGATGAAGACGACCTGGCAGCGCAGCTGCACCACGGCGGCCTCCAGGTCCTCCAGCCCGCCGGCGTCGAGCGCCCGCCAGCCGAAGGCGACGTGGAGATTGCTCGTTGGGCGCGGCGCCCATTTTCTGGAAGCGGTTTTGCAGGCGGCCGGGCGAGTCCTCGGTGGCGAGGTAGAGCACGCAGACCTGCCGTGCCCTGAAGCCCAGGATCTTGCCGCCGGTGCTGAGCGCCAGCGCCATGGCCTCGGCCAGCCAGGACTTGCCGACCTTGGGGCGGCCGGAGACGCTGGTGACCCCCATGCACAGTACCTGGTCGATGAAGAACTCGACGGGCGGCAGCTGTGCCGCCAGCAGGTCGGCAAGGGTGACGATCGGACCATCGAGCGATGGCGTGTGGCCGCTTGCGCTGACCCCCGCGGGATTGCCGCTGCTTTTGCCGGCGCTGCCCATGAGGGCGATGAGGCGGTCGTCGGCGCGGTGGAGTTCCTGGTAGGCCTCCGCCACGGCGGGCGTGCCGCCCGCGGCGTGGGCGCTAAAGAGCCGCTCAACCGTGGGGCCCCAGCTGCCGTAGGCGCCGGTGCTCGGCTGGGTCAGGGCGGCGGGCGAGGAGCCGTTGAGCAGGCTGCGGATGGTGGCGTGGGCCAGCTGGCCGGCGCGCTGGCGGCTTTGTGGCCCGGGCTGTTGGCTAAATTCATGCACTGAGTCTCTTTCTGAATGGGGCCGCGGCGGCTGCGGCCTACGTTACAGAAAGAGTATGCGCCGGTTGGGGGCAAAAGTCAGCCCCGACGTTTGTCGTGGAAAGGGTGCTGCGAAATGCGGCGGGGTTGGGAAGAAAGGGTGCTGTGATTGGAGTGGATGCGGCGGTTGGCGAGGAATAGGCGCTGTGGAATGCGGCGGTTTGTCTAAGAAAGGGCACTGGAAGAGTGGATCATTGCCTGGGATTGTCAAGACTTGTGTACCGGATTGATCAGAATCTCGGAGCAGCCACTTACCGGAGCTCGAATTCACATGACAGCAGGTTTTGCTGGATCAAGCTAAGGTCAAGGCCTTGCGCGGCCATAGATGCGGTCGATCTCGACCGTGACGGAAGGACTCGACGCGAAATACTTCGAGACGTCGAGGCGGACTAGACTCAAGGCGTTGTTGGGCTTGGATTGCCCCTCCCAGGTGTGTCCGTCATTGGACACGAAGACGATCTTTCCGTCGCGAAACTCGGCGCTCTGCGGAGCACGGCCGATAATCGTGTAGGAGACGATGGTTCCACCGAGCGCCGTTCCGTCCACGGCCTGCGGGACATACTCCTTTGCTAGCTCACTCGCTAGCTCGTGTAGACGCCGGTCGCAGGCGTTTGTTTCGCAGTGAATCCCTGATCGTCGATCAAGCCACTAAATCGCAGCGCCATCACCCGGCCGAAGCCGGTGGCGTCCAGAATGTGGCCGCCCGTGTGCAGGTGTGGCGACGCGGCGCCCGACATACCAAGCTTTGCCATTGGCGTGTCAGTGAATACTGAGTCCCCCGGCGCAGGCAACAACGCTCCAGGCTGGAGGTGGAAATACCCTGTCCACAGCCCGAGTGACTCATGCCACACCCAGACCGACTGACCGGGGTCATTGAGGTCTGGCTTGTGGACCTCGACCACTGTGCCGTCAGCCATCGGGTACACTTCATATCCCTCTTCATGCGGGTCGTTGGCGTCCTCGATGTCGAACGCCGCTCTCGGCCCGGGCCACGCGTGCGCGTCGAAGCCACTGTGATCGAGCGCGTTTTTCCACATGAACTTGCCTCGGAGGGGTGGCAAGACGTCCACCGGTTCAGTCCAGCGCATCGGGAGATCACGTAGCACTGTGCCGCACTTCCGTTTGCGCTGGTAATGTAGGATTAAGCGCACATTTCCAGATCGGAACTGAGGATCGACATCCAACTCGAGTCCGTGTACGAAGCGGTTGAGCACCTTTTTCCCAAGGTCAAGGGTACCGTTCGCATTCGCGTCCACGACAATACAGCCATCTCCACCGTTGAACGTATCGCAGCTTCGTTCGTCGGGCCACACCGAATGCTGGAATTGCAGCGGCAGGTTCTTTTCGAGCCGCCACTCCCCATCGACTTTAATCTCGACGTCCATTCGGGTAATCGACAGGTCATCTCCAGTCAGGTTGATGATCGTGCCCGCCACGTTTATCCACTGTGTTTCGGTGCCGCCGCGCCACATCGGAATCACGTCCGCTGTGTCGGTCCAAGTCACGAGCGCCACCGGCTCGGCAACCGGTGCAATGACGCGGGCGGCAAACGTTGGGCGCTGCACCGGGAGAGGCCGGAGCAGCCGTTGACGGCGGCCGTCCGAGGTTTTGGCATCGACGTAGACTAGGATGTCACGGTACTCCAGGCCAGTCCCGGTGACGATGGGTCCCGACGCGGCCGAGGCACCGGTGGGAATTACTGACGTGCCACCCACGGGATTCGGCGGCGGCGCCTGGCTCGTATCAGGCAGGCTGTCAATCTGTCCGCCACAGGAGGCCCATCGTAGCTCCGCCTTGATGATGTCGACTTGCACGCCTGCAACGTTCGTGACGTTGACGTTCACAGTGGCGCCGATGCCCATCTGCGGATTCTTCTCAGGATCGTTTTGGTAGGGGTCGAGCGTGGTCGTGCCCGTGACGTCAAGCAGCACGTCGTCCGGTGGGCTGCCCGGCGCAGGCGTTCGGTTGAGGATCGCCGCCAGGTTGTTCCCGCCGAGATCACACAGTTCGACCGGATGGGAGCACAGGCCATCGGTCTGGCCGCGCAGGTACGTCTCGCCAACACCTGCGAACCAGAACCAGGTGCGCCCCTCAGCGCCAGGGCCCACATTGGCAACCCATGCTGCAGAGTAGCGAAGGTTCGCACCGCTGCCGTGCGAGTCCAGAGTGACCAGCCGGCTGCCCGAGTCCCGCAGAAGCACGTGCAAATCATCGAATGTTAATGACGGATCCCAATCCCATTTGGCGCCGGAGTCGTCTTGCGTCCAGATTGCCGCAACTTTGGAGGCACCAGCAGCCAACGCTCTAATACAGGTCACCCGGTGGCCGGCCGGCACGATGTTTTTCAAGTCCACCGCCGCAATCTCGGGCTCCCAGCCCCAGGTCAGCCATGGCGCGGGCACTTCCGGCCGAATCAACCATACCGCCGCGAGTTTGTTCGTGCCGGGAATAGGTTCGACGAGGAACAACCGCACGCGGCTGTGCTCGGCGACCTTCTTCTTCAGGTCGTCAGAGGTGATGCTGGCGGTCCATCCCCAGTCCTCGAAGTCAGGACCCGAGTTCTTGACCCAGGAGAGATGCCAGCGGCGCGCTGCACCGATGTAATAGGCATGTAGTGCCGCAGGCCGTCGGGTCTGTTTGTTCGCCAGTTGCTGCGCAAGGGCGGCATCAGTGAGAGCGGTCTTCCAATTGCCCGGTACGGGGAGCTTTTGAAGTTCAGGCATGCTTTCCTCCGCCTATCTCTCAGAAACTGTTTGAAAAGTCCGGATAGCAAGATCCTAGCTGCTGTCTTTTCAGTATTCCAGCCGTCGAGTGAGCCTGGAAGTGGACCATAGACGCGAAATCTTGCGGTAATCAGCCGCCGTTGAGGTTTTTCAAACAGTTTCTCTAGCTCGACATCTTGATTCCCTATGGTAAGTGCTCCAGCACTGCATTGACAGCATCATGCAATTGGTCAGCCTTATCGCGCGGGATGATTTCTTCTTCAGCGAGTTGTGCCGCTGCTTGTGCGGCCGATCGCAAAACGTGTTGAGCGCTGCGCCGGAGAAGATGCACACAAGCACTTTCGTCACAACTCAACGTGACAATGCAAGAATCGGTGTAGGACGATGGCTTTGGCACTCCACCCACGGCAGACAATTGATACGCCGAGACGATGTAACAACCAGGTGGGAGTTGGACATCCCTGTGGCCGCAAGGCGCATCGAACGGTGACTTGATATCGCACCAGCTTAGAGGCTGCCCACCGCAGTCAGTAATGACGACTTTCCAGTGCTCAACGCTAATGTTGCACGGGTCTTTATCCGAGATCCAAACGTTGAGTGTTGCGTATCCCATGACTCCCGTTCCTTTCGGCAAGGCGATTCTGTCTGCTATGTAAACTTCAGATCTTCTACGATTATGTGTCGGTCAGCACTGAATTCAGTCAATCGAAGCTGTGCACGCCGTTGTGGCCCGCCACAACGGCATCGTGGCGGTGCGATATGTACGCTGGCGGCCCTTTGTTAAATTTGAGATCGAAGCTCTCGTGGTCATACCCGCTTCCCGGTTTCCATTCCATCAGACATGATCACATGTGACAGCGTAGAAGTCGCCTAGATCGTCAACGCGGCGCGTCTGGATACTGGACCTCCACTTGTTTCAGCGCTTGCCGCTGCCTCGTTAGGCTCCCTGCTAATTCGAGTTGCCCCAATACTCATCATGACCCGACTCTACGGCAGACCAGGAGGCGGATGTTCCAGCGACCTGGCATTTAAGCAGCATGAACACTTTCTCCGACACGTCGACCCGTAGGTAGGCGCCGCTCGAGTAGTGCAGATCTGCGTACATACAGGTAGCCGGAGTGGCCTCCTGCGCGTTAAACTGCCGGCAAGGGCAGCGAGCTTGCGAGCAGAACGAGTGCCAACAAGGCGGTACTCATGACGGCAAAGTTCTCATTTTGTCTCCCTTATTGAAGTGGCTCGCAGTTAACAAGGAACTTGCAGCACTGCCATTCTCTTCTCTTCGTATCTCTACGTCCCGACGCGAACGCAGGCTGGCTCCTCACTGTGTCTGCCTCGCCCGGACCATGGACAAGTACAGCGATGTATCATTGGCCCTGAAAACTGGGTCTCTGGCAACTTCCATGTAGCTGGCGGACATCGCCGGACACCAACTCAATTTGTTGACGCCAAGGTTTGGCCGTTGCACCAACCTTGCCGGAGAACCTGGCACTGGGACCAACCTTTGCGAATTCACGGCGCCTTGCGGTTAAGTAGACAATGGCCGCTCAGGCATACCTTCGCATACGCAGTGAAATTTTTATCCCCAAGAAGTTTTCCACTAGTTTGGCCGGAGAGCACCAGATTGAACAGAGACTCCAGCACGATGCGACAGGCCGGCGTGTACCTGCCCAGCATGGCCCAACCGCTATAGATGGTTCCGTTCTGCCATGGGTCATATTTCTTGAGGCTGTGATAAAAGGCAGCGTTACTTCCTGTTATGAAATTGGTAAACGCCGGGTCGCCGATATCCCCATTCCAGATTCGATCGGATAAAGCTATCGCCATTCTTTGCAGATCTTCCTGGGTGAATACAATCCCGGCATGATTGCAGGCGATCAGAAACTGCGGTTCTCGATTACAATGGCTCGTGTCTTGGTCTTTTGGTGGTGGGTCTACACCAGCCGGCACTTGGCCCATCTGGACCCAATCTACCAGTCCCACATCCCAAACCCAACCGCCACTCTGAAGCTCCAGGCGTTGCTTAAATGCAGTCGCAATACGGTGAGCGATGTCACGGCAAAACAAATCCTGGCGATTCGCGGCAGCCAGCCAGGCCGCCAAAATGCCCGCGAGGGTGCATTTGTCATTCCAGTAGGTGTTGGGCAGCGCCGAGCCACCGAGTACAGGCTCCAGCCAGGGAATGCTCCCTGCCACCCAACTCCAATTTGCGGCCAGATTCCCGGTCGGTGCATAACGCCCGTTCGTCTTATCGAACCAGTATTCGAGCCCATTGTGCCGTGCAAAATTGCATAGTCGCTCACCATAGCTTCTGTATTTCACTTGCCACGTGGGGTGACAGGCAATGATGAATGCGGCACGGGCAAAGGGGATCATGGCCTCGAAATGCTGCGCCTGGTATGGCCGGCAGTAACAGTCCAACCCTTTACTTACGCAGTCAGGTTCTTGGCAATTTGCCGGCACGTCAGTATTAGGGCTTCGCCAGTAGTGATAGGTGAT
Source organism: uncultured Chloroflexia bacterium (assembly GCA_963791135.1). Taxonomy (GTDB): domain Bacteria; phylum Chloroflexota; class Anaerolineae; order Caldilineales; family Caldilineaceae; genus Fredericiella. The sequence continues at coordinate 20,112 of CAWBRX010000006.1, forward strand.
TCCTTTCCACTCAAGCGGCAGGGCTGTCTGCATCATGAACCCCATGCACCGGACTGTTTGCTCCAACAGCGCTTCGTCGCCGCTCGCCTCGACGGCCGAAAGCATCCCGTTCAGAAAATAGGAGGTTGCATAGTAGATGCTGCACAAGCCCGACTTGCATTCCGCTTCGATCTGCACGGTGTTGTCTGTAACCGTTTGCTGGTGGACCTCGAGTGTCGGAATCATCGATCGCTCTCCTAGCCAACCACTGGCCTGCTCCTGTCTAGAATCATACGACAGCTGCGCTATGTTTCTGTCCAGATCGGACAAATTGCCTATGAGTTGGTGACCCATATACAAATCTCTGCCGCCTTAATTAGCGAGTCGTATTTAGGTAAGCCGTTAGTTTTGACTCTTTCACGATCAGATGGCGTTCTGCACTCAGCTCGATCAGCCCCAGCGCACGGAAGCGGTGCATAAACTCGCTCACGCGTGGCCGTGTTGTGCCCACCATCGCCGCCAGTTCCTCATGCGTGATCCGCTGTTCGATGCGGATGCTGCGCGGATCCTGCTTGCCAAGTCTATGCGCTAAGTCAAGGAGTGTCTGACCCAGCCGCTGCTCACTGTCCACGGTCATCAGGTTGGCGATGATCGTCTGTTGGTCGGCGATGCGTGTGGTGAGGTACTGAACAAAGCCTTCCAGCAGAAATGCCCGGCTGAGACGCGTGAATAGATGTGCGCAGGGAATGACTCGCACGATTGTCTTCTCCATGGCAACCGCCGACTCGCTGCGTTCCGGGAGTCCCGACAGGCACAACTCACCGAAAACGTCGCCTTCCGTCAGTACTGCCAAGAGACATTCCTTCCCCTCAGCCGACACCGTCACCAGTTTGACCTGGCCACTTTCAATAAAGTAGACTGCTTCGCCCTCTTCACCGGCGGCATAGGCATTGGCGTTTTTCGCCAGCGCGATCGCACGACACTGCTGAGCATCTTGCTGCAATGACTCCCGCATTCGCTGTTTGAATTCGTCGATGCGCGGGTTGTGGCGAATCACGCTTGGAATTCCCTCTCCAACACAACGTGGCTGGTTACAGACGCTTGTGTGCGCAATTGTCAAGAGAATGCACTCCACTGTATATGCTTCGATGGCGCTGCACATCAGTACATGTACCTATACCGATACCTAATTCCGCGTAGGTACCTGAGGCTTGATTAGGTACTGGTGAACGTGGCTTCCTTGTTGGGTGCCGGGACATTTTGCGTGGCGGATACCCACTTGAAATGTGATTCGTAGGGTGATAGAATAGCGACATTTCCCGGACATGGACAGTCGCTTTCCCGGGCTCGACGGTGATGTTGTATGCCCACTCCCGACAGTCGACGCAAGCCTGGTGACGCAAGAACCGCACCTGGTAGTCCGCCATTCCAGGGTTCTGGCCCAGCCCGCCGCCCAACCCCAAAGCGATGTGATACCTGCTGCGGCGCCCCCAGTCACGGCGCATGCCGCACAACAATCTTGTGCTGCCGCGCAGCCCGCTGGTTGGCCGCGAGCATGATGCTGCCGCGGTCCAAACCCTGCTGTTGCAAGATACCGTTGCCCTGCTTACGCTCACCGGGCCGGGTGGGATCGGCAAGACGCGTCTGGCGCTGCAGGTGGCGGCGAACCTGCTCGACCACTTCATCGATGGGGTCTACTTCGTCTCGCTTGCCCCCATTCGCGACCCCCAACAGGTGTGTGCCGCCATTGCCCAGACGCTTGGCGTGCAGGAGGCAGCCGGACGGCCGCTGGTGGACAGTCTGCACGACTATCTGCGCGACAAACAGCTGCTGCTGGTGACGGACAACTTTGAACAGGTGCTGGCGGCTGCGCCGCTGATCGCCGAGCTGCTCCGCCACTGCCGGGGGCTCAAGGTGCTGGCAACCAGCCGCACGCAGCTTCATCTCTATGGCGAACACGAGTACTCCGTGCCACCCCTGGCCCTGCCGCACTTGTCGCCGGCAGGCAGCCTGGAGCGGCCCAAGCTGGCGGATCTGCGGCCCCAAGCTTGACCTCGAAGCGCTGGCGGCCGTGGCGGCTGTTGCACTTTTTGCGCAGCGAGCAGTGGAGGTCGAACCCGATTTTGTGCTGACTGCCGCCAATGCTGCGACGGTGGCTGCCATCTGCATCGGGGTGGAGGGGATTCCACTGGCCATCGAACTGGCTGCGGCCAAGCTCAAGGTGTTCTCGCCGCCTGCGCTGCTGGCACGGCTCAAACAGCGGCTGACGCTGCTCACGGGCGGACCACGCGACATGCCGGCGCGGCAGCGCACGCTGCGTGACGAGATTGCCTGGAGCTATGAACTGCTGGCGCAACCTGAGCAGATGCTCTTTCGCCGTCTGGCGATCTTTAGCGGCGGCTTTACGCTGCGCGCAGCCCAGGCCGTAGGTGATCCGGAGGGCGATCTCGGTATTGCCGTACTCGACGGTGTTGCGACTCTGCTTGATCAGAATCTGCTCAAACGCAGTCGACCAACGCGATGGCGAACCGCGCTTTGGCATGTTGGAGACGATCCGCGAGTTTGGGCTGGAGCAGCTGGCCATGCAGCGGCGAGACGGATGCTGCCCAGCGCCAACACGCCCTCTACTATTGTGAAGCTGGCGGAATCGATCGGGCCTTCATTTGTGTCAGAAGACAAGGACGCAGGGCTCGTGCCCTTACTGGCGGAAATGGCCAACGTGCGATCCGGCGTTGGCGTGGAGCCAGCAGGACGGCCGAGCGGGCAGACATGGCAGCAACCCTGGCCAGCGGACTGATGGAGTTCTGGTTAGTCACAGGTCTGTGGAGCGAGGGGCGGCGCTGGTCCGAGGGCGCCCTGGCCATGACGACGGCCGGCAGCGCGCACGGTGACCAGGGCGCGGCTGCTTGTAGATACCGGCATGATGGCCGTGATGCAGAATGACGTTGAGACGGCGCAGCAGAGGCTGGACGAAGGGCTGGCGCTGTCCAGGGAACTTGACCTGCCAAAGTACGTTGCCCGCGCCCACACTGCTTTGAGCTGGCTGGCCCATGGCGAACAGGACTACGCGCGCGCACTCGAGCACCTTCGTGAAGCCTTGGCCATCCACCGCGCAGCGGGCAACAAGAGCGACATCGCCTCGACGCTTGTGTTCATAGCGAACGTACGGCGCGCGCAGCACGACTATGCCGGACGCGCAAACCTTGCTGGAAGAGGCGATGGCGCTCTTCGAGGAGGAGGGCGCGGCCTGGGAGGTTGCCGATGTGCTCCATTACATGGGCCAGGGTGCGCAGCTCCAGGGCGAGTATGCGCGGGCGTGGGCGCTTTTCCAGGAGAGCCTGGCACGCTGGCAGGCCATCGGCACCCTGCTGTGGAAGGGGATTCCAGAATGCCTGGAGGGCCTGGCGGAGATCTGCAGCTGACCAGTGGCAGTTTACGCCTGCAGCGTACCTGTTCGGTGCGGCGGAGGCGCTGTACGGAAGACTGGGCGCTGCGCCCCAGCCTTTCCTGCCCGATGCAGCCAAGGCCAGGTTCGCTGCCCTCAAAACGAACCTAGACGAGACGGCCTTTGTGGCGGCATGGGTCGGACGGGCACGAGTTCACGCCAGAGCAGGCCGTGGCGTATGCACTCTCCCTGCCGGACCTGTCCACAGCTGCGCCTGCCTTCGTGCTGCCGCGACCCCCGGCCAATCCTGGGGGCCTGACCGCACGCGAAGTCGAGGTGCTGCGCTTGTTCGTGGAGGGACTGACATACGCGGAGATCGGCGAGAGACTGTTCGTCAGCCGGCGCACTGTCAATGCCCATGTGACCTCGATCTATGGCAAGCTCGGCGTCAACAATCGTACGGCGGCTACGCGCTTTGCGGCCGAGCATAAGCTCATTTGAACTCGTACTGCTATGTACCAACATAAATAGCGCACGACAGGACGTATATTCTTTTCGATAGGGAGGAGTTGGCGCGGCTGGCAGCGAAGGGCGATGGGCTGCGGTGGTGCTGACGAAGCGGTTTGGGCCGACGGGGGTGAAGCCTCCTGCAAGTGGGACTCCCTAAAGGTGTCACGCACCAACGTGACCTACTCGAATTCGATGCCGAGCAGGCTGGCGATGACGTCGATTGCGCCGACATGCTGGTAGGAGTGGATGAGCCCTAAGCTGAAAAGGCACTTGCGCTTGGTCAAGCCGAGATAGCTTTGCAGCAGGCCGGTGGCATTTGGGTGGGCGAGACCTTCTTCGAACAGGACCCGGCGCAGGTGGGGCTCGTCGAGGGTGGCGTCCAGGTCAAAGCGATCGAGTTCGGCGACAATGGCGCGGGTGCGGGCATGAACGGCCTCTGAGTAGGCGTGTAGGGCGTCAAGGTTGATGCGCTGGTCGAGCTCGTCGACTTCGGCCATTGTCATGCCGCCGCCATTGTGACGCCAGGGAATATTCATGCGCTGCGCCCAATCACCAGTGTTGTTGAGAACACCAGCGTCGCCCACGCCTCCGGCATCGAGGACCTGGGGCAGGTCGGCGACGAACCGGTTGATACTGGCATCTTCGCAACGTGTCAGGTGCCAGAGGTTCCAAGCGATGGAGTTGAGGCGCGGGTGGGGACGAACGCGCATGAGATCCGCAGGTACCACCGTCCAGAGATCGCCCAACCAGAAATTGTAGAGGGGGTCATAGTTCTGTAAGAAGACTCGGGCAATTTCCAAGTTGTCACGTCCTCGCTCGAAACAGTGATGTAAGCTTGCACCCTCATTATAGCCCCTGCGAACTTGAGCGCAATCCCCAAACGCTGCAAATGATTCTGACAGGGCAATCGCATCTTAAGAGCATGCCACGAATCACCCGTTTACGAAGCCCGGCGAATCCTTGTCTTTCGCGTGGCTCTACTGGCGACGTTACTACGGGCTACGCGATCGGCATCTTCCTGACGTGATTGACGAGACGCGTCACCCCTTCGAGCAATAGCACGTGCCCGGGTTGAGCGTGAACGATTTGCACAGGTGCACCGGTCGTGATGCACGGCCGGCAGTGGAAGCGCTACAGATCTGCGGATCCGGTTACGGTTCAATCACTCCTGGCTAGTGAGCTGATCCAGTTCTGGCAGTTCCCGCACGACGAAGCGGAGCGTGCCGCGGCGCGCGTGCTATGTCACTGGAGCTTAACTCCAGTGAGGGTGGCACATCGCGTAACGCAACAATGTCGCGGTGAAAGAGGTCGCCCTACGACTACATGCGTAAGCCGGCCCCTTACCTTAGCCTGCCGCCTCTGTGTGTCCACCTGCACCCAACGAGCAACGCAGGCGACATCATCTGTATACTCGGTGGCGCCATTTCTCATGATCTATCGACGCGATTTCTTCTGATTGACAAGAACACACGCTTAAGGGACACGTTATCCAATGATCAGCCCCGCAACGACAACGCTCGCGCCGCCCGTGATGTACCAAGCGCGGGTCGGCTACGTGCTGCTACCTTCTACGTTCGGACGTGCTTTGCTTGTCCTCAGGGACCGCCAACGCGCTCCGCTATCGGTTGTGACATCGTCTTGGTTCCAGTCCACCACAAGCCGTACAGGAGAACGCTAATTTCGCCGTCAGGTTTTCCACCGATAGCTTTTCCCGATACTCTCCAACAGATTCCGGAAGAACTAATTTTTATGGGGCCGTTTATGGTATCACGACTCGAAACCCCAGATTGCCGGCCGGCTTGTCAGAAAGGAGGCCGGTGTGCCGATGGGCGCAGCGGACCCAACCGTCGTAGGCGAACCAGGACCCACCGCGAAATGTGTGGTAGATGCCTGTCACTGACCCAGTTGGATTCCGGTTCGGTGAGCTTGCGTAGTACTCGGCGCTAAAAAGGTCTGCTGTAAACTCCCACTCGTTGCCCGCCATGTCATACAGCCCGTTGGCTCCCGGCGGGTAGCTGCCGGCTTCCGTTGCACCGGGTAGTCTATAACCGAAGTTCGCTCGCTCTGGGGAGGGCGGGTTGTCACCCCACGGATAAATGTACCCGTCGGCACCACGACAAGCGTACTCCCATTCGGCCTCTGTCGGCAGCCTTCCGCCAACCCACGTCGCATAAGTGCTGGCCTGATTCCAGCTCACATCAGTCACCGGCAGCCGCCCGCTACTAGGCTTGTCCCAGTACAGATTGTCTGGCTTAACACACACGCCCGATTCAACACAGGGTTTATATTGCTCATTCGTCACCTCGGTGCGCTGAATCCAGTAACCGTCCAATTGAACGGAATGCGGCGGCTGTTCCTCTGATGGACACTTGTCAAGGCCCACTGCCTTGCACTGCTCAGCGGTGCTGCCCATTTCGAACGATGCCAGGTGCAATCCAGACGTAGACCGGCGTGTCGGGAGGTGGATTAAACGCCATCGCCTGGGCTGAACAAGGCGGTGGCAGAAATGACTGCCTGCTGCTGGACTGTAGAAGTGTAGGATGACCACCCCACGATCTGCGGCGCAGCATCTTGCGCCCACGCCAGATATGTCTGCGAAATTACGACGCTGGTCGTCATTGGCTCGGACTATTTGACCAGTCAGCGGCACTGCACACTTTTGGGGCTGGTCATAGAACGCGTTGCATAGAATCATCTCGCCTCGCTCCACGTAGGTCGTCGCCACGTAGCGCAGCGTGTCGCTGATCTCACCTGAAACGTCGACCGCCTTGCCTCTGGCGGCAGCAGCCACCACAGCAGCGTTTAAGTCGCCAATTGCACCCGTCGCGTCTAGTTTGGCTTTCTTGTCATGGGCGCTAGCCATAAGCTCTTCGACCTTCAATTCGTCCAACTTTTGCCGCGCAAGACCGAGATTCGCCTGGGCAGTGGCTTTGGCATTGTCAGCCTCGATACCGACGGTTGTTGGCAACTACGGCCAACACAGCCATGGCGACTGCAAACAGCGCCAAGCCAATCACGATACCTGCGACCACGCGCTGGCGCCCGCCGTTTCTCTGCGGCCACCTGCGCTTGGCTGGCATCCAGAAACTCCCGCTCCTGGTCGTTCAGGTCGCCCCCGTGTGCTGCTGCCCACTCCGCCGTCTGCACCAGCAGCGCGCCTCCGGAATAGGCGCCCCGGAGTCGCGCGCCAACTCTTCCCACTCTTGTGCCGCCTCGGTCAGCCGCCGGTGCACCAGCAGCCCTTCGCGGTCCTCGTTCAGCCAGCAGCTCAGCCTGGGCCACTCACGGATGAGCGCTTCGTGCGTCACGTCCACGTACACGGCTTCCGGCTTGTCCCCAGCCCGGCAGTTGTCTGTCAGCGGCTCGCTCTGCCGTCACCAGCCGCTCATCCTCCAACCGCTTGAGCACTGCCTGCACCTGTGCCGCCTGCGTCACCGCTGCCCAGCAGCTCGGGCAGCGGCGCACGGCGCCGCGTGTCCTGCGTCCCTTCGCCCAAGGTGGTCAGGCGCAGGAAGATGTTGCGGGCGATGGCCTGCTGGTCGGGCGGCAGCTCGGCGTACACCGCCATCGGCCGTCTTGGCAATGGCGCCCTGCACGCCGCCCGCTGCATGGTAGCCGGCAAATGTCAGCGTGCGCCCGCTGCGTCGCTTCCACGTCTCCAGCAGCGCATGCGACAGCAGCGGCAGTGAGCCTGCTTCGCCCGCGACATCGTCGAGAATGGCATCTACCAGCCCCGGCTCGAAGTCCCAGCCGTTCTGCGCTGCCGGTTTCTCAATCGCCGCGCGCAGCTCGTCACGCGACATCGGGCCGATGTACTTCTGGTAGTCTTGCAGCGCCGTGCGCAGGTTGGCGAACTCGGCGCAGCGGGCGTAGAAGTCGGCGCGCAGCGTGAGGATGACGGTCGTGACGCCTTGAGGGCACGGCGGCGGCCAGCAGGTTGTCCACATACGCCTGCTGCTCGGCGCGGTCCTTGCAGAGCGTGAACAGTTCCTCGAACTGGTCGACGACCAGCAGCAGACGGGGTGCGCCAGCCCTGGCGAGGAGCCGAGAGACAAACAGGTCAAGGCTGCGCGCGTCCTTGGCCATGTCGTCCATCAGCGTGGCCTGGGCCGTGACGGACTCACTGTCCTTGGTCAGCTCTGCGGCCAGCGTCGTCAGGGGACGCGCCGTGGGTGTGACGATATGTACTGCCCATTTGTCGCTGCCCTTGACGATCTCGCCCTTCTGTAGCGCCGGCATCACGCCTGCCCGCACGACCGACGACTTGCCGCTGCCCGACGCGCCGACGACGGCCAGGAAGCGATGGTCTTTGAGGTACGCTACCAGTTCGGCGATGAGCGTCTCGCGCCCGAAGAAAAGCGCGGCATCCGCGACGCCGTAGAATGCCAGACCTTTATACGGTGATGCTTCGGCTGGTGTAGGGGCTGCTATGTGCCAACTGCTGCTAGACTCAGCAAGAGATTGCAGTTCAGGATTTTGCGGGTTCTGCGCGCAGGCGGCGTGAACAAGCTCGCTGACCCTGCCCTGTTCATCGGCCCACGTCACCACATCGAACGTGCGCTGGGCGATGTTCCCTGGCTTGGTCACAGACTCCAGGTTGATGCTCATTTGCAGCATGAGCATCTGGCGTAGGTTGTCCTCGTTGCCAAAGGCAGCAACCAGGGCGTCCTGAATCTGTTTACGCTGAAGACTGGAAAGCGACAATTGGGGCCTCTGGTCATGCTACCCGCACTGGGACATTACAGACAAGAACCACCACCGAATTTCCGCAACAAATTGGTTGCAGGCGTACACGATAAGCAACAGTATAATTGAGCATGCATGAGTTGAGACTGCCTGCGAGTGCGGTACATTGGCTCCACTTGATGGATCGGCGGCTCCCTGCCAAAGGCAAGATCTACTGTCACCCGGATGACCCTTTGATCTTACCTTTGACTCCCGTCATGCTGCCCGTCTTTGCCCCTAACACTACTCCCAAGATCGATGCGTGGTGCGCGGTTATGGTTTGTGCTAGAGCCCCCACAATTAAGGGATTTGACGATGCGGCGAGCGAGTAGAGCAGTTCGCCCAACTTCTCCGGTGCTGGTTTGTCGATACGCACCCAACCGCGGAGTCGGCTTCGTCGACGCAGTGAAATCGTCGGTGTGTTGGTGAACCCACTCACGCATCGCCTTCTGGCACTCGTTGACATAGTCTTCATAGCCGCCACTGAATGCTACAGTATCTCCTTCAAAGACGATATATGCACCATCTTCCGCGACGATGCCGCTTGGATCGATTGCCTTCGCTGTTAAGTCAAATGCGTAGTTCCCCTCCGCAGGGATGTTCTTCAATTGAATGGAATCGTCACCGATCACGTAGTCAATATGCACGTCTTGATCATACCAAGTACCGCCGGAGTCCAACGGGAATGGAGAGTGGCAGACCTGCGGCACGATCAGCGTACCGACTGTATTCGTCAGGGGGATTTTGTCAATGCGCCACTCAAGCTGGAGTGGCAGTCCCATCAATTCCGGTACGACCTGGAATGTCGCAGTTTGCTCTTGTGCAAATTGGCGGTAAGGAAAGTCCTTCGCGTCGCATACTGTCGGAAACCCCGGATAGTGGTATGTACCAACAGAAACAAGCTCGGTACTCGTTGTCTCTACTGAGCCGCTCACAAATATATGCGGCACTCCGCTATTGAAAGGAACAACCACAGGAATGGTTCCGTGAAGCGTCAGGCCTTCGATTGTCGGGGCCACAAGATCATACTGGACGTTAGCGAATCCTCCGACATTGCTTGCAGGAAGAGGTTCCCCAAGAGCCTTCTGGAGAGCACCAGAAGCTATGCCTTTGCCTATCGCATCGGCTATCCCGTCTACGACGGCCTCCCCAATCAAAGCAGTGAGACCTATCGCGATACCGCCTGCCGGGCCGCAGTACCAGTCAGTACTCACATCTACCTCAGGCTCGTCATACTGTACGGATGGCGTTACAGTTGTGCCGGTGACGCTAAAGGTAAGCTCACCGTGAAACGAACCATTCGCTTCAAAGCAAGGCAACGATTTGCTGAATACGCCGTCGATGTTCACATGCCCGTCGGCGAAGCTGTCAAAGAGCATAGGGAGCTTGAGGCCGTCCTTGACAAAGGCGCCACCGCCGCACGGCAAGGGCACAAATGTGTCGAGCATACCCGGTAGCATTGGCAAGTTCTTGAGTTCGTGTGCGATTGCAGCGGTTATCCCTGGACAGAAGATCATCCTATGGAAGACTTCCGGCGACAGGCTAATCGCCATATTCCGTGGCCCGAGCGGCGAGGAGCCAGGCACGATCGCAGTAGACATCTTCAGCGTGTGGTCGCCTTGCTTATCATTTGCCCCAAAAAGAATTCCAAAGAACGCGAGTGCTTGCAGCATTGGGTCCGGATTTCCGATGCAGTGGACTTCGAGTTTTTCGAATGTTAGCTGCGGAGATAGAAAGCCATCCGCTCCTTTCATGACCCGAAAAGCGACTCCCGTAACTTGCTGCTGTCCCATTCCCTGAATAAAACCGGCTACGGCCTGCTTGGATGCGGCCTTGAACGCCTGAACAGTAATGCCGGAGCCTGCCAAACTCTGGGATATTATGTTGTCCGTTTGCGTGGTGTATTTGATGTCTACCTCAGCATTGGCGAAGTCAAAGGTCAGTACCTGAGAGGTCAGTACCGGTGTCAGCAGCATCGGTGCTGTAATGGTGAGATCGCCTTCGAGTGGGGCAACTGTGATAGACGGAGACTGAGCGATCACAGATGACTTCTGGAATTTCAACGTCAGGGTCATACTATCATCGTCTGCAAGGTTCAGAAGCAACTCGTTAACGATCACGTGAGCGTTGGCGCCTACAGGTGTGACAGGAACGTCAAATTCGAAGGGTGGATTAGCTGGTGTGCCCTGAATCGTGACCTGTGCCTTGATGAGATCTAGCAACGCCGAGTTGGCAACCTCGGCCACGAAGTCGAAACCTGCCATGAGAGTCATGGTATTCTCCTCGGAGCAATGCTCCGGATGTGAAATCGGATTCGCTGCCTTCGGGCAGTGCGGCTTAGCATGTCATACGTCGTTCTGGACAATGCGGATAAGCCTGGATAAGCACGGAGAATCTATGTACACGCTTCTGGAGCTAGTTTCACTCCCAGTTCGGCGAGCAGTTCAAAAGGTTCAAGTAGGAACAAATGCCCTCCATTTGGTCTGGCTGCAATCCGCTCCAAAATCTCACTCTGCTGAGATATGAACTCGTCAAGCGAACCAATTGCCAAGTGGGGCATCGGCTTCTCCTTGGCGGGTAGCTCGACCTCAATTTTTAGGTATCTATTCCCGGAGCCAGGCGCCCATAAGAAATGGCCCTCCGTACTCGGCATCAGCGTGTCTCTATCGAAGACCTGGAAGAAAATGTTTAGTCGTCGATCACCAAAAAGCTCCTGAATATGTACGTCAGAAAGCCTAAAGTAGAAGAGCCCGAGACTATCTGTCATGGTGCTCTCGATGGCCGCCATGTTGCTTCGCTCAAAAAGATCCACGCGCATACTGTCAAGCAGTCTGCCTGTCGCGCGGTCTACTATACGGCCTGCCCAGACCACGTTGACCATAGGAAACCTCCCATTGAAAGTTTTTCAACTATGCTCCAAAACGCACGCAATTTCGGTCCAATATTGGACACTTTTTTTGGCTTAGCGGCTGCATCGTTCCCCTCAAGTAGTTCATGAGTCTCTGCTTTTTCACGATCAGGTAGCGTTCTGCGCTGAGCTCGATCAGCCCCATCTCATGGAACCAGTGCATGAACTCGCTCACTCGCGGGCCGCGTCGTGCCCATCATCGCCGCCAGTTCCTCATGCGTAATCCGCTGTTCGATGTGGATGCTGCGTGGATCCTGCGGGGATCCTGCTTGCCGAGCCTACGCGCCCGGTCAAGGAGGGTCTGACCGAGACGCTGCTCGCTGTCTACGGTCATTAAGTTGGCTTCGTCTAGGAAAGGGCGCATCCTGTACGTGAAATGTACCCTGCTCTCGTGCCTCATGTTGGGGGCCGGGTGCGTTGCACGATTTTGGGTGTTGTCGTTGGCCGGCGTGACTGCGGGGACGCCGCGGCGAATGAATTCGGTGCTACCCCAAGCGAAACCCACTGAAGTGGGTTGGTGTATCCTAGCAACGGGTGTATCCCAACCCACTTCAGTGGGTTTTGCATTTGACAGGGCCGAATTCCTTCGGCGTGGTCCGGGCGACCGCCACCGTCCAAGATCATGAACCACACCCTTGGGGGCCCTGCCGACGTTACGCCGCCGCCAACACCGGCAGCGTCAACTCAACCGCCACCCCCGGCCCCGGGTTCCTATTGTAAAAATGCGCCCGCCCCCCTGCCCCAATGACAATCGTCGCAATCAGCGGCAGCCCGATCCCCGAACCGGGCAGGTTGCCGCTAAAGCCGGCCTCGGCCTGATAAAACGGCTTCCAGATCTGCTCGATCTGCGTCGGCGCCAGCGTGACGCCATCATCTTCGCAGCGCAGCACGACGTAGCCGGGACTGCCGTCTTGCAGGGAAACGGTCACCTGGGGCGAATGGGTGGGGTGAAACTTGTAGGCGTTTTCAAACAGCTCGATCAAGATGGTCTCCAGCCCCTGCGGCGACAGCGGGACGCTGCGTGCGTCCGCAGCCGTCAGCGGCGACCAGACAAACCCCTGCAGCCCACGTTCGCCGGCAAAACGGTACGCCGCGGCCATGATGTCCGCCAGCTTGACGTTCTGCGCGAATCCCGGCATGGGCACTGGGTTGCTAAATGCCAGCAGGTCGTCGATCTGGCGCCCCAATTGCACTGCCGAACTCTGAACAATCTCGGCGTATTCGGCCACCTCCGGCGGTAGGTTTTGCGGCGCTTCTGAGAGGGATAGCAGCGTGGCGCTCATCGCCATGTGCGCAATCGGCGTGCGCAGCTTGTGCTGCACGGCCAGGCGGAAGCTTGCCAGATCCCGCATTTCGGTGATCTGTTGGGTCACGTTGCGCAGCCGGACCAGGTAGGCCGCGGCCGTGCCCGGCGGAACGGCCAATACTTCAACGCTTAACCAGACCGCCAGCGCCTGCGCTGTAGCCGGGCGTACCAGGTAACGCGCGCTGGTGTCCTGACCGTTCGCATGCGGCCAGCCGCTCCACAGCGATGCGGGTTCGCAGCGATACTGGCGCTGGGCGATCGTATAGAAACAGTCGTCGGCCTCTGCCGTCGGGTCGGCATCCTCGAGATTGAGCAGCCGCGCCGCAGGCTGGTTGAGATACAGAATACGGTCGTTTTCGTCGAGCAGCACATAGCCTTCGTCGGCCGTGTCGATGATCCAGCGGAACTGTATGCGTTCGGCATTAAGGCTGCGGTAGCGGTTGAGCCGCGTGATCGTCTGCACGCGCGCCCGCAGCTCGGCACGGTCAAAAGGCTTCGACAGGAAATCGTCGGCGCCTGCCGCCAGTCCTTGGAGCTTGGAACTGCGGTCGTCGAGCGCCGTCACCATGATGATGGGTACTTCTGCCAGCAGCGGATCCGCACGCAGCCGTCTGCATACTTCATACCCGTCCATGCCGGGCATCATCACGTCGAGCAAGATCAGGTCGGGCTGCAGCGTATGCGCCAGCTCCAGCGCCTGGGGCCCATCCTGCGCCAACTCCAACTCGTAATCCTCGACCAACAGGGGCGCCTCCATCGCGCCGGCCCGCCGGATCGTCGTCAACGATAAGGATCTTGCTCTTGTAGCTCATCTGTGGTCCCCAGCGGCGTTTCTGCATCAAGGCGTTCGAGCGGTACTACAATCGTAAAGCAGCTGCCCTCGTTTGGCGTACTTTGTACTTCGACATGTCCACCATGCAGCTCGGCCAGCCGCCGCACCAAGGCCAGGCCAAGCCCTGTCCCGCCAAACTGGCGGTTGAGGGCACTGTCGAGCTGGGCAAACGGTTGGAAGAGACGTGCCTGCAGCTCAGGGCGGATGCCAATGCCGGTGTCCCGGACGGCAAACCGTATGTCAGGCGATGAACTACCGGCGTGGACCTCGAGCCCGACCTTGCCGCCGTCAGGCGTGAACTTGACCGCGTTGCTGAGCAGGTTTACCAGCATCTGCTTGAGCCGCCGTTCGTCTGCCCAGATGGTAAGCGACTCGGACGGCAGCAGCAGCGCTACACTGTGGTTCTTCTTGATCGCCTGCTCCCGCACCAGGCGCAGGCTTGCCTGGCACACGGCCGCCACGTTGACCGGCGCCCGCTGCAGCTCTATTTTGCCTGCCTCAATCTTGCTTAGGTCAAGGATGTCGTTGATCAAGGCCAACAAGTGCTGGCCGCTTTCGACCACATCGTTTAGTGCCTTCTGCTGCTTATTTGTGAGCGGTCCGTACACTTGTTCCTGCAGGGATTCGCCGATGATAAGGATGGCATTGAGCGGCGTCCGCAGCTCGTGACTCATATTGGCCAGAAATTCGTCCTTGAGGCGCGCCGCGCGCTCCAGTTCGGCGTTGGTGAGGCGCAGCTGCTCCTCGCTGCGGCGTAGATTCTCTTCGGCAGCAGTGTGCAGAGGGTGCGCCGTGCGCTGCCGTTGGGGCGTGACGCTCTCCTGCTTTGCCTGGCAGCGCCGGAGTTCTGCACGCAGCTGTCCGGTTCTCTTCCTCCAGCGCCAGTAGACGATCTGCCAATTCCTGTCTCGATAGCTCCATAGGTGTCGCTTCCTGCTCTTTGCACGTCCAATTAATTCTATAGTGACAAAGGCGTCGTGCTAAGGGCAATCTTGATGAGATTCCATCTGCTATTTGACGTAGATCGGCGCTAAACTTGGCTTTTGCAAGGTCGCAGAACAATTGATGACAATTTGTCAACCTGCCAATTTGGCAGCGTAATGTGCGTCAGGTATACTATGAAGCTTGTGGCGATAGGCACGGCCTATTGCCTTGTCTATCGTTTTCTCTTTGCACCGCCACTTTTAGGCGGTGCAATTGTGCCAAACTAGTGAGTTTATCGTAACGGGGCTCCACTGGCGGCTCCCGGTCTTGAACAGGAGACTACCTATATGTCCAAGGCAGTATTTGAGCGGACAAAGCCCCATGTGAACGTGGGGACGATCGGGCACATTGACCACGGCAAGACCTCGTTGACGGCGTCGATCACGAAGGTGCTGGCGATGAAGGGGTGGGCGGATTTCCGGGCGTTTGATTCGATCGACAATGCGCCGGAAGAGAAGGCGCGTGGGATCACGATTGCGATTGCGCACGTGGAATACCAGACGGAGAAGCGGCACTATGCGCACGTGGACTGCCCTGGGCATGCCGACTACATCAAGAACATGATCACGGGTGCGGCGCAGATGGACGGCGCGATCCTCGTGGTGGCGGCGCCGGACGGCCCGATGCCGCAGACGCGCGAGCACATGCTGCTGGCGCGCCAGGTGGAAGTGCCGGCGATGGTGGTGTTCCTGAACAAGGTCGACATGATGGACGACGAGGAACTGCTGGAGCTGGTGGAGATGGAGCTGCGCGAGCTGCTGAGCAGCTACAACTTCCCGGGCGACGACATTCCGTTCGTGCGCGGCAGTGCGTTGAACGTGCTGGAGTCGACGAGCAAGGACCCGAATGCGCCGGAGTATGCGTGCATCTGGGAGCTGATGCGGGTGGTGGACGAGTACATTCCGACGCCGGTGCGCGAGACGGACAAGCCGTTCCTGATGCCGATCGAAGATGTGTTCAGCATCAAGGGGCGCGGCACGGTGGTGACCGGTCGTATCGAGCGCGGCACGATCAAGCCGATGGAAGAAGTCGAGATCGTGGGCCTGGCGCCGACGCGCAAGACGGTGGTGACGGGCGTGGAAATGTTCCGCAAGCTGCTGGACCAGGGCATTGCGGGCGACAACGTCGGCTGCCTGCTGCGCGGCATCACGCGTGAAGAGATCGAGCGTGGGCAGGTGCTGGCCAAGCCGGGCAGCATCACGCCGCACACGGAGTTCAACTCCGAGGTGTACGTGCTCAAGAAGGAAGAGGGCGGCCGCCACACACCGTTCTTCAAGGGCTACCGGCCGCAGTTCTACATCCGCACGATGGACATCACGGGTGAGATCGAACTGCCTGCCGGCGTGGAAATGGTCATGCCGGGCGACAACATCAAGATGGTCGTGCGCCTGATCATGCCCGTCGCCCTCGAGGCCGGCTCGCGCTTCGCCATCCGCGAAGGCGGCCGCACCGTCGGCGCCGGCGTCATCACCGGCATCATCAAGTAAGGGTTCGGCAAAGAGTAGACCGGGGAAACCCGGTCTACTCTCTGTTATGTTAGTCATCTTTTGTGAGTTTGAGAGAAAACAATGGCTAAACAAAAAATCCGCATCAAGCTCAAGGCGTACGACCATCGTGTGTTGGATGCGTCTGTCCGCCAGATCGTCGACGCGGCCGAGCAGACCGGTGCCCAGGTGGTTGGCCCCGTGCCGCTGCCGACAAGCATCGAGAAGTACACGGTTATGCGCTCGCCGTTCATCGACAAGGACAGCCGTGAACAGTTTGAGATCCGCACGCACAAGCGGCTGATCGACGTGGTGGATCCGGGCAGCAAGACAATCGAGAACCTGACTCGTTTGAACCTGCCGGCCGGTGTAGATATTGAGATCAAGTTGTAAGGCCGGCAAGCTGCGCTCAACAGAGTCACATTTGCACGAGCAAGGCTTGCTAAGTTATGGGATGATGTGGCCGAGGGGTTCGAGCAAGGTAGTCTGCGGCGGGTTGCACGCAACACTTGTAAGTAACGCCTCCACCGTCAGTCCCGGGAGGATCACATGCGAGGAATTCTTGGCAAGAAAGTAGGGATGACGCAGCTCTTTGACAAGAGCGGCGCCGCCATCCCGGTCACGATCATTGAGGCAGGCCCCTGCTACGTGACCCAAGTCAAGACCGTGGACAGCAAGGACAAGTACAACGCCGTCCAGCTTGGCTTTGACGAAGTAGCAGAGCGCAAGCTGACCAAGGGTGAGCGTGGTCACTTGACAAAGGCGGGTGCGCCCACCTTGCGCCATCTGCACGAGTTCCGCTATGAAGAGCTGCCTGCCCTTAACGTCGGCGACGTCATCAAGGCGGACGTGTTTGCCGAAGGCGAGATGGTGGATGTGACGGGCGTCTCAAAGGGCCGTGGTTTTGCCGGCGCCGTCAAGCGTTACGGCTTTGCCGGCGGCCCCAAGACCCACGGCCAGTCGGATCGCCATCGCACGCCAGGTTCGCGCGGCGCCGGCACGACGCCGGGTCACACGTACCCTGGTATGCGCGGTCCCGGTCACATGGGTGACGCACAGGCGACTGTGCAGAACCTCAAGGTGGCCTTGGTGGACCCCGAGCGCAACCTGCTTGCCATACGCGGCGCCGTGCCCGGCGCACGTGGCAGCCTGGTGGTAGTGCGCGAGGCCGTTAAAGGCAAGAAGCAGAAGGCCTAGGCAGGAGTAATTGACCATGCGTGTACCTGTAAGAGATATGAGCGGGAAGCAGATTGGCGAGCTGGAGTTGAGCGACGCCGTCTTTGCGACCCCAGTGAATACGTCGGTAATGCATCAGGCGCTGATGCGCCAGTTGTCCAACGCCCGCCAAGGCACGCACGACACCAAGACGCGTGGCGAAGTGCGCGGCGGCGGTAAGAAGCCGTGGCGCCAGAAGGGCACCGGCCGCGCCCGCCAGGGCTCGACGCGTGCGCCGAACTGGGTTGGCGGCGGTACGGTCTTTGGCCCGACCCCGCACAAGTACGTCAAGGCCCTGCCCAAGAAGATGCAGCGCCTGGCCCTGCGCAGCGCCCTGTCGTCCAAGGCAGCCGCCGGTTCGCTCGTCGTGCTCGACCAGATGGCGATCGATACGCCCAGGACCAAGACGGTCGTCAAGATGCTGTCGGCGCTGGGTATCGAGGAGCAGACTGTGCTGCTGGTGACGGCGGAGAAGACAGTGCCGGTTTGGAAGAGCGTGAACAATATCGCCGAGGTGAAACCGCTGCTGAGCGGCTACATCAACGTGCGTGACTTGTTGAGCCACGATACCGTGCTCCTGACGCGCGACGCTGTGGAACACATTGAGACCTGGCTCGGCACCGACGTTGCAGAAGCGACAGCGCCTGAGACAACCGGCGACACCGCCGGCGAGACAGCCGAGGTGGAGGCATAACTATGCATCTCTACGAAGTATTGAAGCGGCCACTCGTCACCGAAAAGACGATGATGGCCACGGATTATGAAAACAAGGTCAGCTTCGAGGTCGACATGCGCGCCAACAAGCTCCTTGTCAAGGACGCCGTAGAGAAGGCGTTTGACGTCACGGTTGTGGATGTAAACATCCTGATCATGGCAGCCAAGACCAGCCGGCGCGGCAGTGCCATTCGCATCCGGCGGCCCAAGTGGAAGAAGGCTGTGGTTACGCTACAGACCGGCGACCGCATCCAGCTGTTTGAAGGCGTGTAGCCGGGAGAAGATGAGCTATGGCGATTAAGATTTATCGACCAACCTCGGCGGGACGCCGCAATATGAGCGTCTCGACGTTTAGTGAATTGACCAAGGGCGTGAAGCCCCAGCGTGCGCTGCTGGCGCCGCTCAAGAAGTCGGCCGGGCGCAACAACCAGGGCGTCGTGACCACCCGCCATCGCGGCGGCGGTCACAAGCGCCGCTATCGCGTGATTGACTTCCGCCGCGACAACTATGGCGTTAAGGGCCGTGTCGAGTCGATCGAGTACGACCCGAACCGCAGTGCCCGCATTGCCTTGATTGTCTTTACCGACGGCGAGCGCCGCTACATCTTGGCGGCCGAAGGCCTCAAGGTGAACGACGTTGTGACGTCGGGCCCTGATGCTGAGATTCGCGCTGGCAATGCGTTACCCATCCGCTTTATCCCGTTGGGTACGGTAGTGCACAATGTCGAGCTGTACCCTGGTCGTGGCGGCCAGCTGGTGCGCTCTGCCGGCCTTTCCGCCCAGGTTCTGGCCAAGGAAGGCACGATGGCGCAGATTCGTCTGCCCAGCGGCGAAGTGCGTTACATCGACATGAACTGCCTGGCGACGATCGGAACTGTTTCCAACTCCGACCACGCCAATATCAACCTGGGCAAGGCCGGTCGCAAGCGCTGGTTGGGCATCCGTCCCGGCACGCGTGGCATCGCCATGGACCCCGGTTCGCACCCCCATGGTGGTGGTGAAGGCCGTTCGCCGGTGGGGATGAAGGCGCCGAAGACCCCGTGGGGCAAGCCGGCGCTGGGCAAGAAGACGCGCGTCAACAAGCGCACGAACAAGTTTATCGTGCGCCGGCGCGGCAACGTGAAATAGGTGAATGGGCTAGCTAGGTGAAAGGGTAAAAGAGTAATATGTCACGTTCACTGAAAAAAGGACCGTTCATCGAGCCACGATTGCTCAAGCGCATCGAAGAGATGAACCGCAAGGGCGAGCGCAAGGTCGTCAAGACCTGGTCGCGCGCCTCTACCATCTTCCCGCAGTTCGTCGGCCACACGATCGCCGTCCATGACGGCCGTCGCCATGTGCCGGTCTACATCAGCGAGAATATGGTCGGGCATAAGCTGGGCGAGTTTGCGCCCACGCGCTTCTTCCGTGGTCACGTGCGGTCGGAAAAAGCCACCAAGCCTGCTGCCCGCCCAACCGGTGGGCCGGCTGCCCGGTAAGTTAGGGCTGGTTCGCTGGTTCTAGCGAGCTGCCGGAGCAAAGGGAGAGCTGAATAATGGAAGTGCTAGCAAAGACAAAGTTTACAGGTATCAGCGCACAGAAGTCGCGCCTGGTGCTGGACGAGATGCGGGGACGCCAGGCGGAAGAGGCGTTGGCCCTCCTGGCCTACATGCCGCAGGGTTCTGCCAAGGTGGTAGCCAAGACGATCAAGAGCGCGTTGTCCAATGCCGTCGAGAACTATGGCCTCGACGCCAAGGACATGTACGTCGCCCAGATCTATGCCGACGTTGCGCCGATGCGCAAGTGGCGCCGGTTTGGCGCCCGCGGCCGCTTCAAGCCCTGGAAGCGACGCTCGTCGCATGTGACGGTCGTGTTGGAAGAGCGTGTGGTTGAGAGCCCCGTCAAGGCGGGTAGCAAATAGGATTTCAAGGAGGTTCACTTGGGTCGCAAAGTACATCCCATCGGCTTCCGCCTGGGCATCATCAAGGAACACAAGAGCCGTTGGTTCGCCTCCGGCAAGCAGTACACCACCCAGTTGGCGGAAGATCGCAAGATTCGTGCAATGGTGTTTGCCGATCTGGCCAAGGCTAGCGTCAGCAACGTCGACATCGAACGCCAGCCCAACCAGGTGCATGTGATCATCGACACGGCCCGCCCGGGCGTGATCATCGGCAAGAAGGGCGAGAGCGTCAACAAGCTGCGCACTGAGCTGCAGTCGCTGACGCAGAAGAAGGTGAAGATCGACGTGCGTGAGATCACCAAGCCGGAGCTCGACTCCCGGTTGGTGGCCTTGAGCATCGCCGAACAGCTCGAACGCCGCATCAGCTGGAAGCGCGCCATGAAGCAGGCCGCCCAGAAGACGATGCGCGCCGGGGCCAAGGGGATCATGATTACCGTGTCGGGCCGCCTGGGCGGCAGCGACATGGGACGTGTCGACACCCAGCGCGATGGGCAGATTCCTCGCCACACGCTGCGCGCCGACATCGACTATGATACCGCCGAGGCCAACACCACCTTCGGCGTGATCGGGATCCACGTGTGGATCTACCTGGGTGAGGTGATGCCCGGCGAAGAGTACCACGCTCGCTACCTGGCAGAAGCGAAGTAAGTGGTGAAGAGAGTTACGTTAGCGACGTAACGAGATCTGGTTTAGGTCGGTATAGTTCTGCCGGAATCGCCAATACAGTTTCAGTCTGATAAAGGCTCTTATTCTCTCCGGCGGAAAACGTATCGAAGGAGATATACGGAGAAACGACTATGTTGATGCCAAAGCGTGTGAAATACCGTAAGTTGCAGCGCGGCCGCCTCAAAGGCAAGGCCTACCGCGGCAACACGGTGGCGTTTGGCACTTACGGCCTGCAATCGTTGGAAGGCCACTACGTCACCAGCCGCCAGATCGAGGCAGCTCGTCGCGCCATCGTGCGCTACGTGCGCCGTGGCGGCAAGATCTGGATCCGCATCTTCCCGGATCGCCCTGTGACCAAGCGCGCTGCCGAGACCCGCATGGGTTCCGGTAAGGGCAGCGTGGATCACTGGGTGGCCCCGGTGCGCCCCGGTCGCGTAGTGCTGGAGATCGAAGGCATTCGTGAGGACCAAGCGCGCGAGGCGTTCCGCCTGGCAGCGGCCAAATTGCCGATGCGCACTGCGTTCATCGCCAAGGAAGGCCACGGCGGCTGAGGAGCACAATCATGAAGAAGAATGATCTGCAGCATGCCACTACGAGCGAATTGAACACCAAGTTGGAAGAGTCGTACCAGGAACTCTTCAACCTGCGCTTCCAGCGCACGACCGGGAAGTTGACCAACTCGGCGCGCTTCGGCCAGGTGAAGAAGGATATTGCCAGGATCAAGACGATCCTGCACCAGCGCGAGCTGGCGGGCCAGTAAGGAGACGAGATGCGTGAACGACGCCAAGCGCTGGTAGGCACGGTTACCAGTGATAAGATGGACAAGACCGTGGTTGTGACCATCGAACGCACCACCCGTCATCCGCTGTACGGCAAGGTCGTCAAGGTCAACAAGAAGTATAAGGCTCACAACGAGAACAACGACGCCAAGCTGGGCGATGTGGTCCGCATTCGCGAGTGCCGCCCGATCAGCAAGGATAAGAAATTCTTCGTCGAAGAAGTTCTGCAGCGGGCCATCATCGTGGATGAAGCCAACGTCTAGGGCCGAGGAGTTGCGCCATGATTCAACAGGAAAGCCGGCTCAAAGTAGCCGACAACACGGGAGCGAAAGAGCTCTTGACCATTCGTGTCAAGGGTGGCAGCACCCGGCGCTACGCCGCGGTTGGTGACGTGATCGTCGCCACAGTGAAGTCTGCCAGCCCGACAGGCAGTGTCAAGAAGGGCGATGTAGTGCGCGCCGTAATCGTGCGCACGACCCGCTCGGTGCGCCGGAAAGATGGAAGCTATATCCGCTTCGACGAGAACGCCGCCGTCATCATCGATGACAACAAGAACCCGCGCGGCACGCGCATCTTCGGGCCGGTGGCCCGTGAACTGCGCGAGGGCGGGTATATGAAGATCGTCTCGCTGGCGCCGGAAGTGCTGTAAAGGACAAGGCAGAAAGACGATGAAAGTTAAGATCAACAAGGGGGACACCGTCGAGGTGATCTCCGGCAACGACAAGGGCCACCGCGGCGAGGTCCAGCATGTGATTCGCCACAAGAACGAGGACGGCACCTACGACCCCGATCGTGTGTTTGTGATCGTCACCGGCGCCAACCTTGTCATTCGTCACCAGCGCCCGACCGGCCGCGTGGGTACGCAGACGGGCCGTATCGAGAAGGAAGCCCCGATCCACATTAGCAATGTCATGCTCGTGGGTACGGACGGCAAGCCGACGCGTGCAGGCTACGATGTTGCCGGCGACGGCAGCAAGGAGCGCATCGACCGCAAGAGCGGCAATGCGCTGCCCAAGCCGAAGTAGGGCGTCGAATACGCTGGTATAGGGATTCAGACCTTCTAGTGCTGCCTGAACTTTCGCCGGAACCGGCACAGCCGATCGGTGTCTGCGGGCAAGGAGAATGATGATGAGTGATGCAGTACAAGCGCCGAGCCAGACTCGGCCCGAGCCCCGCATGCGGGTTCGCTACCGGGAAGAGATCGTTCCGGCCTTGATTAAGGAGTTCGGCTACAGCAACGTCATGCAGGTGCCGCGTATCAGCAAGATTTCGGTCAACATCGGTCTTGGCGAAGCGCTGCAGAACAGCAAGGCGTTGGAAGCGGCGGCCGGCGATATGGCGATCGTGACAGGGCAGAAGGCCGTCATCACCAAGGCCAAGCGCTCGATCGCACATTTCAAGCTGCGCGAAGGGATGCCGATCGGCGTGATGACGACGCTGCGCGGCGACCGCATGTGGGATTTCCTGGATCGCCTGATCAACATCGTGCTGCCCCGCCAGCGTGACTTCCAAGGCGTCTCGCCCGACGCGTTCGACGGCCGTGGCAACTACAGCCTGGGCCTGCGCGAGCAGTTGGTCTTCCCGGAAATCAACTACGACAAGGTCGATAAGATTCGTGGCATGGAGATCACCATCGTCACGACGGCCGTGTCCGACGAAGAAGCGCGCCGCATGCTGGCGCTGATGAATATGCCGTTCAAGCGCTAGTCTGAGCACAGCTTGAACACTGTTCCTGAAAAAGAGGTGTAAGCGTGGCCAAGAAGTCTATGATTGCGAAGGAAGGCAAGCGCAAGTTCGAAGTGCGCGTGCGCAATCGCTGCGCCATCTGCGGCCGACCGCGCGGCTATCTGCGCCGGTTTGGCCTGTGCCGCATTTGCTTCCGCAGTGAAGCCCTCAAGGGCAACATTCCGGGCGTAGTCAAGTCTAGCTGGTAAGGGTACAGGGAACTTCAATTTGCTCGGCGGCTGACTACAACTCGAAGCTTACTACCGTAAGCCGCTTGCTAGAAGCAAGCCGCTTACTCCAGTAAGCCGTTGCCTAGGGCAGGAGTTGCAAGAGCGGCCAGAGGAGAAAACGATGGTAAACGATCCGATTGCAGACATGCTGACGCGCATTCGCAACGCAAGCATGGTGAAGCAGAAGCAAGTTGTCATGCCCCACTCCAAGATCAAGGTAAGCATTGCCGAGATCCTCAGGGAGGAAGGCTTTATCGACGCATTTGCGGTGACCGACGACAAGCCCCAGGGAAAGCTGGTGCTGCGTCTCAAGTACACCCCGCAGGGCCGTCCGGTGATCACGGGCCTCGAGCGCGTGAGCAAGCCCGGCCGCCGCTACTATAGCGGCGCCAAGGACATTCCCTGGGTGCGTAGTGGTCTCGGCATTAATATCATCTCGACCCCCAAGGGGTTGATGACCGGGCGCAAGGCTCGTCGCGACAAGCTCGGCGGCGAGATCCTGTGCAACGTTTGGTAAGCGGGAGGCAAACATGTCACGCGTAGGTAAAGCTCCCATCGCCGTGCCCGCTAAGGTCACGGTGTCGGTGGAGAAGGACAACCTGGTGACGGTCACGGGCCCCAAGGGTGCGTTGACCCAGAAGTTCGACCCGGATATGAATATCGCGGTGGAGAACGGCCAGCTCACTGTGACGCGCCCGACTGACCAGCGCGAGCACAAGGCCCAACACGGCCTGACCCGTGCCCTGCTCAACAATATGGTGACCGGCGTTACAACCGGCTTCAGCCGCAAGTTGGACATCCAGGGCGTCGGCTACAAGGCAGAGAAGCGCGGCAATAACCTGGTGCTGTCCGTGGGCAAGAGCCACACGGTCGAGTTTGTGCCGCCCTCGAAGGATGTCACCTTCGAAGTGGAGAAGGACGGCCGCTCGTTCACCGTCAACGGTATCAACAAGGTCATTGTTGGTGAGTTGGCGGCGACGATTCGGGCCACGCGGCCGCCGGAACCCTATAAGGGCAAGGGCATCCGCTACTCGGGCGAGTACGTGCGGCAAAAGGCAGGCAAGGCCGGCAAGGTCGGTAAGAAATAAGGAGCACTGAACCATGGCAGCAGTAAGTCGTGAGATTGCGCGCAAGCGACGTCATGATCGCGTGCGCAAGAAAGTGACCGGCACCGCCGAGCGACCGCGCCTGAACGTATATCGCAGCCTGGACAACATCTACGCCCAGGTGATCGACGACAGCACCGGTAACACGCTGGTTTCGGCGTCGACGGTAGATAAGGAATTGCGCGGCCAATTGGCTTCGCTCCGGAAGGCCGATCAGGCCAAGGCGGTCGGTAAGGCCGTCGCCGAGCGGGCGCTGGCTAAGGGCATCAAGGAAGTAGTTTTCGACCGCGGCGGTTATCCCTATCACGGCCGCGTCAAGGCATTGGCTGACGGCAGCCGTGAGGGCGGCCTGGTCTTCTAAACTAGACCGCAATAGACCAAGGGGAAAGCACAAAGATGGCAAAGCAGCAGCGAGAACGCAAGGGCAAAGACCGCGACAAGGATCGAGATAAGGAACGCGACGAGTTCGAAGAACGCGTCGTGCACCTGGCACGCACCGCCAAGGTCGTCAAGGGTGGTCGTCGTTTCGCCTTCCGCGCCGTGGTCGTAGTGGGAGACAAGCAGGGTCGTGTGGGTATCGGCATCGGTAAGGCACGTGAAGTGCCGGATGCGATCCGCAAGGCCTCGGACCGTGCCAGGAAGAAGCTGATCCGCGTGCCGCGCCTTAACGGCACGATTCCGCACGAGGTGCAGACCAAGTTCGGCGCAGGCATCGTACTGCTCAAGCCGGCCAGCCCGGGCACGGGCGTCATTGCCGGCGGCGGCGTGCGCGCCGTTGTCGAAGCCGCGGGTATCAGCGACATCCTGAGCAAGTCGATGGGTTCCAGCAACATCCTCAACGTGGTGCAGGCAACCTTCGCCGCGCTCAAGGAACTGCAAGACTATCCGCCTGGAGGCAGGACACCGTGGGGTCGATCCTCAGCACCTGGCTCCCTTCTGGTATAAGGAGGAAATGCGTGGCTGAGCAGAACGCCCAGGCAACTGGGAAGACGATCAAGATCAAGTGGGTGCGCAGCGCCATTGGCTACAACATAGACCAGAAGCGCACGATTAAGGCGCTTGGCCTGACCCGCTTGCACCAGGTAGTCGAACGCCCGGACAACCCGGCTGTGCGCGGGATGGTCAACGCCGTCCAGCACCTGGTCGAAGTTACTGAGTAGAGACTGAGTAGACGTTAGTGATTGTACGAGAACGAGGTCCGGCGGAGTAACAACACATCATTGTTTAGTGCGCACGCCCACGTGCGCTTCTCCGCCAGGCCTCGTGCCCGTACCGATCAAATACAGCATGAAGGAAATTGAATAATGAAACTGAATGACCTGCGTCCCGCAGAGGGTTCCACGCAAAAGCGCAAGCGAGTGGGTCGAGGCACTGGTTCCGGTAAGGGCAAGACCAGTGGCCGTGGCCAAAAGGGCCAGAACGCCCGCAATGGCGGGCCGGTGCGTCCCAACTTCGAGGGCGGCCAACTTCCTCTGACCAAGCGTCTGCCCAAGCTGCGTGGTTTCAACAATCGTTTTAAGGTCGAGTACATCCCGGTCAACCTGGATGCACTGGAGCGCCTGTTTGCTGCCCAGAGCGAGGTCAGCCCCGAGTCATTGGCTGGTGTTGGCCTGGTCGGCAATGCCGCTGATCCCGTCGTCATCCTGGCACGCGGCGATGTGAGCAAGGCGCTCAACGTGAAAGTGCAGCGCATTAGCGCTACCGCCAAGCAGAAGATCGAAGCCGCGGGCGGCAGTGTCGAGATTCTGCCGTTTGCCGTCGACAAGCGGCGCCCGCGCTCCTAAGGCCAAGCTGTTATTTCCGAAAGGAAGAATCGAATGCTTGACGCAGTACGCAATGCATTCCGCCTGCCGGACCTGAGGCAAAAGCTGCTCATCACTTTTGCCCTGATCTGCTTATATCGCCTGGCAGCCAACATTCCGCTGCCGGGTGTCGATCAAGCGGCACTGGCGCAAATGTTCTCGCAGAATGACAACATTCTGCTCAACCTGCTGAACTTCTTCAGCGGCGGCGGTCTGGCGCGTATGGGGGTGATGGCGCTTGGCGTCTACCCCTACATTACGGCTTCCATTATCTTGCAGCTGCTCATTCCTATCATCCCTGCATTGGAAGAGCTGAGCAAGGAAGGCGAGTCCGGCCGCGCCAGGATCAACCAGTACACGCTGTGGCTGACCATCCCGTTGGCCGTGCTCCAGGCGATCGCCCAAGGCACGTTGCTGGCAAGCACGAGCGGTGGCACAGTTCTGCCGAGTTGGGGCTTCACCGGTGGCGATCTGCTGCCGACGCTGACCATGATTATCGGCATGACGGCGGGTACGATGATGGGTGTGTGGCTGGGCCAGCTGATCACCGAACAGGGTATCGGTAACGGTGTTTCGCTGATCATCTTTGCCGGCATCGTCGCCAATATTCCGCACCAGATCAATGTGTTGGCGCAGTCGCCGGCGATGCTGCTTACATTCCTGGTCGTCACGCTGATCATGATCGGCGTTATCGTGTGGGTCCAGGAAGGCCAACGCCGTATTCCTGTGCAGTACGGTAAGCGCGTGCGCACGATGCGCGGCAACCGCATGATGATGGTGGGCGGCCAGAGTACCTATGTGCCGCTGCGCGTCAACACGGCCGGTATGATTCCGCTCATCTTTGCCCAGAGCTTGCTGATCCTGCCGAGCACACTGGCGAGCTACTTCGTTGCCCGCACCGACTTTACCGGCACCATCGCCAATGCGTTCTATACGTTCTTTAGCCCGCAGAACGCGATGTATTGGCTGCTCTACTTCCTGCTGACCGTGGCCTTCACGTACTTCTACACGGACGTGATGTTCCGCCAGCAGAACTTGCCCGACACGCTGCAGAAACAAGGTGGCTTTATTCCTGGTATCAGGCCTGGTCCGCGCACGGAGAGCTACCTCAACGGTGTGCTGCAGCGCATCACGTTGGTCGGCGCCCTGTTCCTGGGCGTCATTGCGGTGCTGCCGTTCGTCATCATCTCGCTGGCGCAGCTGATCTTTGGCGCCGATGCGGCCTTGCTGACGGGTTACAATTCGCTGATTATCAGCAGCTCCGGTTTGCTGATCGTGGTCGGCGTGGTGCTGGACACGATGAAGCAGATCGAAGCGCAGCTGATGATGCGCAATTACGAAGGCTTTATCCGCTAACGGTACTTGTTGACGATACACGCCGACAGGTATCGTCAACAACTATCGTCGGGCTCGATGTCGAGCCCGGAAGGAGCACCGTATGAGTGGCCAGAAACGAACGTATGTCGTCCTCCTGGGAGTGCCAGGAGCAGGCAAGGGAACACAGGCAAAGCTGCTGGAACAGGCTACGGGGTTGCCGCAGGTTTCGACCGGCGACATCTTCCGCTACAACCTGAAGAACCAGACGGAACTGGGTGTCCTCGCCAAGGGCTATATGGACCAAGGCCTGCTTGTGCCGGACGACGTAACGATTCGCATGGTGGAAGATCGCCTGCAAAAGCCCGACTGCGCCAAGGGCGCCATCATGGATGGCTTCCCACGCAACCTGGTACAGGCGACGGCGTTTGACCAACTGGTTGCTCCCTACGGTGGCGTGTCGGTGGCGCCGCTGATCAATGTGGAAGACGATGAGACGATCAGGCGCATCACCGGCCGGCGGACATGTCGCACCTGTGGGACTGTCTACCATCTAATCTTCAACCCGCCGTTGATCTACGACGTGTGCGATAAAGATGGTGGCGAACTCTACCAGCGCGACGACGACTATGAGGCAACAGTGAGAAACCGTCTGTTTGTCTATTACAAGCAGACGGCTCCACTGGTCGGTTACTTTTATGCCAAGGGGCTGCTAAAAGAGGTCGATGGTTCTAAATCGATCGATGAAGTGCAGGCAGACTTGTTGGCGTTAGTGAAGTGCAAATGAACGTGTTTAAGCGACCCAGCCAATCGGGACTGCGCAAGCAGCCGACTCCGCAGCCTGCGCGGCGGCGTGAGCCGGTGCTCAAAAGCCCGCGTGAGATACAGATCATGCGCGAGGCTGGGCGGAT
This sequence comes from uncultured Chloroflexia bacterium, assembly GCA_963791135.1. Classification (GTDB taxonomy): domain Bacteria; phylum Chloroflexota; class Anaerolineae; order Caldilineales; family Caldilineaceae; genus Fredericiella. The sequence continues at coordinate 48,625 of CAWBRX010000006.1, forward strand.
CGTGGCGCGTGTCCACGCCGCCTTGCGTGACGCCGTGCGGCCAGGTGTCAGTACGTGGGATCTGGACCAGTTAGCCGTGGAGACAATGGGGCGCTATAACGCTACGTCGTGCTTCCTCGGCTACAACGGTTATCCCGCCAATATCTGCGCCAGCATCAATCAAGAGTTGGTGCATGGCATTCCGAACAAGGATCGCATCCTCAAGGAAGGCGATATCATCAGCATCGACATAGGCGTGCGCTATCGCGGCTTTATCGGCGACAGTGCCTGGACCTATGCGGTGGGTGAGATCACGCCGGAGGCGCGCGAGCTGATGCGCGTAACTGAAGACAGCCTGTACGCAGGGATTGCGCAGGCCACGGTGAACAACAAGGTCGTAGATGTGAGCCGGGCCGTGCAGCAGGTGGTTGAGGCGCATGGGATGTATATCGTGCGCGAATATACGGGACATGGCGTCGGGCGCCAGATGCACGAGGCGCCGCAGGTACTGAATTATGTGAGCGACGACCCCGAAGGGCAGACAATTCTGCGGCCGGGTGTCGTGATCGCCATCGAGCCGATGGTGCAGATGGGCACGTGGCAGACGCGCACGCTCAAGGATAACTGGACAGTGATCAGCAAGGATAACAGCCTGGCCGCCCACTTCGAGCACACAGTAGCAATTACCAATAACGGGCCGGAAATTTTGACTGTTCCGTGACTTTGTGATAGATTGGCTAAGTTGCGCTGAGTGCCCGCGCTGTGGTGCGGTCTGGCGGCGGCATAAGGATAAAGAAGGTGGATTATGAAGGTTCGACCGTCGGTTAAGCGGATGTGTGAGAATTGCAAGATAGTGCGCCGGCGTGGCGTGCTGTTTGTCATTTGCAAGAATCCGAAGCACAAGCAGCGCCAGGGCTAGGCAGCACAAGTAAGGGGGTTGATTCATGGCACGTATTGCAGGTGTAGATATTCCGCGTGATAAGCGCACTGTGATTTCCCTTACCTATATTTTTGGGATTGGGAAGACCACGAGCGAGAAGATATTGGCGTCCACGAATATTGACCCGAGTAAGCGGGTTAAGGACCTGGACGAGGCTGAATTGACTCGTCTGCGCGACTTCATTGACCGCAACTATGTTGTGGAAGGTGATCTGCGCCGCGAAGTCAATATGAATATTAAGCGCCTGATTGAGATCGGGAGCTATCGTGGTATGCGCCACCGCCGCAACTTGCCGGCGCGCGGCCAGCGCACGCGCACCAATGCACGCACGCGTCGCGGCGTTCGCCGCACCGTGGCCGGTAAGAAGAAGGCGCCACGCAAGTAAAGTAGCGGCGCAGTAGCGGCGCATGTAAGAATTGATTTGATCGGGGGATAGACGATGGCTCGACCGCAGCGACAGCGACGCTGACCGCCGCACAGCACGCAAGGAAAAGAAGAGCGTGCCGATGGGGCAAGTGCATATTCATGCGTCGTTCAACAACACGATTGTGACGATCACCGATATGCAGGGCAACACCCTGTGTTGGGCTACCAGCGGCAGCAGTGGTTTCAAGGGCAGCCGCAAGTCCACGCCGTTTGCCGGCCAGCTGGCCGCACAGGGCGCCGCACAGAGCGCACGCGGTGACTTCAACATGCGTGAGGTGGATGTGTTTGTCAAGGGCCCTGGCCCTGGCCGTGAGAGCTCGATTCGCTCGATCTACTCGGCCGGTCTGATCATTCGGTCGATCACGGACATCACGCCGATTCCGCACAACGGCTGTCGCGCACCGAAGAAGCGCCGCGTCTAGTTTGACTGGCTGGTTGCGGGTTTCACACGGAACCCGGCCAAGTACACGGACAAAGTACACCGGCAGGTGGCGGAATGTTACGCCACCTGTTTTGGCGCAAAGACTGAATTGCGCCTTTTGATTACCGTACGATTACGGAGGAAACATGGCCCGATATACCGACTCAGTGTGCAAGCTCTGCCGTCGAGAAGGCATGAAGCTTTTTCTCAAGGGTGAGCGCTGCCTGAGCCCGAAGTGCGCCATCGAGCGCCGCGCCTTTCCGCCCGGGATGCACGGCAAGAAGCAGACATTCCGGCGCAAGACATCGGACTACGGCACGCAGCTGCGCGAGAAGCAGAAGGCGCGCCGCATCTATGGCGTGATGGAACGACAGTTCCGCCGCTACTTTGAAGAAGCCGGCCGCACCACCGGCATGACCGGTGTCAACCTGCTGGCGATGCTCGAGCGCCGTCTCGACAACGTCGTCTATCGCCTTGGCTTCGCCGACAGCCGCGCCCAGGCGCGCCAGTTGGTGCGCCATGGCCACTTTGAGGTCAACGGCCGCAAGACCAACATCCCCTCTTACCAGGTGAGCGTGGGCGATGTGATCAAGGTGCGCGAGAGCGCCCAGAGCAAGACCTATTTCAAGGATCGTGCCCAGCTCATGCAAGGGGCTGCCAAGACGCCGGCGTGGCTGAAGTTCACCTTCACGGCCATGAGCGCCGAGGTCGTCGGCAATCCTGCGCGTGAGGATGTCGAGATTCCGCTGAACGAACAGCTGATCGTCGAGTACTACAGCCGGTAATTTTTGCCGGTCATACCGGACATCCATGTAGTTAATGGCAGGTGGTGAAGTCCCCCCACCCACCGTTAACAATTCTGGGAGGTACGCCATTGTTGAACATGGTTCTGCCCAAAATTGAGGTCGAGGCGAGTTCTCAGAACTACGGCCATTTTGTGATCAGCCCGCTGGAAAGCGGCTACGGCATCACCCTGGGCAATGCCCTGCGGCGTGTGCTGCTGTCGAGCCTGCCTGGCGCGGCGATCACATCGATTCGTTTAAGCGGCATCCATCATGAGTTCTCAGCCATCCCGCATGTCCGCGAGGATATGACACGGCTGATCCTGAATGTCAAGCAGATTCGCCTGCGCTCGCGCACGGAAGACCCTGTACGCATTCATGTCGAGATTTCGAGCGAAGGCCCGGTGACCGCAGGCGACATCGTCTGCCCGCCGGATGTGGAGATTGTAAACCCTGACCAATACCTGTTGACGGCCGACTCAAATGACGTCGACCTGGATATTGAGATGGAAGTGCGCGTCGGGCGTGGTTACAGCCCGGCAGAAGAGCGCGGCCGCTTGCCCCTGGGCGAGATCCCGGTCGACGCTATCTACAGCCCTGTGCGCAAGGCGGCCTATCGGGTCGAGCGCACACGTATCGGTCAGCAGACTGACTACGACAAGCTGAACCTGGAGATCTGGACCGACGGCACGCTGACGCCGGACGATGCCTTGCGCCAGTCCGCCAATATTTTGGTGCAGCACCTGACGCTGTTGGCGGGCGCCGAGACGGTCGTCGTGGAAAAGAAGGAAGAAGTTTCGGAAGGCATCCCTGCCCGTGTGTACGATGCCCCGATCGAGGAGCTTGAACTCACGGTGCGCGCCTACAACTGCTTGAAGCGCGCCGGTATCACCAAGGTCGGCGAGATCCTCAAGCGGATGGAAAAGGGCGAAGACGAGATGCTGGCCATCCGCAACTTCGGCAAGAAGTCGTTGGACGAGTTGGTGGAAAAGCTGCGTGACAAGAACTATCTGACTGTGCCGGGCGTCGATTTGAGCGCTTACATGAGCGGCACCTATCGCACGGCCAGTGAAGTAGACGGCGCAGACGAGGAATAAAGGCGAGGAGTAGCTGGTCATGCGACACGGAGTTGCTGGACGTCATCTAGGACGGAACACGGCGCAGCGTAAGGCGTTGTTCCGCAACCTGGTGCGGGAACTGTATCTGCACGAGCGGATCATCACGACGGAAGCCAAGGCACGCTCGATCCGGGCAGATGCCGAGAAGCTGATCACCAAGGCCAAGCACGGCGTCAGCACCGAATCATATCGCGTGCATGCCCAGCGCCAGGTGGTTGCGTATTTGAACGACAAGACCGTGGCTAAGAAGGTGTTCGACGAGTTTGCCCCACGATATGCGGCCCGCAACGGCGGCTATACCCGCATGATCAAGATCGGCAAGCGCCAGGGCGACGCCGCTGACATGGTCGTGTTGGAGTTGGTGGATCGGCCTACAGCGTAGGCTGATCGCTGGTAGGGACAGGCCTGATCTGTGCAGTATGTCAGCGCCCTGGTCGCCTACGACGGCAGCGCCTATCACGGCTTTCAATACCAGGCCAATGCAGCATCTATCCAGTGTGAACTGGAAGCAGCATTGGACAAGGTAGCGAAGCGTGAGGGGCGAGTAGCCGGCGCAGGCAGGACGGACGCAGGCGTACACGCCAGCGGGCAGGTCATCGCTGTTAACGTGCACTGGCAGCACAGTCTGCCGGCGCTGCAGCGAGCCTGGAACGTTCACCTGCCGGATGCGATCACGGTGCGCAAGGTGCAGGCGGCGCCGGAGGGGTTTCACCCCCGCTACAGCGCTGTCAGCCGCACGTACCGGTATACGATCTGGCAGGGACCCGGAGATGCTCGGGGAGTCAGCAGAGCTGGCGCCAAGACGCTCGCCGCTGACGGACAGGGTCGCTTTGTATGAGGTGCGGTCGCTCAACCTGGCAGCAATGCAGGCAGCGGCCCTGGGTCTGGTTGGCAGCCATGACTTTGCTACCTTTGGCCAGCCCCCACAAGGGGAGAGTACGGTACGCATCGTACACGCGGCTGAGTGGCAGGTGGTGGAGGAGAACCTCCCGCAGTTGGGAGACTATCCAAGCCGGCGGTTGGTGTTCACGATCACGGCCAATGCTTTCCTGCGCCAGATGGTGCGCAGCATCGTCGGGAGCTTGTTGGCAGTCGGTCGTGGCGAGTGGGCTGTGAGTGATTTCGCAAGTGCGCTCGGGGCTCGTGACCGCCGCCACAGTGCGCCGCCGGCTCCACCGCAAGGACTGGTATTGGAAAAAGTGACGTATCCGGCCGAACTGGATGCGCTGATTCACGGCAAATGAGTTGTTTTGTAGAGGAGAAATCGCGTGAAGACCCTTAGTCCAAGCGCCAAAGAAGCACAAGAGAGCCGCGAGTGGTATGTGGTTGACGCCACAGGCAAGACGCTTGGACGTCTGGCTACCCAAATCGCGACTGTTCTGCGCGGCAAGCACAAGCCGGGCTTTACGCCCAATCTGGACACTGGCGACTTTGTAGTCGTGACCAACTGCGAGCGCATCGTTGTGACCGGCGATAAGCTGGATACCGTGCGCTATTATCGCCACTCGCGCTACCCCGGCGGTCTTAAGAGCCGCAGTATGCGCGAGCAGATGCAGTTGTTCCCGGATCGCGTGATCTTCGAGGCGGTGCGCGGCATGATGCCCAAGACAAAGTTGGGCCGCGCCCAGATGAAGAAGCTCAAGGTGTACGCTGGCCCTGAGCATCCGCACGCGGCGCAGCAGCCGACGGCACTCGAACTGTAAGCTAGGAAATACGGAGTTCATTACATGAGTGAATATACCGAAGCAGTCGGTCGTCGCAAGGAAGCCACCGCCCGCGTGCGCCTCTATCCCGGCACCGGCGAGATTGTGGTCAATGATAAGCCGGTCGATTCCTACTTCGGCCGTGACCTGGACCAGATGATTCTGCGCCAGCCGTTGGTGCTGACCGGCACCGAGGCTTCGTACAACATCAGCGTCCATGTAAAGGGCGGCGGCGAAGGTGGCCAGGCTGCCGCGATGCGTATGGGCTTGGCTCGTGCCCTGGCGACCATCGACCCAAACCTGCGCCCCGTGCTTAAGGCTGCCGGCCTGCTGACGCGCGATGCGCGCGCCAAGGAGCGCAAGAAGCCCGGTCTCAAGCGCGCCCGCAAGGCCCCTCAGTACACCAAGCGCTAAACCCGCTTTTGGCTTGGAACAACGCGGAAAAGCGCGGGCTGGTACAGAACTATTCTGCACCAGCCCGCGCTTTTCCGCGTTCTCGTCCGAACCATGATTTATCGGATTAGAGGATTACCATGATAATGTCCGTCGCTGAAACGGAAATCTTGGCAATCCCATAATCAAGCGAATCGTGGTTCAGACAACCTGAGGCGCACATGCCAATCAAGACCGGCTTGCTCTGCATTCCACAATATGACGAATCGGCTGTGGACGCCGTGCGGCGCCTGCTTGCTGCCGGTGTGTCGGGGCTGCTGGTGCTGCAGGAACAGCGCGCGGCCATGCAGCGGAACCTGATTGAGGACATCCTCTGCCGCTGGTGCGACGAAGAAGAGCTTGACTTGATCGTCACGATCGGCGGCACACTGCCCGCCCCAGGGCCCGGTGCACGCGAGATCGTGCCCGACGTCACCCTCGCCGTTGCCGAACGGCAGCTGCCCGGCCTGGGGGAAGCCATGCGTGCCTACGCCCAGGACGACCTGCCGCTCGCCATCATCGACCGCAGCGTTGCCGCCATCCGCGGCCGCACGCTGCTGATCAACCTGCCCGCCGGCTCCAAGCCGGCCACGTTGTTTCTGGAGGGTGTTGTCGACGTGATCGGCGCCGTAGTCGCCCACCTGCAGGAAGATCCTGCGGCACCGCCGCTGGCGAGTGAAGACGAGCCGAGAGATTCCGGCGAGGAAGAATCGAGTTCCCCACCCAAACGTGGGTTGAACGCCGACGATTTTGCCGCGTTCCTAAAGCGCCGCAAGCAGGACTAACCCGCCCCGTGCCTGGCGCCGCCCCCTTATCCTTCCAACCTCGATCCTGGTGGGCGGCGCCTCGCACGATACTTTACACCATCTACGCAGCAATCAGCTGCTTGCGCTTCGCCTCGATTGTCCCCAGCAGCTGCTCGAAGGAGTCGGCGAACTTTTTGACGCCATCCACTTCCAGATCCTCAGTCACCTGCGCCAACGAGATGCCGGCAGCTTCCAATGCCGCCACATCGGCACGCGCCTGGTCCAAGTCCTTGTCCACCGTGCGCACGGGCGTGCCGTGATCGGCAAAGGCCTTGAGCGTCTGCGGCGGCATCGTGTTGACGGTATGCGGGCCGATCAGGGTGTCGACGTAGATCAGGTCAGGATAGGCCGGGTTCTTCGTGCTGGTGCTGGCCCACAGCGGGCGCTGCACGCGGGCGCCGGCCGCCGCCGCCTTCTCCCAGCGTGGGCCCCCAAAGAACTCCTCGAACTGCCGGTACGCCAGCTTGCTGTTCGCAACCGCAATTTTGCCCTGCAGCGACTTGTACTGTTCGGCCTTGGCCGGTTCCTCCTGCGCTTTCTTGTCAAGCAGGGCGTCTACTGCCACGTCCACACGGCTGACGAAGAAACTCGCTACGGATGCCACCTTGTCGACCGGCTTTCCGGCGGCGACACGCTCCTCGATGCCCTGCAGGAACGCTTCCTTGACCGCTGCGTAGCGCTCGAGGCTGAAGATCAGCGTGACGTTGACGCAGATGCCGTCGGCGATCAGTTGGCGAATGGCGGGCAGGCCGGCCAGCGTGGCAGGCACCTTGATCATCAGGTTCGGGCGATTGACCGCTGCGTGCAGGCGCCGTGCCTCGGCGATCGTCGCCTCGGTGTCGTGCGCCAGGGTAGGCGCAACTTCGAGGCTGACGAAGCCGTCGTGCCCCTTGGCGGCGTCGTAGACCGGGCGCAGCACGTCTGCCGCTGCCTGGATATCGGCAATTGCCAGTGTCTCGAAGATCGTCTTGGCATCGCCCTTGCCGCCCGCCAGCTGTGTGAGTTCCTCGTTATAGGCGTCGCTCTTGGCAATAGCCTGCTGGAAGATGGTGGGGTTCGAGGTGACGCCGGCGACACCCTGGGCTACCAGGTCGCGCAGCTCGCCCGACTGCACCATGCGCCGCTCTATAAAGTCCAGCCAGATGCTCTGCCCAAGGGCTGAAAGTTCTTGAATGCGGTTCATACGCTTCTCCTTATTCCAAATCGATCACTCTACTGCGCTTTGTTGTAACAGAAAAGCGCGCTGAGGGCAATGTTCGGGAAATCGTCACTTCACCGGCGTGATCTAGCGGGCTGCCTGGCGTGCCAGCCAGGCACAGCCGAGAATTGGGCCGTCGTCGCCTAACGCCGTAGGCACGATCTGTACGCGCGTGCTGACGGACCGGAAGCTGTACTTGGGGACGCCGCGGCGCGCAGGCTCCAACAACAGGTCGCCTGCCTTGGCGACGCTGCCGCCGATCACGTAGAGGTCGACGTCCAACATCATGGCCATCGTGGCGACGGCTGCGCCCAGGGCGTCGCCTGCGTCCTGAAAAACCTGGAGGGCGATCGGGTCGCCCTCGGCGGCGAGACGGGCAACGTCTCCGCCCGTCAGCAGCTGTGTCGCCGCCATCTCAGGCGCATGGAGGCGTTCGTAACGCCGCGCCAGCCAGGGGCCACTCATGTACGTTTCAACGCACCCGCGCGAGCCACAGCCGCAAAGTTCGCCGTTGCGGTCGATCGTGGTGTGGCCAATCTCGCCCGCCGAGTTGTGAGAGCCGCGGTATACTGCGCCGTCCACGATCAATGCCGCTCCGACGCCAGTGCCGACGACGACATAGATCATGCTGCGTGAGCCGCGCCCGGCGCCAAAGTAATAGTCGCCCAGCCCCGCCGCCTTGGCGTCGTGTTCGAGCACGACCGGTATGCCAAGGCGCTCCACGAGCTTCTGGCGCAGGGGTGTGTGGTGCAGGCCCTGCAAATTGGGCGGATCGATCAGCATCCCGGATTCGTGGTCGACAGGCCCAGGGCTGCAGATGCCCAGCGCTGCAACGCGGCAGCCCGCCGGCAGCGATTCCTGCAGTTCGTCGACGGCGGCCCCAGTGCGGGCCGTGACGGCATCGATCCCTTCATGCGGGTTGGTCGCTATCTGGCGTACTGCCACGATACTGTCGTCAGGGCTGACCAGCCCTAGCCTGATCTTGGTACCGCCCAGGTCGACGCCGATCACCCACGGATTCATAGATTCCCCCTTGCAGAATGGTTGGGACTGTTCCGGCATATTGTACCGGCCATTAGGAAAGGATAGTCAACCGCCGATCGTAACCGGCAGGTTCAGTGCTCGCACCGCAGCGGCACAAGTGCTCACTTCGGCTTCGCTTAAGCGCCTGTGCCCCTCCCACGGGTAGACGCGTCCCAAAGCGGTATATTTCGCTTTGCCCAGGGTGTGATAGGGCAGCAGATCGATGCCCGCCACTGGGCCCGGCAGCCTGCCGCACATGCTCGGCAATACCGGCGACCGTCGCCGGATCGGCATTGAAGCCGGGTATGAGCGGGATGCGCACGCGCACGTTGGCGCCGGCTGCCGTCAGCCTGGCCAGGTTATCCAGTATCAGCGTGTTATCGAACCCCGTATGCTGCAGATGTACGGCAGGGTCAATGTGCTTGACGTCGTACAGGACGACGTCGAGCCAGGGCAGCAGCCGTTCGTAGACTGTCCACTGCGTGTGCCCACAGGTTTCGATGGCAGTGTGTATGCCGTCTTGCTGCGCCAGCCACAGCAGCGCCTCACACATGTCCGGCTGCATCGTCGGCTCGCCGCCGGTGAGCGTCAGCCCGCCCTCGCGCCCGTAAAACGGCCGGTCGCGGCGAACTTCTGCCATGACCTCGCCGGCAGTGCGCCACTGGCCAACCCAGTGGAGGGCGCCGGTCGGGCACAGATCCACGCGTGCGGCCGTTTCGCTCTCCGGCCAGGAGGTACCGAGTGTAGAATCGGCGCGCCGCCGGATCGAATCGTGCCGTTCGTCGCCGGCGCTTGCAGCTGCCAGGGCACATACGGTGCACGGTTCTGCAAACTGCCCGCATTGAATGCAGTTGGCGGCGTGCAGCGTCAGCTGCGGCTGCGGCAGCTGCGATTCCGGGTTGGCACACCAGCCGCAGCGCAAGGGGCAGCCCTTGAGAAAGACGTTGGTTCGCATCCCCGGCCCGTCGTGCATCGACATGCGCTGTACGTCAAAGACGACGCCGCGCACGCCCTCCAGCTCTGGCCGCTTCATACAGTCTCGAATTCCGTGCGCCGGATGATCTCGTCCTGCAGCTCTTTGTCCAGCTCGATAAAGTAGGCGCTGTAGCCGGCCACGCGCACGACCAGCGAGCGAAACTCGTCGGGGTTGGCCTGCGCCTGGCGCAGCGTGTCGGCCGACACGACGTTGAACTGGACATGCGGGATGTGGAGTTCGCAGAATCCGCGCAGCAGCTGGGCAAACTTGCTCAGCGCCTCCGGCCCCTCAAAGAACGAGGGCAGGAACTTCATGTTGAGCAGCGTGCCGTTGGATGCCAGCCTGAGGTCGAGCTTGCTCACCGAGTGCAGCACGGCCGTGGCCCCGCGCCGGTCGCGTCCTGCCGTGGGCGACAGGCCGCCGTCGGCCAGCGGCGCGCCGGCATGGCGGCCGTCGGGCGTGGCCCCCACATGCGCGCCCATCGGCACGTGGGCCGAAACCGTGTAGAAGCCGGGCTGGTAGACGCCCGCCGCGGATGGTCGGGTACTGCTCCACCAGCGCACAGTAGCGGTCGCCCCAGGCGGACGCGAATTGATCGACGCGGTCGTCGTCGTTGCCGTACTTGGGCACGCGGTTGATCAGCCGCTGGCGCAGCACTTCGGCGCCGGCGAAATCGCTGCGCAGCGCCGTCCAGCAGCTGCGTGGCAGGCAGCCACTGCTCGTCAAACACGGCCTGTTTGACGGCGGCCAGGCTGTCGGCGACGTTGGCGATCTGCACGCCCTGCACGCCGGAGAAGTTGTAGCGTGCGCCGCCGGCCGTGACGTCTGTGCCGCGCTCGACACAGTCGGCGATAAACAGCGACAGCAAGGGCGAGGGCAGCACCTCGGCGTGAATGCCGTCGACGATGTTGCAGCCGCGCACCATCAGGTCCACAAAATAGGTCAGCTGCCGGTCGTAGGCGGCCTCCAGTTCGGCAAACGATGCCATCTGGTCGAGGCTGGGCGTGGGCAGGCCGATCTGCTCGCCGCTCTGCGGGTCCTTGCCGCCGTACAGGGTCAGCTCCAGCACGCGGGTCAGGTTGAACATGGAGGCGTCGCTCCAGCCGAGCGCCTTGCCCGGCGTGGAAAGCTCGACACAGCCCACCACGGCATAGTTGCGGGCCTCTGCCAGCGGCAAGCCGCGGTTGACCTGGCCCGGCACGATCACTTCGTCGTTAAAGATCTGCGGCATCCCGCTGCCCTTGCAGATGACAAAGGCGGCCGCCTCCAGCAGTTCCTGTGGGCTGCCGGCGTGCACGCGCACCGACAGGTTGGGCTGTGTCAGGCCGATGTCGGCCTGGGCGTGCAGGCACATGTAGGTGAGCAGATTGGTGGCGTCGCTGCCGTCGCGCAGCTGGCCGCCGACGGCAATATTGAAGCCGATGGGAAAGCCGGCAAAGTAGCGGGCGCTGCTGCTGCTGCGCAGAAGCACGATCTCGTTGAACTTGAGCCAGAGCGGCTCCAGCAGTTCCTGTGCCTGCTCCTGCGTCAGCCGCCCCGCTGGAGGTCGGCCAGCAGGTAGGGCAGCATGTATTGGTCAAAACGGCCGGGCGAGAAGCTGCTGGCGTTCGACTCGATCTGGAGGAGTACAAAGAGGAACCAGACGGCCTGCAGCGCCTGGTAGAAGGTCTCCGGCGCAGCGGTCGCCAGGTGCCGGCAGTTGGCGGCGATCTGCGTCAGCTCCGCTGCCCGCTGTGGATCGGGTTCACGCTGTGCCATTTCTGCTGCCAGGTCGGCGTAGCGCTCGATCAGTGTCTGGGCGGCCGTCAAGGCAATCTCGGCGGCATCGTAAAAGATTTGCTTCTCCGGCGCCTGCATCGCCGGACGGCGGCGCGCCGCCTGTACCTTGGCGCGCAGGCCGTCGATGCCCAACCGCAGCCAGGTTTCGACGTCGGGCAGGATGTGACCCTGGGCGTGGTCGGTCTGGTTGAGCGAGAAGGCCTTGCCGCGCACGGCCTTCATGATCTCCGGCGGCACGCGTGTGGCGACGATGTCTTCCAGCGTCTTGCCGCGCCAGTAGGGGAAGATCTCCTCGCGCAGCTCGCGAATCTGCTCCGGCGTGATGTCGAAACGATCCTGCGGCCGCGTCGGCAGGATGTCCAGCTCGCGATCCACCCATGTCACGGCTCCTTCCGGTGCGATGACGCCCATGCGCGGCAGCAGCGACCGGTTGCCCACGATCAACTCGTCCTCGTCGATCGTGATGCTCATCGCACGCACCAGGTGCAGCAGCATCTTGGCGCGGCGCACGGCCATGGGCTCGCCCTCGCTGGCCTGGTAGCTCTGCGTCGTGTAGCGGGCTCGCTCGACGTCGATCTGCCGCGGCGTTTCCAGCAGCCGGCGCTTGATGGCCAGGCTGCGCGTGCTGGCGGCTGTAGTGCGCCAGATCGCGCGTGGGAAGCCGGCAGTTGGTTCGGGCGGCAGTTTCACTGGTGCGTTCATGTCAGTTCCTCAAATGTTCTGCCACGCGCAGGGCCTGGGCAGCGATCGTCAGCGCCGGATTCATGGCGGCCGACGACGGGAAAAAGGACGAATCCATGACATAGAGGTTGTCAACCTCGTGCGTGCGGCAGTACGGATCCAGCACGGACGTGGCCGGGTCCGTGCCAAAGCGTATTGTACCGCACTGGTGCGAGTTGGTGTCGATGCCCATGCGCTGCGACGGCGACAAAGGGATAGCCGGCGTCCTGCATCATCTTGCGCGCGGCGCTGATCAGCTTCTCGTGCGCCACACGGTTGTTGGGCTGCCAGCGCACGTTGACCCTGCCGTCGCTCCCCAAGGTGACGCGGTTTTCGGGATCGGGCAGGTCTTCGGACATGACCCACCAGTCGACGCTGCGGTCGGCCATGCCCTGCAGGATCGGGCGCGGCACGAGCGGCTACGGCGGCCGTCAACATGCCTGCCTGCAGCTTACCCAGGAGCTGGATGTTGCCCATGGGGTAGTTGAAACCTGGACCCTTGAAATAGAAGTCGTTGACCGCCATGCTCTTCTGAAAGATCGTCGGATTCCTGCGCCGGGGGTCGACGGCCATGAGCGCCGTGTTGTTGTGCACCATATAGTTGCGGCCAACCAGCCCGCTGCCGTTGGCCATTCCGTTGGGGTGTGCGCTGTTCGCCGAACGCAGCAGCAGCAGCGCCGAGTTGACGGCGCCGCAGGAGACTACGTAGCGCTCGGCGGTCACTGTCTGCTTGACGCCGTCCTTCTCTACTTCGACGCCGGTGACCTGCTTCCCAGAGGGGTCGGTCAGCAGGCGCAGCGCCTTGGTGCGTGTCCACAAGCGTGACCGTGGGGCTGGCCAGCGCCGGCCGCACGCAGCAGACGTCGGCCTCGCTCTTGGCCAGCACTTGGCAGGGGAAGCCGTCGCACGTCTTGCACAGGATACAGCGTTCCGCCCTCGCGTAGGTCCACGCCCATGGGCAGGTGAAATGGGTGCAGCCCGTTGGCCCGCAAGCGTGACGGCCAGTTCGCCGATGGCCGGCTCGTGGTGGACGGCGGGAAAGGGAACGGGCAGGAACGCGGCGGCTCGGTCAGGTCTTCGCCTGACACGCCGTGCACACGATAGATCGTCTCGGCTTGTTGTAGTAGGGTTCCAGTTCTTCGTAGGTGATGGGCCAGGCCGGCGACGTGCCGCCCTCGTGTTCCACCGCGCCAAAGTCCTCCCGCCGCAGGCGGGGCAGCGCCGCGCCATAGACCTTGGTGTTGCCGCCCACAAAGTAGTGGACACCGGGGTGAAACGGCTTGCCGTCCTGGCCGTACCAGGTTTCGTCCGGCTTGTAGCGCCGTTCGTCAAACACGACGCGCGGCTGCCAGTTCTGCGGCTCCTGCGGCAGATAATCGCCGCGCTCGATCAGCAGGATGCGCATGCCGCTGTCGGCCAGCGCATAGGCAAGCGTGCCGCCGCCGGCACCGGTGCCGACGATGATGAGATCATAGTTCTCCATATTGCCCTCTTGGATCCGCCATTGAGGTGCCACGTCCATTTCTCCGGTACCTGGTCAAACGTCATCGTTTAGTCCGCACGCCTACGTGCGGATAGCGCCGCTTGCGACGCACCACGCCCACGTGCCGGAGAAGCGCACGTAGGCGTGCGCGCTAAACAATGACGCTTGACAGACTGCTAGTCGGCATCTTGCGCCCAATAATCTATTACCAGCACCTTCTCAAAGTAGGGCTGCGCCAGCCTGCCAAAAGCCTGGTGGTCGGGATGGACGAGATACTCGTCCCGCTCTTTGGCGCTGGCAAAGCCGAGGAGAAAGCAGTGGGTGAAACCCTGCTGAATGTTCTCCACGCTTACGTCTGTTCCCCATTCAAACGTCTTGATTTGGGGAATCAGCCGCAGGCAGGCGGCAAAATGCTTCCTCAACCTGCCGGATGCCGTCGCCGGCGTCTGCCTTGAAAGCGAAGAGGACGACGTGGCGTAATAGTGAACCAGATGCTGCGGCCATATGCGTGTATTACCCCTTGACTGAAGTTGTTTGAATGCCGTGAATGAAGGTGCGGCCGAACAGGATGTAAATAATCGCCGTCGGGGGGCAGCCAATACTGCACCCGCCAGACGGCGTTCCAATCTACTGAGAATGCGCCACTAAGGTGCTTAAGGCCTGTACATCTCAACAGCTGACCTGGCTAACGCATTACTTCGTCGATCTTCACCCAGCCGCCGCCGGCCGACGACAGCTCGGCTGCCGCCATGACGGCCTGGATGTGCAGCCCATCGGCCAGGCTCGGACTGGCCGGCCGGCCTTCCGCAACGGCACGTAGAATTGATACTGGCATTCGGCATGCGTGCGCACGAAGTCAGGCGCCATCGACCAGTCGGGCGCCTTCTGCGCGGGGTAGCGCTGTACCGTCTCCAGCTTGCGGAAGCCGCGCATGCCGCCGATCGGTTTTTCGGCGTCACGTACATCGTACACCTCCAGCCAGCCAGGATCAACCGCACTGAAGCGGAGCGCTCCCTTGTTCGCCGAAGATCTCAAACTGCAGGTCGTTGGTCAAGCCCGTGCCCATGCGCGAGACTTCGACCAGCCCCAGCACGCCCGTCCGCCGTGCGCAGGTGCAGCAGGGCAATGTCGTCTACGTCGACGGGCGCGAGTTCGGCGGCGCCCGCCGCCACCGGCCGCTGGTGGATCAGCGTGTCCAGCGTCGCCTGCACCGCTTCGTAAGGTCGCCCAGCAGGCTAGTAGAGCAGGTCGAGAATGTGCGAGCCGATGTCGAACAGGGCGCCGCCGCCGGCAATTGCCTTGCGCTGGCGCCAGGTGAGCGGTTTCTGCGGGTCGATATAGCTTGACGCGGTAGTAGCGGCCGCGGAACGAGAAGATGCGGCCGAGAAAGCCCTCCTGCATCAGCTGCTGGGCACGCAGCACGGCAGGCACGAAGCGGAAGTTAAAGGTCATCTGCGTGATCACCCCCGCCGCTTGCGCTGCCGCCACCATGCGCTTGCCTTCGGCCACGTCCATCGCCAGCGGCTTCTCACAGTAGATGTGCTTGCCCGCCGCTGCGGCCGCCTGTACGATCTCCGCATGCATGTGGTTGGGCACGCAGACATCGACCGCATCGACGTCGGGCCGCGCCAGCAGCTGGCGGTAGTCGTCCGTCCAGTAGTCGCAGCCGATCTCCGCCGCCGCCGCCTGCGCCGTTTCCGTTCGACGTCGTCGCCACTCCCACCAGCTGGATGCTGTCGGCGGGCAGCCCATAGTGAAACGGCAGCGACCGATACCCCATCGCATGCACGCGCCCGATGCCGCCGTAGCCAATCATGCCGATGCGCACAGGTTTCACCCTCTGCACCCCCTCGCCTTGCGTGATCGAGCATCCGTGCAGGCTTCGCCGATCGCTCTCACCCTCTCAGCTCTTCAGCTTGCCCGTCCGCCGTGCGATACTTGTCGCTGGCCTCGTCCATCACCCTGCGCAGCTTGCCGACGGCGGCGGCGATGTCGCCGGTGCCCGGCTTGAGCTTGCCGTTGGGGCCCTTGAGCAGCGGCGACGAGAACTCGCCCACCGTCATGCCGGCGGCGATGAACTCGGCCACGTTGCCCGCATTGAGCCCGCCATCCTCCATCAGCTCGATGCGGTCCTTCCATGCCGGCCTCGGCGATCATGTTGTGCAGCTTGCGCATGGTCACCGACCATGATCGGGTCCATCGTGTGCGGGCTCTTGCCGGCCACGGGCTTGACCCAGAAGGGCGCGCGGCTTTCGTATTCGATGATGTCCACATAGGGGTGGATGAACTGCTCGAAGGCCGTGGTCGGCACGCCCTGCCAGGCCCACACGCCGACCTTGAGTTCCAGCTTCTCCTTGATGTAGGTGATCTGCTGGAAGATCATCTCGCCCGTCGTCTCGATGGGCAGGCTGATCAGGCTGACGCCCAGTTCCTTGAGCTGGTCAAAGACGTCGAAGTTGGGGCGGTACATCTGCAGCTGCGCCTCGACCTCCAGGCTGGTGCTGGCGCAGGTGGCCTCGATGATGTCGAAGCCGCCGCGCGGCATGCCGAAGTCCATGTATTTGCCGTCGCGCACTTCGATGTGCAGCCAGTCTACGCCGGCCGCTTCGAGTTCCTGTGACCTGGGCGCCCAGCACCGCATAGTCGGCCCAAAAGAGGCCGGCGGCAATCTTGCATTTCTGGGCTACTTTTCCGATCGTGTCAGTCATTTCCTGTCTCCGCTGTGAGTGAAAAGAGAATCATCTCAGGTTATATCTCGATCAATACCTTCATCGCCTGCTGCGTGCGCATCAGCTCGACGCCCTCCTGCAGCTGCGCCAGCGGCAGATGGTGCGTGACCAGCACCGAAGGCTGGATGCGCCGGCTCTCCAGCAGCTGGATCGTCTGGGCAAACGGGTGCAGGCCGACAAAGGTCCCGTGCACGGTCAGGTCGTAGCGGGTGATGGTGTACTGGTTGACCGGCGGGTTGTCGTGCGGGCGCAGGCCAAACAGCATGATCTGGGCGCCGCGGCGTGCCAGCTTGACGGCCTGGCCGAGCTGGTTGCCGACCGCGTCCACCACGATGTCTGCACCCAGCCCTGTCAGCCGTTTGACTTCGGCGGCAGCATCCACCTGCGTGACGTTGAGTCGCTTCCATGCCCATCTCCTGGGCAAATTCCAGCCGGTACGGCGCCACGTCGAGCACGATCACGCGCCCGGCGCCGAGCGCACGGTAGACGAGCGCAAAGAGCAGGCCCATCGGCCCGCCGCCGATAATGGCCACATTGTCGCCCGGCTGGATCGGCGCACGCTTGACCGAGCCGACGACACAGGCCAGCGGCTCGAACAGAGCCGCATCGTCGCGCGGCACCGACGGGTCGATCTTCCACAGTGCCCGCTGCGGCGCCACCAGATACGGAGCAAAGGCCCCGTCGATCGTGGTGCCGATGGTTTGATAGTCTGTGCACTGGTTGTCCAGCCCGCGCCGGCAGTATTCACATTTGCCGCACGTCAGGCGGTTGGCGATGACGACGCGGTCGCCCAACTGGAGCCCTGTGGCGCCCGGGCCAACGCTTTCCACAATGCCGACGCCTTCGTGGCCGATAATGATGCCCGGCGGCGCCTTGTGCGCGGGCGGCACCGCCAGAATATTGAGGTCGGTGCCGCAGATGCCGCACGCCTCAATGCGCACCAGCACGTCGTCCGCCTTTTGAATCTGTGGCAGGGGACGATCGAGATATTCGAGCCTGCCTTCGCCTTGAAAGACGGGCACGTGCATGAAACCGTCCAACACGCCGTTAGCCGCAGCTGCTGCAGAGCTATTTACCATTTTGATTCTCCATTGCGAGTATATTGCCGGCCGTCCGATCGTCGGTAACCAGGACCGTTACCGCGCCTGTGCGCAGCGCGCCCAGGATGGCCTCGGTCTTTTCCGGACCGGCGGCGACGGCGATGGTCGTGGCGATGTTCTTTAGATCGTCCAGGGTCACGCCAATAATGCGATCGTCATACTGCTTGTCGTAATAGGCAGCCGTCGACGGTAAAAATGTGCCCGCCATATCGCCCACTGCCCCGCCTGCCGCCAGCGCCGCCAGCTCCTCTGGCGTTGAGAAAGCCGCCTTTGACAAAGCCGGACTGGGCAGGATTGAGGTTGCCTACGCCAAGCAGGGCAACGTCGGCGCTGCGGGCAAGGTCAAGCGCACGGCGGATGTCGCGTTGGTTGCGCAACACGTCGGCGTCGGCAGGGCTGTCGGCTACGGCGGGCGCCGATAGATCCAAAACTTCGCCGCCCAGCTTCTGCGCCAGCCGGCGTGCAAGGGCGCCGCTGTCCAACTCGCGCATGGCAAAGGGCATCGACCCCATGGCCGGCGCTACTCGGACGTGGGCCCGAAAACCAGGGCGGATAGCGGCGATTGTCTCGTAGGTGGAACGGCCCAGGCAGACCGTAAGCGTGGCGCCGTCCTGCAGCGTTTGTTCCAGGTAGCGCGCGGCAAGCTGGCCAAGTTGGTGCAGCTCTGTCGCCTGATCGGCCGAACCTGCCTGCAGCACCAGGGCGTCTGCCAGCCCAAATTCGGCGCAAAGCTCGCGTTCCAGCTTGCTCGCGCGCTTGATCGGCCAGTCGATCACGACCTGTACGACCTGTTCGTCTTTAGCCTGTTTGAGCAGGCGGTAGATCTTGACCCGGGAGAGGCCCAGCCGTGCCGCAATCTCATTTTGCGTCAACTCCTCCTCGTAATAGAGGGAAGCGACTTTGGCAAGCAGTTCGTGCAGGTCGGAATTCATTGATGTTGTGGTCATTTAGTGTGCAATTGCACAAAATATGTGCTATTGCACAAAGTATAGCAGCTTTGGGGCCTCGCTGTCAACAGGAAGAGCGACATGTTTTTGGCCGGAGTTTTCCTGAGGCGTTGACAGCTATAGCTTGCTTCTATACAATGGAGCCGCCATCCTTTGTTCCTGCAAGCGTTCCGTGCATCGCTGACCCCTGCAGGCTGACCTGGAATTCGGCGGTTGGCCAATATTTCCCGACCGACATAGGAGGACCACGGCCATGGTACGGCACCGAGGAAATCTGTCGCCCCCTTTGGGCTTATCAAATGGAAGTGCCGGCGGCGAGCCGGGGCCACACCGCATGTCTCGGCGCGGCTTTCTACGGCTGGCTGGGAGTGTGGCGGCAGTGGCAGCGGCCGCGGGCTGTACGCCCCCGGCGGCCACGACCCCTGTGCGCAGCGGCGGTAAGGTCCAACTTGCCTTCCAGGACTGCCGCTGCTTGGGTGAGCAGTTCCGCTTGCAAGACTTCCACGCCGCGCACCCCAACATCGAAGTCTTCTACACGCCGGAACCGGATAACTATGAGGAGCGCATGCTCGCCGACATGCAGGGGGGCGTGGCCCCGGATGTGTTTGCCGGCTGCTGCGATACCTTCCCAGTGTGGGCGCAAGAGGGTTACCTGCTCGATCTGCGCCCGTTTGTCGATTCGGACCTGGAGCGCGCAACGATCGACGATTGGGACAAGGCCCAGTACCGCAGTTTCTTCACAAGTGAGGGCGTGCAGTTCGGCCTGCCCAAGTACCACGGTGCCCTGGCGCTCTTCTACAACAAAGATGTCTTCGATCGCTTCAAGCTTAGCTATCCCACCGCCGAATGGACCCACGATGATTACCTGTTGGCGATGCAGCGCATCAGGGAATCAGCCGTCGCTGCGGGGCAAACCGACCTCTGGGGCAGCATGTTTGACGTGAGCTGGGAGCGTATCCAGGTGCATGTCAATGGCTGGAATGGGCACTTTGTCGATCCCCAGAACCCGTCACGCAGCTGGATGGCAAACCCGGAGGCGCTGACGGCTATGGAATGGCTGCGCACGCGCATGTGGGACGAGCGGGTAATGGCCAGCCGGCTGGATGTAGGCAATCTAAACACGCGGGATGCCTTCATCCGCGGCAACCTGGCAATGGTAGAGGAGGGGTCCTGGGCACTGCGCGACATTCTGGAACAGGCAGATTTCCGCATCGGAGTGGCGCCTTTCCCCGCAGGGCCGTCACGGCGCGTCACGCTGGCAACGACGGATGGTTTTGCCATCTTTTCCGGCACGCGCCAGCCCGAGGCGGCGTGGGAGCTGGTCAAGTTCCTGGTGGGTCGCGACTATGGCCGGGCCATGGCTGAAGCCCAGTTGTTGCAGCCCGCGCGTGCTTCCCTGGTCGATGACTGGGTAAACATCGTACGCCAGCAGTACCCTGTAAAAGCCCGGGATCTGGATCTGGCTGTTTTTGCCGCTGGCCATATCGAAGGCTACTCGGTCACGGCCGAGGTGTTTGCCAATATGAGCGATGCGCGCGAACTGGCGCGTGGGGCATGGGAACAGATCTACACCTTGGGCCAGGAGGGCGTCGACATTATTAAAACGACGTCTGCGCGGATCGAAGATGCGCAACCTGGCCAACGTGAGATCCAGGGGTAGGAGTGGGGATGCAGTCAAATCGTTGGGAGGGTCTATGGCGCAACCGCCGGGTGCCATGGCTGCTGCTGTTGCTGCTGGTTGCATTGGCCGCCATCGCCCTGTGGGTCTTTCTTGACTACCAGAACACTGTGGCGGCCTTGGCCGTCAAAGCCGAATATAACGTGACACGCCTCACCGCAGCGCGCATCCGGGAAGAGTTGGCGGACTTTCCGAACGCCCTCATCGCGTTGGCCCGGTCGCCGGAGATGGCAAGCAGTGACCCCGAGGCGCAGAAGAAGGTGCTGCAGCAGTCGGATCTGATTCAAGAGGGGCTGTTCGACGGCGGCATCGTCGTGCTCAACAACTTTGGCAGTGTCGTGGCGGCCGAACCGCCGCGGCTTGAGTTTATGCGCCAGGATTGGTCGGCACGAAGCTATTTCCGCGGGCTGCTCAGCAGACCGGCGTCCAGCGTGGTATTCTCAAACGCCGCCAATGAAGGCCCGGGTGGCACGCCCGTAATCGTCGTGAGCGTGCCGATCATAGAGGGCAAAGACCGTTTTGTGGGCGTGTTAGTCGGCATGCTGCGGTTGAGCCAGTCAACCATCAGCCCGTACTATGCAACCCTGGTCAAGATGCGCGTCAGCCCCGATGGGACGGCCTACCTGATTGACGGCAGCCGTAAGATTTTGTTCGACTCGTCCTCTGAGCGCAACGGCCAGCAGTACACCAATCTACCGGTGCCGGCGACTCCTGCCGCCGATGGCATTGCAGCGCAGCGGACTGTCGACGCCGCAGGGCGCGAACTCCTTGTTGCCCATGCCCCGATTCCCGGAACACCCTGGACACTGGTGACCGAGAAGGATTGGGAGACGCTGATCGCCCCGGTCAAAAGCCAGTCCAACCTGTTGTTTGTCCTGCTGGGCCTGGCGGCCATCCTACCTTTGGGCACCCTTGTTGTGCTTGAACGGCAGCGCCACAGCCCAGCGGGGCGGGACGATCTGATCCTCAGCGAGTCGCACCTTGCGCATCAGATCGAGCACGCCTTGCTGCCAGAACAGGTGCCTACTCTCCCCGGATGGGACATCGCGGTGCATCGCGAGGCAGGCCTTGCGGCAGGCCGGTCGTTTTATGACACAGTGCTTGGTATTGACGGTTGCCTAACATTGATAATGGGTGAGACGAATACACGCGGCGTAGTGGGTGACAGCGTGCCGGCACTCCTTGCCATGGTGGCAGTGCGTACGCTGCTGCGCAGCAATGCTCGCAGTATGCTGCACCCCGGGGAAGCACTTGAACAGGCCGATCGCGCCCTGTGCCCGGATGCGTCGCCGGGTGAATTTGTCCCCGCTCTCTACTGCCGGCTGAATCCAGCGAATGGTGCACTACTCATCGGCAATGCAGGCCACATCCGGCCATTGAAAGTAACTACTGGGGCGAGCACTGGTGACGTCGACCTTGTTGGCAGCCAGGATCCACCCCTGGCTATGCACCTGGACTGCGGCTATACCGAATCCCCGGTCACTTTGGCGCCGGGCGATTTCCTCTTCCTTTATAGCAGCGGGGTGGTGGATGCGCGTAACGGCAGCGGCGAACCCTTTGGCTTTACGCGCCTGGAAAGTGCGCTGACTGCGCCCGTGAAAGAGGGAATGCAGCGCATTCAAGCCGTTACCGGCGCTGTCCGTGAATTTGCCGGCGGCACCTGGGCCGGCGAGCGCGATGCCGTCCTGATCGTGGTGGAGCGAGTGCAGAACGGCACTCTACCGGCGGAGACGCCAGAAGTATGACAATTCAAGCCTCGAGCGAAGTGCCAGCCGGTGCACACAAAATCGATGTCACTTCGCTAGACCGCATCGCGCGCACCTTTGTGTTAGCGGCGTTTGCTGTCGCCGTAGTGGCATTCTTGGCCGCGCCTTTCTTTGCGATTCCTTGGAGCCGGCAGCCGTTTCCAGGCTTCCTCGTGGAACAAACCTTGGTCGTGCAGCCCGTCGTCAGCAGTCAGTGGAGCGGCACCCAAGCCGGTATCGCCTATCCACAGCGCATCGTGCGTGCAGCAGCGCAGCCGATCGACAGTGCGGCCGACTTTGCTGCGATCATCGGTTCACGCGACATTGGCGAGAGCATTCTCGTGTTTGCGCGTTTCCCCAATGGCCGGCAGCAAATCTTCCCCGTGATCCAACTGGCGCAATTCCCCGCCGGCGACATGTGGCGCATCTTCTGGCTGCCCTACCTGGTCGGCGCGGTCTACCTGGGGATCGGCATCTGGATCTATCGGCTGCGCGGGCGCACGCGGCCTGGCAGGACGCTTGCTCTTTTCTGCATTGTGACGTCCCTGACTTGCGCCCTGCTCTTTGACACCATGACCACCCATCGCATGACGATCGTGTGGTCGATAGCGGTAGCGCTGCTTGGCGGCGTCTTGATCGAACTAGCCCTGCGTTTTCCCCAGGAGTGGAGCGCTGTAACGCGGCGGCCCTGGATCGGCTTAATTCCGGTCCTGATTTCCGTGTGCCTGGCAGCCTGGGCCGTGCTTGCGTTCCTCTTCCCCGCCGACCCCTGGACTTACCTGCCGCCGCGCCAGCTGAGTTTTCGCTATGCGGCCATCGGCATCGTCGTTTTCCTGGCAGTTATGCTCTATCGCGCCCGCCAAGGTTCCAGCCCGATCGTGCGGCGGCAGGCACGCCTGGTAACAGTTGGCAGCGTGATCGCCTTTTTGCCGGTAATGCTGTGGCTGGTGGTGCCCCTGTTTGGCCTTGCGGTGGAATTTGATCCGGCCGTATTCCTGCCGCCGCTGTTGGTGTTCCCGATCGCCGTGGGCCTGGCTATTCTGCGCTACCGGCTGTGGGAAGTAGATTCGATCGTCAACCATGCATTTGTCTACGGCTTGCTGACGGCCGTCCTGGCGGGTGTCTTTGCCGCCATGATTGCCTTCACGCAGCGGCTGTTTCTGGCCCTCACGGGTGAGCCGAGTGAGATTGCCATCGTCGTCACGACGCTGATCGTCGCCGCTGCGTTTACGCCCCTCAAGGCGACGTTTGAAGGCCTGGTTACACGCCAGTTTCGGGACAGCTATGACCAACTGCGCGACCTGCGCACATACGGCGACCAGGTGCGAACGTTTGTCGTGATGAGCGACGCAAGGCTGATCACAGGGCGGCTGCTTGAGGACGCGGTGCGCACGCTCAAGGCCCAGTCCGGTGCAGTCTGCCTGCAGATAGACGGGCGTTTGGAGGTAGTCCACACCGTCGGCCCGTGGCGCGGCAACCCACGGTTAAGTGTAAACCTGGATTGCGATGCCCATCATCACGGGGTGCTGCTGCTGGGGCCACCGCTGCCCGACCAGTCGTACAGCCGGCAGGAAGCGGAGGCCCTCCAGCACGTGGCAAACGAAGTCGCCCACGCCGTCTGTATTGCCATGTTCCGCTGTCAGACTAACCGAGGGGGCAGTACGTAGATGTCGTTGTGTCCTCCAAAACCCGTCGTGCCTAACCGAGGTTATGTAGTAACAGCGTGTAGTCACTGAAACTGACGGGAGTATAGTGAGCAAGGCGATTGCGTACGGAGCGTGCCTGCTGAACGGCGGGAAGCAAACGCCCGACTGTACTAGGTGCTGTTCGAGGTGCACTTTGTAGGCTGAATTCGATTTGGCCCCACTCGGCAGAAAAAGGGTTAGCAGCCATCTCATTCGCCGCAACACCATCCAGCCCCATCCAATGCGTAATCCAAAGGTCACCACACGACTGGAGCAGGTTGCGGCAGACGTCAAGGCGTATTTCGTCGAGCAACGGGAGGATCAATGCGGCTTGGCCGCGCCACATACGGTGCCGGATAGCTTCGGTGTCGTCTAGAACGGCCAATGCAGCTGATGAAACGATGGTTCCCAGTTCGTCGACATGATCCAGCAGCCCATGCGCCCACAGCCTGCGTTCGGCGCCGCTGGGGCAAGAGCGCACAGCAGCCCGGCTGCTCCGCGGCGGTTGGACCTTGTCAACCTGCAGTTCCCGCAGCAATTTGGGACGCCATCCCCGCTCACTGGCAATGCTGCGTAGTTGGGCAAAAACAACGTCAAAGTCTCTGAGCACGCTTTCCCAGAGGGCATCCGCCAGGGCAAGATCACTCCCAACAAGGGGTGGCAGCACAAATTCACGCCATGCCGCCTGCGCACTTCCGCTGCTGTGAGGCAGGCGATGGCGCGTGCGAAGCACCAGGCGAATCTCGAGCGCAGTCATGATCGACCACCACCAGTGTAGGTGCAGCCGGGGGCTCTCATTCGGGAGCATGTCTCCGCTGGCCGGGGCGAGGCACACCAGCAGTGCTGGCGGGCGTACGTCTTGACTGCTGGCAACTCCGTGTGCGGCTTCAGCCAACTCGCCGAGGAAATCCAGCCAATCCTTGCGTTTGTCGCAGATTGCAGGCAGGTTGCGCACCATGATTACCTCGGGTAGGTTGACCTGGCGCAGGAGTTGCGGCACGCTCGTGCAATGTTTGCGGGCTGTGGTATCGGACAAAAGCAGGTGGCATAGGTGATCAAAAGGACGCTGGGAGCTTGGCGTCACTGCGAGATCGATCTCTTCCAGCCAGACGTTGGCCGCGTGCAAGGATGCGAGAGAGAGCTCTTCGAACAGCCCCTGGTCTAGCATAGGGTTGAGTAGCACGAGAGTGCTAATTCCCTGCTGGAGATCGCCAGCAACGCGGTCCACGAACGCGCGCACATTGGGCAATTGTGCGAGGTGCTCGACCATCAAAGTAGACATCTTAGGCTAAGGAGCGGGCGATTAGCGGGTTTGCAACGATGAAAGTGCCTGTAGGCTGCAAGCGCTCCTGTGCGAGCCCCATGCGGCGCAGGTACTCGACGTAGCGCAGACACTCCTCCTGGGTAAGCGCATGATTGAAGTATTCCGGCACGAGCCAGTCGAGCGGGATACCTTTGTCGCCGATAATGACCTCGAGCAGCCGGCGGTGCTTTGCGTCGTCATGCAGACCGCACGCCGCCATGAACTGGTCGCGCAGTGGTGGGGTCTCGATCTGTTCCAATAGCCTTTGGACTGCAGGCTGCGGATCGTCGCCGCTGCCCCATGTGTCGGCTAACTGGTCAAGTAGCCAGGGCCAACCGCCAAGGTCCAACTGCAGTTGATGCAGCAACTTGGTGGATTCAATCTTGTTGTGCTGGCGCAGCCGTTGGCTGATACCCAGATCGTTCCATGTGCGCAGACAGACGAGTGCATCGGCATTACTTTCGAGATCGGCTCGCGGCTCAGGCGCCAGCTGCAGCCATTCGGCAGTGGCGGCGGCATCAAAAATAAAGAGGATGCGCATCCACTGTCGTTGGTTGCTTTTGCGCTTGGCACAGAAGCTGATGGCTGTCTCAACCAAATCGGCCATCGCTTCTTTCGTGAGACGCATGCGGCGGTAAACAAAGATGCGGTCGACATCCCTAGCAGTGGTGTCGACCACGCGTTTTAGCCAGGGAACGAGGGCGTCACTGGTATTGACGGTGGCGGGTATTTCATGGGCTCTGCCATGTGGATGTTGCAGGGCGAAGTGGCGCTGCACTGCCACGGCAGCTTGGTCGATGCCGAGAGCCAGCGAGCCGAAGATAAGACCGACGCCGTAGCGTCGCTCATTGAGGGCGCGGGCTTGAGCGAAGGTGAAAGGGCTGTAGCGGGTAGCCGTTTCGTCTAGCGGCGCGTGATGGCTGTCCGGTACGAGCGCAGCCCCAACTGAACGCTTAGCGAGTTCGTCGAGTGAAGCGCGTATGTCCGTGGCCGAGCCCATTAAGCGGACGAGGTTAGGGCTGCGCAGCCGATACTCGTTTTGCTTTGTGCGCACAAAGACGCCGAGCCCGACCATCTCGTTCAGATAGCCGCGGAATTCATCGAGCGAGGTATTGTCAAACGCTTGAGGCCAGTAGAGTTGGGCCAGTTCACGCAAGGTGGTGGTGCCATAAGCTGCGGAGAAGCCGTTGCGTTCCTCCAGTTGCTCAAGCACCATGATCTGGGCTAGGGCCTTATAGCGTACGTCCAAGTTGAGCGTCCACTCGAAGCGGCGGCGGATGCCCTCCTGGACGTCACTCTGACAATATACCTCTTCAACATCCTGCCGGGTGATAGGCCATGGCCCAATGCTGCCAACGCGATGCCGGTAAAGAAGGTTGAGCAGCTTTTGGCAGAAGAGTTGGATCAAGCCGGGATGGGAGTTGGTATAGGCTAGGATGCCCAACATGGGGGATGGATCATCCGGGTTGAACCGGAAGCCGAGCGCCTCAAGCGGCTCGACGATCAAGTCGCGCGCAGACTGGGGATCAAGAGGACCGACCTCAAGGCCCCGCAGATGAGCAAAGGGCTGGTTCGGCACACCTTCATAACGTTGGACATTGTGCAGCCCGGTGAACACCGTCTTGAAGCGACGTTGCGTGTCATCCATCAGCGTACGCAGTGTACTGACGATTTCGAAGTTGCGCGCCTGGTCGGCGGCGAGGAAGTTGTCCGCCTCATCAAAGAGCACGAGGACGCGCCTTCTTGGGTGCTCTGATATGCTATCGCGTACACGATCGCGAATGGTGGCGGGCTTGGTGGCCACCGTGCGCGGGATTAGGTTGTGTTGCTCCAGGCCGCTCTTGAGCCGCTGCCAGATCAGTTCGGGGTCCGCCTGAGGCGTAGAAGGATCGCCGATATGCTGGATATCGGTACGGATAACGTAGTAGTCGGCGGCAGGATTGTGGAACTCCTCCTCGACTCTTTGCAGCAAAGCGGACTTACCCAATTGGCGGCCACCATAGACTATAGCATAGCCACCTTCGTCCTGCAGCTCGATTAGTTCGCTGGCCCGACCCTTAAACATCTCGCGTGCCACAGGGCCGGTTTCAACGTAGGGGTTGAGGGAGGCGAGCGGAAGGGCGCAGCGGAAGAAGGAAGACAGGCGTGATGGTTCACGAGCAAGGAACAACAGTAGGTACTCGTCAAGCATCAGCATCGACAGTGCCTGTTGGCGCATGTAGTTCATCAAGCTGAGCCGGCGCTTTGATGTTAAGCGTCCTAGGTAGAAAACCAGAACATGGTTGGCGCGCAGCTTGAGATTGTGGAGCCGTGAGCCGATCACCTCTGTTTCAGGGCGCTCCCACAGGCAAACGAGGTCGAAGGTGCCGGAATGTAGGGACCCATATTGCGGCACCGGGGACTGCTGGGCGGCAGTCATGTCGGCGGTAAGGTATGCCCAATCGGGGCCGCTGCGCTGGACGACGACGGTGCGTTCTTCCAGGTCATTAAGTGTAAAGCCAAGGTAGCGCAGGAGTTGGGCAACGTGCAGGCGCACGGCGACACTGTCGGTGTCCGGCTTGACCTGGTGAAGGCTGTGCCAGCGTTCGACAGCATCGCGCACCTCGGCAATACGTGATTTATGCAGATGGGTCAAGGCAAGGGCGGGGGGGAGTTCACCAAGTGTGAGCCTGCCGCGCAGGTGGCCAAGGCGAAGTTCAGGTACGTTAGCGCTCAGTTCCCACTCACGCAGGAATCGAACGAACTCGCGATACACATCGCGACGGCGGGGAAGCGCAAACTCCTCAAACCTGGGCAGGAGATTTTGATCAAGAAGTTCTTCCAAGCGAGCCAGGCGTTCGTCAATGACGACGACATCTTCACGCACTATCAGGGTGGCCATAAAGCGGCTGATCTGTTGGACCAATGCTTGGTGGTCATCCCCAGCAAATGTGCTAAGACGCTGCTCGACTGTCTGCCAGCGGTCTTGCTGGTGGTGCAGCCGGGTGTGACGATTCTCAGCCAGCGTGTCGCGGACAACCGCCAGGCGTGCAAATCGATCTGCGTAGTCTGGCCGGTTGTCTGCGCGCACTGATTCTACGCTGTTAGCAAAGGCGGCACGTTCGCCTTCGTCGAGCAGTCCTTCTACATAGGCTTGTTCGACTGCGTCGGTAACCTTCTGAAGCTCCAACTCCAGTCGTGTCTCGACTGTGCGCTGGGTCTGCTCGATAATGCGCGCCCATTTGGCTGCCGACGCTTGGGGTAGATTCCGCAGCAGGATCTCGCCAAAGCGAATGTCCATGCGTGTGAGGTGAATAGCCAGTGCCTGTTCGAGTGTCCTCCCAGTAGCAATCGTATGCCAAAGCGCAGGAGCGACGAGGTGCAGTTCGTCCGGTCCGGCAGTCTGGTTGCTGGAGAGAGCGAGTTCAGGTATGAGCAGCAGGCGGAAACGGAGCGCAGGCAGCAGGCCGGGTTCGATGTATTGCGGATAGACCACACTCTTGCGGGGGGGTACTGCTGCGTCTGTGCTGATCCCAAGCAGGCTGCAAAGATCCGCCACAGCCCAGCGCAGCAGGCGAACGGTCTGTTTGTGGTTCGCTATGGCCCATTCATCTTCGGCGTTCTGCAGAAGGTTCAATGCGTCGTAAGCGTGTTGCTCAACCACACGCACCAACTCCTCGACGCGAGCTTGATGCCAGCCCGCAGTATCAGCGTCGGCACGGACGAGCATGAGCCAGCGCTCAACCACGTCGGCAGCTTCTTCTGCTTGGGTGATGAGCCACGTACGTGGAAAACCGTCAATGAAGCGTGACTTACGATCGGGCACCTTACCCATGATTTGCAGATCGGTTTCATTGATGCGTTCAGAGACTGGGGTGCCGCGCCAGTCGGAGATCCACTGCCGGAGCTGTTCTGCTTGGTGCCGGCGGTTGTTGGCAACGACTTCCACCATCTGGTGCAGCCTGCCACCTGGGCTTGACCAAACGCGCCAGACGTCGCTGGCGCGCTTGAATGAGGTGCGACGGTGTGGCCCTTGCTGGAGCCAAAGTTGT
Organism: uncultured Chloroflexia bacterium; assembly: GCA_963791135.1. Taxonomy (GTDB): domain Bacteria; phylum Chloroflexota; class Anaerolineae; order Caldilineales; family Caldilineaceae; genus Fredericiella. Next base: position 77,629 of record CAWBRX010000006.1, read on the forward strand.
GCCTGGATGATCAGCTGCGCCAGTTCCTGGGCTCGCTGGTCTGCGCCGCGAACTGCGGCAACATCAGCTTCGTCGAGCGGTTGGCCGTGCGATGCAAAGGTTTCGATCGCAGCGATGATATCATTGAGCGGGTTCGGCATGCCTTCGAGCGGTTTGAGCCAGCCCGATATGCTGGTGGCAGGATGAGTGAGAGTGGGCACTATCGCCGCCGCCACCCCGGCGATCTGTGCCACTGCACTGTCGTCCACATTATTGGTATATACAATTTCGGTAAGATCTTGCGCCAGCGCTCCGCGCCCGCTGGGAAGCCACCAACTGGCCTGCAAGGCGGCGATTTGCCAATCGCTGAGTGGGGTAAAGGTCGGCTCTGGCTGCAATGGCAGTGAACATGCGAGCCAGTAGGCTGCTGCAAGGTCGCCTTCCTCGACCAGTTGCCAGAATAGCGCCAACCAACCTTCGGCTGTGAGTTCGTGGGCCACCGATGGCACCCATAGCGGCGCAAGGTCAGCGTCCGGCACCGCAGCCATTTCGATCCCTGCGCTGCTGCCGCTGCCCCCATCGTTTTTTGTCTCATGAGGTTCGATGAGTTCGGAACCGTCACCTAGATCCGTGCCGAGAAAGGAGGGCAATGTGCTTTCATACTCTGGCATGAAGGTGGGCAGTACATCTGCGTACGAGGGCAACTCGGCGAGAGAGTCGTCATGTGGTTCGACCTCGATCAAAGGGACAGCCGTTGGTTCAATGGTACCTTCGACTATTCCCTCATCGATCCCCTCCGCCACAGTCTCAGCGTCCACTGCATTGGCAAGTGCTGTGGCGAGTGCTGTGGTGAGCGCGTCGTTGAGCTCAGCAGTCAGTTCAGCCACAAATATGCTGGGCGATTCGGCTTCGGCGACTTCGTCGGCAGCAGCAGTGGTGGACGCATCTGGCGACTTTGTTTCCAACTCGGCGTCAAGTGAAAATGATCCCACTGGAGGATCTGTGCTGGGCACAAGCGAACACCAGTGATGCAGTTGGGCGAGTATGTCTTCGATTTCGTGTTCGAGTCGTTCTTCTTTGTTGCGTATGTTGCGTCGTTGGGTGATGGTATCGCGCTCCATGTGTGCGAGAGCGGCATACTCTGTTAACGCCCGCTCGAGCGCTGCAACATCTTGTTGTGCTGCCTCGAGGCTAGCTTGGCTCGCGTCAAGGTTGAGAATTACGGCACCTGCGGGGCCTACCTCAAAAGGCTTCAGTGTTTCAGCGTAGCGCCGGAATATCGCTGTTGCGGCTTGAGCGAGTTGGTCTTGCTGCTCCCGCAGTGTATGGGCTGCGGCTCGCGTCAGAGCCTCCTCTTGCAGGCGACACAATTCAGCCACGAAGATAGTGACTTCTTGCCAAACCGGATCGTTAGCAGGCAATACTTCCAATTGGGCAAGGACATCAAGAAACAACGTTGTGTGGATGGGTTGCATGACGTCACTCTGGATGCTCGGGACTGTCTCCTCCAGGTGATAGCGGATTGATGGCTGCACTTGTGGAGGTGCAACAGCCAGTAGCGAGCACAAACGCTGATGAATTGATTTGGAGAACAGCTTGGATCATTTCTGAACAAAGCTTTCGTGGGTCGTAAATGTAATCTTAGCGCATCTTTAGGTAGAGATCAAGCGTGAATTTTTCGTAATTGGCGCCCCATCTGCCGAGGAGGGGCTGGGGCAGGACGAGTAGGGCATGTATACCCTGGCGCAGGCGGCTTGAGGCAGAGGCGGTTTTTCGGAACTCAACAGTTTTGACAAAGGTTGCAACCGAGTGTACTATATTTTTCGTAGTAGGGATTGCGGACTTCATGGGAAGTCGGCGCGAGAATTCCAAGTCGCTGCGCAGTCCTGGGCACAGGAATGCTTTTTGAAGGAGATGCGAAATCATGGCAAAGCCAGTGAAGGTCACAGACAGCACGTTTGACAAAATGGTGGTGGAGTCCGAACAGCCGGTCTTGGTCGATTTCTGGGCGGAATGGTGCGGCCCCTGCAAGATGATCGCGCCTGTGCTGGAAGAGATCGCCACGGATCTCGATGGTAAGCTGACGATCGGCAAGCTCGACGTCGACGACAATCAGAGCACGGCGATGGCCTTCGGCGTGATGAGCATCCCGACCCTGCTGCTCTTTAAGGGCGGCAAGCCGGTCGAGCGCATCGTCGGCTATCAGCCCAAGCAGCAGCTGCTCGGCAAGATTCAGCGCCACCTGTCTTAACGCAGCTGCCAATACCAGAACATTTGGGCCCCGGGGAGATGCCTTCCCGGGGCCTTTTTGTGTTCTCCCCCCTGGCGAAGCTGATTTTTGCCAATTGGATTCGCCTGCTGTTCTTGTGGTATATTGTCGTTACTGCTAGCCAGTAACTCATGATAGTTCCCAACTGTCACAGCTCAGCGCATTCCGCACCATCTGCGCAGTACCAACAAGCCCGGCCGCTTGCGAGCGGCCGCCTATCGCAGAAAGCCAGGATCGATGTACGAGGGTTTCGAAGTTATCGATTTCCACGCCCATTTCCCCACCGATCGGCCGTGGTTCCCCGATATGGGCGACACACCCCAGCGCTATACCGAGCGTGTGAGCGCAGCACGGCGCAGCCTCGTCCAGGAACAGAGCCGGCCCTACCAGGAACATTGGCGCCGCATGTGGAACTTCCCGCAGGCGGAGGACAAACAGGCCCACCCCGGCGATCGCGAACAGGCACGCCGTTGGGTCGCGGAACTGGACAAACACGGTATCCGTGCCATCGGCTTTGTCACCGGCGGCGGCAACGATCACCTGGCCGAGGTGTGCAGTTGGTATCCTGATCGCTTCATCGGTTTTGCCCACCATTCTCCCTTTCTGCCCGATGCCGTCGAACGCCTCGAGCGTGCCGTGAAAGTACTGGGGCTGCGTGCCTACAAGCTGCTGGCGCCCAACATCGAGGAACCGATCGAGGATCCCGCGCCTTCCCCGTGTGGGAGAAGTGCGCCGAACTCGGCATCCCGGTGTTGATTCACTTTGGCATTCAAGGCGGCGCCGGCGGCGTTGCCTGGCACGAAAACATCAACCCGCTCAAGCTGCACAACGTCGCCAAGTCATTCCCGGAAGTGCCGTTTGTCATTCCTCACTTTGGCTGCGCCTGGGAGCGCGAGACGCTGCAGCTCTGCTGGGCCTGCCCCAACGTCTGTGTCGATACCAGCGGCAGCAATCAGTGGATCCGCTGGGTGCCGGGTGAGGTGACTGTCAAGTACCTGTTCCGCAAGTACTACGAAACGATCGGCCCCGAACGCATCATTTTCGGCAGTGACTCAAGCTGGTTCCCCCGCGGCTTTGCCCTTCGTTACCTGCAGGACCAGATGCGTGATTGCCTGGACCTGAACATGCCGGAGCAACATATCCAGTTGATTTTTGCCGGCAACGCCGCCCGGCTGCTGCATCTCCATCTGTAGCCGGCGTCGCGCTGAACAGTTCCAGCCCCAGAGGGTATCGGTCACTACCGCCAGTGGCTGCACTAGTGATTCGCCGTACGTGCACAAGTTCTGCTGTATGCACCCAATCGGTGCCTATCATCCACCCAGAATGCGATTCAGGAGGAATCTATGTCACGTCGACCACTTTATTCATTGGCAGCCTGGCGCTCTTATTGGCGCTCCTGCTGTCCGCCTGCGCACCGGCGGCTGCGCCGGCCGCCCAGGCGCCCGCCGCCGAGGGCACTGCGACTGCCGCTGAAACTGCCACCGAGGCAGCAGGAGAGTCCGCTGCTGTCGCACCTACAGAGGCCGCCGGTGCGGCGGATGCAGCGGCTTCAGACGAAGTCGTCGAGATCGAGTACTGGCAGTACAACTTCGATGCACGCATCGACGCAATGAACCAGCTCATCGCGCAGTTCGAGGCAGAGAACCCGAACATCAAGGTGATCCACAACTCTGACATCCCCTACGACGATTTCCGCAACAAGATTGCCGCCAGCGTCCCGGCCGGCGTCGGCCCCGACGTCGTGACGCTCTTCTACGGCTGGCAGCCGGCATGGATCGACGCCGGCTACATTGTGCCGCTGCCCGAGGACGAGTTCCCGCCCGACCAGATTCGCAGCGAGTTCAGCCCGATGGTCGAAGGCAGCTTCTAGGACGGCAAGCTCTACACGCTGCCCACCGCCGTGCGCACGCTGGCCCTGTTCTACAACAAGGACCTGATGGCCGCCGCCGGACTCGACCCGAGAATCCGCCGAGAACGCTCGACGAACTCAAGGAGCAGGCGGTCAAGTGCACGGTCAAGGAAGGCGACGAGTTCAAGGTGTACGGCTTCATCGTGAATCCGGAAGGCCAGGCGCACCACTGGTTCCGCGAAGTCCTGCTGCGCCAGTTCGGCCAGCAGCCCTACAGCGACGACTATACCACAGGTGCTGTGGAACGCCAGCGAAGGCGGCTACGAAGCCTGGGACACGTTCCTCACGTTTGAGCGTGAACTAAGCACGGGCGTACGCCGGCGTCTATGAGAACGATCCGGATGGCTTCCTCGCCGGCGAAGTCTGCTTCCACCTCGACGGCTCGTTCCGCCTGGGCACCATCGCCAGCAATGCGCCGGATCTGAACTTTGGCGTCGTCGAGCTGCCCGAACACAACGGCGTCAAGAGCACCTTCGGCAGCTACTGGACGCACGGCATCACCACCAAGGCCGCCGCCGACCCGGCGCGCATGCCGCCGCCATCAAGTTCCTCAAGTTCATCACGACGCCCGAAGCGGGCAAGCTTTGGGTGAAGCATCGGGCGAACTGCCGGCGCAGCTGGAGGCGGCGAACGATCCCGAACTGCTCGCCGATCCCAAGCTGGGCGCCTTTGCCGCCGGCCTGCCCTATGCGCAGTCCACCTTCTTCGTGGACGAAAGCAAAGATCGGCAGGCCATCCTCGACGCCTACGATGCCGTCGTGCTGACCGGCGCCGATCCCAGGGCAGAACTGGACATCGCCGTGCCGACCGTCCAGGAGATGCTCGACGAGTTCTGGAGCAGCCGCCCGTAGTTGCGGCACTCGTAGATCACGTATCTAGGGCAGGCGAGGAGAGATCAGGTGCGGCTGCCTTGTCCGTCGCCTGATTTCTCCTCGCCTGTGCCGTTCTGTGGGAGCGATCCCGTGAAGTTGACTCTGCGCCGGCGCCAGATTCTGTGGGCCTACCTGTTCCTCAGCGTCAGCCTGCTTTTCTTCATCGCCATCCGCTGGTATCCGACGCTGCTGGCATTCAACATCAGCTTTCGCGACTGGAACGTCTTCCAGGGCGCTGGCCCCTGGGTCGGCGCGGAGAACTATGCCGCACATCTGGGAGGACTTCTTCAAGCCGCGCAGCGCCGATGCGGGCGGCCTTCATGCAACACCGCTGCGGTACGTGATCTTCGGCGTGCCGCTGCAGCTGGTTCTGGCCTGGGCGTGGCCCTGCTGCTCAACCGGATCCGCGTGTTTGTCAGGCTTTTTTCGCGCCGCCTATTTTATCCCTTCGTCACTTCGGCTGGTGGCGGTCGCCTTTGTCTGGAACTGGCTCTACGCGCCGCAGGCGGGCCTGATCAACCAGGTGCTCAAGGCTTTCGGGCTGCCGATGCAGCGTTTCTGCGCAAGCCCACAACCAGGCGCTGCCCTCGATCACCGCGGTGGCCGTCTGGCGGAGCCTGGGCTTTGCGATCATCATCTTTCTCGCCGGCCTGCAGCAGATCCCCGACATCTATTACGAAGCGGCGCGGATCGACGGCGCCAACCGCTGGCAGATCTTCTGGCGCATCACGCTGCCGCTCCTCAACCCGGTGATCGTCTACCTGGCCGTCCTGCAGACGATTGCCTTTCTGCGCATGTTCGACCTGGTGCAGAACATGAGCCCAGGGCACGGCGGCCCGCTCAACAGCACGACGACGGTGGTGCTGGAGGTCTACAAGGAGGGTTTCTCGCAGCTACAACATGGGCTACGCCGCAGCGCTGACGGTGATCCTCTTTTCCTGATCCTGCTGATCACCGTCTTCCAACTGCGCGTGCTCTCGCGCCGCGTCGAGTATTGAGGACGCGCTGACATCGACCGAGTCAAGTGCCGGACGAGCGACGCCTGGAAGTCGCCGAACGCCTCGTCGCCAAGCCGGCCCGCTGCCTCGGTCCGTTTCTCGCTGGGGAATGCTGCTCGACCTATCTGCTGCTCAGCCTGGGCGCAGTCGTCATGGTCGTACCCTTCATCTGGATGGTGCTCACGAGCCTGAAGCCGGCGCCGGAACTGCTCGAATTCTCTTTCCTGCCCACGAACCCGACGCTCGCCAACTATGCGGCCGTGCTTGACCACCAGCGACTTTGGCCGCTGGTATTTCAACAGCCTGCTGATCGCCGTGATCAGCACGGCCAGCGTGGCATTCTTTGACTCGCTGGTCGGCTACACGCTCAACAAGTTTGATTTTCCCGGCAAGAACGATCATCTTCATCGGCATCCTGGCGACGCTGATGGTGCCGACCGAGATGCTGATCATTCCCTGGTTCAACATGAGCGTGCAGGCCGGGCTGGAACCAGGGCGCGGCGCAGATACTGGGGCATCGTCTTTCCCGGCGTGATCACGGCGGTCGGCATCTTTCTCATGCGCCAGTTCTTCGACAGCGTGCCCAACGAGTTGCTCGACGCCGCCGCGCATCGACGGCATGAACGAGTTCGGCATCTTCTGGCGCATTGCCGTGCCGCTGGTCAAGCCGGCGATCGCCGCCCTCTGCATCTTCAACTTTATCGGCAACTGGAACGCCTATCTCTGGCCGCTGATCATCGCCAGCCAGCCGCGAGTTCTACACGCTGCCCGTCGGGCTGAGCTTCTTCCGCGGCGAGACCTCGACCGCAGTGGGAGAAGATCATGACCGGCGCCAGCCTGGCGACCGTGCCGCTGCTCATCGTCTTTCATCCTTTTCCAGCGCCAGATCATCAAGGGCATCGCGCTGACCGGTATGAAGGGAAGCAGATGGCGCACGCAGTGTTTCCACATCCGACGCTACAGCCGCCATGTCCTGCAGCCGGCCTATCGCTGACGCCCAGGCATACTTGTTTGAGCCGATGCTGGCGGCGCACGAGGCGCACGCCGTCATGCTGGCCGAGTGCGGCATCATCAGCGCCGCCAACGCCGCGGCGCTTACTGCGTGCCATGGCCGCGATCCGCGCTGACGGCGTCGCGGCCTACGCGTATCAGCCGGGCATCGAGGACCTCTTCTTTCGCATCGAGGGCCGCGTCATCGAACTGGCCGGCGCCGACTATGGCGGCAACCTGCAGCTGGCGCGCAGCCGCAACGATCTGGGCCACGCGCTGGCGCGCATGGCCTTCCGCAGCCGGCTGCTCGAAGTCATCGGAGCGCTGCTGGCGCTGCGCAGGCACCGTGCTGGCCCAGGCGCGCCGCCACCTCGAAACGCTGATGCCCGGCTACACCCATACGCAGCCGGCGCAGCCTGTCACCTTCGCCCACTACCTCGCCGGTGTGCTCACCTCGCTGGGCCAAAGATCAGGCGCTGCTGGCGGCGGCCTACGCCAACATGAACCGAGTCGCCGCTGGGCGCCGCCGCCCTGACCGGCACGGGCTTTCCCATCGACCGCGGTCCGGGTCGCGGAGCTGCTGGGCTTCGACGACGTCGATCGCTCAGCACGCAGCACGCATCGGCGGCGGGCGAGCACCTGACCGACGCTGCGGTTGCCATCCAGTCGCTGGCGGTCGACCTCAGCCGCGTGACCCATGACCTGCTGGTGCGCGCGACACAGGAGGCCAATGCGCTGCGTATCGACGACAGCTTTATCCAGATCAGCTCGATCATGCCGCAGAAGCGCAATCCGGTGGTGCTGGAGCACTCTGCGCGCCCGGCTCAGCCGCGCCCTGGGCTATGCCCAGACGGTCGTGCTGCAGTGTCACAGCATCCCCTATGGCGACACGCAGGATATCGAAGACGAGATTCTGCCGCCGTTGTTCAACTCCTTGGCGACGGTCCAGGAGTGCCTCGAGCTGTACGACGCGTTCTTCGCTGCCCTGCACCTGAATACAGCCCATCTGCGCCGGCAGGCCGGGGAAGGCTTCACCACCGCCACCGAGCTGGCCGACACCCTGGTGCGCGAGACCGGCCTGCCCTTCCGCCTGGCGCACAAGGTGGTGGCGACGATGGTGCAGACGGCCGTACAGGCAGGGCTTGCCGGTTCGCAGCTGACGCTGGATCATCTTCAGGCGGTCGGCACGCCAGGTGCTGGGGCACGAACTGCCGTTTGACGACCAGGAGTTTGGCCGTGCCGTAGATCCGGGCTAATTTTGTTGCCGTGCGCGCCGGCCTCGGTGGCGTAGCGCCCACGGCAACGGCCGCCGTCCTGGAGGTGCTGGACGGCGAGTTAGAGCACGATCGGCAAGAGGTTTCGCTGATCCGTGGCCCGCCAGGACGCTGCCGCAGCCTTACTGTCGGCGGCGAGTCAGACCAAGTGGCAACAGCGCGCACGCAGTTGAGGCGCAGGGTGCTGACGCGGTAGATCGCGCAGCCTGTTAACGCTGAGGCCGCAGGGTGCAGCGTCAGGTGACGGAGTGCGACTGCCGCCGCGAACTCCTGCCAGATAGGCGGCGATTTGTCGGCGGAAGCTCTGCGGCGCTGAATCGCTCAGCCTGGGCGCGGCAGTCACGCGGCGCTGTACGCTTGCCAGTCAAACGTCTTGCCAGCGTGTCGGCCAGGCTGTCGACGGTCGCGTCTGGTAAACAGTTCACCCGTAACGCCGGGCACGACCGTGTCCAGTGCACCGCCACCGGCAAACGCAACCACCGGCCGCCCGCAGCTCATCGCTTCCACCGGCGCGATCCCGAAGTCCTCTAGACCGGGGAACAGGAAAGCGCGGCAGCCGCGCAGCAGTTCGTGCACGCGTGCCCGCGGCTGCCTGCCCAAAAACTGCACGTTGGGACTTGCCGCTGCCTTGAGCGCAGCCATATCGCGGCCGTCGCCTACGATGATCAACTTCTCGTTCGGCAGGCGGCGGAACGCCTCTACGGCCAGGTCGATGCGCTTGTAGGGGATGAGACGGCTGACGACCAGGTAATAATCGCCCACCCGCTGCGCCGGATCGGGCGTGAAGTAATCCACGTCGACCGGCGGAAAGATGATGTCGCTCTCCCGGCCGTAGATCGTGCGGATCCGCTTCTGCACCTCGCTGCTGATGGCGATGAAGTGGTCCACCCGCTGCGCCGCCGCCAGGTCCCACTTGCGGAGCTGCGCCAGCAGCGGGCGCAGCGCACTGCTGGCGGCGCCGCCGATCTGCTCGCGCTGGCGGTACAGGTCATACTGCCATAGGAAACGCGTGGGCGTCAGGCAGTAGCAGACGTGCGTCGCCCGGCCACGGTCGCTCTTGGTCCGCACGCCGTGGCAAAAGCCGCTCTTGTTGCTGAGCACCAGGTCGTAGCCGCTCAGATCCATCTGCTGGAACGCCAGCGGATAAAATGCCAGGTACTTCTGGTGATGCGCAGCTACACCGGGCAGCCGCTGCATAAAGCTGGTGCGGATGTCCCAGGCGCGGTACTGCTCCGGCATGCGCTCCGGCGCATAGATGCTGGTGTAGACAGGCGCGCCCGGCACCATGCCGACCAGTTCCTCCAGCACATTCTCAGCCCCACCGAGCTGGTTGAGCCAGTCATGTACCAGCGCCACGCGGTTCATCGCTTACACTCTATATCTCGTTGGCCACGCCACCGGCGTGTCTTACTTCAGGACCTTGCGCTCGCCGTACAGCCGCTGGTAATACTCTTTGAACTCGCCGCTGCGGATCGGCTCCCACCACCAGCGATTGTCGACATACCAGCGCACGGTCTTGCGAATCGCCTCTTCGTGGGTGTACTCCGGCTCCCAGCCGAGCGCGATCAGCTTGTCCACATTCATGCAGTAGCGCCGGTCGTGACCCTGGCGATCCTCTACATGCTGGATCAGGCTCTGCGGCAGCTTGCAGTTCGTCCAGCAGGATCTCGACCATCTGGAGGTTGGTCATTTCCTTGCCCGTGCCGATGTTGTAGACCTCGCCGATGGCGCCGTGCTGCAGCACCATGTCGATGCCCGAGCAGTGATCCATCACATACTGGTAGTCGCGCATCTGCTTGCCGTCGCCGTAGACCGGCAGCTGCTGGCCGGCCAGCGCATTCGTGACAAAGAGCGGCACCACCTTCTCCGGATACTGGAAGGGGCCGATGTTGTTGGCGCCGCGCGAGATGGTGACCGGCAGCCCGTAGGTGATGTAGTAGGCGTGGACCATGTGGTCGCCGGCTGCTTTGCTCGCAGCATAGGGGCTGCGCGGCGCCATGCCGTCGCTTTCCACGCTGCGGTGATCGCCGTGGATGTGGCCATAGACCTCGTCGGTGCTGATCTGGTGATAGCGCAGGTTGCCTGCCTTGCGCGCCGCCTCCAGCAGCACGTAGGTGCCGTAGACATCGGTCTGGATGAAGGCGTCCGGGTCCATGATGCTGCGGTCTACATGTGTTTCGGCCGCAAAGTTGACGATGGTGTCGATCCCGTACTTGGCAATCGTCGCCTCCACCGCCGCCGCATCACAGATGTCGCCGTGCACAAAGTCGAAGCGCCGGGCATAGTTGGCCTGGACGTCCTGCAGGTTCTCCAGCCGGCCGGCATAGGTCAGCTTGTCGTAGACGACAATCTTGACATCGGCATGGGTGTCCAGCATGTAGCGCACGAAGTTGCAGCCGATGAAGCCGGCGCCGCCGGTAACAAGCAGGGTTTGCATAAGCATCACTCCTTTGGATGTCTGTTCGCAAGCGAATGTCTTGATTGCGCGGCACGGCGCAGGCGGTTCTGCTGGGCGCGACGCAGGCGGCGCAGCCTGCCGGGCTGGCGATAGGCCGGCAGGGGAAACTCGATCGACAGGGTGAGCGTCGGCGTCTCCGCCAGCGGCGGCGCAAGCGCAGGCAGCAGGCCTTCCGGGGCGCTGCTCTGCCAGGCCGACCGCCACCGGCTGCGCTCCTCGCCGGCGCCGTTGGCCGCCAAGAACCCGGCGTCGTGTGCCAGGTGTTCGCGCGTCCTTAGGACGACGTCGACCAGGCGCTGCCAGTGTGTGCTCATCACTGCCTGTGCAGTCGCGTAGGCGCCATTCTGGAAGCGTGCGGGTGCCAGGTCTTGCGCCAGGAAGTCGACGGCCGCCTGAAACGAAGGCAGTACGGCGTCGGCGAAAAAGGTTACGTGCACCGTGCTTACGCGCTCGGACACGTGCACCAGCAGCGCAGTCTGCTCGCCGTACAGATCAAAATAGGGCTCCACCTCGAATTCTTCCCATTCGCCATAGGCGCTCGCCAGCCGCCGCAGCCGTTCGGCCAGGTCGCTCACCAGGCGCGCTGCCGAACTTGCCTCCTGCTCGACGTCACCCTGCTGCACGCGGTACATGGGCGTCAGCAGGTGCGGCTCAAGCACGGGGGGCGTCGGCAGTGGGGTCACTGCTCCACCCAACGTGCGCAGCGTGGCAGCCAAGGCCGGCAGGGATAGAATCAACATAAACCTCAAACGCTTATAACAGGCCTACCCGCGAATGGTCGCCCAAGGTCATCTTGTAGGCCTTCGGCTTGATCGGGCTGTAGGTCACCTCGACGTCGCGGCCGATAATGCTGTCTTCGATGCGGCTCGGCACGTTGACGATGCGGCTGTGGTCGAGCACGATGCTGTGCTCGATCTCGCTGTTCTCCACGATCGTGTCGTGGTAGATGCTCGTAAAGGGCCCGATGTACGAGTTGATCAGCCGGGCATCTTCGCCAATGATGGCAGGGCCGCGCACCACGCTGTTGATGATCTCCGCACCCCGCTCGACGGTGACCAGGTGATCGACCTTGCTGTCGCGATCCACGTAGCCGTCGACCTTGTGTGCGATTTCGGCCAGCACGCGGTTGTTGGCTTCCAGCATGTCGATCGGCTTGCCGGTGTCGATCCACCAACCCCGGTGGATGTAGGGATGCACGGCACAGCCGTTTTCCACCAGCCACTGGATGGCGTCGGTGATCTCCAACTCGCCGCGCCAGCTCGGCTTGATCGCGTTGACGGCCTGGAAGATGTTGTGGTCGAACATATAGATGCCCACCAGGGCCAGATTGCTGGGCGGGTTGCGCGGCTTCTCGACCAGGCGGCGAATCCGCCCCTGTTCGTCCAACTCGGCGACTCCATAGTGTTCCGGGTGGTCCACCTGCGTCAGGACGACCTGGCTGTTCCAGTCGCTGCCGGCAAACTGCCGGATCAAGCTGCTGATGCCGCCCTGAATCACGTTGTCGCCCAGGAACATGACAAAGCGGTCATCCCCCAGGAAGCTGTGGCTGATCTTGACGGCATGCGCCAGCCCCAACGGCGCCTCCTGCGGGATGTAGGTGATGTTGACATCCCAGCGCCGCCCGTTGCCTACGGCCTGCTTGATCTCTTCCCCGGTGTCGCCGATGACGATGCCGATGTCGTCGATGCCTGCCTCCTTGATCGCTTCGATCACGCGAAACAGCACCGGCTTGTTCGCCACCGGCACCAACTGCTTGGCACGGTTAAAGGTGATGGGGTACAGCCGCGTGCCCTTGCCGCCGCTCAAAATAAGACCCTTCATCGTTCTTCCTCGCTACTTTTGATATCCGGATACGCCGGCGCCCTTCTCGGCGTTAAGCAGCACGGCGCCCAGCACTTTGGCTTGTACACCCTCTAGCACGGTCTTGGCACGCTGCGCTTCGTCGCGCTTGGTGGCGCCGGCGTTGACAAGCAGCACCACGCCGTCTACCTGGCTGGCCCACAGGGCGGCATCGGTGACTGCCAGCACCGGCGGCGCATCGATCAGCACATAGTCGGCGCGCTGGCGCAGGTCCGCCAGCCGTTCGCCCAGGCGCTTGGTACTCAGCAGCGCCACGGGATTGCCCCCCACGGGCCCGGCCGCCAGCACCTGCAGGCCGTCGACGCCTGTACTTTGCAGCGGCGGATCGCCGCCCGCCTGCAGCCACGTGGAAAGCCCCTGCTGATTCGGCAGCCCAAAAATCTCGTGCTGCTGGGGACGGCGCAGGTCGCCATCCACCAAGATGACGCGATCGCCTGCCTGGGCCATGACGACGGCCAGGTTGGCCGCCGCGGCTGCTCTTGTCCGGCGTGCTGTCTACGGCCGCCAGCAGCAGGGTCACGACGTCGTGTCCCAGGCCGCGAAAATTCCAGGCTCGTGCGCAGGCTCTGATAGGCCTCGGCGGCAGCGCTGTGCGGGTCGTTGAGGGTGGTCAATTGGGGTGTCATAGCTAAAGACCTCGCTTATTCCACGATTCGAATCGTACCGAGCTGCGCCGCGCCGTCAGGACGGGCCGCTGCTCCGCCGGCGGGCAGCCGTTCGCCGCTCTGCCAGTCGTAAAGACCGGCGATTACTGTATACTCACCCGGTGGCAGTGTCACCGGCAGGTCAAGGGTCATCAAATCGTTTACCGCTGTGTTCTCAGGCCAGGTTGCCACCGGCAGCGGTCCAAACGCATCCGTTACCTGGCCGTCTACCTGGGCTACCTTGTTGCCCGCCGCATCTATCACGTGCACAAAGCGCGATAGGTTAGGTGGCGCTGCCGCCGTGCGCATCCACTGCAAGCGCAGCGGCACGGACTTGCCTGCTTGCGCCGTCGGCGGTGCGCTGAATGCCGACAAAACGATGGCGTCGCCATACTGAGCATCGATCGGCTGGGCCGGCTGTGCTGCATAGGTGTCCGGGATGGCCGGCTGCTGCTGCCACTGCCCATCCGGCGTCTTCACGAAGCCCCCTAGGCGCAGCAGCGTACCGTCCTCTAGCACCGGCGCACCGCCTGCAGCCGTAACTGGGAGGCGCGCGCCGCCTGTCCAGCCCTCTTCGCCGGCATACACGCCGACGCCCAACGTAAACTGATCCGCATCCAGATTCCAGGGCAGCGTCTGTACAAACGTGCGCTGCCCCTGCGGCCACATCGAGGTAGGATACCACAAAACGGACATGGGTTGGTAATAGATATTGTCCTGCAGAGCTTGCCCTTTGCTTGCAAAGTAGCCCACGTAAAAACGCAGGTCCTCTGCAATTGGTTCGAGCGCAGTCCAATGCAGGTCCACCACCAACTCGCCATTGCGGTCGTTGTGTACCTTGTAGTCGTCCAGGCGTAAGACCCCGCCGAACTCTGCCCCGCTCGGAATGGCATCTGCGCCGGCCGGGCTGTCTTGCCACGCCGTGTAGAACTCCGGCCCGATGACCTGGCTGGGGGCGTTCCGGCCGAGCAGCAGGTAGCCGTCGTCGGCCGCCGCGATGCCGAACCCCTGCTGCCGCAGTTCGTCGACGCTCTGCTTCAAGTCGTTGGGGTGCTGCGGCCAGGCGGAGCCGGTCACGTCGAGCAGCACATAGTCGGCGTCGTCGACACGCGGGTAGATGTAGACCGTCTTGCGGCCGGCCACGTGGGGGTTGAGACGATCTTGCGCCGACACGCTGGCGTCAGGCGGGATCTGGTCGAACACCGCCTGGCTGCGCCGGTTGTGGTCGGTGACCGTGAGCGCCATGGCATTGCCGCTGCCGGGCAGGTAGCCGTATAGCCGCTGGCCCAGCAGGGCGAATCCCAACACCCAGCACACAATCACAGCCGGCGGGACTGCCTTGGACGCGATAGTTCTGGACCCTGTGATCCAGCCCGCCACCCGCGCCGCGCCTTTTACGGCGCTGAGCATGACAAAGGGGAGGATGGGAGCCGCGTAGATGAGCGTTGTCACCTGGTGCATGGGCGAGAACTGCGCCAGCAGGTTGATCGCCAGCGACGGCAGTGCCAGCAGGAGGATTTCGGGTGCGAGCAGCGACAAGAATCCAACCGGCAGCAGCAGCTCAAAAAAGTAGCGGCCTACGTTGGCTGCCTGCAGCTGCGCCACGATCAGGTCAGGGCGCGTGAGCAGCGCCATCACCTTGGCCTGCGTCGTGTCCCCCAGGTAAGCATAGCGGCCCCAGTGGATGTTGCCGCCGGCAAAAGCCGCCTGGATGCCCAGCACGGCCAGCAGCGACCAACCCGCTCCCAGCACAAAGGTAATGGCGCCAAGGCGCCAGCGGCGTTGGACCAATGCTGCGTACAGGCCCATCATCGCCACCAGCAGCCCGATCTCTTCTTTGCAGGCAGGCGCTCAGGATGGCAAATAGGGCAAACCACAACGTGCTCCTCGGCGTGCGCAGCGACCAGAAAGTAGAAGGCCGCCATCAGGAATGTCGGGGCCAGCGTCACCGGGTGAAATTCCAGCCAGTTCGCCGCCTGCATCGTGGGGTTGAGCAGGTAGGCGACGCCAAACGCCAGCGCCGGCCAGTCGCCAAGCCGCAGGTGGCGGGCCAGCGCAAAGAGCGGCACTGCCCCCAGCGCTACCACCGTGGCCTGCAGGATCAGGAGCGTCTCTACCCCCGGGAAGAGCCGGTAAATGCCGGCGATCGGCAGCAGGATCGGCTCCACGTGCATGCTGAGGCGGCTGGTGAGGCCGGCCTCCTGGTTGGTCATGCGAAACCAGTTGCCGTGCGCCGTGTTCCAGATCGCCTGGTGCAGGTTGCCCATGTCCAGCGCCCGTGCTTCAAAGGCCTGGTAGCGCAGGATGGTGAGATAGCTGAAATAGGCGGCGTACAGCAAAACCGCCAGCGCAAGCAGCGCCAGCGGTGCAGTACGAACGATGGAATGCAGTCGTGCCGGATAGTGCAGCTTCACCCAGGGTAGCTAACCGCGCAGGTTAGCCGGCCGTTCAGGCAGATCAGGCTGTCTTGACCGTGGTGAGGCGGCCCGGCTGAGGTGCCTGCGCCGCTTCTTTTGGTTTGCCGGCACGCGGCACGGCACCGAGTACCGGGATGCCCAGCGTGCGCTCGACGGCTGCCGGCGTACGCAGCAGGTCCGCTTCCATCCAGGTCAGCAGCAGCACGATGGCCAGGCCGAGCAGGAGGCCCAGCACGGCGCCGGCGATCGCGTTGAGCAGCGGCTTCGGCTGCAGCTGGTCGTAGCCGATGTCGCGGCTGCGGATCTTGACCTCGATGCGGTCGCTCTTGTCGAGTTGGGCGTAATAGGCGGTGCGTTCCTCGTAGAATTCGTCCGCAAAGCCCAGCGCTGCCTGCTTTGCCACCTCGCCGTCGGGATTGCGCACCTGGACCTTGATCGTAAACGTGCTGGAATCCGGCTCCACCTGCGTGTTGGCGAGCAGGTCATAGGGATTCATGTCGAGCTGCTGGCGGGCGATCACGCGCGCCGCCACCTCGGGTGTCTTGAGGTTGGCCGTGAAGTTGCGCATCAGGTCCTTGGCCGTGTTGCCCAGGCCCCAGTCGGGGCGTGCGGGCACGGTGCTTACCTCGACCGTAGCGGCATACAGGTCCTTCTGAAAATAGCTGATGACGAAAGCTGCCGCCGCGCCCAGGAACATGGCCAGCAAAATGATCCAGCCGCGCTTGCGAATGATTCGCCAGTATTCTTGAAAGGTCATTGTGTATCCTCACCCCGACAATACCACAAAACCGCGCCACAGCCAACGTTGAGCGCCCCCCGGAGCGCAGGCGTACACGCCTGCCTCCTCACTTCCGCGGTATCTGCCCCAGCACCGGCAGCCCCAGCGCCTCCAGGTCCGCCGCCTCGGCGCACCGACGTATCCAGATAGTGCAGCAAAAACACCAGCCCGACGCCGACAAGCACGCCCAGGAGAATGCGCAGCGGCAGCTCAACCTGGTCGCGCACGCTGGGGCCGACCGCACTCACGGTCGGTCCATCTATTAACGTCACGCCGGCGCCGGCGGTGCCAAGCTGCTGGAAATAGATCGGGGCGTTCTCGGCCAGCTCGGCGGCGGCGGCATCGGCGATCTGGCGCAGCTGCGCTTCGTCGCCGCTGCTCATGTTGAGCGTGATGATGCGGTGCAGCTTGCCGGTGGCGGCACTGCCCTGGATTACGCCGGGCGGCACCGTGATGTTCTGCCCAGCCAGCCGCTCGCTCACATGCTGCGCAAACAGCTGGCTGCGCACGACCTCGGTGAAGTCGTCGACGAGGTATTCGCTGGTGAGCCAGGCGTAGTAGCGTGGGTCGTAGTAGGTGGCGGCGTCTTCACCGGTGGCGGGCATGACACCCACCAGCATGCGCAGCGAGGCGGAATAGGAGGGCGGCTTGGGCTGCCATGGCCGCATCTGCAGGAGGCTCAGCACAGCCACCAGCAGGCCCAACAGGACGGGAATCCACCAGCGGCGGCGTAGGATGGACCAGTACTCGCGTAGCTCCATAAAGAGGTAGAGTACCGCAAGAGGGCGGCGACCGCAAAGCTGCGGCACCGCAGCGCTGCACGAGGCGGGCATCATCTTTGTTGCTTTTGGGCAATTGTAATTTTGTCAACATCAAATCGTTTGATGTTAAACTATTTTATGATTGTTGCGTAGATGAACTAATGCAGATGAATTAATACAGGCAAATTAGAGGAGACATAGAACCATGGCATTCCAAATCGATCCGTCCCACTCGACGATCCAGTTTTCCGTCCGCCACATGATGGTGTCCAAGGCCCGCGGGACCTTTGACAAGTGGAGCGGCAGCGTGAACCTCAACCCCGAGCACCCGGAGCAGACCACGGTCGAGATCACGATTGAGACCGACAGCATCAACACCAAGGATGCGCAGCGCGACGGGCACCTGAAGTCGCCTGACTTCTTTGCTGTCGAGCAGTATCCGACGCTGACTTTCAAGAGCACGAGGGTCGAGGTAACGGGCAAGGAGATCGGCCAAGCTCTACGGCGACCTGACCATCCGCGACGTCAGCAAGCCGGTCGTCCTCGACGTCGAGTTCCAGGGCAGCGCCAAGAGCCCGTGGGGTACGACGAACTACGGCTTTAGCGGCACCACGAAGATCAACCGCGAGGACTGGGGCCTGAACTGGAACGCCTCGCTCGAGACCGGCGGCTGGCTGGTCGGCAAGGAAGTCCAGATCGACATCGAACTGGAACTCGTCCAGGTTGCCGAGCCTGCAGCGGCAGCGGCTGCATAAGCGTCTCCTCTCGCTTTACAATAAAGGTACGGAACAAAGAAGG
This sequence comes from uncultured Chloroflexia bacterium, assembly GCA_963791135.1. Lineage (GTDB taxonomy): Bacteria > Chloroflexota > Anaerolineae > Caldilineales > Caldilineaceae > Fredericiella. Next base: position 95,636 of record CAWBRX010000006.1, read on the forward strand.
CGGGTGCCATACAGGCACCCGGCTTCTTTGTTCCGTGTGACCAGCCCACGTGGTCAATCAATAACCTCTTAGTAGTCGTACCCGTGCGGGTGCGCCACGTGCCACTTCCAGGCGCTTTCCAGGATGGCGCGCAGTTCGGGATACTGCGGGCTGCCAGCCCAATTCGCGGCGGATCTTCTCGCTGCTGGCGATCAGGATGGCCGGGTCGCCGGGCCGGCGGGCGACGACCTTGGTCGGGATCGGATGGCCGGTGATCTCGCGCGCCACGTCGATCAGTTCCTGGATGCTGAAGCCGCGGCCGTTGCCCAGGTTGTAGGTGCGGCTGCCGCCGTCGAGCGCCCGCAGCGCCAGGATGTGCGCCTGCGCCAGGTCGATCACGTGGATGTAGTCGCGGATGCAGGTGCCGTCGGGCGTGGGATAGTCGTCGCCAAAGATGCTGAACTGCTCGCGCTGGCCCAGCGCCACCTGCAGCACCAGCGGAATGATGTGCGTCTCGGGGTTGTGGTGCTCGCCCCGCTCTTCCGAGGCGCCGGCGGCGTTGAAGTAGCGCAGGCAGGCGTAGCGCATCCCCTTGGTGCGGTCGAGCCAGTAGAGCATGCGCTCCAGGATGTTCTTGGATTCGCCGTAGGGGCTGCCGGGAATGATGCGCTCGCTCTCGTCGATCGGCATGCGTTCCGGCTTGTCGAAGAGGTTGGCCGTCGACGAGAGGATAAACTTCAGGACGCCGTGCTCGACGGCGCTCTGGAGCAGGTTGAGACCGTTGGTGACGTTGTCGCCGAGGTAGAGGAACGGCTTCTCCATCGACTCGCCCACCAGCGTGTGCGAGGCGAAGTGCATGATGGCATCGGGCTTGTGCTGCGCCATCACGGCGTCCACCGCCGCACGGTCGGCCAGGTCACCCTCGACAAACGCTGCCTTGGGGTGCACCGCCTGCTGGTGGCCCTGGTACAGGTTGTCGAAGACGACGACCTCTTCGCCGGCCTTGATCAACTGCTCGACGGCGATGCTGCCGATATAGCCTGCCCCGCCTGTAACTAATACTTTCATGTATCTGCCTCTCTATGTCTTGAGTAAGTTTTTTGTCAGTGTACCCCAATACAACGCCTGACATCCATTGCAGTTTCCTTGCAGTTCAGGATACACGCTCGCATCCTGCCCCAGGCTCGGCGCATGAGGCAGCAGGTGGGCCGATATAGCGGCGCCGAGCGAGGGGCAACTGCTGCTGGCGTGCCTGGCGCTGCCCCAGTCAACTTGCCTGCCCGCGCACCTCGTGGGCAGCGCCTGGCACGGGTTCACTGCGGCGCCGGCCTATTCCGTGCGGATGACTTTGACCGAGCGCTTGGCGCGCACGTCGTAGAGGTCGGAGCGCCGGTCGTACAGGTGGCGCACGCTGGCGACGTCGCGCTGCTGGGCGAGGACCGTGAGGTCCAGGTCGGTGATCAGCACGGTTTCGACGTTGGCCTCGCTTTCGCCCGCCGTCGCATAGGGCGGAAAGGCAAAGTCGCTGGGCGTGAACACCGCCGCCTGGCCGTAGTTGATCAGGTAGTTCTTGGTCGTCGGCAGGTTGCCCACGTTGCCGGCGATCACCACGTACACAAAGTTCTCCACGGCCCGCGCCTGGGCGGTGTAACGGATGCGGTCGTACGCTTTGCGCTCGTCCGTGCTGTAGGGCACGAAGATCACCTCGGCGCCGGCCAGCGTCTGCAGGCGGGCCAACTCGGGGAATTCGACGTCGTAGCCGACCTGGATGCCGATGCGCCCCAAGGGCGTGTCAAAGACGCGGATGTCGTCGCCGGGCTCGATGTCAAAGTCGGCCCGCTCGATCGGCGGGATGTGCAGCGCATCCTGGGTGTAGACGTCGCCCGGTAGGCGTGAACAGGTGCGCCACGTTGTACAGGTCGCCGTCGCGGATGACCGGCTGCGACCCGGCAATGATGTACAGCCCGTGTTTCTGCGCCAGGCTTGAGAAAAGGTCGATGTAGCGGTCGGTCATGCTGGCCAGCCGCCGCACGGCCTCGCGCGAGTCGAGGTCGGCCGGCATCAGCGAGAACAGCTGCGCCGTAAACAGCTCGGGCAGGATCAGAAAGTGCGAGTGGTAGGTGTCGGCCGTGTCGACAAAGAAGTTGACGGTGCGTTCGAACTCCAGCCAGGTCTGGATGCGCCGCATGAACCATTGTCCAGCGCAGATGCGGATGCGGCGCACGATGCGCTGGAGCGGCGCGGCGGCGATGCGCCGCTTCTCCGGCTGGTAGTTGGGGTTGGGCATCTCGAGCAGCGTCGAGTAGTTGAGGCTGGCGTTGTCCCACAGGAAGTCGAGCAGGACACGGCGTACGTGGTAGCCGGCGCGCAGGTGGGCCGACAGCGAGGGATCGGCCATTTCGCCGCCGACCACCTTCTGCACATACTCCTCGGCCGTCATCTTGCCGGCATACTCGGTATAGCCCGGCAGCCGGCCGTAGGCCACCATGCGCCGCAGGTTGTAGCGCTTCATCAAGCCGACGCGCTTCTCGTACAGCATCTTGGAGACGCCATGCCGCCGCCACTGGGGGCGCACGCCAATATCGGCGCCATACAGGGTGTCGCCGCTGGGGTCGTGCGTGCTGAAGGTGCCGCCGCCGGTGATCTCCTCATAGGTGTACCAGTGCGCATCGTCGTCGAGCTGCACGATCAGCGAGGTGGCGTAGCCGATGACCTCCCCGTTGGCTTCGGCGAGAAATTGGCCTTCGGGAAAGGCCGCCAACTGCATCTCGTAAAAGCGTTCGTTGTAATAGGCGTTTTCGGAATATTCCGGATAGGCGGCGCGGTGGCAGGCGACGATGCGCGGGATGTCTTCCTTCATCCACGTGCGGACTTTAATCTTTGGTGTTCTTGGGCGGGACCTTCTTGGTCTTGGGATTCATGGGACACGCTTGCCATTCGCCGGCAACACGTTGGGGCGGGTGCTGCGGGGGCATCCGGCTCCTGACCGGTTTGGCCTACTCGGGCTCTTGGACAGCTTGCGCCAGGCACGCTGCACCGTGCGCCGTACGGTAGCAAAGCCAAATCCACGGCGGGCGAGAAAACCGGACAGCTTGTGCTCAAATTCATCTTCGGGCAAATTGCGCCAACGGTCAAGCTTGCTGGTCGCAGCGTCCCAGGCGGCGTCGTCTTCGTCCATGCCTTCCAGCGCGGCTTCGATCGCTTCGCGGTCCACGCCCTTCTGGCGCAGCTCGTAGCGAATGGCCTTGGCGCTGCGGGGGCGGAAGCGGTTGCGGTTCTCCAGCCAGTAGCGGGCAAACTCCTCGTCGTCCAGGTAGTGATGTTCGACCAGGCGGGCGATAGCTGATGCCGCCGATTGCCTCATCGCCAAAGCCCTTTTCCTGCAGATTGCGCTGGACTTCGGATGTGCTGCGGGGGCGTGAGCCAAGAAAGTGCAGGGCGCTCTGGTAGGCGCGGTCGTGCTCGTCATCTGTCTGCAGGGCGGCAATGTCGGCGTCGCTCAGAAATTGGCCCTTGGCCAGGTGCACGGCGGTATCGAGCGCGACGCCAAAGGCAAACTCGTCGTCGATAAATACGCTGACGCGTTCGGGATTGTTTTTTTGCTGCTGCAGGGCACTGATTGTTCCGGCCATGGCTCCCTCCGGGTTGAGAATCTACTAGCCTGCCAAGCGTCATCGTTCAACGCGCATACCCACGGACCGGAGAGGCGCACGTGGGCTGCGCCTAAACGGTGCCTCAGCTTCCGCCGCGCGTCCTGCCGGCGCCAGCGCCACGTGGCAAAGACGGCGAAGATCAGTGTAATCGCCAGTCCGACTGCGCCTACGCGCAGCATGCCGCCGCCGGCAAAGATGACGCCTGTGAGCAGGCTGCCGGCCCCTGAGGCCAGCGAGATCAACAGTTCATTTGTCCCTTGCACGCGACCACGTTCGTCATAGTGCAGTTGGTTTGACAAGAGCGCCGAACCGGCGACAAAGCAGAAGTTCCAGCCCAGACCCAGGACGAACAAGGCCACGGCCAGCGTCAAGACATTGCCGGCGACCGGCGCCAGCAAGCTCGCTACGATGAGCAGACCTGCGCCGTAGGCGATCATGGGCATGCTGCCCAGGCGATCGATCAGCCAGCCGGTTGCCCACGCGAAGCCAAACATGCCCAGCGTATGCGCCGTAAATACCAGCGAGATCTCACCGGTGGTGTGATCAAGATGATGCATGTGTACCGGCGTGATCACCATAATCAGCGTCATCACCAGCTGGCCGACCACCATCGATGCCACCGCCAGCTGCACCAACGGCAGGCCAAAGATCGTGCGCAGTGGGCGTGCGGCGACAGGCGGTCCGGATTCCGACTGCCTATCGACCTCGCGCCTGTGGCTGAGTTCCTTGGGATCGGGACGCAGCAGAACAAATATGAGCAGCGCCGCAGCCACTGTCAACATTGCCCCGATCCAGTAGGGGCCCGCATAAACGCTGCCGCCAAGCTGCTGCGCCAGGAGGCCGGCCGGGCCTACCAGCAAGGGGCCAAAGATGGCCCCGATCGTCCCTGCAAAGACGATCAGCCCGATGACGCGGGCGCGATCTGGCGCTTGGCCACACCTCAGAGGCAATATAGCGCGCCTGCTGGCTGGCACCATTCGCGACACCGGCAAGGCCTGCGCCCAAGCAGAGCAAGAAGAAGGACGACCATCCCACCGCGACGGCCGAGACGGCAAAGCCCAGCGCGCCAAACAAGTAGCCGAGCGTGAGGGCAGGACGCCGCCCGGCGCGGTCCATCAGGATGCCGATCGGGATGGCAATGGCGGCCCTGCCCAGCAGGGAAATCGTGCTGGGAATACCGGCGTATTGGTCGCCGCCGCCTAGTTCGGCGGCGTTGATCGACAACAGGGTGACCGCAGCGAGAAATGCCGCGCTGAACAGGCTCTCAGTTGTAAAGATAGTACCCGTGATCCGTCGCGCGGAACGGTCGAGTCTAAGACTGTGTAGTCGGCATGGACGGTAGAGACATAGGCTGGATCCGGTTGGGCAAGCGGCGGTTGGTTGAACAAGTATAAAGCAACTGCTGGCCTTGCCCAAGGTGGCGGCGGGCAAAGGTCACCTTACCCGTTCGGAGCGGGCGCGGCATCTTTGAGCGCAGGCGTCCGCCGACGGTTCGTCGGAGCCTGCATCTTCGTGGCAGCGAGAAATGCAGGCCAATCCGACGCAAGTGTCGGCGACGCCTGCGCTCCGGATGGTAAGATCATTCAGGCGAGGACGCCTGCGCTCCGAGGGGACGGTGCCCGCCAAAGGCTACTTGCTTTGCGCGATGCTTGCGTGCGACTTAAAGCGCGACGAATAATGACCATCTCTCACGGCAGCACACTTACCGTATCCATCCGGCCTCATGACATCTGGTAGCGTTATGCGTCCTACACTAAAGATAGCCGACGAGCATATGCTCGACAAGATCATCGGCGAGGCCAAGCGTATCTTGGCCACGACAGGAATGGAGATCCGCGGCGCTGCCCTGCGCCAACGCCTGGTCGACCATGGCTTCCCTATGACGGCGAGCGGCCGCATCATTTTCCCCGTCGATAAGGTCGACGCCGCGGTCGGCGTCTGCCCCTGCGTCGTTTGTGCTTTATGACCGGGATGGCAATCCGCACGCCGATATTGGCGGTAAAAATCGTGCGCACTTTGTGCCTGGGTCAAGCGGGCTAAAGGTGCAGGATCATCGTACTGGTCACACCCGCCATGCCAACACGGCCGATTTCGTCGAGTATGTGCGCGTCTGCGACGGCCTTGCACATAATCCCCGTACCTTGCTACTGCTTTTTCGACCAACGATGACATCGAGGCCAATGTATCAGATGCCTGGCGTCTGTATCTCTGCCTCACAAACTCGAAGCGCCCCATCGTGTCCGGCGCCTTTACTCAGCATGGCGTCGGCCGCATGGTCGACATGATGCAGCTGTTTCGCCACGACCGGGCCGACCTGATCCGACGGCCCATGTCGATCTTTACAATCACCGCCACGGGCAATTTCCGCTACAGCGAAGACTCGTGCCAGAACCTGCTGGACTGTGTCGAGGCCGGCGTGCCGGTCGAGATCGTACCGGTAACGTTGATGGGGCTTACGGCCCCGGTCACGCTGGTCGGTTCGGCCATTTTCCATGCTGTAGATACCATTGCCGGCGTTGTCATGGCGCAGGTAGTCCGGCCGGGGGCACCGGTGCTTTATGGCGGTGCGCCGGCAGAGTTCCACATGTGCGGGAAACGACTTCGCCCATGGTCGGCGTGCAGGCGCTCTACCTTGACGTGCTCAATGCCGAAGTCGGCAAGCGGCTGGGCCTGCCACGCAGGCCTATATGGCGCTGAGCGACGCCAAGCTGCTGGATGCCCAGGCCGGAGCCGAGACCTTTGGCAGCGCCCTTCTGGCCGCGCTCGGCTCTGTCAACTCCGTTTCTGGCCCCGGCATGCTTGATTTTGTCCTGGTGTTCAGCCTGCCCAAGCTGATCTTTGACGACGAGATGTGCGGCCAGGCGCTGCGACTTGGCGCTGTAGCCTTTCGGTGGTAGAAGACCTGCCGATCACGGATCTCGTCAACAGCCAGCTGCAGGAGGCGCACTTGATCACCGCCCCCCATACGCTGGCACATTGGCCGGAGGAGCTGTATATGCCCAGCCCCGTCATTGACCGCAAAAACCGCGAAACGTGG
>CAWBRX010000007.1:0-113397 GCA_963791135.1 uncultured Chloroflexia bacterium
CGCAAGATGGGCAGTAGACAGACTAATGAATCACGAGTAAAGAGATTCCTTCATCTTAGCCAGTTTTTAGTGTGCCAGCACAAGTGTCACAGACACAGTGCCAGGCACCAAAGTGGCAAGCACGAAAGTGTAAGCCACCGGTGACGCAAGTTACCAACCTAAATCAGTCAGAACGAGAGTTCTGTTGGTGATAAGAGCGGCGGGGGTCCACCCGGTCCCATCTCGAACCCGGCAGTTAAGCCCGCCAGCGCCCATGGTAGTATGCGATCCGTTGCATGCGAGAGTAGGCCATCGCCAACCGAACTCTCTTTCTCTTTTTATACCCCACAATCTTCTTTTCTCCCCTTGCCCTTCTGCCTGATTTGACACCTTTGTAGAATCTGAGTACGCTCAGTGCAATTTGCTTTGCTGGGAAGTTTGCCCGCGCTCGCATGCTGCTCAAGCGCCGCCCTGTCTGCGGAGGATCGTTTTGACCCACCATCATTCCCTTCTGCCATTTACCAGCGCGCGCGCCAAGCCGCTGCTGCTGATTCTCGCCTTTGCTCTAGCTGGCTTTCTCCTGTACCTACCCCCAGCGCCACTCTTTGCGCAGGATGCCGGTACGATGGTCTATACCGTCAAGGCCGGTGAGACGCTGACCGAGATTGCCGCCCAATTCGGTGTGGAACCCCAGGTCTTACTTGATCTCAACGGGCTCGAAAATGCCGACGCCATCTTCGTGGGCCAGACGTTGCGCGTGCCCGTGACCGTCGATGCTTCGCAGCCGGCTCCTCCCGGTGCGTATCGCGTGCAGCCCGGCGAAACGCTCAGCGCCATTGCCCAGCGTTACGGCATGACGCTAGAGGAATTGATGGCGTTGAACCAGATCACGGACGCCAATGCTGTCTATGCCGGCCAACTGCTGGCTGTGGGCGATGCAGTGGCCAGTCCGGATACCGCTGCCGGCGCTGCAACCACAGAGACAGTCCCGGATACAACTGGGGACGCCACCGCCGAAACTGCTGTTGCGCCCAACCAGGCGGAAACCCCCACGGAAAGCCCAGAAGTCAACGCCGCAGGGATCCCTGACTTCCATAGCGTCGAGCCCGGCGAGACGCTGACCGGCATCGCCCGCCGCTATGGCATTCCCGCCGCTACACTCAAGGCGCTCAACAACCTGGGCGACGCCGACTTTATCGTCGTCGGGCAAAAGTTGACCCTGTCTGTCGCCGAAGTACAAGCGCAGGCAACCCCCACTCCCACTGAGGAGACAGTTGTCGAAGTAACTGCCGAGGCAGCAGCCGAAACAACTGCCGAAGCCGCAGTAACGCCAGAACCCCCTGCCGCCGCTACTGAAGAGACAGCGCCCACCGAGCAGGCGCCAGAAACCGTTACGCCGATTCCACCCACTCACACCGTGGAGGCAGGGGAGACACTCACGGGGATTGCCCGCCGCTATGGGCTGACCCTCGGCGCCCTGCAGTCGCTCAACGGCATCAGCGACGAAAACGCCATTTACGTCGGCCAGGTGCTCGCCCTGGTGGCGCCCACACCGGAACCGACGGCAGGACCCCGCCCCACCGAACCAGGCGCGGAAGCGACTCCAGCGCAAGCAGCGGCAGAAGCAGGCGCCGAAACTACACAGGATGCTGCCACCTCTGCTTCTGCCTCTGATTCTGCCGCAGGCACAGAACCTGCCCCCATCGCGCGCAGTGGCAATCCCATCGGCAGCCTCAACCGCACCTACACCATCGTCTTTGGCGACACACTCGGCCGCATCGCCCTACGCGAAGGCGTCGACGCCAAGTCCCTGGCCGATCTCAACCACTTCGACAGCGTGGATGCGCCGCTCAACGCCGGCCAGACGATCCTGCTGCCGGCCACAGGCGACGACCTGCGGCCAAGCACGCCGGCGGAGGAACACATCGTCGCCCCGGGCGAAAGCCTGAGCGGCATCGCGCAGGCATACGGCACGACGACCGCCGACTTGATGGCCGCTAACAGCATCAGTGATGCCAACGCCATCTATCCCGGCCAGCGCCTGTTGATCCCTTCGCTGCCCCTGGGCAGCAGCGGCGTCGTGCTGCAGCAGATTGGACCGGCTAGCAGCGGCTATTTCTTCTACACCGTGCAGCCGGGCGATACGCTGTCAGCGATCGCTAAGCAGTTCGACAGCACGATGGAGGCACTCCGCACCTATAACGGGCTGCCGGATAATGAGACCGTCTACACCGGGTTGGAACTGAAGATCCCCTTTGGCCCGCCCGCGCTCCCACTCGACCTGCCGCCTTCTCCCATGTCGGGGACACGCTTCGTGATCAGCCTGAGCCGCCAGCAGTGCTGGGTCTTTGAAGGCGACAAGGTGCGCTATGCGTGGAACTGCAGCACCGGCCAGGCCGACCGCAAGACCAAGCCCGGCAACTTTGCCGTACAGTCAAAGATCCCCAATGCCAAGAGCAAGGTATGGCGCCTGGATATGCCTTATTGGCTGGGCATCTATGACGTGGGCGAGGTCGAAAACGGAATTCACGGCCTGCCGCTGGCGTGGAGCAGCGGCAAGAAGATCTGGTCCGGCCTTATCGGGCAGCCGGCCACCTTTGGCTGTGCTATGCTGGACGATGCCAACGCGTCGACCCTGTACCGCATGGCCTTCCTCGGCATGCCGGTGCATATCGTGAACTAGAGAGCAGGAAAGTATGAACGGAATAGAAGGATTGCTGCCGGCGGGCAAGCTGCCGCATTCGCTGTTGGGCGAACTGCTGAGGGGCCTGCCGCACGACGATCCGCGCCTTTTGGTTGGGCCCACCGTGGGCGAAGATGCGGCTGTCATCGACTTTGCGCCCGGCAGCGATCGCCTGCTGGTGGCCAAGAGCGACCCCATCACATTTGCCACCGACCAGATCGGCTTCTATGCAGTCAATGTGTGTGTCAATGACCTGGCGGTAGCGGGCGCCACGCCGCGTTTTTATTTCCCCACCCTGCTGCTGCCGGCCGGCCAGACTGACGCCAACCTGGCAGCTGCCATCTTCAGCCAGATCGGCGATGCTTGCCGGCAGATGGGGATCGTCGTGGCCGGAGGGCACAGCGAAATTACGCCGGCGGTGACCCAGCCCGTGGTCGCGGGCTCCCTGCTTGGCGAGGTGGCGCGCACGCGGGTGATCACCAGCGGAGGCTGCCGGCCGGGCGACGTGGTGCTGCTGGCAGGGACGGTGCCCGTGGAGGGGACCAGCCTGATCGCACGCGAGAAGCGTGCCGCCCTGCTCGAGATGGGTTGGTCGCTGGCCGTGATCGACGAAGCAGCGGGCTATCTGTACAAGCCGGGGATCAGCGTGCTCACGCCGGCACTGCTGGCGGCCGATGCCGGACTTGTCACCGCCATGCACGACCCAACCGAGGGTGGCGTGGCGACGGGGCTGCTGGAACTGGCATTGGCAGCGGGCGTAGGAATTGAGATCGATCTGGACGAGATCCCGGTGGAGCCGCTGGCGCATGACCTGTGTGCCGTCTTCGGCCTCGATCCGCTGGGCGTGATCGCGTCGGGTGCGCTGCTGGCCACGGCCGCGCCCGAGCAAGTCGACCAACTGCTTGACCTGTGGGGCGGGGCCGGCTGGCAGGGCACGGTTATCGGGCGCATCCTGCCGCAGGTGAACCATTATGTCGCCTTGCGTGGCGGCACTGCCGTCCCCTTCCCGACGTATGCAGTCGACGAGATTACCAAGTTGTGGCAATAGGGCTATAGCAGCAAGCAAAGGAGCACAGGATGGCTGCGCAAGTGGGAAAGTTGCCTCCCGTACGGTTTGGCGTCATCGGCATCAATCATAACCACATCTACGGCATGACCGACCTGCTGCTGCGCGGCAGGGGCGGAGTTGGTTTCCTTTTATGCTCCTGAGCCGGAGCTTGCGGCGGAATTCGGCAGCAAGTATCCGCAGGCAAGGGCGGCGGGCAGTGCGTCCGAGGTGTTGGAAGACGAGCGCATTGCGCTGATCGCCTGCGCTGGCATTCCCGCGGATCGAGCGGCCGTTGGGATCGCGGCAATGCAGCACGGCAAAGATGTGATCAGCGACAAACCCGGCTTTACGACGCTCGAACAGCTGGCCGAGGCGCGGCGCGTGCAGGCGGAAACGGGCCGCATCTACTCGATTTGCTACAGCGAGCGGCTGGAGGTGCGGGCGGCGGTCAAGGCCGGCGAACTCGTGAAGGCGGGGGCGATCGGCCAGGTGGTGCAGACCGTGGGCCTCGGCCCGCACCGGATCCACCCGCCGGCACGGCCGGACTGGTTCTACAAGAAGGAACGCTTTGGCGGCATCCTGACCGACATCGCTTCGCACCAGGCCGACCAGTTCCTGTTTTACACCGGTTCGACGGCGGCCAGTGTGGTCGCGGCGCAGGTGGCCAACGTGGCACATCCGCAGTACCCCGAGTGGGAGGACTTCGGCGATATGATGCTGCGCGGCAACGGCGGCATGGGCTACGTGCGCGTCGACTGGTTCACGCCCCAAGGATCTGGGCATATGGGGCGACGGCCGGCTGACCATATTAGGGACGGAAGGTTATATCGAGCTGCGCAAGTACATCGACATTGGCGGGCGCCCGGGCGGCGACCACCTGTTCCTCGTGGACGGCAAGGGGATCCGGCATATCGACTGCAGCGGCGAGGATCTGCCCTACGGGCGGCAGCTGCTGTACGACGTCGTCCACCGCACCGAGACGGCCATGCCACAGGCGCACTGCTTCCTGGGGATGCAGCTGGTGCTGGAGGCACAGCAGCTGGCAGATCAGGCGCGCGACCGGGCCCGCATGGCGGCAAAGAAATAGGGGCACACAAATGGAAAAGCTGCGAGTTGGAGTTGTTGGCTGTGGTATCGGGCGCGAGCACATTGCTGCCTTCCAGAAGCTGCCGGATTTGTTCGAAGTCACTGCGGTCTGCGACAGCGCCGCCCGGCAAGGCGCAGGCCGCCGCAGGCGAGTTCGGCATTGCGACTGGCCACGACCGTCTATGACGAGCTGTGCCGCATGGACGAGGTCGATGTGATCGCCGTCTGTACGCCGTCGTACTTGCATTACGAACAGTCGCTGCAAGGCCTGGCCGCAGGCAAGCACGTGATCTGCGAAAAGCCCGTGGCGAAGTCGCTGCGGCAGGTGGATGAGTCTGGCGGCGGCGGCCGAGCGAGCCGGGCGGCGGCTGATGCCGGTCTACCAGTACCGGTTCGGCCACGGCGCCCAGAAGTTGAAGCTGCTCGTAGATGCGGGTATCGCCGGACCCGCGTACTTAACCACGGTGGAGACTGCATGGCGGCGCAGGCTGCCGTATTACGACGGCACGTGGCGCGGAAAGTGGGAAACCGAGCTGGGCGGGGCGCTGGTGACGCTGGCCATTCACGCCCATGACCTGGTCACCTACATCCTGGGACCTGTCGCCAACGTCTATGCGCGCACGCTGACGGCGGTCAATCCGATCGAAACAGAGGACACGCTTAGCGCCTCGTTGCAGATGGCCGACGGCTCGCTCTGCTCGCTGGCGGTGACCACGGGCTCGACGCGTGAGATCAGCCGGCACCGCTTTTGCTTTCGCAACGTGACGGCCGAGAGCTGCCTCGAACCTTATGCGAATACCAGCGACCCTTGGCAGTTTGACGCCGACACGCCCGAAGTTAAGACCCAGATTGAGGAGACGCTGGCGGGATTTGTCCCCCTTCCCGAACGCTATGTTGGGCAGTTTTCCCGCTTTGCGCAGGCGCTGGCCTGCGGTACGGAGCTGCCGGTGACAATAGACGATGCCCACGTCTCGCTTGAGCTGATCACGGCGCTCTACAAATCCAGCGCAACCAGGCAGCCGGTGAGCCTGCCGATTAGCCCTGACGACGAGTGGTATGCCGGCTGGCACAGGTGAACCGATGGATAAAGGGCTAGTGGCGCTGTTCTTTGACCTAGGCGATACCATCATGGACGAGGGAACGGAGGTCAAGGACGCCGAACTGACGACGCTGCGTGCCGACCTCATTCCCGGGCTGGACGATGCCCTGCGCCGGTGCAAGCGGCGCGTTAGGCGGCTGGCGATTGTGGCAGATACCCGGCCCGGCACGGCCGCCAATGTGCTGGCGCAGCACGGCCTCGCCGACCTGTTCGACTACCTGGCGATTTCCGAGATCGTGGGCGTCGAGAAGCCCGATCCGCGTCTTTTCCAGGCGGCGCTGGATGCGCTGAAGATTGCGCCGGCGGACTACGGGCGCGTGGCGATGGTCGGCAACAACCTGGAGCGCGATATTGCGGGCGCCAGGCGGTTGGGGCTGATCACGATCTTTCTGCACTGGAACGAGCGCCGGCGCACGACACCCCTCACACCCGACGAGACGCCGGACTATACCGTACACGACGCCGCAGAACTGGTGGCGCTGGTAGACAGGTTGGCGGCAAGCCAGCATCACGATGCCTGGCTGCGCGCGACCTTGTCGCGAGAACGTAGGGGAGCCAGGCACGTTATCGCGGATCCCGCCTACACCAGCAGGTCGCGCTGGGTGTCGAGGGCGGCGAAGAGGCGCTCGACATCTTCGCAGGTATTGTAAAAATGGGGCGAGACGCGCAGGTTGCCGTCGCGGCTCGAGGTGATGATGCCCTGCTGCTCCAGCCGCTTGACGAGTAGGTCGACGCGGTGCGAGCGGATGGCGATCAAGGGGCCGTGCCGTGCCGGGTCGACGGGAGTGGCCAGGCGGAAGCCGCGACGCATGGCATTGCTCTTGATGGCGTCGGTGAGCGCACGGTTCTGCGCAGCGATGGCAGGCAGGCCAATTTCGTCGATGATCTGCAGCCCGGCGATGGCTGCGTAGAGGCTGGGCACGGGCGGTGTGCCGGCTTCAAAGCGGCGGGCGCTGGGCGACGGGGTGTGGTGGTAGATGTCCATGGCAAAGATGTTAGCCTGCGTAAACCAGCCGCCACTGGTGGGGAACAGGCTGGACAGCAACTCCTTGCGCACATAGAGCCACGCCACGCCGGTCGAGCCCAGCAGGTACTTGAGGTCGCCGCCTACCAGCAGGTCCACGTTTAGGGCCTTGACGTCCACGGGCTCGGCACCGAGCGACTGGTAAGCGTCGAGAAGCACGAGCGCGCCCTTGCGGTGGGCGATCTCGGCGATAGCGGCGGCATCCTGCTTGACGCCGTTGCGATAGCAGACGTGGGCCAGCGACACCATGGCCGTACGTTCGTCGATCAGCTCCTCATAGCGGCTGAGCGGGATGCTGTTCCCGGCCGCGGGCACGTGGACGACCTGCGCGCCGCGCGCAGCCTGGGCGTGCCAGACCTGGGCCACGGCAGGAAAGGCGAAGTCGTCTACGATAATCTTGTTGCGTGGCCCGCGGAAGTCGATGGCGCTGGCGAGGCTGCTGACCGCCTGCGAAACGGACGTCGCGACGGCGATCTCCTCGGGGCCGGCGCCGATCAAACTCCCAAAGAGCGCACGCGCCTGTTCCAGCTTGTTGACCCACAGTTCCCAGGGCGAGCCGAGCTGTTCCCAGTCGTCAAGATATTGCTCGTAGGCACGCCGCACGTCAAGCGATAGGGCGCCCTTGGAGCAGCTGTTGAGGTAGACCTTTGACTGCAGGATAGGAAATCGCTGGCGGCGCTCCATAGTCACTACTTTCTATGCTTGTTCGGTTTCCCCAAATGGCCGGTTAATCTGTTCGGCTGTGGACCCGGTCAGCGCCACAACTTCTGCTTCCTCCAACTGGCGAAACTGCGGATCTGGGCCAGCTTTGCCAGTTTTCCAGGTAAAGACCAGCTCGCCATATTCGCCGGGCTGATCGCCATCGGCCGGCACATGTTCGATCCACCGGGTCTTTTTGGGGTCGAACGCATACCGTGCCACGAGGTTGGTGGCGATGGTATCGGACGCAGCTGCAATCGAGCCGGCCGCGCCGCTGGTGAGTTCGGACAGCAGCACGATGTGGCTGCTCTTGCCAGTTTGATAGATGCGTACCTGACAGCATCCCCCAGTGGCCTGGTGGTTATATGGGTAGCGGAACAAGTAGCTGTGCAGCAATTCTAACATAGTATAAATCTCCTGGGCTTAGCCAAGGAAGGAAGAAAGTACAACCAGCGCCGCCAAGGATCGGATGATCGCTTGGCGGCGCCGCTTTACAGTTGTAATGGCTTTGTACGGACGGGATGGCTGGCTGCTAGCCCAAGCTGTGGGCTAAGAAGTCGACCGGCCTTGACGGATGAAGCGACGGCGGCGCTGCAACTGGCCCGCAGGTCCAGAGTTAGAGCGGGCATTGTGCTGCTCTGCCTGCGCCGGCGGCTGTGCTGGATGCTGTGCAGAGCTGCGCTGGCTGGCAGCAGTGCCGGCACTGCTGCTGTGGCTGCTGCTCGCATAGCTGCCGTGAGCAGCCTGGGTGCGCCCAGCATACCCGGAGACGGCGTTGTGGCTGGCGTTGTGGCCGCCGCGGCTGTTGCTGCCGCTTGACTGGCGGTCGTATTGCCGGCTGCGCTGCGACGAGCTTTGGGCGGCCGTGGTCGCGCCGTAGTCGAAATTGTCCACCCGGCGGCGCTCGATGCGCGTGCCGAGCAGGCGCTCGATGTCGCGCACCATCAACTCGTCGGCCGGCGACGTGAAGGTGAAGGCTTCGCCGGTCTGTTCGGCGCGCCCGGTGCGGCCGATGCGGTGCGTGTAGGCGTCGACCGTGTCGGGCATGTCGTAGTTGATGACATGCGAGATCTCGCTAACGTCGATGCCGCGGGCGGCGATGTCGGTGGCGACCAGCACGTCGTACTTCCCGCTGCGGAAGCCGTCGATGGCCTCCTGGCGCCGGTTCTGCGTCATGTTGCCCTGCAGGGCGGCGACGCGGTAGTTGCGCTTCTCCAGGTCCTGCGCCAGGTTGCGCGCCCGGTGCTTGGTGCGCGTGAAGATCAGCACGCGGCCGGTGGCCGTCTGCTCGAGCAGGTGAAACAGGAGGCGGGACTTGTGCGTGTCGGGCACGGGATAGAGCGCGTGCGAGACGGTCTCCGCCGGGGCGATCATGCCGATCTGGACCGTGACCGGGTCCTTCAGAATCTTGGCGGCCAGGTCGCGGATATCCTCGGGCATGGTGGCGGAGAAGAAGAGCGTCTGGCGGCGCGTGGGGACGTGCTGCAGGATGCGGCGGATGTCGGGCAGGAAGCCCATGTCGCACATGCGGTCGGCCTCGTCGAGCACCAGGACCTCGACGTGGGAGAGATCGATGTCGCCGCCGTCGATGAGGTCGAGCAGCCGGCCGGGACAGGCAACGACGATCTCGGCGCCACGGCGCAGGGCGGCGACCTGGGGCATCTTGCCCACGCCGCCATAGACGGTCACGCTGCGCACCTTGGTCTTCTTGCCGAGGCTGACGATGGTCTGGTGGATCTGCTCGGCCAGCTCGCGCGTGGGCGCCACGATGAGGGCGCGCACCTGGTTGAGTTGGCCCTTGGTGAGGCGCTGCAGGATGGGCAGCACAAAGGCGGCCGTCTTGCCGGTGCCGGTCTGTGCCAGGCCGAGTACGTCTTTGCCTGCCAGGGCGACGGGGATCGCTTGTTCCTGGATCGGGGTGGGCGTGGTATAGCCCGCGCCCTTGATGCCCACGGCAATACGCGGGTCTAACGAGAATTGTTCGAAATTCACTACAGAGTACTCCTTGACTCCCAGAGCCAAGTCGCACTCTTAGCCCAAAAAATATACGGCAGCACAGGCATTTCTGCCTCGTGTGTGCGGTCAGGCAGACCACCCCACAAAGATACACATGATAAGGCAACTTTGAGATTGTGTCAAATCCACCAAGGCGGCGTAGGGAAGTTGTGCGGTAGATCACAAGGGTGTTGTCAAGAAAAGCCATTGCCATTCCAAAAAGTGAGGCGTATAATCTGACAGTTCCCGCGGGCCTGGCCCGCGCACAACTGATAGTACTTGTCGCCAGCACGATTCCTGTTCGCTTTAGAGGAGGTTTTCATGGCTGAAATGATTATTCCCGGCACGTACATCGACGTACGTTCCGAGGGGCTAATCTCGGCAGGCCGCGTCGCCACGGGCATCGTGGGCGTTGTCGGCACGAGTCGCGCGGTGCCGGTTGGGCAGCCGGTGACGCTGGCGAGCTATGCGAACGCACGCGATCTGTTCGGGCTGCCGGACAGCTACACGCGCCCGGAGGACGGCAGCAACCCGCTGACGCTCGTGCGGGCGCTGGAGCATATCTACAACAACGGCGCGTCGACGGTGGTGGCGGTGCGGGTGGCGGGCGGCAGCAGCGCGAGCGCCACCTATGCCGTACTGAATGGCGCAGGCCAGACGGTGGCGATCCTGACGGCGAAGACACCGGGATCCTGGGGCAACAATATCAACATCGCCATCGCGCCCGCCGAAGAGGACTGCCGGGTGGACGGCGAGACGCACTTGAGCGATTTCGGGCGGCTGAACTATGGCGGCGTGATCCCGTCGGCGGAGAACCGGCTGCGGATCTTCCGCGGCACGACCCGCCGCAACGATACGGTCAACCTCGTGTACAAACGGACGGTGAAGGATGAGTCAGTCGTCCGCAACCCCACACCGCCGATTTACCAGCTGGCGAACAGGCCGGTCGAGGCGGTGAACGCGGTGAACGTTATCCGCGTCGTGAAGGCGAATGGCAGCGAGCAGGTGTTTGACGCGGGCGACATTCTGTACAACTCGGGCAACCCGCCGGCAGCGGGCGAGGTCAATATCAACACCACGACGGGCGAGCTGACCTTTGGCACGCCGCCCGATCCGCAAGACAGCGTGCAGCGCCTCCTATGCCGTCGGACATGCCAACCCCGCGGCGGGCGAGGTGCTGGTGACGACTTGGGACGGCACGCTGACGTATGCGGCGGGGGAGGCGCCCAGCCAGGCGAACGGCGATCGGCTGGTGGCGGCGTATGTGGTGGACAGCGCCAACTGCGTGGCGGTGACGCTGACGTATGAGGCCGTGCGCGAGGCGTATACCGTGCCGGACGGCCGGCTGCTGGTCGACCTGCTCAACGCCACTTCGGGGCTGGTCGACGCGCAGGTCGGACGGCACGCACGGGAGCGATAAGCCGAAGGATGGGCTGAGCGCCTATTTTGGCACGGGGAGCAATACGCCGGGCAACAATGGGGCCGATGCCGGCCGCGACGAGTACGAGGCGGGGCTCGAGAGCATCGCCAACATGCTGATCAATATCGTGGTGCTGGCCGGGCAGGATGTGAAGCAGATGGGGTCGGTGCTGGAGGGGCATCTGAACGCCACGGCGCAGACGGACCTGGAACGCATCGGGGTGATCGGCGCGCCGGGGACGCACGTTGGCCCAGGCGTTGGGGCACACGGCGGCGAGCGACCGGATGATCGTGGTCGCGCCGGGGCTGCGCTATCCGGACGGCACACGGCTGCCCGCGGCGTATACGGCGGCGGCGGTGGCCGGGTTGATTTCGTCGCTGCCGGTCCAGGCCAGCCTGACGAACAAGCCGCTGACGATTCCGGGGCTGGACCTGAGCTTGAACCGCGGGAACAGGAGCAGGCGATCAAGCGCAACCTGCTGACGGTGGTGGACAAGAGCGGGTTCCGCGTGCTCAAGGGGGTGACGACGCAGGGGGAAGGGCAGCCGTTTGCCGCTATCCCGACGCGGCGGATCGTGGACTATGCCAAGTACGGGGTGCGGTCGGCGGCCAATCCGTACCTGGGGCGGCTGAACAACACGCGCGTGCCGCTCGGCGATGCAGGCGACGCTGGAGGCATTTCTGACGCGCATGGTGGAGGACGAGGCGCTGACGGGGTTTGACCTGTCGGTTTCGGCGCACGCGCGCCCAGGAGATCGCCGGCGAGGTGGCGGTGGTGATGACGCTGCAGCCGACGTTTAGCATCGACTTTATCCGCGTGATCATGAACCTGCGGTAAGGGGGGAGGCAACCATGGCAAATGATGTCTTTCGGGCAATTGACGCGACGCTGGTGATCGGCGTCGACGACACCAGCTCGCCGGAGGGTGCGGCGGCGGATGGATTGGTGTCGCAGTACGACCTGAGCAATGCGGTGGGGCGGCTGCGCAATGTGCAGGTGACCGTCACCAGCGACGTGAAGCCGTTCTACGAGATCGGCCGGCGCTATCCGACGCACCTGCGGCCGGGGGTCGTGCGCATCATGGGGACGGCAGATCGGGCGCATGTGAACGGCGCGCTGCTGCGGCTGCTGCTGGGGGATGGGGCGGTGAGCCCGCCGGCGGCGGCCAATTTTGTGCAGCCGTCCTTCAACATCATCACCTCGCTGACCAATCCGGCCAAGCCGGACCAGTTTACGCGGGTGACGATCTTTGGCGTGAAGTTTGATACCTGGAGCTATTCGGTGCCGGCCGACGAGTTTGTGATGGAAGGCGTAAAGTTCCAGGCCATGCGCATCGCGTTTGAGGAGAGCTAGACGCTATCTGCGTCTAGTGCGCACGCCTACGTGCGCTCCGGTGTTGCATATTAGTGCTGGGGACAGCAATGGCAACGAATTTGCTTAGTGCGGCCGACCTGCTGGCGGGCAGCAAGGCGGTGCAAGATGTGACGATCCCTGCGGCTGTGCTGCAGCCTGCAAGCGAGAGGGGGATGCAGGCTCGACGATCGTCGGCGGACGCCTGCGCTCCAGAGGGCGGCTGCGTGCGGATGCGGCCGTTGAGCATTGCGGTGCTCTCCTTGATCTCGCGGGCTGCGCGCGAGGATCCCGGGCTGATCCCGCTGTTGATGATCAAGGAAGCGGTGGTCGAGCCGCAGCTGACGCTGGAGCAGATCCGGCAGATGCATGTGGGGCTGGTCTATTACTTGGTCGAGCAGGTGAACCGGCTGTCGGGCTTGGCGGCCGACGGCGCGACGCTGGACGAGGCGGCAGATTCGCCGTTGGGGCGCACGCATCTTTTGCTGGCCAAGCACTTTGGCTGGACGCCTGAGCAGGTGGGCCAGCTGACGCCGGGCCAGGTGGCGGTCTACCTGGCGGGGATTGAGAAGCTGCTGGCGCTGGAAAACGGCCAGGCCCAGACGAGGAAGCCATGAACGCAGTTGAGGCGGTGGAGCAGCTGGGGGCGCTGGGGCGCAAACTGCAGGCGCGCGAGGTGGGCTTGCAGCAGCCGTCGCTGCGCTTACAGATGGCCTGCGCCAGTCGGCAGACTGGGAGAAGGTGCTCGGCGATCCCGTGGCGGCGCTGTCGCAGCTGTTGGGCGCAGCCGGCGGAGGACAGGTGCGGGCCAAGGAGGCCGCGGGTGAGCCAGAGGCACCGGTATTATCTTTGCCGCTTGCCCCATTTCGGTGGGAAGAAGATCGCCCGCCGGCGGGAAGTGGAATCTCGACAGGGCGCAGCGGGTATGGCAAGCGGGCAGAGCGGCGATCCGGGGCTCGGCTCAGGACCGGCGGGTGGGATGAGACTGGCGCGGCGGCAGACATCGCTGCTGGGGATCTTGAACGCCAACTTGGAGGACCGCGCGTATGCGGGGATGGGCGAACAGGGCCGCGTCGCTGCGCTTACAGGCGACAGTGCGTCCGGAGAAGCGTCCGGCTGCGCGGGACGAGGATGCCGCTGATCTGAGTGAGCCGGTGGCGAGGTGGAGTGCTGCGCCTTCGTCGGTTGCCCCTCAAGATGAGATGAGGCAGCCAAGCGGGCAGGCCGCACAGTCGTTCGGCGGCTCACAGCAGGACAAGCCGGGCTATCGGGACGGCAGCGCTGCTTCGCTTACGGACGCCGCTTCGCTTACGGGGCAGGGCATAGTGAGTGACCGGCAGGGCGGTGAGCCCGGTGCCGCAGCTGGTGCCGGCGGCGCCAACGTGCCTGGCGAGGGTGATGTTGCAGCGGGGATAGGCGTGTGGGCTTACGAGTCCCTGCCGCAGCACGGGCAGGCGGGCGCAGCGCGCCTTGATGGGCGCCTAGACCCCGGGGAACAGCCGAGAACCCGCACAGCGACAAGGTGAGCGGCCCGCACACCGACATCCGGCGGCGCCGCCCGGGGTGCTGCAGGGCCAGGCCCGTTCGGAGGGACAGGCAGGCGATTGGAATGGTTGGCTGCAGAACGCGGATGTGGCGCCTGTGCAGGATGGTGTTTGGGCGACGGCGGACGAGCGGCAGGAGGAACGGCCGCTGAGCATGGCGCAGATTGAGCAGGTGCTCTCGGCGCTGGACGAACGGCTGGAATTGATGCTGCTGCGGATGTATGGTTCCGCCGGAGGGCTGCCGTGAGCGTGGAGATAGGGAACGTGACGCTCGAACACCTGACGCGCGTAGATGTGCACGAGGCGACGCGCGTGGTGCGGCATGCGGTGCCGGGGTTGAGCGGCGACCTGGGCCAGGTGCTCGGGCGGCCGTCGGTGACGGTGCGCTTGCAGGGCATCTTTTACGGCGCCAATGCGGCGGACGAACTGGGCAGCCTGCGGGCGGCACACCTGGCGGGTGAGCCGGTGGACTTCTTTACCGAGGCGGTAGGCGAAGGCTATTTTGCCCAGGTGCTGATCACGGGGCTGCAGGTGGCACAGCGGGCGGGCTATCCGGACCAGTTTGACTTTGCCTGCGAGGTGATGGAGTACGTGGAGCCGCCCCAACCTGCCGTGAGCGATCCCTTTGGGGCGCTGGACGCCGGGCTGCTCGACGAGGCGGCCGGCTTTATGGACGACGTGCAGAATGCGCTGGCGGAGGTGTCCAGCCTGGTCGACCTGGTGGCCAATGCCCCGTCGTTTGCCGACCCGACCTCGCAGCTGCCCAAGATGCTAGACGCGTTTAAGGGCTTGGTGGATGGTGGGACCGGCACTCTGGGCGCTGTCAAAGACTTGTTCTGATAGGTTTCTGTCGGTTGCTGGCCGGATTTCTTGCGGTTTATGCTGGGCGAGCGAGGCGATATGGGTATTCTTGCGCAACTCCCCGATATTACAGCGACGGCGAACTCCAGCGTGCGCCTGCAGGCGGACCTGGGTACGCTGGTTGGCGCGCTGGGTTCGCTCCAGCCGGATCAGGCGAACTCTCCCCTGGCGGCGCTGTTTGCGGCGTTCGGCGAGCTGCGCACACGGCTGGATGTCGACCCACTGGCGGTGACGGGTGACCTGAGCAGCGTGGTGCAGGCGATCGAGAATGCACTGCCGGCCAACGCACTGGGCTATGTCGAGTCACTGGACAGTGCCTACACGGGCGTTGTGAGCTTTTTGAGTGACAGCGACATCGCACGGCAGGTGGGCGAGGGGCAGACGCTGAATGCGGTGGCGCAGGCGGTGATCGCAGAGGCCCTGGGGCTGTTTGAAAGCCATATCGACGACCTGGCAGGCAACCTGGTGGGGGGCGACCGGCTCGAAGAGGTGCGGCGCGGGCTGGCCTTGATCCAGGGCCTCGAAGATGATCTTTGCCGGTCACCAGGCCGATCTGCTGCCGTTCCTGGCGAATCACCTGCTGGGCGTGGCGCCGGACCTGCTGGACGCACCGCTGGCACACGTGCAGTCGGTGCTGGCACGTGCTCGGGCCGCTGCAGGACACCGCCCTGGTGGAGGTGCTGGGCCCGGCCCGGCGCGCGGTGATGGCGGCGTACGGGGCGCTGATCGAGATGGTCGACACCTTTGACCCGGCGGACCCAGCGGGGTATGCGCAGATCAATGTGCAGTTGGGGCAGTTGGAAGCGGCCAACAACCTGCTCTTCACCGCTATGAACACGCTGTACACGCAGCTGGATGCACTCATCGCGGGCCAGGCGTGGGACGCGGTGTTTACGACCTATGTCACCCTGCTCGACTGCGCTCGATGTCGGTACGGTACCGACGGTGGACGACGTGGCGCGGCAGCTGGAGGCGATGATCAACGAGCTGCTGTCCAGCCTGCTCTCGGTGTTTGACGCCGACGACCTGCGGGGGCGGATCGAGGTGCTGAGCCAGACGATGCGGGATGCGGTGCTGGGGTCGCCGATCGGGCAGGTGAAGCAGACGATCGAGGGGTTTCTGCAGCGGATCCGGGCGGCGATCGAGGCGGTGCCGACGGAGGACGTGCAGCGGGTGGTGAACGAGATGCTCGGCAAGGTGCAGAACGCGGTGGCCCAGCTGAACATCGACCAGGTGCAGCAGGCAGATCGAGCAGGTGTTTGCCGGGGTGGATGAGTTTGTCAATACGAACCTGAATGTGACGGTGCGCCAGAACCTGCAGAACGCGCTGGCGGGGTTGAGCGGGGCAGCTGAACAGCCTGCCGTTGACGAACTTGATCAACGATCTGAACGGCGCGATCGGCCAGATCCAGAACCTGCTCGGCGAACTGACAGGGGCGCTGCAGGGGCAGCTCGACGGGCTGAAGGGGCTGCTGGCGCAGGCGGAGACGCTGAGCTATAAGCCCGTGAGCGACGCGGTGATTGCCGAGATCGACGATCTGAAGGCACGGCTGGCGGCGATCAACCCGAATGCACTGTCGGATGCGGAGAAGCTGGCGCTGACGGCGGCGCTGGCGGTGATCGAGGCGATCGATCTGCAGACGCAGGTGATCGGCGGGCTGAAGAGCGGGTATCACAGCGCCGAGGGCGAGGTGCGGTCGATCTTGGACCAGATCGCGGCGGCGCTCAACCAGCTGCGGGACAAGATCGGCGTGTTCAATCCCGAGACGATCCTGCAGCCGATCAACGGGGCGCTGGAGGCGGCGAACCAGCTGCTGGACAAGGTGAACGCCCGCACGCTGCTGGCGCCGCTGTATGCGCAGATCGACACGCTGCGGGGGATGCTGGAGGATCTGGCGCCGGGGCGGCTGCTGGACCCGCTGCAGGGGGCGTTCGACCAGGCGCTGGGGCTGCTGAACCGGCTGGACCCGGCGCAGTGGGTGGCGCCGCTGAATGACCTGTACGCGCAGATCGACCGGCTGATCAGCGTGGTCGATATTACGCCGGTGATGGACGAGCTGGACCGCAAGCAGCGTGAGCTGTTGGGCAAGGCGCGCGACGCGGTGCTGAACGGCTTTGACGCGCTGGATCTGCCGGAGCCGCTGAAGGGCTTTACGGCGGAGATGCGGCCGATCGTCGAGCTGATGACGGAGGCGCTCTTTGGCGATCCCGGACACGCAGCTGAAGGAGATCGGCGTGGCCATCCGGGGGCAGGTGCGGCTGGGGACGCTGTTTGCGCCGCTGGACGAGGTGTTTGGGCGGCTGGTGGCGATGCTCGAGAAGGTGCCGCCGGACGAGCTGACGGCGGCGATGAACGCGATCCGGGAGTCGATCGGGGTGGGGCTGGAGGTGCTGAATCCGCAGACGCTGATCGCACAGCTGCGGGCGGGCTACGGCCGGCTGCAGGAGATGGCGCCGGCGAACCTGCTGGCGCAGACGGTCGGGCTGGGGTCGGTGAAGGCGTATTTTGCAGGGAGGGTGGAAGGGGCGCCGCCGGAGCGCAGTGGCGATATCGTGAGTGTGTCGGCGCGGTTTGATGCGGTGGTCAGTGTCACGACGCCTGGGGTGAGCGGAAGCCAGTATGCACAGCTGGCGGCGCGTCATGCGCAGATGCTCGACAGTTTGCGGCGGCGGATCAACCAGCTTGACCGCAGCTCCGCAAGGGATTGCTGCGAGTCGAGCACTACGCGGCGCTGGCCAACAACCTGGACCGCGTGCTGCCGGACTTTTTGCGGCAGCGCACACCGCTGACGCATGCCGACATTTTGACTGGGCTGCAGCGCATGCGGCCGTCGAACAAGGTGGGGGCAATCGAGGATGTGTTTACGCGCTTTTTGCGGCAGCTGGAGCCGTATGAGAGCGCGATCGAGCCGGCGGTCAACGGCTTTTTTGGGGCGCTGCGCGAGATTGTCCAGCTGCTCAACCCGCTGAGCCTGCGCGACTCGGTGGCATCCATTTATGCGACGCTGCGGCAGAAGACGCATGTCCTGGATCCGGCGCAGCTGGCGGCGGGCATCAATGCCATCCTGGACCCGATCAAGACGGCGGTGCAGGCGCTGAGCCCGGCGGCGTTTAAAGCCCGGATCGACGCCAGTTACAACAACGTGGTGGCGACGGTGACGGTGACGCTCAAGGCGCTGCTGGACGACCTGGTGGGGGTGATCGACGGGCAGCTGCGGACGCTGCGGGCGGCGCTGCACGCGGTGATCGACCAGCTGAAGGCGGCACTGCAGGCTGCACTGGCGACTTTAGGGGACCTGCTGAAGCAGATCGAGGACCTGGTCTTTGTGGAGATTATCGAGCGGCTGCGCAAGGTGATCGATAACCTGGGCGTGAGCTTTGACCAGGAGCTGGAGCGTGTGGCGAACGCGTTTGACGAGATGCTGCATGCGATTCCGCTGGATGGGGCGCAGAGCACTGGGCTCAGTCTCTAGGGCTGGGTTGATAGGGAACTACACGATGACGACACCTACGATGGCACGTGCAAGGGAACCTAGGCTGCGGGATGACGAAGGCGAGGCGCTGCGCCGGGTGGAGGCGTATCTGCGCCACGAGCAGCAGCGGCGCCGGCTGGAGGGGGCGGCGGGGCGTATTGAACGGGTCGTGGAGGCTGCGGGGAGAGCAGGCGCCGACGCCTCGGTGCGACGTCGGCGAGGCGCTCGGGGACGCCTGCGCTCCGGGGGTGTTTGAGTACGAGTATGACGCAGCGGGGGATCTGGTGGCGGTGCGGGAGGCGAATGGGCTGCGGCGCTATTATCACTATGATGCCCGGCGGCGGCTGGCGGTGGTCGAGCTTGAGGGGGAACGGCAGAGCGAGATCACGACGCGCTACCGGTATGACGAGCAGGACCGGCTAGAGAGCGTGGAGAGCCGCGGGTGTGTGACGGCGTATCGCTATGACGAGCGGGGCGCGTCGCCAACATCCGGCATGGGGAAGACGAGGTCAGCGTCTATCGCTATGACGAGGCGGGGCGCGTGGTGCTGGCACGCACATCACAGGTGACGACCTGCTGGCGCTATGATGCGGCGGGGCGGACGGCGGCGATCGAGCAGTCGCTCAACGGGGTGACGCTGCGGGTGGAACTGGGCTATGACGAGGCCGGGCGGCTGGCGACAATGCGCCTGCCCGGCGGCGAGGCGAAGTTGCGCTACACGTGGGATGACCGCGGCCGGCCCCTGGCGGTGACACTTCCAGGAAGTATGCCACTTCCAGGAGGTGCCACCTCCAGGAGGTATCCGACCTTGGTCGGCGCCTACCTCCAGGAGGTGGTGCGGTTTGCGTATGACGATGCGGCGCGGAAGACGACGATCGTGTACCCGAACGGGGTGACGGCGGAGAGCGTGGCGGGGGCAATCGATGGGCGGCCGGCGCGGCTGGAGGTGCGGCGAGGGGAGGAACGGCTGCTGGCGCGGGCGCTGCAGTACGACGCCGTGGGCCAGATTGCCGGCGACGGCGAACGGCTCTACTCCTATGACCGCTTGGGCCGGTTGGCGGGGGCCGACAGTTTTCAGTTCGGCTCGAGCGCCCGGGGTGACTGGCAGTATGAGTATGACGAGATGGATAACCTGCGCGGGTACGCCGGGCCGCACGGCAGCATGCATTTTGCCTGCGACCAGTATGGGCGGGTGGAGAGTGCCGTGGACGCGGCGGGACGGCGGACGCGGTATACGTATGACCGGTGGGGGCGGCTGGTGCGGAAGGAGTGGCGGCGCGGGGTCCGACGAGCGTCGGCGACGCCTGCGCTCCAGGGTCGACGTGGGAGTACCGGTATGACGACCGGGGGAACCTGCGGGAGGTGCGCTGGGAGCAGGAGCCGGTGGCCGCGTTCTTGTATGACCATAAGGGGCGGCTGGTATGGGCAGAGGTGGCGGGGGAGGTCGAACGCTACCTGTACGGCGACGCGGACGAGCTGCTGGCGGTGACGGATGAGACGGGCTGCCCACGGCGGCTGCTGGTGCGCACGCCGCTGGGGGTGCATGCGGAGGTGCGGGGCGCGCTGGGCGAGGGCGAGGTGCTGTTCCGCCACTGCGACGAGCGGGGGACGCTGCGGCTGGTGACGGATGGGGAGGGGCTTATCCGGGAGCGGTTTGCCTATGAGTGTTATGGGCGGCCTGACTCTTTGTTTGGGGCAGCGCGCTGGGCGGGAGAGTTCTGCTGTGCCTTGCTTTACCGGGCGGGATCGGTATGCGGCGATCGGGCTGTACTACTTTGGCGCCCGCTGGTATGACCCGGAGCTGGGGCGGTTTTTGACGCCGGATACGTATACGGGGGGGCCGGATGACGTGCGGCTGGTGAATCCGCTGCACCGGGGCGGCGAGCAGGTGCGGCTGCGCGGGCAGATCTTGGGGAGTGGCTGAAGCAGCCGCGGGTGCGCAATGCGACGGCCTTTTGCGGCAACGATCCGGTGGGCCACGTGGATCCGAACGGGCACTGGTCGTTTGGCGGGGTGCTGTTGATGCTGCTGGGGGCGATCTGGACGCTGCCGACGACGCTGTTTGGGATCCTGGTGGAGATTACCTGCCTGGTGGGCGAGGTGATCCGCTGGCTGGTGTGGCTTTTCAGCTTTGGCCATGCGTCGTGGGAGACGCCGGGGTTTGATGCGGCGGCGTCGGGACGGCTGAATGCCTTTGCCCTGGTCTTTACGGGCGGCTGGCTGGGGTCGTTTTCGGGGATGCTGGGGATTACGTTTGGCAACGTCTTCTTTGTCTACAAGGAGTGGGAGAAGTCGCCGTATATCGCCGCCCTGCCCGACCCGATCTTCCCGCCGGCCTACGAGGGGCGGGTGTCGATTCCCCGGCAGCGGATGCTGTATGAGCACGAACTGCGCCACACGAACCAGGCGGGCTGGTTTGGGCCTTTTTACCATTTTGGCCTGCCGCTGTTTGGCTTTTATGAGTGGGACGTGATCGTGAATGGGTATCGCAACGCCTGGAGTGAGCGCGATGCACGCGCCCATGCGGAGCCGTAGCGAGACGAATGGCCATGTTGAAGCCGAGCTATGCACTGACGATCGGCGCGTTTACCAGCGCCAGCGATAACACGGTAGGGGGACCGCTAGCGCTTCAGCGTGCTGCCGCGAGATGGGCGTGGCGGCGGATGCGGCGCAGATCGTGCTGGCCGACCGCTCCGGGGTGAACCTGCACGACGAGGTGAGCGTGCAGCTGGGCCATGACGGCGAGAACGAGGATGTGCTGCGCGGCACCGTGGTGGCGCTGCGGCCGGACCTTCTGGGGGTGCAGGTGACGGTGCTGGGGATGATGCAGCGGCTGCTGGAACTGCGGACGGCGGCCTGGTACGACAACCAGAGCGCAGGCGCGATCGCACGCGACCTGATCGGCCAGGCGGGGCTGGAGGCGGGGACGATCGACGAGGGGCCGACGCTGCCGCGCTATGCGGTCGACAAACGGCGCAGCGGCTACGCCCACCTGCGGCAGCTGGCCGAGAGGCTGGGCTATGAACTGTATGCGAAGCGGGACGGCAAGATCTGCTTTCACGGGCTGGGCGATGGGGCCGGATTGGATGCCGGTGGCGGGCTGCTGGGTGCGGCAGGTGCGGCCGGTGACGGAGCAGCCGGTGCGCTGCTGGGCGGCGGAAGCGAGGGCTACCAGTACGGCCAGCACCTGCTGCAGGGGCAGGCGCAGCGGCTGGCGCCAGCGTGGGGGCGGATCGTGGTGGGCGGCGAGAGCCCGATGTCGGGGCAGGGCGACGGCACGGCACATTGGCTGACGACGGATGACAGCGATTACCAGGGTGAGGCCAGTGGGGATCGCAGATACGCCGGCGCTGCTCGTGATCGACCCGGCGGCGCGCACGAAGGATATTGCGGACCGGTTTGCGGCGGGCATGCTGGCGACGGGGCAGCGCGGGGCGCACCAGGTGACGATCCGGGTGCTGGGACGGCCGCAGGTGGACCTGGGGGACACGATCCAGGTGGGCGCCGCACCGGAGGAGCTGATCAACGCCAGCGGCTATATCCGGGCGCTGCATCACTTTCTTGATGCCGAGCGTGGGTTTGTGACGGACGTGCGGATCGTGGTGAGTGCGGCATGAGCGAGCGACTGTTGGCGGCCGTGCAGCGGGTGGTGCAGGAGGAGCTGGCGCAGCAGCGGAGCACGCTGCTGGGCGTGGTGACGGCGATCTATGCGCACGAGGCGGAGGACGACGAGAACAACTTCGAGGTGGACGTGCGGCTCAAGCACGAGGGGCTGGAACTGCGCAAGGTGCCGATGGCCATCAGGCTACATGGGGCTGGCCATCCCGCCGCGCGAGGGCGACCTGGTGCTGGTGCAGTTTGTGAACGGCGACCTCAACCAGGCCTTGGTCACCGGGCGCTTCTACCATGCGGACGAGCGGCCGCCGCTGCACAAGGCAGGCGACATCCTGTTTGAACAGCGGCTGGCGGACGACACCTTTAACCACCTGCGGCTGGCAGCGAATGGGGCGATCTTTCTGCAGCGCGATGTGACCAAGCGTGAGGACAACAGCGAAGCGAAGGCGGGGATCGCCATCGACCCGGACGGCAACATCGAGATCAAGACGGGCGACAAGGTGGTCATCAGCCATCAAGGCAGACGGCAGCATGAGCATCGAGTGTGACAAGCTGACGATCAACGCGGACGTGGAGATCAGCAAGACGCTGAAGGTGGCGAAGGATACGACGGTGGATACGCAGGTGGTCGTGGGCATGGGGCCGAAGACGACGATCACGGGCGGCGAGATCCAGGGAGGATGATGGCAGGACTATGGCTGATTTGAAGCTGAAGGGCCTGCTCAATCTCGTGGGCAATCTCAAGCTGAATCCGCAGGGTGGGAAGGTGCTCATCGGCGATGCGGGCTTAGAGGCGCTGGTGGAGAATGCCGCGGGACAGGCGGCGCCGCCGGTGTTGATCCCGCCGCCGCCGGCCTCGCCGAGCTGATCCGGGGACGGGCGTCAAGGTGATCAGCAGCTATAACAAGACGGTGACGGCAGCGGGCAAGAACATCGTGGCGTTGGGGATCGTGATGCAGGGGAACGTGCCGAGCTGGCCGGGGATGATGCTGCCGAGCGTGGGCAACCCGACGGTGACGATCAATCACATGGCGATCAACGTGGTCAACGACCAGGCGACGATCTTTCCTTCGGGCGGCGTGGGGACATTTACGCAGAGTGGACAGTGATGGCAGAGCTCCATCCGATCACGCTTGAAATTGAACAGCCTTTGCACGAGCAGGTGGTGGTGGGCACGGGAACGGCGACCACGGCCAACGTCTCGCTGCAGGGGCGGATCGTGGCGACGACGTTTGGCGAATCCCGGCGGGCTGTTTCGCAAGTGGTATTCGAGCCTGGGCAAGGATGTGCTGGGGAAGAGCGACCAGCTGGTGGCGCCGCTGGCGGTGGGGTCGCACACGATCACCTACACGGTGAAGGACAAGAATGAGGATGGGGTGCCGCCGGCGCAGTTGGAGGCGCTGTTTAAGAGCGTCGAGCATATCGGCGCCACGGGTGGGCCGCCGGATCCGCCGCCGGCGGATGGGCGGCCGTGCGTGGTGCATGTGCTGATCGCCAACATCCTGGCGCCGCTGAATGGGGCGAACCTGGGCCCAAATGGGGTCGTGCTGGAGGCACAGGCGCCGCTGCAGTGGGGAAAGTATGTGCAGGGGGCGGCGGTGTATCCGGAGCGGGATCCGGCGTACGCGGCGGTGAATAAGGTGCGGTACCGGTGGTTTTTTACGGGGATCAACCCGCCGAGGGCGCGGATCGAATTGGACGTGCAGGGTGGGAACGCGATGGTCCTGGTGCCGCCGGCGAGTGATGGGGAGCTGCCGCGGCTGCGCTACAGCGGGGGGCTGCCCCCGGGCGTGGCGGCGGGGCAGTACGTGCGTGACGCTGCGGGTGGAGCATGCGGATAATGCGGCGCAGGGGCACGAGGTGGCGCGGATGGTGACGATTGTGTGATGAGGAGACGCCCCAGGCTCGGCGCACCAGGTACGGGGTGGGTGAGGTGCAGGGCGCCGAGCGAGGGGCGATGGGAGTGGAGGGTGCGATGGCGAGCGAGCGGGCGGCGTTGTTTGGGAATGACTTGCAGGTGGCCGAGCGGGCGGGGGGCATGGACCTGCTGCGCGAGCGCGGGGGCGACCTGGCGCTGGCCGAGGGCAACGACAATATCGTGCAGGCGCTGGCGATGCGGCTGCGGGTGCGCAAGGGCGAGCTGGCGCGCCTGGGCTGGGCGGACTATGGGTCGCGGCTGCATGAGCTGATCGGCGAGCCCAACAATACGCGGACGCACCTCAAGCTGATGGCGTTTGCCCGGGCGGCGATCGAGCAGGACCCGCGGGTGCGTGAGGTGGCGAGTGTCGAGGCACAGGTGATCCCGGGCGAGCGCGAGGTGGTGCGGCTGCTGATGGAGATCACGCTGATCGATGCGCCCAATCCGCTCAATCTGGTTTTTGACGTGAAGTTGAACTGAGGCGGCGAACAATGGTCGAATTAGGCAACCCGTTTTCCCAGCCATACCAGGATCTGATTGCTTCGCTGGAGCAGAGCCTGCGCGAGGGCGTCGAACAGCCGGTGACGGAGCGCATCATCTTCCAGAGCAGCGTCTCCAGCTACGACCTGCGCTATCCGGCGGTGACGATCCTGCGGGTGAGCGGGCTCGTGGGCGGGCGGAACTTTACGATCTTCCAGCCCGACGTGCATTTCCGGCTGGCCAACAACCGCATCGTGTGGCTGCACGCGACGGAGAAACCGCTGGACGGCGGGCGGCTGGAGGTGGAGTACACGTACCGGGAGCGGCCGGCAGGGCTGACCGATTTTAACCCGGGCAGCGTGGTGGGGACGCTGGTGCGGGCGGTGGCCAGGGAACTCAAGCTGCTGTACGAGCAGATGGACCAGGCGTACCGCCGGGCCTTTATCGACGAGGCCAGCGGCGCGGGGCTGGACAATGTCGTGGCGCTGCTGGGGGTCACCCGCAACCCCGCAATCAAGGCGCAGGGGGAGGTCACCTTCTTCCTCAAGGCGGCGACGACCCGCAATATCCCGGTGCGGGCCGGGACGCGGGTGGAAGATGCGGCGAAGCGGGCGTATGTCACGACGGCCGACGGGCAGATCGAGCCGGTGATCACCGAGACGAGTTCCTTGGTGGACGGCGCGGTGACGGTCAAGAACCAGATTGCCAGCAAGAAGAATGTGCCGGAGATCGAGGGCATCTGGCGCAAGCTGCCCAACAGCGAGCAGGTGAGCGGCGACCCGCTCGTGACGGCAGCCACGCCCGGGCTGGCCTTGAGCGAGGACAAGCGCAACTTGCTGCTTGGCGGCGCGGCGCCGGAGGTGCGCGCGGCGCTGGCGGGGGCCGGGTCCCTGCTGGTGCGGTACAAGTCGATCAGCGTGACGGTGCCGGTTGAGGCGGTGGCGGCGGGGCCGGACGGCAACGTCAACAGCGGCGCCGTCGTGATCATGCCGACGCCGCCGCCGGGGGTGGACGGCGTGGTGAACGAGACGCCCATCACGGGCGGGCAGGATCCGGAGAACGACGATCAGCTGCGCGACCGGGCCAAGCATGCCCTGGAGCGCAAGGGCAACGCCACGCTCAACGCCATCAAGTTTGCGGTGCTCGACGTGGACGGCGTGGACGGGGTCGAGGTCGTGGACAACAGCGTCGACAGCTCGATCCCGCTGGGCGAAGTGCGGGTGCGCTACTCCGGGGGAAGTGGTAACGCGGCGGCCACGGATGCGGCCGTGCAGCAGGTGGTGGAGCAGACGCGAGCGGCGGGGATCCTGGCGCGACTGGAGAAGATCAACGAGATCCTGGTCAGCGGCGTCGTCTATGTCCTGGCGGCGCCGCCGACGCCGGATACGGCCGTGGGGACGCTGCACGACTTGGTTGTGGACGCGCTCGGGGCGCTGGCGATTGGGCAGCCGCTGTCGCTGCGCAGGCTGGGGGCGCTGGTGTACCAGGTGAATGGACTGGCCGAGGTGGCGGAGGTGCAGCTGCGCTATCGCAAGGCCGACCTCAACAACCCGGGCGCGTTTTTGACGGGTGTGGTCACCGACTCCTTTTTGCCGGCGCAGACGGAGCTGGTGCAAGCCCGACACGGCGAACCTGGCGGTGGACGTGCTGACCCGGCTGTCCGTGGCGCGGCGCGACGGCACGAAGACGGATGTCGACGTGAGCCTGCTGGATGCTGCGGGCCAGGCAGCGCACTTTGTCGACTATGCCGTGGATCTCAGCGTGACGCTGCGGGCAAAGCTGGCGAACGCGCCGGACCAGCCGCCGGAGGTTGTCGGGCGCTTTACCCGCACGGCGACGTTTGTCGACAGCAGCGTGTTTACCACGAGCATCAGCCTGGCGGACGCGCCGCAGCTGCGCACGGGGGGGGCCGACGCGCACGACATCAACGCGCCGATCCAGGTGACGGTCGGGCTGGCGGCGTTTGGGGGCATCCAGGCGGCCAGCACGACGGTCGATTTCTCGCCGGGTGCGGCACCCGAACCGGTGGCGGCGCCGGCAGCCGAGGCGCGCACCCTTAAGTCGCGGTCGAGCAGGAGACGGGCGGGCTAGGCTATGTCCTACAAGACGGATCGTTTAACCGACCTGTTTCCCGAGGCCTATGCGGTGGGCGACCGTGAGTCGCTGCTGTACAAGCTGCTGGATGCTGTGGGCGCCGAGTTTATGGCGGCCGACGAGGCGATCAAGCGGCTGCTCAAGTCGCACTGGGTGGACTATGCCGAGGGGGCGGGGCTGGATGGGCTGGCGGCGACCTTTGGCGTGACGCGCGCCGCCGCCTGCGCAGTGGGGATCTGGAAAGCGACGATGCGTTCCGGCAGCGGCTGAAGTCGATCGTGCCCCTGTTTGCCGGCGGCGGCACGCGGCGGGCGGTGATCGGGGCCGTGCGCTCGGCGCTGGGGCTGCCGTTTGACCTGGACCAGCTCAACCTGGGGCCGGACTATGCGGCGCTGCGCAGCGATATCGAGAACCTGATCCGGCTGGAGGAGTTTTCGCCCAAGGGCGAGCGGATTTTAGGGGGTGACGTCGCCGAGATCCTCGTCGACGGCCGGCCGGCGAGCGAGGTGGCGATCGATATCAACCTGCCGTCGGTCGGAGCGCAGCGGCCGGCGATCCGCTGGCAGTTTACACAGGGCGGGGCGCGCGAGCTCGCGCTGGTGGTCACGCCCCTGGCGCCTGGGGGAACGATACAGGGCGTCAAGTCGGTGGAGGCGCTGGTGATTCCGGCGGGCGAGACGCTGGTGCTGACCGCGGTGGAAAATGGGCGGTTGAGCGCGGCGATCGGGTTTACCGAGTTGGCCGCCTCCTTTACCAACCTGGACGGTTCGACGCCGGCTGTGCTGCCGCAGGTGCCGGAGGGGGGAGCCAGTGGAGCTTCCGGGCGCAGAGCGGGCTGTACGACATCAGCCTGTTTGACGACGCCAACACCTTCGACCTGCCGCTGTTTGCGATCGAGCTGAGCTGGCAGCGGTACGAGCCGCTCACGTTTGACGTGCACGTGCCGTATTTTCTGAAGGAGGCGATAGCGGGTCTGGCAGCTTTCTACAAGTATCCGGGCAGCCTGTTTGTGTTTGAGGGGCTGCCGGTGGAGGCGCTGGTCGACGTCGTGGACCAGACGCGGGCGGCCGGCGTGCGTGGGAGCGTGCAGTTTTCGCTCAACTTTTTGGAGGCCCACAACCAGTCCGAGCGGTTCACGGTGGACGGGCAGCACAGCATTGCCGAGCGAATGGACGTCGCAGAGGCGCTGACGGCGACGAGTGTGAACGACAATGCCGAGGACCAGGACATGCGGGAGACGCTGGTGATAGGCGCAGTGTGGGATATCTCGCCCTTGGACCAGGGGCATGGATTTGTCGAATAAGGGCCAGAGGTAAGGGCCGGATCCAAGACCAGATGTAAGGGTCAGACTTGCCAGATGAGGGAGGCGGGGAAGTCGCTATGCTTAGAGAGAACAACGAGATGCGCGGGGCGCTGACCATGCAGGTTACCGACCGGCAGGGGCTGCTGATCTATGAGCTGCAGCAGAAGAATCGCATCGTCACGAGCGGGCGCAGCCTGGTCGCCCAGCTGTTTGCCGGCGTGGCGGGGGGTGTGCCGCCGAGCCAGGTCACGCACATGGGCGTGGGCACGAATGCGACGGCGCCGGGCGACGGCGACGGTGCGCTCAAGGCGGAGCGGGCGCCGCGGCGGGCGATCAGCAGTGTCGACTACTCGGAGATCAGCGAAGGCACGGGGGCCGACGAGGTCAAGCGGGTGCGGGCACGGCTGACGGCGGTTTTTGATTTTGGCGACGCCAATGGGACGGAGCCGCTGCGCGAGGCGGGGATCTTTACGGCGGAGACCGGGGGGGTCATGTACAACCGGGTGGTGTTTGAGCCGGTGACGAAGACCGATGCCTTTAAGCTCACGCTGCTGTGGGATATCGTGTTTTAGGGAGGAACTCAAGGAGACAGCGTATGGCATTTCAACCACAGGCCCCGTTTCCAAAATCGCGCGGCGATATGGTGCGTTCTACGGACTGGAACGACCTCGTCGGCGAGGTGCAGCGGCTGGATAACGATAAGGTGAACCGGGCCGGCGACAAGGTCGGGTCGCTGACGATTACCGGGACGCTGGGGATCGGCACGGGGGCGGACGATAATTTGCAGCTGCAGGTGCAGAGCAGCGGTGCGACGCGGTCGGCCCTGGCCGTGCTGAGTACGCCGAACAATGAGGATTTCCTGAGCCTCGCGAGCGGCCGGCGCAACAGCCAGCTGGCGGTGATGGCGTGGAAGCGGGGCGACCTGCGGGTGGGTACGGCGGCGGGGCCGGATGGGGCGAGCTTTAAGGAGCTGCTGCGCGTCAACAGCTCGGACAGCGCGGCGGCGCGGGTCGAGACCGACGGCCGGCTGCGGGTGGGACAGCTGATGGTGGGGCCGTGGCCCGCTAATCCGTCTGGGTATGGGTTTGTGGGGGTCAACTCGCTGGACCAGACGCAGGCGGGAAACTATGCGCTGCTGCAGGGGACGGGGAGCGATAACGGGACGACGTATGTCAACTCGCCGACGTCGGTGCGGCTGCGGATCGGGAATACGGACCGGCTGGTGGTGGCCAGCGACGGGACTATCGCCATTTCGAACAACAGCAGCATGAACTTTGGCAACCAGACGCGGCAGATGCTGACACTGTGGAACCCGGACTATGGGATCGGCATCCAGTCCTCGACGATGTATTTCCGCACGGGTAACCACTTTGCCTGGTATCAAGGCAGCGGGCACAACGACAATGTGTTTCATCCAGGCGTCAACGGCAGGACGCTGATGCGGCTGGACGGCAACGGCAATATCTTTATTCGGGGCACGATCGCGCAGAATGTGAACTTCAACGACCCGAGGATTGTAATCGGCCCGGTGATCGATCCGGGGCCGATCATTGGCAACCCATCGGATGAGCGGCTGAAGCGGAATGTTGTGCCGCTGCGGGGCGCGCTGGCGCGGGTGCTGCAGCTGCGTGGGGTGACGTTTGAGTGGAATGAGGCGGGGCAGGAGGAGGCGCAGCAGGAGAACGGGGAGGAGCCGCAGATCGGGTTTATTGCGCAGGAGGTGGAGGAGGTCTTTCCACAGTGGGTGCGCAGCGGCAAGGCAGCGACGGCAACGAGGGTGAGGGGTATAAACACCTGGCGATCCGGGGGTTTGAGGCGTTGGCGGTGGAGGCGCTGCGCGAGCTGCAGGCCGAGGTGGAGCAACTGCGGGCACGTGTGCTTGTGCTGGAGGGACAGTTGGCAGGTTCGCTACACATGGGGTAACACGGGCACGGTGGGCGTGCGCTAAGCGTGCCCTCCGCACGTGGGTGCGGCTACGCGGGAGGGCTCGACGGAATCATTGCGATTACAGATACCGTACAAACAACGGAGGAGCAGGTATATGCGTGACCAGATGGAGCAGCGGCTGGAAGAGCTGAAGCATGAGTATGAGGCCGGGCAGAAGATGCTGGCGGACCTGGAACAGAAGAAGATGAATCTCCAACAGACGATGCTGCGGATCAGCGGCGCGATCCAGGTGTTGGAGGAGATGTTGGGGGCGGATTCCTCAGTGCCGGCGGCAGGCGAGACGTCTGCTGGGCAGATTCCCGGCGGCGAGGCGCGTGCTGCTGTTGCGAATGGGCAGGTATGACCGGGAACTTGGACGAGGCGATCGTCGCACTGCTGAGGGATGCCCTGCCGGGGCTGCTGGGGGGAGCGCAGCCGCCGGTGACGCTGGCGGTGCAAAGTGATACCTTTGCGACGGATCCGAACGCGGGTGACTCCCTGGCCAGCGAACCGCGGGCGGACGATTTTAGCGAGCAGTTTGCCTTTGACCCGGCAGGGACCGTGTTTGACCCGCAGGATCCTGCCTACGATCCGGCGGCGCTGCCGCGCTTTACGTTGAGCAAGCTGCCCTACCCGGGACCGCGGCGGGTGCGGCTGGTGACGGGCGCGGGGGACCGCATTGCGCTGGGCGAGCGCGAAGTGAGCTGGGATGAGGTCGACGGCAGGCGTTTTACGCTGGCGCCGGCGCGCACGCGGGATCTGGCGGGGGTTGTTGGGGTGCAGGTGCTGTACGGGGTGATTGCCGTGTTTACGGTAGTCAAGTTTAACCAGGTGCTGAGCGTCGTGCTCGAGGCCCCAGAGTCGGCGGCCGCGCAGTTGGAACGGTGCGAGGCGCTGGCCACAGGGGTGATCGAGCTGAACCGGCAGGCGCTGCTCGATGCGTCGGCGGCGACTTATGACGACGGCGATTATGGGGCGAGGGTGAAGACCAACAGTTTCAAGCTCTTGGAGGGCGGCCGCCCAGGTGGCGACCCTGGTGCCAACCAGCGCCGCCTGGTCTATACGGCGGAGGTGGAGCTGAAGATCACGCGGGCCCTGCATGACGATGAAGGGCGGCCGATCGTGCGCATCCGGACGCCGGGAAGGCCGGCCGACCCGCAGCGACCGGTCGATATTGAAATTGGGGTGGAGGGATAGACCATGGGCCAGAAAGCCATTCTGATGTTTGACCCCGATCGGCGGCCGGAGCAGGTGGCGTTTGTGACGGCGCGGACGCAGATCCTGCACGAGAATGGCGACCAGGCGTGGGTGGTGATCGACGAGGGGCAGGCCGAGCGGATGGCGGCGGAGGGGATCCTGGTGCAGTTTCACCCGGAGGCCGATTGGATCGAGACGCCGGCGATTGTGTTCGACCCGCTGGTGGAGGAGCCGCAGCCGCCGGCGGATCTCGCCGCTGCGCTTTCTGCCACCGGCCCGTATGCGATTGTGCAGTTTGTGGCCGCGCCACAGGAGAGCTGGGTGAGCCAGATCCAGGAGATGGGCGGTACGCTGGTGCAGAGTGTGCCTGTCAATGGGATGGTCATGCGGCTGGACCCAGAGCTGTTGGGGGCGGTGCGGGGGCTGGGCTTTGTGCGGTGGGCGGGCTGGTATCATCCGGCGTATGCGCTGGCCTTTCCCCTGGCAGGACGCAGCGAACCGTTTGGGGCGCGAGCTGTCTACGCTGCAGGTCGCTACACAGGTTGCTGCGCGAGCGAAGCAGGCGATACGCTTTTGATCGAGATCCAGTTTTTTGACGATCGGCTGCCCGGCGAGCAGCAGGCGGCGGTCGAGGCGGCGGGCGCGACGGTGCAGACTGATACGGGTTACAGCTTGGTTGCCGCGACGGCAGCGGGGCGCGTGCGGGATCTGCTGCGTGTGCCGGGGGTGGCGATCGTCGAGCCACACCGCCCGCCGGGACTGAGCAATTTCCGGGCGCTGGCGGTGACGCAGGTCAACCATGTGGCGCAGTTTCGCAATCCCGGGTTTTTGATTGCGCTGGACGGCACGGGCGAGACGGTGGGCATTATCGATTCGGGGCTGGATGCGGGGGCGGTGGCGACGGTCCATCCGGACCTGGCCGGGCGCGTGCTGCTGCTGAACAATATGAATCCGGGGGGCGTGTCGGCGGCCGATGGGCAAAGTGATCCCTCGACCCCCGACGGGCGCAACGTGCACGGCACGCATGTGGCCGGTACGGTGGCGGGGAGCGGGGCGCAGTCGAACGGGAAGGTGCGGGGGGTGGCGCCGGCGGCGAGCATTGTCTTCCAGGCGGTCGCCGATTTGTCGGTGGGCGGGCCGCCCAATGGCCTCAACTTTGGCCGGTTTCTGAGCAGCAACCTGGGTTTTGCGCTCGCACACCAGAACGGCGCGCGCGTGCACACGAATTCGTGGGGAGCGGACAGCGCAAACAATCAGTACCTGAATCTTGTATCGGGCAATATCGACCGCTTCTGTTATCTCAATCCGGAAGACTTGGTGCTGTTTGCGGCGGGGAACAGCGAGCGTGACATTGCGCCGGCGGACGGGGTGCTGGACCAGGGGACGGTCGGGGTGCAGGGGCTGGCGAAGAATGTGGTGACAGTGGGGGCGAGCGAGAATGTGACGAGCGAGGGGATAACGCAGACGTACAACGCGTTTACGCTGCCGCCGGCGGTGGTGCTGCCGGCGACGGGGCGGTTTGGGCTGGTGCCGGGGCTCAATGCACCCAACAGTGGGCATCCGGTGTCGGACAATGCCGACCACATGGCGATGTTTAGCGACCGCGGGCGCGTGCTGCTGCCGGCGGTGGGAGCGGCGCCGGCGCCGGCGTTTAACCAGCGGCGTGTCAAGCCGGATATCGTGGCGCCGGGGACGAACATCGTGTCGACGGGGCCGCAGATCCCGGGAGCCAACAGCGTGCTGCCGTATCCGGAGGGTGACAGCCGGCGGCCGAGCGGGGCGCAGGCGGCGCTTTACTATGTTTCCTCGGGGACGAGCATGGCGACGCCGCACGTGGCGGGGGCAGCGATGCTGGTGCGGCAGTATTACCGGCAGGTGCA
Organism: uncultured Chloroflexia bacterium; assembly: GCA_963791135.1. GTDB lineage: Bacteria > Chloroflexota > Anaerolineae > Caldilineales > Caldilineaceae > Fredericiella. The sequence continues at coordinate 32,674 of CAWBRX010000007.1, forward strand.
TGGGCAGCTGCGGCGGCCGCAGCTGTTGGAGCAGATCAGCCAGCCGGTGGATCGACCGGCAATCGCCGAGCACCCGGACGGGACGGTGCTGGCCTGGGTGCGGCATGAGAACGACCAGAACCACATTGTGGGGGCGGTGTTCGACCACACGCTGGTGCGGCAGGGCCCGCTCGTCCAACTGGCTGCCAACGTGGGGGACCATCCCGCGCCGATGCTGGCGCGCGAGTTTGGGAACGTGTATCTGCTGCACCGGGGAAGTGACCGGAAGCTGCGCATCAGCTGTTTTGACACGCAGCTGCAGGCGGTCAAGACGTTCGGCGCCAACGGCGTGGTGACGGTGGCCAATGCGGCGCGCGAGGAGGTCGAACGGAGGCCGGCGCTGTACGTGCATGGGAACGAGGTCGCGGTCGCCTGGCACCAGGACGGGGGGGAGAGCCTCGTGCTGCAGCGCTTTTCCGCTGACAAGGGCGCGGCTATCGACGCGAGCCCGATCGCACTGGGGGCGGCGTCGGAGACGTCCGAGCATCCTTACGTGGTGCACACGGGGGAGCAGTATGCGGCGGTGTGGGTGCGGCATGAGAACGACCGTTACAAGGTGCAGATGCGGTTTGTGACGAATGCGGGAGCAGCGGTGGGGACGGGGCCCAGCACGGTCTTTGACCAGCAAGCACAGATTTTGACGCCGCACTTTGCGTGGGAGGGGACGCGCGACCAGTTCCTGGTGGGCTGGGTGGACGTACGCACGGGGGCGCAGCGGGCGATCTTTGCGACGCTGGTGGACAAGCAGGGGGCACCGGTGGGGGCGCCGGCCAAGCTGGTGGAGGTGCCGGAGCCGAGCGTAGTGAAGAATGTGTTTGTGGGGGTGCATCCGGCATCGGGTTACCTGGCGATGTGGGAGGACAACCTGCAGCGGGGGGAGAATGCCTTTTCACCTACGCAGCAGACCCTGCGGTTTGACGTCAATTTGGTTTTCCTGACGCCCGACGGGACGGTGGATGGGCGGATTGCGGGCGGCCGGGCACGTATCTCCGACGCTTCGCGGGACACCTACGGCTTTGCCTGCCTTGCCAACTTTGACGCCATCACGCCGGTCTGGCAGAGCAACGACGAGCTAAACTCGGACCTGATCGGCGTGTATGCGCTGCAGGTGACGCTTGCCGGCCGGTTTCGGTCGCAGGTTGACCCGAACACGCCGCTGATCGACAGCGGGAACTACACGCGGCACGAGCTGGCCAGCCACGGCGACCTGCAGCGCACCGCGGTGGCGATGGCGTGGGCGGGGGGCGACGTGTTTATGGTGCGGGCGATGCCGGACTTCGACCCACTGGGCGCCGGGGCGCGGTTGGACTTGATGCGACTGAACGCCGACGGCCTGCCGGACGCCGCCTTTGGCTACGAGGGGGCGCGGCGGGTGGATACGGATTTCAGCTACCGGGGGGTGGAGGTGCACTGGGCGAATCAACGGCTGGTGGCGGCGGCAGCGCAACTGACGACGACGAGGCTGCTGCTGTTTGACCTGGCGCGCAACGGCGATCCCCTGGCGGCGTTTGGGGCCAATGGCGTGCTCTCGATTGCCGAGGCGCCGGCGCCTACGATCAACGCACAGGTCGCGCATCAGGGGGTGGCACCTGCGTTCCGGGTGATGGCGGCATGGGGAAAGAAAGGCAAGGCAGGGCAGGCGGGGACGCCTGCGTTCCCATACAATCCGTTACGGGGTGCTCGACGACCATGGGGCATTTACCACCGCCGCGCGCGACCTGGTGACAGGGGTGGCGGGGACGGCCAGGCACGGCTGGTTTCACTTTGCCGAAACCGAGACGCCGCCGCACTCGATTGCGGCCTGGCACAGCCCGGTCGGGGCACCCGGCGCAAGTACCATGGCCGTCTTTATCAACCGGTTTGAGCCGAACGGGCGGGCGCAGGCGGTGAACCCGGCCCCGGCGGCGTATGTGGCACGGCCGCCGCTGCAGCTGACGGCGCTGCCGGGCGATTCGCAGAACGCAGTCATTGCGCCGCGGCCGCAGGCGCCGGCACCGACGGGGACCGGTATCACGGCCGGCGAGATCGCAGCTTGGAAGCAGCGGCAGTATGGGGTGGCGTGGCAGTACCGCCCGAACCACAACACGGCGTGGGGGATCTATTTTAGCCGGCTGGCGCGCGATGGCACGCTGGTCTTTCCGGCACCGGTGCCCGTGCCGGCCCCAGCACGCGACGTGCAGGTGATCTTCAATGCTGCGACCGACGCCACCGACCCGCAGCTGGTGTGGCATTCGGACGGCTACGGATTGGCCTGGCTGCAGCAGCCGGTCGCCGGTGGCGATCACACGCTGATGTTTACGGTCCTGGACGACCAGGGGGCACGCGTCGATTTGAACTTTGGGGTGGCACCCGTTAGCCCGGCGCCGCTGTACCAAGTGAGTGCCAACGGCGGCGACGTGCAGGACTTTGCGCTGGCTTGGAATGGACGCACGTTCCGCATCACGTGGACGGAGAAGCGCGAGAACAAGATCTATCACATGCAGACGGCGTTGGCGGTGCCGCGCAAGCCGGGGCCGCCGGGCTATGATCGGGCGTATGAGCACCCCTCGTCGGCGCTGGTGCGGGCGACGCTGTTTAACGGCGCCACCAATATCCGGCGCACGGCGCTGCCCAACCAGGGCAACGATCCGAACGACGGGTATGGGTGGGGGCGGCTGAATCTGCGCCAGTCGCTGGCGCCGCTGCCGCCGGTGACGTTCCATGCGCGTGACGATGCGGCGGTGGCCGCAGGACAGACCCTGCGCTACCGCTTCCGCGTGGCGGCGGGGACGCGGCTGCTGCGGGTGATGCTGGCATGGACCGATCCGCCGGGTGTGCGGCTGGTCAACAACCTGGATTTGCGGGTCACGACGCCGGACGGCAAGATGTACGTGGGGAACAGCTGGCAGGCGGCACCGAACGCGCAATACAGCGCGCCGGTGCCAAATCCCGCGCCGGCCAACGCCTTTGAGACGGTGCACAACGCCGAGCAGGTGGTGCTGGCGGGGGCGCTGGCGTCAGGCGATTACCTGGTGGATGTGATTGGCCGGGTTTTCACGCCGAATGCCTACCAGACACAGCCCGGGCAGGCATTTGCGCTGGTGTTTGTTGGCAGCGGGGATGAGGCGCGGTTTTCGGGCATACCAGAGGCGCCGGACGTGCCGTACTACTAAGGGCGCGACACGTCCTCGGGACATCGCACGTGGGCGTGGTGCGTCGCATGCGACGCCAACTAAACGGGATCGCTTGGGATGCCGCGCGCGGCCCAGATGAGGACGGCGAGGGCGATGGCGGTGACGATGGCGAGGGCGATGACTTTGTTGATGGTGCTGGCGACGGACAAAGTGAGGATGCCAAGGGCGGCGCAGAAGAGCCAGTAGCCGACGACAAGGGTGCGCTCGGGAATGCCCATGTCGAGCAGCCGAAAATGGAGATGGTCGCGGCCACCCTGACCTAGCGGCTGGCCGCGGCGCCAACGGGTGAACATGAGCCAGCCGACTTCGACGACAGGGAGCGCGACGACCATGAGCACGGTGGCGAGACGGGCACCGCCGATGATGCCGAGTGAGGCGATGGCAAAGCCCAGGAAGTAGGAGCCGCTGCTGCCCATGAAGATGCGGGCGGGCGCAAAGTTGAAGGGCAAAAAGCCGAGGGCCGTGCCCAGCAGGGCGAGTGGGAGCAGGGCGACGCTGAGCTGCGGCGGCTCGGCGCGCCAGATCATGTGGATGGCCAGCACCGCGGAGAGGATGGCGGTGACGCCGGCGACGAGCCCGCTGGCGCCGTCGAGGAAGTTGATGGTGTTCATCATCCCCATGTACCAGAAGACGGTCACGAGCCAGAGGAGCCACCAGGGAAAGCCTTCTTGGCCAAAGAGCAGGCCGCTGCCGCCAAACAGCTCCCCCAACGGGTTGTTGACGTGCTTGATGAAGATGAGGCCCAGGATGCCGATGACGGCGGCGCCGAACTGGATGAGATACTGCGGGCCGGCGCGGAAGTGGAGGCGGTCGTCGAGGAGGCCAAAGACGACGCAGTAGAGGCTGCCCCCGAGCAGGGCCACGAGCCGGCGCATTTCGTTGGGGTCGTTGCGGGCGGGAAACCAGGCAGCTAGCTGAGTTGGGAGCACCTCGGGCAAGGTCGCGGAGCTTACGGTTATGAGCAGGACGGTGACGAAGAAGCCGCCAAAGAGGGCGAGGCCGCCGGTGCGCGGGATGATACCGCTGTGCTTGCGGCGGCCGCCCGGCCGGTCGACCATCCCCCAGCGCACGCCGAGGCGCCCGGCCAACGGGGTCAACGCATACGTCAGCAGAAAGGCGAAGGCGAGCGTGGCGAGGAAGACCATGAGGCGCAGGATTCTATGGCAGCGCGCTGCGCTTACGGGGAGCGTGCGCACTAAACGGTATGAACCGGCACGCTCCCCGCGAGCGGCGCTAGGGCCGCATGTTGGTTAACGTGCGGGGGAAGGCGATGGTCTCGCGGACGTGGTCGAGGCCGCAGATCCAGGCGACGGTGCGCTCGACGCCGAGGCCGAAGCCGCTGTGGACGACGGAGCCGTAACGGCGCAGGTCGACGTACCATTCGTACGGTTCAAGCGGCAGCTTGTGGCGCTCGATGGCAGCCAGCAGCTTGGAGGCGTCGCTCATGCGCTCGCTGCCGCCGGTGATCTCGCCGTAGCCTTCGGGAGCGAGGAGGTCGACGCTGCGGCAGACTTCGGGCCTGCCGGCTTCGGGCTCCATGTAGAAGGCCTTGACCTCCGTGGGATAGTGGTGGACAAAGACCGGCCGGTCAAATTGGGCGGCCAGGTAGGTTTCGTGTGGGCTGCCGAAGTCGTCGCCCCATTCGATGGCGGGCACGGTGTCTTCGTAGCCGGGGACGAGCTCGCCGCGTTCGGCGGCGGCGTTGATCATGCGCACGGCTTCGTCGTAGTGGATGCGCGGGAAGGGGAGGCACCACACGCTGAAGAAACTCGGTGTTGCGTTCGAGCACGTGCAGTTCGGAGGCACACTCGTTGAGGCAGCGCTGGACGATGTAGGAGACGAACTGCTCCTCGACGTCCATGAGCTGTTCGAGGGTGCAGAAGGCGATCTCGGGCTCGACCATCCAGAATTCCTGGAGGTGGCGGCGGGTCTTGCTTTTTTCGGCGCGGAAGGTGGGGCCGAAGCAGTAGACTTTGCCGAAGGCGAAGATGTTGGCCTCGTTGTAGAGCTGACCGGTCTGCGCCAGGTAGGCGGGCTCGCCGTGGAAGTCAATCTCGAAGAGGGTGGTGGTACCTTCGGCGGCGGCAGGCGTGATGATGGGGGTGTCGACGTTGAGAAAGCCGTGGCCGTCGAGCCAGTCGCGAATGCTGCGGATGATGACGGCGCGGACGCGCATGGCGGCCCACTGGCGGGAGGAACGCAGCCAGAGGTGGCGGTTCTGCATGAGGAACTCGATCCCATGTTCCTTGGGGGTGATGGGATAGGGGTCGGAGATGCCGAGGGTTTCGAGGTAGCGGACGTCGAGCTCGAAACCGCCGGGGATGCCGGGGGCGCGTGGTTCGGCGCGCACGAGGCCCCTGACGATGACGCTGCTTTCCTGGGTGAGGGACTTGGCGATCTCGAAGTCGTCGGGCGCGACGTTGTCGCGGAAGACGACGGCCTGGCACATGCCGGAGCCGTCGCGCACCTGGAGGAAGTGGAGCTTGCCTTTGCCGGTTTTGTTGTAGAGCCAGCCTTGGAGGGTGACTTCTGCGCCGACGTGGTCTTTGAGTTCACGGATGGTTACGACGGGGGCGGCGTGCGTACGCGCTCGCTTTGCTTACAGTCACGGCGTTTATCCTTTCTGGTTTTCTTCGTCGTCGCTGCGCTTACTATCGCTGCGCTTATTGTCAGCCCCAAGCGTTTCTGGGCTAGCAGATTCGCTTGCTTCCCGGGTGTCTTCCCAACCAGTCCAGTCGTACTGGGGCTTGGGAAGCATGTTGGTGAGGACGGGGGTGCCGTCGTCGGCGATGTCGCCGGGGAAGAGTTTTGAGAGATCGAGCTGGTAGTCGGCGAGGGTGCGGCCGACCTTGGAGAAGTGGTCGGGGCGGAACTCGTAGGAGTCACGCAGCTCGGGGTGGACGGAATGCTCGTAGATGTAGACGGATTGGGGGGCGACATAGGCGACTTCGGCTTCGAGGTTGGCGGCGCGGTTGTCGTCGTAGCGCTGGCGGGAGCGGGCGCGGCGGCGCGCTTTGCGGGCATCGTCGTCGCTGCGCTTACCTTCGCTGCGCTTGCCGTCTTCGCTGCGCTTACCAAGGCCGCGCTTGCCGGGACCGCGCCTGTTGTTTTCCTGGGCACGCTGGGATTGGCCAGATTGGTTGGCCGCCTGACCGGTAGATTGGCCGGCGGATTGGCCGGTCGTCTGGCCCCCTGGTGACGGGGATTTGCCGTCTTTTTTGGTTTGGAAGTAGCGCCGGCGTCCTTTGCGCCCGGGGCGATTGGCAGATCCGGCGTTTGGCCCGGCGTTGGTGCCGCTGTTATCTCTGGGTGTTTCTCTGCTGGCTTTTTCTTCGGGCATAGTTTTGTCCTTGGTTACGGCACTGGGAAGCGGGAGACTTCGGCGCCCTGGGGGTTGACGAGGCGGGCGACGGCGCCGCTGCTCCAGACGGCGGACGGCTGGTTCCAGTAGACGTCGACGCTGGTATCCGTACCGGGGCCTGAGTGGAGCTTCAGGCCGCTGCCGGGGAAGAGGAGCAGGTTGCCGAAGGTATAGGCGGGGCCGCCCTCGCGCTCGAGGCGCCAGCCTTGGAGGTTGACGGCCAGGTCGCTGTCGTTGCCGACGTTGGCGACTTCGGAGGCGAGGGTGCCGGCGCCTTCGACGGCGGTGACGCGGATACCGGTGTTTACGCTGGATGCGATGGGGGTGACGGTGGGCACAGCAGCGGTTGTGTCGCCACTGGGGATAGTCAAGCGCTGGCCGACGAAGACAAAGTCTGGGTTGTCGAGCTTGTTGGCGGCCATGATGTCCGCGACGGGGATGCCGAAGCGGTCGGCGATACCCGAGAGGCTGTCGCCGTTTTGGACGACGTACTCGGAACCCTCCCCGGGCGTGGCGGCACCGGCGGCGGTTGCTGCTGTCGGCTGGCTCTCGCCGCCCGCGGCCTCGGTTGTGGGCTGTTCCCCTGCCGCCTGTGCGCCCGGGGATGTCGCTGGGGCGGCAGGCGTGGGGGTAAGGGTTGCGGCCAGGGGCACGTCAATTGCAGACTGCGGCGTGCTAAGCGCAGCCAGCACCTCGGGGTCCGGACGGCGAGCTTCAACGATCCAGACCACGGCTACGGCGATCACGAGGCTGATCAAGGCGTTGAGGATGATGATAAAAGACAGTTGACGACGATTCATAGCTAGCCTAGACTTAGCTCAACTTGGCCAGGCTGCACCGGCAGCACAGTCCAGGCTGCATTGTAACATAGAGCCAGGTGAAAGTGAGCCTAGTCACGGTCTTTGGGTTGCATATGCGCGAAGATAGGCAGCACTTCCATATTGAGGAGTAGAGACATGGGGCCGGTGCAACCTAGCGGCCTTTGCCGGGCGTCGTGTCCGTTTTGGGTAAAGTAACAGAAACTATGTACGAATCTACACCACCTTCTGAACTGCGCACTACCGGATCCAGGGGACGACCGGCGCTGATCGCCGTCGGAATTGCTACTGTGATCCTCCTGAGTTCGTGTTTCTTATTGGCGATAGGCGCCGCCTTCTTTGGGTTGAACAGTGTATCGAACGCGGCGGCCCGGCCGGCGTGGCCGGCCAGCCGTCGCATGTGGTTCAGACGAGCAACCCGACACCGCGCCCCAGGTCGTCGTACAGCCTCCGCCTGACGGCATCGACTACGAGAGCGCTGTGCTGCGCAATATCTATGAGCAGGTCGGCCCTTCAGTCGTCAACATCACCGTAGAATCGAAGCATCCTGTGGTATCAGGCAGCGACACCGCGCCGAGCGACCTGGAGATCACCAGCAGCGGATCCGGGTTTGTATGGGATGCCGGCGGGCACATTGTGACGAACTATCACGTCGTCGAAGGCGCCGACCAGGTGCAGGTAACCTTCAGCGACGGCACAATGTCGATCGCCGACGTGGTTGGGGAAGACGAGGACAGCGACCTGGCCGTCATCAAGATTGACCCGACAGGTTACGCTCTCGTGCCGGTACGCCTGGGCAACATGGACGATGTATACGTGGGAATGCGCGTGGCGGCGATCGGCAACCCGTTCGGGCTGCAAGGTACGTTGACCAGTGGCATCGTGAGCGCCATCGGCCGGTCGATCCCGGCCCCGACCATGGGCGGCAACTACAGCATACCCGATTCGATCCAGACGGACGCTGCGATCAACCCCGGCAATTCAGGCGGGCCACTGCTCAACGAACGCGGCGAGGTGATCGGCGTCAATGCCCAAATCCGTTCGGAAGTGCGGGCGAACAGCGGCGTCGGCTTTGCCGTGCCGGCCAGCATCATCGGGCGCGTGGTGCCAAGCCTGATCGATACCGGTACCTATGAGCACAGCTATCTGGGCGTGAGCGGTGTGACGTTCAGCCCGCTGTGCGGCCCCGACCTGAAGCTGAACCCGGAGCAGCGCGGCGTAATTGTCGAGCAGGTGTTGGACGGCGGGCCGGCCGAGCAGGCGGGACTGCGTGGCGCAAGCCGGAGGATAGAAACCAAGTACCCCAGCATCTGCCCTGGTGTCACGGGCGGCGACCTGGTGACCGCCATCGATGGCAAACCGGTGACTTCCTTTGAGGAGATGCTCACCTATATGGCACGCTACACCAGCCCTGGTGACGCCGTGGAACTGACGGTGCTGCGCGATGGCACAGAACGGCAGGTCGACTTGACCTTGGGCACGCGGCCGAAGTAATCGCAACTAGCAAGCGTTCACAAGCTTGTAATAGCAAAGGGCACGCGGCTTGCTTGCCGGCCGTGTGAGACGACATGACGACCGGAGTGCTTGGCAAAGGCGGTAAGCACAACCTTCAGACCGGCGAGGTGGTGGGGGAAGATCCTGTCGCTCCTTATGCGCCTGCCGAGGGACATGGTGCTGCCACTATTGATAAGCGCGTCTGGCAGCTGCGCCGAGTAATGGAGTTCCCCAGCGCCGGCGATCTCTGGCTCTTCAGCACCGTCTATCCCGACGGCACTGTTGCCGCCCTCGAAGAGCTGGTCGGCAGTCATGGCGGCGTGGGTGGCGAGCAGACGGACGCCTTTATCCTCCATCCGGCCGACGTCGAAGTGCCGGAGACACGTTGCTCCACTGACGTCTTCCACATCCTCAACAGCCACCGCAACGCGCCTGTGATCGAGCAGCCATTGAGCTAGGAAGAGCTTGTGCCGGACTGGGCGCCTATGCCGTGTGAGATCGGCATGGCGATCATCATCTTATATGCCGGTTGGTTCCTATCCAGGCGTCGGCACCTTCGCAAGGACCTTCCGTGCCGGCTCTGGGCTTTGCGCAGGTAGTCGTAGTAGCGCCTGGGCTACTGCTGAAAGATTGGGCGCCGATGCCGTGTGGATCGGCATGGCGATCATCATCTTTTCGCCGGTGGTTCCATCGTCGCCGAAAAACCTTCGTGCGGGCTGGGCGCAGGGTTACGTGCTGGAGATATTTTCTCGTCCACCCGCGGCGGCGTGGGCCATTGTGTTCTTTGCCGGCATTCTGTCCATCTGGATCGGGGCGGCGACAGCGCACGAACTAAAGGGCTGGCGCGCGGCTATGCGTATTGCGGTTGAAGAAGCCGGCAATCGGGCCTGAGATCTGAGTGCCGTATAGATTGATCGCCACGAGCAGCGAGTTGTCCGGAGAGTTACAAAGGACGGTTTCGGCAGCGTCGATCTCGCGCTGCAGGCGGCCGTGTCGTGTTCGTAGCCGGAGAAGTCGATGCACCAGCAGATCCCGTTCGCGACGGCTGACCACTTTGTGTGTAGCTTAGACATAAAAAACTCCTGCGTAGTAGATAGTGATTGCAGTATCTACTACGCAGGAGCCTTAAGGTCAGATGCGAGCTATGGCTCGCACCCTACGAGCGATCAATAGATCGAGTCGGGCTCGTAGTACTTCTCGGCATTTTCCTTGGTCACCAGCTCGGCGGCCAGGACGGTCTTGGCCGGGACCTGCTGCTGGTAGAAGCCTTCCAGCGGCTCGCCGCGCATGCCCTTGACCGCCAGGCTGATGGCGGTAGCAGCCATCGACGGCGGATAGGTCACGTCGGCCTGGATGCGCGGGTCGCCGTCCATGATCATCTTGATGATGTCCTTGGAGCCGGCGCCGCCGAGGAAGAACTTGATGTCGTCGCGGCCGGATTCCTGGTAGGCCTGCAGCACGCCCTTGAGCACGTCGTCGTCCTGCGCCCACACGGCGTCGATCTTGTCATACTTCTGCAGGTAGTTCTCCATGATCTCGAGGCCCTTCTGTGTCGACCACATGGCAGGCTGCGAGTCCAGGATCTTGATGTCGGGATAGTTGGCCATCACGGCATTGAAGGCTTCCACGCGCTCGGTGTTGATGACGGTCGGGATACCCTCGAGGACGACGATGTCGCCCTTGCCTTCCAATGCCTTGGCCATCCACTCGGCGCTGACCCTGCCCAGGCCGGGGTTGTCGCCGGCGACGTAGACGTCTTCGACCGGCTCGGTGAGGCCGCGGTCGATCACCACCACATACTTGCCGGCATCCTTGACTTCCTTGACGACCGGGGTCAGCGAGGCGGAGTCATGCGGGAGGACGACCAGGCCGTCGATGTTCTGCGCCATCAGGTCTTCGATGTCGCTCACCTGGGTGGCGGGCGAGTCGGCGGTGGCCAGGACGAATTCGACATTCGGGTCCTTCGCCTTCCAGTCGTCGATCGCCTTCTGCGTCCAATAGACGACGCCGCCGGTCCAGCCGTGGTCGGCGCTGGGAATGGAGACGCCGATCTTGATGGGCTTGGTGTCGACGGGCTTGGCAGCCTCGGCGGCTGGGGCCGCAGCAGCTGCACCGGCCGCCGGCGCGGGCGGTGGCGGAACGGCGGCGGTGCAGCCGGCGGCCAAGAGGCCGACGAGCATAATCAGGGCGAACAGCTTGTACCACGATTTCATGTTCGGTTCCTTTCTTAACAAAACAGCATGACGAGACGGAAAAAGATCCCTGCAAACGCTACTTGCTAAATCACTTGCGCTTGTACTGCACAAGAACAGCCGCAATAATGATGACGCCTTTTACCAGGCCCTGCAGGTAGGTCGAGACGCCGGCCATGTTGAGCATGTTGTTGATGATGCCCAAGACGGCGGCGCCAATCACCGTGCCCCAGATCGTGCCCATGCCGCCCGACATCGAGGTGCCGCCAATGACGACGGCGGCAATGGCATCCAGCTCATAAGTAGACGCCGGCGTTCGTAGAACTCACGGCATTAAGGCGCGAGGAGAGCAGCACGGCCGAGACGCCCACGGTGAGGCCGGTGAGCACATACGTCATGAACTTAACAAACTGGACGCGGATGGCGGAGTAACGGGCCACCAGCTCGTTGGCGCCGACGGCGCACACGTGGCGGCCGTAGGGCGTGTAGGTAAGCAGGATATGAAAGACGATGGCCAGGATGAGAAAGATCCAGGTAGCGATCGGGACTTCCAGGAAGAGACCCGCGCCGACTTCAGGATAAATCGTGCTCTGCGAGCGGAACTCGCCGCCATTTGCCAGCGTACAGCACCAGCGAGCGGTAGATCGACATCGTGCCCAGCGTAGCGATAAAGGGCGCCACGCGGCCGACCGTCACGATCGAGCCGTTGATCATGCCGCCGATTGCGCCGACCGCAAGCGCTACGACGATGGCGCCGGCAATCGCCAGCGGGGCCGCCCCCAAGCGCGTTGAGGGCAAGAATGGCGATGCCGCCGGCCAGGGCGACCAGCGAGCCGACGGACAAGTCGATACCGCCGGCGATAATGATCAGCGTCATGCCCAGGGCAATGATGCCCGTGTAGGAGATCTGGCGCGTAATGTTGAGCAGGTTGCGCGGCGCAAGAAAGTACGGGCTGGCAAGCGCAGAAATGATGATAAGGACGATGAGTGCGGCTAGAGGGGTCCAGGTCGAATAGTTGATTCTGCGTTTTGGGGCCGCCGCACCGGCAGCTGCTTGATTTGTCGCCATGGCTGCAATCTACTCCGCTGTCGCTTCTTCAATAACTGCTTCCTGTACCTTTAAGCCGGTGGCGTAATACATGATTTCCTGCTCGCTCAGTTCGTCCTCGTCCAGTTCGCCTGCCACGCGCCCGCCGCGCATGACGATCACCCGGTTAGAAAGTCCAAGAACTTCTTCCAACTCGGACGAGATGAGAATGCAGGCGAGGCCGTTGGCGACCAGTTCATGGATAAAGCCGTAAATCTCGTGGCGGGCGCCTACGTCCACGCCGCGCGTCGGCTCGTCCAGGATCAGGATGCGGGGCGCAGTGTCGAGCCACTTGGCCAGATAGACCTTCTGCTGGTTGCCGCCGCTGAGATGAGCGAGGTCATCTGCGAGGGAAGGCACCCGGATGTTAAAGCTGTTGACGTAATAGCGGGCGCGTTCCTGGGCCTTGCCGCCCCTGGATAAAGAACTGCGTGTACTGCTTAAGCGAGGCAAGGGTGATATTGACGACCGTATCGTACTGGAGCAGCAGGCCGCGGCCCTGGCGGTCTTCAGAAAGATAGGCGATACCGGCGTTCATCGCATCGCGCGGGCTGTGGATCTGCACCGCCTTGCCCTCGATCTCGATCACGCCCGACTCCGGCTTGCGCAGCCCCATCAGCGTTTCGCCCAGCTCGGTCCGCCCGGCGCCCATGAGCCCGGCGACGCCCAGGATCTCGCCGCGCTGCAGTGAGAATGAGACGTCTTCAATGTTGCCGGGCACCGTCAGGCCGCGCACCGCTGAGGACAGGCGCTTCCTGGCCGACGGCGGCCTTGGGTGGGAACGTCTCGCTCAGGTCACGGCCGACCATGCGCCGCGCCATTTCGTGCTCGTCGAGCGCTGCGATCGGGTCGAGACTAATAAAGTTGCCGTCGCGCAGGACGAGCACGCGATCGCAAATCTCGCGGACCTCGGCCAGCTTATGCGAGACGAACAAGACGGCTCCGCCCTTGGCGGCAAAGTCACGCATGATCGCAAACAGGGCGTCGATCTCGGCGCGCGAGAGGACCGTGGTAGGTTCGTCCAGGATCAGCACGCGTGACGCCTGGCTCATGGCCTTGGCGATCTCGACCATCTGTTTTTCGGCGACGCTGAGGTCGCCGACCAGGGCATCGGGGGGCACGTCGGTCGCCAAGGCGGCGAAGTGCCGCCGCGCCTCGGCCATCATGCGGCTGCGGTCGAGCATGCCGCCGCGGCGCAGTTCGCGGCCGAGAAAGATATTCTCGTAGACACGCAAGGGGTCGATGAGATTGAACTCCTGCGGGATCATGGCGATGCCAAGGCGCTGGGCGACCAACGGGCTGGCAACACGCACCGGCTGCCCGTCGAAGAGGATGCGGCCGCTCGTCGGGGAGTAGACGCCGCTGATCAGCTTCATAAAGGTGGACTTACCGGCGCCGTTTTCCCCGATCACACCCAGGATCTCGCCGGGACGGATGCCGAGCGTAAGGTTTTTGAGCACTTCGACGCCGGAAAAGGCCTTGGTCAGGTTTTCGACACGGAGCAGATCCAGCTCGGCGAATCGGCGCCCGGCAGATCGGAGCGCGGCGCAGCCTCTTGGCGTGCGACCTGCGGTTGACCATCGGTCATTGCATCGGGTCCTGGTTCATGGCGGCGAGCATAAGAAAGGGATATGGGCTCTGACCCAGTGGCGAACGCCGTTCGGAATTGGCCAGGGAGCAGCGCTGATACAGCGGCTGGTTATTCCGAATCTATTCTGAAAACGGCAGATAGAATTATAGATCGGTTTGGGACAGGAGCAAATTCGTGCAAGGAGCCGTGAGGGTGCCGCCTCATAGAGCCGTTCAACCCGTACCGGTTAAGCACATCGGCGATCTTGACCGGCACGCCCGTCTCGGCTGCCTCGTCCATCGCCTGCATCAGCGCGACGGTGACGATACCCTCGCGCGCGTCGGGCTTAGGCGTTGCCCCTGCTTCGAGACAGCGGGCGAAGTACTCGATGTAGTTCTGGTATTCGCCGGCATGGTGGCTGACGCCGCCAAACCGGAAGTAGTAATTGCGTTTCGATTCGAACGACTCGATGGCCGCCTGGTCGCCGATCTTCCAGGCGTAGCGCAGTTCGTGGTAGTCGGCCTGGCTGGCGCCGTCGTCGCAGCGCAGGATGCAGGTCATCCCGCTGTCGCGCTCGGGCGGGACGGTCGGGCAGGAGTAGACGCCGGTTACGCGGGCAATACGACCATCGGCGGCCTTGAGCACAAAGTGATAGGTGTCCGGGTTGACCAGACCCCCGGCGCGACCGTTGTTGCTGAGATAGGCGTACCCCATGACCTCGACGATGTCGGGCAGGTACCAGCGCACGAGATCGGCCGGATGGCTGATGCCGCCGTACAGCCACTTGAATGCCGGCTGGCGCGCCCAGGGTTTCTCTAGGAACCAGCGGTGGTCGGCGTTGTAGGCGGCCTCCACCGTCGCCAGTTCGCCCAGCGCACCGCTTTCGTAGTGCTGGCGCTGGCGCATAAAGGGGGCAAAAAAGCGCGTGCTCTGGCCCACCATCACCTGCTTGCCGCTGCGCTCCTGGGCCTCCAGCACGTCTGCCGCGCGGGCTGAGATTGTCGATAAATGGCTTGGTGCAGATAACGTGCTTGCCGGCGTCAAGGGCCCGAATCACGTGTTCGGCATGGAGATGGTCAGGCGTGTAGATGCCGACGGCGTCGATCGCCGGGTCGGCCAGCATAGTGTCATAGTCGGTCGTGTAGTTCGTCAGGCCAAATTCGGCACAGCGCTCCTGGGCCAGTGCGGCGTTGGTGTCGCACAGGCAGACGACATTCCACAGGTCGCTGTGGACGCCGGCCGAGATAATGCTGCGGCCTTCGCCCAGGCCGAGGACACCCAATCCAAGCGGTTTCATGGTTCTTCTCTATTTCTCTACTGTTCTCTACTGAGTGCAGCTGGTCAAGCTCCCTGGCGGGGCAGCTGTGCCGTCCGCACGGGCCCGCTGCTGCCACGTACGTGCAGGCGAGGACGGATGAGAACCTGCTGCGGGGGCAGATCCTCGTCGTTGAGGTGCGCAATGAGCATATCGACCGCGATCTCGCCCATCTCCCGTGACGGGAAGGTGAGGGCGGTCAGCGGCGGGGCCGTCACTTCGGCAAACGCCTCTTCGAGCAGGCCGACGATGGAAATATCGTCGGGGATGCGCAGACCCAAGCCTGCCACGGCCTTGAAGATGCCGGGTATGGCCTGGTTCTGCGGCGTGATCAGGGCGGTGATCTGGGGATTCGTGCGCAGCAGATCGAGCACGGTGGCGGTGACACTCTCGGTGCTGAGGTCCGTCGTGCACCAGTAGGCAGGCAGGTTGTATTGGCGGCAGGCGGCGACATAACCTTCGTGCGCCCAGGTCGTGTAGCCGTATTCTTTCTGCGCCGTGACGCGGCCGAGCGTGATCAGGCCGATGTGGCGGTGGCCGAGCGCCGCCAGGTGGGTGACGCCGTCGGCCATCCCGGCGCCGCTGTCAAAATCGACGTAGCTGAGCCCGTCGAGATCGGCACAGCGGCCGATCATCACAAAGCGCAGGTCGTGCCGGCGCAGCAGGTCCACGCGCCAGTCGTGGGTCAGGATTTCGACCAGGATGGTGGCGTCGGCCTGCCCGCTCCGGTAGATGCCGAGCAGCTCGTTCTCGTCGAGCGCGCCGACGATCAGGTTAAGCGAGTAGCCTGCCTCCTCGCAGCGGCGCGCAGCGCTGGTGATGATGGTCTGCGCCGGCGGGTTGAAGTCCTGTGGAAAGTGCAGCGTAATAAAGCGGCTCTTGCCCGAACGCAGTTGCTGCCAGGACATCTGCGGCGCAAAGCGCTGCTCCTCAATCACCTGGAGCACGCGCTGGCGCGTCTCCTCGGCGACATCCGGCTTGTTGTTGAGGATGCGTGAGACGGTGGAAACCGATACGCCGGCGGTCTTGGCGATATCGACGATGGTTGTTTTTTTGAGAGGGATCCGTGCTCCCCCAGGGCCTTTTCCCACGCGATTACCTGGCTTTCAGATGAATGTCATGGCATCTCAATCGTCAATTCGCCGCCCGTGTATGCCACCGTCTTGCGGTAGATGCCCAAGACTATGATAAATTCGCGCTGCTTCTGCATGCCGGGGTAGTGGCCCTGGCGCTCGCCGATGATCAGCTGATGAGTCCCATCGATCCAACGGATGTCGATGGTCGCAAAGGCCCCCCCTTCGTAATCATAGCCGTCACCGGCATCTTCGTACAGTTGGAATGCTCCATCTTGCCCATCGAAGATATGCAGTTCGACCGGTGCTTTGGGATGTTCGTCCACATACTGCTGCAACTGCGTCATGGGAACGATCGATCCGGCACGTATATAGACCGGCATCTCGTAGAGTTGGGCGCCGGCAGATATAGTCTGGCCGCCAGCCCACCGGTCGCCGGTCCAGAGATCATACCAGTCGGCTCCCGCTGGGAGATAGACCTCGCGCTCGCTAAAGCCGCGTGCGGGATCCATGGGCTCGGTGATCGGGCACACCAGAAACGCCGGTCCAAACATGAACTCGTCGCGCACATTGTACGTGTTCGGGTCGTCACGGAAATCGAACGCCAGCAGCCGCAGCATCGTGTAATCGCGCTGTGTCGTCCACCCCGCCAGCGAGTAGATGTATGGCAGCAGCCGGTAGCGCAGCTTCAAGAATGTGACCAGCGCCTCGTAGGCCTCCTCGCCGGGCTCGCCAAAGCGCCAGATCTCGCGCGGGGTGTCGGTGCCGTGGGCCCGCAGCATCGGCAGGAAGGTCGCGATACTGGAACCAGCGCACAAACAGCTCGCGGTACGCCGGGTCGGCCACGCCCTCGTCGTAGTCGCCGCTCCAGAACCATAGATCGGGCTTGTTCTGCACAAAGAACGCCCCGACGTCGATCGTCCAGTAGGGCGAGCCGGTGGCGCAGAAGTTGAGCCCGTCGGCGATCTGCTTGCGCAGCGTCTCCCAAGTTGCGCTGACGTCGCCGGACCAGGTGATGGTAGCATAGCGCTGCTGCCCCATGTAGGCGGAGCGCGTCAGGTTGATCACGCGCTTGGCGCCGGTAGCCTGCGCGCTGCCCCGCATAGATGCCTTCCGAATGGAGCAGCGAGTAGGCGTTGATAAACTGCGGGTCGAGATAGCGCTTGGCTTCTTCCGTGTTGATGCGCAGCCGCTCTTCGGGTTCGGGCTTGAAGGCACCGTTCCAGTCAGCCTCAAAGGGCTCCGTGCAGTCGCACCACCAGGCGTCGATCCCGTGGCTGAAGAGGCCCCGGTTCGCCTGCTGCCAATAGAGCGCCCGCGCGTCCGGGTTAAAGGCGTCATAGGTGGCCTGGTTGCCCAGCAGGAAGCCGTGGTCGTGCATTTCCTGCCAGTTGGCCCCGCCTGACTTCATGATCGGCCAGATCGAGACCATCAGGCGGGCATGCAGGGCGTGCAGATCGGCCATCATGCCGTCGGGGTCGGGGAAGCGCTCGGGATCGAGCGTCTTCTGCCCCCAGAGGTCGCCCACCCACGAACGCCAGTCGAGCACGATGCAGTCGAGCGGCAGCCCGCGGCGGCGGTACTCCGCCACGACTTCGATCAGCTCGGCCTGCGAGACATAGCGCTCCTTGGACTGGACGTAGCCAAATGCCCACTTGGGCAGCATCGGCGCCGCTCCGGTCAGCCCGCGCAGTTCGTGCACGACCTGGTCCAACTCGGGGCCGTAGACAAAGTAGAAATCCAGCTCGTCGGCGTACTCTGTCCACAGGTAGGAGCCAAAGGCGTCGTCGTGAAAGGTCATCAGCGAGTAGGCGTCGAGCAGGATGCCGTAGCCGCGTGTCGAGACGAGGACAGGGACGACGGCCTTCATATTCTGCTGGTAAAGATACTGGTGCTCCCCGCGCAGGTTGAGCATGCCTTCTTCGTGCGAGCCGAGTCCGTACAGCGCCTCGCCCTCTGCCCACTCGAACTCCAGCTTCGTGTGGTAGGCCTGGCGATCCACCACCTGGCGCACGTTGCGGGCACGCACGCGCACGCCGTCGGCGGTGACGCCGGTCTCCAAATCCGCCGCGTCGTCAAAGACGGAGACGACCACGTCGACGGGCATCAGCGTCTTGCCGCCGCCGGCAGGTTCCTTCGCCAGCAGGTTGCCACCTGCGTCGCAGTACGTGAACGCGGCGGTCCGCTTGTCGATGGCGATGGTCACCGCAGCCGTGGCAAAGTGCAGCGTGTCGCCGGCGTCGGTCACGGTATAGCCGGCCGCGGGATCTGGCTGCGCGACGACCATGAGGCTCGGCCGTTCGCTGAACTCGGGCTTGGCGCTGCAGCGGATGCGGATGGTCTGCGGCGTATACGGGGTGAGCAGCAGGAAGGCGGTAGATGTCTGGATGTAGAGGCCGTCGGGCCGGCTCGTGTAGGTCAAAACAGCCATGGGATTTTGGTTCACCGGTAAGCCTCGACGATCTCCAAGGTGCGGTCGATGTCGTTTTCGGTTTCAAAGTGCATAAGGACGTGGACCCCCTCAGGGCCGACCGCATCAAGCAGGGGCTTGAGCTCGTCGACCTCGACCCAACTCGCCATGATCGCCTTGCCCCCCGCACGGATACGCTTGTAGAGGTCGTACCAGCACGGGTCGCCGCCCTGTGGCTGGCCGACGCCGGGCGTCCACTGGATGGCGTTGAGTTTCTCGATCTCCAGCAGCGCCGGGAGGTGGCGGATGGCGCCCACGCCGTCCAGGTGATACATGGAATAGTCGAGCCACTCGCACTGCTGGCGGATGTACGGTTGCACAAACTGGCGGAAGCTTCCCGGCGACATCATGATCGAGATATCGCTTTGCAGCTTGGCCACCTTGCCGGGTCCCCACAGCGAGAAGTAGCAGAAGGCCATCTCGCCATCTTCGTTGATGATCTCGTAGATGCGGTCGAAGACCTCAAACCAGATGTCGTTCACCGCCTGCAGCTGCTGCTCGAGTTCGTCGGGGCGGTCCACCGTGTCGAGCAGGACCTCGGCGGTGCCGCGCAGACCGGCGAGTGTATCGAGGCCCTCGATCAGGTCCGGGCAGCCGACGTAGTACCTTCCTTCAGACAGCCGCTGGCAGGCGTTCACCAGGTCGAGGTGCAGCTGCCACCACTTGTTGTTGCAGTCAAGCCCGATCTCGTCGCTGCCGTTTGGCCGCGGGTGGATCCAGATGGTGTCCTGGCTCCCCTCGAGTTCCGCCCCCAGGATCGCCGCCAGCGAGCCCGGGCCAAGATGGGTGTTGGCGACGGAGGGAATATCGGCCTTGAGCGAGCTGCGCGAAAGCCGGTAGTGGAGGTTGGCGGCTCGCCACTCGGGGTCAAACCAGTACTGGTTGAGGTCGCGCGCCGGCGGGGGCTGGGGGACCACTTCGTGGGGCGGGCCGTCTACCAGCAGGTGCTCCCACATGCTGACGACAAGACCCTTGCCGTCCCACCAGTCTAGATAATGCTGGCGGGACTCCGCCCAGTTGTCCTTCCAATGTGCATGCCGCATAGCGATCAGCCTTTAACCGAACCGGCCGTCATGCCGGAGAGAATGAACCGTTGGGCAAACAGGTAGACGATAATGACCGGCAGAATGGTCAGGACGATGTCGGCCGAAACCAGGCTCCAGTCTTTCTGGTACTGGCCGAAGAAGTTGTAGACCGCCAGCGTCATGGGCCAGTAGGTGCTGCGGTTGAGATAGTAGAGCGGCAGCAGGAACTCGTTCCAGATGCCGAGCAGGTTGAGTATCCCCGCCGTCACCAACACCGGCGTCAGCAGGGGGAAGATGATCGAGAAAAAGAGGCGGAAGGGGCCGCAGCCGTCGACAATGGCCGCTTCGTCCAGCTCGCGCGGCAGCGTCCCGACAAACGCATAGATCAGAAAGACGCTGAAGGGAATGGACGAGGACGCATAGAGCAGGATGATGCCGATCTGTGTGTTGATGAGCCCCGTCATCTGCATCACCTTCATCAGGGTGACGAAATTGGTGGGCATGGCGATGCCCATGATGATAAAGAAGTAGACCCAGCGGTTGGCACGGGTGCGGTTGCGTGAGAGCACGTAGGCGGCGAGGGCGGCCAGCGTCACGCCGATCACGGTGGCGCCGACGGCATAGAGCACGCTGTTGCCAAAGGCTGTGAGCAGCTTGCCGCGGTCGATCACCGTCGCAAAGTTCGACCAGTTGAGCGACGTCGGCAGGGCCACGCCCATCGAGTTCGCCTCGGCCCTGGTCTTGAGCGAGTTGACCAGCACCAGGTAGACAGGGATAAACATGATCAGGCTGACGACGATCGCCACCCCGTTGTTGAAGAACGACTGCAATCTGCGCCGAGTCATTGGCTTACTCCGCCTCGCGGTGCATCAAGCGAATTACAAAATAGCCGAGCACGATCATGATAAAAAACAGGATGGTCGACAGCGTGGTGGCTACGCCATATCTGCCCTTGGAAAACTCCTCAAAAATCGCCGTGTAGACCGTATCGGTGGCTCGGCCGGGCCCGCCGTTGGTGAGCACGAAGACGATGTCAAAGACCTTGAGCCCGTAGAGCAGGTTGAGCACCGTGGTCACCGTCAGCACGGGCATCAGCAGCGGAATCGTGATGCGCCAGAACGACGCCCAGCCGCTGGCCCCGTCGATCGACGGCGGCTTCGTAATACTCGCGGGATGGACTGCAGCCCGGCGATGAGGATGACCATGATGTAGCCCACGCCGCGCCAGGTATCGACGCCGATCACCGACGGCAGCGCCCAGTGCACGTCCACCAACCACTTCTGCGCCAGAAAGCCAAGCCCCATGCTGCGCAGCGACACGTTCAGCAGGCCGGTAGCAGGGTTGAGAATCGACTTGAAGACGAGGGCGACCACGAGCATGGGCAGCACCGCGGGCAGGTACATCACCACGCGGTGAAAATAGGACGTGCGCTTGATGCCCCAAGTGAGGAGCACGGCCAGGCCCAGGGCGATCGCGGTTTTCAGGACAATCGTGGCCACCGTAAAGATGACCGTGTTGCGGATAAAGTGCAGATAGTTTTGGCTGGATCCGGAGTAAAGATCGTGCGAAAGTTTTCGAGGCCGACAAAGTTGACCGCGGGGGTGTAGCTGTTCCAGTCGGTAAAGGCATAGTAAATGCCCATCAGGCTGGGGACAACATAGAAGAGCAGGTACAGGATCAGCGCGCCGCCGGCGAAATAAAAGGGGTAGGCTCGGTTTCTCATGAATGTGCTCCTCTCCAACTCCGCACCGAATGAATTCGGGTTCCCGAATTCATTCGGTGCGGGTCTACGCGACGTTACTTCTGCCAGGCCGGGTCGCTGGCCGTGGCGGCCATCTCGGCGCGGCGCTGGTCGATCGACTTGAGCACATCCTCAGGCGTCATCGAGCCGGAGAACATGGAAACCATGTCCTTGCCCATGTCCATCCACTGCGGGTTAAGATAGTTGACTGCATCCTGGTAGACGATGGTCTTGGCAGGATAGGTGTCAAGGAACGCCTGCTGTTCGGGCGTCCACTTGGCCGTAACCCCGGAGAAGTTGAGGCCTACAAAGTCAGGCGAATTGTCGAGCAGGAACTGGAGGTTCTCGGGCTCCATCAGGAAGGCCAGGTACTGCCTGGCTTCGTCGATGTGCTTCGAACCAGAGTAGATGAACTTGCTGGGGCCGGCCGGGTGGGCAGGAGCCAGCTGATTGTCGACCAGCGGCATGGGGAAGAAGCCAAAGGTCGAGGCAGGCACATCCGGGTACTCGGCTTCCAGCGAAGCGGGCTGCGCCAGGGCCGTGACGGCCATTGCATATTCGCCCGAGGACAACTTGGCATTCGTGTCGGCGACGGCATCGGACATGGCGTTGTCGCCAAAGCAGCCGAGGTCGTACAACTCCTTGAGCTGGGTCATGGCATCGACCATCACCTGCGTCTCGGCAAAGGTGGTCTGGTTGGCGTTGAGCTTGTCGGCCAGGCCGGGGTCGAGCTCTTCATAGCGCGGGCCGACCATGGGGAACCACAGCACGTGGTGCCAGCCGTCGGACATGGGTTCGTAAATCGGGTTGATGCCGGCATCCTTGAGCTTGAGGCAGATGTCCTTGAACTCTTCGTACGACTTGGGCACGCTCAGGCCCTGCTCCTCAAAGATCTTCTTGTTGTAGGTGACGACGAAGTAGTTGGAAGCGATCGTGTCCCAGATCTCGGCACCGTAGACCTTGCCGTTGAGGCTGACCTGGTCGAGCGAGATGGGGTCGTGGCGCTGGGTCCATTCTTCGTCGGTCAGATCGACGGCGTTCTTCTCGACATCGTACTGGACTTTGAGGTCGGTCTTACCGCTCTGGCCGCCAAAGATGTCGGTGGCTTCGCCCGAATTGAGCTTGGTCTTGAGGACGCTGAAGTACTGGTCGGCCGGGATGATCTGGTAGTCGACGTGGATGCCGGTCTGCTCCTCGAACTTTTTGGCGAGCTCGAGTTCGGCGTCCTTGATCCAGCCCTGGCTGGCCATGTAGGTCAGGGTGATGCCTTCCTGCGAACCGCCGGAGCTGGATTCTGCTGCCGGAGCCTCACCGCCGCTGGAGGCGGCCGGTGCGCTGGGCGCGACGCCGGCGCAGGCCGACAGCAGCAGCGAGAGCACCATGAGGAAACTTAGAACGAACGAGACCCTTTTCATGCGTTTCATCCTCCTGGAAGATGGCTTAGCGGAACGACAATTGTGCTTTGCAACGGGAAACGGATTGCGATCTGGGAAGCGGTAATATCGCCGGCAGCGGTTTCGGTAATGTTACCGGCAACATTACCGAAAGTATGCGCCCGATTGGGTGGAATGTCAATAGGGAATTCCGTTTCAGTGCGTGCTAGTGCGCGTGCTATAGTGTCTGCCATGAGCGTACAGATGAGATCGCAGCGCCTGGGTGCCTGGGCGTGGGGCACCGTGGCCCTCGTGCTGGCCTTGCTGTTGGTGCTGGTCTGGGGTCTGAACATGCGCCGCGGCCTCAACCACGACGAGCACCAGTTTGTCGCCAGTGGCGCGCTGATCGCCCGCGCGGGGCTCCTGCCCTACCGGGACTTCCCGTATTTCCATGTCCCCACCCTGAGCTTTATCTACGCCCTCCTGTTCCGGGCGACCGACTACCTGCTGCTCGCGGCCCGCTCATTTTCGATCCTTTGCAGCTGGCTCACCCTGGTATTGATCGTTGCGGCCGCGCTGGCCTGGCTGCGCCACCTGCCCGCCTGGTGGCGGGTTGGCATCGGCGCCGCGACGGCTGTGCTCCTGATGACCACCCCCAGCTTTCTCCACGCCAGCGGCCGCGCCTGGAACCACGACTTTCCCATCCTGCTCACGCTGCTCGCCGCCGTTGGCCAGGTGGGCTGGCTGAAACGGGCACACGGCCCATCTGGCCCGCTGTGGCGGCTGCTCTGGTGGCCGCTCGCGGCAGGCGTGCTCGTAGGGCTGGCAGCCGGCGCACGGCTCACATTTGCCGTCGCCGGCGCGGCGTTTGTCCTGTCGGTT
The DNA here is from genome assembly GCA_963791135.1 of uncultured Chloroflexia bacterium. Taxonomy (GTDB): domain Bacteria; phylum Chloroflexota; class Anaerolineae; order Caldilineales; family Caldilineaceae; genus Fredericiella. The sequence continues at coordinate 56,287 of CAWBRX010000007.1, forward strand.
TTCCTTGTGCTGCCCTGGCGCACACGGCAAGCCTGGTTCGCCGTCGCCTTGTTCTGTGCCGGCGGGATCCTTGGCGCACTGCCAGCCCTCTACATGCTGGGCGTAGCGCCGGCGCAGTTCATCTTTGGCAACGTCCGCTACGCCCAGCTCAACACGGCCTACTACCAACAGGCGGTCGAAGCGGCCGGAGCATCGGCCGCGGCCATGACGCTGGGCGGTAAGCTGACCAGCACGGTCGAGTATATTGTGACGCAGCCGGGCAACCTGCTGCTGGTGCTGCTTGCCGGCTACGGCCTCTGGCGGGCGCGCCGCCAACTGCGGCACGCGGCCGAACTGCTCTTTCTGCTGCTCCTCCTCCCCTGTTTCCTCGTCGGCGCCTATGCGCCCACGCCAATCCAGCTGCAGTACATCTACCTGCTCTTTCCGCTGCTGGCGTTGATCTTCCTGGCTGCCCTGGCGTACGATGCCAGGCCTCGGCTGGGCGCAGGGCTGGTAGCTGCCGCAGCGCTCATCTCGGCGATCCTGGCCGTGCCACGCTACGTCGAAGGGCTGCAGGTCGCCTTTGTCCCGGCAGAATGGTTTCCGCTCAAGGTGCACGCGCGCGGCGAATACCTTGGCGATCTCGTCGGGCAGCGACCCGTGCTGACGCTTGCCCCTACCTATCCGCTGGAAGGGCACACGCCTATCTATCCCGAGTTCGTGACAGGAGTCCTCGGCTGGCGCGTGGCGCCGCTGCTGTCTGCCGATGAGCGCCGGCAGGTAGGATTGGTTGCGCTGGACGAGCTGGCAGCTGACGTTGCCGGCCGCCCGCCCCGCGGGATCTTGACGGGGCTCGACGACAGCGACGCCGCAGAGGAAGCACCGTTAGTCTCCTATGCGCAGGCGCAGGGCTACGTGCCTATCCCCCTGCCGGATGAGGGCACCTTGTGGGCATCACCCTTGGTCACGTGGGGCGACGCGATCCGCCTGGGCGCGGCCGACCTGCCCAAGGCAAGCGGTGGCACGGGGCAGCGAACTGCTGGCGACGCTGCATCTGCAGGCCGCGCAGCCGATCACGCGCAACCTCAATGTGCTGGTGCGGCTGGTGGACGCCGGCGGCCAGGAACTGGTGCGCAGCGAAGGCTGGCCCTGGGGGCGGGCGACCTCGACCTGGAAGGTGGGCGACGTGTGGCCGGATGGGCACACGTTGGCAGTTCCGGCTGCAGCCGCACCGGGGCCGTACCGGGTAGAGGTGAGCTTCTACGACCCCGAGACGCTCGAACTCCTCGGCAGCGCCGTTAACGTCGGGCACGTGGTCGTAGCCCAAGGGGATGACAAGCGCTGCCCAGCCGCCGGTGCTCGCCCAGTTTGGCGACGGCATTGCGCTGGCGCAGGCGAATGTGCCGTCAGAAGGCTGGCAGGCCGGGGCGACGCAGGCGGTCGATCTCACCTGGCTGGCTGAGACATCCACCCGCGGCCGCTACACTGTGTTCCTGCACTTCATCGGCCCCGCGGGCACGCCGGTTGCGCAAGGCGACCAGGAACCGTGGCAGGGGACCTACCCCACCGACGCCTGGCTGCAGGGTGTGCCTGCTGCCGATCAGTATCACCTGGCGCTTCCCGCCGACCTGCCGAGCGGCCAGTATTCGCTCGTCGTCGGCCTGTACGACCCCGCGACGCAGCAGCGCCTGCCCCTGCTGCAAGACGGCAAGCCTGCCGGCGACAGCTACACGTTGGGCACGATTCAGGTACCCTAGCAACGCAAGGAGCGGACTATGTTGATGCCTGACCTCGAACTCACCCGCCGGATCGAACTGCACGACGCCTGGAGCAGCGCCGCGCAGGCCGAAAAGCAGGCACAGCTCTATCCGGAAACAGGGGCGGCCATCCTGTCCCTCAGCTCAGGCTGTGCCGTTTACTGCGGGCAAAACTCGCCTTTTTTAAGCGGCGTCTACGGCTGGGGACTGAACGGACCTGTTTCCGCCGTGGAACTCGCCGCAGTCCAGGCATTTTTCCGCAGCCGTGGGCTGCCGGTGCGCATCCATGTGAGTCCCTTGGCCAATCGCGGCTTCGCTCACCCTCCTGGGCGAACACGGCTACACGCTGGCGAGTTCATGAACGTCTACGCGCGGCAGCTTGGGCCCCTCGGTGACGCACCCGCAACGGCGCCCGGCGTGACGATCCGTGTCGCCACCGAGGAGGAGACGCGGCTGTGGTTTACACGTGAGGGCGCCGGCGGCGACTGGGCCGAACCGGATGGTATCTCGTTTATGACCATTCGCTGCACGTTGAAAGCAGGCACCCGCCTGTTTGTCGCCTGGGTAGACGGCGAGCCGGTGGGCGCAGGCGCGCTGGAGGTACATAAAGGGGTAGCCGCATTAATGGCCGCCAGCACGCTGCCCGCGTTTCGCAACCAGGGTATCCACGCCGCGCTCCTGCACGCCCGTCTTAGTGCTGCGCGGGAAGAAGGCTGCGAGTTTGCCATGGTGCACACGCGCCCGGGCGCCGCATCGCAGCGCAACGTGCTGCGCACAGGCTTCGCACTCATGTACACGATTGCGACGCTGGCGTCGAGTACGACAGGGACATCGCCACACAGTACAGGCTAGGTAACCTCGCTGCGTCCGAAACTTTCAGGCCGCAGACACGGCTGCGAGGGAAACAGCCGGTCCACGTTGCGCAGGCTGGGGGAGAACCCCTCAGCCTGGGAGGGATGAAGCGGCAAACGTGCTGTATTCGCTGTCCTCCTGGCATGCAAGGACAGTCTGAGGGCTCAAGGCAGATCCGCCGGCGTTGAACTCGTCCACGAACGTGTTGTTCGCCGATGCTACCCAACACATGGCGGAAAGGTAGGTCAACTGCTGGATGAACTGCTCTACCTCTTCATGCTGCATGTCTACACCGACCTGGAGCATCGCCAGCACTGCATTGTGCCGTGCATCGATCTGGTCCAGCAGGACAGCCAATCGCGCGCTCGCACGTTCTATATTGCGCTGGGCGATCGCACTGCGCAGCGCCAGCTCCTCTGATGCCAAAATAAGCTGGCTGATTTCGCGCTCGTCAAGATCGTCCACCGGCGGCTCCGTTTCAAGAATTCTGCAGAGACAGACACTGCCACAGAATCCTCGGATCGTCGCTGCGTGAACAAACAGCATGGCACATCTGCGGCCATTTGTCTGCCGGGAAGGTGCGAGGTTTACCCCCGGGGAAATCCCAGTCGCCTCTCAAAGGTCGTCGTTTAGTCCGCACGCCTACGTGCGGAGGGGCACGCAAACGTGCCCGCAGTCCAATAGTGCAGCCTTGCTTAGCTCGGGTGCGGCGAAGAAGTGGTCAATTGCGCCGGCGATCACCTGCGGGCGGGTCATGGTCGGCACGTGACCCGCCCCGGGCACGATCGAGAGGTGGGCATGCGGGAGTGCTGCAGCAAGCCTCCGCGCCCTCCGTGACGGGGACGATGGCATCGGCCTCTCCATGCAGGATGAGCGCCGGCTGCCTGATGTCGCCGAAGTCGCCGCGTAGGTCCGGTTCGCTTGACGAACGATACAGCGCAATCGCCGCCGCCTGCGAGGCGCGGCCGAGGATCTGCCCTCCCCACCGCTTGATGTGATCGCTGTCTGGTTCGGGCACGCAGGCTGCCACGAACCAGTCAATGGTCGCTGCGTACTGATGCTGCAGCCCCTGCAGGAATGGATCGTCGTCCCGCACGGGCGCCTGGTAGTACAGAGCGTCGACGAGCGCCAGCCCTGCGATGCGGTCGGACCGCCGCCGCGCCGCCGCAAGCGCCGTCAGCGCGCCGGCTGATTCTGCCGCCAGCACGCAGCGCTCGATCCCCAGTGCGTCCATCACGGCAAAGACATCGTCCACCAGGCGGCCAAACGTGATGGATTCTACCGGGGCAACGGTGGCCCCTGTACCGCGATGGTCATAGGCGATCGTGCGCCAGTGGCGGCTAAGCAGGGCAAACGGCTCCGCCCACAGTTCCCAACTGCCGATCCAGCCGCCGATGCCCAGGATCACGGGCGCAGCCGCCGGGCCAAAAGTGACCGTGTAAATCTTAGCGTCGTCCACTTCAATAAACATCTTCCCGCTCCTCCCAGGCCATTCTAGTGCAAATCCGGCGGTGTGCAACCGTGCTTAATGGTCACTAGATTTGGAACAAGTGTTCTGCTGTCGTCGTTATAGGGATCGCCATCCAATACGACCAAGAACTCGAGTTTTTTTCGTACTGGGAGATTTTTATGAGCAAGGCTGAAAACAACAAGAACGGGGCCGCGCCCGCCGCAGATCAAAGCGAGCTGCGCCAGTCCCCGATGATGGCACACCTGCTGGATGCCCTGGCTGAAGGCACCGATATCGGCCACTACGGCCGCCTGACCTTCGTCATGGTCGCCCGCCATTTCCTGGCCACGGACGATCTGGTGGCCCTCCTGACCGGCCAGCCTGACATGGACGAAAAGGCCGCCCGCATGCTGATCATGCAGGTCCAGGATCGCGACTACAACCCGCCCCAGCGCCAGAAGATCCTGGAGTGGCAGGCCCAGCAGGAGTTCCCCATCTGCCCCACCCCCGACGACCCCAACAGCTGCAACGTCTATCGCGATCTGCAGTTCCCCGACGGCGTCTACGGCCACGTCGAGGAGTTCTACGAACAGCGTGCCGAAGCCGAGATGAAGGACGCATAACGGCGCAGTCGTAGCAGTGCAGCGTTAGCTAGCAGAGGAGACCGGTCCGTCACGGACCGGTCTCCTCTTGCTATGTGCCCGCTGCTTGCTGCGCACCCGCTGCTGCGCACCCGCTGTCTGCCACAGCTCCCGCAGCTGCCGGTGCGCAGGGGCCGCATGCCAGAACGAATGGCGCATCTGTCTATCCGTGATCTTTCCCGCCATCTCCTCCAACTGCGCATTGGCCGCCGCCAGCAGCGCACCGGAGCGCGGATCTCCGCCGGCCGCCAGGATCCGGTAACAGGTCAGGTACATCTCGAACGGCTCGTCCGTGCCTTCCGGCGCACGTACCATCAGCAGGGGCACGATCGGCTCGATCAGCGCTCCTGCGCCCAGGAGGTTGCCCCGCTGCAGTGCCACCGCCGCCAGACCCACCGTGGCTTCCATGGCCAGGTTGGTCCGCTGCTGCGCCGCCCAGCCGTCGGCGGCCAGTTGAAACGCCGCCGCGGCTTCCTCCAGTTCGCCCGCGGCCAGCCAGACATAGCCCAGGTGCAGCCGGGCATAGTGTGCCGCATCGGGCAGTTCGTTGGCCAGCGCCAGCCGCAGTGCCTCCTGCCCATATATCTCCGCCTGCGCCAGGTTGCCCCGTTTGCGCTCCACCGTGCAGAGGTTGTGCAGCGCATGGCTTTCCTGGATCGGCTGCTGAATCTCCCGGCTGATGCCGGCGCGAGGCGGCATGGTGTTCCAGCGCCGCCGTGTAGTTGCCCAACATGGCATCCACGTAGCCCAGTGAATTGACAATGCGGGCTTCGGCCGGGCGGCTGCCGGTCAGCTGCAGCAGGTGCATGGCGTCTTCCAGGTAGCGCTGCCCGGCCTGGTAATCGCCGTCTTCGATGCGCAGGCGGCTGAGATAGATCACGATGCGCTGTTCGGCGAGCCGGTTGCCATGGCTGCGGTGGAGTTGAAGCCCTTCCTGAAAACAAGCTTCTGCCCGGCTGCGTTCGCCCGTCTCTGCATAGACGACACCCAAGGTCAGGAGAACCTCGCCGGTTGGGCCCTTCGGCCCCGCACGATACGCGAGCGTCAGGGCATCTTCCAAGATCTTGCGGGCTGCCGTGCTCTTGCCCTGTTGGTGCAGCGTGTTGCCCCAGTGGGTCAGGCCGCGCACCTCGAATTCTGTGTCTGGCACCGCCTGCGCCGTGGTGACCAGCAGTTGGGCCACGCTCAGTGCCTTTGGCAGTTTTGCCTGCCAGATCAGGCAGCGGCAGGCTTCGTCTAGCAGCCGCAGGTGCAGCGCCGTTCGTGCTCCACTCGCCCACCGAGCCGAAGTCTGCCGGCAAGGCAGCCAACGCCGACAAAAAGCGGGCCTCGCCCTCCGCACTGCGCCCCGTGGCGGTGTAATAGTCGGCCAGTCCCGCGATGCTTTGCAGCAGCAGGTCGTCGCGCCCGTGCGCCTGCGCCCACTGCCACGCCGCGTGAATATTGTCCAGCTCCCGCTGGATGGCCTCGAGGGCGGCCTGGGGCGCCGCGCCGCGGAAGGCCTCGCCTTGCTCGGCGACATGCGCAAGATATACTTCCGCCAGGCACGCCTCGGCGGACGCACGCGCTTGCGGGTCCAGGGTCGCCGCCGCAAAATGGCGAATCAAAGGATGGAACTCATAATAGCCGGAACTGACGTGGCGCAGCAGGGACTTGTGGCGCAGCCGTGTGAGGTCGGCCAGCGCTGCCCCCGCCATTTTTTCCGCCGGCTCGCACGGAAAAAGCACCCGGACACACGGCGAGCCGGTTGAGCGTATGCTGCTCCGCCGGCGTGAGCAGCTGCCATGAGTTCAAGAAAACGGCCTGCATGCTGCGCTGGCGCAAGCGGCACATCACGCTGCGTCGTGGCGAGGACTGCCTGGCCTTGGACGATGGCCGCCAGTAGGCCGGCGCAGTCGAAGTCTCGCAGCCAGGAGGTCGCCAGCTCGATCGCCAGGGGCAGCCCGTCGACCAGCCGGCAGATCTCTGCCACGCAGGGTGCCGTGTCCGCCGTGAGTTGAAATTCCTTGTTCAGGCGATAGGCACGCTCGCAGAAGAGCCGCACGGCGGCATACTGGCCGGCGCGAGCTATGTCACGCGCCAGGTCCTCCGGCGATGGCGTGGCCAACCCGCGCAGGACGAAGAGATCCTCTGCCTGACAGTTCAGCTGCTCGCGCGTGGTCACCAGCAGGGTGACGTTGGGCGCCGCCCGCAGGAGGTTCAGCAGCAGGTCCACCCCTTCCTCGATCAGGTGTTCGAAGTTGTCGACGATGAGCAGCATCTGCTGCCTGGCGAGCACGGTCGTGAGTTGTTGGAGGGGCGTCGCTGCACCGGCGGTAAAACGCAGCCCCAAGGCATCCATAATCGCAGCTGGAATCCCATCGGCACTCTGCACGCCGGCGAGCGGCACAAAGTAAACACCATCGGCAAAGCGGTGCAGATTTTCCGCGCCCACCTGCAGCGCCAGGCGCGTCTTGCCGCTCCCGCCCGGGGCGACCAGCGAGATCAGACGGCTGTCACGGGCCTCAAGCCGCCGGCCGATCGCCGCCAGTTCCTCCTCGCGCCCCACGAAGGATGTCAGCTGTTGGGGCAGGTTGTGGCGGGCGCGCGCCGCCGCGCCGGCATCGTCCGGAGGCGGCGCCGCCTGTGCTGTCGGGCGCGCGGGCTGCCGCGTGACTTCACCTGCCAGCAGCTGGGCATGCAGCGAGAGTGTTTCGGCCTCCGGATCGAGCCCCAACTCCTCGCGCAGCACCTTGCGGCAGCGTTCAAAGCTCGCCAAGGCCAGGCTGCGCTCACCCTGCTTGGCGAGAATGCGCATTTGCTGCCGGTAGGCGGGTTCGCGCAAGGGATCGAGTTGGATCTGGCGCTCGGCCGACCGCCCGGCCGCTACGAAATCACCCGTCTCCTCGGCATACACGGCAAGGTCGGCATACGCTTCGATGCACCAGCACATGCAGCCGTTCGCGCTCGACAAATAGCCACTCTTCAAAGTCGGGGCTGTCGTCCAGCCCAAACCCCGCCAGCAGCGTGCCCTGGTACAGCTGGACGGCTGCATGCAGCGCTGCCTGGCAGTGGGCACACTGGCCACGCCCCCGTATCCGCTGCCGTCATGCGCGTGCTGGCGGGTGCCGTCCAGCAGCCGGTGCAGGCGATTGGCGTCGACGCGCTCGATCCAGGCAGGGTTGATCTGCACACTGCTGCGGTCACTCAGCAGGAGGTCTGGGGGCAGCCCGGTGCCTGCGCTGAGGCGTAGCGCCCAGTTCGCGCAGGCGTGAGAGTGTGACCCGCAGGTTATTTTGGGCCGCTCCGGTGGTTTCGTCGTGCCACAGCAGGGCCATGAGCGCATCGCGGCTGTGCGCAGTCTGATGTTCGATGGCCAGATAGGCAAGCAGGGCAAGCTGCTTGCGTGAACGCACGGCAAGGGGCTGCCCGTGTCGCATCCTCGATGCGCCCGGGTCCCAGAAATCGCAGTTGAAGTTCGCTCATGCCCTCGTTGATTCGTCAATTCGGTGCCTGGCTCTGCGCCAAAACCAACGGTAATGATCTGGTAATGGCGCTCATTATACTCCTCTCACAGGAGAGCAAGCCAAGTCGCAAAAACGAGCCAGCCATGAGCCACGCTCACCCAGGCACTCACTGCCACCTACCAATCCTACCTGGTTCGCCTCTGGCAAGACGGCCCTACCGGCGCCTGGCGTGCCTCAACCGAATGCGTACAGACGCGCGCAGTGACCCACTTCGCCGATCTGGACGCATTGTTCGTCTTCCTCTGGGCGCAGGCCGCGGCAGCCCAACAGGGAAGCCCTCGCAACGCGTGAAGTATTTCGCAAGTCAACCAACCAAGGAGCCTCGTGTGAAGCAGTATCGTTCTAAGCTAGCTGTCCATGCTTGCCGTAATTCTGGCTGCCGCCCTGGTCGTTCAGGGTGGAAACTGGGCGACCGTCCAGGCCGCGTGCCCCGCCCACCCCGGCCGTCGCCAGCGTCCCGACCGCCTTCAGCTACCAGGGCACACTGCGCCTTGCCAACGGCACCTTGCCCACCGGCCCTTTTACCATCACGCTCAACATCTACAACGCCGTCACGGGCGGTACGCCTCTCCACAGCGAAACCTTTGCCAACGTGCCCGTGCGCAACGGTAACTTCAGCGTGGTGGTAGGCGACGCACGCCCATCAACCCGGCTGTGTTTGACAACGCCAACCTCTACATCGGCATTACCGTCGCCCCTGACCCCGAGATGCTTCCCCGCCAGCGGCTCTTCCCGGTGCCTTGGGCGATGCAGGCCGGCACCGCCGCTAAAGCTGTTACGCTGGTACCCAACGCAGTTGTCAAAGTCAACGAGATCCAGATCGATAAGGGCACGACCAACGAAGTGGCCCTGCGCGTGACGTCGTCCGGCCCCGGCTGGGGCTCGGGTATCCGCTTCGACAACACGGCCGCCAACCGGCGCTACGGCATCTACGTCGACCAGGACGGCAACTGGATGTTTGCCGACGACACCGCCGGCGCCAACCGCATGTACATTGCGCCAGACGGCGTCGTTTACGCAGATAAAATCTGGGCCCTTTCCGGACTCACCGTGCAAGGGCCCCTCGAGGCGGGCTACACCCTCCATACTGCGAACGACATTACCAGCAATACCACCATTTCCGCCTGTGGCAACGTCACATCCTTTGGCAACACCGTCTCCTTTGGCGGCATCACAACCACGGGTAAGGTCAGTGCCCTTGCCGGCTTTAACGGCGCCTGCGGCCCCGACCCGGGCGCCGTTGGCCTCATGATCAACTGCAATCGCGACGTCGCCGAAACCTTTGCGACCGATCAGCGGACCGAGCCCGGCGACATCGTCGTCTTCGTCCCCGAAGATCGCGCCCACCCCGCCGTCCGCCTATCCTCTGGGTCCTATGCGCCCGCCCTGGTCGGCGTCGTCTCCACCAGCCCCGGCCTCGTCTTTGACGAAGGCAAGACCTTCCTGGCCGGCGACAACACCAACCTCATCACCGACAAGAAGACCGTCGTCGCCATGGTCGGCCGCGTCCCCGTCAAGTACTCGCTCGAGAACGGCCCCATCGCCGTCGGCGACCCCCTGACCAGCAGCAGCACCCCCGGCACCGCCATGAAAGCCACGCAGGCCGGCCAGATTATCGGCTACGCCATGCAGAGCTCCGATACTGCAGCCGACGGCAAGCTGCTCGTCTGGCTCCAACTGGGCACCTACGTCCCCCCCGCCCAGCTCGCCGCCCTTAACAGCGCTGCGACCGACCCAGCCGCCACCCTTGCCGCCCTCCAGGCTGAGGTCGCCGAACTCAAGGCCGAAGTTGCCGCCCTCAAGGGAGGCAAATAATGGCACCCCCCCTCCTCCGCCACCTGCGCCGGAGGCCGCTCCGGCCCCCCCAACCCACTTCAGTGGGTTTCGCATCGCTTAGCACCGAATTCATTCGGTGCGGCCTTCGGTGCTGGCGCGGGCACCGCCGCCTGCTCGCCACCCTCGCCGTTTCGCTGGCTGCCCTCATCTTTGCGGCCATGCCCCAGATCGTCCGCGCCGCCTGCGGCCCCGACGGCCTCAGCGACCTCTGCTCGCCCGGCTACGCCCTGAACGGCAGCATGAGCACGCTCAGCGTGCCGATCACCGCCGATGCGCCCACCGCCACCACCGCCGACCAGGCGGAACTTCTCTCGGCGGGGCCGCTGCTCTACCCGGACTACAAGGTCCTGGAAACCCAGGCGCGCACCCTGCTCCAGCGCAGCATGCAGTTCCGCCAGGACATCTCGCCCTACCGTGGGCTCAACGACTTCAACAAGCTGGTGCGCCACTTCGACGAACAGAGCGGCTTCAGCGCCAGCTACACCGACCCTGTGGTCGGCCAGCTGACGCTCCAGCAGCGCATCGACCTGGCCGACGCCGACCTGCGCCAGGCGCGCAATATCTACGCGGTTCTTGCCGTCTACGCCCCCGAAGCACGGCTGCGCGGCGACGACGGCACCAATCCCGCCTACCCCGGCGCCGATTACAAAAACACCCTCTGTGCCAAGGCCGAAAACCCCAACCCGCCCGACCCGCAGCACACCGGCCAGGTGCTGGACCCGATCGTCGACTGGTGCAACTTTCCTGCCCGCCTGCGCCAGGCCGTGCGTGAGGCCGCCTACCTGCGCATGATTTTCGCCCAGCAGTTCATGGTCGATGCGCTGGGGCTGCACTTCAGCGCCGGCACCCTGCTGGGCGGCGAAACCTTTGTCCGCCAGGAGGTCGCCAAGCTCCAGGCCGCCCAATACCAATTTGAGCTGGCCCAACAGGGGCTGAGCGAAGCGTTTGGCTACCGCCTCGGCAGCGGCTGCTATCTCTCCGACTTCTACACGCAGAGCGAGTGGGCGCTGCTCTCCAAGGCCGCCGACGGCCAGCTCTCTGCGCAGCACCAGGTCGCCACCCGCCTGAGCTACCTGGACATCAACACCGCCGGCGACGTACCGCGTGCCCAGAACGCCGCTATCGACGTCTACCGCGCGGGCTCGACCCAGGCCTATGTCAGGATGATCGGCCTGGCCGGCATGTCTGCCATCAACGACCCCGGCGGCGCCAGCTGCACCGCCAAGGGCGCCCAGCCCGACAGCGCGCTGGTGGCGGAAATGACGCTCACAATGCTCGATACCCGTGAGGCCGCCCGCGAGATGCGCGACCAGCGCAACATCTTCGGCTTCGACATCCGCTTCACCCCCTCCCGCCCCTACCACACGGCCTTTGGCAGCACCGACAAGGGCCTATGGGAACAGGCCAAGGAGGCGGCAGACCTCGCCCTCCAGATCCAGCAGCAGACCGAGAACGCCGAGCGCGTCTTCGACCTCAACCAGCAGGACCTGAGCAAGGCGATCCTGGCCACCAACAACAAGGTGGACAACGAGATCCAGATCGAGGTGGGCTGCGATCTCCAGGGCTTTGCCACCGACCAGGAGTGGTATGCCTGCATCGACGACATGATTAAGCACACCCTCGAGTGCGACCCGCAGAGCGATACCTTCGACGCCTGCATGGCGCGCACCACCGACGGCCAGCCGCCCCGCTCGGACGGCACTAACTGGCTGATCCTGGTCAGCGACATGCGCACGGCGCGCCAGGATCTGCGTGCAGCCTGGCTGGGCGTGAAGGCGGCGATCACAAAACGTGATAACATCGTCAAGCGCGCCGACACAGAAGCGATGCGCAACACCAAGGTCAAGAGCACCATTTTCACCGGCGCCGTCGAAAACTCCGTCTTCGAGGCCATCATCGCCGCCGCCCAGTTCACCGACGTTGACAGCGAGGGAATCGTCACCTTCCACCCCGGCGCCGTGGTCGAGGCGGGGCTGCGCCCGGCCCAGATCATGCGCCAGGCCGCCCACGACATGGAGGTCGAGGACGCCAACTCCGAGGCCGTCGTCCGCAATCTCTTCTATGACATGGCCGAGGCGCAGGGCGAAATCGACATCGCCGCCCAGCAGTACCAGTCGATGCTGACGCAGTTCAACGGCGTCGTCGGCCAGACCGGGCACGACGTCTACCAGTCCAAGCGCGAGCACGCCTATACCACGGCGCTCCCAGCCAACGACCCCAGCTACCGCATGACGCGTGACTCACGCCGCCTGGAGCTGGCCGTCCAGCTGGAAACTGCCGCCCGCCTGGCCTACCTGGCCGCCCGCCGCGCCGAGTACGAGTACACGGCCCGCCTCAGCGCCAACAACTTCCGCATCTCGGATATCTACAAAGCCCGTACGGCCAACGATATCCTCAAGTTCCTCCAGGACCTGGATGTGGCGGTCAGCAATCTCCCGGGCGGTGTCCGCGATGCCGAGACCAACCAGAGCGACCTCACGATCTCCGTGGCGCAGCATATCCTGGGCTTAACCGACCGCTATCTGAAGGGGCAGGGTGTCGCCGATGCCGACCTCCAGGCAGAGCGTGCAAAGCGCTTCCGCCAGTGGGTGGCGCAGAATACCATCCTCGGCAGCGACGGCAAGCCTTCCCTGGTCTTCAACTTCGCTACCTCGTCCGCCGTCAATGGCATCATCAGCCAGGTGGTAACGCAGGACTACGGCTACTACTGGCTGCACAAAGTCGGGGGTATCGGCCAGCCCAAGGCGGGCAGCAACGGCTTCGGTGTCAACCTGGTCACGGCGCAAACGGGCGACCTGGGGTACCGCCAGGTGCGCGTCAGCCAAAGCGGGCAGGTAGGTCTGACCTCCTTCGCCGGCTGTCTCTTCGACTACCGGTTGATTCCGCCCGCCGCGCTGCTGGGGCTCGAATTCCCGGCCGGACAGCCGACCGACATCGTCACCGGCATCTTCAACGGGGACGTCAACGCCGTGCACGGCAACGAGCGCGCCCGGCTACAGTACGCCCGCCTTCCTCGGCCGTCCGCTGGCGTCCAATGGCTGGCAGGTCGTTGTCAACGCCGGCTCGCCCAACGGCATCCTGCCCGACCTCAACTTGCAACTGCTGACGGACATCGAGTTGAAGATCAGCACAACCTACGCGTCCCGCAGCGCCAACACCCAGCCGTCCTCGGCGCAGTGCGTGCGTGCGGACTACTAGGGGAGAAGGAGAGAACTATGCACACAAAATGGTCTAAACTCGTGTTGGGGCTGCTGCTGTTGGGGGGCTGTGCTGCCGTCCTGCTGGGCCTGTCCCACAGCCTCGGCCTGCGCACGGCCGCAGCCGGCAGTAGCGGCAGACCCGCCAATATCTCAGCGCCGGCGGCAGCCCCCGCCCAGGCCCCCGCTGCGCAATCTGCCGCCCAGCTCCAAGGCGAATATAGCGGCCCGGTCAAGCTCAACGTCACGGTGGCCGGCGTCTACAGTGATACGCTGGCCACCCCCATGCCGCCCGACCAGGGCGGCCCCACGCTCCCCGACCTGGGCAGCATCGACCTGTCGCTCCAACTGACTCCCACCGGCAGCGTACTCACGGGCTACGTCAAGCTCGACAAGACGCTCATCTACAGCGTCGAGCACACGCTGGGAACAGGCCCTAGCAGTGTCAAGATCGGCCCGTACGTCGGCGGTATCTTCGACGGCACCAACTTCGTGCTCCAATCCGAAAAGGTGGGGCTCGTCGTCAGCGGCCGCGCCGTCCAGCGCCAGTTCCGCCTCACCGGCCAGCTGGCGTCGGCCGATGGCGGCCAGGTAACCGGCGAGTACCGCGAAACCCTCTGGGGCTACGCTCCTGCGCCCGTCACCGTGATCGGCACCTTCACGCTCCAGCGCCCCGGCTACGGCAGCTCCGAGCCGGTCACCGGCAGCAGTGTCGACGCCGTGGCCGACATGGCCGTCACCGCGCCTGGCGTACCGGTCACGATCGACGTGCTGGCCAATGACAAAGACGCCGGCGGCAGTGCGCTCGCCGTCGCCTCGGTCAGCAAGCCGCAGTTCGGCACAGCCACCACGGACGGCAAGTCGGTGACCTACACCCCCAATGCCAACTTCACCGGCACCGACAGCTTCAGCTACTTCGTCACCAGCGCCGGTGGCGCCACCGCCGGCAGCTCCGTCACCGTCACGGTAACCGGTTCGGGCACAAGCCCAACCCCGGTTCCCACGCCGATCCCCGCCCCAGGTGGCCAGGCCGGCGACAAGTACCTCTACCTTCCGCAGATCCGCTACTAGCGGCGGATCTGCGTACGGGTATAAGGTTCGGCGGAACGGCCGTAGAAACTGAGTTTCTGTGAGAAACTCAGTTTCTGCCCCCGCCGGATCTTGTGCCCTATTTCCCCTGATGATGGTCGACCCGCGGCTTGATCTCGATCGTCCGGAACTCGCGTACCATCTCCACAAACCGGGTCACCGTCACCTCAAACAGCCGTGTCCCGAACTCCGGCGTCGCCGCTGCCGCATCGCCGCATACCCCCGCCCGCGAAAATCGGCTCCACCAATCCTGCCAGCTGTACGCCGAGGGCTCGGGATAATCCCAGTTAAAATACCGCAGCTTGAGCTGGCCGATATCCCGCTCCGCCTGGCTCATATCGACTCGCTCCGGGTGCAGGTGCAGCATCATCGCCGTCTCGTACTCGCAGGCATGGCCCACCGACCCCCACCCGCCCTTCCGTTCGGCGTCCAGCACGTCCGCCACCAGCGCCGGATTCACCGCTGCGTTGACTGTGGTCGCCGCGCAGATCACTCCCGTCTTGAGCACGCACTCGCGCGCCGCCAGGTCGCAGATCGAGATATTCGACCCGTGCCCGTTTACGATCAGGATATGCGTGAACCCGTGTCGCGCCACCGAGATCGCCACCTGGGAGAGGTACGCCAGCGTCGTCTGGATATCTACGGCGATCGTCCCCGGAAAATCCATGTGGTGCTCGTCCAGCCCAAACGGGATCGTCGGCAGCACCAGCAGGTCGCCCTCCGCCGCCTCCCCGCACGCCGCGAGGACCCCCTCCAAAATATCGTTGTCCGTGGAGATCGACATGTGCGGCCCGTGGTCCTCGACCGCCCCGATCGGGATGGCCACTACCGGCTGCGGCCGCCGCGCAATCGCCGCTTGCATCTCGGGCCACGTCAGGTGGTCGTACCGCCAGAAGTGCTTTGCCATGAGCTGTTCCCGCAAGGTCTCTGCCTTGCCATCAGTTGGTCTAGGTGCTAAAGGATGGATGATGGGCCGATCCTATCCCCGCCTGACGCCGGCTGTCAAGCGTTCGGCAGCGTCACCACAAACCGGCTGCCGCTCCCCGGCGTGCTCTCGACCGCAATTGTACCGTGCAGCAGCTCCACTTTGCGCCGTGCCAGCGCCAGCCCCAGGCCAATCCCGTAGAACTCGCGCGCCAGCCGCTGGTCTATCTGTGTAAAAGGTTGGAACAGGTAGGGCATCTCCTCTGCGCTGATGCCGATCCCCGTGTCCCACACCTCGATCCGGGCCGCCTCACTCCCGGCGCCTGCACAGATCTTTACCCCCAGCGAGCCCTGCTGCGGCGTAAACTTGACGGCATTGTCGAGCAGGGCATTCAAAATCTGTAGAATCGCATCGCCGTCACTGCGGATGATCAAGTCCGGCGGCTGTACATCAACGTGGACCGTCTGCTGTTTCTTGTCGGCCTTGATTTTGGCCTGCATGGCGCTGCTCGCAGCCAGTTCCGTCATGCTGCAGAAGTCCAGATGTTCGAGGCTGCCGGTCGACATGGCGATGGTATAGTTCAGCACCCCATTGACCATGGCCAGCAGGCGGTCGCCGTTCTCTTGGATCGCCCGCACAAAGCGTGCCTGGTGCTCGTTCAGCGGGCCCCTCGCCTGCGACGCCAGCGTCTCCGCCATGCCGAGGATGCCGGTCAGCGGCGTGCGCAGTTCATGCGATGCGGCGGCGATAAATGCGTCCTTGCCGGCATTGGCCCGTTCCAATTCGGCCACTGCCGCGCGCAGCGCTGCCGTACGCTCAGCTACTCTTTGATCCAGCTCGCAGTTTAGATCGCGGAGCGCCTGTTCCGCCCGCCTGCGCTCGGTAATATCGGCAAATGTCCCGATGAGCACCGGCTCGCCGCGGTAGTAACCCTTCGTCAGCGAAAATACGCCCCACACCGGCTCGCCGCCCGGCGCGGCGATGGCGACTTCAACATCGCGGACCTGGCCTTTCACCAGCACTTCCTCCGCCATCTGGGCACGGATGGCCGGGTAAACATGGAACGACGCTGCGTTCTGGCCTAAGACTTCTTCTTCCGTCATCCCAAGCAGCTTCGGCCCAAAGGGATTGGTGTACAGGATCGCGCCGTCGCTCAGGCGCGAGATCAGGAGGATCACCGGGGCAATCTCGGCTACCAGGCGGAACCGTTCTTCGCTTTCACGCAGCGCCTGTTCTGCCTGCTTGCGCTCCCGATTGTCGATCACTGTTGTGAGAATACACGGCACGCCCTCGATTTCCAGGGGCTCGACCGATAGGATCACATCCACCGCCTGGCCGTTCTTCGCCGTGATCCTTGCATCACGGTTCCGGATGATGCCGCCGGCTATAAACTCGGCGTGCAGGGCGGCCCGCAAGCTGGGATCTAAGATGCCGAGTGCGCTGCTCGGTCGGCCGATCATTTCTTTACGCGTATATTGCGAGGAGCTGCAGGTAGGCATCGTTGGCGTCCAGTACAATGCCGGTGTCGCGTGTGCTCAGCAAGATAGCGGCCGGATCGGCATGGAACACCTTCGAGAGCTTCTCTTCGGACGCGCGCAGCGCATCTTCGAGCCGCCGTCGTTCGGTGATGTCGATCATGATACCTAGAAAGCACGGGATGCCGTCGACATCGATGGGGTCAAGCGATACACTCACGATGCGCGTAGCACCTGCCTTGGTGAAGACGCGATTCTCCGCCTCGTGCACGCAGCCGTCGGCTGCGACGCTTGCCAGCATCGCCGTGCGCGATCCGGCGGTGATGATGCCCAGTTCGACCGCGGAATGCCCGACTAGCTCTTCCAGGCTGTAGCCCACGATCCGGCAGTATGCTTCGTTTGCTTCATAGATGAGGCCCTGCTCGCGCGTGTCGAGATTGTGATGCCGTAGGGGCTCGCCTGAAAGGCCTTGGCGAACTTTTCCTGTGATAACCGCAGTTCGTCCTGTATAAGTTTGTGCTGCGACACAACTGCGCGGCGCATACGGCTCTTCATAACGGCACCTGAAAGCGAGGGCTTCCACCCCTGATTGGAGCCATCAGCAAGGGATGATCATTATTCAATTGTAACACCTAAGCCTGCGGCACGTGTCAGGCAGAATTCCTGCTAGGACTGCGCTGCGCCAGGGGCGTTCACTCTCTCCTTCTCCTCCTCCACCCACACCTGCCGCCCATCACTCCATAGGTGGATCCTCCCATTCTCATCATTGCGCAAGATCATCCGCCCCGCCAGCCGCGCCAACGTCTCCGCGTTGGGATGCCCATAGTCGTTGCCCGCCCCCACCTGGATCACCGCGATCGGCGCCCCCACTGCCGCCACAAACGCCGCCCCTGTCGCCGACTTGCTGCCGTGATGCGCCACCTTGAGCACCGTGGCCGCGATCGGCGCCCCCTGCGCCACCAGCGCCTGCTCGGCCGCCGTCCCCGCATCGCCCGTCAGCAGCACGCTGAAATCGCCGTACACCAGCTTGGCGACCAGCGAGTTCTGATTGTCCGCATCTTCCCCGCGGAAGCCCTTGCGCCGGCGGGCTCAACACCCACAGCGCCACTCCGTCGCCGAGATCCGCCCACCCGCCGCCGCTCTGCACCTGCACCTGCGCGCCCGCCCTCTCCACCGCGCTGCGCCAGGCGGCGCTCGCCGGGTCGGCCGCAGCTCGCCGGCGTCTCCCACGCCGCCTCGATGCCGTAACGCCCCGCCGCCTCCACCTGCGCCGCCATGTGGTCGGCATCCGGATGCGTCAGCACCACGAGGTCGAGCGTCCGGTCCCAGAACGGCATCACCGCCCCAAGCTGCCCCAGCAGCACCTGCCCGCTTGCGCCGCCGTCGACCAGCACCTGCCGCCCCGCCGGCGTCTGGATCAAAATCCCGTCCCCCTGCCCCACATCCAGAAACCACACATGCAGCCGCCCATCCGGCCGCCCCAGCGCCGCCACCCACACCAGCATCGCCACGCGCCCCCACCACGACCAACCCCGGCCCAGAAACCATCGCTCGCGAGGACGCTCCCGCTCCCGGTTTGGAGCACAGGCGCCGCCGATGCTCGCGTCGGTGCGCCTGCTCCTCGCCTGCTCACGCAGGTGCCCCGCTCCGACCACCGCCTCGACTGCACCACCCCTGCCCACACCTCCCGCCACCACCGCACCAGCCCAATAACCGCATAGGCCACCATCACCTGCGGCACGCCAAAGGCGCCCAAGTCCATGATCGCAAACGGCAGCCCTGCGCACCAGCGCACCGCGCCGACCGTCCATGCCAGCCCCAACCAGGCCAGCCACAGGAGCCAGCCTGGGCAAGCAACTCCACTCCCCACCAGCCCGCAACGAGGGCAGTGGTACCGCCAAACAGGATCAACGGCTGTACAGGTGCGATCAGAACATTGGCAAGCAGGGAAACAAGGCTGAGTCGATGCGAGTAGTACAGGCCGAGTGGCAGCGTCGCCAGCGTCGCAGCCAGCGTGACGGCAACAACATCCTCGCCGGCCGCACGCAGCCAACCTGGCGCCCAGCAACAAAACGCCGCAGCCAACGAGCTAACGCCGGCGCAAGCAGCACCAGGCCTGCCGTGGCCATGCTGCTCAGCTGCAGCCCGATATCCCACAGCGCCAGCGGGTTGGCCAGCGTCATCGCCAGGCAGGCCGCCGCCAGGCTCACGATGGCCGTGCTGCTGCGCCTCAGCGCGGCAGCCGTGACAAACAGCCCGCCCATCACCGCGGCACGCACGACGGCGACTTCGCCGCCCACCAGCAGCGCGTAACAGGCAATCGTTGCCAGCGCCGGCCACAGCGCACGCCGCCTGCCTAGCAGGCGCGCGGCCACGGCGATGACAATCCCCGCAATCAGTGCCACGTTTGTCCCCGAAATGACGATGACATGGCTGGTCCCGGTGGCATTGAATTGGTCATACAGCTCGGCGGGGATGTTCGCCTCGATCCCCAGCAGCATCCCGTTGGCCAGCGCCGCGTACGGCTCGGCCAGGCTGCGGTCGATAAGCGCCTCGCCCTGGCACCGCAGCGCATAGAGTCCGGCGCAGCAAGTGGATTGCCATACTCTCCCGCATCTAGCACCTTTACTTGCTGCGCCGTACATCACGCTGTTGACGCCGTCGACGGCCAGGTAGTCCTTGTAGGAAAAGTCCTCAAAGACTGCGGGCTCGACCAGGCGGCCCGGTAACGGCCACTGCTGGCCGTAGCGCAAGCGGCCCGTGCCCGCGTCGTGACACGTACCGTCCCCTGCACCTGCGGTGACTCGGCTGCCCGTCGGCACTGCCGTGCTCCGATCGCACGTTGCTGCCGCCACATACGAACTCCTGCTCGCCGTCCACCACCAGCGGGTAAGCATCCACCACGCCCGTCACCGTCACCTGCCGCGCTCCGCGGTCAAACGCCGCCTCGGCCGGCAGGTTGTAATACGCCAGGTCGCCCGCCTGCCAGCACGGCGTAAACGGCTGGCTCCCGTAGCGCAAGAACCCGGCCGCAAGGCAGATCGCCACGCCCGCCAGCAGCGCCGGCCCCCGCGGCTGCCCCGGCGGCACAAAGCCTGCCTCTTCCGGCCAGCGCAGCGGCGGCTGTGGCCGGCGCGGCCGAAAACGGTTGAGCAAGGGCACCAGCGGCAGGCAGGCCAAGCGCGATCAGCCACAGCTCGCCCCCAGCGGGCACGGGATCGCGGCCGCCTCCCACCACCAGCGGGCAAGGGCCAGGCCAAGCAGATAGGCAAGCGCAGCGTACAGCAGGGTCATGATCCCAACACCATCACCTGCTATCCTACGCCCGTGCTGACTCTTGTTCAATCGCTTGTCGATAAACTTTTAGGCATTTGATAGGTTTATTGTAGTTTTTCCTTCTGCGAGACTCGCATAACCGTTACGCCTTTTATCCAAGCCGCCGCAATATCTACATCGTCACCGCCCTCCCCGGCGTGCTGGTTGCCGCCAGTTGCTGGTTCGATCAACCGCCTCGTCGAACTGGGCATCTTGGGGGCGGCGAGCCGGTCGACGTCCTCGGCTCTTTCGAGGAGGTCGAATTCGACGGCGAGCCCGGCTACCTGGGCCTCATTATGGATATTGCCAAGCGCAAGCGGCTGGAAGATGCCTTGGCCGCCGGCGAAGAGCGGCTGCAGGCCGCCAACGCCAAACTGGAACGGCGCGTAGCCGCCCGGCGGCACCATCGCCCTCGCCAGCACGCCCGGCGCAGGCAGCCGCTTCACCAGTCACGCTCCCGGTTCGCACCGCCGCGTAGCCCCTGCCGAGCGATCATCCTGCTGGACGGCTGCGGGTTTTGCGCCTCCAGCGTAGTTCAGCGGGACCTCAGCGACCCAATGTCCGGCTTCGTGCTCAGCGCTCGCGGCCCAGCGCGTCCGCAATCGCCCGTGCCACCTGCAACCCTCCCGGCGGTTTGTCTAGCCAAGCCGCCATTCCCAGCTGCTCGAGCGCCGTAATATCTTCGCCCAGGGGATGCCCGCTCATGAGGATAACCGGCATGTTCAACCCACGCCGCCGCAGCGCCGTCAGCAGGCCCGCACCGCCCAGGCGCGGCATCACCATGTCGCTCAGAATGAGGTCGACCGGAGCGTCCTGCCGGCGCGCCGGATCCGTCAGCCGCGCCAGCGCCTCCTCGCCGTTGGCGGACTGCTCCACGCAATAGTCCAGGCTGTGCAGCAGTTCAGCGAGCGAGGCGCGCAGCTCGGCGTTGTCTTCCACGACCAGGATGCGCTCGCCACGGCCACGCGGTAGGACAGCGTCGCTGGGGGCGCTGGTGTTAGCTGCACCGCCGGCCAGCACCAGCGCCGGCAAATAGATGCTGAACGTTGTACCCACGCGGGGCTCGCTCGTCACGGTGATGTGCCCATCATGCTGCGCCACGATGCCGTGCGCCTGCGCCAGCCCCAGCCCGGTCCCCTTGCCCGGCTCCTTGGTCGTGAAGAATGGCTCGAAAATGTGCGCCAGGTGCTCGGGCGGGATCCCCGTGCCCGTGTCCTGCACGTCGATGCGCACCCACTCGCCCTCGCTCATCCCGGGCACCGGCGCATGCTTGCCAGCCGTAACGGCGCAGCTTCTGCGCAGCGCGATGCGCAGCTGCCCGCCCTCGGGCATGGCATCGCGGGCGTTGACCGCCAGGTTCATGACCAACTGCTGCATGCGCGTCGGGTCCCCCTTGCACCAGGTACTCGCCGGGCGCCCAGGCGTATGCCGATCTCGATGCTCTCGGGCAGCGTCTGCTGCAGCAGCTTCTCTTCTTCCTTGAGCAGCGGCAGCAGGTCCAGCACCTGCCGCTCGAACACCGACCGCCGGCTGAAGTCGAGGATCTGGCGGATCATGCGCGTCGCCCGCTGCGCCTGCTCGATGATCGTCAGCGTGCGTGCCCGCTCCTCTGCCCGTCAGCCCCGGCGCCTCGCTCGTCATTTCGGCATAGATCGAGATCACCGACATGATGTTGTTAAAGTCGTGTGCGATCCCTGCCGCCAGCTGCCCGACCGCCGCCAGCCGCTCCTGCCGCTGCAGCTGTTCTTGCACAGCTCGCTCGGCCGTCACCTCGCGCAGCACCATGACCCAGCCCACCGGTAGCGGGGCCGGATTCCACCGGGCTGGCGATCGCCTCGAAGATCTGCCGCCCGGCCTGCAGCGTGTGCCACTGCCCCACCGGCGGCGAGGTAAGCAGGTTCTCCAGCGCCGTACCGCCCAGCTGCAGAATCTGGCGTTCATCGGCGTACTCCGCCAGCTGTCCCAGCATCTCCTCCGCCCGCGGGTTCGTCAGCAGCACGCAGCCAACGTTGTCCAGCAGCAGCACGCCTTCGGGCACGCTGCGCATGACCTGCGCCAGCTGTTCCGCCTTGTCCTGCAGTTGTAGCAGCAGCTGCTCGCGCTCCAGCTCGCGCAGCTTGCG
This sequence comes from uncultured Chloroflexia bacterium, assembly GCA_963791135.1. GTDB lineage: Bacteria > Chloroflexota > Anaerolineae > Caldilineales > Caldilineaceae > Fredericiella. The sequence goes on from CAWBRX010000007.1 coordinate 78,431, forward strand.
CTCGGTCACGTCCTGCACCACGCCTGAGAGCTGCAGAATGCTGCCCTGCTCGTCCCGCATGCTGTCCGCCGGGATTGCGCGCACGTAGTGCACGCTGCCGTCCGGCCAGACGACGCGATACTCCGTCTCCGCCGGGCCGCTGCTCGTCGATCACCGCCGCATTCATGCGCCCGCACCCGCTCGGCGTCGTCGGGATGGATGGTGCGCTCGATGACCTGGTCCAGGTCACCGGCGAAGGTTGCGGGATCCAGGCCAAAGATACGCTTCATCTCGTCCGACCAGGTGACGGTGTTGCTGCGTGTGTCCCAGGTCCAGTGCCCGATGTGCGCCACCTGCCTGCGAGCGCTGCAGTGCTGCTTCGCTGCGCACCAGCGCATCCACCGCCTCATTGCGTTCGGTCACGTCGTGCATGATGGCATAGCGCAACTGCCGGCCATCCAGTTCGACCGGCGTGCTATAGGCTTCGAGGTCACGCACGGAGCCGATCCGCACGCCGCTGCCTAAACCGGAAATAAGGACGCCCTTCTGCATTTGCCGCGCAACCTCGGCCCACACCTCTGCCGGTGGCAGCGCATGGACGTCGAAGATACTCATCGTGCGCATCTGCGCACGACGTCCAACCGTAATAGGCTGCCGCGGCTGGGTTCACGTCTACAATGGCGCCGGCTGCACTGTCAAGCAGCACGATCACGGTGTGGATATCCTCAAACAGCACGCGGTGACGCGCCTCGCCCAGCCGCAGCGCCTCATCACTCTGTCCGTGCAGTGCGTCTACGTCCAGGGCGCTGGTGGGAACACTAAGCCAGGTGCCGAACAGCTGGACTTCGCGATCCCCGCCCTCATCACCGGCGTCACGTTCGCGGCTTACAGGCGCTGCTGCCAGGTACAGGCGTCCGTCGCCAGGCGCAGGGAGTTCGAAGCTGCCGGCCTCTCCGGCCAGCGCGGCCTCCAGACGCGGCATAATCCCTTCGACCAGCGCCAGCAGCGGACCAGGCTATTTTTTGTAGGGCAGATTCACTTGGGAGTGAGACCAGACAATCAGGCCACGAGCAGTGAGCGAATACATTCGAGACGATCATTGAAACGCAGCAGGAAGCCATTGGGCACTAACGCAAACAGGTCGCTCACGGCAGCCTGTAAGAGCGTCCCTGCGGCAGGGGCTGTGGTCATAGGGTCTTCCATCGCTTGGCACAAACCCAGGCAGACCTCGGCTGCCTGCATGGGGATCTGTAGATAGTCTAGCACCCATGTAGATTAACTGGCCAAAACCAACCACGGCGGTGCCCGGAAAAGTCCCGGGTAACCTTCGCATCTTCCCGGTCGACAAATCTACAGCAAGCCGTCGCTCCCCTCCTGGCCAGGCGCGATCTCCACGCCGTACGCATCGTGCAGCCGGAATCACTTCTTGGACGCCTCCGCCTCCGCTTGGACAAGAACGTATCTCCTTCTGAGTTCGACCGGCCCATAAAGCGCTGGGGGTACAGGAAGTGTAGGCTGTACGTACGCCTTTTGGTGCAGATCTCAAGCCCACGATCGCAGCTCCCCCATGCATGCCATCCACACCACCGGCAGCCCTCGCCAGGGCTGCCGCTTTACGCTCACCTTGCCCCTGGACCGCCCGTCCTAGGGGCCAACCCTTCGGCAATTGCCTGCGCCGGCGCATCTCCCGGGCACAGCGCACCCGGGGTTTCGGGGTCGCGTCTGCACAGCCTACCCCGTACAATCGAAGCACGCACCATCTTCTGCCGTTCTTTACACGTCAGGAGGTGCCGTGTTGGCCACATTCAATCCAACTGATGATTCGCACCGGCCACGTGCGCAAAGTACCGATCCCACCCTGGACCAATGCCGGCAGCGTCTGGCAGTGGCACCGACACGGACCGCGACCCTACAGCCGGACTTGAGGCGCTGGCAGAGCTGGGTCGCGCCTTGGCCCACCACGGTGACTTCACCGGCGCCATCGCTGCCTACGAACAGCAGCTTGCCCTTGCCCGCACCAAGGGGGACCCCGATCTAGAAGCGCAGGCACGCCGCAACCTCGTGCATGCGCACCCTACCTCCCAGCCGGCAGACGGTCCGACCACGCGCTATATACAACAAATGACCATTGTGCCCCGCAGCAAATGCACGAATAATACTACACATGTACACCCTGCCTGCTACATGGTCCGCTGCGCGGCCAGCGAGGTGGGGGCAGGCAGGGTGACAGCCCATTGGCGGAAGATTGCAGGAAGCAGCCGGCGCGCCAACGCAGCACACCATCGACCTGCGCCGGCCACTTCCCACAATAGGACAGCCTAATCAAACGGCGGTGCGGGCGTATCCACCGGCTGCGTCGGGCAGTACATAAATACCGGAAACCTGCCGGCGCTGACGCTCAGGACGACGACATTGCCCTCGATCGGCCGCGCCTGCTGCCTGAGTGCGGCACGGGCGTTCCCGGTAGCATAGAAGTTCACCACCGCCCCCTGCGACTTTGCGAACCAATGCACCATGGTGATTGGTCCCCGGCTGGACGGCTGTCTTGCCCGGAGAAGTGACCCAGATCGGGAACACGCCGCCCTCCTGGTACAGGCGCACCAGGTTCTCTGCAATGGGACGTTCCCCATACGCAAGCGTAGGGCTGATGTTCATCGTCGCGTAGAAGTCGATGTACAGGTTGTGTTCTTTCTTGTGCTGTGACCAGTGATAGCTGCTCATCGGCGTCTGGAGGTCCCAGTTCTCGAGACGTGACACGTCCACGCCGTTTGCCGTGAGATGCAGCGACGAATACAGGTGTGTATTGGGGTTGGGCAATGCCACATACATCTGGCCGGTGGTCTCGGGCACTACCTCGTTGAGCCGGTGCCCAAATTCGTCTACGCTCATCGGCGTGAGGAAGTAAAGTTCGGACGTGCGGTAGGCCGAGCCCGTCACAATGTTCACATCCCGGCTCTTCACTTGATGGCGAATGAACCGCTCCGGCGTATAGCCGAGCTGCGCCGCAAGCTGAAAGAGGCCCTGGTCCACCTGGTCCATACGCCAGCGCCCGTAGGCGCTGCCGCCCACAAACAGCAGCACGACCAACAAGACCAGCCCGGCGACGATGCCGGAAGCGATACGCACCTTTCTCGTGACATGCGCTCGATCAGCTGCAGTTCATCTGCCCAGCCCGCTAGGCCCCCCGCCTGCGGTAGCAGAAGCTGAGGATAAATCCCGCAGTGCCGGCGACGGCAAACGTGTACCAGGTGAGCGGGATGCCAAAGAATATGGCCATAAACGGGACATTCACAAGACAAATTCCTACGGCGAGCAGGGGGAGGATCAGCCGGTCCGGGAAAGTGAAAGAAGGTGTCTCGGTGACTACTTTTGGCGCCATGTGCAGTGTGCCAACCAACACGCCGAGCAGGTAGTAGGCGACGAGACAAATGACGGCACCCAAGAACACGCCGCCGAGGATGATGTGGTCGCCACTGGGATCGAGCAGCCGCCAGCCGATCCAGTAGCCGCTGATGCCGGCGGCCAGGATGGCGAGCAGCGTCAACGGGATTCGCTCGGGCACAATATATTCGCCGGCAATGGAGCGGGCCGGCCGCGATGTAGGCCGGTATGGCGGCCACGGCCGCGGTCCAAGCCGCGGCGTACAACCGCAGGTGCGATCTGGGTGTCTTGGGGCTCAACATGCGGCGCACCCCCTTTCCGGTGTTAGCGTACCACCTCGGGGGCAGGGGCGCATCGGTCAAAAGGACGTCAAAAGTCGCCGTTCAGTTCGCACGCCCACGTGCGACTCTCCCGCCGTCCGCAGCGCCCCCCTCCACGTGGGGGCATCCCACTGCCGTCTGCCAGGCGCCTAATCGGGTGCATCTTATCTTCCGGCCACGTACGAATCGTAGGGGCATAAGGTCCGGCGCAATCACACCCCAATCGCGGCGATTCTCCCCTCGCCGGACCTTGTGCCCGCCTCCACAGCCCTACGTAGCAGCCTCCAGGCCGTCCGTATTACCCGCCCTCTCCAAATTCAGCGCCAGCAGCCTGGCCAAAATCTCCTCATCACTCAACTCCTGGCTGCCACAAAGCACGTTGCCGTTTCGCTGCGGAACGCCGTGGAACGCTCTTCCCGCGAAACTCGCTCTGCAACTTCTCACTTCCTGCAATAGCAAAGGACGTTTTGGCAACGGCCGGTCTGCTATGCTACCGCTACCCTATCCTGCGAGGGTACGCCGTCTAGATAAGCTGTGATAATCTATGTATGCTCGCCACGTTTCCATGTCTATCAGTGCAAGAAGCAGAGCGTGATGGTAGATCTGCAGATGGTGACAAGCACCGGCGCGCAAGGCCAGCTGCCCGGCGCAGCCATCGAGGCGTTCAAGACGAGCATGCGTGGGCCGGTGCTCTGTGCCGGCGACGAGGGCTACGAGGAGGCCCGCCAGGTCTGGAACGGGTTGATCGACCGGCATCCGGCCCTCATTGCCCGCTGTACCGGCGTTGCCGATGTCATCGATGCCGTCAACTTTGCCCGCACCCATACCCTGCTCGTATCGGTGCGCGGCGGCGGCCACAATGTGGCCGGTTCGGCGGTCTGTGACGGCGGCCTGATGATCGACCTGTCGCTCATGAAGGGCATTCACGTCGATCCGAAAGGGCGCACGGCACGCGCCCAGGGCGGTGTGACCTGGGGCGACCTCGACCGCGAGACGCAGGCATTTGGCCTGGCGACGCCGGGCGGCGTCGTCTCCACTACCGGCATCGCCGGCTTGACGCTGGGCGGCGGGCTGGGCTGGCTGCGCCGCAAATATGGTCTCTCTTGTGATAACTTGCTCTCTGTCGACATCGTCACGGCCAACGGCGAGCTGTGCACCGCCAGCGCCGAGGAAAACTCAGAGCTGTTCTGGGCCGTGCGCGGGGGCGGGGGCAACTTTGGCGTGGTGACCTCGTTCCAGTACCGCCTTTATCCGGTCGGCCCCACCGTCATGATGTTTGTGGTTATGTATCCGGTGGAAGCCGCACCGACCGTCTTTCCCGCCTGGCGTGGGATGATCCGTCGGATTCGGAGCGCGTAATTGCCTGGGCGCGGGCGCAAGGGGCCGCCATGAAGCCCCTTTCGTCCGGCGGGCTCTACGTCAATTTTTCCGGGTTTGGCGAAGAAGGCGAAGCACTCGTGCGCGCTGCCTATGGTACCAACTATGCAGGGCTCGCAGCGCTCAAGCAGCAGTATGACCCTGGCAACCTCTTCCATATGAACCAGAACATCCGGCCCGCTGGCTGAATCCAGGGCCTGGTGGTCGCTGCCAGAAGCGACCCAGGCTCATGGCGGCGTGCAGCTCCAGCGCTTTGGCGTGCTGGGCACGGGCAAGCGTGTATGCCTGCCGGAAGCACGCTTCGACCGCGCTCGGTGCCGCCGCAACCTTGTCCAACAGCTCGCCCTTGAGACGATGCAGTTCCGCTTCGTACCAGTGATCACCATAGTCGTTGACCGTCGCCAGTGCTTCGTCCAGCGTGGCGAGGCTTTGCTCGCAAGCACCTGCCCGGGCTTGGGCTTGCGCAAGGGCGGCGAGCATAAGCGGACGATGTAGATCCTGCTGTATGCTCTCGGACGCGTGCAGTCCCGCGCGGATCTGGACAATCCCCGCCGTGACCTCTCCCCGCTCGGACAACAGATGTCCGTGGATGGCCAGAGCCGGCGGCAGCCAGAATTGGAACTCGTGCTTGCGATTCAACGCAATGGCTTCGTCGACGACCAGCTGTGCCCGAGGCAGATCGCGCAGGTCATTGTAGAGGAACGCCGCAAATGTTAACGCATAGCTCAGGGTAAATGGGTGGGCAAGCCGGCGCGACTGAGCAAGAGCCTCCTCGCAGCTTTGTTGCGCCCGGTGCGGGTAACCAAGATACCACAAAAGATAAGCCAGGCGAATCAGGCAGACTATGCCCAGGTCCTGCGCAATTAAGGCAATATAGACATCATGCTGCTGCACATTGTAAGCGGCGAGTGCTCGCTCCAGGTGGCTTTGGGCAAGGAGGAACTCGCCCCTGCCAAAATGTGGACACCCCAAGCACATAGTTTCCTGCCACAACTAAGACTGGATTAAGTTCAGCGTTTGCCTGTTCTGCCAGGGCCAGAAGCTCCATCCCCTGCGTCTCGGTCTCGGCATATTGGCGGCGCGCCACAAAGAAAATTGCCAATGCGCCTGCGATGGCGGGATTGGGGGGCTCCCCAAGCTGTTGCGTCAAGCAGCTGGGCGCGGGTGTAGACGTCGCGCACGGAGTTAGAGCCATAGCCCCGCACGACAATCGGGGCCGCACCCAGTCTGAGCAGGAATGCCAGTTCTTGCCTGGATCTGTCGGCATTGTCTGGCATGTCCCCAAGCAGCGCTAATCCCCGGTTCAGGTGATCGATCGCTTCATGGTTGGCATAGGTACGCAAGCTCAGTTGTACCGCCTGCTGGTAATAATCAACTGCTTTCGCCGGCAGCCCTGCCTGCTCGTAATGCGCGGCCAACTGGCCGCTCACCTGGTCCAGACTTGCGAAAGTACACTTCCCCCAAGGCCTGGGCGATGCGCTGATGCAGGAGACGCGCCGCGTGGCGCTGAGTTGTCCATAGATCACTTCCGGGATCTTGTCATGGCTGAAATAATAGACATTGGTCTCCTGTTCGCGCAAAATGTGCTGTTCCACCAGCTCATCCAAGCCGCCAATCACTTCATCATCGCTGTTCTCCGTCGCACGCATCAGCATGGGATAGGTAAGATCGCGGCCGATGACCGCCGCCATGTCGGCAATCCTGCGCGCCAGCGGTGTCAGCAGGGCAAGGCGCGTCTTCGATTGCCGCCTCCACCTTGGTGGGCAGCCTTGCCGGCGCCTACGGGTCGAGAAACAGGGTAGCTCCTTCGCGTGCTGGCCGCCGCCTGCTTGCTGGCCGCCGCCTGCTTGCTGGCCGCCGCCTGCTTGCCGCTCGTCTCCGCCAGCCAGGACTCGACAGCCTGGTTCATGGCGGTCTGAGGCAGTGCCGCACCCTCGCGCCCCGCCTGCTCCAGCAGCGCCAGGCAGTCCATCAGTGCATCCACCGTCCCCCCACCGACGCAGGCGCAGCTCCTCCTCTTCTGTGATCTTGTCGTTTGTCCGATCGTTCACCGCCATCAGGCGCCTTCCTTTCCCAAAATAGCAACCGCCGGCATGGAGGGTGCCGGCGGTTTTATCTTTGCTTAAGTGTGTCTTCCCATGCGGCCGCCGCTTCGCGGCTGCATTTGTATACGCAGTGTCGCGCAGCCGCACATCGCGCGCCGGACGCCAGCCGGACCGCCTACCTACGCCTGCCTTACACTGCCTCACATAAGCGCCCTCTTTGTGCCGGCCCCTACGCAGCACAGGGATATGATTGCGCTGTTCAGCCATCGATTGGCTGGCGCACACCCGATCGACCGGTAGCTTCCTCGTTTGGCCTTGGCCCAGCCCGCCAGTGCTGCTGCCATCGCCTGCCCCAACCGATAGGCGTGCCGATTCGACAGCTGTAGGGCGATCTCGGCCCAGTAAAGCGTCGCCGCGGTGTCGCCCAGCAGATGGCACCCCATTGCCTGGTTCCACGCAGCATCGGCCCGGCTCGACAGGATTGTCAGGCGCTCGCAAAGCGCCCCCGCCTCCTCCAGCCGCCGCTGCGCCTGGTCTGGATAGCCGGCCAGCGCCAGGCAGAAGGTCGCAATCGTGAGGCCGCAGTGGCCCGGATCAAGGCCGCCGTAGTGGAGAGTGGGCCGAAAGCCAAAGACAGTACCGGAGCATCTGCAGCAGTGTAGTTGGCTATGCGGTTCACTTAAACGACTCTATTGGGATTGACTGCAGCCATTATATCGTCGCCGCTTGCGCAGTATTGACAGTTAGCTTACAAAGGCGGGTGTGGCTAGCCGCTTGCCAGGGTCGTTCCCCCTATTCGCGCGCATCGTGTATGCCTGCTGCCGCCGCTCCCGGTCTGTCATCTTCCCACTCCACCCAGTCCACCTCCCGGTGCTCCTCCTGGTACGCGTCCACCGCACGCCCCAGCGTCGGAAAAAAGTGCTCGGCGCCGATCTTGTCATACAAGTCATAGCGCTTGAGCCGGTCCTTCACCGGGTCCTTCATCTCGGCATAACAGAGCTGGATCCCCGCCTTCTGAAGGTCGTCGTCCAGCGCCGCCAGCGCCTCCGCCGCCGTGATGTCCACGTCCGTGACCGGTTCGGCGGCCACCACCACCCATCGGGCCTGCGTGGGCGCCGCCGCTACGGCCTCCAATACGTGCTCGCGAAATACCTCCGCGTTGGCAAAGAACAGCGGTGCATCCCACCGGAACAGTACCAGCCCGGGGGTCAGATAAGCGTGATGTCGTGATAGCCCTTGAGCCCGTCGACCCGGCCAAGCCGGCATCGTAGGGCCGCCATGCCCGCCAGATAAATGCGAGCAGCGCCAGCGCCACGCATGAAAATGCCGGACCGGCGAAACGCCACGAGCGACAGCACAAACTCCCCGCGCCGAAGATGGTAGAGCCGGACGACACCCTTGACGTCGACCAGCGACAGGCACGATGCGATCACTACCGCGCCCAGGGCGGCATTGGGCAGGTTCTGCAGCAGCGTGGGCGCAAATAGCGGCAGCAGCGCGATACACAGCGCGCCGACGGCACCGGTGAGCTGTGTCTTGGACCCCGCCGACTCCGCGACCGGCGTGCGTGACGAGCTGCTGCTGATCGAAAACCCCTGGAACAGCCCCGCCGCCACGTTGGCCGCACCCAGCGCGATCTTCTCCTGGTTTTGGTCCACCGAGTACCCGCCGCGCAGCGCAAAAGTCCGCGACAGCACGCTGGTATCGGCAAAGGCCACCAACGTGATCGCCAGGGCGCCGGCCGCCACGTAGGCAGGTCGCCGGCGGCAACGCTGGGAAACTGAAACGAGGGCAGACTCTGCGGCAGCGGACCTACCACCGAGACGCCGGCCGCGGCCAGGTCAAACACGCTCACCACCAGCGTGGCGGCCACGACCGCCACCAGGACCCGGGGTATTCGGGGCCACCGCCGTTTGAAAAGGAGCACAATCGTCAGGCACGCCACGCCGATGGCACAACTTGTCCAGTTGGTCAGCCCCTGCGCCACACCCTGAACGAGGCTGATAGACTCTTGCACCAGCCCGTCGCCGCTGGCCGAAAAGCCCAGGATCTTGGGCAGCTGCCCGACTAGCACCGTCAGCGCAATGCCGTTCACATAGCCAAGCCGGATGGGCTTGGAGAGCAGGTCCGTGATAAACCCAAAGCGCGCCAGCCCCGCCAGGATGCACAGACCCCCCGTGAGCAGCGCCAGCATGCCGGCGAGGGCGACCAGGTACTCTGTATTGCCCCCCGCCAGCGGCACGATGGTGGCGGCAATGATGGCCGCCAGCGAAGAGTCCGGCCCGAGCACAAGGATGCGGCTGGGGCCAAAGATGGCATACGCGATCAGGGGAAGATCGTCGCGTACAGGCCGTAAATCGCCGGCAGTCCCGCCGCCTCGGCATAGCCCATGCCGACCGGGACGAGGATCGCCGTGAGCACCAGCCCCGCCGCGATATCCTTGGGCAGCCAGGCGGCCTGGTAGCTCCGCAGCGTGTGGACCCCAGGCAACCACCGCCCCAGCCCTTTGGGGGGCCCCGTCCGCGCAAACGACTTAGGTGCTCGCCGTTCGAGTTCCATGTTGCTCCGTAGCCGGCTGGCGTGATCACCGCCACCCGTTTCGCACGCGACCTTGTGCCATCCTATGATCTTACCTCAATACCCCTGGTCGTTCTACCTTTCGTCTGAAGTTGTGAATGGATTGCCACTTAACTGCCGTGCGCGTCGTCAAGGCGCACGACGGATAGAATCGTCAACTGCAGGTCATAGAGTTGGTTGAGCAGGCCGCACAGCGCTGCCTGGTCGGCCACCACGCCGCGCAGCACGGTTACAGGCTCTTCACCTGCCGCCACTCTCAAATCTCCGATCACATCGTCGGTTACTTCGATCGCCATTCCTGCCATAGGGTTCCACCAGGTATGTGGCAGCCTGCCCGCAGCAGGATCTGATAGCCGCCTGCCGGCGCAGCATGTCGCGGAAGAGATGGTGATAGCGATACCATTCGCGCTTCTCGTCGAGTGTGACTGTGAACAAATTGGCTCGTACCAGCCATTCAATACAGGCCGCTGCGCTCCAACTCCCAGAAGCCCTACCGTCAATGCCACCGTCAATGCCACCGGCGATTGTATCCTCAATAATGGCGTCGCACAACGCAGCACAAAAGTGATCCAGGATTGATGTCTCCAGTAGGAAAGCCTGAATCGCCGGCGGCTGGTGTGAGAACACTTCATCCGCCAGGTATTCAGTCACATCGATGTCGCTGCTCGCCAGCGCAGCGACCAGCTCGCGTACGTTGGTGCCGGTGTCAAGCGAAAGCCTGACCAGCTTGATGCCCGCAATCCACCCCTCGGCGCGTTCATGGACGGCCGCAATCGTCTTGTCGTCCGGGGTGCTTAGCAATGTCTGGTTCAGATACTGGGCGGTCTCGGTCAGCGAGAAGCGCAGGTCGCGGCTGCGCACCTCGACGATGGCACCCCTGGCGCGCAGCGCCGGCAGCGGCAGCGACGGATCAAAGCGCGTGATGAGCACAAGCTGCAGGAGTTGCGGCCAGCTGCGCAGCAAACCGCCCAGAAACGCGTCGATCTCACTGCTGCGCACCGCCGAATAGTCGTCAATCACCAGGAGCAGCTCGGCTGAAAGCTGGGTTAACTCGTTGCTGAGCATTGCGAGGAATAGCTCTAGCCGCGCCTGGCGCATGGCATACAGCAGGGCATCTGTCTGCGGGCAGACTCCCGCCTGTGCCGTACGCAGGGCAGCCACAAAATACCGGAGGAACAGCACCAGGTCGCCGTTATTTTTGTCGAGGGTAACCCACGCAGCCGCCAGGGGCGCTGCAGCAGACGCGCGCCCTGCCAATTGCTCAAGCCAGGAACTGATAAGCGTAGTTTTTCCAAAGCCGGCGCAGGCCGCCACGAGGATAAGCGGTTTGTCGAGGCCACGATCCAAGCGCGCCCACAGGTGCGGACGCGCCGCCGATCTCCGCGGCTGGCGGGGCCGCTGCAGCTTGTTGTGCAAGAGGGGAAGGTCAATATCAACCACACTACCCCCAAATCACGCTCTATATAGTCATTTTCTCATAGGCGGCCATGAGCAGAACGACAGTAAATTTCTGTGCCCCGCCATCATATCACCACACCACCTCCTCTAAAAGCCCTATCCACCACCGTCCCTGGGCATTAACTCTTTTGTGCGCGCGTCTACGACCTCGGTGGCCTAACCTATCGCTCTGCTCCCGCTGGCGCAGGCCGGCTGGCGCCGCCCGTGTGTGGCCCGACCCTGAGGCTGTCCACCGGCGGCACCTCCATGCCCAATATACGTGCCTGTACTATCGCCTGGCGCCGGCCCGCCACGCCGAGCTTGCGGTAAAGATGGACGGTGTGCTGCCGCACCGTTTCCGTCGCAATCCCCAGTTGCTCGCAATCTCTTTGTTCGTCAGCCGCTCGCAAAGCAGGGTGAGCACGTCCATTTCACGATAGGTGAGCAGGACGCTGGCTTGTTGCTCCCGCCGTCGGCTGGCTCTTCGCTCGGCCTCTGTCTTGGCTCCGCCGCGACCTGTGCAGCCATCGACATCGCGTCCGGCCCGTGCAGGGCAGCAGGCGGCCCAGCAGACTCCACACCGTACCGCTATCTGTGGCAGCAGGAGAATTGTGCGCCGACATATCCCTCAGCACCGAGACATAACTCTGCGCTGGCACGGCCTGATCGCGGACCTGCTCACGCTGTCATTCTGCTCCTGCCACACCCTTGCCCGTTGGGTGAATACGTCGATCTCTTCTTCGCTGTGCATGTTCCGGAGCCTGCCGCTGCAGCAGGTGGCGGAACAGCTCGTGATAGCGGAACCAGTCGCCGGACCTCGTCAATCTGCTCCACAAAAACGCCGTTGTCGGCAAGCATGCGCAGCGTCGCCTTGCTGTCGCATCCCTGCTGCTCCTCGCCCACTCGCAGTACCGAGGACGGCATCGCACAGCGCAGGCGTTCAGACGGGTTCAAGATGGACGTGCGCACCAGAAACGTCTGCACGTCGTCCGGGAAGCTGGCCGATGACCTCGGCATCCAGGTAGTCGAGCAGCGACCGCTCACAAATCTGCAGCGCCTTATCGAGCACGGCAGCATCCTGCCGCTGATAGATCAGCATCGCCGCCAGGCGCAGCGGCACGGCCCACCCTTCGGATTTCCTCCACCAGGCCGGCCACCGCCTGTGCCGCCAGGGGCTCGGCCACAAACTGCCCCAGAAACGCCTGCGCCTCCTGCTCGGTAAAGCACAGCTCGCGCGCCCGGATCTCCGTCACGTTGCCGCGATAGCGCAGGCGTGGGGGCAGCGGTGGGTCGTGGCGCGCTGTCAGCACCAGCTGCAGCGCACGCGGCGGGTGCTCGAGCAGCCCGCCGATCAGCTGGTGAATGGCTGGATCGTGCACATGGTGATAGTCGTCGAGCACCACGACGAAGCGCTCTTCCAGCATATCCAAGGTGTTCAGCAGGATCGGCAGGACCTGCTGCAGGATCTGCTGCACGTTGGGCTCTCCTGTTGGTGGCTGCAGCAGCTTCTCCAACTCGCCGTCGAGGGGGGGCACCAGGGGGCGCAGGGCGGCCGCAAATCCCGCCAGAAAGCAGGGGAGCGTGTCGTCGTCGCGCTCCAGCGACAGCCAGGCATAGGGCGCGCCGCACTGCGCCAGCCACGTGCTGATCAGCGTGGTCTTGCCATACCCCGCCGGCGCGATCACCAGGCTGAGCGTCTGCGGCCGGTCGAGCTTCTCGATCAGCCGCTGTCGCCGCAGCAAGTCATCAGGCAGCCGCGGGGGACGGAGCTTTGTGCGTGGCACAAACGGTATCGGCAGTGGCCGCTGCAAGCGTCATAGCATCCCCCATTGAACACGTTCCGGCGATAACGGGAAATCTACACGCACAGCCCCCCGCCGGCTACCCCCCGGAAGATGTATAAAGGGTGTAGAACCCCCCGCCCACCCCTTCCGGGAAGACCCACCTTTCCCGGAAGAGGGCGCCCACAAAAGCAGGCAGGGCCACCGCTGGCAGGCTCGCACCTGTTTTGCCCCGCAGTGATCCTGCCTCGCCAACCCTCTGTTACGTCTCGGGCCAGGCCTTAATCCCCCAGTAGTTGGGAATCCGCTTACGCCCCCTGGTAGTTGGGAATCCGCTTGCGCCCGGCACCACCCGAATACCACGCGATGTCGGCGAACACGGCCAGTCCCAGCCACAACCACTCCCACCCCGTGACACCCCCAGGCGCCACGATGACATACATAATGCTCGTCCAGGGCAGGAAAATCAGACCCGCCACCGCCCAAACCCACCAGAGATTCCCGCTAAATAGGTTGTTAAACGCCTCCTGCCAACGCATCGGTTGCATCAGCCACCAGATGGCGCCAAAGAAGCGCGGTCCCAAATGCAGGTCGTAGATCTGATCGAGCAGGCCACACGCCAGCGCATACGGTTACGCAGCAGGCGGCCAGCAGGCGGCTTTGGCGCGCCGGAACTGGGACGGCGCTTGCTAAAATACATGCGCACCCGCGCCACCAGGCGCTCGCTCCCCGTCGCACGCCAGGCATAGATGACACTCGTGTCGGCCATCCGGTCGTGGAAGCCCTGCCGGCGGCTGTCGACAATCACCCAGAAAAACCCCAACCCGAGCGTAATCACAGAAACAAAATAGCCCAGCCAGCGCACTGTGCCGGTCTTAAATGTCATGGCGCGGCCGTCCAGCCGTACGACCCGTACACCCATCACGGCCTTGCCGATCGTCTGGCCAATGGTCGCAAAGAGGGTAATGAAGTAGATCGGGCTGGCGAGCAGGGCCACACCGACCCAGATCAGGTTGACCGCCGTGCAGGCGGCCTTGGCGATAGCACGTGGGTCGGTCGTTTGGGCACAGTTGTTGAGATTGATGCCCGTAAAAAACGAGACTGGCAGCCCGAGCAGCGCGTTGATCGCAAGCACCGCCACCGTAATCAACACAATGTCGATCATCAAGGCCACGGCACGGGTCACGAACCCGGCATACATACCCATTTGGCTGGCCTTGTGATCGGTAACTGGCAAGTTGCCCCCCGTGATATCACCCGTGATACCAGCCGTGGAATCAACTGTAACCATTTTGACGTCCATCCTCATCATCCTCTGGCAGGTGTGCCGACTGCGCGCGGCGCTGCACTTTAGGCGGTGGCGGCGCTAATGCTTCACGCGGCGGCAGGCGCAGTATGTTGCGCACCACGGCGTCCACCAGGCCGTCCGCCGTCACCGTGCGCTCGCGGATCTCGTCGCGCACCTGGCTTGCCAGCCCCAGGCTCTGCCCCTGTAACAGCGTCTGCACCTGTGCCGGATTTGCGTTGAGATAATTGATGTAGACGTCGCCCTGGTTGCGAATCAGGGCCTGCACCTCATCCGGGTGCTCGTTGAGATAAACCAGGTAGGCTGCTGCCTGCGTGCGGATCAGCTGCTGTATCGCTGCATCCTCGGCCAGCTCTGGCAAGAGCTCTGGCAGGAGCGCTGCCACCTGCGCCCGGATCACCTGCGTCACGGCCGGATCGTCGGCGAGTTCTGGCAGGATGCCTGCCACCTGGCTGCGCACGAACTCTTTGAGCGCCGGCACCTCGCCCAGCTTGGGCAAGATCCAGTTCAACTGGGCAAAGAGCAGATCGAGCAGCTCCGAATCGTCACGCAGGCGCCGCACGATGCCGTCGACGATTTCGGTGGCGGACCGTTCGGTGAGCTTTGCGCTCTGCACGGCACTGGCCGCGCCGCGCGTCTCGAGCTGCTCGATCGTCGTGGCGAGCTGTATGGAGATCGCCTCAAGCTGGCGCGCCGCCAAATCAGTCACACCCAGCCTGTCCAGCGGCATCCGCAGCGGCTGTGTGACCTGCACCACGGCGGTGTAGACACGTCCGCTTGTCGTTCGCCCTGCGCGGATCCCGGCATCCGTGGCTTCGAGCGTAGCTGCAGCGAGCCCCAGCGTCATATGAAACCACTGGGTGAGTGCTGACCTGTTTTGCCGTGAGGGACTGGCAAAAACATCTATTTCCATGCTGTCCATAAATTGCCCCGCAAGAGAAGGGTTATCCTATCAAAATCATGTTATAACGCTGCCTGCCTCGAGCGCGCCGTTTCCATCCGCGCCGCTCACCGGGGCCTGCGCCGCTAGCAGCGCCTCCATCCGCGCCAGCCGCGCCTCCAGCTCGACCGCCCGCAGCTCCTGCGCTTCACCGAGCCGCTTGACCTCGGCCAGCAGCGCCTCGGAGCCGGTCGCATCTTCGCCCTCCGGCTTCTCGCTCTTCCTTGCTCCGGCTGCTGACAAAGGCATTGGCCAGGTAACCGGAAATGGTGCTGAAGACCGCCACGCCCGTGATGATCTCGATGGTGCCGACCATCCGCCCGCCCGGCGTGATCGGATACTTGTCACCGTACCCCACCGTGGCGATCGTCACGATGCCCCACCAGAGCGCATCGCCCGGCGTCGTGATGTTGGCGCTGGCGTCGGGGCGCTCAAAATAGAGCACCGCAATGCCGCCGATTTCCAGCACGAGGATCGCGACCAGCGTCATCGCGCCGAGCACACTGTTGGCCAGGCTGCGGCGGAACGTCCCCCAGAAAGTTGCCCCCACCCGGCCTCGGCATCTGCCGGGCGATGCGTGATGACGCGGTAGAGACGAAAGATGCGCAAGAAGTCCAGCCCCGGCAGCCACAAGCTGCCCAGCAGGTCGGCCCAACCGAACTGCACAAAGAAGTAGCGCCACTTGGACTTGGCGGCAGCCATCCGCAGCACAAAGTCGAAGAGGAAAATCGGCGTCAACAAGGCGTCCACCAGCCCCGGCACACCCACCATCGGCTGCCCGTTCAGCAGGATGAGGATGGCCGCATTGACCAGGGCCAGCAGCGAAATGCCGACCATGAACACCTGGTAACCAAGATTGTTGATGGTCCTTTGCGAAGAGGACATTTTTTCTACTGGTGTTGCGACTTCTGTCGTCGTCATGTCAGCTGCCGCCATTGTTCTGTTACCCTCGCCGCTGTTCTCGCCAACTCATACCTGGTGATCTCACCGTGCCTGGCTCGCCCCCCATCATCTCACCAACCTCATACCTGGTGGGGCGAGCCTCGCACGAATCCGTGAACTTAGCCTTCTTGTGGTGGCTCAGCCGCCTCGGCGTTGGCCATCGCCTGCTGGTCGTGCTCCGTCACCGGCTGCTCCTGGATCCCCTGGTCCGCCATGGCGCTCTGCAGTTCCTCGTGCGACATGTCCTCCGGGTTCTGCCCGGTGGCGTGCCTGGACCTGCATCGCCTCCGCTTCCGACATCTTCACCATGGCTTCCGTGCTGCCCACGACGACCATGCCGCCCACCATCATGCGGCGGCGCCGGTGGCGGCGCTCCATGCGGCGGAACTCTTCTCTGCGCTCTTCTCTGCGAAACATAGCTCAGCTCCTTGTCTCTGTGTCTTGCTTGTTACGTTGCGAACGGGTTGTATTTCAGCTGCCGTACACGTCTTCGACGCGTACGACGGAGAGTATCGTCATCTGCAGGGCGTAGATCTCGTTGAGCAAACCGCGCAGCGCCGCCTGGTCGGCCACTTCCCCGCGCAGTGCGGTCACTGCATTTCACTCGCATTCGCCGCTGTGTCGCTGGTCACTTCGCTGGTTACTTCGATCGTCATTGCGGCCACCGCGTCCGACCGCTGGGCGGCATCCTGCCTTGCAGCCGGATCTGGTAGACTGCCGGACGATCGAAGTAGTACCGGCTCTGTTTGCTCATCGCCTCTGCTCCTTGCGCCCCCGAAGTAAGGCACCTTGGCACCAGTGTAGCGGCGGGCGCAGCGAGGCGCTACCTCCGAAAATGTGCAGATGGCAGGCAAAAAGGTGTAGAGAGCACGGCGCTCGTTATCGCTCCGCTCTGGCCGGCGCAGGCCCGCCTGGCGCGCCCCCCGTGTGGCACGACCTGGGCGTCGCTGGTCGCTGGCACCGGCAGGCCCAATGCATGCGCCTGTACGATGGCCTGGCGTCGGCCCTCAACGCCCAGCTTGCGGTAAATGTTCACCGTGTGCTGTCGCACTGTTTCCGGCGAAACGCCAAGCTTGTACGCGATCTCCTTGTTTGTCAGCCGATCGCACAGCAGCGCGAGCACATCCATTTCGCGATAGGTGAGCAGGACGCGGGCTTGCTGCCCCGTCGTCGGCGGGCTCCCCGCTCGCTGCAGGGACTCGTGACTCAGTCGCTGCTGGCGGGACTATCCATTTCGTGTCCCCTCCATCCAGGCCGGCGGGCAGAACGCCCACCCTGTGCCTCACCCTGTGCGCTCACCCTGTGCCTCACCCTGTGCCTCACCCTGTGCCTCACCCTGTGCAGTTGCGCCCTCCACGTACGGCTTGCGCTGGTCGTGCTGTGCCTGCCACACCGTTGCGCGCCGATTGAATGTCTCAATCTCTTCTGCGTTGTACGTGCTGTGGAGCCTGCGCTGCAGCAGGTGGCGGAATAGTTCGTGACAACGAAACCACTCGCCGGCCTCGTCGATCTGCTCGACAAAAACGCCCTTGTTAGCAAGCAAGCGCAGCGTCGCCTTGCTGTCCACGGCCCATTTGCTGCCCCTGTCGCTGACTTCCTGGCCGGCGTGCCGCGTCTCGCCCAGTACGGCATCCAGAACGGCATCACACAGGCTGGGGCTCAGCAGCTTTAGGCTGGACGTGCGCACAAGAAACGTCTGCACGTCGCCGGGCAGGTGGCCGATGACCTCGGCGTCCAGGTAGTCAAGCAGCGAACGCTCGCAAATTTGCAGTGTCCTGTCGAGCACAGCAGCATCCTGGCGCTGGCCGATCAGCATTGCCGCCAGGCGCAGTGCGACCGCCCATCCTTCGGACTTCTTTACCAGGCCGGCGACCGCTTGTACCGCGATCGGCTCCGGCCACAAACTGCTCCAGAAACGCCTGTGCTTCCTGTTCGGAAAAACACAGCTCGTGTGCTCGGATTTCCGTCACGTTGCCCCGATTGCGCAGGCGTAGGGGCAGCGGCGGGTCATAGCGTGCCGTCAGCACCAGCTGCAGCGCCGCGGCGGGTGCTCGAGCAGCCCGCAGATTAATTGGTGAACGGCAGGGTTGGACACGTGGTGATAGTCGTCGAGCACCACGACAATCCGCTTCATCCAATTCGTTCAAGGAATTCAGCAGGATCGGCAGCATCTGCTGCGGGGCCGGTTCTCCCGTATGCGCTTGCAGCAGCTGCAGCAGTTCGGCGCCCAGGGCGGGCACCACACGCTGCAGGGCCGCCCCAAATCCAGCTAAAAAGGCGCGCAGCGTGTCGTCTTCGCGTTCCAGCGAGAGCCAGGCGTAGGGCACGCCGCACTGCGCCAACCACGTGCCGATCAGCGTAGTCTTGCCGTACCCCGCCGGCGCGATCACGAGGCTGAGCGTCTGCGGCCGTTCGAGCTTCTCGATCAGCCGCGGCCGCCGCAGCAAGTCCTCCGACAGCCGCGGGGGACGAAGCTTCGTGCGTGGCACAAACGGTATGGAAGCAGCCGCTGTAGTCGTCATAGGATCTCGTCGTGCGCCCTGCTGTCCCGCCGTCCCCGTTCAGTGCGCACGCCACATGCGCCTCCGGCCCCTGGCCCTTGCTCCCTACCCACCGGAAGTAAGGCACCTTGGCACCAGTGTAGCGCCGCGCCGTGCCCTCTGCTACCTCCGAAAATGTGCAGATGGCAGGCAAAAAGGTGTAGGAATGGCTTCTGGCGGATTGGGCCATCAGTCCGGGCTGAGCAGACCCAGCGCTTTGGCGCGCGCCACGGCGTCCCACCGCCTGGTGACGCCCAGCTTCCCGTAGATGTTGGCCACATGCCGTTTCAGCGTGGCATGCGAGACGTCGAGCTTGCGCCGCGAGCTCTTGGGAACTCAGCGGCTCACGCAGCAGCGCCAGCACCTGCAGTTCACGCGGCGTCAGCTGTTCTACCAGCCTCGCCGCGGAGCGCCACTGGGGCAGGTACTGGGGTCGGCACTGGTGATGCTGCTGTCGCCATCAGTTCGGCATCGCCGCGCCCAGCTCTCGGCACCTCGTCGGGGAACGCCGCCAGCAGCCGCTGGACACTCACGTCTTGTTGGGACAGCCGGGCCAACAGCACCTGCATGGTCTGGCCCCAGCTCGACAAACACCCGCACAAAACCACCCGGCCTGGCCAGTTCGAGCGCCCGCTCCAGCGCCTGCTGCGCCGCTGCCTCGCAGCCCTGCCGCGCCTGGCACACCGCCAGCAGTGCCAGAACCTCGATGTTGAACCACTTGTCATACGTCCGTTCGTCCGTCTCCAAGAGCGACTCGAGGAGGTGCCGTGCGTCCGCGAGGTCAGTTCCGTATTGCCTCTCCAGCAAAATGCGCGCCTTGATCAGGTGGGGGTGCGCCAGCCACACCAGGGGCGTATCGGGTATCGGCGCCGTAAATGCATCCGCCCAGCGGCCGGCGCCGTCGATGTCGCCCTGCCATCAACAGCAGCCGTGCCCGCAGCCCGCGCGTCGCCTCATCCTCGCGCCCGTACTGCTCCAGCTCGAGGTCGCTGAGCATCTCCAGCGTGCGCCTGGCCTCACCGGGACTGCCGCGCCGCTGCTGCAGCAGCGCCAGTTGATGCAGCGCATCGCGCACCACGACCAGTGTGGCAACGTGGCGCCGTTCCGCTACGGCCGCAAAATGGGCCTCGGCGGCGGGGAGTTGGTTCCACTCGTAGTACGCTGCCCCCAGAAAATAGTCCGCCCAGCTGCGTGTGTTCGCCAGGGGCTGGTTCGCACAGAGCCGCAGCATGGTGGCAGCCGTCTGCCGCACCTGTTCGAGCTTGCCCTCCGCAAAATAGTTGAAGCAAAGCGACATCAGCAAAAGCAGGCCAAAGGTATCCGCCTTCTTCTCGTATTGCTCAAAGCGGTCGAGCAGCAGTCGTTCGGCGGCCGCCTCCTGCCCAACCGCCTGCATGCAAATCCCGATGTGCAGCATGGCAAACCCGCGAATACCCGGTCCAGGCTTCCGGCACGCTTGGGAAAGCCGTTGTTAGGAGTTCGAGCGCGGCCTGGGGCTGGTTGTTGTAGAATGCGTGCTGCCCGCGGAGGAGGGCAACGAGCGCACGCAGGCGTACGTCGGAAGCCGCAGACTGAGGTTCGCTGCTGCAAGTCCCTGCGTTTCGCTGCCCGGGTGCTCCAGTAGCGACTGATCGAGCAGGGCATCGATCTGGTCGAGGACGCGCAGTTGGACGTCTAGCTGCCATGTGTACTGCAAGAGTCCATGCCTTCAGCATCAGCAGCCAGGGGCGCGTCTCGACCAGTGCCGGTGGCAGCAGCCGCAGCCAGCGCTCGAGCGTCAGCCAGTCTTCCCGGTTGAGCGCGTCCGGCAGCCCTTCCTCGACAACCTGGACGGCAAGGTCAACGTCGCCGGCCGCCAGTGGCATGCCGTAGCGCCTCGTCGAACAGGCGCCGCTGTGCAAACCACCGCGCCGCGCGCTGCTGCAGGCGGCGCCGCTGCTCTTCGGTCAGTTCGCCGCCGGCACGCCGCCGCAGCATGTCGCGGAAGAGATGGTGGTAGCGATACCATTCGCGCTGCCCGTCGAGCGCAATCATGAACAAATTGGACCGCACCAGCCACTCAATACAGGCCGTCGCGCTCCACCCTCCAGCATCCCCGCCATCTATCGCGGCATCCTGAATGACGGCGTCGCACAGCGCTGCGCAAAAGTGATCCAGGATCGAAGTCTGCAGCAGGAAGGCCTGGATGGCGGGCGGCTGGTGTGAGAACACTTCGGCCGCCAGGTACTCGGTCGCGTCGACATCGCTGCTCGCCAGGGTCGCAACCAGGTCTGCTTTGCTGGTGCCGGTGTCCAGCGACAGCGAGGCCAGCTTGATGCCGGCGATCCATCCCTCGGCGCGCTCCTGCACGGCGGCGATCGTCTTGTCGTCCGGCGGGCTGATCAGCGCCTGGCTCAGATACTGGGTGGCCTCGGCCGGCGAGAAGCGCAGGTCGCTGCTGCGCACCTCGACGATCGCGCCTTTGGCGCGCAGCGCCGGCAGCGCCAGCGGTGGATCGTAGCGCGTGATGAGCACGAGATGGAGCGGCTGCGGCCAGCAGCGCAGCAAGCCTCCCAGAAACTCGTCGACCGCTTCGCTGTGCATGGCAGAGTAGTCGTCGAGCACCAGGAGCAGGTCGGACGGCAGTTGGGAGAGCTCGTTGCTGAGCGTGGTAAGCAGCAGGTCGGGGCGCGGCTGGCGCTGGGCGTACAGCATAGCTTCGGTCTGCGGGCAGGCGCCCGCTTGGGCGGTGTGCACCGCCGCCACAAAATAGCGCAGGAACAGCACCAGGTCGCCGTCATGCTCGTCCAGCGTGAACCATGCGGTCGTCAGCGGCGCCGCTATCGGCACCGCCAATGGCGCGGCGAGTGGCGCGGCCATTGGCGTGCGCCTTGCCAGCTCCTCAAGCCAGGAACTGGCCAGCGTGGTCTTCCCAAAGCCGGCGCCTGCGGCGATGAGGATGAGCGGCTTGTCGAGACCGCGCTCCAACTTGGTCCACAAATGCTGCCGTGCCACTGTCCCGCGCGGCTGGCGCGGCCGTTGCAGCTTGGTATGTAGGAGAGGAAGATCGGTTCGATCCACGGTGCTCCCAAGGCGGGCCAAGAACATTACCCGTAGAAGTTGTCCCCCTCATCAGCGGCAGATGTGCGGAACGACAGGTTACTTACTGGCGCGCAATCATACCACCGCATCCACTGCGATGGAAAGCCAAACCGCTGCCACAGGTGTATTACTTGTTGGAGGCGCGCCCCAGCGCGCACGTATTGCGTCTACGTCCGCTTCGGCGCCGCCGTCTCGTCCGCGCTGCTGCGTATGCTCCCGCGATACCAGGGCGTCCCCAGCACCGGCAGCAGCCAGCGATCCAGCCCCCACCAGCCCGCCACCTTCCACGCTAGGACGAGGAACACGGCCAGCGTCAACATCAGGCCGTTGGTGCTCGCCGAGCCGGCCATAATAAAGTTCCAATTCATAAACGCCCCGGTAAAGGCGGCAATCCCGGTCAGCGCCCCCAGGATCAGCGCGATCCCGATAAGCACCTCGCCCCAGGCAACTAGCGGCGCAAACCACGTGTACCACCCCTGATCCAGCATGAACTGGATAAAGTTCCGGTACCAGTCAAAGACAATGGGCGGTTTTCCTTCCGCCGGCACCTGCACCGCGTTTGTCCAAAACCCCTTGAGCGCCTCACCCGTCATCCACGTGCCGCCGCTGATCTTGCCCCATCCCGAGTTCAGCCAGTTTGCCCCCAGGTAGAGACGCAATATCAACCACAGCCAGGCAAACTTCGTCGAGCTGAAGAGAATGCGTGCAATGGGTGGATCGGGGATAGTGATTTCCCCACTTTGGTTGACGACGGTCTTTTCGGCCATGCGTTACTTGTCCCTTTCTTGCGTTTCCTGCCGTTGGATGATGAAGGGTCGTGAGTGCGTGATTCTAGCCCATCGCCCCTCACCTTATCAAACGAATTATTCCCAGCTCGTGCCTGGCTCGCCCCCCCTTCATCTAGCCCACCCCATACCCGGTGGGGCGAGCCTCGCACGATCTCGCCATGACGCAACCCACCCCCTTGACACGCACAAAATCCCTCCGTATACTTGCCGCACACGTGTGCATAAGCGTGAACCCTAAGGACGTTCGATGGGCCGGAGAGCGGTCTCAATCCAGGATATCGCCGCCAGCGCGGGTGTCTCTCACTCGACCGTCTCGCGCGCCCTCCATAACAGCTCGCTGATCAGCCCCGAAATGCGCCAGCGCATCCAGCAGCTCGCGCAGGAAATGGGCTACACCCCCAACGCCGTCGCCCAAAGCCTCAAGGGCCAGCGCACCAACACCGTCGGCCTCGTGATTACCTCTATCGCCGACCCCTTCGTCGGCCGCGTCGTGCGCGGGATCGAGGATGTCGCCCAGGCTGCCCGCGTCAGCGTCTTTCTCAGTGTCTCGCACAACGACCCTGAGCGCGAGCTCGAGGTCATCGAAACCTTCCACCGCCGCCGTGTCGATGGGGTGATCAGCGCCACCGCTCAGATGCGCGGCAGCTACACACAGCGCCTGGCCCAGCTCAACATGCCCACTATCCTCATCAACCAGCAGGCAGATCCCGAGACCGCCCACGTCTACTCAGTCGACGCCGATGACTACTCGGGGGCACGGCAGGCGGTCGAACACCTGCTGGAGTTGGGCCACCGGCGCATCGGCTACCTGGGCGTCGACAACCGCTTCCAATCCAACCAGCGCCGTCTGACGGCTTACCGCGACACGTTGGCTGCCGCCGAGATCGCGGTGCCGGAAGCGTGGCGCCGCACGATCCCCTCGCACCACTTTCACACCGAGCACGATGTTGTGGAGGCTCAGGCCTTGCTTCCCGAGCTGCTGGCCGCCGGCGTGACGGCCGTCTTCTGCTACAACGACTTGGTCGCCGTGGGCGTACTTATGGCCTGCCGCGATCTCGGGCTGCGCGTGCCCGAACAGTTGAGTGTCGTCGGCTACGACGACGTCGACCTCGCCCGCTACGTCACGCCGCCCCTCACGACCATCCACCAGCCCAAGTTGCGCCTTGGCGAGCTAGCTATGCAGATGCTGCTCGACAACCTCGAAGGGCGCCCAGTTGCGAATAAGGCCCTGCCGGTTGCTCTCGTCGTCCGCGCCAGCACCGGTCCGCCCCCATGACTGCAGCCGCTCCCTCGCTCGCTTCAGGGCTGAATGTCCACGCAGGTCTTCTCCCCTAAGCTGTTAGTCGACCGCCCCTGTAGGGAATTAGCCTTACTGCATCTGATCGCACTTTAGTTTACGATGATCTTGCACGGCGTCTGGAGATTGCCGTTCCAGACGGGATGACCGCAGTAATGCGCGGTTCACAACCAGAGAGGTGCTTGCGCCTGGAAGGCTGCTAATGTCAGGCCACAACCACGATTTCATGCCGGGCGACTTGATTTTTCACCCAAAGTATGGTTTCGGTACGATCCAAAGTCTTGCGTGTCAGGAGTGCATACGGTTTGATCGTAAGCCGCTAGCAGGGAACCCACAGGCGGAACTGACCGAGGAATTTTACGAAATTCTCCTCGCTGCAGGAGGAAAGCTGTTGGTTCCGGTCAGCCGCGCCCAGAGCGTGGGCCTCCGGCATCTGTATTATGGCATCGAGTTGTTTAGGACCGAACTGTGTTCGCCTGCAGCAAGCTTGCCCGCCGATGTTCGTGAGCGAGCAGCTGTACTGCGGACGTATGAGCAGAAGCATGAGCCTGGTGCTTTGGCGCATGCCGTACGTGATTTGTTGGCCCACGGACGCAGGTGTGCACTTTCGGCTGGTGACAACAAATGGCTCGACAAGTCATGCCAGCAGATCAGTACTGAGGTAGCGTTGGTCGACTGCATCTCCATCTTTGAGGCAAAGAATGCAGTCAATGCCGTTGTGCACGAGTTGAGCCTGCAGTAAAAGCGGCGGTTTGCGTCGGTAGGCTGAAGAGTGGCCGAAGACGAGACTTAGTTGACCAAGGTCAGAATAACATCGGTACGATAGCGTTCATCACGCGTCAACCGCCACGACAAATGTGCGCTCCTCGCTGTTGGCTGCATCCTCATCTACTGTACCGGCGAGAGGTATTGTAGCGCACAGAGGGTGCCATATTTGCGCGCCCCGGGTTGCCGGAAAATACCATCTTGACAACCACCCCCGCGTGTGATAGTGTACTCGCGACCGTGCACACGTGTGCACGGTGTCTGCTATTCTCCAAAGTCACTATCGTATTACTAGTCGCATCTTGCCGGATGCACGAATTCAACCGCTCGTCGGTGCGCGCGCGATCGCACCGGCGTGGCGTAGATTGCAGCCCCCGGTCAAGCTGTGTACGCGTCGTTTTGCTGTAGAAGTACTGTGGAGAACGGCAGGGGAAGGTGTTATGGCGCTTCATCATTGGTGTATTCAAACCATCAAACAGAAGGAGAAACGGTCCATGTCACTCAAGAAGTCCCTGTCTTTCGTGGTCTTGCTGTCCATGCTGCTCGCCATGCTGGCCGGCTGCACCGCCGCCGCGCCGGCTGCCCAGGCACCGGCTGCCGAAGCGACCGCAGCTGCCGCTGAAGGCACGACGGAAGCCACTGCCGAAGGCGCTGCTCCCGCTGCCGACGCCAAGCCCATCAAGATCGGCGTCAGCATGCTCTTCGACGATCGCTGGCTCACCACCCTGCGCGACGCCATGACCGCCGTCGCCAAGGATTCGCCGGGCGTCGAACTCATCATGGTCGACTCCAAGGAAGATGTCGCCACCCAGCTCGGCCAGGTCGAGAACTTCGTCACCCAGGGCCTCGACGCCATCGTCCTCGTGGCCGCCAACACCGACGCCACCGACCCGATGACCAAGGCCGCCATGGATGCCGGCATCCCGCTGGTCTACGTGAACCGCAAGCCCAGCAACCTCCCCGAAGGCGTCGTCTACGCCGGTTCGGACTCGATCGACGCCGGCCGCTTCCAGACCCAATGGCTGGCCGACAAGTTGGGCGGCAAGGGCAACTGCGTCATCATGAACGGCAACCTCACCCAGGAAGCCGCCCAGAAGCGCACCGAAGGCGTCAAGGAAATCGTTGCCAAGTATCCCGGACATCAAGATCACCAAGGAAGACACCGGCAACTGGAGCCGCGCCGAGGGCCTGGCCTTGATGGAAAACTGGCTGTCCACCGGCGACCAGATCGACTGCGTGGCCTCCAACAATGACGAAATGGCCATCGGCGCCATCCAGGCGATCGAAGCCGCCGGCAAGCTGGGCAAGATCCTCGTCGGCGGCGTCGATGCCTCGCCGGACGCGCTGGACGAGATGGACAAGGGCCGCCTCAACATGACGGTCTTCCAGAACGCCAAGGGCCAGGGCGAAGCCGGTATCAAGGCCGCCATCGCCCTCGCACGCGGCGAGAACGATCGAGCCAGCTCGTCTGGGTCCCCTACGAGCCCGTCACGCCCGAGAACTACAAGGACTACATGAGCAAGTAACTGCATCGTAGGCGCGTAAGGCCCGGCGGCATGGCCGAGGCATACCGAGTTCTAAGCGAACTCGGTATCTGCCCCCGCCGACCTTGTGCCCCTTCGCTCGCGTACCTCGCCACAACATCGGTAGGAGGCCACAAGTATGGACCAGGACCTCACCAGCACTTCAGACCCCAGAGCACGCCAGACGCATCCTCGTCATGGAGAACATCTCCAAGTCGTTCCCCGGCGTCAAGGCGCTGAGCGAGGTCAACCTGACCGTGCGCCGCGGCACCGTCCATGCCCTCATGGGCGAGAACGGCGCCGGCAAGTCCACCCTGATGAAGGTGCTGATCGGCATGTATATCCGCGACAGCGGCACGATCACCTTCCAAGGCAAGCCGGTGGACGATCAAGAGCACCGAGGAGGCGCTCAAGCTGGGCATCTCCATGATCCACCAGGAGCTCTCGCCTGTCCCCTATATGACCGTGGCCGAAAACATCTGGCTGGGGCGCGAGCCGCTCGGCCGCTTCGGCATGATCGACAAGCGCAAGATGGTCGCAGACTACCCGCGACCTGCTCAACCGGCTTGAGATCAACATCAATCCCTACCGCCGTGATGAAGGAGCTGAGCGTCGCCAACACGCAGATGGTCGAGATCGCCAAGGCGATCTCCTATGATTCCAGCCTGATCATCATGGACGAGCCGACCTCCGCCATCACCGAGCGTGAGGTGGCGCACCTCTTCCGCATGATCCGCTCCTTGCAGGACAAGGGCGTTGCCATTATCTACATCACCCACAAGATGGACGAGGTCTTCCAGATTGCGGACGACATCACCGTCTTCCGCGACGGCCGGCACATCGCCACCGTGCCCGCCGCGCAGACCGACAAGAACCAGCCTGATCGCCATGATGGTGGGCCGCGAGCTCACCAATATCTTCCCCAAGGAAGACGCGCCGATCGGCGAGGTCGTCCTCTCCGTGCGCAACCTGACCCGCAAGGGGATCGTCGAGGATGTCACCTTCGACCTGCGCCGCGGCGAAATTCTCGGCATGGCCGGCCTGATGGGCGCCGGCCGCACCGAGGTCATCGAGGGCATCTTCGGGATCAAGAAGATCGACGCCGGCGAGATCGAGATCAGAGGCAAAAAGGTGCAGATCAACTCGCCCGCGGACGCCATCCAGCACGGGCTGGCGCTGCTGACCGAGGATCGCAAGCTCACCGGCATCATGGGCGTGCTGCCCGTGCGCGACAACATGATGATCGCCAGCCTGCCCAACTACTCAGTCGGCTGGCTTTCTCAACACGCGCCTGATCAACGAAACCTGCAGCCGCGAGCGGAGCCGGCTCGACATCAAGACGCCCAGCATGGACCAGCTCATCAAGCTGCTTTCGGGCGGCAACCAGCAGAAGGTCCTGGTTTCCCGCTGGCTGCTGACGATGCCCGACATCCTCATCCTGGACGAGCCCACCCGCGGCATCGACGTCGGCGCCAAGGCCGAGATCCACCGCCTGATGTGCAAGCTGGCCCAGGAAGGCAAGGCCATCATCATGATCTCCTCCGAACTGCCCGAGATCCTGGGCATGAGCGACCGCGTGCTGGTCATGCACGAAGGCAAGGTCGGCGGCGATCTTCGACCGCAAAGACGCCACCCAGGAAACCATCATGCGCGCCGCCACCGGCAGCGCCTCCGTCGCCGAAGCCGAACGCAAGGCCGCAGCGAGGCCGCACGCCGCTGACCGTGCGAACGCACCGAATATCGTGCGACCACGACCATTGCAGGGCACGACAGACCAACAATCGTCCAAGGAACTACCGTATGCAAACGACGACTGAGGTAACCGAAGCCAGGAGCGTCAATCGGGATCGCTTTAACGCCTTCCTGCGCAAGTATGCGCATCGTCTTGATCCTCCTGGGCATGCTCATCGCCATGACCTTCTTGTCCCCGGCCTTTCTGACGGCCCGCAACCTGCTCAACATCGTGCGCCAGATTTCGGTGATGGGCCTGATCGCCATCGGCGTCACCATGGTCATCATCACCGGCGGCATCGACCTCTCGTCGGGCTCGGTGCTTGCCCTGGCCGCCGTCGTCGCTACCAGCCTGGCGCAGCGGCTGGATTGGGCGGAAATCAAGTTTCCCGGCCTGGACGTGCCCGTGCATCGTGCCGATCCTGGCGGCGCTTCGCGGTCGGCGCCGTCTGCGGCCTCGTCAACGGCTCGCTGATTGCGAGGTTCAAAATACCACCGTTCATCGCCACCCTGGGCATGATGACGGTGGCGCGCGGCTTTGCCCTCATCTATTCCGAACGCCCCGTCAGCGGCCTCAAGGACTCCTATACCTACATCGGCCAGGGCGAGACCGATTTCGGCATCCCCGTGCCCATCCTCATCCTGGCGCGTCGTGGCCATCGCTGCGCACGTCATGCTCAACAACACCCGCTTCGGCCGCCACATCTACGCCCTCGGCGGCAACGAGCAGGCCGCGCGCATCTCCGGCATCAACATCGGCCGTGTCAAGATCGGCGTCTACACCATCGCCGGCCTGCTGGCGGGCCTCTCCGGCCTGGTGCTCTCCTCGCGCATCGGCTCCGGCCAGCCCGGCCTTGGCCTGGGCTACGAGCTTGACGCCATCGCCTCGGCCGTCATCGGCGGCACCAGCCTGTCGGGCGGCATCGGCACCATCTGGGGCACGATCGTCGGCGCCCTGATCATCGGCGTGCTCAACAACGGCCTCGACCTGCTCAACGTCTCCGCCTACTGGCAGACGATCGTCAAGGGCTCGATCATCGTGATCGCCGTCATCATCGACGAGCGCAAGAATCGCTAGGGGAGCAGCCTATGATGCGGCCCTGGCAAGCCCGATCGTCCGAGTTTCACCCCTACATGGTCGACAGCGTCGACGCCCTGCCCGGCAAGCCTGGCGGCGCCTGCTCGGGCGGCACTGCCGCCGGACGCCGGCGCTACGCGCGCGCTTGTACGTGCCCCGCGACTACCGTGGCGCGCGGCTGGACGACTGCCCGCCAGACCCCCGAACAGGCGCTGGTTTTCACCGACGCCGGCGTGCTGTACGTGCAGGGCCAGGCCAAGGGCGAAGAGCCCGGAAAGAACCCAGCAGCGAGCGCGCGCCTATGTTCGTGCGCCCCGATACCCTGCTCTACATGCGCTCGAGCCATCTCCTGCTCTACGGCCGGCTGGAATTCGTCAGCGCCGTCGCCGGCGAGGCCGTCAAGCTGGACATGGAGTTCAACGCCGTCGGCTGGCGGCTCATGGACACCGAGTGGCGCAGCCTCGTCGGCAAGATCGTCGACCTCCCGCCGCTGCCGCCTGACGCGCTGCTGCGCGAGAGCGAGCACGAACAGGAACTGCTCGAAGATCTGCCGCCCAAGTTCAGTTTTGGCCTGCGCAAGTACGGCCTCTATACTGGTGAAATCCTGCACGGCGCCGTCTTTCAGCCGCCGATCTGGGACAAGCACTGGGCCTTGTTCCCCAAGCAGATCACGGCCAATACGCTGCTGGCCTTGACCAACGCCTCTGTCATCGTCATCGACGAGGACCGGGCCCTGGTGCGCAAGAGCCAGCAGTACGGCTATCGCATCACCCGCATCCCCCTCCGGGCCATCGCCGGCGTGGCCGTGGCGGAACTGGATGGGCTGCAGGAACTCACCTTTACCCTAGCCCGCGACGGCGCCGAGGCCGAGCGCCGCTGGAAGCTGGAACCCCAAACGGCCGAGCAGTGGCTCGCGCTGTGGGAAGGACACAGGCAGTAGGTAGGATGAACCGGCACGACAACACCGTCGCCGTCGTAACCGGCGGCACGCAGGGCGTAGGGCTGGCCATCTGCCGGCGCCTCGTCGCCGAAGGCGCCCGCTCCCTCGTCATCTGCGGCCGCAATCCCGCCCGCGGCGCACAGGCCGCCGCTGAGCTGGTCGCCCTCGGCGCCGACTGCCGCTACGTCCAGGCCGACATGGCGCAGCCCGCCGACTGCGTGCGCGTCGTCGAAACCGCCCTTGACGCCTTCGGCCGCGTCAACGCCCTGGTCAACAGCGCCGCCACCGCGCCGCGCGGCACCCTGCTCGACACCGACCTCGCCCTCTGGGAAGAGATCATGGCCGTCAACCTGCGCGGCCCCTTCCTCACCATGCAGCGCACCGTGCGTGCGCTGAAGGAGGCGGGCGAGCCCGGCAGCATCGTCAACATCCTCAGCACCAACGCCCTGTGCGGGCAGACCTTCCTCACCGCCTATTCTGCCTCCAAGGGCGGCCTCGCCACCCTCACCAAGAACGTCGCCAACGCCTTTGCCAAGGACCGCATCCGCTGCAACGGCATCCTGCTGGGCTGGACCGACACCCCCGGCGAGGAAGTGATCCAGCGCCGCTTTCACGGCGGCGACAGCAGCTGGGCCGACCAGGCCGCGCAACACCTGCCCATGGGCCAGCTCATCCATCCCGACGAACTCGCCGGCCTCGTCGCCTACCTCCTGAGCCCCGAATCCGGCGTCATGACCGGCGCCCTCATCGAATACGACCAGTTCGTCACCGGCGCCCGCCCCGAGTAGACCGCGCCGCCCCGCACTTTCCAGGCTGCGGGCAGGATCATGTCGCCCCCCTTAACCGTACCCTGGACAACGACACAGGTAGCTTTACAGCACTAGCCGCGTTATGATACAGTCACGGCCATACGCAGTTGCGGTTACGTCAACCCGCTTATGAAAGTACAGTTGAGCGTGCGAGGTATCACACATGAGCAAAGGTCGTCCCGACCTGGCACGTGGTACGACAGCACCTCTCCAATCGAACCCAGGGAATGGGACAGCACCGCCAGCAGGCTTTCCCGTCGTGGTCATTGGTGCTGGTGAATTGCAGGCCCTACAGCAGTTTTTGGCGGCAACGCCCCCCGATAACGACCTCGCCTTTCTCGTGGTCGCGCCATCTCTGGCGGCGACGACCTGGCCTCGCTGTTGCAGCCACATACCGCCATGCCTGTTTGCCGGGCAGAGACGGATACGCAGCTTGCTCCCAGTACAGTCGTAGTGGTGCCGCCGCCCTGCGTGCTGCAAGCCGTCGCGCCTTCGTTGCATCTCGACCTGGTTGCCAGAAGCGATCCCGCCCCAATTGATGCCTGTTTCCGCGCCGTGGCGCAGGCACTCGGCGCGCGTGCCATTGGCGTTCTGCTGGCTGATGAGGGCGCCGATGGCGCACTGGGGCTTACGCATATTCGCGAAGGCGGTGGCTTGGCGGTGGTGCAAGACTCGACAGCGGATGCGCACCAATGCGCCGCTGGTAGATGTGTTGGCGGTTGCACCAGTCGATCTCCTGCTGCCGCTGGCGGAGCTGCCGCCCCGTCTGCTCGAGTATACACGCGGTTTCTCGACCCTGACTGCCGGCCTGGCTGCCGGCGCCGACGACGAGCTGCTCGCGCCTGAACACGCAGGAAGTGGTCAGGCGGCTCATGACCGGCATGCTGACGCATACCGGCTATGATTGTGCGGCCTACAAGCCGCAGGTCATCTTGCACAACGCTGAGCGGCGGCGGCGGTTGCTCGCCCTCGACAATGTCGGCGAATATGCGCAGCGCGTTGCCAATCACGCCGAAGAGGCCGGCATTCTCCTGCGTGACATCTTGGGCGGCCCCCGGCAGTTCTTCCGCGAGCCGGCGGTGCTGGACGACTTTGCACAGACAATTGTGCCGCGCCTGTTGCAGGCAAAAGGCGGCGGCGACCAGGTGCGCGTCTGGGTGATGGGCTGCGCCACCGGCGAGGAGGCCTATACCGTTGCCATCCTGCTGCTGGAACAGATGGAGCATCTTGCCAACCCGCCGGAGCTGCGCATCTTTGCTACGGACCTGAATCCTGATGCCTTGCGCCAGGCGCGCGAGGGCACCTATCTCGAAACGATTGCCGCAGAAGTGAGTGGCGAGCGCTTGCAGCGTTACTTTGTGCGCGATGGCCACTGGTACCGCGTGAGCCAGGCGGTCCGCCAACGCATGGTGTTTGCCCAGCACAATTTGTTGCGCGACCCTCCTTTCTCCAAGCTTGACCTGATCGTGTGTCGCAATGTGCTTTGCGATTTGCGGCCTCGAGGCGCAGGCGCAAGTCGCCGGCGTCTTGCACATGAGCTTGCAGTTGGGCGGACACGTTTGCGTGGGTGCCAGCGGAGACACTGGATTCAGCCTATTTTCGACCGCTGACTCCAGGGCTGCCGCTCTATCATCGGCTGCCGGTGAGCAGCCCCGCTTGGCGCGTGCCAGCGCCGCAGCTATCGCACGTCGAGGCTGACGTCCGGCACGGCCCGGCGTCGCGAGCTTCGAGACGTTGTTTGTCGAGCAGGCACAGCTGTATACGCCGCCCGGCCTGCTGATCGACCGGTCGCACAACATTGTCTACTACTCGACGGGGGTGACGCCGTACTTGCACCAACACGCCGGCGCTGCGAGCGACAAAGTACACGAGCGTGTCAACCCGGAACTGCTCAATTTTCTGACCGTCCCCATCCTGGCTGCCTTCGAGCATGGCGAAATGACACAAACGCCGGCGGTCGGCTTCTGGCGGGAGGGAGTGCGCCGCTATGTGCGCCTGCTGGTAAAACCAGTTGATGCGTTGGGATGGCAGCGCATGGTATCTGTTCTCTTCTTGGAGAATGAAGCGCCCGCTGCGTTTGATGACTCCGGACCGGATGAGACAATGGTGCAGCGGCTGCAGCAGGACCTGGCTGCCCTGCACAAGCAGCTGCAGATGACGACGGAAGAATACGCCGCCATGAATGAAGAGATGAAGGTGGCGAATGAGGAGCTTTTGTCACTGAATGAGGAGTTGCAGCTCAAGGCCGCGGAATTGGAGCACAGCAAGGAAGAACTGCAGTCGGTCAATACCCAGTTGCTGGCGATCAATGGTGAGAATCAGGAAAACATTGTAGAAATGCGCCGTCTCTGGGCAAATCTGCAAAATCTGATTGCTGCCAGCGATATCATCACGCTTTTCCTGGAAGTGGACTTGCGCATTCGCTGGTTTACGCCCGCCGTGGGCCAGCTTTTTAACGTCCGATCGGGCGACCTCGGTCGCCCGATCGGACATATTACCCACCACCTGGTTTATCGCGACCTTGAGCGTGATGCCAGGGAGGTGTTGCAGACGGCGACCGCGCGCGAGCTTGAGGTCAGCAGCCAGGCCGGCGCCTGGTATCTTGTGCGCATCTTGCCGTATCGCACGGCCGAGGACCAGGTGGATGGCGTCGTCATCACCTTCGTCGATATTACGGCACGCAAGCAGGCTGAGGACGCGCTGCGCCAACTGAATGTGCACCTGGAGCAGCGCATCGAGGAACGAACGCTGGAGCTGATGCGCAGCAATCGTGAGCTGGACCAGTTCGCCTATGTCGCTTCGCACGACCTCAAGGCGCCGCTGCGCGCCATTACCAACCTGGCCAACTGGATCATCGAGGATTCCCAGGCGCTGCTGCCTGCCTCCTCACAAGGCCACCTGGACAAGCTGCGTGGTCGTGCCGTGCGCATGGAGAAGCTGCTCGACGATCTGCTGACGTATTCGCGTGTCGGCCGGCACTTACACAAGCCCGAGTGGGTGGACACGGCAGACCTGGTGCGCGGCGTCCAGCTGTTTCTGGTGCTGCCGGCCGGGTTTACGATCGAGACGCAGCCGGCAATGCCGAAGTTGTACACGGAACGGGTGCCGCTGGAAACGGTGCTGCGCAACCTCGTCGCCAATGCTATCAAGCACCATCATCGGCCGCATGAGGGGGTAGTGCGCATTTCGACCGAGGACCAAGGAGACTGGGTGGCGTTTAGCGTGGCCGACAACGGCCCTGGCATCGCCCCGGAACATCATGAACGCATCTTTCAGCTCTTCCAGAGTCTCAAGCCGCGCGACGAGGTGGAAGGCAGCGGCATGGGATTAGCCATCGTCAAGAAAACGATCGAGAGTCAAGGTGGGCAGATCGCGGTGGAGTCGGATATCGGACAAGGTGCGACGTTCCGCTTTACCTGGCCAAAGCTCGCCCTCAATCAACCGCAATGATAAGGTACACCATGTTTCCCAATGAAACGATGCAGCGCAGTATTGTGGTTGTCGGCGCTTCCGCCGGTGGCATTGAGGCGTTGAGTGCGCTGCTCGCCCTGCTGCCTGCGGATTTCGGGGCCGCCATTTTTGTGGTCGTCCACGTCTCAGCCGACAGCCCCGGTGTGCTGCCCAGCATTCTGGCCCGCGCCGGCGTGCTGCCGGTCGAAACGGCCAAGAATGGCGGCTGCCATCCTGCCGGGCCGTGTCTATGTTGCCCCACCTGACCGCCACCTCTTGCTGGAACAGGGGTCTATACGCGTCACACGCGGCCCGAAAGAGAACCGTTTCCGTCCAGCCATCGATCCGCTTTTTCGCTCGGCGGCGCAGGCATATGGTAAGCAGGTGATCGGCGTCGTGCTCAGCGGCTCGCTCGACGATGGGACCGCCGGTCTGTGGGCCATCAAGGATCGCGGCGGCTTAGCGATCGTGCAGGAGCCAGGCGAGGCCGCTTACCCTTCGATGCCGCTCAGCGCCTTGCAGTACGTCGCAGTGGATCATCGTGTAACGATTGCCGAAATGGCCAGGTTGCTGCCCCAACTTGTCAGCGCGGTGGTCGCGGAGAAGGAGGCTGTGGCGGTGCCGGACAAGTTACAGGACAAGCTACAGATCGAAACCAGGATCGCACGCGAGGACAACCCGCTCGAGGCCGGCGTCATGACACTGGGGCCGCTTTCGCCCTACACCTGCCCCGAATGCAACGGCGTGCTGGTGCAGCTCCAGGAAGGTAATTTGCTGCGTTTCCGCTGCCACACGGGGCACGCCTACTCGCTGGAGAGTCTGCTGGCGGGGATTCATGAATCGATCGACAAGAGCATCTTCAACGCGTTGGGGGTGTTCC
>CAWBRX010000008.1:0-177215 GCA_963791135.1 uncultured Chloroflexia bacterium
ATCGATAAACAAGGCAATCAGAATGATCAGGCCGCGGATGCCGTTCACCCAGAACGGATCCACGTCCATCAGGTTGAGACCGTTGTCCACCACCGACAGCAGCAGCACGCCGGAGAAGGCGCCCCACATGGTGCCGACACCGCCGCTCATCGCCACGCCGCCGATGACCGCCGATGCGACCGTTTCCAAGGTCATGCCGGTGCCGAGCGTGGAGACGGACACCTCCAATTTGCCCAGCAGCATCCAGCCGGCCACTGCCGCCAGGAGGCCGCTCAGCATATAGGCGTAGGTGATCAACCGCTTGGGGTTGAAACCCGACGCACGCGCTGCGTCGCGGTTGCCGCCTACGGCGTACAGCTCGCGGCCGAAGCGCGTGCTGCTGAGGATGTAGGCAAACAGCGTGTAGAGCACCAGGGTGAAGATCACGGAAATGGGAATCATGCCGATGCGCCCGCCGCCCAGCCAGTTAAACTGGGCCGGCGTGCCGGGCATGATGGCGCCCATGCTGAGCACCATGGCGAGGCCGCGCAGGATCAGCTGCATCGACAGCGTGACGATGAAGTTGTTCATGTTCAGGCGGCTGATCAGGGTCCCGTTGATCAAACCGATGATGAGGCCGACGACCAGCATGATCGGGACGACGATCAGCGGGCTCAGCTCCCAGCCCACGCCGCCGGCCTGCGCCAGGGCCATCTCGCGATAGGGCAGCATCAGCCAGGCCGCCAGCACGATCACGAACGACATCGTGCCCTCGGCCGAGAGGTCAAAGTTGCCGGTCAGCAGGCAGATCGTCTGGCCGATGGTGAGCACGCCCAGCACGCTGGCGTGGATCAGGATGTTGATCAGGTTCGTAGGCGCGAGATAGCTCTGCAGGCCGACGCGCCAGGCAAAGAAGGCGATTACCAAGAGAAGGATGAACCAGATCATCCGCTCCAGTACGAACTGGATCAGCCTATTGCGTGACATTCAGGACGCCTCCTTCGATGGCCAGCAGTATATTTTCCGGCGTGGTTTCGGGCGCCCCGCGGCCAAAGCATTGGGTGATGCGGCCGCGGTACATGACCAGGATCGAGTCACACACGCCGAGCAGTTCACGGACTTCGCTGGAGATGATCAGCACGCCGACGCCTTGCTCCGCCACCTCGCTGATGATGCGGTAGATATCGACCTTGGCGTGGACGTCCACCCCTTGCGTCGGTTCGTGCAGGATCAGCACGTCGGGCTTGGTGGTGGCCAGCTTGGCGAACACGACCTTTTGCTGGTTGCCGCCGCTCAGCAGGCTGACCGCCTGCTCCTGGCTGGGCGTGACGATGCCGAGTTGGTCGACATAGCTGCGGACCAGCGCCTGTTCTTCACTGCGCCGGATCAGCCCCAGGCCGCTCGCCAGCCGGTGCAGAATCGGGTAGGTGACGTTCTCACGCACCGGCCGCGCGCCGACGATGCCGTACAGGTAGCGATCCTGCGGCAGGTAGGCGACGCCCTGGGCAAAGGCAGCGTCGGGGGCAGTCGCCGTAAACGGCTGCCCCCCACCATCACCTCGCCGTGGCCCAGTCGCTGCAGGCCGAACAGCCCCTTCGCCAGCGACGAGGCACCGCTGCCTTCCAGGCCGGCCAGGCCGATCACCTCGCCCCGGTGCAGGGTAAAGGAGATATCTTCGTAGTGGCCGCGCCGCACCAGGCCGCGGACAGTCATGACCTCCTCGTCATGTACGGCGGCCGCGCTGTCACGCTTGAACTCCTGCACGTCCTCGCCCACCATGAGCCGGATCAGCATCGGTGTGTCCAACCCTGCCACCGGACGTGTCTCTACCAGGCGCCCGTTGCGCAGCACCGTCACCCGGTCGCAGATCTCAAACACCTCTTCCAGGTGGTGCGAGATGTAGATGAAGGCGACGCCGTGTGTCTTCAGCGAGCGCACAAAGCCGAAGAGGCGATCAACCTCGGGCCGCGGCAGCGCCGCCGTCGGCTCGTCGAGCACGATCAGCTTGGCATTGCTGAACAGCGCCTTGGCGATGGCCAGCATGGTCTGCTCGGCCACGCTGAGGCCCTCGACGCGCGCGTGGACGTCCAGTTCCAGCCCCAGCTGCTTGCAGACGCCGATCGGCCTCGGCATAGACCTGGCCCCAAGCCACAAAGCCGGCCTTGTTGGTGGGCATCATGCCCGCCAGCACATTCTCGGCCACCGTCAGCGGGTTCATCATGTTGATGCGCTGCGGCACATAGGCCACGCCGGCGCCGATCGCCTCGCGCGGATTCATGCTGCTAAATGTCGTGCCGCCGATCGTGATCGTGCCCGTGTCGACTGGCTGGATGCCCATGAGAACGGCCATCAGCGTCGATTTGCCGGCGCCGTTCTTGCCCACAAGGCCGTGGATTTCGCCCGCCATCACGGTGAGATCTACATCTGCCAGGGCCTGAACGCCCGGAAAGACCTTGCCGATGCCGCGCATTTGGAGCACGGGCTGTGCGATTGCTGTTGTCCATAGGAGCACTGTCCATAAGATTTACCCCGCTAGCCCATGACAGGGTCTTGCAGACCGATGGGGTTGCCGACAAGCGCCTTGCGGACCGACAGCCGGTGCGAGGTAGCGCACCTTCATCGCATCCAGGAAGACGGCAAAGAGCAGCAGCACGCCGCGGCTGACCTCGATCCAGAAGGGCGACACCTGCATGATGTTGAGCCCCGTGTCGAGAATGCCCCAGAGGAGCACGCCGCCAAACGCCCCGATCATCGTGCCGCGGCCGCCGAAGAGGCTGATGCCGCCGATCACGGCGGCCGCCTGGACGGAGAAGATCATCCCGTAGCCCAGGCGTGGCGTCGCACTGTCCATGCGCCCGGCTTCGAGCAAGCCCGCCAGCGCCGCAAAGAGGCCGCTGATGACGTAGACGGCCAGGATGATGCGCTGGGAATCGATGCCGGCAGCTTCGGCCGCGGCGCGGTTCGAACCGACGGCGTACATGTTGCGGCCAAAACGGCGATAGCGCGTGATAACGTGGGCGACGATAAACATCAAGATCAGGAAGATGGCCGCCGCCGGGATCGGCAGGAACCGCCTGTTCGCCATCGCGATGCGGTAGACGCTGCCGCTGCCCAGGAAGTCGAAGATCTCCGGGAAGAAGCTGGTGCTTTGGCCCGGCGAGATGATATAGGTGGCGCCGCGCAGGATAAACATCATGGCCACGGTGACGATGAAGTTGTTCATCTTGAAGCGTGTGATCAACGTGCCGTTGATCCAGCCGATCAGGCAGCCCAACACCAGCATGACGGCGATCGCCAGCAGCGGATTCGCCTGCCAGCCGAGACCGCCCGTTTCTGCCGCAGCAATGAGCAGGCCGCCCACCATGGCGGTGAGGCCCATCGTCGATTCCGACGACAGGTCGAAGTTGCCCGTGATGAGTGTAAATGACTGGCCGATGACCAGCAGGCCCAGCGCCGCCACGCGCACGAAAACGTTGATCAGATTGTAGGGGGTAAGAAAATTGTCGGACAGCAGCGAGAAAATGACGAGGGCCACGAGCACCAGGACCCAGATCAGGTTCTCAACCACAAAGACGAATAGATTGCCGGACTTGAGGTTGCCCATGACGATTTTGCCGGGAAGAAGTGGAGTCAACCGCGACAGCGGCTGCGAAGGGATTCTGCTTGCGTTGGAGGTTTCAGTACGCACGGCTGTGCGTACTGAAACCCCTAGACTAGCGACATGACAGCACGAACACAGAGACGTTACTTTGCCTGGTTGCCCCACAGTGCCGGATTGTCGACGTTGCTCTTGTCGACCGAGGTCGTGGCCAGGTTCAGCATGTAGCCCGTGTCGCTCTTGACGATCGTGGCCGGCGACCACGGTGCGCCTTCCTTCTCGACCGTGCCTTCTTCGATCTCGCCGCCGTTGAGGACGGTCTTCATGTAGTCGGAGAGCACGACGCCGAAGTCGGGCATCGGCTGGCTGGAGGCCTGGTCGGAGTAGCCATCGCGGATCGCGGCCAGCGCATCCGGGCAGCCGTCTACGCCGGTCAGGAAGATGTGGCCGTCTTCACCGCTCTTGACCTTCTTGCCCAGCTGGTCGAGCGCCGCCAGGACTACGGTCGTGCCGACGCAGTCGGAGTGCATGTAGATGCCGTCGACCGGTTCGGCAGCCACCACGTCCAGCGTGCTCTGCGAGAACTTGTCGGCCTTCCACTCGGTGGGCTTGGAGATGATCTTGATGTTGGGGTATTCCTTCATCACGTCGTTGAAGCCGCCGCCGCGCAGCTGCGCCACGTTCTGGCCCAGGTCGCCCTGCAGTTCCAGGACGGTGCCCTTGGCTTCGCCGTTCTTCTCGGTCAGCAGCTTGACCATGCGCTTCGGCCGACTGCTTGCCGGCCAGGTAGTTGTCCGACTGCACCGTCATGTCGATCTCGCAGCCGATCGGCGCGCGGTCGATGGTGAAGAACGGGACGCCGGCATCGGTGGCCTTCTTGACGCTGGCGCAGATGGCCTGGCTGTCGACCGGCACGGTCACGATCGCGTTGACGCCGCTGGCCAGGAAGTCGTCGATCTGGTTGGCCTGTGCCGAGGCGTCGAAGTTGGCATTGTTGGTGACGATCTTCCAGCCCTGGCCTTCGGCGCCGGCGATCATGCCGTTCATGATCACGCCTTGGCCGCCGCTCAACTCGGGCGCGCCGTAGCCGACAGTAATCTCGCCTTCGGCCGGCGCAGCAGCGGCAGCCTCCTCAGTCGCCGTCCCGGCGGCAGCCTCTCCACCGGCGGCCGGAGCCGCGGCTGGAGGCGGCGCCGCGCAGGCACCCAGAACCAGGGAGAAAAGCAATACGGCTACGAGCAAAAACGCATATTTTTTCATAGTGCCTCTCCATCGATCGCAAAAGGGTTAATAAGCAGAAATACCGAAATAGCTGTAACGCTGTGGCGGGCAGTGATCGTACTCGGTGTCGCGGGCCCCCTTTCCTGCCGTGACGCGATTCCCAAAGATCCGGTGCGACAGCAGCAAGCAGTTGCGCGCATTCAGGCGCGCCAATCGAAAGCGGCATATATAGATGACACACGATGAAGACGTTCTGGGATACAGCCAATTCTAACATGCGCGCTGGCAAGTGTCAATCACAAATTACAATCCAAATTTGGGCTCCAATTTGGGCCTGCCGCACATCCCATCTATAGTATGAAGTGCAGCAAGTTGACTTCGACTCTATATTGGCATTGGCGCCACCACCTTCGGTGCAGGGTGAATCATGACGACGCGCGACGGGCATTATCTGGCGTTTGATTTGGGTGCCGAAAGCGGGCGGGCGGTGCTGGGCTGGCGTGAAGGCGAGCGCCTGCACACCGAGATCGTCCACCGCTTTCCCAATCGCCCGGTGCAGACTGCCGATGGGCTGCACTGGGACGTCCTGTCCCTGTGGGCTGAGATGCAGCAGGGCCTTGCATCTGGCGGCGGCACATAGCAAAGGCGACCTCGCCAGCGTCGGCGTCGACACCTGGGGCAGCGATTTTGCCCTGCTGGACCGCCAGGGCGTGCTGGTCGCCAACCCCTGGCACTACCGCGACCAGCGCACCGATGGCATGCAGGAACTCGTCGAGCAGATCGTCCCGCGCGCCGAGCTGTATGCGCAGACGGGCAACCAGTCCATGCGCCAGAACACGCTGCTCCAGCTGATGGCAATGGTGCGCCAAGGCTCGCCCCTGCTGGAGAGCGCCCACACGCTGCTCATGATTCCCGACCTGTTCCATTACTGGATGACCGGCGCGCGCAGCGTCGAGTTCAGCAGCGCGACCACGACGCAGTTCTACAACCCGCGTGCCGGCCGTTGGGCGACGGAACTGCTCGCAAGTCTTGGCCTCCCCGGCCACCTGCTGCCCCCGATCGTCGCACCGGGCACGCGGCTTGGCCCTCTTGCCCCTTGGCTGCAGGAACTCTGCGGGTGCGGGCCGCTCGACGTCGTGCTGCCGCTGACTCACGACACCGGCTCGGCCGTCGCGGCGGCGCCCGTCACCGAGCCCGGTTTTGCCTTTATCAGTTCAGGCACCTGGTCGCTGGTCGGCACGGAAGTACCTGCGCCGGTGATCGACCCCCAGGGCCTGGCGCTCAACATCACCAACGAAGGCGGCTGGAACGGAACGTTTCGCTTTCTCAAAAACGTCCTGGGGCTCTGGCTGGTGCAGGAGTGCCGGCGCACCTATGCGCGCGCAGGGCCGGCAGTACACGTACGAAGAACTCACCACGCTGGCGGCGGAGGCGCCGGCGCTGCGCAGCATCGTCGATCCCGACGACAGCACCTTCTTTGCGCCCGGCGATATGCCTGCGCGCATCGCCGCCTACTGCCGCCGCACCGGCCAGCCG
The DNA here is from genome assembly GCA_963791135.1 of uncultured Chloroflexia bacterium. Classification (GTDB taxonomy): domain Bacteria; phylum Chloroflexota; class Anaerolineae; order Caldilineales; family Caldilineaceae; genus Fredericiella. Next base: position 6,335 of record CAWBRX010000008.1, read on the forward strand.
GTACCGGATGGGGTGGGCGCTACCGTGCGCTGCATTCTCGAAAGCCTGGCGCTCAAGTACCGCTATGTGATCGAGAGCATTGAAACGATACTGGCGCGCCGCCTATCTCCCAGTCGTCGTGCTGGGCGGCGGCGCACGCAACGCTCTGCTCAACCAGTTCACAGCCGATGCTCTCCAGCGCACCGTCATCGCCGGCCCCGTCGAGGCCACCGCACTGGGCAACCTGGTCGTGCAGATGATCGGCCGCGGCGAGCTTGCGAATCTGCAGGAGGCGCGCGCCCTGATTCGCGCTTCGACGCCGCTCGCAACCTACACCCCGGGCGACGGCGCAGACTGGGATGCCGCGTATACACGCCTGAGACAGCTCATGGAGCAGTCCAAATAGATAAGGAGCATAAACCATGCCAACTTCTGTGTCACAGCCACTGCACAAGTATTCGGTCATCCTCAACAACTATCGCCGCCCGTCAGACCGTTTTATGGCCGGCGGCTACGCCCTGGAAGCCGACACGCGCACGACGATCGAGCTGATCGAGCTGGCCGGCCGCCAGGGCCTCGTCCAGGGGGTAGAGCTGATCGCCGTCGAGAACCCCGGCGACATCGGCGTCGGCACATTCAACCAGGCCGACATCAAGGCGGTGCTGGCAGACAACGGCCTGGCGCTGACCGGCGTGATGCCGAACCTATGGGGCAACGCCTGGCAGCAGTACGGCACCCTCGGCGCCGCCGACCCCGCCACGCGCCGGCGCAGCATCGATCTCTGCAAAAAGGCGATCGACCTGGCAGCCGCCTGCGGCAGCGAGTATGTCGGCCTTTGGCCGGGCCAGGATGGCAGCGACTACATTTTCGAGGCGGACTACCAGTGCATGTGGGAATGGTGGGTCGAAGGTGTGCGCGAACTCGCCGACTACAACCCGGCCATCCGTATCGGGCTGGAGCCTAAGCCGAACGAGCCGCGCGCCTATCCTGTCATCAACTCGGCGGCCAAGGCGCTGGTCATGATCCAGGACATCGGCCGGAAAAATGTGGGGGTCTGCCTCGACGTGGGCCACTCGCTCTTCAGCGCCGAAAACGTGGCCGAGGCGATCGCCATGCTGCAGGGGCGCGACCGGCGCCTGTTCCACCTGCATATGAACGACAACTACAACACGGCGGACCTGGACATGATCTTCGGTTCCGTCCATACGATAGAGTTTATCGAGGCCTTCTACTGGCTCCGGCGCACCGGCTACTCACATTTCATGTCGGTCGATCTCTTTGCCTACCGCACGGAGGCGACACGCTCCGTCGAGCAGTCCGTGCGCTGGATGAAGGCCATGGATGCCTTTATCGATCGCTGCGGGATGCAGCGGTTCGATGCCCTGATTGCAGAAGCGGATCCGACGGCGGCCACGGCCTTCCTGCGCGAGCAGCTGCTGGGTGCCTGACATCATGCCCGATGGGATCAAGCTTGGCGTTTACCAGCACTATAAAGGCAACAAGTACCTTGTCCTGGGTGTGGCGACGCACAGCGAAACCAAGGAAAAGCTGGTGGTGTACGTCACGCTCTACGACAACGACCTGGCGCACCTTTGGGTGCGGCCGTTGGCGATGTTTAACGAGGAGGTCGTCGTTGGGGGCGAACGACGACCTCGTTTCCAGTGGGTGGGGGAGATCAGTAAGCGCCGCGCGCGAGGCAGGGCGCACCGGGTGCACTCCTGCCTGTCAGCGGGCAATATAATGCAGCAGCCCGGCAATATCGATCACGCGATAGACGGCCAGGCCGGCCAGCACGATAATGTAGCCTTGCAGCCCGATCAGTACGGCGCGTTGGGTACGGGACAGCTTCATCGGCCCGAGGGTCGCAGGGTCGCACTTTTCTTCGGGCTCATCGTCCAGCGGGTGCACGACATAATAGACTTCACCTTCTTCGCTGCGTGCACCAAAGAGTCCGGCCAGGGGATTGTTGCTGAGTTGATCCAAACGTGGCGCCATGATCGATTCCTCTCTACGTTACAAGATAGTCGCCTCAGCCGGCCGGGAAAGAGTGCAGGCAGCAGGACCTGCACCGCCAAGATGGCCGACAGCACGACAAGTACGGCAATAATGATCCAGTTGAGCCAGTTGTTCCAAGACTTGTTGGCGAGCCGGCCCAAGAGCTCGCGATCGTTGAGCAGCAGCTGCAGCAGGATGATGGCCGACGGCAGCATCAGGCCGGCCAGCACCTGCACGCCAAGAATGATGAGCTGCAGCGGCGCATTGGGAATCAGCACGATAGCGGCGGCGGCGACGACCCCGCCGACGTACACCGCATAGAATCCCGGCGCCTCGCGGATGGGTTTCTGCAGGCTGTGCGGCCAGCCCATCACCTCGCCAAACGCCCAGGCGCTGGCCAGCGTGATCGCCATGGCCCCTAGAACTGCGGCATTGACCATCAGCAGCAGGACGCCGTAGGTCACGAAGTTCCCCATGATCGGGCCCAGCACGACCGCCATTTGCGCCGGGTCGGTGTACGGGATCCCGTGGGTGAACAGCACGTTGCCGATCAGCATCATGGCGCCGGCGTTGACGATCGTGAAGATGGCGCCCAGGCCTGTGTCCAGCCGCTCGCGGTTGAGGTCACGGAAGCGCAGCCGCTTATCGGCGACGCAGCTCTGCTGGAAGAAGAGCTGCCAGGGCGCAATCGTCGTGCCCACGATGGCCATGACGAGGAATACGAGGCTGCCCGTAATGCCGCCCACCGGGACCTGCGGCACCAGCAGGCCGGAGAACAGCGCCCCTGCGCTCCGTGCGTGCCATGATCGCAATGGCGATCCACCCCAGGTTGAGCAGGCACAGCAGCACCGCCATGCGCTCCCAGCGCAGGTAGCTGCCGGTGACGACGACGACGATCAGCCCGACTGCGGCGATCGGCACCGATATGAATGCCGGGCACGCCCACCGTGCTGAACGCCATGTTGATGGCGGCAAACTCGGTGACCAGGGTCAAGAAGTTGACGATCTCGAGCTCGCCCAGCGTGAAGCGCCCCCAGCCCTTGCCAAACCGCTGGTAGATCACGGCGGCGTAGCCGCGGCCGGTAGCGATGCCCAGGCGCACAACCATCTCCTGGACGAAGTAGGTGATCGGCAGCAGCAGGGCGAGAACCCACAGCAGTTGGGTGCCGTAGTGGGCACCTGCCTGGGTATAGGTGGAGACGGCGCCGGCATCGTTGTCGGCCACCATGACGATCAGCCCGGGGCCAAAGACCATCAAGAACGACAGCAGCCGCGCCTGCCAGCGCGAACGCACGACGCGGGCGCCCGCAGGCAGGACCGGCGCTAGGGCCGGCGCTGGGGCGAGGGTATTGGTTGGGTTGACAACCGAACTGGTGGCGACAGCGGCCCCCGTGTTCGTTTCCAGGGCATCGTGCTGCAAGCTCATGCCATGCCTCATTTCCCGTGCGCAATTTCCAACCAGGTACGCCGCGCGTGCCGGGTGCAGCCAGGTTAGAGCCGGGTCAATCGATTGCGGTGGGCGTTCTATCCGGTAGATCCGACGGATCAAGCCGGATCAAATAACGCCGCCTGAGGCTGGCGGCGCAGGTAGCGAGGGAAAAGGAGAGGGAGAGGCGAAGCTATACGATCTCCGTACCCATTGCTGCCACGCGCAGTGGCCAGCCATGGTCGATTCGCTTATGGTCGTTCGGACTAGGACCTACGTCCACGCGGACACCCCCTTTCACTGCCGGATGCATAGTCTGATCGCTGCGGTCATTATGCTGCACCGCCAACCTGGCGGCGGAGCAGGAGCTATGCGCCGGTAAAGAAAAACCTCCTGGTTGACCAGGAGGTTTGTTGTGCGACATTGCGCAATTGCCCTGCCGTATGCCGGCAAGGCTACCTCTCTGGTCGAGCTTTGGCAATGCACAGCGTAGGAGCCTCAGTGCTCCAGCCACTTTGAACAACGCCTTGTGCCGGCGATGCCTGGTCTACCCACTTGGCGTCTCTCGACGTTTCGGGGCAATGGCCTGTGTCTTGTGCAAACGCCTCGCCTAACGAGGTTTCAGTTATCTATCAGCCGCATCATACGCCCGTTTGGGGCCGTTGTCAAGAGGTTTCGGTAATCGTTTTCTTACGTTTATGACGCGCCGCGCTCTCTGGAAAGTACGCTATTCGTCGTACACAAATGTCCCGTCGATCAGCTCTACTGCATTGCCGTCGGGATCGGCAAAGAGACAGTTTCTGAGGTCGCGCACAGCCCGCGGGGCCCGGATGCTGCGCGCCCCCTGGTCGCCAAGCTTGGCGGCGGCAGCGTCCACGTTGTCCACCAGCAGGGCGATATGTTTGAGCCCTAGTGCGGTGACGTCGGGGTTCCAGGTGCGTGAAATCGTCGGCGTCGCAAAGGCAAACAACTCGAGCACCGAGTTGCCCAGCTGCAGGTAAGCGATCCGGAAGCCGCGGTCGTCCTTGAAGTCCAGCTGGCCGAGCAGGGGAAGGCCTAGGATCCCCTGATAAAAGTCGAGCGACTGCTGCAGATCGGCAACCGTGACGGCGACGTGATCGTAGGTGAGTTCGCTGCCGGCCGGTGCGCCGCCAGCAGGCACCGGGACGGGCAAGCGCGCCTGGCCGGGGATGTGGTAGTCCAGCTCGCCCTCCACGATCTCGACCAGCGTACCGTCCGGATCCTTAAAAAACGCGATGCGCACGCCGCCAACAGCATCCAGCGGCTCGAGCGTAAACTCGACGCCGGCCTGCCGCACCCGTGCAGCCACGGCGTCCACGCTGGCGACGCGAAAGCCCATGTGCCGCAGGCCCAGCTGGCGATCGTCGTAGAGAAAGTCGCTGGGCTTGGCGGCGACATTGGTAAAGCTGAAGATTTCCAGCAGTGCGTTGTTGCCGATGTCGAGAAAATCGATCACCATCCCGGTTTCGCCGCCAAAGGTAAGCCGGCCCAACACAGGAAAGCCCAATAGATCGCGATAAAAGGCCAACGACCGGTCAATGTCGCTCACCGTGACGGCAACGTGCTGGAAGTCCTGGAATCCGGTAAAGAAATGGTCTACAGCTGACATGTGATGTCCTTTGTGCGCTTGTGCGGAACGAAGAGCGGCTTAGACGCACCGGTTAAGGCACACCGGTCAATCCATGCGCGTCACGACCATATGCTGATTCACAGCTACGATCGTCAACCTCGTGACACGGCGCCGTCGGGCCAGACCACGGTGAGACCGGCTGCCTTGGCGCCGGGCGCCAGGCCAAAGTGCAGCTGCGTCGGATCGCCGGAGAGATAGCCGCTGACGGCGCGCACGTCACGCAGCAGGTCGCCCTTGTCGGTGTGCAGCAGCACCGTGGCGCCCAGGGCAAAGGGGTTGTGCGAGCCCGGCCAGCGCAGGTCGAGAGCCAGGCGGTCGCCCTGGTTGCACAGCTGGTTTTCGAACAGCTGGGCAGGCTGGTCGAGGTTGTTGACGACGATGTCGAGGTCGCCGTCGCCGTCAAAGTCGGCCATGCTCATCCCGCGGCCGCTGCGGGTGGAGGCGAGCCCCCACTCCGGCGCCTCCGTAAACTGGCCGCCGTCGTTGCGCAGCGCCTGGTTGGCCTCGACCAGCTCGCCGCCGGGCAGGTGGTCGAGCAGGTCGGCGGCGATCATGCCGTTGACGACGTACAGGTCCAGGTCGCCGTCGACGTCGAGGTCGCCGAACTTGCCCGACCAGCTCCAGCCCTCGGCGTCGACGCGGCGCTCGTAGCCCTCATTCTGATAGCGGTCGCCGTGCTTCACTTGGAGCACGTTTTCCATCACCTGCGGATCGTCGCGTGTCCGCTTCTTGCTGGCAGCATCCATCAGCGGCATCCACTCTGGCGAGTGTGGCAGGATCGAGGGCAAACGGCTTCATATCGGTGGCGTAGTATTCAGGGGAGCCGTTGTTGTCGACGTCGCCGCGATCGATCCCCATCGTGCTGTGCGTCGTATGCTCGAACGGCTCGGCTTCCTCCCAGCCGCCGCTGCTGGTCTGCAGCCAGACACGGTCGTGCTCGTCAAAGTCGTTGCCGACCCAGATATCGGGCCGGCCGTCGTCATCCAGGTCCCAGAGGCCGATCGCGAGTGCCTGGGCTTTGTCGGCCAACTGCTGGCGCCGCCAGCTGCCATCTTCCTGCAGTAGACGTTGACGCCGGCGGCGGCGGCAAACAGGTAGTTGGGGCCCAGTTCTACCGACTGGCCGGCATCGTAGGAGCCCGTGACGAGGTCGAGGTCCCCATCCTGGTCGAGGTCGCTCCAGTTCATGGCGTAGGCCGGCGCAGTTCACGCCCGGCAGCGGCAGGAAGCGGAAGGTATGGTCGCCGAGATTGCGGAAAACGGCGGGGGCGGCAATGCCGCTGGTGAAGACGATATCCAGCAGCCCGTCGGCATCCACGTCCACGAGTGCAGCGGCACGCGTGCGGTGCACCATGGGCAGAGCCTGCTTCTCAAAGCTGAGCCCACCCTGGTTCCATAGAATGGTCGCCGGGCCGGAGAGGTTGGCCAGCACGATGTCGGGGTCGCCGTCGCCGTCAAGGTCGTTGACGGCCAGCCCGCTGCCGTTGCTGTCAAACAGGCGCGGCACCGCCTGGCCTGCGCTGGTGATGTGGTCGAGGTCGTGGGCGACAAAGGTGCCGGTACAGGCGCCGGCAGCAGCCAAGGGCGTTTCCTCTGTCTGCACTTGCACCTGCGCCGCCGGTACCGTGGCAGAACCTTGCGGCGCCGCCGGGGGTGACGCGACACAGCCGGCCAGGAGGCCGGCCAGCAGCAGCCGAGCTATATGGCGGACAGCAGCCCTTTTGGCGTCAGTTGACATGGCAGCATGATTTTGCCTCAACCGGTGTAGCCGGTCAACTGGCCGCAGACCATGCGCGTCAGATTCGTGCGCAGGCTCGCCGCACGCGTACGCGGTTGTGAGGTACTCGGGGACGTAGCCAGGCACGTTCATTTTGTGCAATTCGTCTTTACGGCGCGGCGCGCTTCTGTGCAGGCTGCCCATAGTATCTGCTATTGCCGTGTGTAACACTTAGCGCACCTGTGCAAGTTGCCTAAGTATTGGACATTGCGAGCGGACTAGAATTGATTACTGAGCCGGCGGTATCACCTGCGTCACCAACCTCGACAGCTGCAGCGCCCCCGCTGCTTGAAGTCCGCAGCCTCACCAAGACCTTTGGCGATCTCCATGCCAACCAGAATATCGACCTCGCCATCTACGGCGGCGAGGTGCACGCGATCCTGGGCGAGAACGGGGCGGGCAAGAGCACGCTGATGAAGTGCCTGTACGGCTTCTACCAGCCGACTTCCGGCGAGATCCTGCTCGAGGGCAAGCCGGTGCGCATCGACTACGCCGCTGGCGGGCCGGCGCCTGGGGATCGGCATGGTGTTTCAGAACTTCACGCTGATCCCGGCCATGACCGTGGCCGAAAACGTCGCCCTCTTTCTGCCCGAGCTGGGCATCGTGCTGCAGCCAAAGGCCATCCGCGCCCGCATCGCCGAGGTGGCAGCACGCTATGGCCTGGAGATCGACCCCGGCGCCCATGTCGCCGACCTGGCGATGGGGGAACGGCAGAAGGTGGAGATTCTCAAGATCCTGCTGGCCGGCGCACGCGTGCTGATCTTCGACGAGCCGACCAGCGTGCTGGCGCCGCACGAGGTCGACGGCCTGTTCGCCATCTTCGAAAAGCTGCGCCAGGACGGCTATGCCGTCCTCTTTATCACGCACAAGCTGCCCGAGGTGATGGCCTCCGCCCAGCGCATCACGGTGCTGCGCCGCGGCCGCGTGGCCGGCCAGATGCTGCACGCCGAGGCAACGCCGCAGGGGATCGTCCGCCTGATGCTCGGCGCCGAGCCGCCGCCACCGGTCCACCGCGAGGGGCTGGCCGACGAAGAGGGTACACCCCAGTTCGAGCTGCGCAGCGTCGACCTGATCGACGAGCATACCGGCGTCGGGCTCAAAGGGGTCAGCCTGCAGCTGTTCGCCGGCGAGATCGTGGGCGTCGCCGGCGTATCGGGCAACGGGCAGAGCGAACTGGCCGACGTCGCCCTGGGTCTGCGCCGCCTCGACGGGGGCGCCGTGCTGCTGGCAGGCAAAGATGCAGCGCACTGGTCGACGGCCGAGATCCTTGATTACGGCCTGGCCTGCATCCCGGAAGACCCGCTGCGCATGGGCGCCATCCCCGGCATGACGGTGCTGGAGAACATGATCCTGGGCGAACAGGCGCACTATGCCAAGCGCGGCGGCCTGACGATGCAGTGGCCGCAGGCGCGCAGCGATGCCGAGCAGCACCTCAACACGACCTTTGTCACGACGGCACCGCGCCTGGATTGGCAGGCGGAAAACCTCTCGGGCGGCAACCTGCAGCGCGTGGTGATCGCCCGCGAGCTGAGCCGCAACCCCAAGGTGCTGCTGGCCTACTACCCGGCGCGTGGGCTGGACGTCTCCAACGCCGAGGCCATGCGCAAGCTGCTGCTCTCCTACCGCAGCCAGGGCATGGCCATCCTCCTGATCTCGGAAGATATGGACGAGCTGTTTGCGCTGAGCGACCGGCTGGTCGTCATGTATCACGGCCGCATCGTCGGCACGTTCCGGCCGCAGGAAACGAACGCCGACGTGGTCGGTCACTTGATGACGGGCGGCGAACCTGCACAGTTTGCGGCACAAACCGTGTCGCAGGTAGTGGAGAGCTAGATGAGCACACTGGTGCAAAACAACCAACCAGGCAGCCGCTTTAGCCGCTCCGGGTGGGTTACGGTTCTGCGCTACCTGGCGATGGTGGCCCTGGCGCTCGCCATCTTTGCGATCGTCCTGCTGCTCTTTGGCAAGGACCCGCTGCGTGCGTACGGCGACATTCTGCGCAGCACGCTTGGCAGCACCTACGGCTTCACCGAAGTCGTGGTCAAGATGATTCCGCTGGTGCTGTGCGCCTGTGCCGTGCTGCTGCCGGCCCGCATCGGGCTGGTCAACGTCGGCGGCGAAGGCCAGCTGTACATGGGCGCCTGGCTGGCGACCTTTGGCGCCCTCACCTTTACGGGGCTGCCGCAGGTGCTGGGCGTGCCGCTCGTCATCGTGCTTGGCTTTATCGGCGGCGGCCTCTGGGCGTTGATCCCGGCCATTTTGCGCGCCAAGGGCTGGCTCAACGAGGTGATCTCGACGCTGCTGCTCAACTACATCGCCGCCCTCTTCGTCGCCTACTTTGTCTTTGGCCCCTGGCGTGACGCGGCGAGCGCGAACTTTCCCCAGACCCCAAAGTTTGTCGACGCCATGCGCCTGCCCATGTTTGGCGACACGCGCATCCATCTTGGCCTGCTGCTCGCCGCCGCCGCCGTGACGCTGATCTACCTGGTGCTGCGCTACAGCGTCTGGGGCTACGACATGCGCGCGATCGGCGGCAACCCGGAGGCGGCACGCCGCAACGGCATGCCCATCACCCGGTACACGCTGCTCGTCATGTTTATCGGCGGCGGCCTGGCCGGGCTGGCCGGCGTGGGCGAGGTCATGGCCATCGAAGGCCGGCTGCGCCCCGGCTTCTCGGCCTCCTACGGCTATATCGGCTTTCTGATCAGCTGGCTGGCCGGGCACAACCCGCTCGGCGTCGTCGTGATGTCGTTCCTGATGGCCGTGCTGAGCCTTGGCGGCGACACGCTGCAGATCACACAGGGCATGCCGTTCGCCACGGTCAACATCATCATGGCCTTGATCCTCTTCATTGTGCTGGGCAAGTTCTTCCAACCCAAGGCGAAACGGTGAGCCCGATGGAAATGTCATTCGTGATTGGCGTCCTCGTGGGCGCCTTGCAGGCGGGGACCTCGGTGCTCTATGCCGCGCTGGGCGAAGTGGTCGTCGAGCGTTCGGGGGTCATCAACCTGGGGCTCGAAGGCAGCATGTTGATGGGCGCGTCCGTGGGGTTTGCCGTCACCTACCAGACCGGCAACCCGTGGCTGGGGCTGATCGGAGCGGCGCTGGCGGGCGCACTGTTCAACCTGGTGCTGGCGTACCTGGTCGTGACGCGCGGGGCCAACCAGCTCGCCAGCGGGCTGGCGCTGGGCTTTCTTGGCATCGGTCTCAGCGCCGTGATCGGGCGGCCCTATGTCGGCCAGATGATCGACGGCATCAGCACCATGCCGATCCCTGTGCTCGCCGACCTTCCGGTGCTTGGGGCCGGTCCTGTTTCAGCACGACGTCCTGATCTATGCGGTCATTCCGCTGGCCTTCTTCCTCCAGTGGGTGCTCTTCCACACGCGCTGGGGTCTTTCCATTCGCACCGTGGGCGAGGACAAGACGGTCGCCTATGCCGCCGGTCTGCGCACAAAGTGGCTGCAGTACCAGGCGCTCTTTGTGGGCGGCCTGCTGGCCGGGCTGGGCGGGGCGCATCTCTCGCTGGCCTTTACGGGTGTCTGGGGCGAGCAGATGACGGCCGGCCGCGGCTTTATCGCCGTGGCGCTGGTAATCTTTGCCGCCTGGAGCCCCCTGCGCGCCGTGCTGGGTGCGCTGCTCTTTGGCGGTGCGCTGGCGTTCCAGCTGCAGCTGCAGGCACGCGGTGCGCCCGTCTCACCCTTCTTCCTCGATATGATCCCCTACCTGCTGACCCTCGGCGTTCTGCTCTTCCTGCGCGGTAACCGCCGCTACGCCATGCCTGCCGGGCTGAAGAGCGTCTTCGAGGGAATGCGTTAGACCACGATTCGCACTAATCAAACAGACAGAAACTACCACGAGGATACGACACATGCGACAAGGGATTAAGAAGTCTGTGCAGGGTACCATGCGCCGGCTGGCACCGCTAGCCGCCGTGCTGCTGGCCGTACTGCTGATCGCAGCCTGCGCGGCGCCGGCCGCACCCGCAGCACCGGCGGCATCGAGCGCAGCAGAGGGTACGGCCACGGCCGGCGAGAAGGTCATCGTCGGCGCGCTGCACGTCGGCGCCATCAACGACGCCGGCTACAACCAGGCGCAGCACGACGGGCTGGCGGCCATGGCGAAGGCGCTGCCCAACGTGCAGCTGATCGAAGCGGAGAACGTGCCGGAGAGCGCCGACGCCGAGCGCGTGATGGAAAACATGATCCAGCAGGGCGCCAAGATCATCTTCCCGCAGAGCTTTGGCTACCTGGATCCGGCCCTCAACGTGGCAGCCAAGCACCCTGATGTGATCTTCATGCACCCGGCCGGCTTCAAGCTGGCGGACAACCTCGGCACCTACTGGGGCAACAACTTTGAGGCCATGTACCTGGCAGGCATCGCCGCCGGCAAGGCCACGACAAGCAACAAGCTCGGTTTCGTGACTGCGTTCCCCATCCCCAACATCCTGGCGTCTGTGAACGCCTTCCAACTGGGCGCAAAGTCGGTCAATCCCGATGTGACCACCACGCTCGTGCTCAACAACGCGTGGGTAGACCCGGCCAAGGAAGCATCGGCCGTGAACGCGCTGGCGGATGCCGGCATCGACGTCGTGACCGGCATCGTCGACTCGCCGGTCACGCTGGTCAAGACGGCCGAGGAGCGCGGCATCAAGTCGATCGGCTTCCACTCGGATGCGCTGGCGCAGTTTGCGCCCAAGGGCTGGCTGACCGGCGTGGCTTACACATGGGGCCCGCTCTTCACGCGCATCGTCCAGTCCGTACAGGACGGCACGTGGAAGAGCGAGCATATCCGCGGCGGCATTGAGTCCGACATGCTGACGCTGGCGCCCTACGGCCCGTCGGTGGACGCCGATACGCAGAAGCTGATCGAAGACGCCAAGGCCAAGCTGGTCAGCGGCGACCTGAAGATCTTCGCCGGCCCGCTCAACGACAACACCGGCGCCGAGAAGATCAAGGCCGGCGAAGCAGGCGGCATTGAACTGCTCGACACGACCGACTGGCTGGTCGAAGGCGTGATCGGCCAGACCAAGTAGCGCTTTTACTCCACCTTCCTAGTGCCAGGAATGGATCGTCATGCGGTCCATTCCTGGCCCCGCGTTTTAGAGGGGATCAAGATCGTGTCTGATGCTGCAAGTTTGAGCCCGGTGCGGGCAAGTTTTCGCGCCGCAATGGCGCAGATTGACGCCTACCCGGTGGAGTTGGAATGGCGCCCGGCCTTTATGTCGCCGGTGAGCGCCCTGCCGCGCATCCGGCGCAGCCCTCTGCCCGACCTGCCGCACCCACGGCCGCGGCGCAAGCCTTTTGCGGGCCAGGCGCTGACGCTCGCCGAGGCGGCACACGGAATTGCCGCCGGCACCCTGCCGGCCGTCGCCGTCATGGAGCAGGCGCTGGATGCAATTCGGCGGCGGCAGGCGGAGTTGAACGCCTTTGTCTATGTGGCGCCAGAGCAAGATCTGCTGCTGGCGGCCGCGGCGATCGACGCCGATATCCGTGCCGGCCGCAGCCGCGGCCCATTGGGCGGCATCACCGATCGCCGTCAAGGACCTGCTGGCAGTGGCCGGCATGCCCAACACCGCCAGTTCGCCTGTGCTGGTGGACCGGGTCGAAACCAAGGACGCCAGCAGCATTCGGGCGCTCAAGACGGCCGGGGCCATCATCACCGGCAAGACCCAGACGCACGAATTTGCGCTGGGCGTGACCACGCCGCAGAGCCGCAATCCCTGGGATAACACACGCAACCCCGGCGGCTCGAGCGGCGGGTCGGCCATTGCCGTGGCCACGGGCATGAGCCTGGGCGCCATGGCCACCGACACGCGCGCCTCGGTGCGGGTGCCGGCCGCCCTCTGCGGCATCGTCGGGTACAAGCCGACCTTTGGCCTCGTGCCCGGCGACGGCGTGATCATGCTTTCCTGGAGCCTCGACCACGTGGCGCACATGGCGGCCAACGTCGAGGACGTCGCCTTGATGCTCGACGTGCTCGATCCTTCCGAGCACACTCCCTATCACGACGGCGCTGCAAAAAGACGTGAAGGGACTGCGCGTGGGCGTCCCCGTGGCGGCCCTGGAAAACGCAGACCCGGAAGTCGTGACCGCATTTGCTGCGGCGGTGGCGGCGCTGCGCGACAGCGGCGTGACGGTCGAGGAAGTCGATACGCCGACGGCGGAGGACTTCGACCTGGCCATGCTGATGGGCCTGGTCGTGAGCCGCTGCGAGGCGGCCGCCTACCATACGGCGTTTGGCGAGCGGCGCAGCCTGTACGACACTGTGGCCGTCGCCGAACAGCTGGACGAAGCAGCGCATGTCTCGGCCGTCGCCTATCTGCAGGCACAGCGAGCGCGCGAGGACCTGCGCACGCGGATGCTGGCGCAGATGCAGGAGTACGACGGCCTCCTGATGCCCACCACGCGCGTGGCGGCGCCCAAGAGCGAGGAGGTCGACAACTACTTCCTCGTGCTGTCGCAGAACTGCATTTTGTGGAGCTTTATCGGCTTCCCGGTCGTATCGGTGCCCTGCGGCTGGACGTCGAACGGCCTGCCCGGTGGGGGCGCAGCTGGTAACAGGACCGAATGAGGACTATCGCCTGCTGGCCTTGGCGGCAGCGCTTGAAGCAAAAATAGGGGAGTAGGGAGCAGACATGCGCACAGTGCATATTGCGGCGAAACCGTTTGCCGTGGATCTCGACCTGGACCGCACGGCACTGGTCGTGATCGACATGCAAAAAGACTTCTTATATCCCGGCGGCTATGGCGATTTTCTCGGCAACGACGTCACGCTGCTGCAGCGCACGATCGCGCCGATCCAGGCGCTGCTGGCGGCCGCGCGGCGGCTGGGGATGACGGTGATTCACACGCGCGAGGGCCATCTGCCCGACTTGAGCGACTGCCCCCCCACCAAGCTGACGCGCTGGCCGGAGGGCAACCGCATCGGCGACCCGGGGCCGATGGGGAGGATCCTGATCCGCGGCGAGGAGGGGCACGGCATCATCGACGAGGTCGCCCCGATTGAGGGGGAGATCGTGATCGACAAGCCGGGCAAGAATGCCTTCTATGCCACGGGGCTGGACGAGCTGCTGCGGGCGCGTGGGATCGAGAACCTGCTGATCACCGGCGTCACCACCGACGTCTGCTGCAGCGCGACGACGATTGCCGCCAACGACAGCGGCTTCAACGCGCTCGTGCTCGCAGACTGCGTCGCCTCCTACAGCCCCGAACGCCACGCCGCCGTGCTCGACGTGATCGCCGCCCAGGGGGGCATCTTTGGCTGGGTGACCGACTCGGCCGCGGTACTGGCGGGGTTGGAAGCAGCAGACCAGGATCCAACTCCTTAGCCGTAAACCGTTGCCACGGGTCGCGTCCCGCGCTATACTGCTTGTGAACGGATGACCGCTGCCGCAGCAGCTTTCCGTGCCCAGACGGTAACGACCATGGCTGAGACCTTCTCCTTTGGCAACTGGATACGCCAGCGCCGGCGCGCATTGGACCTGACGCAAGACGAGCTGGCCGATCGCGTGGGCTGCTCGATCTCGGCCATTCGCAAGATCGAGGCCGACGAGCGGCGCCCCTCCCGCCAGGTGGCCGAACTGCTGGCGGATACGCTGCAAATCCCAGGTGCGGACCGTGCGACCTTTCTCAAGGTGGCACGCATGGAGTTGGGGTTTGACCGGCTCAGCACGATCACGGCGCCTGCCGTCCAATCACCGGTTATTGCGCCGGTTGGACCCGGCCGGCCGGCGACCATGCTGCACTGCCCGCCAATGGCGGCACACAGCCGCCGGCCGTTCTCCTCAACCTGCCCCGCCCCACGACCCCATTGGTCGGCCGCGAAGTTGAGGTTGGCCGCATTGCCGAGATCCTGTCTGGCCCCGAATGCCGCCTGCTCACGCTGAGCGGGCCGGGCGGCATCGGCAAGACGCGCCTTGCCATTGCCGCTGCCGAGCACCTGGCGCGCGATTTCGCCGACGGCACGTGCTTTGTCCCGCTTGCCGTCGTGACGGCGCCGGGCGCGATCTGGACGGCCATCGCCGGCGCCCTGGGCCTGCATCTGCGCACCGCCGAGGAGCCCAGGACACAGCTCACGAGCTACCTGCAGGGCAAGCACATGCTCCTCGTGCTCGACAACCTTGAGCACCTGCTGGAAGGCGTCGATATGATCGCCGATATCCTGCAGGCGGCGCCCGGTGTCCGCGTGCTCGACCACCTCGCGCGAGCGGCTGGGCTTGTCGGGCGAATGGGTGCTGGATGTCCACGGGCTCGGCGTTCCCGCCCCAACGGCACAGTCCCATGACGGCAGCGCCGAGCTGCCGCCGGCCTGGGATCGCGCCAGCGCCGTCGTCCTCTTCCTGCAGGCCGCCCGCCGGGCCAATCCGCAGTTTGTGCCGGGGGCGGCGGATTACGGCGCCATCGTGCGCATCTGCGAGATGGTGGAAGGCATCCCGCTTGGCATCGAACTGGCGGCGGCCTGGGTGCGTATGCTGACCTGTGCGGAAATCGCCGCCGAGATCGAACGCAGTTTTGACCTCCTGGCCACGTCGGCGCGCGACGTGCCGCAGCGCCAGCGCAGCTTGCGCGCCGCATTCGAGCATTCGTGGCACCTGCTGCCCGATGACGAACGCCGGATCCTGCAAGCGACTCTCCGTGTTCTCGGGCGGCTTTCACGCGCAGGGCCGCCGAAGCGGTCGCCGGCGCTAGCCTTGGTGTCATTGGCAGCGCTGATGGCAAAATCGCTGGCCGTACGCGCCGGCGACGGCCGCTACGATCTGCACGACATCGTGCGCCAATATGCGGCTGAAAAACTGGAGCAAGCCGGCGAAGCTGCCGCCGTGCGCAGGCGCCACGGCGAGTATTTCATCAACCTGGCACAGGAGGCCGACGCCGCACGCAACAGCCCCCAGTACATGGGACTTGTCGACCAGCTTGGAGTTGGAGAACGACAACCTACAGTCGGCATTGGCCGTATTTGCTTGTGCACGATCGCGAGCAGGGCCTGGCGCCTGGCCGGCTTACTGGAACCGTACTGGTACCGGCGCCCGGTCTATGAGGCACAAGCGCTGGCTGGCGCGCCTCGTCGAACTGGGCGACGAACCCGGCCGCCCCGTTCCGCCGGGGCTGCGCGCCCGTGTGCTCCTCGTCCTTGCCGGCTTCGAGCCAAACCTTGCCGACTTGATGGCGATGATGCATGACGTGCTGGCGCTGGCCCGGCAGGCCGGCGACCGGCGCATCATGGCCATTGCCCTGGGAGCTGCTCGGCAACGAAGGCATCTTTGGCGGCGGCTTTGAGCACAGCGAGGCCTACTTTGCCGAAGCCCGGCGCCTGGCCGAAGCATGCGGGCGACAAGGCAACACTCGCCACCGTGCTGGCGCAGCAGGGCGAATGTGTACGCTATGAAGGTCACTATGCCCGCGCCATCGAGCTGTATACTGCCAGCGTCGAACTGGCACAAGAAATCGGCCGGGCGGACCTGGTTGCGGGGACGCAGTTCAGCCTCGCCAAGATGGCGCTGCGGCAAGGTGACCCACCAAAGGCACTGGCCCTGATCGAGCCAACCCTAGCAGGTATGGGAAAGCAGCCATGATCGGGTCAGCTTGGCGAACGCGCAGATCTTGGTGGCGCGTGCGTTGATCATGCAGGGAGAATTCGAGCGGGCAACCGCCACACTCGACGAAGCCCAGGCGATCCTGCACGACACAGGCTATTACGGTCACGACCAGGTAATCGCCTATGCCCGCGCCAGCATCGAGTACAGCTTGGGCCACCTCGAAGCCGCCGAGCAGCTCTATGCACGAGCGATCGAGCTGTGCGCAGTTTCGACGGAGCCGATCGTGCTGACGCTGGCCCAGCGCGGCGTCGCATGCTGTGCGCTGCGCCGCGGCGACCTGGCGACCGCGCAGGCGGCTGTCGCGCAGAGCATAGAAGTCTGTGAAGCGACGCACGAAAAATGGGTCCGCGCCCTGTTGGAGTTCACGTCAGGGCAGCTTGCATGGCGGCGTGGCGACCGTGCCTTGGCCGAGGAATACTATCGAACGGGGCTGCGGCAGGTAGCGCTGCTTGGCGAGCAGTATGCCGCCGCCGAGGCGCTGGAACAGTGGGCGCTAGTCGACGTGCACAATGGGCGCCCGGAACGGGCAAGCAAGTTGTTTGGGGCTGCCGGCGCCTTGCGCCAGAAGATTGCCGCGCCGGTCCCGCCGATCGATCGTGCCGGCGTTGAGGAAGGCATTGCCGCCGCGCAGGCAGCACTCGGGCCGGCGCAGTTCAAAGCTGCCTGGGAGTTCGGGGCGGCGCAGGCCGCGGCAGGCCTGCAGGAGACCGTGGCACTGGCGCTGGAAAACGAAGTGAGGCAGGCCTTGCGGCCTGCCTCATCAATTATCCTCTGTCGTGCAGAACGGACGTCGCGCGAAGTACGCCAGTCAGCTGTGCTGCAAAGAACGCTGCGCCGGGTACGCCTCGACGCGGGCGTTCCTGCAGGTGCCGGCCCAGAACGATCTGGCGCAGCCGCTGCCATGCGCTGGGCCTTTGCGCGCGCTCGGGCAGGAGCCGGCGCAGGTGCTGCCGCCGCATGGCGTCTGCCAACATATCCGCGTGCCGTGCCTTCGCCAAGTTCGCCACACCGTCCAAGTCAGATCCCCACATCATGATCGCTGTCTCCTTTACCGCTCTCCTTCAGAGCCTGCTCCCTGCTTCCTCGCTTACACCTTCATTAAACAGCACAGGCGAGCGTCCGAGGTGACGCTGAGTGCCACAAGCTCCCTGCTTGAGCGCCACAAAAAGTGCCACAAGCGGGGTCACTCGTGAAAGAGGTAGGCCTGCACGGCAGCGTGGCCGTCGCTCCAAGGTCTTCTCGACCAGGAAGAAACTCCAGCCGCAGCTCCCCGGCAGGTGTGCAGCGGCACGCGCGGGCATTGGTGTGACGCTCGCCGAGACGCGGGGGCTCGCCATCATCGCAGCGCTGATAGCACTGCAGGCAGACCTGGTCAACGCCACGGCGGTGCTGCAGATAGAGCACCGCCGCAACTGACGTCGTCGGCGAGCGCGCGATCGAGAAACGCGCGTCCGGGGACCGGAAGGCAGCAGCGAGGCAACTGCATGTTCGACACTCTCGCCGGCCTAGGGGACCGGCCAGCGTGCGTTCGCCTACCAACTTCCACATTGCAGCCATACCTATGGAACGGATTCCTTCGTTCCCTCCTGTACTGAGTCAAACACCGATGACAGGCGGTTTGGTGGCACCTGGTGACACAGCGACCGCCACAAAGCCACCCTTCTAGAAAGCCACTTTTCACTCTCCCGTATTGGCTTTATAATGCTCCGTAAGTGACATTAAGCTGACACACCAAAACCGAGTCCAAGGTAGAAGCTGCAACGCAGGAACGCACGCAGCGTGCGTACTGAACGAGATGCGCTACCTCATCCTTCTCCCAGGGTCAGTTTGGAGCGATCGGTCACATGGTAGACGCGGGCGACGAACTACAGCACGGGCGCTATCGAATCCAAGAAAGGCTCAGCCAAGGAGGCATGGGCACGGTTTACCTTGGGATCGATCGCAACCTGGACAACCGCGTCATCGCCATCAAGGAAAACTCCGACACATCTCCCGAAACGCAGCAGCAGTTCCGGCGCGAGGCCGCCGTGCTCGCGCGCCTGACCCATCCGAACCTGCCGCGGGTGACCGACTACTTTATCGAGCCCTCCGGACGCCAGTACCTCGTGATGGACTATGTACCCGGCGACGATCTGCGCCAGATCCTGGCCGATCACAAGGGGCCGCTGTCGGAAGCCGAAGCACTGGGCTGGCTCGAACCGGTGATGGACGCGCTGGCCTATATGCACGGCTGGATCAACCCCGAGACGGGTCAGCCCAGCCCCATCATTCACCGCGACATCAAGCCCCCCAATATCAAGCGCACACCTAACGGGCGCACAGTGCTGGTCGACTTCGGCCTGGCAAAGGTCCATATCGGCGAAGGTACGTTGGTCGGGGCGCGTGCCGTTACGCCCGGCTATTCGCCGCTTGAGCAGTATGCCGGTGGGACCGATCCTCGTTCTGACATTTACGCCCTGGGGGCTACGTTCTATGCGCTGTTGACGGGTGTCAAGCCGCCTGATGCACCCGCCCTTGCCGCACGCACGCCCCTTATCCCGCCCCGCAAGCTGAATCCGAGCATCAGCAGCAATACGGAGCGCGTGATCTTGCGTGCCATGCAGCTGCATGCGGTGAACCGCTACCAGAGCATTCAGGAGATGTATGCTGCGCTCTTTAACACGGACAGTGTGCCAACTGTCTTTGAGCGGCGCAGGTCGTCGACGCAGGCAGCGCAGCCTACCCTTGGAAAGCCGCGCGGCCGGCGCATCACGCCGATCAGCCGGTCACTCCTCCTGGTGCTTGTGCTCGTCGCCCTGATTTCGGTTGCAACCATCGCCGTCGGTCTGCGTTCCGTTTGGATCGGCAGCCCTGCGGACCCCGGCAGCCTGGCCCAAGTGCCGGCAGCGGGCGAGACATCGGCGAGCGAGACGGTGGCAGATATGACGACGACCTCTACCCCGGCGCAAGAGGCTCTGCTGTCTGCTGCACCGCCGACTGCGGAGGGCACACCAGCGCTGGCAGCCGGGTTGAATCCGCCGGCTGAACCACCGCTGCCCGTCCCAACGGGCTCGCCAACAGATTCGCCAGCCGGTGCGCCCCCGTTACCAACCCAGACACCAACTGCTGCACCCTCGGCCACGAACACGCCGGAGCCAACCCCCGCCGCAACAGCGACACCGTTGGCTACCGCGACGCCGCTGCCCCCGACAGCCACGGCTACTGCGACAGCTACCACTGCCAGCTACTGCGCAGCCACTGCTTCGCAACAGCACACAGCCGCCGACGGCCACCGCAACGCCGACGGCTGCTCCAACCGCCACTGCAACAGCTACCGTCCCGCCAACCGCGACACAGCTGCCGACGGAGACCGCAACGCCGACGGCTGCTCCAACCGCTACCCAAACGCCTCGCCCAACGGCGACGGCAACCACTGTGCCCACAGCCACGCCAACGGCTACACGTGTTCCGACGGCCACCAGTACACCCCGGCCCACCAATACGCCTGCCAGGCAAGCGGCTGCCACACCGCCGCAGGCTGCGGCAATCCTGCCGGCCCCGACGCAGGCAGCAGTGCTGGCTACTGCTGGCATGACCCGAGTCAATGCTATCGACGGCGCCACCTATGTTTTCGTGCCCGCCGGTGAATTTTCGATGGGCAGTGCCAAGTGGCAACGCCGACGAGCGGCCCGTGCATCCTGTCAGGCTGGACAGCTACTGGATTATGCAAACCGAGGTAACAAACGACGAATACCGGCGCTGTGTCGAGGCCGGTGCCTGCAACGCACCACGCAGCGAACACTGGAATGATCCTGCATTTGCGACATACCCTGTCGTCGGCGTCGCCTGGGACGATGCCAATCGTTACGCGGCATGGGCCGGCGGACGTCTGCCGACCGAGGCGGAGTGGGAGAAGGCGGCACGCGGCACGAATGGCGGCACCTATCCTTGGGGCGACGGCATACCCGATGGCACCTTACTCAACTTCGAAAAGCCGAAGGGCGCCCCACAACCTGTCGGCTCTTACCCTGCCGGCGCCAGCATCTACGGCGTGCAAGATATGGCAGGCAACGTCGAAGAGTGGGTCGCCGACTGGTATCAACCCGACTACTACAGCCTGTCGCCTGCCGAGAATCCACTGGGACCGGAAAACGGGTTGCTGCGCGGATTGCGCGGTGGCTCGTTTAAAGTAGACCGCAACGCCGTTCGCTCCACGTACCGCAGCGGATATCCCCCGGATGCACGCCTTGAGAGCGTCGGGTTCCGCGTGGTAACACTCGCCCAATAACGGCGAGACGTGACGATATCATTTGAGTTGCCGCAAATTGAGCTCCAAATCTGTGGGGTATCGACAACCGGCAAATTGTGATACACTCTCGTTCGCATCCCCAGGCATTGTTGACCGCTGCACAACAGCCTGTACGCGCACTCTATTCTCAGATCCAAGTCTTACACATTCAGGGGGTAACCTATGCTACGCAGGCTGCTTTACCTCACGTCCAGTCTCGTGCTCGCCGCAGCACTGCTGGTGAGCGTCTTCTACGGCATCGCGCTTGCCGCACAGCCCCACCAGGCGGACGGACAAGATTACGTGATCCAGCGCGGAGATACGCTTTATAAGCTTGCCGAACAGTTTTACGGTAACGGCAATGCGTGGCCCACGATCCTGGAAGCCACGAATGCCAAGGCGCAGACTGACAGCAGCTATGACGCGATCACGGATACTCGCCGCCTGCGCGTCGGGCAGAAGGTATGGATTCCGGCGCAAACCGGCGGACAGGAAGGTGAGGCCGGCCAGACTCCGCCGCCCCCAACATTGGTCCCCACCCCTGAGGCGTGGGTGACAGGGACAACAGACGCCCAAGGTGAAGCGGCAGACGCGGCGCCGGGGGTGCACTTCGTGACGCCGGCGAACGGCGCCACGGTTGCGCCGACCTTTACGGTCGAGATGGCGGCCAATGGGCTCACGGTCGAACCTGCCGGCGAGATCCATGAGGGCGCGGGACACATGCATATCCTGGTCGACACCGACTTCACCCCGCCTGGCGAGGTCATTCTCAACGATGCGCAGCACCTGCACTACGGCAAGGGCCAGCTCACTGCCACACTCGCGACTCGACCCGGGCGTGCACGTCCTCCATCTCCAGTTCGCCAATGGTGCCCACATCGCGCTCGACGGCGACCAGTATCAAGACACCATCACCGTCACCGTCGCCAGCGAAGCGGCAAGCGCGACTCCGGAGGTCCATTTTGTGACGCCCGGCGAACGGCGCCACGGTTGCGCCGACCTTCACGGTCGAGACGGCAGCGACGGGGCTCACGGTCGAGCCTGCCGGCGATATTCATCCAGACGCCGGCCATATGCACATCCTCGTCGACACCGACTTTACCCCACCTGGCGAGGTCATTCTGCGTGACGCCCAGCACAAGCACCTATACAAGGGCGAACTCACCACCACGCTCGGACTTGACCCAGGTGTACACGTCCTCAATCTCCAGTTTTCTGACGGCGCTCACGTTGCGCTCGACGGCGACCAATACCGCGACACCATCACGGTCACTGTCGCAGGTGAAGCGGCAGATGCGGCGCCGGGGGTGCACTTCGTGACGCCGATGAACGGCGCCACCGTTGCGCCCACCTTCACGGTCGAGATGGCGGCCAATGGGCTCACGGTCGAACCCGCCGGCGAAATCCATGAGGACGCGGGGCACATGCATATCCTGGTCGACACCGACTTCACCCCGCCGGGCGAGGTCATCCTCAACGATACCCAGCATCTGCACTACGGCAAGGGCCAGCTCACTGCCACGCTCGGACTTGACCCGGGTATGCACGTCCTCCATCTCCAGTTCGCCAATGGTGCCCACATCGCGCTCGACGGCGATCAATATCGCGACACCATCACCGTTACTGTCGCCGAGCAGCCCTGATGCGTGAGTCTGACCGCACGCAGTCGTTGTGGACAAGGAGTATTATGTCAGCAACTAGATCTCCACTGCCGCTGTTGATCTTGAGCTTGAGCGTGAGCTTGCTTGCAGCGTGGTTGGGCTTGTACGGAACAGGTCACGCTGCGCCCGCAAATCAGCAAGCACAAACGCCAACGCCAACGCCTTCGGCAACAAATATTGCCGGCCGGCTGCGCTTTGAGGATAATGATCAGGCGCCGACAGGGAGCTTCGACTTGCAGATCGACTCCCTGCCTGTGCCCACACCTGGCAACCACTACGAACTTTGGCTGCGCGCCGGCGACGGTGAGCCGCTCAGCCTGGGGGCGTTACCCGCTGCCACCGGGCCTGTCACGTTCACGGGCAGCACGGACCAATCTCTGCTCGCAAACTATGACACGGCCCTGGTGAGCGTGGAGCCGGACGAGGATTCCGATCCCAGCATCTCAGAACAGATCGTCCTTTCTGGGTCCCTGCCGGTTGACTTGCTGGCGCCGATTCGGCAGCTTTACTTTGACGACGGTACACACGGCAAGGGTTCTCTGGGCGGCGCCCGGCACCAGGCCGAAACTGCGGCCTCGCACAACGATTTCCTGAAGAAAGCACTTGCCGTCGACGATATGGTAACCGCGCAGAACCATGCGGAGCACGTCATCAACATCGTCGTGGGAGAGCATAGTCTTTTTTTCCAGGATCTGGAATCGCGACGGCCATAAACAGGATCCCGGCGATGGCTATGGCGTACTGGTATACCTGGACGATGCTGCAAAACAGACCGTCGTCCTATCAGATACACTTGCGGGCGAGCCGGACGGAGCCCAGTTCCTGCCGCTGGTACAGCAGATGATCACCTCGACGCAGGAAAGCAAGGACCTTGCCAGCCATGCTTCCGAGCGAGCCATAAAGATCATTTCGGCTGATACCGGCAAGGAAGCGCAGGTCTTCGCCGACGACGTGACGGAAAGTCTAGCCAAAAGCCAGCAAGCTATCGAAGACGTGTCCCAAGCCGCACTGGAGATAGCGGAAATCCAATTAGTCGCAGCTGAGCCCGGACTGCTCGACCAGCCAACCGACCAGCCAACCGACCAGCCAACCGACCAGCCAACCCGTACGGTCGCAGCCAGTGCGGCTACGCCGGTGGCAACCAGCACCCCTGTGGCCGCGCCTGTAGCTACTGCTGAGATTGCTACTGCTGAGGTCGCCCCGTCTGAGGTCATCACCGAAGAAAATGAGGCCGAAGAGAATTACCCTGAGGGCACCGACGCCGATGCAACAGGCGTAGCGCTCAGGGGTACGATAACCGGAACGGGGTGGCTGAGCGAGAAGGACGGTGGGGTGTACGAGTATGTGCCTGGGGGTGAGTTCACGATGGGGGCGGATGCGGCGAATGCATCGGCAGAGCAGGAGCAGCCGGCGCATGCGGTGCGCGTGGACGGCTTCTGGCTGCAGCGCACCGAGGTGACGAACGCCCAGTATGCTCGCTGCGTGGCGGACGGCGCCTGCACGCCGCCGCAGGTAGAGGGCTGGGATGCGCCGGAGCTTGCCGACCATCCGGTCAGCTATGTGGACTGGCAGCAGGCGAACGACTATGCGCGCTGGGCCGGCGGCCGGCTGCCGACCGAGGCCGAGTGGGAGCGCGCCTGCCGCGGCGACGACACCCGGCTCTATCCCTGGGGCGACCAGCCGCCCACGGCCGAGACCGCCAACTTCGGCAACAACACCGGCGACACCCTGCCCGTCGGCAGTCTCCCTGCCGGTGCCAGCCCCTACGGCATCCTCGACCTCAGCGGCAACGTCTGGGAGTGGACCTCCTCCCTCGAACAGCCTTACCCCTACGCCGCCGACGACGGCCGCGAGGATCCCACCGCCGACGGCCAAGCGCACCGCACGCGGCGGCTCCTTCTACTACACCCAGTACCAGGCACGCTGCACCGCTCGCTCCGGCTTCGCCCCCACCACCGCCAACCCCAACTTCGGCCTCCGCGTCCTCCTGCCGCAGGACAAGGTGACGCTGCTGAGCGAGAAGGATGGTGGGGTGTACGAGTACGTGCCTGGGGGTGAGTTCACGATGGGGGCGGAGGCAGCGAATGCATCGGCGGAGCAGGAGCAGCCGGCGCATGCGGCGAGTGTGGACGGCTTCTGGCTGCAGCGCACCGAGGTGACGAACGCCCAGTATGCTCGCTGCGTGGCGGACGGCGCCTGCACGCCGCCGCAGGTAGAGGGCTGGGATGCGCCGGAGCTTGCCGACCATCCGGTCAGCTATGTGGACTGGCAGCAGGCGAACGACTATGCGCGCTGGGCCGGCGGCCGGCTGCCGACCGAGGCCGAGTGGGAGCGCGCCTGCCGCGGCGACGACACCCGGCTCTACCCCTGGGGCGACCAGCCGCCCACGGCTGAGACCGCCAACTTCGGCAACAACACCGGCGACACCCTGCCCGTCGGCAGTCTCCCTGCCGGTGCCAGCCCCTACGGCATCCTCGACCTCAGCGGCAACGTCTGGGAGTGGACCTCCTCCCTCGAACAGCCTTACCCCTACGCCGCCGACGACGGCCGTGAGGATCCCACCGCCGACGGCCAACGCACCGCACGCGGCGGCTCCTTCTACTACACCCAGTACCAGGCACGCTGCACCGCTCGCTCCGGCTTCGCCCCCACCACCGCCAACCCCAACTTCGGCCTCCGCGTCCTCCTCCAACAGGACGGCACGCAGTAAAAGGGTCGGGGTACAGCAGCTCTCTTGCGTAGAACAACAATCGGGGCGGCTGGCGAATGTTCTTAGTAAACGAACATTCGCAAGCCGCCCCGACTGTATGTGTCGCTGAAGACTCGATAGACAGTATTACCCGCCCTGCGCCCCATCTGATGCACCAGGCAGGCCCGGCTCGGGCTGCTGGTCTACATAAGAGGTCACACTGCCCTGCACCTTGTCGCCTTCGTGGAGGTCAGGCGACTGCACCAGCGTCCATTCCCCCTGCGCTGCGCCCGGCACAACGGTCACCGGCGCCAGTTCCTCGCCGCGCTGCACCAGGACCTGCGCCTGGCCGCCGGGCAGGGCTTTGAGCGCTGTGGTCGGCACGAGCCAGCCATCGGCCGCCGACTGCGGGTCGGTGAGCGTCACTACGGCATTCATGCCCGGCCGTACCCCGTCCAGATTGGTGTCGGTCAGCTGGATCGTGACGGGATAGTTGACGACATCCTTGTCCGCCTGGTTGATGGGTGCAATGCTGTCGATGACACCGGCAAAGGTGCGGCCGCGGATGGCGTCGATGGCAATCTCAACCACCTGGCCCGTCTGAATCTTGGTGATATCAACCTCGGCCACCTTCACCGTGAGCTTGAGCTTGCTGGTGTCGGCCAGCGTCGCCACGACCTTGCCCACCGTCCCGCGCTCGCCCGCCGTAATCGAAAGTTCGAGCACCGTGCCGTCGATCGGGGCGACCACCTGGGCGTAGCCAAGCTTGGTCTGGGCCTCGGCCAGGTCAAGTTCAGCCTTCTTGACCTTGGCTTCGGCAGCCTCGACTTCGGCGGCCGGCGGGGGAGCGACGAGCTTGGCCAACCGCTGTTCCGCCTCGCTGACCTTGGCCTGGGCCTCCGCAACGTCGGCAGCCGAGGGCTTGAGCTTCAGGTCTTCCAGCTCGGATTGGGCCTTGCGGATACTGGCAACCGAGTCCTGCACGCTGGACTGCGCGGCGCCCTGATTGATGCGGTCATATTTGGCCTGCACACGCTCGTACTCGACCGTCGCCTTGTACAGCTCGGCGGATTCCTGGGTCATCCCCTTATCGTTACGCCACTTGATCTGGTCATACGCTCGCTGTGCAGCCTGGCGAGAAATATCGGCCTTCTCCAGCTCAGCCTTTACCTCGTCCAGTTCGGCGCTGCTCGGCGGCGCCTGGAGTTCACCGTACTTGGCCTGGGCGGCAGCAAGGCGGCTTTGCGCAGCCGCAATTTCCTCCTGCGTCGGCCCCGCCTGGACACGGGCCAGGTTTTCCTGTGTTGCCTTTAGATTAGCCTCCGCAGCATCGATCTCGGCCTGGCTGCTGCCTTCATGGAGCTTCTGCAGGTCGGCCTTGGCGCTGTCGACATCCAGCTCGGCACGGCTGACGGCACGCTGCAGGTCGGTGGTATCCAACGCGATGAGAAGATCGCCGGCCGCCACTGCCTGCCCCTCACGTACTGCTACCTGGCTCACGGTCCCCTCAACTTGCAGCACGACCTGGCGCTTGCTGATCAGTTCGATCGTGCCGGCCGCAGTCAGCGCGTCGACGATCGAAGCGGGCGGCTGGACTTCCACCAGGCCGCTGACGTCGGCATCTATGGCGATGGCTGCCGGCGTGCTGGTCTGGCCGGGCTGAATTACGGCCGCTGCCGGTTCCTGCACCGTGACGGAACCGGTTTGGGTCATCAGCAGGCCCATGTCGGCGCTGCTCAGAACAGTAAGAACAAGAAGAAATAGTTTTCTGACCACGGTAGGCCTCCATCGTTCAAAAAGAATACTGTCACTGGTCAAAGCATAGCGATTGCGTGACGGCCAGAACAGGCCTCTTTCTGTCAAAATGGGCGGCTGTTCTATGTCAATATCACAGCATCGACTTAGAAAGCGGCCCAAGCTCGACTATTCGTAGCGCAGCGCCTCGATCGGGTCCAGGCGGGTGGCACGGATCGCCGGGTAGAGCCCGAACACAAACCCGCTCAAGAGCCCCACGGCGAGTGACAAGCCGATTGCGCCAAACTCGATTAGCACGTGGAATGGGAACTCGGGCACTTGTGCGAGCAGGAAGCTCACGGCGTAGCTCAGGCCTATCCCGATCAGGCTGCCAATGGCGCACAGCACGACTGCTTCGATCAGGAATTGCAGCAGGATGTCACGGTCCTGCGCACCCAGGGCTTTGCGCAGGCCGATCTCACTGGTGCGCTCGGTGACCGAGACAAGCATGATGTTCATGATGCCGATGCCGCCGACGAGCAAGCTGACGGTGCCGATGCTGCCCAGTAGGGCCGTCATCAGGCTGGAGACGTTGTTGGCAATCTCCAGCAGCTTTGCCTGGTTTAGGATGTGAAAATCATTTTTGTCGCCTGCCTCCAGGTCGTGGCGGGCACGCAGCGTCTGCTCCACACGGTGCTCGGCATAGGTAAGCAGATCGCGGCTGGCCACCTTCACCATGATTTCGGAGATGACATACTCTCCACGGTAGCGCGTCGCCTTGATCAAGTGCGTCTGTGCCACGCCCAGCGGCACATACACCGGCCGGAAATAAGACTCGCTGTCGTCGCCGCTGCTTGGCTTGAGTACGCCGATGACCTGGAACGGTTCACCCTTGATGCGGACCGTCTGCCCGAGCGGGTCGCCGCTCTTAAACAGGCTGCGGGCAGCGATCGCCGACAGCACGACCACACGCCGCTGGTCGGCCTCTTCGGCAGAGGAAAAGAAGCGGCCCTGTGCGAGCTTGAGGTTGCGTACGCCGGCGTAGGCGGCCGTGGTCCCGCTCACCTGGCTCTCGATGGCGGCGCTGCCGTTCACGACCTTGACAAAAGCCGTATTGGTCGGCGCCACGGCGGCAATTTCCGGGTGTAGGGAGGTGTCTGCCAGCGCCTTGGCATCGCCCGACGTAAGCGTGCTGCTGTCGGTGAGATTGTCCATCTTGGGGTTGATCGTCAGCGTGTTGATCCCCTGGCCCTCGATTTCGCGGCTGACGCCGAGCGCGGCGCCCCGGCCGATACCGATGGTGGTCAAGACCGAGGCGACCCCGATGATCAGACCGAGCATGGTCAGAATCGAGCGCATCTTGTTGGACATGATGCTTTCGAGGGCGACGCCCGCATAGCGTAGAAGTTTCATCGTGCCACCTCAACCTTTTTCAAAAACACCAAGCTGTCTGCTGTCTTTGGTCCGTCGGAATTCAGTGCGAGACGGACTCGCTCGTCGCTCACGATCCGCCCATCGCTCAACGTAACGATGCGCTCGGCGCGGCGGGCGACATTCATGTCATGCGTAACGACGATCAGCGTCAACCCCTGCTGGTGCAGGCTGTCGAAGAGCTGCATCACGTCGCTGCCGGTCTTCGAATCCAGGGCCCCCGTCGGTTCGTCGGCCAGGAGCAGGCTGGGCTCGTTCACCAGCGCCCGGGCGATCGCCACACGCTGCTGCTGGCCGCCGGAAAGCTCTTCGGGAAGGTGATGGACACGCTCACCCAGGCCTACCTGCTGCAGGGCTGTCAGCGCCCGCTGTGCAGCCTGGCGAGCCCCGACGCCCCCGTAGAAGAGCGGCAGTTCGACCTGGCGCTGGGCCGAGGTGCGCGGCAGCAGATGAAAGCGCTGAAAGATAAAGCCGATCTCCCGGTTGCGCAGGTTTGCCAGCTGCGCCTTGTTCATGCGGCTCACCTCGGTCCCCCGCAGGCAGTAGCTGCCGTCGCTGGGCCGGTCAAGCAGGCCGATCATGTTCATCAACGTGCTCTTGCCCGAACCACTGGAACCGACGATGGCTACGTATTCGCCCGGATAAATCGCCAGGGAGACACCCCGCAGGGCATGGACCGTCGTCTCGCCCATCGCATATGCCTTCTTGATCGCCTGGATGTCGATCAGTGGTGCCTCATTACGGCGTGCTCGCTGCGTTACTGTCTTCATGATCTCCACCCTTTCGGAGCCGATGCCCGGCCTAGCCCTTCACCGCACAAGGAGCGTCAATCTTGCAGGTGCTCAGCCAGCGCTGCAGGTTGGCGCCCAGCGCTCCCGGCTCACCGGCCCCGATGACGGTGCGTTCGACGGTGCCGTCGGGGCGGATGAAATAGGTGAACGGAATGCCGCTGACCTGGTACAGGCCGGGAATCTCGCCCGCCTCGTCGACTATCACCGGGAAGGTCAGCTTGTGTTCGTCTACGTACTGCTGTACCTCGGCGGCCGGCATGCGGCTGACGACGGTCACAAGGGCAACATCTGCCGAAGGATCTGCGGCGATGGCCTGCAGCGAAGGGACTTCCTCACGGCAGGCGAAGCACTCGGGTGACCAGAAGGTGAGCATGACCGGCCGGCCGCGCAGTTCGCTCAAGCGCAGAACGTTGCCCTGCAAGTCCCGGCCCGAAAAGTCGGGTGCCGGCTGGCCGGCCGGGAGGCCCAGCGCTACGACATTGACTACCAGCACATAGGCGACAAAAGCCACCAGCGGCAGCAGGACGAGGATTGCCGCGATGCGAAGAGTACGACCTGCACGATTTCGCTTGCTGTTCATGATGAATCTCCTTGTTGTCTCTAAAATCCGGTTCTCGCTTCAGCCGATGCACATGCCCCAGTCGACGGCCGCATCTTGTGAATCGGCCCGCCACTGGATAGCGGTCTTAACTGCTGACAAGACGAACACAATCAACGGCAGCGAGACCATGACGGCGCCGACGCCGAGATAGTGATGTACTTGATAGTGCCTGCCGTTCATGCTGTTCCTCCTTGTTTACTTGACTATCTGGGTACCACTTTAATCCGAGACGCTCCGCCAATCGCCGGAACAATCTGTCAAATCTGCTGCGCTTTCTGCCGGATGGCAGTGGCCTCGATAGATCCGCCCGCCGCGCTTCGCCCACGTCCCAGGCGCTGGGCCAACCGGCCCCACAGACGCTTGAGCAAGAAGGCCAGGTTGACCAGCATCAGCGTCGGCATGAACAGCACCTGCAGCTGGGCAAGCACCGCACCCGCATTGCCGGCGGCCAGCGCTTCGCGGAGGTTGGCGAACGCCGTGGACCACAGCGCGGGATAGGTAGTGACGGCGACGTAGACCATCGGGATCATGCCCAAGAGCATGAGCGGCCAGATCAGGATGGAGAGTGCGACATAGACAAAGACCACCGTGCGTACGAGCGGCGACCAGTCCGCAGCTGCGTGAGCCGCCCCCACCGCTGCGCTGCGCCGGCCCAAGCGGTGCTGCAGCCGCACCCACCATTGCTTCGTGATCTCCCCGGCGCGTGCGTGGAGATTGGGCACGCCGGCGAGGTCGGACAGCAGCCAATAGCCGTCAAGCTTCATGAAAGGCTCGAAGTTGCTCAAGACAAGCAGGTCGGTGAGCAGGAGTGCCAGCAGAAAGGTGTTGTCGTGCAGCAGCCAGTAAGCGGCGGAAAGTGCCGAGATAAAGGCCAGCTGCACGTAGATGCCGCCCAGGTCGAGCACGGCCCGCTGTCGGCGATTCAGGCGCCATGCGGCCGTCACATTCACATAGAAGACAGGGTTAAAGAAGTAGAGGCCAAAGCCGAGCGGGCCGTGCGGGCAGTGCCAGCGGCGGCAGGCGGCCAGGTGACCTAGCTCGTGCAGCAGAAAGCTTGCCAGCATGACGCAGTACAAAAGGGGATAGTTCACGTTGCCCAGCTGCAGGTTTGGAGGAAAGCCCACCTGCCGGTACGCCAGGAAGTGGGCCAAGGCGATCAGGGCCACGATGGCGACTGCCGCCGGTCGCGTGAACAGGACCTGCACCAGGCGGGCGAACGGGGCCAGCGCCTGCGCCGAGACGATGTCACGATGGTAGTGCAGAGCAAGCAAGGAGGTCGCCTGCGGATTGCCGGCCGTGTGCGGCTGTGGCGTCTCGCCGCTGCGCAGAATGACACCCTGCGCTTCCAGGCGTGTGCTCAGCTGCTGCAGCTCCGCCAGCGCAACGGCCTCGCCGGTCCGCGCCTGAAAGCGATCGGCCAGCAGAGCCAGCGAGGCGGGCACGCGCAGGCAGTCCAGCAGCGCATACAGCTTCTCGTTGATCTGGAAGTGGCGGCCGTCGGCTGTCTCCACGCGAAAGGTCCGCGCACGGCCGCTGCCGTCAAATTCTACAATCTCTGTCCCGGGGTACAGTTCGATCTGGGTGGCAAGACTGATGCTCATGGGTTGGCTCCTCTATAGCTTCTTTAACTTCCAATTGCATGCCTCAATCCTAGGGAGTTTGAGCACCCGATTCGACTGCGGGATCTATGAAATTCGTGCCTGCCGATATGAATTTTGGCGAGCTGTGATAGAGAGGGGCAGCGAATTCATGCGAGGCTGACTTCACACCTCCAATACAAAAGAACCCGCTGCGTGCGGGTTCTTTTGGTGGGTGCTGCCTGGATGTTGACTTGGCTGGTGTGTTGGCAAGTACGGGATGGCTGCGACTAGAAGCAAATCCGGTAGTACTTGACGCAGGGGTACGGGATGCGCACAAACCATACGGTCTTGTAGCAGGTGCCCACGTAGGGGATGTAGAGGCAGAAGGTTTCCAGGCGGTCCTCGAGCTGCTCGATGGCGAAGTTCTGGTTGTCGTTCATGATTGTTCTCCTTGATTGTGAAAGTTGGCTGTGAAAGTTGCCAGTGAAAGTCGGTTGCGATAGATACGCTTCGTTACCAGCCGATTCGTGCAAACTGCGTTACTGTGGTGCCAAGTCACTGTCCAGGTTCTTGAGTTCTTCGGTTGTTAACTTGCGTCGTTCTTGGCTCTATTGTAGGGCGCACGGGGAGGGCATTGCAGCGCCTTTGTCTGGTGATTTCTGCGATTTTGCTGTTATTTTTGAGCTGGGTTGACAGATTCTTGAGTATGCAGAAGATGGAGGCGTCCAAATACAAAACAGGCCGGTCAACTGGTGTCGACCGGCCCGCGCTGCATATGTGTTACTGCCTGGCGCCAGGCAGCTGCCAACAGGTCAGCGTAACATCCAGTAGAGGGCAAACAAGACCAGGATGGTGAGGGCGGTAAGCAGGAGAGCCGCGGTGGCCTTGCTCGACTTGTGAGCAGGTGCCTGTGCAGCCGCAGCCGGCTGTGCTGAAGCGGCCGGTGTGTCCCCGGGCAGGTCGGCTAGGACGGTGGGCAGTTCCATGACTACGGCAGTTATGTCGTCGCGTTCTCCCGTGGCAACTGCCTGCGCGATCAGTTCGTCGACGGCATCCTGCGGATACCCGGCGTGTTCGAGCAAGGTCTGCCTGAGTTCATCGGCCGACAGTGGGTGATGCAGACCCGTCGGTGCACAGCAGCACCATGTCGCCGGGCTGTGCCAGCAGGTACTCCTCCCGCAGGCCGGTGCCCGGCATAATGATGCCGCGATCCACGCTGATGCTCTTCTGCGAGCCGAGGTAGCGCAGCAGTTGGTTGCGCCCTGGGTGCTGCGCTGCTTCGGACGCGGTGATGCTCCCGGCATCAAGTGCTTCCTGCGCCCATGTGTGATCGGCGGTAAGCAGGTGCAGCGCGCCGTCACGCACAAGATAGGCCCGGCTGTCACCCAGATGCATGACGTAGAGCTTTTCGCCCGCCAAGGCAGCAAGCACGATCGTGGTGCTCATCCCCTCCCACTGCGGGTTGCGCTTTGCCTCGAACAGGATCTCGTCGTTGGCACGCAGCACGGCGAATTCCAGCCACTCGGAGAGCGTCTCCTGGCGGCTGGGCGGTTCACGCAGCGTAGCCTTGACGGCCTCCACTGCGATCCTGCTGGCCTGGGCGCCCCCGGTTGTGCTGGTAACGCCGTCGGCCACCACGGCAATATAGATACTTGTGTCCGGCCCGTAGCTCGGGCCATTGGCAGGAGCCTGCTGCCTGAGGGCGTAGTCTGCGTGTCACCATCGCCGGTGCGCCGCGGCAGGCGCGTGGTCGCCTCCCGCCGCTGCACCTCAAAATACCCATAGGCGTCGTTATTTTCAGGGTTGCGCAGACCCTGGCGCGTGCCTTTGCCAACCTGGGGACAACGGAAGTTCACCTGCTTGCCCATGATTATTTGCCCTTGTAGCTGTAGATGCGTACCTGCTGCACGTCCTGCAGCACGGTACGCGGCGCAGAGCACGCGACAATGCGCACTCCCCAGTTGAATTCTTCCTCAGACTGCGTCAGGGCGCGCAGCAGAGGATCACTGCTGTTGAACAACAGGGTAAAGTCGACGCGCTGGCGCAGGGACTTGCTCGCGCCTGTGGGCGAGCGCTTGTCGGCAGGATTGTCCGGGTCCCAAAACACCAGTTCAAAACAGTGGTCCGCCGCCGGCGCCGGAGGCACCGGCCTGCCAGGAAAACTCAACTTTGCCTTGGTCGGAAACCGTGCCAGACTCCGGCGCAAGCAGCTGCACTTGCTCCAATACAGGTATGCCCCCCTGCGTGGTGGGCGGCGCCGCTTGCACTACAGGCGTCGGCTTCCTGCTGCCGGCGGCGGCATTCACCGCGGGCGTAGGTGAGGGGCTGGGCCGCGGCAGCTTGCGGGTGGGCAGCGGTGCGGCCGGCGGAAGAGCCGCGACTGTCGGCGCAGTGGTCGACATGCCGGCGGGTGGCACGGGGGTGAATGGGACCAGGGTTGGCGGCGGTTGCGCAGGCTGCAGGGCCAGGGGTATGAGCGTAGGGGGAGGCAGCGTGGGTGTGGGGCTCAGCACCACGCGCGTCGGCTCGGGCGACAGCGCAGCGGCCGGCGTGTTCCGGCTCTGCAGCAGAAGGGGCTGTCGAACCGCAGTGGGCGTAGTCTCACCAGGTTGAGACGGCGCTGCTGCCTCACGCGTATGGCTTTGCGCCTGGATCTCGCCCGCCGGCGCTGCCGGCTGGTCGCCGCCATCACGCGCGTTTACCGTGGCGGGCAGAGAAATCAGCAGCCCGGCCAGGCCGCCCAGCACCACGCCCACGATCAGCGCGGCGACCAATGCAAGCTGCAGCCGCTTTCTCGGGGGCAGGTCGCGGCCGCGCGCCAGCAGCATACGCAGCCGTGTGGGCCGGGTTAAGGTCACGCCGCGGTCCGCCAACAGCGCCGCAGCCGTCGCCGCTACTTCGTGAGCTGCCGGGCGATCGGCTGGGTCTTTCGCGAGCATGGCCGTGATCAGCTGCGCCAGCCGCTCGTGGACTGAAGCCACGCCGCCGTGGTTCTGCAGTTCCTGCTGCAGGACGGCCAGGGTGTGTTCGCGGTAGGCGAGCACACTGGCATATTCGTAGCTTCGCCGCCGTGGGCGCCGCCCGCTGATCATGTAACACAAAATCAAGCCCAGGGCATAGACATCCCAGGCCGGGTCTACCGGCAGGGGCGACTGTTCGTACGCTTCCTGCAGTTCCGGCGCCATCCACAGCCGTGAGCCCGAGACAAGCCGGTGCTCGCCGCGGCCGGCAGCCACGCCAAAGTCCACCAGCACCGGCCGGATCTGATCGAGCTGCTGGCCCGCGGCCTTGGCACCACGGTCGCGTGCAGGAGGCGGACCGCGAAACAAGATATTCTCAGGCTTGATATCGCGATGAACGCACCCTTGCTGGTGAACATAGTCCAGGGACGCTGCCAGTTGGTGTGTGATCCAAAGGGTTATATCGAGGCTGAGCGGGCGCGCGCCTACAACCTCGCGCAGCGAGCCGCCTTCCAGGTACTCCATGACCAGGAACTCGGGCTCGCCGGCCCACTGCCGCAGCGTGGCGCAAAATACAGGTTCCTCTTTACGGGCGCGCTCGCTGCCGGAACGTTTGTACACGATCGGGTACAGCTGGACCAGTCCCTCATGCCGGCCTAATCTCTGCAGCCACAGCACAGAATTCTGGATCGCCTCGCGATTTACTTCGGCACGGGCACGCTGATCGACGCGGGCAATCTTGAGCACCACGGGGCGCTGCTGCGCAGTCACGGCCAACAGCACGTCCGACATCTTGCTATCGGTTTCAATAAAGCGCTGCACCTGGTAGTCGTAGTCGTCAAGCGGCGGAATGCTGACGGCCGGCGCAGCCGGTGCTTCACCCGCTGACAACGGTAGCCTCGTCCTCTCCCTTGGCCCGGAACTCATACACGATTTCACCAAAGCTGATGAGGTCATTGTGGCGCAGGAGGAGTTCCTCGCCGGGTTTCAGCTGCCGCCAGTTGAGGTAGGTGCCGGCCGTGCTGGCGTTGTCCCGCAGATAGAGACGGCCATCCTTCTGGATGATCACGGCGTGCTCGCGCGAGATGCTCTTGTCGTTGATCACGACGGTGTTGTTTTTGCTGTGCCGCCCGATGTGGATCTGGCGTGCCTCGCCGGGCCCCGGATTTAGACCATATACGGGGAGCTGCTGCGGCAGGTTGGGATCGTTCGTTACCCGCACCAACACGCCCAACAGCGGCATATCGATCGTCTCACGCAGCCGGTAAGTGGCCTCGTCATCGTTGAAACGCAGCGGCACGACCGTGGCCTCGTCGTAGTCATCGTCTTCGACCCGCACCGGAGCCGGCGTGCGTGCGGCAGCAGGTTCGGACACAACTGCGCTAGCCGCCACCTCACCGGTGCTGCCGGCAGGCTGCTTGCGCGGCTGCAATGGCTGCAGATCGTCGAGATCGTCCTCGGCAGCAGGGGCAGCAGCGGCACGCTGCTGCAGCAGGCGGTGCCTTGGTCGCTGCGACGTCACGCTGCTGCTTGCTGCTTTTCCGCCGTTCGCGTACTTCACGAAAGGCAAAGAAGGCCAGCAGAACCAACAGGATTGGCAGCGCCAGTTCAAGCAGCGGCCGCGGCAGCGCCAACGAGGTTCCGGGCACAAACACCGTGTCACTCGCCGGTACCGGCACCGTGTCGTCCGCCGTCGTTACCGGATCATCCAGTGAGGAGGGCTGATCGGACCCGCTGTCCGCCACAGCTACTACTTCACTCACTGCAGACGTGTCGCCGGATGTAACTGCGGGTTCAGCCGCGGGTTCAGCTGCCGGTACGTCTGTCGCCGGTAGATCTGCCGGGGCATTTGCAGCTGCGACTACTGTCGGTTCGGCTGTAGCGGAGGCTGCGGCGGCTGTCGCTGCTGCAGTCGCCGGTGCAGTTGTAGGCGCAGATGTAGGCGCAGATGCCGGTGCAGCGGTTGGCACAGGGGTAGGCACAGCATCTTGCGCTGCGCCGGTCGCGGCCTCGCCAGCAGCCTGTGCAGCTGCAGCTTGCGGCGCTGCTGGCACGGCCAGATCCGTAGTGGCGGCAAGCGGCGCACCGCCGGCACCAGCAAGCTCGACCGTCAGCGAAACTGGGGCCGTTGCACTTGATGCGTAGCTCAACACACGCTGGGTGCGCAGCGCGGAAAGCCGGCGCCACATCGGCGGCAGATCCTCAGCACCCTGCAGGCGGACAAAAGCACCGTTTGTGCGCGTGGCAAGGTCGCGCAGCGCCCCATCGCCTGCCGGGGGCGTCGTTGGGTTTGCTAGTTCGATGACATGAACGCGGACGTTTTCGCTGTTTGCACGTGCTACGACGCTTTCCACATCCAGATGTGCTGCTGCCGGCTGTGAACAGCAGCATGGCGCGGGCAAGGTTTGCCGGCGCCGGCGCCTGGAACTTGTCCAGCACCCCCAGCGTGAGAGCCGTCAGCTGGTTGTCGTCCACCGCCGGATCTACGCTGCTCTGCACTGTGCTGTTGAAGATGAGATTCGGTTCGCCGGTCCGATCCTGGATCGTGCTAACAGTCACCGCTGCTGTGCCCCGTGAATGCTGCGAGCCAATCCTGATTCCTGACCACCACGCCCTTCTCGATCAGGTCGAGGAGAATGCCGGCCACCTCTGCCTGGTGCGTCTGCCCGGAACTGCCTACTGCCGCCAGGTCATGTGGATCCAGTACGACCGCCAGCTGCGTGCCAACTTCCTCCGTTTTATCGCTGATGATCGTTTGAACCTGGTCGTTCTCGCGCACCTGGACGGGCAGTTCGGCAATCCCGCCGCTGCCGGGATCTCCGTATACTGCTATTTGCACGGTCGGGAAATGGGAGCTGTCCACCTTGGCGAAGGCCAAGAATGGGTTCACAGCGTCCTGGGCATGGAGGTACGGCGCAAATAAGCTGGCAGCAGCCAGTAGAAGCAACAGGCAGAGGAAACGTGCTATGTGCTGCATGGTTCTTTCTCCGAAAAACAGGCGTTACCGCAGCCCGGTAAGCATGGCGCATGCGCAACGAATCTACTGCTTGTTAAAGCGATAGCCGCCCTCGCGGTCGCCCCACTTGCGCACGGTCTCGATGTATTCGTGATCGGCGTCGATAAGCTCCAGCCGCTCACGCAGGCGTTTCACGATGTTGAACAGGGCGTCGCGCACGCGCTTGTCGTCCTCGGGGTTATCCGGCTCCCAGCCCCAGATGGCAAAGGCAAGATCGCGGTGCGACACCGGTTCGGGAAACGCTTCCATGATCAGCTTGAGGAACTGGTATTCGCTGCTTGACAGCCGGATCTCTTCGGCGGTGGCGTTCCCCTGCAGCCGCACGTGGCGATCGGCGTGGGAGAGCGTGATACCGTACACCGTCAGCGATTCAGGGGTCACGTCGGTGGCCCCGGAGTCGACGAACTTTAGATGAAAGACGCCGGCCAGCTGAATTTCGCCCGAGCTGCGCAGGCGGCATTCTTCATTCTTGTCCAGCTTGCGGCCGTTGAGGCTCGTGCCGTTGGCGCTGCCGAGATCGACCAGCTTGTAGGTGTCGTCGTTGCAGGCGCTCAACCTGACGTGGCTGCGCGAGATCTTGGCGCTGTCGATGAAGAGATCGTTGTTGACGCTGCGCCCGATCGAGAACTCGGGGACGTTGACATAGAAGCTGACGCCCGGTTCGAGCTTGATGTGGCCGTCGACGGTCACCACGTCGTCCTGCTGGGGGGCACGTCGATCTACAAATTCGATGCTGCCGGGCTTCAGGCCGATGGTCGTACCGCCTGCCACATAGGTAACAGATAGCTCCAGGCGATCCTTGCTTGGTTGCCATTGTTTGGTTCCTCTGGAGAAAACAGCCGCCGCTCGTTGTTCCCCATTGTAGCGCAAAAAATGGGGAATGATACGGCCATTATCTATCAAAAGGGGCTGGAATTCTATCAGTTTCTACTGCGCGCAGGCGAACGGCCGGCTACGACCAATTCTTTACGGCGGGCCACATCTCCGGCAGCGGCTGTTTGATGCCTTGGCACCAGTAGATGGGGAAGCGCTGGCGCGGCATGGACCAGGGGTGTGACACCCTCCCGACCTCTTGACACTTGTCAAAGATGGGGGCAATGTCACGCCACTCCTCACCCAGGAGCAGGACGCTCTCGCCCGTATAGCCTTGCGGACCCCAGTACCAATAGTTGAGATGGCCGCTGATCGCCTTGGGGAGACCTAGGGCAGGGCCGTAGAAGTCGATGGCGCCGGCCTGGGCGTAGTTGTTGCCCCAGATGGCGGTCTTGGTCCGTACGTCGGGCGGCAGCGCGTAGTACGCTGCGGCGACATCCTGCACCATCTCGGGCCAGCCAAAGCGGTCGGCAAAGAGCTGCGGCAGCGCGCCGGTCGCCGGCGTTTCGACGGCGGGCTGCTCGAAGGGCAGAATCTCGGCATAGCGAAGATAGGTCTCGGGCGGCAGCAGGGGCAGCCAGAACGGCGCCAGGACCAGCCCGCCCACAAGCAGCACCCCTGCGTACACCGGTTTGAGCCAGCCCCAATGCTGCCGCTCGGCCCAGTGCTCAACGGCGACCGCGCCGCCGGCAAAGAGCATGGGATAGGCCGGGGCCAGGTAGTAGACCCGTCCATCCAGAAGCAGCAGCAGGAGAAGCACGATCAGATAGGCCCACCCCAAAGCACGGTAGGCACGGCCGCGCGGGCCGGCAAAGAACCAGTTCATCGCCGAAGAGCCCATAGTTGGTGGCGGTGAGCAGGTGCAAGAGCAGCTTGGCGCCGGCGAGCGATCACGGACGACAACGGCGGCGCTCGGCCGCGGCCCACTCGGCGTGACTGCGCGGTGAGGAAGTAAGGGTGGCGGTCATGGTGGCTCCTCCTTTCTTGTCTGTCACCCATGAGTCAGTCGCGCTATTCCGGGTTTTCAGCACGCAGGGGTTTGGAGGGGAGATGCTCTTGGCACCTGTGTGGTCTTGCCTGCACTTGCACCATTGAGGCCATAGAAGAGTAGAGCGGCGCCGAGTGCCTCGACGCCGCTCTATCATCTCAGAGACATTCCAGCTCACAATCCGCTTGTGAGCCTGGTCGCCCCGAATTTACTTCGGGATCTCGTTCACACTGTCCCAACTGCTGATGATCTCCGCACCATCCAAGTATGTCCTGCAAGTGTACGACGCGGTCGGGTACGGCTTGGTCAC
The DNA here is from genome assembly GCA_963791135.1 of uncultured Chloroflexia bacterium. Classification (GTDB taxonomy): domain Bacteria; phylum Chloroflexota; class Anaerolineae; order Caldilineales; family Caldilineaceae; genus Fredericiella. Next base: position 45,658 of record CAWBRX010000008.1, read on the forward strand.
CTTCTGGCGGACCAAAGAACCAGGGTTGTACTTGATGCTCAGATAGTACACGGCTCCTGCGGTTACGCCGTTCACCTGGACGCTCACCGTCCCAGTGCTGCTGTTGTACGTTGCCGTGGCAGTAATCAGCTGATTGCGCACGCAGCGGTCACCCATCAGGATGATACTGGCGCCCACGTGGTGCGGGAAGCTCGCCTGGCTGCATGCGACCAGCACCGCAAGTTTGACGCACTACGCACTGCATCCGAAGCGAGGTGCGCAAGCGTTGGATGCCATCGCCATCTTGCCCAAGCACACAGGCATCGTCATCCGCAATGACTACAGGTCCTATCACAGTCACTGAAAAACGTAATTGAAACGACCCCGGACACACAATGTCCGGGGTCGTTTCAAGTGTTTTGCGTGGAGCTTAACGGCTAAGTGCAGCCAAGAAAAGGCGAGGGGTCGAGGATGGCTGCTGGGCAATACCCAATGCAGCGATTGTCGCCTTCGTGCTGCCGCAGTACATGCCGTTGTTGTACTCGTCCAGGTACTTGGCCAATGCAAGAGCTGGTGCGTAAGTCGGCGCTCTTTGACGTCAGGTAGGCGGTGCTCTTCGTGCCGTCGAAGTTAAGCTTGTCGAGCAGTGTCTCTGCCTCAAGCGCCTTGGTTATCAGTTTGGAGTCGTGCAGGCACCGGCGCCGAAGTTCAGCTGCGCCGCCAGCAGGTGCATCGCCAACGTGCGGGCGGCGTCGCTTGCCAGTTTCTTGCCGTCGCCGACCTTACCGTTGATCGCCACCACACGCTGGTCAAGGATTTCGACAGCCTGTTCGCAGGACGTGATATTGACCAGGAAGGAGTCGCTCAGAATGTCATCCCAGACAATGCCGCCGCCGATTGATGGGTTGAGCACCGTCCTCCAGCAGCCAGAAGCCCTTAGCATACCCGCCGTTGCGATCGGCGTTGGCCGCCTGGCCGCCGCCCGTGCAGCGGTTCCAGTTCTTCCAGTAGCCGGGCGTGCGCGGGTCGCCGCCGGGCGTCGTGTTATCAACTGCGAAGTGGACGGCTTCCGCCCGCCGTCACCGGAATCGTGGTGCCGGCGCCGAAGTCAACGCAGCGGTTGCCTACGTCTTCCGGCGGCGTCTTGGAGGCGTCCGGGTTATAGGGGTTGACGATAACGTCGTTCACCTTCCACAAGGACGAGTAGCCAGCCGGGACAGACAACTCGCAGATCGTGTACGCCTTGTCGGGGCGCAGCGCCGTCTGGCCGAAGATCAGCAGGCCGTCGGCATCGTTCAGCGTCGAGCTTGTGCCGATTGCGGTGGAACCAAAACCGTTGGGTCCCCAGTAGAGCGCGAAGTTCCAGGAGAACGCCGGGTTCACCACGCCATTGGTCTTCTTGAGCAGGTCGACGAAACCAGCCTCACACGTGTAGGTGGCGGAGGCGTCGGCGTTGTCGGTCTGGCCGCTGCTGGCGGTCACAGTGGCAGTGTTATTTGCTGTTGCGCTATAGACGCCGTCTGCGCCATAGTCGCTGCCGCTGGTCGAGCATTTGTGGCTGCCGGAGCGGGTAAACGACCAGGGGCCACTCCCTGCCGCGAGCGATTCGTTCAAGCCAATTGTGGGGTCGCTGACCGTTGCCGTGCCGCCAGATCACATTCTGACGAAGCTCACAGTGGCCTTACCATTGAAGTTAGCACCGGCAATCGTCGCCGTGGCGGTGTTGAGCGTAGCGGTCTTGCCAGTGGGGGCAGCCGCATAGGCGCACGTGTCCGTACCACCGCCGCTTACAGTCAGGCTGGTCGAGCCGTTACCGCAATCCACCACTGCCGAGGTGCCGTCATTCAATGCATCGGTCACAGCGACCGTCATCGACTCAGGCGCCGGATCGTACACGTAGATTTTGCCCTTTACGGCAAAGTTGCTGTCGGCTGAAACCTCGCTGACCTTGACCGTCCACGTCCAAGCAAGGGTATCTCCTGGGTAGCCGCTCTGGCTCGCCGGGTTTACAGACTTCTCGATGCTCCACGTGTGCGTCTCGTCGTACGAAGCCGCTGCATCCTTTGCTCACCACCGGGGCATAACAGGTGTAGCTGGTGGAGGCATTAGCGCTGTCCGATTGGCCGTTGTCGGCTTTCACCGTGGCGGTGTTGTCCACCTTGCCGCTGTAGCTGCCGTTGGCGCCGTAGTCACCAGGTTCGTCGAGCAAGTATGGCTGCCGGGCACGGAAAAGGTCCGGGGGCCTTCTCCTGCGGTGAGCGACTCATTCAAATCGATTGTTAGGTCGCTGACAGTGGCCGTGCCGCCAACCACGGTCTTGACGAAATTCACCGCTGCCGTGCCGCTGAAAAACCCGCGCCGTTGATCTTCGCCGTTGCGGTATTGAGCGTAGCGGTCCTGCCAGTGGGCTTGGCAGTGTAGTAACAGACGCCAGTCTGTCCCCCGCTGACGGTGAGACTGCTCGAATCACCGCCACAGTTCACCGTTGCCACAGTGGCGTCGTTTAGCGCATCGGCAACGTCGACCGTCATCGGCGCATTGGGGTTCGGGTTGGTGACGTAAATAGCGCCATTGACGATAAAGTCGCATCTCAACCGGGCTTTCGCTGACGTTCACCGTCCAGGTCCACGGCAGCACTTCGCCAATGATCCCGCTTTGCGATGCCGGATCCACAGCCTTCGTAATGTCCCAGACATGCGTCTCCTTGTAGGAAGCCGCCGCATTCTTGGTAACGACCGGCGCATAGCAGGTTACGGTCACCATGGCGTCGTCATACTGGTTAGTGTCGACAATCGTAGCCCGGTTAACCTTTGTGTAGCTGTAGCTGCCGTTAGTATAGTCAGCCGGGTTCGTCGAGCAGGTGAACGTCTGGTCATTGTCGAAGGTGAAGTCGCCACTGGCGGAGCCGGAGCTGTTCAGGGGTCCCACCAGGATACGGGAAGGTGTCACGCACGTTTACCGTCCCCAGGCCGTTGGTGGAGGTTGGGTCGCCAAAGGCGTAGTTGGCGGAGGCAGTAGCGCCGCCCACGCCGGTCGTATTGCCGGTGATCGTTGCCGTGTTGGCGCCATCTGTCTTGGCGGCGAGGCTGGCGCTGTAGCTGCAAACGTTTGACGCACCAGGTGCAAGGGCTCCGCTGGCTTGGCTGCCCGCAGTGCCGGGATCGCAGTCTACAGCCGCCGGCGTGCCGGCGACCAAATCGGCTACGCTATAGTTTACGGTGAACGGTGTTGGATTTTTGACCGTGATCGTGCCGACGACAGCAAAGTCAGAGATCGGTATACGACTGCTCGAGGACAATATCGTAGTCCGATTCAAATGACTGACCCGCAAAGCCGCTGTGTGTAGGAGGGTAGACAAGCTTGTCGAATCGTCCGCGAGAAATTCCGCTTGAACTGGGCTGTCGCCGTCTTGGTGGCAGTCAGCTCGTAGTCGTAGCAGAATTCGACGTGGCTGATCTGAGGCAAGTTGCCATTGTTCAGGGTCGGCGGAGCTACGGCCGGTATCAGCCGTATCTTCCGGGACGTAGACATACGCATTGGAGTCTGGCCACCTTTCATGATGACAGCGTCAATACGTAAGGTGGCCAGCCAATTTAGATAATAGCCATCCGAGGAAATCGTGACCGAGTTGAAAGGATCATCTGGAGCGCTGCCGGTATGAATGCCACCGTTCGAATCGATCAAATGGGAATGTCCCTGTGTAAGCCGAGGCGCCGTTGCCCTCGATCTTGAATCCGTATGTATAGCCAAGATACTGGCAAGAGACGTTCCCGTCATATTCCAAGGGCACAACGCCGTCACCACTAACCGGGGCACCTGGCACGGGGTCTTGTGCCGATGCCACCGATGCTGGGACCAAGGCCACGGCGCCCAGGAGCAGCGCGAGTACCAGCATCACTGCCCACACCGCACGCGTTTCTCTCCTTGCTTGCGTAATCGTCTCCTTAGAAAAGTGACAAGCTGGCGAAATTCATTGACGCAATCAAGCCGTATTCACATCTGTCAGTGGAAGGTGCGTGCACACTTGGCTTCAAGTAAGGAACTTAGAAGCAGCAGCCGGCGATCTTTGTAACAACAGTTGGCGATCAGCGGAATTGTACCTACATAGTAGGAATCGGCATTCGCGGCGAACACTTGTGGGGAGTGAGCCCTCTATACGGCATTCATGGCGTGGGCATTCGTGGGTATGGAGGCGCTACCCCATTATAGCGACCGGTATTCCCTACTTACGTATCATCTTACCGACTGGGAGCTACCACTGCAATCAGCATAGTTCTAAGTCATTTGTAGGAGAAGAATACGTATTTTTGTAGGGAACATCTTACACGAGCGGGGGTACACGGAAGCGCAGACGCACCTGTCTTTAGATGAGCCCGTTTTCGACCGCATAGCGCACCAGGTCGGCTGTGGAGTGCAGACCGAGCTTGGCGAGGATGCGCGCCCGGTAGGTGCTGATCGTCTTTGCGCTTAAGGAGAGTTCCGCCGCAATCTCGCCGACCGTGCGCCCGGCTACGATCAGGCGCAACGTCTGCAGCTCACGATCGGAAAGCGAGGGCCAGATCCCCAGTGTGGTGCTCGCCGCCGAGTTCCTCCGCCAGGCGCTCGGCCAGCGAGCGCGTGACATAGTGGCCGCCGCTCGCCACCTTGCGAATCGCGTCGATCAACTCGTCGGACGCGCTTGCCTTGGTGAGGTAGCCGGCAGCTCCCGCTTTCAAAAAACGCACGGCATACTGCTCCTCCGGATACATGCTCAGCACCAGCACCGCTAACTTGGGGTGCTCATGCCTGATCGCATGGATGCTGGCCATGCCATCCATTTCCGGCATCGAGATGTCGAGCAGCACGACGTCCAGGCTCACCTGGCGGATCTTCTCCAGCGCCTCACGCCCGTTGGCGGCCTCGCCCACCACGCAGATATCGGACGTCTCACTCAAGATCTGGATCAAGCCCTCGCGCATGATCTTGTGATCGTCGACGATCAATGTGCGAATCACAGTGCCTCCCTCAGTGCTGCCGGCAGGGGGATCACAACCGAGATCGTGGTGCCCTGACCGCGTGCGCCTGTCACCGTCAGGTGCCCCTGCCATGGATAGAGCCGCTCGCGCATGCCGATGATGCCAAACGCAGCGCGGATCGTCCACCTGGGCTTGTGTGATGCCGATCCCGTCGTCCTTGATTTCCAGGAGGATCTCTCCCTCCGTCACGTCCAGGCAGAGATCGACGCTGCGGGCGTTGGCGTGGCGCGCGGCATTGGTCAGCGCCTCCTGGCTGATGCGGAACAGCGCCGTCGCCAGGTCTTTATCCATCAGCACCGTATCCTCGCCGCTGTGGACAAAGGTGCAGGCGATCCCCGTGCGCTCTTCGTAGGTGCGGGTCAGCCACTCCAGCGCTGCAACCAGCCCCAGGTGGTCGAGGATCGCGGGTCGCAGCTCAGCGGCAATACGCTGCACAGTCTCGATCGACGCGCCGAGCAGGTCGTTCATGGCGGCAAGCCTGCGCGACACGGCATCGCCATCGTTTTGTACATGGCGGCTCAGCCAGCTCACGTTCAGCTTGAGCACGGTCAGCGCCTGCCCCAGCTCGTCGTGGATCTCGCGTGCGATCCGGCTTTGCTCGTCTTCCCGGATCGACTCCAGGTGATGTCCCAGGGTATGGAGCTCGCGCGTGCGTTCCAGGACGCGCTGCTCAAGATTTTGCGCCAGCAGCTGCAGGGCCTCTTCGGCCTGCTTGCGCTCGGTGATGTCATGCAGAACACACAGGCAGCCCTCCAGACGGCTATCCACATCACGCAGCGGCGAAGCCCGCAGCTCGAAGGTGCGCTCTTCGCCGGCACGCAGCAGGCAGATATCGCCCAGCGTGGCGTGGTTCGCCAGTGCCGCCGGTTTCACCAGCCCGGCCTGTGTGCCCAGCAGGGCTGCCAACGGCTTGCCGACCAGCGTCTGCTCGGGATTGGGCGCAAGCTGCTGGCCGGCAGGGTTCACATCGACAATGCGGTTGCCCAAATCGACGACCACGATGGCGATCTTCAATAACTGTAAACAGCTCGGAACGGGCTAGCGGTACGATGTCCAGCAAGTGCAGATGCAGCAAGCTCCAGGCGTAGACGGCGCCGGTGATCGTCATGGCAAAGGGCGTCAGGTCGAGCCAGGCCCCTAGCCCCCACTGCATGACATAGAGCGCATTGGCAAGCCACACAGGTAGGATGCCGATCAAGAGAGCAAGCGCCTGCCGGTGGAACATGCCGGAGGAGCGCACTGCCACGCCGAGCAGCCACACCGTACCCACCAACACCAACAGGTAGTCATAGCCGATCAGCAGCCAGAAGCCTGACCCGTGCGTCAAGACCAAGGCGTCGATGGGCGTGGACGTATCGATGATGGCCGAAGTCCAGATCAGGCCGTGCAGTTCGTTGGTCCACACCAGGATCACCGTGAGCGCCGGGATGATGCTCAACACCAGCCGCCCCGTGCCTGGTCGTTGCGATCCAGCGATCCTGGCGCGTGAATTGCACTGTGAATACAAACCAGGCCGGCACCAAGGCGACGATCCCCAGATACTGAAGCTTGGCGGCAACAGCTTGGCGTCCAGCGTCGGCATGCGCAGCTCCAGCGCATACGTGCCGGCCCAGAATCCCGCTGCCAGCAGCATGACAGGAGGGCCGGTGCGCCAGGTGACCAGCGCCGCCGGAAGACAATGCTGACGAGGAAGAATGAAGTCAGGGCGGCAAGCAGGAGCGGCAATTCGAACAGCGCGTTCATGGTCATCGCCGATGCTCCCTTAGCAAACCAAGCCAGGCATGAACTCCTGCTGCTATTCTATCATCGATTGCCATGCGCTGAAACCGGATTTGTCTGCACTTTTTTTATGGCAGCGCCCGCATGCGTCTCGTACCAGCTCGCCCTATGAGCCCGAAATCTCCCCAATGCGTTATAATTCTGCTGTACATACTGGCCCGCACTCTGTGCGCGCTGTCACATTCCCAAACTCGTTTTTACTCCACAGAGGATTCGCACCATGGCTTCGCTCGACGTTTCACAGGTTCAGGCCCAGGTGGCCGAACAGGCGCAGACAATCATCAAGTTTTTGCGCGAGATTTGTGCCATCCCTTCGATGGACTCCAAGATCGGCCCCGTTGGCGAACGCATCCAGGAAGAGATGCGCAAGCTCGGCTTTGAGGAGACGTGGTTCGACAGCATGGGCAACACCGTCGGCCGCATCGGCAACGGGCCACGCGTGCTGGTCTACGACAGCCATATCGACACCGTCGGCATCGGCAACCCGGACGAATGGGACTGGGATCCCTTTATCGGCAAGATCGACAAGGGCCGCCTCTACGCCCGTGGCGCCTGCGACGAAAAGGGCTCGACGCCCCCGATGATCTACGGCCTGGCGCTGGCGCACAAGCTGGGGCTGCTGGAGGGCTGGACCGCCTACTACTTCGGCAACATGGAAGAGTGGTGCGACGGCATTGCCCCGCACGCCTTTGTCGAACACGAGGGCATCCGCCCCGACTTCGTCGTGATCGGCGAGCCGACCAAGATGCAGGTCTACCGCGGCCACAAGGGGCGCGTCGAGATCGAGGTGATCTCGCGCGGGCGCAGTGCCCATGCCGCCTCCAACCAGCTGGGCGACAACGCCATCTACAAGGTGCTGCCGCTGATCGAGGGCGTCAGCAAGCTCGAACCGGAGTTGGGCGACGACCCATTCCTCGGCCACGGCAAGATCACCGTCACCGACATGGAGGTCGAGACGCCCAGCATCAACGCCGTGCCGGACCTGGCCAAGGTCTACATCGACCGCCGCGTGACGTTTGGCGAGACAGTCGAGACGGCGCTCGCCCAGGTGCGCAAGCTGGTGCCCCAGCAGTACCTGGCCGACGGCTCGGTCACCGTCGAGATGATGAAGTACGACGAGCCTTCGTACACGGGCTTTGTCTTCCCCGTCGACAAGTACTTCCCGGCGTGGGCGCTGAGCGAGGATCATCCGCTGGTGCAGGCCGGCTTGAAGGCGCGCCAGCTGATCGGCCTGCCCGAGCACAAGGCGTCCAAGTGGAACTTCAGCACCAACGGCATCTACTGGATGGGCAAGGCGGGCATTCCCTCGATCGGCTTTGGGCCGGGCGAAGAGGAAACGGCGCATACCACGCACGACAGCGTGCTGCTGGCCGACGTGGTGAAGGCAACCGAGTTCTACGCCATCCTGCCCGCGCTGCTTTGAACGTGAGCGATTCGGCAAACTTACCGCCCCGCACGACGTGGATCGAGGTCAGCCGCAGCGCACTGCGCAACAACGTTACGCAGCTGCGGCGGCTGGCCCCGGCGGTGCCGCTGATGGCGGTCGTCAAGGCCAACGCCTATGGTCATGGCGCGGTGCCGACTGCGCTGACAATCGAGGAAGCCGGCGCCCATTCCTTTGCCGTGGCGAGCCTGAGCGAGGCGCTGGAACTGCGGCGCGGCGGGGTCGCCCGTCCGATCCTGGTGCTGGGCTATACGCCCGGCTGGCAGGGCGCCGAGGCGCTGGCAGCGGACGTGACGTTGACGGTCTTCGACGCCGCCACGGCCGCAGAATTACAGGCCGCCGCGGCGGCGGCCCCGCAGCCTGGCCCCCTCAAGGTGCATGTCAAGGTCAACACGGGGATGAACCGGCTGGGGGTGCGCCCCCAACAGGCGCCGGAGCTGCTGGCGGGTCTGCGCGACCTGCCGGGGCTGCAGGTGGAGGGCATCTTTACCCACTTCGCCACTTCGGACGAGCTGGATAAGAGCTATGCGGAACTCCAGTTCGCCCGCTTTGCAGAGCTGCTGGCGCAGCTGGCGGCAGGCAGGGCTGCGCCCGCCGGTTGCGCATGCCGCCAACTCGGCCGCGCTGCTGACCATGCCGCACACGCACCTGGACCTCGTGCGCAGCGGCATTGCGTTGTATGGGTTGGACCCCGACATGGATCAGTGCCGCCTGCCGCAGGGCTTCCAGCCGGCACTCAGTTGGAAGGCCGTGGTCACCCATGTCGCCGACCTGGAGCCGGGCGAACCGGTCAGCTACGGCCGTGAATACACGGCCGCCGCGCCGATGCGCGTGGCGGTGATACCGGTCGGCTACGCCGATGGTTTCCCACGCAAGCCGCGCACATGGGGCAGCGTCCTGATCCGCGGCCGCGCCGCGCCGATCGTGGGCCGTGTCTGCATGGATCAGACCATTGTCGACGTGACCGCCATCGAGGCAGAGACCAAGGCAGAGACCGGCCTGCTCCGGCAAGGCGAAGAGGTCGTCCTCATCGGCCGCCAAGGGGACGCGCAACTCAGCGCCGAAGCCGCCAGCGCCCGGATCGGCACCAACAACTACGACGTCGTCAGCCGGATCCTGGCCCGCGTGCCCCGTCTCTATGTCGATTGAACTTGGGAAACAAAAAAGGGGCCGTACTCGCAAGGAGTAACGGCCCTTTTCTTTTGAACTGGATTCTTTTTACGCAGCGGCCTTGTTGAGCGACTGCGCCAGGCGGCTCGTCCGGCGTGCGGCGTTGTTCTTGTGAATCACGCCCTTGCTGGCGGCCCGGCTCAGGGCTACCTCGGCGCTGCGCACCAGTTCGGCGGCATTGGGGTCGCCGGCGGCGACGGCCAGGCGCGCCTTCTTGACAGCCGTGCGTGCTGCGCTGCGGTAAACGCGGTTGGACGCTGCCCGCTTCTGGCTCTGACGATTGCGCTTCTCGGCAGACTTCATGTTTGCCATGGTCAATAAGCTCCCACAAATACTACAGGGCCAATACGCTGGCCGTTTGCACGGTGTACTCTGGCAATACACCTGGTTGCGTCGGAGGCAGCACAGTTGAGAGGACGGCTGTCACCCGACAAAACGTAAGTATAGAAGATGCACAGCAGATTGTCGAATTGGAGAAGGGCGCAAAGCAAAAAATGTCCGCAGACGTGCTACAATGGTGGCAAACAAAATGGTGTAAAAGTTTGAGGACCCTTAATAACCTATGAGCAACATTGTCGAGAATACAGTCAATCATCGCTTTGTCCGCTTTGCCTGGGGCGTGCTGGGGCTGAACGTGCTTGTGATCATCTGGGGCGCCTTTGTGCGTGCCACAGGGTCCGGCGCCGGCTGCGGCAGCCACTGGCCGCTGTGCCAGGGCGAGGTCATCCCGCAGCCCGCAGCAGATTGAGACGATCATCGAGTTCTCGCATCGTCTCTCGAGCGGCCTGGCGCTGATCGCCGTCGTAACGCTGGTCATCTGGGGGTTCCGTGCCTATCCCAAGGGCCACGGCGTACGCAAAGGCGTGGTGTTGACGCGGCATCTTCATGATCGTGGAGGCGCTGGTCGGCGCCGCCCTGGTGCTGTTGGAATATACGGCTTTTAACGTATCGGTAGGGCGCGCCATTTGGATGGCCGGCCACCTGGTCAACACGTTTCTGCTGCTGGCGGCGCTGTCGCTGACGGTCTGGTGGGCAAAGGGCGGCAGCGGCATCCGGCTGCGCGGCCATGGCGGCGCAGGCTGGACCTACTGGCTGCTGGTAGGCGGCATGTTCGTGCTGGGTGCCAGCGGCGCAATCACCGCGTTGGGCGACACACTCACCATCACCGGCGGCATTTCGCCGCAGGAGAACACACTCGTCAACTCTTTTGTCCAGCTGCGTATCTTCCATCCGCTGATCGCGTTTAGCGTGTTCGGCCTGGCGCTGCTGGCCGTCTGGACCGCCAACCGCGGCGGCAAGGCCAACCGCGACATGCAGCGCTATGGCCAGGCGATCATTATCCTGTTTGTCGTGCAGCTGCTGCTCGGCTCGCTCAACGTGCGCCTGCAGGCTCCGGTCTGGCTGCAGATGCTGCACCTGCTGCTGACCAGCACCATCTGGATCTTGGTTGTCCTCTTCGGCGCGGCCACACTCTCGAACCGGCCGGCGGAACGCATGGGCACGGACCCCGCGTACGTGGAAGCGGGGGTTTAGTGTGCCCTGCGATCGTGCGCCGAATACGAATTTGACATCTACGACAAATGTGAGATAGACTACTATTATCAGCCTGATGGCTGCTCCAATACCACCCAGTTTGAGGTCTATCTGGCCGTCCTTCACGACTTCTAAGGTAGACAAGCCATCAATGGCCCCTTTCCGACGGAAAGGGGCCACTTATTTTCTTAACGGCCTCACCACCGCGCAGAAATGCGACATTTCCCCCACGATTGCCCTACGACAGTCCGAATTCGGTACAAAGTAAGACGCATTCCAGACCAAAAGCCGACAATCCAATTTTGCGGCAGCCCACAACTGTTTATAATGGAGCTATTGGAACTCGGCGTGCCCTGGTTGTGGGCGCCCTGCCGGGCAGGATCGGCAGGACTAGATAAAGGCAGATGTAGGGATCAACATGTTGACCTCTTGGATGAGCAATACGCTGCTGGTAGCGGGTGTCGTCATGCTGTGCCTGTTTGGAATTCTGCAGGCCACCGGCAATACGATCGACCCACTGCTGCCGGCCACCTCGGCTTTTCTGATCGGCTGCACTGCAGTCATCGACCGGGTCGGCACACGCAAACTCAACTGATCTCCTGATCCTCTTAGAGTTCAACATACGAATAGAAATAATGAGGGCGGCACATGATGTGCCGCCCTCTTCATTACGGCGTCAGGATTACTCTGCCGGAGCAGTCCCCAGGAAGGACCGCAAGCTTCGGCGGCAGCACCTGGCTCGACATTGGCCAGGGCCAGCGGCGTCAGGCGCAGCGAGTATACGATCAACCCGTCATCTGCCATCCACAGGTGAATCGTCTGTGCACCTGGTTCGGCAGCGTTTATCGTCACTGCCCCTGTGGTTCCCGTGGCGGCGTCGAGCCAGCGGTTCTGCCATGTGTAACCCGGCGCCGCCGCAAAGCCGCTGATGGGCAGAATCTGGCCAAGACCGTCGACGACAGCAGGCCCACCGTTGACGCCGACATAGATCGATGCGTTGTTCTCGGCGCTGCTGGCAACGTCGCCGCCAGGCGCAGCGCCGCCCGCCACTTCGTCCGCAGTCAGCTGTGGCGCACAGCCGCACACCGCCACGATGTAATCGCCGGCGGCAGGCAGGTCGACGGTATAGTCCAGCCCGGGTGTGCTCGCCCAGTCGGCGGCGCGTGTCCTCGTCGGCGAGCGTGCGCGCGTCCAGACCGGATGGGCGTGCAACCAGCGCGTCGGGCGTGCTCGGGCATGTGCCAAACGCCGTAGGCACCTGCCAGGCATACCCATCCAGCGGGCCGCTGCCGGGAGTCGAGTTGTTAAAGGTGAAGACTGGAATCTCAATTGCACTGGCGGCGGCACCGGCCTCGCCGGCACCGGCGTAGGTTCGGCCGGCGGCGCCAGTGGGCTTTCCAGGCCGTCGCCGGCTGGGGGGGTGGCTTCCTCGGTAGGTACAGCCTCTTCCGTTGGCACCGGAGTTTCTTCCTGAAGTGCGGGAGGCAGAACCGCCCACTCGACGTTCGCCACCGTTACGCCGCCCTGCGTATCGTCGGCAGTAAAGGCACTGACGTACGAGCCCTGCGCATCTGGAGCCACGACGCCAGTCACTACGCCGTCCACCAGGGCCAGGCCCGGCGGCATGGCATCGACGGTCAGGATCGGCGCTTCCGCAGCTGCGTCTGCATCCGGATCCACGACTACAACCGGCAGATTCACCTCGGCGCCAGGCGTCAAGGTGATCACCGGATCCAGTTCGATCTGCGGCGCGTCATTCACCGGCAGCACGGTGACGGTTACCGGCAGGGTAACGGAGAAGCCGCCGGCGCTGCTGATGTTGAACGCAAAGGTGTCCTCACCCGCAAAGTCAGGGTCTGGCAGATAGATGAAGCCGCCCGGCAAGTCCGCCAGCGGCCGCTCGGCGCCAGGCTTCGCCGGTCTGCGTTTCCCCTTCACCCGCAGGGGCAGTCACCATGTCCTGGGTCACTTCGCCGATGATTGTCGAGCGTGTCCGTGACGACATCACCCACCTGCGCCGTCGGTTCCGGGGTGACTTCCGGGGTGGCTTCCGGAGTGTGCTCTCTGGGGTGACTTCTAGGGTCGGTTCAACTGTTGCCGTTGGCGCCTCGCCTGCGGCGGTTCGCCTTCGACCGGGCCCTGATCCCCTGTTTCCTCACCGGCTGGCGGACCGCTCCGGCCCCGCCACCTGGCGCAGCGGCTCACCCGTCAGCTCGTCAAGCGCCGTGGTCAAGCGTCAAGTACGCCGTGTGATGGCGAGATCTCGACCGTGTACGTCAATGCGTTGGTGACCGCAGTGGAGGTGGCTGGGTAGGTGATTTCGGCCCGGCTCTCCAACTGCGTGTCCTCGTCGACCTGCAGGTTGAGCGGGCTCACTTCAATCTGGGGCAGGCGCAACGGTGATCGTAAAGCTTTGCGTCATGACTGCACCCTGCACGTCCGACAGTTCGAGCGTGACGGTGTGCTCGCCGGCATCACCCAGCCCAGGCGTGCCGGTCACCAACGTGGCTCCATCCACCGTGTTCTCGAGGGCAAGCCAGGCCGGCAGCACAGGCGCTGTGACCGTAAACAGACCTGCGGCCTCAGGGGCAAGGCTTTCAGTCGCCGTCATCTCCTCAGACTGGGCTTCTAGGCCGGTTTCGACCGTGTACACGTAGCTGACTCCGACGCGGCGGTCGTGACGGGTTCGCTGGCAATCACCAACGGCAGGCGCGTCGGCAGCGGCACGGGTGTTTCGGTAGCCGTAGCCGTGGGCGTCAGCGTAGCAGTGGCGTTTCGGTCGGTGTCTCGGTCGGTGTTTCGGTCGGTGTTTCGGTTGGAGTCTCGGTTGGAGTCTCGGTCGGCGCCTCGGTCGGCGTCTCGTGGCGGTAGCCGTAGCGGTAGCCGTGGGCTCCTCGGTCGGCGTGTGCAGTGTCAGTAGCGTGCCGTCGTCAGTGTCGGTGGCCGTAGCAGTAGAAGTCGCGGTCGGCAGCAGCGTATGTGGTTTCAGTCGGGCTCAGCGTGGCTGTCGGCGCAACGGTGGGGGTCATGGTCGCCGTTTCAGTCGGGGTCAAGGTCGCGGCCGGCGTCAGCGTAACGGTCAACGTAACAGTCGGCGTCACCGTCGCGATTTCAGTCGACGTTATCGTAGCCGTGGCGGTACTAATGACATTACTGGTGACAGTAGGCGTCAACGTGCTGGTCTCGGTCGGCGGGACAGTGGCAGTCGCCGTCGGCAGCAGGGTTGCCGTCGCAGTCGGAGTCTCGGTAGGTACCGTAGTGTTCGTCGCGGTAGGCAGCGGCGTCCAGGTTGCAGTCGGCAGGAACGTTGCGGTCAGCGGCGTAGGTCGCAGTCGGCAGGACGTGGCGGTGGGCAGCGGCGTCCAGGTTGCGGTCGGCTGGAGCGTCCATGTTGGCGTAGCCTCGAGGCCGCCAACCACAATGGGCACCGGCGTCCAGGTTGCGGTCGGCGCCGGTGGACGTGTCAGCAGGCACCGGCGTCCAGGTCGGCGTCCATGTCGGCGGTGGGGCATAGGTGGCCGTCTCGGTCGCAGGCGGAGGCGGTGGGGGAGGCGGTGGCACCGAGGTGTCGGTCGCAGCCGGCGCCGGCGCGCCGCCGGCATTCGGCGGGCTGCGTCGCCGGCGCAGCCGCTGCGCTGCGTGGCCGTTGCCGCCGGCGTGTTGGTGGGCGGCAGGGTGGGAGTGAAGGTAGGCCGCAGCGCCAGGGTCGCCGCAGGCGTTACGATCGACACCTGCGCCGGCTGAGGTGTACCCAAACAGCGCGGTGCCCACCCAGTATCCTCCCACCAGCGCCGCCACGACAGTGGCGCCGATGATCGCCCAACGCATCCAAGGGCGATTGGCCGGATCCGGCCCGCCGTTTTCCATACTCATGCCGCTTTCTCCTTCGTTCTAGCCGCTCTTGCCGTATGGATCTGCTGCCTGCTGCTACTTTCATTCTAACGTACTCCATGATTGACGCAGCAGCGCGCTGCTGGGTTCCGGTGTGAGTGCGCTGCGCGCGCAAGCGAAACGTAGGGCAAATGTAGGGATAAGCAGCGAACCACTTTACATTTTACCTTGTATGGCGCTATACTGTTTTCAGCTTTGCATGAGCCGCACAGGCAAGGCCAATTTTTCGCTCGGAACACTACAAATAGCGCTTTATTTTATGGAGGAAAATCTATGACGACCAATGCTGTTGCTGCTGACAAGCCGCTACGGATGCCTTGGTGGTTGCTGTTGGTGCAAGGTGTTCTTGGCGATTCTTGCTTTCGTTGTTTCTGTTTTCACAGCCCTTTGCCACGCTGAACGCTATCGTTTGGGTAATCGCGCTCTACTGGGTGATTACCGGTATCTTCACGCTCGCCCGCCTGTTTGTCGATCGGTCCCACTGGGGCTGGAAGCTCTTTAGCGGCATCATCGGTATTGCCGCCGGTTGGATTCTGCTGGATGCCGGCGCAGTTGCCCGCACGGCGGCCTTCGGGTGGACGATCGTGTTCCTGCTTGGTATCTGGGGCCTGGTCATGGGTACGATCCAGCTGATCGAAGCCTTCCGTGGCGGCGGTTGGGGTCCCGGCATCGTCGGCGGCCTGAGCATCCTCTTCGGCTTCTTGCTGCTGGGCAATACCTGGGCTGCCGCACTCGTGCTGCCCTGGGTCATCGCCATCTTTATGCTGGTCGGCGGCATCTTCGCCATCTTCATGTCCTTCCGCCTCAAGAGCGCGGGGGCCTAAAACAGTCTAGCCTGCCATTACCGCAGCAGGTACCGCTACGCCGTGCGGCCGGCGCTTCATAGAGTGAGGAAAGGGGCGAACGCGCTGCGTTCGCCCCTTCTTATTCTTCGCCTGAAAGGGATACGACTCTTATGCTATATCTGTTGCTAAACGTCATCGTTTATGCGCTGGCGGTTATCCTTGCCCTGCTGATGACACCAGGGATTACCGTCGGCCAACAGCACGGGATTATCGAATGGTTCGTGGTCGGCGGCGCCTACGGCCTGCTGAACGCCTTTATTCGCCCGGTGATCGTGCTGTTCACCGGCCGGCTGTTGATCCGTTCGCTGGGGCTGTTCCTCATCATCATCAACGCCATCCTGCTGTTTCTGCTGGCGTGGTTGTTCGGCTGGCAGGTCGATTCCATCTTTTGGCTGCTCTGGGGCGGCCTGGTGATCGGTCTCGCCACGGCGCTGCTCGACGCGCTCTTTGGCTTGAATCGCCCGCTGTTCAAGGAGAGCAAGGAGACCAGCAAGCTGTGGAGCTGGGCGATCAAGGTGTCCGGCAACCGCAGCAACCAGCTGATCGCCAACCTGCGCCTGCAGGTTGTGTACGACACGCTCTACCGCTATCTGCTCGAGATCGCCCTCGACCGGGTGCCGATCATCTCGGCCGTGCGTGCCTGGGTCGGCCGCATCTTTTTCAGAAACGATCCGGGTATGATCACCGGCCTGAGCACGCCGGCGCAGGTGCGGGTGATGCTGCAGCAGCTTGGCCCTACCTTCGTCAAATTCGGCCAGATGGTTTCCAGCCGGGCCGAGGCGCTCCCCAAGGACTGGCAGCTCGAGTTGGAGAAGCTGCAGAGCAATGTACCGCCGTTCCCCGGCAGCGAGGCCATCGCCATCGTCGAGTCCGAACTGCGCAAGCCGATCGGCGAGCTGTTTGCCAAGTTTGAGGAACAGCCGTTTGCCGCGGCATCTACCGCACAAGTGCACAAGGCGCAGCTGCATGACGGGACTGAGGTTGTCGTCAAGGTACAGCGCCCCAACATCGTGCCCGAGATCAACGCCGACCTCGAAATCATGGCCGACCTGCTGATGACGCTGCAGAATCGCTTCGAGAAGGTGCGCGACAACGACCTCCTCGGCATCTTCCAGGAGTTCGCCGACAACCTGCGTGAAGAGCTGGACTATCGGGTTGAGTCGTTCAATGCCCGCCGTCTCGCCGACGACATGGCCGTGTTTCCCCGCGTGACGGTGCCGAAAATGTATGGCCAGCTGACCACCGCCAAGGTCTTGACCATGGAGTTTGTCAAGGGCGTCAAAATCATCAAGACGGATGAGATCACGGCGGCAGGTTGGAACACCGACGAATTAGGCGGCTGCTTCCTGGAGGTGATGATCAAGCAGATCGTCATCAACGGCTACTTCCACGGCGACGCCCACCCGGGCAACATCCTGTGCGATCTGGGCGACGGCAACATCATCTTCCTCGACATGGGCATGATGGGCACGTTGAGCCAGGAGCAGCGCATCAACCTTGGCGACCTGATCTGGACGCTCAACGGCCAGTGATTCCTACGACCTGGCGGAATCGCTGCTGCGCCTCACGACGCCATTCAAGGATGTCAATGTGCCCAAATTCCGGGAGGACATCGATAACGTCGTGATGCGTTACCTGCGCTATCCCGACGAGGCCGGCTCGCTGTCGGCGGTGCTTAAACGGCGTCTTCTCTGTGCTGGCCGAAAACGGGCTGCGCCTGGGGCGCGACCTGACCATGGCGCTCAAGACCCTCGTCCAGGCCGAGCAGATCGTGCACACACTCTCGCCGTCGCTCGATATCAGCAAGCAGTCGCTCGTCTACATCCAGGGCTTCCTGAGCCGAGCAGTTCACACCCTGAGACCATTAAGGCGACCGCCGAAACCCAGCTGCGGCGCTCGGTCAAGGAGCTGGTGCGGCGCATCCCCGATCTGCAGCAGGCGACCATGAAATGGATCACCCAGTATGAAAAGGGTGAATTCGAAGTCAAGTTGGACACGGACGAGCTCAACAGCAGGCTCGACGTCTTCAACCTGGCGGCCCAGCGCCTGGCCGTCGGCATGATCTTGTTGGGCATGATAATCGGATCGGCTTTTGCCACGAGTATGGAAGGTGATATATTTGGCGTACAGCTGTCCCAGCTCGCGTTCCTGATCTTCGCCTTCACGCTGGTCTACAGCGTCGATCATGGTGATTCGTTTGATGCGCGACATGGGACGCAAGCCCTATCGGCCACCAAGAATCAACTATTGATGAGTTCGCAACCTGACAGCTCCGGTTACCGGGTTACCTATGTCGGCCACGCCACCATTCTGATCGAGATCGGGGGCGTGCGCCTGCTCACCGATCCCGTGCTGCGCCAGCGTGTGTATCATCTGCGCCGGCGCAGCACCCCGGTGCCCGAACATCTACTGGCCGCTGTCGATGCGGTGCTGATCTCCCACCTGCACCACGATCATCTCGACCTGCCGTCGCTGCGCCGGCTGGGCCCGGGGACACGCCTGATCGTGCCCAACGGCGCCGGCGCGCTGCTGCGCAAGCATGGGTTACCGCCGCGTGGAGGAGATGCGTAAAGGCGAACGGACAAGCGTCGGCGGCGTGACGGTGACCGCCACCTACGCCCTGCACGACGGCGGCCGCGGCCCCTTTGGCGTCCAGGCCGACACGTTGGGCTTTATCGTCGGCGATCGCCTGGTCGACGGCAAGCCCAGCATCTATTTTGCCGGCGATACCGACGTGTTCCCTGCCATGGCCGATATGGCCGGCTCGCTCGATCTGGCGCTCCTGCCCGTGTGGGGTTGGGGGCCAACCTTGGGAGCCGGCCATATGGACCCCCAGCGTGCGGCCGAGGCGGCACAACTGCTGGCGCCCGCGGCTGGCGATCCCCATCCACTGGGGCACGCTTTACCCGCTGGCCATGCACCACATTTCGCCCGCGTTTCTCACGCAGCCTCCCCAGCTCTTTGCGCAGTTTATGCTGCGTATGGCGCCGGCCGTGGAAGTACGCGTGCTCCAGCCCGGCCAACATTACACTGCTACTTTCGCTGCTTAGGATGTGCGAAAGCGGCACGCAATGGTATAATCAAGACAGTAGTGATGAAAGTGCATGGCACTCGATCAGCCATCAAGGGCGAGGCAATGGCGGCGACCACGGTCTGAACAGCAGGTTCAAATCGTTCTGATTGACGACGACGAAGTTGACGTCGAAGCCGTGGCGCGTCTTCTACGCAAGCACAGGCTGCCCTACGACCTGGTGACTTTCAACAACGGCAGCGATGCAAAGAATGCGCTGGCCGGCAGTTTCGGGCAAGAACTGGCCAAGCAGCCCTATCTCATTCTGCTGGACTTGAATATGCCGCGTATGAACGGGATCGAGCTGCTCGACTGGCTGCGGGCACAGCCACATCTGTGCCGTGCGATCGTGTTCGCCTTCACGACGTCGGAAGCCCAGCAGGACTGCCGAGCAGCCTACGATCGGCAAGTGGCCGGCTATCTGGTTAAGTCACACCTGGGTTCGGGCTATGCGGCTCTGGCACGTATGCTCGACACCTACACGCAGAGTGTTCTCTTTCCGCCGGCAGTTGTGGCGACCAATTGAATTGACCGGCGATTGCTGATCAATTACGGGGCCCGCAGTACAGCCGTTCATCTGCAAGACCTGATATCTACCAGGCACAATCTTCTAAGTCCAGCCGCCGATCATGCTACAATGCGCCCACTATCAAGGTGAGGGGTAAGTCGCTATATGAGTGAATCGAGCGCCGGAGGGAATGACAACCCTCTCAGCGAGCGCGAGATGGAGGTGGCGCAGGCTGCTGTCAACCGGAGCCAGCAACGCCGAAATTGCACGCGAGCTGGTCATCAGCCCGCACACCGTCAAAGTTCATCTACGCAATATCTTTGAAAAGCTCCAGGTCAACAGCCGTACTGAAGCGTCGATGCTGCTGATCCAGCGCGGCTGGGTCATCGTCCCGGGCGTCGAGTTGGCGCAGGCCGAAGCGGCGCCATGCCGAACCACCGCCGCCGCCCGAACCGCAACCGCTGGAGAACCTGCCGCTGCCTGTCGCCCGCTGGCAGGCGCCGTTTCTTGCTGGGCGCCCTGCTGCTTTGCCTGGCCTTGGTCCTGCTGCCCAACATGGTGAGTTCGGCCCAGGCGCCGGTGAATTTGCTGACCGATGCCGGGTCAGCCGCTCAGCTGCGCCGGCCAGTGTCCGCTTGGAGCCGCGCTGGGAGATGCGCACGCCGCTGCAGGCACCCCTGAGCCGGCTTGGCCATGGTTGCACTAGAACAATCATCTTTATGCCGTCGGCGGCGAGACAAGCAGCGGTGAAGCAGTCGATACTGTGGCAGTCTATGACCTGGATACGAATGAGTGGAGCCAGACGACGCCGCTGCCACAGCCGCTGGCGAATGCCGCCCTGGCCGCGGCCAATGGCCGCCTGTTTGTTGCCGGAGGCGCAGGCCCGGAACGGGCAGCGAAGTGAATGGAAGTACCGGGCAGCACACAGCCTGTCTGACCGCCTTTACGTCTTCGACACGGCGAGCTGGGACATGGTCCGAGGCAGGCTCGCTGCCCTACCCGTGGCCGGCGCGGCGCTGGTGACGGACAGCGAATCGCTCTATCTGCTCGGCGGCTGGGACGGTCGCAACATGCGCGACGAAATTTGGCGCTATCCGATCGCTGCGGCGACGGCCGTACAGGAAGGTGAAGCAGTCCCGAGGCTGCAGGCAGCTGGCAGCTGTTGGGCCATCTTTCGACGCCGCGGGCCTTCTTGGGGGCAGCGATGGTAGGCGGCGAGATCTATGTTGCCGGCGGCTACGACGGCCAGCGCGAGTTGGACCTGGCGGAAGTCTTCACCCCTGCCAGCGGCGAGCGGCGCCAGCTACCCTCCATGGGCACGGCCCGCGGCGGGCTGTCGCTTGTCTACGACGGCCTGGCGCTGTATGCATTGGGAGGCGGCTGGACGCGCAGCATTTCGACACATGAGCGCTACGATACGGTGACCAACGCCTGGAGCAATTTCCCCTCGCCGATCCAGAACGAGTGGCGCAACCTGGGCGCTGCCGCGGCCGACGGCCACCTCTATCTTGTCGGCGGTTGGAGTGGCACGCCGTTGGATACGCACCTGGAGTACCAAAGCTCCTTCCGTGCCCTGCTGCCGGTGATCAGCAACCCGTCGGAGCCCTGAGAATGCCGAGTCACGCCGCATTGAGCAGATTGCGTCGGCATGATGCGCGTACTGGTGGCTGCGGAGGATCGCAATTGCCTCACTCGGCGTCGTGGACTTGCAGCAGACTGCCGCCGCAGCACAGCACCGGCAGGCGCGTGGTGCGCATACCAGGCCAGGTGTTTGCGCATGGCAGGGAAGTGATAGTACGGCAGGTGCACGAAATGCCGCCTCATAGCGCTGTACGTGCTCGACGGCGACCTCCAGGACACGCTACCGGGCTTGCCGCTCTCTTCCGGCTCAAATACGAATGGGTTACCGCAGGCGGCGCGGCCGATCAGCACGCCGTCCAGGCCGCACTCAGCAATCCGCTGCTGGGCCTCTTGCCAGGACTGGACGTCGCCGTTGCCCAGGATCGCCACACCCGAGCCCCGGGCGATGGCAGCGGCGCCGGGCGATCTTGTCCCAATCGGCCAGACCACCATAGGCCTGGCGCAGGGTGCGCCCGTGAATAGCAATGGCGGCAGGCTCCAGTCTCCAACAGCCGTGGAATCCAGCTTTCGACTTCCGGTACGTCATAGCCGACACGCGTCTTGATGCTGACCGGAATGAGCCGGCGCCGGCGCACTTCAGGCGGCAGTTCCGCCGCGCGCTGTTCGACCAGGCGCTTGATAAACGCGGGCGTGTCGGCGCAGTCGCGCACGGTGGCCCCGTTGTACCATTCGTAGATACCGGTCTTCACCGCGCGGACGATCTCCTGTGCCAGCTCGGGCGTCTTGATGAGGGCAGCGCCGGCCCCGCTGTGCGCTACGCTCCGGGTCGGGCAGCCCATGTTGATGTCGACGCCGTCAAAGCCAAGCTGGCAGAGCAGGATCGCCATCTGGCGAAAGTGATCCGGCGAGCGGCCAAATATCTGGCCGACGATAGGGCGCTGCGTCTCGTCATAGCGGAAGTCCTGCAGCAGCCGGCCATCGCGCGTGAAAGAGCCCGGTAACGCTGGTGAACTCTGTATAGAGCACGGCGGGCCGGCCGTATTTCTTCTGAATGTGGCGAAAAGGATGGTCGGTGATGCCGTTCATCGGCGCCAGGCCGAGAATCGGGCGCGGGAGCGCAGACCAGAATGTACTTCCGTTCAACATGGCAAAAGTGTAACACAACTCGCCAGGGCAAGTCGCCGGCGAACGCTACCTGGCAAACTTCCCTGCTGCGGCCAATCAGGATACCATGTGCCAGGCACTGTCGTTTCAGGTCGTTTTCAGGGTTCGATTTTGGCCTGTGTTCTGATCTCATCTGGGCAAGTCGACGAGGTAAGATTTGGATCAGCTCTTTGCCGTCACCGCACCCGGCGTGGCGCCCTATACAGCCCAAGAACTCCGCCAGCTTGGCCTGCTGCCGCCGGCGATCAAGCCGGCAGACGGGCCGGGCACGAGCACCAGCCCAGCGCAGCGGCGAACGCGACCTGCAGGGCGGTGTGACGTTTACCGGCGATCGCGCGGCGCTGTATCGTGCCAATCTGCACCTGCGCACCGCCAACCGCATCCTCGTCCGGCTGGGAGATTTCGCGGCCGTTGGGTTTGCCGAGCTGCGCAAGCGTGCGGCACGCCTGCCGTGGGAGCGCTGCCTGGCGCCCGGGCGAGCCGGTGTCGTTACGCGTCACGTGCCACAAATCGCGCCTGTATCATTCTGATGCCGTGGCCGAGCGTGTCGCCGGGGCAATTGCCGACCGCCTGGGCCGGCCTTCAAGTCTGCACAAGTACGACGAGGAGGAAGCAGGCATTCCGCCACAGCTGGTCGTCGTGCGTCTTCTGCATGACCACTGTACGATCAGCGTGGATTCTTCGGGCGAACTCCTGCACCGGCGCGGCTATCGCCTGGCGACAGCCAAGGCCCCCCTGCGCGAAACCCTGGCCGCAACAATGTTGATGGCCTCCGGCTGGAAGCTGACCGGCTGCCGAGCAGAGTGTGGAGGCCGGCGAACGCCCCGCTGCGCTGCTCGATCCCTTCTGTGGGTCGGGCACCATCGCCATCGAGGCGGCGCAAATGGCGCTCGGCATGGCGCCAGGGCTGGCGAGCGGGACAGGCGCGCCACTTCGCCTTTATGGCCTGGCCGGACTTTGACGCGGCGCTGTGGGGGCAGTTGCTGGAAGAGGCCCAGGAACACCACGCTCGGCAGCTGGCACGACAGAGCCAGCCGCCTGCAGATTGCGGCCTCCGATCGTGATGCCGGTGCCGATCGAAATGGCACGTGCCAACGCGACCCGGGGCGGTGTCGCCGAGCATGATTGTGTTCAGCCGGCAGCCAGTTTCGGCCATCGTGCCTTGCTGCGAGAGCGGCTGGATCGTAACGAATCCTCCGTACGGGCTGCGGGTCAGCGCGGACCACGACGTGCGCAATCTGTACGCCCAGTTCGGCCACGTGCTGCGCACATCCTTTGGCGGGTGGCAGTTCGCCGTGCTCTGCAATGACCGGCAGCTTCTTGCGCAGATCGGCTTACCTATGGACCAGAGCCTCAACCTTGTCAATGGAGGGCTGCCCGTGGTCTTGGCGCGCGGCCGCGTGTAAGCGCCGCCCCGCTAACGATTCAATCTGGCTCTACCAATTCGGCTCGATTTCTGCGCTACACTTACGGGTAGTTTACTGCTGTTCTGTGAGCGTCAACATGCCTCAGCATCCTTCCGGCGCAAAAGCCATCGAGTCAAATGCCCGGCGACTGGCAGCGCGCGTTGCCATCGTCTATGGCATCTTCGGCATATTATGGATTCTGCTCTCGGACACCTGCTTGCATGGCTGGTGCACGACCCCGAAGCACTGATGCACATGCAGATCTACAAGGGCTGGCTCTTTATCGTTGCCAGCATGCTGCTGCTCTATACCCTGCTGCGGCGCGGCCTGCAGGAACAGGTCCGGCTGCAGGGCGCACTGGTCGAGAGCGAAGCCGCCCACAAACGATCGCAAGCCGCGGTCGAGCTGCAGAGTGCCGCACTCTCGGCGGCCGCCAATGCCATCGTCATTACCGACCGTGACAGCGTGATCGAAACGATCAACCCTGCATTTACCCGCCTCACGGGCTACAGCGAAACAGAGAGTATCGGTCAGAAGCTGAGGAACCTACTGCGGTCGGGACAGCAGCCGGACAGCGTTCTACCAGGAGATGTGGACTACGATCCTGGTCGGCGACGTGTGGCAGGGTGAACTCGTCAATCGCCGCAAGGACGGCTCGCTGTATATCGAAGAGCAGACGATCACTCCCGTTCTGAATGCTGCCGGCGAGGCAACACATTTCGTAGCCGTCAAGCACGACATCACGCTGCGCAAGCAGCATGAGCGCGAGCTTGAAGCTGTTGCCGCCGTCAGTGCGGCTTTGCGCGACGCCGCGACGCGCAGCGAGATGCTGCCCGTCGTGCTCGACCAGGTGCAAGGGCTTTTTGCCGCCGACGGGGCGATCATCGAGTTCGTGGACCAGCAGCGCCGCGAGCTCCAGATCGAACATGCCTGCGGCATCTGGGCGCCACTTTGCGGCACAAAGGTGGGCACGGGCGCGGGGATCAATGCCCAGGTCTTTGCCGGGGGCACCCCTTACCTGACCAACGACGCGCAAAATGAGCCCAACTTCGTTTTCCCCGACGCTGCTCGGTCCCGTGCGCGCCATCGCCGCCGTACCGCTGATTGCCCAAGGGAACATCACCGGCATACTGGGTGTCGGCAGCCGGCAGCCGCTGACCGAACATGACCTGCGCCTGCTCATGGCCATTGCCGATATTGTGGCCAGCGCTATCCAACGGATCACGCTGTACGAACGGACGCAGATGCAGGCCGAGGAAATGGCGCAGATCATGCGCAACGTCCCGGATGGCTTGCTGCTGCTCGACGCCCACGCGCGTGTTGTGACTGCCACGCCACGCGCCCAGCACTACCTCCAGCTGTTGGCCGGCGTGACGGCGGGCGGTATCGTCGAGCGGTTG
Organism: uncultured Chloroflexia bacterium; assembly: GCA_963791135.1. GTDB lineage: Bacteria > Chloroflexota > Anaerolineae > Caldilineales > Caldilineaceae > Fredericiella. The sequence continues at coordinate 70,443 of CAWBRX010000008.1, forward strand.
GGCAGCAGCTCGCTCGCCAGCCTGCTCACGTCGCCGCCCATTGGCGAATATCATCGCGTCGAGAGCAGTAACCGCACGTTTGAGGTGATTTCGCGACCGGTCGAAGCAGGCACCGGTATCAACGGCTGGGTGCTTGCCTTCCGCGACGTGACGGACGAACTGCTCAAACAGCAGCATGTCCAGCGCCAGGAGCGGCTGGCCGCCATCGGCCAGCTGGCCGCGGGCATCGCCCATGACTTTAACAACATCATGTCGGTGATCATGGTCTACATCCAGCTGCTGACCAATGCACCGGGTGCGGACGCGCGGATGCAGAAGCAGCTCCTGATCATCGAACAGCAGGCACAGCGCGCAACGGAGATGATCCGCCAGATTCTCGACTTCAGCCGGCGGTCCGTGATGCAGCCACAGACCCTCGACTTGCTCAGCCTGGTTTGGGAGCAGGTCAAGCTGCTGGAGCGCACGCTGCCGGAGAACATCGAAATCACGGTCAGCCAGGTCGCACAGCCCGTTCATGGTGAACGCCGATCCGACACGGTTGGCCCAGGTGCTCATGAACCTGTCGATCAATGCGCGTGACGCCATGCCCGAAGGGGGCAAGCTGTCGTTTGCGCTTTCCCATCTACAGGTGAGCACAGCCAACAAAAGCTGGCAGAACGGTGGCATCGCCAACCTGGCGGATGGCGATTGGGTACGGCTCACCGTCGAGCGACACCGGCACCGGCATACCTCCCGGCGCGCTCGACCACATCTTCGAACCCTTCTTTACGACCAAGGAGCCCGGCAGCGGCACAGGCTTAGGGCTGCCGCAGGTGTATGGCATCGTCGGCCAACATGGCGGCCACATCACGGTCGAGCAGCGAGGTAGGCAAGGGAACAATGTTCACGATCTACCTGCCCGGCGTACCCGTGATTGCCGGTCGAAAGCAGCGACCCGCCGGCCCTCAGGGATTTGCCCAAGGGGCAAGGGGAAAGCCTGCTGCTGGTCGAAGACCAGGCGGCCTTGCGCCAGTCCATGGTGGAGCTTCTGACGACATGGAACTATCGTGTCCTAGAGGCCACGAACGGGCGCCACGCCCTGGACATCCTGGACAGCACAGCCGAGCCGATCGCCCTGGTGTTGACGGACGCCGTGATGCCGATGATGGGCGGCATCGGGTTGCTCAAGGAGATACGGCAGCGCGGCCTTGATATCCCTGTCGTGCTGGTTACCGGCCATCCGCTGCAGGACGAGTTGGAGGGGCTGCGCCGGCTGGGCATGACGGCGTGGCTGGCGAAACCGGTCAGCGTCGCCCAGCTGGCGAATACCCTGGCGCTAGCCCTAGCCTTGAATTCGGCCTTGAGGCAATGGCGGCGACCTGCCCGCCCGTCATAGCGACCAGTTCCTCACCGGTAAGTGCAAACACGGCGTTGGGGTGACCGGCCGCGGCCCAGATCTGCTCGTACTGCAGCAGGTCCTGGTCGATATAGGTAACCAAGGCCTGGGCGTGGCCAAGCGGCGGTACGCCGCCGATCACATAGCCGGTGAGGAGGCGCACTGTGTCGGCATCGGCCTTGCCGATCTTTTCGCCCACCAAAGCTTGTACGGCCTTCTCGTCGACCCGGTTGGTGCCGCTGGCGATGACCAGGATGCCCCGGCCGGTTTGCTTGCCTGTAAAGATCAACGACTTGGCGATCTGGCCGACAGTGCAGCCAACGGCCGCCGCAGCCTCGGCAGCCGTGCGTGTCGAATCTGGCAGTTCGATTACTTGATTCGCAAATCCTCGGGCGTACAGGGCGTCCTGCACACGCTGTGCGCTAGGCTTTAGTGCCGTAGATGAGGTCGACATGATAGGCGCTGCAATCCGTTTCTATGCTGGTGCTGGGATTGTGCAGTTTCCTGCCAGGTTCAGCTCTTGGGCCAGGTAAAGCGGAACACGGCGCCTGCACCTGCGGCCGAGTCGACACTGATAGAGCCGCCCATGCTCTCCACAGTCTTTTTGACGATGGCCAGACCCATACCGCTGCCTTCGACCTGGTCGCGCGGTTTAAGGGTCTGAAACAGCTCAAAGATCCGTTCGTGGAAACCCGGCGCGATGCCGGGACCATCGTCCGCGACGCTGAACTCCACGCAATTTACCCAGGTCCTGCGCCGTTACTCGAATACAGCCATCTTGGCGATGGTGGTGCTTGATCGCATTGCCGATCAGGTTACGCAGCACCGTCTCCAAGCGGCACACGCTGGGTAGTCAATGTAGGCAGCGAAGTGGCCGTAATCAGGCGAAATTCGGGGGGCGGTGCCAGCAGCTCGAAGATACTCTCCACGAGTTCGCCGGTTGCGACACGCTCGGGCGCATGCTGCACGCGGCCGGCGCGTGAAAACGCAAGCAGGTCGTCAAGCAGCCGTTCCATACGATGCACGCGCCCGTGCAGCTTGGCCAGATGCTCCCGAGAGACAGGCGGCAGGAGAGCGCCCGCGTCGTTTTCGATCCATTCCGACAAGTGCTCGATAGCACGCAGCGGGGCCTTGAGGTCGTGTGATGCCACGTAGGCAAAATTGTCCAGTTCGCGGTTGCTGCGCTGCAGCTCGGCCGTGCGCTCGGCGACGCGTTCCTCAAGCACGGAACGGAAGCGCTCCTCGTTCTCGCGCCGGGCTATCTCCTGCTCGAGCCGGACCCTGGCCTGCAGGAGGTGCTCGGCCTGGCGTTTCTGTTCGCTTAGGTCGGTCACCACAATGCACACGCCGTGCACCTCGTCCAGCATCAGTGGGCTGCAGGACAAAAGGACAGGAATGTCTTCGCCGCCAGTCCTCTGGACCGCCAGAGCGCAGCGCAATCTCGCCTTTGCTGGCCTCGCCCACCCCTTGGCTGACCAACTGCATGTAGAGGTCCGCATCGCGTGTGACGACAAACTCGGCCAGGTTAGCCCCGATCACGCTTGCCAGCGGATGCCCAAGCAGCGTCGCCAATGCCCGGTTGCAGTAAAAAATCGTGCCATCCGGCCCCAAGGTCGCCGCGCCCTCGCTGATGCTCTCTACGATTACCCGGTACGGCTGATCAGCGCCCTTAAGTGTAAAGACCTGCTCGCGTCCGCTTGTCTGCACGACAAAGGCATCGACTTCGCTGTGCGCAATCGCATGCAGGATCGACTCGGCTTCCTCCAATCGCGGAAGGAGTTCTTCTTTTGACAGCTCGTCACGCACCGTCATCGTGCTCTCCCACCGCTGCGTTACCTGGCGCGTCACCCGACCACAACGTCGAGCAGACGCATGACTTCTTGCGGATTGGACAGGGTGCCGATCAGCCTTCGCACCGGTAGCGGCGAGGCCTTGACCAGCGTCGGTGCCACCATGAGCTGTTCCTGGCGCGCCAGTTCCGGCTGCTGATAGAGATCGACGACCTCCAATTCGTAGCGGCCCTCTAGATACTGGCGACAAAACTGCTTGAGATTGGCGATCGCTTGCAGCGAACTGCGCGATGCTCCGGTTACGTACAGGCGCAGGCGGTACACCTGTTGAGGTTTGTGCAGCGATGCGTGCACAAACTCCTCATACGCATCTTCATGTTGGGCCATACTCAATGTCCCTCATCGGACATTCCGCCAGCCTGACTGGCCTCACGCAAGGGGTCGTTACATCCAGCCCCACTAGTACGCGTTCCTTGTTCGACAGGTCGCCGATGATCTTGCGCAGCGGCTCGGGCAGCTTGCGCACCAAGGTTGGTATCGCCAGAATCTGGTCTTCCCGCGCGAGCTGCGGATTCTGCAAGCAGATCGATCACTTCAATCTGGTACTGGCCGTCCAGGTATTCCTCGCAAATTCGCTTCAAGTTGGCAAACGCCGCCAGGGACTTCGGCGTCTGCCCCGCTACATACAGGCTGCAGTTCCCACATTTCTGCAGGGGGCTGATTGGTCATTGTCGTCATAGGTTCCTCCTCGGCGCATGCGGGCGAGCCGCATGCAAACCACACATGCTCAGCCGCTGTTCTCGCTTTGGATCGCGCCCACGCTGGCGGGCGATAGCATGTCAGCGGCATCCAGCTGCACCTGTTCGCTTTGCTGTGCGAGATCGAGCAAGCGCACTTACTTCCTCCTCTTCAGCGGCAAACTCCACCTGCAGCGCACGGATATTGGCCTCCAGCAAAGCGCGTTTGCGCTCCAAGGTCGCGCCGCTTGCGGTCCAGTTCCAGCTGGCTGGCTCAACTGCGCTGCCTGGTCAGCCGCCTCCTGGGCCGTCCGTGCCGTACCGGTCAGCACGCCGCCGGTACCCAATATAGGTGTCCAGCACCTCGATCCCTTTGTCCGTCAGCCGGAACTCACGAATCTGGTTTGAGTGCGCCATGCCACGCGCCTTGAGCACATAAATGCCACGATTGCGCTCGCCGTTGGTCTCAATCATCCTGAGCAGGATCCAGAGATCCATCAACGATGAGATGCCGACCTCAGATTCTTCGACGTTATCGGCCGCGTCGGTCAGGCTGGTGACCAGCGCCGTGATCTGCAGCGTCTTGAGATAGTCTACCAGCCGCATCAAGACTGCCTTCACCTCAAGCGTGTCGCCGACGCTGGTAAAATTTGTGATTGGGTCGACGATCACAAGCTGTGGGCAGAATTCCTGCACCAGCTTGTGAATCATCACGAGGTGCATTTCGAGGCCATACAAGGTAGGGCGCGCGTTATAAAAGTGCAGCAAGCCTGCCGCCATGGCGGGCTGCAGGTCAAGCCCGATGGAGCGCATGTTGCGCACGATCTGTTGTTCCGACTCTTCCAGGGCCACATACAGGCAGCGCTCGCCGCGCTGGGCAGAGGCATGCGCAAACTGCGCCGCAAAGCTGGACTTGCCGGCGCCCGCAGTCCCGGAGAGCAAGATCGTGCTGCCGCGATAATACCCTTGCCCGCCAAGCATGTTGTCGAGCCGCTCGATTCCCGTCGACAGGCGTTCGCTGGAGGCAGCATGCCGCAAGCCGACTGAAGTGATCGGCAGCAGCGAGATGCCGTCCTCGCCGATCAAAAACGGGTATTCGTTGGTCCCGTGGCTGGAACCGCGGTACTTTACCACCCGCAGCCGGCGCGTGGTGAGCTGATCTTCCACCCGGTGGTCGAGCAGGATGACGCAGTCTGAGACATACTCTTCCAGCCCATGGCGCGTCAGCGTGCCTTCGCCGCGCTCGGCCGTGATGACGGCCGTCATACCCCGTTCCTTCAGCCAGCGGAACAGTCGGCGCAGTTCGGCGCGCAGGATCATGTGGTTGGGCAGGCCGGCAAAGAGCGCCTCCAAGGTGTCCAGTACGATGCGCTTGGCGCCGACTTGATCGATGGCGAAAGCCAGGCGAATGAAAAGGGCCTCCAGATCATACTCGCCCGTTTCTTCGATCTCACTCCGCTCGACATGGATATGCTCGAGCAGCAGCTTGCCGTCGGCCTGGAGCCCCGCCACGTCAAAACCGAGCGAGGCCATATTCTCGATTAACTCACGGGGTGATTCTTCAAAGGAGACAAAGACACCTGGCTCATCGTACTCGCGCGCGCCGCGCACAAGGAACTCCATCGACAGCAGGGTCTTGCCACAGCCCGCACGCCCTGTGATGATTGTCGGGCGGCCGCGCGGCAGGCCGCCGTCAAGTACTTCGTCAAGGCCGCTGATGCCGGTCGGCGCCTTGGCAATACCACTTTGCACAGCATCAGCAGCTGACAGTTGGGATTCCAAAATCTACTCCTCCTTTGCGCGTGCGCAGGGCATGGCAAAAGATGTTCCGTTTACGGCAACTTGGTATGGGAGACACAGATGGCGGATACTGTGTCTCCCATTATACGCCACAAACGGACAAACTCAACTGCCAGCCGCAGCTAACAGATCCTGTCCATGCCCCCCATGTACGGCCGCAGCACCGGCGGAATCACGACGGAGCCGTCGGCCTGCTGGTTGTTCTCCAGGATGGCGATGATGATGCGCGGCAGCGCCAGCCCGGAGCCGTTGAGCGTGTGCACATATTCCGGCTTCTCGCCTTCCGCCGGGCGATAGCGGATGTTGGCGCGCCGCGCCTGGAAGTCGCGGAAGTAGGAACAGGAGCTGCACTCGAGCCATTCGCCGGAGCCCGCCGCCCACACCTCGATGTCGTACTTGATGCAGGCGACAAAGGAGAGGTCGCCGGTGGCGATCATCACGCGCCGGTACGGCAGCCCCAGCCGCTCGCACAGCACCTCGGCGTCGGCCGTCAGCATTTCCAGCTCGGCGCGGCCATCCTTGGGCTCGACAAACTTGACCATCTCCACCTTCTGGAACTGGTGCACGCGCTTGATGCCGCGCACGTCCTTGCCGGCAGACATCTTCTCGCGCCGGAAGCAGGGCGTGGAGGCCACATAGCGGATCGGCAGCCGGCCCGGCTCGATGATCTCGTCGCGGAAGATGTTGGTCACCGGCACCTCGGCCGTGGGAATGAACCAGATAATCTTCCTCGGCGTCCCGGTACAGGTTGTCGCCGAACTTGGGCAGGTTGCCGGTGCCGACCATGCAGTCGGTGCGCACCATGAAGGGCGGATAGATCTCTTCGTAGCCGTGCTCGCCCACGTGCACGTCGATAAACCAGTCGGTCAGCGCGCGCTGCAGGCGGGCGCCGGCGCCCTTCAGCAGGTAGAAGCGGCTGCCGGAGAGCTTGACGCCCCGCTCGAAGTCGATGATGCCCAGCGCCTCGCCCAGTTCCCAGTGCGGCTTGGGCGTGAAGTCAAAGACAGGCTTGGCGCCCGCACTCCTTGACGACCACGTTGCCGGACTCGTCGGGCGCAACCGGCACGTCGGGCTCAGGGATGTTCGGGATGCGCAGCATGGCGTCATTGAAAGCCGTCTTCCACCGTCGCGCAGCTCGGCGTCGAGACGGTCGATCTCGGCGCCCGACCTCGCTCATCCGCGCCTTCAGGGCGTTGGCTTCCTCGGTCTTCTTCTGGCCAAAGAGCTTGCCGACCTCCTTGGAGCCGGCATTGCGCTCGGCGCGCAGGCTCTCGACCTGCGTCAGGATCTGGCGCCGCTGTTCGTCCAGCGCCAGCGCCTGCTCCCAGGGCGCCTCCGTGTCGTTGAGCTTGCGCATGGCCTCGGCCAGCGCCTCGCGGTTTTCGCGCATCCAGCGAATGTCCAACATGATCTTTTCTCCCCAAACGTAACCAATAGAAAAGGCCCTTCCTCCAATTCAGGACGAAGGGCCTTCGTGGTGCCACCTGAGTTTGCAGTCCGCCGCACAGCACGCGGACTGCCTCATTGCCCGCATAACGGTGGGAAACCGCCCGGCCATTGCCTGCCGGGGACTCGAGAGGGGCTAACCTGTGCACGTCTGCTGCCTCGCACCACCCGGCAGCTCTCTGAAAGACGGTTGCAACAGGCGATTGGCCTCTGTCAACGTCAGTACTGCATCTGCAATTGTGCCTATCGTAGCATAGCGGCGTACCGCTGTCAACGATTTTGCTGCGTGCCGGGTTCAGTCGACTGTCCGGCATGATACAATGCTCACCACTATGGACGACCTGCAAGCCAAAGCCTGGGCTATCTTCAACACCCTGATCGATCACTACGGCACGCCCACCTTCACGCCCGGCGACGACCCGCTGGACGAACTGATCGCCACCATCCTCAGCGCCAACACCAATGACGTCAACAGCGGCCGCGCCTTCGACCAGCTGCGCGCCGCCTTTGGCCCCGACTGGGATGCCGTGCGCACGGCGCCGCTCGACGCCATCAAGGAGGCGATCCGGCCGGCCGGCATGTACAACCAGAAGGCGCCGGCCATCGTGGCCACCCTGGAAGAGGTCCTGCGCACGCGCGGCGAGTACGACCTGCGCTTCCTGGCCGACCTGCCGGTCGACGAAGCATTGGCATACCTCACCGCCCTGCCGGGGGTCGGCTTCAAGACGGCCAGCATCGTGCTGCTCTTCTGTTTTAACGGCGCCGCCTTCCCCGTGGACACCCACATCCAACGCATCTCGCAGCGTACGGGTATCAGTGGGCGCAAGGCCAATCCCGACAAAATCCGGCTGATCTGGCAGTCGCTCCTGCCGCCTGCGACCTACTACCCGCTGCACATCAACCTGATCCAGCACGGCCGCCGCACCTGCCAGGCGCTGCGCCCGCGCTGTGATGTCTGCCCGCTCCAGGAGCGGTGTGACTACTTTCAGGGTGCCGGGGAGTGGTGCGGCAGCAGTTCCTCTTCCAGCACGTCTTCCATGGCCTCTTCGAGATAGGGATAGGCAAACCATACCGAGGCAAAGCCAAACAGCGCGCCGGTTACCGTGCGCAGCCACCAGTTGCTCTCGCGCCAGCCGACCAGCTGCGTCAGCCCGTCAATGGCAATCGGGAATGACGAACAGGACGTAGATCTTGAACGGCAGCTTGCGCACACGGTGGCGCACCAGCGCCGTACAGCAGACCCGTCAAGAAAACGGACGCATAGATCGCCACGTCACGCTGGCAGAGTGCGACTTTCCAGCCGATCTCCGGGGCTGCCGATAAAGGAACGGACCTGGAACAGGTTGCTGCTGCTGCTCATGCCCGCTGCAATCAGCGCCGGGTCTTGGGGCGACAGTGCGGGGCCAAACAAGAAATAGCTGTGATCCGGCAGCTGGTGGCAAAACACCGAATAGACCGTATAGATCACTTGGGCCGCCTCAGGCATGCCCGCCCGCATGAGAATGGGCGCCAGAAACGGCGTAAACACATACAGCGCCCAGGCCGTGTTGAAGAGCGCCAGCCAGTGGCGCGCGACCCAGATGACAACACTGTTGGCGCCGCGCGAGATCGCGCTGCTTGACCGCGGCGCGGCTGCGCTGGTGGCGGCAGGGAAGAAGGCGGCAGGGAGGACGGGGGCTGTTCGTTCATGCGTTTGTCTTCAGGCTGGCAGACCGCAACGCGTCTGCCAGCACGTCCCACTCATGCGGCGGGTACAACAACGGGCCATTCTCGATGTCGAGCACCGGGATCAGATAGCGATAGCGTTCCATATCTGCGGGTCATCCTCGATGTTGCGTTCAACCAGGGTGAAGGCGAACATCATCTTCCAATGCGGCAAGCGCCGCCTTCAAGTCGTCACACAAGTGACAGCCGGGCCGGGAATAGAGTGTGACACGCATGGCGAGGGGCCGCTGTTCGGCTTACGCCTGCGGCCGGGCGCCGACGACCGTGCCGCTCAGGTAACCGATGTAGGCCGGCACGAGCGGCAGCACGCACGGGCTCAAGAAGCTGAGCAGGCCGGCGCTGAACGCCAGGACGGCGCCTACCAGCTGCGCTGGCAGCCATCGGGTCGCCACCAGTACCGGTCACAGTTGCCCAGCCACTTCTCGCCCACCAGGACAAAATCGTTCAGCCGCAAGAACAAGCTGTTGATCCCCGGGTACTGTGTCGTCAAGCTGCCCAGTTGGCCGCTCCACAGCAGGAACGCCACGTACAGCATGAAGAAGCCGCTGATCAGGCTGACGATACCGGCATGGCGGTTGAGCTTGCGCAGCCACTTGCTCATGCTGCCAAAGGCCGCCCCGGTGAGCAGAAATGGAATGCCCAGGCCGGCCGAATAGATCAACAGCAGCGCTGCGCTCTGCCACACTGTCTGGCTGGACATGCCCAGGAACAGAATGCTGCCCAGGATGGGGCCGATGCACGGCGTCCAACCGGCGGCAAAGGCCACCCCCATCGCCGAGCTGCTCAGGTAGCCCCAGCGGCGGTTGACGTCGTTGACGCCCGCCACGCGCTTTTCGCTGTAGATCAGCTTGTTCGGGAAATCCAGAATGCTGATGAGCGCCGCCGCGGCCGGATTCTGGCTCGGATCGAAGTGCTCGGAAATCTGGCGCACCAGCCAGCGAAACACACCCAGCGTCGCCAGCGCAAATATCACAAGCACAATTGCGCCAATCTGCATCAAAAGCTGCTGATTCAGCGCACTGCCAAACAAGCCCACGGCGATCCCGGTGAGCGTGAAGACGATCGTAAAACCCAGGACAAAGAAGAGCGAATGGAGGAAGACAACATGGCGGGGCACGCTGTCAATCGACGGCTTCGCGGCAGTGGCAGGTGCGGCAGCCGGCGTCGTCGCCGGCTTTTGGGCCAGTTCGGCCATAACAACCAGCTCCTCGCCCGATTACTTCTGCTTGGCTTGCACTTCCTCTTGCAGCATGCGCATATCGGCCTCGATCTGGCGCTGGCGCCAGCCCAGGTAGATAACATAACCGGTCACAAACAGCCAGACGGCGGCAAAACCCATAAACAGGTAAAACATCACGCAAGTTCCTCTCGCAATTCGGCCAGGTTATCTTCCATGCGCAGCTGCCGCCACCGAAAGATGACCAGCACGCTGAACAGCACGCAAAAACCAATAATACTGAACATCAGGGTCTGCTGCATCGTCTGTGCGCCGATCGCAAAGCTCCCCTGCGCATCCGGGTTTTCGTTGCCGAACACGACAGGATGGATCGAGCGGAAGAAGCGGGCACTGAAAAAGGTCAGCGGCACACTCAGAAACGCCAGGATGGCATAGATGCTGCCAAAGCGGGCGCGCGTGCGCCGGTTGTCGATCCCGTTGCGGAAGAGCAGGTAGGCAATGTAGACAAGCACGGTGATGGTCGAAGTGGTCAACCGTGGGTCCCACGTCCAGTAAGTGTTCCAGGTCGGCTTGGCCCAGAACATGCCCGTCACCACGGTGCCCAGGCCAAAGACCAGGCCGACCTCGATCGCCGCCTGCGCCACGCGATCCCAGTCCAGGTCGCGCTTGACCAGGTAGACGACGCTGCCGACCACCGACAAGCAGAAAGCCGGCAAAGGCGCCGAGATTGCAGCCCATGTGGATGTAGAAGATGCGCTGCGCCAGCTGCTCGTCGCCGGCCAGGTTGGTGGCCGCCCGGGCATAGATCAGCGCCGCCCACATGATGGCCGACGTCATCACCAGCGCCAGAATGCCCAAAACAAGTTGCAGCCAATCGATGCCGCGCCGGGGAACGCTGGCGGACGACGTTTGTACAGCCGTTGTTGCCATCGCTATACCTCTTCCAGAATCAAATCAAATAACAAATAGGCCACCACCAAAAACAAGACATCAAAACCAACCAGGATCCAAAGCCAGGTGCTGACTTTCTCCAGGCCGCCGCCGTCCAGCACGCCCGCCGTGCAGGCCACACCCGCCATGAAGACCGGCACCATGACCGGCAGCAGCAGGATAGGCAGCAGGCTTTCGCGGGCCCGGACACTCGCCGTGAGCGCGGCAAAGATCGTGCCGACGGCGACGAAACCCAGCGTACCCAGCGCCGTGCTGAGCAGAATCAAGGGCTGCAGAACCGGTGTGTCAAAGATAAAGTACATGACGACCAGGATCACTGCCGCCGTGCCCAGCGTAAAGACGAGGTTGGCGATCACCTTGCCAAAGTAGATGGCGCTGCGGTCCATGGGGCCAGCAGCAGCGCCGGCAGCGTGCCGCGGTCCGTTTCGGCGCCAAAGCTGCGGTTCAACCCCAGCACGCCGGCGAACATGATGATGACCCACAGCACACCCGGAACGACCATCGCGGCATCGGGCACGCGCAGGTCGAACGCCATGCCAAAGATCAGCACCGCCAGGGCGCTGAAGACGGTCATGGTGCTAAAGACTTCGCGGCCATGCAGTTCGGCGCGCAGATCCTTGGCCGCCACCGCCCAGACCTTGCGCAGAAACGACGCCAGACCCGCCACCCGTGCGCATCTGCACCGCAGGCAGCGCGGCGACAGCCGACTCCGCCCCGGTTCATGCCCGCAGCCGATGCACCGGAATACCGGCAAAGTCACCGGCATGGCTTGTGGACTGGCTGACTGCTTGGCTCATGCCATCATACCCGGTTCCAGCACCAGCCGGCGCAGGTCGGCGTCGCTCAGGCTGGCAGACGATTCGTTAAAGGTGATTTTACCATCTTCCAAGAAAGCGACGGAATCTGCCCACGTGCGCGCCCGCTCCAGGTTGTGGGTCGTAAGCAGGATGGCCCGATTGGCCGCGCCAAAGGCGCGGATCAGGCCCGCCAGCTTCTCGGCGCTGACAGGATCCAAGCCGGTGTCGGGCTCGTCGAGCAGCAGGACGGGGGGATCGTGCAGAATGGCACGGGCAATGGCCAGGCGCTGGATCATGCCGCGGCTGAACGTGCGCACGGGGTCACGGCGGCGCGGCCACAGGTCTACCGCCTGCAGCACCGCCTCGATCCTGCCGCTCCGGCGACTGAATGTCGTAGAGGCGGGCAAAGAAGTGCAGATTATCCAAGGCGTTCAGGTTGTCGTACAGCAGCGGCGCATGTGTCACCAGGCCGATGTAGCGCCGCAGCTCGTGCCCGGCCTTGCGCAGCGAGACGCCGCCCAACACCACATCGCCGCGATCCGGCTTGGCCAGGCCCGAAATGATACGCATCAAGGTGGACTTGCCGGCGCCGTTTGCGCCGAGGAGCGCAACGACCTGCCCCTGTTCGACGCCCAGTTCGACGCCAGTCAGCACGCGTTTCCGGCCAAAGCGCTTATGCACACCGTCGACAACAATCAATTGCTCGCCCACACACGCCTGCTTCCGACCTTAGCGTAGGTCACGCCGGTGACCTTCCTGACCTGCTTTTTTCGACTTTACTTGTTGACTTTACGTACACTTCTTCCGGCTCTTCCTCGTACCGGCTCGGACATTTGAGCAGCAGAGTTTCCGCCAGGAAGCTTCCGTCTGGCTGCAGCTTGCCCTCGATGATAGCCGACGCCGCCCGCGCGAAGTTGTCGGGCCGTGGGCCATAGAAGACGATCGGCAGCTGGCCCCACCACTCTCGTCGGCAATGCTGAACTTGAGAGTGATTTCCTTGGCATTCCAATCTTCACTGCCGGCGACGACATTGCCGTTCACCCGGATGCGCTGGCCGCCTAGATCGAGCCGCCTTGCCCTGCACCTCGGCGACGGTCATGTAGTAGGCGCCCGTCGTGATGGTGGCCTGAATCATCTGAAACGCCAGGAAGCCCACAAACAGCATCAGCAAGCCGCCGCCGATCAAGTACTTGGTATTGAACTTGCTGCGGCTGCGTGTACCAATTTCGCTGGGGATGGCTACAGGGTTGGATATGGGTTGAATTTGTTGTGTCATGGTTCTAACGTATACAGAACATGCCCTGAACGCAAAGACTTAAGTCTCACCTGCTCCGCTTGATCATGGATCCAGATCGCCGGTCTGACCAGCAGAGTCATCAGAGGAAACGCTGTCTTCTTCATGCCCGGATTCATCACCGGCCTCATCACCGGTTTCATCGCCAAAGAGGATCTCCACGGCCTTGTCGGCCAGCGGGTCCCGGCACCAAGCACGTCGGCACGTGCCAGGCTGCCGGCCGTAATGCCGTAGATAACGCCGGCCGCTTCGCTGCGGATAAATGCGGGAATGCCTTCGCTCTCCAGCCGCCCCTTGACGACCTGGGCCTCCATCAGGTTGGCCGCCTCCCACACCACCACGGGTTCATGGCTCGATACTGCCGCCGGTGGTCGTCGAGGCAGTCACCCCATTCGTTGGGGCTTTCGCCGACCGTCCTCCGCTCACGTTTTCTGTTCGTGCCCTCTGCCGCGGCGGCACGGCGGCGTTTGAACCAACCGGGCATGTTGTCGCTGACTGCCGTCATAGCGACCCCTCCCGCAAATAATACGTCCCATCCTGGCGACGCGGGAATGGCACAACACGCACCACGGCACGCTGCTCAATCGGGCCATAGATGTGCGGAAACAGGTGACCATCGGCGGCTTCCCAACGCACCTCGGCGCCGACCTTCGCCAGATCGACGGCCAGGATCAACCATTCGCCCGGCAGCTCACCGATAGAAACGATTGGCGACCGTCTCCAGCACGTCGGGCTCGGCCGTACAGTGGACAAATCCTTCGCTCGCCAGGGTGTCGGCGCGATAGTCGCTGCCGGCAGGCAGCGCGTCCCAGGTAGTCTTTGGGCAGCATGTGGAAGACAACGCCAGGCTGCGCGCTCACGGCAGTTCGACCTCGCTCGTGCACGCCCACATAGGGGTTGTGCTGGCGCTCGAAACCCGATCGTCGTGGCCGGGCCGTGGCCGGGATAGACGGTGTAGTCGTCGGGCAGCGTGAGCAGCTGCTCGCGAATGCTGCGCAGCAGCGTCGGGCCGTCGGCCCCCGGCAGGTCATAGCGCCCGATGCTGCCCTGAAACAGGGTGTCGCCGGCAAAGACCTGGTTGCCGGCATGGTGGACAAACACGACATGGCCGGGGGCGTGTCCCGGGGTAAAGCGCACCTCGAGTTCCTCTTCGCCCACTTGGATGATCTGGCCGTGCTCCAGGTAGCCGTCGGGGTCGGGAACAGGATCCACGTCCATGTCCAGCCAGAGCCGCACCCGTTCGGGCAGTTCGTGCAGCACCGGCAGGTCGGCGCGATGCAGATAAAAGGGGGCGCCTGTACTGGCCTTGACGGCCGGCACGGCCATCACATGGTCGAAGTGGGCGTGGGTGTTGATGATCTTCTCGACCGTGATCGCCTGCTGATCCACCACGCGCAGAATGGCGCGGGCATTGTCCCCCGGATCGATAATCGACACCCTTGCGTGTGCGGCTGCAGGCAAAAATGTAGCAGTTCTCCTGCAGCAGGCCGACCGTCAAACCTTTTACAATCATCGCTCATCCATCCTGACTACCCGCACGCATACAGTTCGCTCCACGTGTCGCCGCCGTCATTCGCAGCGGTCGCCGAGCCACACGTTGCTCCAGCGAATGACTTCCAGAATAACCGGCTTCAGCTGGCAGCCCATATCCGTCAAGGTATATTCTACATGGGGAGGGATGGCACTGATCTGCGTGCGGCACACGATGCCTTCCTCTTCCAGCATCTTCAGCCGGCTGCTGAGGGTGCTGGGGTTGACGCCGCCCAGTTCGTCTTGCAGTTCGCAAAAGCGTACTGACTTGCCGTCCAGCAGAAAATAGACAATTTGCAGCGTCCATTTCTGCCCGATAATGCGCGCCGCCGGTGCCACGGGACACAAGGGCAGGTTCGCAAGCGACGCTTCACGTAGATCGACAGCTACTTCCATCGCAGACCTCGTCGTGATCTAAATTTCATACTTTACATACTACATTAAATATAGCGATGGGTCAAAGCTGCGACGTTTAGTCCGCACGCCATCCGCACGTAGGCGTGCGGACTAAACGATTAGGATTGACAAGGTACTACTGAGCATACTCAGTCAACCGCCAAGGGCGCCAGTTCTACGGATTCTCCCGCCACCTCAACCTGCGCGCGTGTGCTCGTGCCGTCATACGGAATGTCATACTGCCCGCGCACGATCTCCCCGTCCTGCCACTCGCCTGTAGGATACCCGGCGCCCGCCAGCGGTGCCGTCACAACTTGGTCGCCCAGGCGCAGCGTCACGGCCAGGTCTGCGGGCCAATCGGCCGGCAGCGGATCTGGCGCCTGCCAATACAGCACGAAATGAGCAGTGTCGCCCGGTCGCAGCGGCGTCTCCGGCGCGTGGGCGAAATCCTTGCGGTACGCGTCGTACCCGGAGAGGATGACCGGTCCCAGCTGCCGGTCCAGCCGCTGTGCCATCGGCACCAGGCTGGGGGGCACGGGTGTCTGCGGCCGATCTATCCAGACGCGGCCCAGGTCGACGCTGTCTCCCCCGCCATGGGTGAGACGCTGCCCACTCTGGGCATCGTACATGGCTGCCACCAGGCGGTACTCACCCGGCGGCGTGCCAAACGGCACCGGCAGGGCATAGTTGTCGACTATCCGTTCCCCCGCCTGCCAGCTGTCGGTCGGGCGCGAGCCGCCGGCGGGCTCGCCGTCGCGCTGCGCCACGACCTGGTTGGCGGCGTCAAGCAGCTGCACGCTCACTTTGTAGCGCCGGTCGATCGCCTGCAGCACGTCCCACCGCAGCTGCACCAGCGCCGCGTCCCCCGCTTCTACGTGCTGCGGCGCCTCCGGCTGCGCCTGTCCTGCCAAGACGACGGCGTCGCCTAGCTGCACCGGTTCCATCGGCAGGGGCTGCAGGTCGTTCGCCAGGGCATAGGTCGCCAGGCGCACGTTGCCCTGCCAGGTATCCAATGCCTTGAACGCGCTGCGGTCGAGCCACGTTTCCACCAACCGCTGCGGATCCGCCTCGTCCGTTGCCCAGAAGAGGGCGTACAGGTTGCGGCGCCCCGCCGTCGCTTCTGCCAGCTGTGCTTCCACTTCGGCGGCAGATGGCGGCCGTGTCGCAGGCAGCGCCAGCACCGGCAGCCCAGGATCGTAGTACCGCCACACCTCCTGCTGCCCCGGCGCGTCCAAGATCACCAGGTCGCGTGCCGGATCGCCGCGATTCGCAATAAAACTTGCAATTCCCTTGTAATTATCACGCGCATACGCATCCTGGTAGTAACCCGGCAGGACCATCCCCGCCATTCCCACTACCAGGACGGCCACCCCCGCTCCAAGCGTGCGGCGGACAACCGGCTGCTGCGCCACCAGCGGCACGCCGGCGGCCAGCAGGCACCAGGCCGGCACAGCCGTAATCAGAAACTTCAGAAATGCATCGGTAAACAGGCCCAGGCCGGCCATCAGCCCTATCGGCAGCCCGAGCCACAGCACCAGCGGCAGCACGCCGGCTGCTGCCCACCACGCCGGCTCCACCCGCCTGCGCTCCCGATACAATCCGGCCGTACCCAGGAGCGCCAGCAGCGCGCCAAGACCCAGCCAGGACCACAGCGGATCTGGCGTTGCCGCGGATGGGCCCGAACAGCAGCGTGCGCAGCGTATCTTCCATCCCCGTTGCCCAGCTCACCGCCACACCACCCTTGGGCCAGTTCGCCACCCGCGCAACGGCCGTCGGCAGCCACGGTAGAAATGCCAGCAGCGCGACCAGATTCACGCCAATCCAGATCGCCAAGACACGCCACGATGCCCGGGAAGAACGCGGCTGCTGCAACCGCAAAGCCGCCCAGCGCGCAATCCACGCCACGTTGGCGGCCGCCAGCACGATCGCAAAGCTGTAGTGCGTCCACAGCCCAAGCGCCGCAAACAGCACATAGCCCACATACGCAAGCCACCCTTCCAGGAAGACCGTCCTTCCAGGAGGACGGTCTTCCTGGAGGACCGTCCTCCTGGAAGCCCCAGAGCCTGCCCGCCAGCATGGACCAGAAGAGGCCGGCGCCGGCCAGCGCCAGGAGCATGTACATGCGCGCTTCCTGGCTGTAGTACACGAGCAGCGGGTTGACGGCCGCGATCAGTGCCGCCAGCAGCGGCAGCCAGCAGTTTTGCCGTACGATCGGCAGCGAGCAGCCGCGCCAATCCGCTCGACGACGAGCACCAACAGCACGCCCGCCACGGCCGAAAAGCTGCGCATGGCCCAGGCGCTGGTGCCGAAGATGCTTGACCACAGCTTGAGCAGCCAGTAATAGCCCGGTGGATGAATGTCGGCCGCCGCGGCCTGCGCGATCTCGCCATAGCTGCGGCCGAGCATGGCCCACGTGTTGCCTTCGTCACTCCACAGCGACGAGGCGTCGAGGCGGTAGAAACGCAAGAAGGCTGCGGCCAGCAAGATGGCCAGCAAGGCAAGCCAATAGAGCGTGCGCGTGCGCCGCTCATCCGCCATGCCCATCCTCCGCCCCCTGTTTGGGCCCTTGCTCGAGGCCCTGCGTATAGGCCTTCATGCTCTCATACACCGGCTGCGGCGTGAAGTCAGGCGCCAGCAGGCGGAAGTAGGCTTCGGGCTGGCGGTTGGTCTCCCAGAGGTCGGTGGCACGCTTGAGATACCAGGTGGTGGCCACGCCGATCCAGGGCCAATCCTCCGCGACCCGTTCGTACGCCAGGGGCAGATAGCGGGCCTGCTGCTCCAGCGTCACGCGGCCGTAGCGCGGGTCGACGTCGGCCGGCGCGGCGTTCCAGTTCATCTCGGCGATCCAGATCGGCTTGCCGGCATCGCCGTTCTTGACCATCAGGTCGCGGATAAACTTGTGGCGGCTGATGTTGATCACGCGCGGGTGCATGCGGTCGTCGGTCGGACCGCTGTAGAGGCCATAGCCCTGCATCGCCACGATGTCGAAATAGGGCGCAGCGCCGGCATCGTACATGCGCTGCAGAAAGAGCATGTCGTTCAGGCTGTTGCCGGGCGGCGCGTCCGACGGGCTGCAGGTTGATGGTCGACGCCAGCGCACCCATGATGATCTTGGCGTTGGGGTCCGCCGCCCGCACCGCCTGCGCCCCGGCCTTGAGCAGCTCGACGTAGGCCTCCGGGTCGATCGTGCCGCTGCCCCATTCCGGATAGATATTGGGTTCGTTCCACAGCTGATAGTACTTGACGCGCCCGGCATAACGGCTCGCCACGGCCGCGACGAAGTCGGCATAGTCCTGCACGTTGTCGGGCGGCGCAAAGGTATTGGCATCGTTCTCGCCTTCGCCGCCGGCCCGTGTCCAGCCGGGAGGGTTGCTCAGGCGGACGATGAGTTCCATGCCGTTTTGCTCGGCCAGATCTACGATCTGGTCGTACTTGTCCCACGCCGAGCGATATGGCTCATGCCGGCGATCTTCAAAGTCGCCCTTGCCGTGGATCTCGATGTCTTCCCACGGGAATTCCTGGCGCAGCCAGTGATAGCCCGCCGCAGCCGCCATCTCGACCGCCCGGGCGCGCTTGGCAGGTTCCGCTTCCTGCTCGAGGAAGACGTTGACGCCAAAGGGGCTCACATCGACATCTGCAATGGCCGCATCTGCCGCCAGTGAGACGGCAGGGCGCAGCCGATCGGAAGCGAGGTCGGTGAGCCCTTTCACCTGGGCAAGCAGTTCTTCTTCGCCGGTGTGATTCCAGAGCCAATCGCGGGCCGGCAGGCAGTTGGAGCAACAAAAAGCCCAGCCCGCTCACGAGGAGCAGGCTGAGCCACAGAATCAACGTTTGTCGCAGCGCGTTCTTCATCTACGCCAGCCGTGTCATAGTGAGACCAGGTCAAGTGACGAATGGCTCACTTCTTGAAAAAAGTGATGCCTGTGCACTGCTCGCTTTGGGCTAACCGTATGCGTCCATGTCGGCGACTGCGGCGTCAGGTCGCCAAAGCCGGTGTTCTCTGTCTGGCCGCCCGCGGGCATATTGGGCGTACAAGGAACGACAAAGATCGAGACGGTCGTACCTGGCTTTGCCGGGCCGCCAAAGGGCGAAAAGCCCCAGTTGCCGTCGCCGACGCCGTCACAGCCCGAGCACTTGGTGTTGCGCGGCCCATAGAAGTCAATGTGGATACAGACGGCATTCAGCGGGTTGTTGTTGGCGTCGCGCACAAAGCCGTTGAAATACGTCGTACCCGGGTTGGGATCGCACCGCTCCGTCGAGCCCAGGCTGTACGGGAAGTTGCCGGAATTGGCATTGGAACTCGACTGGGCAGGCGCCTGCGTGGCCTCGGCCACCGGGGCAGCTGTCGGCTGCGGCGCCGGCGTGTTGGTCGGCGGCACTGGGGCGGCGGTCGGCGGGGCCGGGATGTTCTGCGCTACGGCCACGCCTTCGGTGCCGGTCGCAGTGACCAGTTGGCCAAATACCCAGCCGGTCTGGCCGTTGTAGTCGATCTGCCACCAGTCGCCGCCGGCATTCTTGCCGGTGACGCGGAACGTTTCGCCCACCTGGGCCGAGCCCGCCAGCCCGTAGTTGGTGCCGGGGCCGGTGCGGATGTTCACGATATCGTTCGTGGTCACCTGGGCCGCGGCCGAAGTTGGCGGAGCGGCAGCGGTCGGCGTCTGGGCCGGCGCCGGGGTGTTGATCACGACCTGCTCAGAATCAGTTGTCGCCTGTGTATTGGTAACCGGCGCGGGGCAGCAGGCGGCTGTGCTTCGCCCGCAGGCGGCTGTGTGGCACGTCTCGGCAGGCGGCTGTGCCTGGGTATCAGTCTGGCTCGGCAGGCGGGGCAGCAGGCGGCCCACCTTCAGGCGTGGGTGTAAACGTCGGCAGTGGCGTGCGTGTGGGCAGCGGTGTAGCTTCGGCTCCACCCAACCCACCGCATCCGGCCAGCAACAGGGCAGCGACGAGACCGGTGAGAGCCACCAGCCGGCGTGCCGGGCGGTTCAACTGTGTAGCCATAGGTAATGTCCTGTGCATCAGCAATATTGCATTCTATTTCGACGAGTGCTTAGACGGTGGACGCCTCGCCAACTGGCGAGTATAGCACACCGTTTACAGGACGTCGAAACTAGTAAGGTTGGTTCCCTGGAGATGTGAGAGGGATGACCCGCTCACGCCTGTTTGCCCGTGCTGCGTCGCGTAATGGTTCCCTGCTGGCTGCGGCTTCCGCGATAGCCCGGGACGGTGATCCCCAGCCAGCGGCAGCGGCTGACGTCCAGCATGCGCGTGCGCAGCCACGGTTCGATCTGCTTTGGGTCGGCGCTTGTCGTGATCACCGTCGGCAGCAGGGCGTTGTAGCGGAAGTTGAGCAGTTGGAACAGCTTTTCGCGCGCCCAGGGGGTGGCGCTCTCCGTGCCCAGGTCGTCCAGCACCAGCAGCGGCGCCCGCTTGATCTCGTCAAAACGGCGGTCGTAGGACGTGGTCGCCTGTGGGCTGAAGGCGGCGCGCAGGTGGTCGAGCAGATCCGGCACGACGACAAACATGACGTCGGTGCGCGTGCGCTCGACATACTCATTGGCGATGGCAGCGGCCAGGTGGGTCTTGCCGCAGCCGTTGGTGCCGGCCAGCACCAGCCAGCCCTGGGGGCTGCGCGCAAATTCGACACAGGCTTGGACGGCGTCACGCAGGTTGGTGCGTTCAGCCGGCGATACGTCGCCGCGCAGCGCGTCGAAGGTGTCAAAGCGCTGTGGTCTCATGCAGCGACAGCGTGCTGAGTTCGCTCTGGCCGCTGTTCTTGCCCGTGCGGAAATCCGGCGCCAGGATGGCGACGTTTGTGACGAGCACGGCATCCATCAGCCGGCTGCGCAGGCGCGGGATCCAGTTCGTCCAGGCGCTGGTTGGTGGTAATCACCGTGGGCAGCTGGGCGTTGTAGCGGTGGTTGATCAGCTGGAACAGCTTCTCCTGCGCCCAGGGCGTGCTTGACTGCGCGCCCAGGTCATCCAGGATCAGCAGGGGCGTATTGCGCAGCTGCTCAAACAGTTCGTCGTAGGCGGTTTCGCTGTTCGGGCTGAACGCGGCACGCAGATGATCGAGCAGGTCGGGCACGGTCATAAAGACAGCCGTGTAGCCTTCCGCCACGCGGAAATTGGCGATGGCGGCCGCCAGGTGCGTCTTGCCGCAGCCATAGGCGCCGGTCAGCAGCAGCCAGCCCTCCGGATCCTGGGCATAGGCGACACAGGTATCAAAGGCGCGATGCAGGTTGATCGCCCGGTCACGTGCGAGGTGGCTTGGTTCCGGGAATGAAGGTGCCAAAGGTCAAGCGGCTGAGGACGCCCAAGGAGGACAGCTCCTGCAGCGACCGCATCCGTCGCTGGCGCCGCTCCTCGGCACGGCACTGGCAGGGCACGGCCTTGCCAAAGTCGGGATGGCCAAACGGCAGGTCGGGCACGACAAAGCCCAGCCCCGGCACAAGGGACAGGTCGCCAGATCCACATGCAGCGACAGCGCCCGATCCAGGCGCAGAACCGGCCAGTATCGTCAGCCGAGGATGATGTCGGAATATTCGTCGGGGATGTATTTGCGGCGGCGCTCTTCTTCAGTATCTCGCCCAGTGGACGCAGCGGCTCGCTCATCTTTGCCTTCCGTTTCCCACCGTTTCAGGATCGCCTGGATATAGCGCAGTCTGCGCTTGTTGCTGGCGACCGCCAGCACAAATGCCTCGTCGATCCAGTCGGGCGGGTAGCTCTTTTCCAGGTCGCGCAACTGGTCGGCAATCAAGGGGGTCATCATGCCGATGTTCTGCTCGTAAAGAACGAAGATATTGGGCCGGTTGACCTTCAGCCGCGCCTCGTCGGGGATCGCGGCCTGCAGGTCGCCCAGCCGGCCCTCGCGCACAAGCGCCAGGGTCTGCCGGCCCTTGGGCGTGTTGATAAAGTACCAGTCATCCACCTTGACGCTCGCCTGCCCATCTTTGCCGCATCGCCGGTGTCGCTCTCGATCTCCAGCTTGAGCAGGGTGTTGCGCGCCACGGCACGTTCCAGCGCATCCTCCAGGGCCTGCTGCGGCGTGCGCAGGTTGCTGTTGAGGTGCAGGCTGCGCAGCAGGATCTGGTCGCCGCGCAGGTCGTCGCCGCGCAGGAACTTGGCGGCGCCTGCCTGCTCGTTGAGCAGCCAGAAGCAGTGCAGCGTCAGCTTCAGCTCGCCCAGGTCGTCGATCTGCGGCAGCAGATCGCTGAAGAAGAGGTCCGGCACGATCACCGGCTTCATCTTTGTGTCGGGAAAGCCGACAAACCCAAGAGTGCTCATAGCCTAAGTAAAACAGAACTAATAATCTAATTCTGTCCGCTGAATCTCCAAATCGCGGAACTGGGTCAATTCCTTGCGGAAAAAGAGGCTGACCGTGCCGGTGGAGCCGTGGCGGTGCTTGGCGACGATCACGTCGGCAATATTCTGCTGCTCGGAGTCCTCGTTGTAGTAGTCGTCGCGGTAGATAAATAGTACTACATCCGCGTCCTGCTCGATGCTACCACTTTCTCGCAAATCCGACAACATCGGCCGCTTGTCGGACCGGCTTTCGACGGCGCGGCTGAGCTGGCTGAGGGCAATCACCGGCACGTTCAGCTCGCGCGCCAGCGACTTGAGCGAGCGGCTGATGTAGCTGATTTCCTGCTGCCGGTTCTCGTTGCGTGAGCCTGTCTGGCCGGACATCAGCTGCATGTAGTCGATGAGCACCATGTCCAGCCCATGCTCGGCATAGAGGCGCCGGCACTTGGTGCGAATCTCGTTGACGCTGGCGCCGGCGTGTCGTCGATAAAGATGTTGGTGTCGGCCAGCACGTTGGCGGCCTCCAGCAGGATCGGCCACTCATCCTCGTGCAGCTGCCCCAAGCGCAGGCGGTGGCTGTCGATGCCCGTCTCCATGGAGAGCAGGCGCTGTGCCAGCTGTTCGTTGCTCATCTCCAGGCTGAAGATGGCCACGCGCGCCTTGTAGCGCTTGGCGGCATTCAGCGCCACGTTGAGAGCCAAGGCTGGTCTTGCCCATCGCCGGCCGGGCCGCCAGGATGATCAGGTCGCTCTTCTGCATCCCGCCCAGGAGCCGGTCGAGCATCGTGAAGCCGGTGGGCACGCCCATCAGCGTGTCCTGGTTGCGCGTGAGGAAGTCGATGCGGTCGACCACGTTGCCCATGATGGCGCGGATGGGCATCAGGTCGCGATGGATGCGGGCTTCGCTGACGCCAAAGATCAGCGTCTCGGCGCGGTCGATCACCTCGTCCACTTCCTGGCTCTCGTCGTAGGCCAGCTCGGCGATCTGCGCCGGCGGCCGAGATCAGCCGGCGCAGAAGCGCCGTGCGCTCGACGATCCGGGCATAGAAGTCGACGTTGATCGAGGTCGGCGTGCCGCCGATCAGGTCGGTGATGTAGGCAGGGCCGCCGATCTCCTCCAACTGGCCGCGCCGCTCCAGTTCGTCCACGACGGTGACAAAGTCGAGCGGTTCACGGCGCTCGTGCAGCGTCAGCATGACGTCGTAGAGCCAGCCGTGGCGCTCGCGGAAGAAGTCCTCGACGCGCAGGAAGTTGGCGACCTTGATGATGGCATCGGGGTCGATCAGCAGCGAGCCGAGCACGGCCCGCTCTGCCTCCAGATTGGCGGGAATAGCTTTTTACCGGGACTTCGTTTTCCATAAGGCGTGGCAAATCTCAGCGGCGAATTTACGTAGCGACAAAAACGGCGACGCCACCTGGAGGCAGCCTCGCCGTCTTGCATTGCGGTTTATAGACGGATCTGCGGCAATTCCGGGTTGCTCCGGCGAATCAGTTACCGAGCAGGCTGTCCAGATCCAGACCTTCGACAAAGTCCTTGAACGCGCCCAGGTCCTCGGCGCTGCTCTCACCGCCGACTTCAGTCTGCGCGCCTTCCTCGGTCAGGTTCATTTCCTCTTCGGGCAGCATGCCGGCCTGCTCCATGACCTCTTCGGCCACGTAGATCGGGGCGCTGACCCGTACGGCCAGGGCAATCGCATCGCTGGGCCGGCTGTCGATCTCGACGGTGTCGCCGTTTACCTCGAGCACGATGCGGGCGTAAGTAGGTGTTGCGCTCCAGGCTGCTGATCAGGATGTGCATCACCTCGGCGCCCAACGTTTCGATCACAGACTTGAGCAAGTCATGCGTCAACGGGCGCGGCGCTTCCATGCCCTGCAGCTGCAGCGTGATGGCGTCCGCCTCAAACGGCCCAATCCAGATGGGCAGGAACCGCTCGCTGCTCTCTTCCTTCAGTACCACGATCCGATTCTGCGACAACAGGCTGACTCGGATGCTGTCGATCGTCACTTCAATCATGAATCCCCCCTGCATCAGACCAACTGGTGGTGCGGTATGAGGCAGTGAATTAGCGATAGCTGCGCCGGCTGCCATTCGGCCCCATTCAGGCGGCAATGGTTCAGCGCATCCTCAGTGTACCACCATCTAACACGGACGCGCATATCGGCATTCTTCCAGTAGGCGGAGTATAGCATACTTGGCAAGGGCTGCAAAGTGATTTTTCCGCGCCGAAATTTGCCCTTTCACAGGGTGCACGCTATACTATCTCCTCGTGTCCGGGGAGTAGCGCAGCTTGGTAGCGCGCTTCGTTCGGGTCGAAGAGGTCGGAGGTTCAAATCCTCTCTCCCCGACTCAAATAAAAGGGCCTTGCCTGATTGCGGCAAGGCCTTTTTGTTTAAGAAGCTGTCTCGTCGCCGGCAGGTGCACTCTCCGCTTCTGCATCTTCTTCGTCGCCCCCGTCACGCTGCGTGCGCAGGTGCGGGAAGAGGATGACTTCGCGGATCGTGTCCTTGTCGGTAAAGAGCATGGTCAGCCGGTCAATGCCCATACCGAAGCCGCCGGTGGGCGGCATGCCGTACGAAAGGGCCTCGATGAAGTCCTCGTCGATCGGGTGCGCCTCATCGTCGCCGTGCCGCGCCCGGTAATTCTCGTCCACAAACCGCTGCAGCTGATCGATCGGGTCGTTCAGCTCGCTAAAGGCGTTGCACACTTCCATACCGGCAATAAAGCCTTCAAAGCGCTCCACCTGGCGCGCATCGTCCGGGCGAACCCTTGGCCAGGGGGCTCACATCGCGCGGGTAGTCGGTCAGAAACGTCGGCTGGACCAGGTTCGGCTCGACATACTTGGCCATCAGGCTGTCTACCAGTTTGCCCCAGTTGCTCTTGGGATCCGGCTCGTGACCGCGGCTGCGCATCTCTGCCGCCAAGGACTGCCGCATCGGGATAGGCTTCGTAGTCGATCCCGGTGGCATCCAGGATCGCCTGGCGCAGCGGGATGCGCCGCCACGGCGGGCGCAGGTCGATGTCACGCCCCTGCCAGGTGATCATGTAACCGCCCATGACCTTCTGCGCCGCATAGGCGATCATCTCCTCGGTGCGGCGCATGACGTCCTGGTAGTCGGCGTAGGCTTCGTAGAACTCGAGCTGCGTGAATTCCGGATTGTGCTTGAAGCTGACGCCCTCGTTGCGAAAGTCACGTCCGATCTCGTAGACACGGTCGAAGCCGCCCACGATCAGACGCTTGAGGTAAAGCTCAAACGAGATGCGCAGGTAAAGATCCTGGTGCAGCTGGTTGTGGTGGGTCACGAACGGCCGGGCCGCCGCGCCGCCGTAGATGGGCTGCAGAATCGGCGTTTCGACTTCCAGGAAGCCTTCGCCGTCCAGATATTCACGCAGGGCAGCGAATGATCGCGGCACGTGTGCGAAACACCTCGCGCACCGGCGCATTCGCCAGCAGGTCCACGTAGCGGCGGCGGTAGCGCTTCTCCTGGTCGCGCACGCCGTGCCACTTGTCCGGCATCGGCTTGAGCGCCTTGCTCAGAAACTGCAGTTCGTGCACCTCGACGCTCAGCTCATTGGTCTTGGTCACAAACAGGGGGCCCGTCGCGCCGACAAAATCGCCAAGGTCCACGGCACTGCGCCACAACGTCCTCGTAGACGCCTTCGGGCAGGTTGTCCTTGCGCAGCACGATCTGGATCGTGCCGGTGCCGTCTTCGAGGTCGGCAAAACTCATCTTGCCCATGATGCGCATGCGCTTGACACGGCCGGTGACCGTAACCTGCTGGTCGCCGAACTGGCCGCTGTCGTAAAGATCGCGCGCCTGGGCAATCGTATGGGTGCGCCGGGCGCGCGCCGGATAGGGATCGATCCCAGCCTCACGCAGGCCGCGCAGGGTTTCAAGGCGCGCATTTTCCTGGTCGCTGAGGTTAGCGGGGTCAAATAACGGGTGAATTTCCTCGTTCACTGCTGGATCCTTGCTGCTTAGGCGTGAAACGCCCGGCGCTCATCTGGGCGCCGGGCTTGGTATCGACGTTCGACTGTAGCGAAAGCCCTACTTGACGCGCATGATCTCAAAAACAATTTCACCGCCCGGCGACTCGACGACGGCATTATCGCCAATCCGGCGGCCCAGCAGTGATTTTCCCATTGGGCTTTCGTTGCTGATACGGCCCGCCGAAGGATCAGCCTCAGGTGGCCCGACAATCGTGTATTCCTCTTCGTAGTCAGAGCCCGCCTCGCGCACGACGACGGTACGGCCCAGGCTCACCACGCCAGGGGCAGTGGAGGTATCGTCGGAGATCACCTTGGCGTTTTTCAAGAGGATCTCCAACTCACGAATGCGCCCTTCCAGGAAGCCCTGTGCTGTCTTTGCCTCGTCGTAGCCGGCATTCTCGCTGATGTCGCCTTCAGCCTTGGCCTCGGCAATCATCTGAGCTACCTCACGGCGGCGCGTTGTGGTGAGATATTCAAGCTCTTCCTTGACCTTGCGCAAGCCATCGGCAGTCAGGTAAATCGGTTGGTTGTTTCCCATAGTTATACTCTCAAGCTACAGTCAGTTTCAGCAATTCTCGGTTGCACAAGTGGGCATGCGCCGCGCCTGGCTGCGATATACAAAAAATACAGGGCGTAGGACAACTGTACGCGCAGCGTGCCCGATTTCATCATTTCCAATTGTCACAAGCGGAATTGTGTGCATTTACCGTCTCTACAACGTGCATTTTCGCCCGCTTGTTTCCCGGTGCCCTCAGGTAGCGGCAGTTATGCACGTCATAGGCATCCCGCCTGCCTGCGAATGGATCGCCGAGGAATATGAAAAACACCG
The DNA here is from genome assembly GCA_963791135.1 of uncultured Chloroflexia bacterium. Taxonomy (GTDB): domain Bacteria; phylum Chloroflexota; class Anaerolineae; order Caldilineales; family Caldilineaceae; genus Fredericiella. Next base: position 97,580 of record CAWBRX010000008.1, read on the forward strand.
CCCCCGCTGGGACGGCGCATCCTCTAGCCCCCTCTTCCGCAAAGCAAGCGCCGACCCCTGCGGGTCGGCCCAATGACCACTTCATTATACTATGGTAGTATACAGGTGTAAAATCCATTTTCCAGTCAATTTCCTGACAAATTGGTAGGAGTTCTCATGTCTGACGGTTCGGCGAGCACAACCATCTTTGATGTGTTTGCGCGCTATTATGACGCCGATTATCGCGATTATGTAGACGATTTCGACCTGATTCTCACCCTGGCCCAAGAAACTGGCGATCCCGTCCTCGAACTTGGGCTGCGGCACTGGCCGCGTGTTGGCGCCGCTGGCTGCGCAGCAGCACGATGTCACCGGCATCGACGTGAGCGGGGCCCTGCTGGAGCTGGCGCGCGACAAAACTGGCGGCAGAGAACGGCGGGAGCAAGAATATCAAGCTGGTGCAGGCTGATATGCGCACGTATGAGCTGCCGCGCAAAGACTATGCCTTTGCCTTCTGTACCAGCAACACGTTCATGCATCTCACGACAGCGCAGGACCAGCTCCAGGCGCTGCGCAATACCCACCGCCATTTGCGGCGCGGCGGGACGCTGCTGATCGACCTCTTTAACCCAGATGTCGTGCGAGTTGTACAGATCGACGGCGTGCAGGAGTATGCCGACCGCTGGACGGATGCCGCCACGGGCAGCCAAGTCGTCAAGTGGGTGGTGCGGGCGGTGGATTGGGCACAGCAGACTCCAAGAGACGATTATCACCTACGAAGAAATGCTGCCCGACGGCGCCAACCGCCGTGTGATTTGCCCATTCACGCTGCGCTTTCTGTGGCGCAGCGAGGCAGAGCTGATGCTGCAAGCGGCAGGCTTCGCCGTCGAGCAGGTATGGGGCGATTTTGAAGGCAGCGACTATGATGCTGCCAGTGACCATCTGATTCTTCTTGCAAGAAAAGAGTAAAAGCCTTATGTTCGACCAGGCCAAATTAGCCCGCGAAACACAACGCACACTCGACCGCCTGCTGCCGCGCCTCGAACAGGAGTTTGCCGCAGCAGTCCCGACTCCCGCTTGGGAAGCAGTTCCGCCAGCGTCTGCAGGTGCACTTCCCCACGCTTTTCCCCCTGCTGCTCGAACTCTACAGTGACCAGTACGACTTTTTCTACCAGGTAGAACGCATTCTCGCACTCGCAGCAAATTCCTGGCTGGAGCGGCCGGCCGAGCTCAAGACGCTGGACGCAGCGCGCGAGCAGGATCCTGCCTGGTATCAGTCGGAGAAGATGCTCGGCGGCGTCTGCTATGTCGATCTGTTTGCCGGCGATCTCGCAGCGGCTGCGCCAGCATATCCCCTATTTTCAGGAGTTGGGGCTTACCTATCTGCACCTGATGCCGCTCTTCGATGCCCCCAAGGGCGACAGCGACGGCGGCTATGCGGTGAGTGACTATCGCACGGTCGACGATCGCCTGGGCACGATGGACGACCTCAAGGCCTTGGCGGCAGACCTACGCGCGGTGGGTATCAGCCTGGTGCTTGACTTCATCTTCAATCACACGTCCGACGAGCATCGCTGGGCAAAGGCAGCCCTTGCCGGCGACCCAGACCACCGCGAGTACTACTTTATCTTTCCCGACCGCACGGTGCCTGACGCCTACGAGCGCACGCTGCGCGAGATATTCCCCGACAAGCACCCGGGGGCATTTACCTATCGCAAGGAGATAGGCATGTGGGTCTGGACGACGTTCAACGTCTTCCAGTGGGACTTGAACTATCGCAACCCCGTAGTCTTCCGCGAGATGGCGGGCGAGATGCTGTACCTGGCCAATGCGGGGGCCGAGGTGCTGCGGCTCGACGCGCTGGCCTTCACCTGGAAAGAACAGGGCACCGTCTGCGAAAGCCTGCCCGAGGCACATACGCTGGTGCAGGCGTTTAACGCGCTGCTGCGTATCGCCGCGCCGAGCCTGCTTTTCAAGTCCGAGGCCATCGTTCACCCCGACGAAGTGGCAAAGTACATCAGCGACGACGAGTGCCAGCTCTCCTACAACCCGCTGCTGATGGCGCTGCTGTGGAACAGCCTTGCCACGCGCGAGGTGCGCATGCTGCAGCGCTCGATGAGCTATCGCTTCAACATTGCACCCGAGTGCGCCTGGGTAAACTACGTGCGTGTGCACGACGATATCGGCTGGACCTTTGACGACGGCGATGCTGCCGCGTTGGGGATCAACGGCTACAATCACAGGCGCTTTCTCAACGCCTTCTATACCGGCCGCTTCCAAGGCTCGTTTGCGCGTGGGCTCCCCTTCCAGGAGAATCCACGGACGGGTGACGCCCGCATTTCCGGCACGTTGGCTTCGCTGGCCGGGTTGGAGAGCGCGCTGCGCAGCGGTAATGCGGCGGAGGTCGAGCTGGCCGTACGCCGCATCTGCCTCGTGCATGCCATCATCCTCAGCATCGGCGGGATTCCGCTCATCTACCTGGGCGATGAGGTCGGCACGCTGAACGACTACAGCTATGTCAACGACCCGGCCAAGGCCGACGACAGCCGCTGGGTGCACCGGCCGGCGACGGATTGGCAGAAGATGGAGCGCCGCCACGACACCAGCACCATCGAAGGCCGCATCTACCATGCACTGTGCCACCTGATCCAGGTGCGCAAGGCGACGCCGGCATTTGGCGGCAACCAGATGGCGGTGATCAACCCGGGCAACGACCACGTGTTTGCTACGTGCGCACGACACCCGACCAGACAGGCGAGCCAGGCAGGCAGACGGTGGACAGCGGGTCCTGGTAGCAGCCAATTTTACGGAGAACACGCAGCCGGTTGCCGCCAACGAGCTGCGGCTCTACGGCCTCGACTACCGCTTCCGCGACCTGATCAGCGGCAAAGACATCGTATTGGGCGAAGAGCCGCTGATACTTGAGCCCTACCAGGTGATCTGGCTGGCGAATCTCAACTGACTTGGCGATCGACAGAGCCACATCCCCTGCACGCCGCACAAACTTTGTGTAACGTGCAGGGGATGTGGATAGTAAGTCCACCCCAGTCCCACAAAAGGGGGACGGACAAAATCTCGGCACATACAAAGCTGCAATAGGATTCAAGCAGAGGTTACGCAAAGCTTGCTCCAGAGACAGGGTTCCCGACAACAAGTAGACAGCAAATTCCCCGCTCATATAAATGTACAGGTAATTACACGGGCTCCAGCGCTGCCCTCAGCCATCTTGCCAGCCGCAGTCAAGGACGGTGAATCGGTATGATGCTCATCGTCATGATTCTGTTTTGCGCGCTCGAAGCTGCTCGTCGCATAGCAGTACTGGCAGCCAAACAGGCATGAGTCGTACATGCCAATATCCTTGCTCACCACGCAGCCGCACGCTTTGCGTTGGGTCGGATCCTTCTTCGCCGTCCAGCCGTAAGCCAAAGGTGCGGGCGATGTACTCGTCGTCAACACACTTGCCCGGCTGAATACCGTAGGGCAGCAGGTCCAGTTCCTCCGCGCAGCTGACGATCTCCATGTCGCACCTGCTGGCCGTTGCAGCAAGGTGTTCCAGCATTCCGCCAACTTCGTCGGCAATGCGTGTCTGGTTCGATTTCTTCGACGACAACTCCTTGCTTGCCGAGCTGAGCCAGCCGCTTTCTGGGCCTTCTGGTAGATGTCCACGATGCTGATGACATTGCGTCGCGTGTACGCCTGCCAGTGCTTCGGCAATACGTGCATGTGCAGCGATGTGAAATCTCAGCCGACGTGGCTTCGCTCAGCACGATAGGATCGTAGCGCCAGATAACCCGCTGTGACCCCACTCATATCCGGCCAGCTCTCGGAACGTTGCGATCGCCGTCATCCACAGGTGGCGACTTTGGATCGATCAGCGCGGGGGTTATCCAGCACCGTGTATTGAAAGTAGTAGCGGTAGCCGACGTCGATCCAACTCCGCCAGGTGCGGAAAGAGCGGGCGTGGGTTGCGTGTCCAGAAGACGATCACGTCGACATCCTCCGGCTTCAACGACACTACTGACACCTGGCTGCGATTGAACGGGTTCGGCACGGTGCAGTAACCGGCCCGGATCCGGTTCATGAACCATTCTGAGTAAAACGCGGGGATGTCGGTCCGCCGGCTGGCGCTGATGATCATGTGCTACCTCCAGACAGTGCGGCCCACCTTGAGTACAGGTGGGCCGCATTCTTCCAGTCGCAGGTTTGCTCACAGGGTTCGAGACGCTTGGGTCAATCTTCTTCCGTGTGATACTTGAACGAGACTTTTACCTTCGCCCGATAGGCTAACACCTTGCCGTCTTCAATCTGAACATCCAATTCGACGACCTCGGCCTTGCGCAGGTCACGCAGCGACTTGGAGGCGGTCTCGACGGCGTTGGCGGTAGCTTTCTCCCATGATTCACTGCTCGAGCCGATCAGCTCGATGACCTTGTAGACACTTTCAGTCATGAGTACCTCCACATGGTAGGGCAAACCTGCGACGGCACCACCTCACCTCACTGGCCCATGCGAGGACCACTGCTGATTATTGTATCACCCTCTACTAGCACTCGCTGTACCCACACACGTGGCACTTGCGGCAGCCTTCGACGTTGAGGAAGCTGGCCTCGCCGCACTCGGGGCAGATGTCGCCGATCGGCTTGGTGTTGATCGGCAGCGCCAGCTGCTCGGCCTGCATCTCCTCCTCGACCGGCGGCAGATCGGTCAAGTGCTCGGCCAGCACCTGGGCGACCCCGTCGGGCAGCGAACGCACACGGTTGGCGCCAAAGCCCAGCGGCCGGCCGCCGCCGATGCCTACCAGTTCCTCGGTCACCCAACGCAGCCGCTCGGTCGGCGGCAGCGCCGCCGGCATGCGCAGCACCAGGCTGATCAGCCGGCCCATCGCCTCGCTGACGGCCGTGACTTCGGTGCCCGCCTTGCCCACGTTCATGAAGACCTCGAACGGCTGGTCCTGGTCGTCGCTGTTGACGGTGATGTAGGCCGTGCCGAGCGGCGTCTCCTTGCGATAGGTCGCCCCGTGCAGCTTCTTGGGCCGCGGACGCTTGACCATGGCAGGACGGAACTGGCGTTCGAACTCCGCCTCCTCCGCGTGATAGCCGTTCGTGCCCGTGACAGCCCCATTCGTCGCAGTATGAACTGCTCCGTTAGTCTGCACAACGGCGGCCGCAGCCGCCTCCGCTGCCTCAGCCGGCTCATCCTTCTTGCCGCGCGTCGCCTTGGTTTCCAGCACGACAATCTGGCGGCTGCCGGTGACGTAGACGGTCAAGCCCCTTGCAGCCTGTCTCCCACGCCAGCATGTAGGCCTTGGCAACATCCTCCTCGGTGGCGCCTTCGGGGAAGTTGCAGGTCTTGGAGATGCTGTTGTCGGTGAACGCCTGGATGGCGGCCTGCATCAGCACATGTTCCTCGGCCGTGATGTCGCTGCTGACGACAAAGGTGTGGCGCAGGCGCTCGGGCAGATCTGCCAGGTCCTGGCACGTGCCATAGGTGGCCACGTGCTGCTTGATGTCCGCCTTTTCGTCCTCGCCCAAGGCGGTGGCGTTGAGCGCCTGCTCGAAGAGCGGGCTGGTGTAATACAGCTCGACGTCGCGATCGCCGTCCTTGAAATGGCGAATGTACCCGAGCGCAAACACCGGCTCGCAGCCATAGCCTTCGCAGCCCACCACGGTGGCAATGGTGCCGGTCGGCGCCACGGTGGTCTGGGCAGCGTTGCGCAGGCCGTGCTGCTCGATGCCGCTGACGATCGACGACCAGTCGAGCTGCGGGCGCTGCCAGTCGCGCGCATAAGGCTTGAGCGGCGCCGGCGGCTGCCACTTCATGCCGCCCAGCTGCTGCGGGTCATAGATGCTGTCGGTGAAGGCCAGGAACGCGCCGCGCTCCTCGGCCAGCTCGATGCTCTTCTGCATGCAGTTGTAAGCGCACGAACTCCATGACCTGGGCCGCAAACTCCTGCCCCTCTTCGCTGCCGTAGCGAATCCCCAGGTGATACATCAGGTCGCCCAGCCCCATGATGCCCAGGCCGATGCGGCGGGCGCGGTAGGCGGCCTCGGCCACTTCGGGCACGGCCGGCACATAGGCATTGGCGCTCACCACGTTGTCCAGGAAGTGCGTGCTCTCGCGGATCGAGCGCCGCAGCAGTTCCCAATCTACGACCGTTGCGCCGTCTTCCGTCTTCTTTACATGGTAGGCCAGGTTGATCGAACCCAGGCAGCAGTTCTCATACGGCCCCAGCCACTGCTCGCCGCAGGGATTGGTCGCTTCCAGGTCGTACAGGTGCGGCACCGGGTTGGTGCGGTTGGCGGCGTCGATAAACAGCGCGCCCGGCTCGCCGTTGTGATGCGCATACTTGACGATCTTCTCGAACAGGTCACGTGCCCGTACGGTGCGCCAGATCTTGCCGTCGCGCGGGTTGCGCAGGTTGAAATCGGTGTCGTCCCGCACGGCCGCCATAAACTCGTCGGTGATGGCCACCGAAATATTGAAGTTGGCAATCTTGCCTTCTTCGGCCTTGCAGGTGATGAACTCTTCGATATCCGGGTGATCCACGCGCAGCACGCCCATATTGGCGCCGCGCCGGCTGCCGCCCTGGGCAATCTCGCCAAAGGCCTGGTCGTAGACGCGCAGGAAGCCGACGGGACCCGTCGCGCGGCCGGACGAAGTGTGCACGACGTCGTTCTTGGGCCGCAGGCGGCTAAAGGAGAACCCGTTGCCGCCGCCCGTCTGCTGGATCAGGGCCGCCACGCGCAGGGTGCTGAAAATGCCGTCGCTCGCCTTGCCCATGTCGTCTTCGATCGGCAGCACAAAGCAGGCGGCCAGCTGGCCCAGCGGCGTGCCGGCGCCGGTAAAGGTCGGGCTGTTGGGGAAGAAGCGGCGCTGTGACAGCAGGTCGTAAAAGGTATGGGCCGCGGCCGCCGCGTCGCCGCCGTGCTCGTTTTCTACCTGCGCAATGTGATAGGCGACACGGTAGAACATGCCGGCCGGCGTTTCGAGCAACGAGCCGTCATAGTCGCGGCGCAGATAGCGCTTCTCGAGCACCTTGATGCTGTTCTCACTCAGGTTGATGGCAGCATCACTCACATAGTCGGGACAGGTGAGGTAGACGCGCTCGCCCTTGACGTTTTCTATCACCGTGTGCACCGGTTCGGAAACGGTGGGGGAACTCTCTGGTGCTGCGGCTGCGGCAGCCAAGGGATCGATAATTGTTTTGGACATGCCCTATCTCCTATCCAACATGACAAATACGGATACCTACCCCTGAAGTACCGCCCATAGTGGGCTGCCTTTGGGGGCTGCGATGAAAAGGAACATCAAACTACACCACGGCGAGCGACGACGAAGCAGCGACGTAGTGAAGGAATGCAGTTTGATAGGTAGGAAGCGATCTAGGCCGGTTCGGTAGCCGCAGGACGTCCCATCAGGCGATCGATCTCAGAGCGCAGCTCCGCCAGGTCGTGCAAGTTCAGATAGACACTGGCAAAACGAATGTAGGCGACTTGATCGATCTGTGCCAGGTGATCGAGCACCATGGTGCCGATTGACTTGCTTGGCACCTCTGCACGCCCGATCGTCTGCAGCGACTCTATGATCTGGTCGACCATGTGCTCGATCGTCTCGCGGCTGATCGGGCGCTTGGCCGAAGCGACCTGGATGCCAGACAACAACTTCTGGCGGTCGAATGGCTCGCGGCGGCCATCACTTTTGATCACGAGCAGGTTAGCGGCAACATGCTCATAGGTCGTAAAGCGCTGACCACACCTTTCACACTGGCGGCGCCGTCGAATAGCGTCGCTGGCATCACGTGTATCAATCACGCGGTGCGCTGTATAACCACAATGAGGGCAATTCATAAGGGCACCGCCTACATATTGTGCATTAAGTGATGATGGACACAATATATTGGGCTACGGGATGTGAGTATAGCACAGATATAGCGAGGCTGCAAGTGCCGCACAGGCGTTCGAGGCACGAAAATGGGGTACATTCGGGAGGCTGAGGAAGAAGAGCCCGAAATTTTAAGCTTTCCATAAGGTGACAGCGGAACCGGGCTGCGGCGGGCGCAGCATGCCTGCCGCCGCCCGGTTCCCAGGCTGTCCATGAGCTTAGGACTTAGTGGCCGTTACTCGTTCGCTGCTGGCGACGCAGGAAAGCAGGAATATCCAGATCATCACGATCGAACGTGCGCACATTGTAGTCCGCCTGCTGCTTAGCGGGCTCGCTGCGGCCGTTCTCGCGGGCGTTGTCGCGCGTGCTGTCTTTGCCATTGGTGCCGTTGTTGCCATTGCTGCCGTTATTGCTGCCACTGTTGCCATTGTTGCCGTAGCTGCTGCTGTAGCCGTTGCGCGGGCGCTGGAACGCGGTGTCGACAAAGTCCAGCGTCTCTTTCTTGGGCCGGTCGAAACCGGTGGCGATCACGGTCAGCTGCGTCTCGTCGCGCATTTCGGGATCGATTACGGCGCCAAAGATGATGTTGCACTCGGGATGTGCGCTGGCCCGGATGACCTCGGCCGCTTCGTTCACCTCGAACAGGCTCAGGTCCTCGCCGCCCTTGATGTTGAAGATGATCGAGCGGGCACCCTCGATCGAAACGTCGAGCAGTGCGCTGTGAATGGCGCGCTCGGCCGCCTCGCGTGCCCGATTTTCACCGCTGCCGCGACCGATCGCCATCAAGGCCGCGCCGCCGTCCTGCATGATCGTCTTGACGTCGGCAAAGTCCAGGTTGATAAGACCAGGAATCGTGATGAGTTCGCTGATGCCCTGGATGCCCTGGCGCAGCACATCGTCGGCCAGGCGAAACGCATCCTTGATCCCCGTCTTCTTGTCGGCGATCTGCAGCAGGCGGTCGTTGGGGATCGTGATGAGCGTGTCGACGTTGGCGCTGAGGTTCTCGATCGCCTGTTCGGCCGCGCGGCGGCGATGTGCTCCCTCAAAGGTGAAGGGCCGCGTCACCACGCCGATGGTCAACGCCCCCATCTCGCGGGCACACGAGGCCACGATGGCCGAGGCGCCCGAGCCGGTGCCGCCGCCCATGCCGGCGGTCACAAACACCATGTCGGAGCCGCTCAGCATTTCGCGGATCTCCTCGCGGCTTTCCTCGGCCGCCCGCAGGCCGATGTCGGGGTTGCCGCCCGACCCCAGCCCCTTGGTAATCTTCTCGCCGATGCGCAAGCGCTGTGGGGCACTTGACAACATCAACGCCTGCGCGTCGGTATTCACGGCGATGAACTCCACGCCTTGAATACCTTCCTCGATCATGCGGTTGACGGCGTTCTGGCCCCCGCCGCCAACGCCCACAACCTTGATTTGTGCGAAGTTGTCCACAAATGAAGATTGTGACTTGCTGCTGTTGTTCGTGCTGCGTGTCATTGGATTCCGGCTCCTTCGATCAATAGTTCTGCGATGCTGACGACAATGTGACGGTACGGGTTATTGGTTCCTACTGCAGGCAAACTGCACATTCAGCGCAGCATGTGGAAAGGGAGTTCCGGCTCCCCCTGCCGTCCTTGCGCCGAATTCACACCCACTCACACCTACCTAGTTGCGGTCCGGCAGCAAATTCTTGAGCCACTGGGCCGCCTGGCGTACCCATGCGGCGTTGCTGCCGTTTGCGCGCATGATCTGCATCAAAGCGATGGCGAATCGATCGCGCATCCTCGTGCAGCCCCCACAAGAGCAGGCCCACGGTCGTGGCATACGTGGGCGACAACAGATTGCGGCTGAGCCCGGCGATCGGCAGCGACGGCGACGGTGCGCCAATCCGCACGGGCATGTTGAGCACGCTGCGCCCCAGGTCGGAGAACCCAGGCAGCTGCGCAGCAGCCGCCGGTCAGCACGAGGCCGGCCGGCAGTTTGTCCAGATAGCCACTTTCCTCCAGGCGCTGGCCGAGGATCTCCAGCATCTCGGCCGCACGCGCTTCCAACACCTCACAAATAAAACGCCGGCTGAAGCTGCGCTCTGCCTTCTCGCCAAACACGGTCGCCCAGACCGCCTCATCTTCGGCGACGCGCTCGGGCAGCAGCGTGCCGTAGCGCAGCTTGAGATCCTCGGCCGTTTCAAACGGGCAGCGCAGCCCAACTGCCAGGTCGTTGGTCAGGTGGTTGCCGCCCATATCCAGGATCACCGTATGGCACAGGCCGTTGTCGATAAAGATGGCGAGGTCCGAAGTGCCGCCTCCCATATCGACGACTGCCACACCCATGCGCCGTTCCTCAGGCTTGAGCACTGCTTCGTTGGCGGCCAGCGGCTCCAACACCAGCTCGTCCACGTCGATGCCGTGGGCGATGACACACTGCACCAGGTTGCTGACCGCCGTGCTGCTGCCGGTCACGATGTGAGCGTCCACCTCCAGCCGGTAGGCGCTCATCCCTACGGGCTGCTGGACCTTGGTCTGCCCGTCCACGGTCCAGTCACGGGCGATGGTGTGGATGACCTCCTGGTTCTCGGGCAGAGCCACTGCCCGTGCCCCCTCCAGCGCGCGCTGCATGTCGTTGCCGGTGACCCCGCTGCGCTTGTCCACGGGACTGACGCCTCTGGAATTGCGCGTGCCGATATGGCTGCCGGCGATGCCGACGTAGGCGCTGAGCATTTGCCGGCCCGCCGCCTGTTCGCACTTCTCCATCGCCTCGCCGACCGCGGCCGTGGCTTCCGGCACGTTGACGACGACGCCGCGGCGAATGCCCCGGCTTGGCGCCTGGCCCTCACCGAGCAGAGTGAGCGAGAGCTTGCCCAAGGCTGTCATGCGAGACCGACGCCATCAGTGCGCAGATCTTGGTGGTTCCGATATCAATAGCACAGACAATTTCTTGCATACCGACACTCCCGCTCTATTTCACATAAGGGCGCTCAAAGCGCACGTCGATCACAGTACCCTCCAGGGTTCCGTCTTCCAGCAGCTTGACGGCCGCCGCCAGGTTGTCCAGCTTGCGCTGGACGTTGGTGCCGTCGCCCCAGTACACCCAGTACGGCTTGTCCTGCAGTTGAAAGTTCAGCCCTATCTGGCGGTTGTAGCGCAGCGGCGCCACGCCCGGGAGGACCTGCAGCAGGCTCTCGGCGCTCGCCAGTACGTCGCCGTCAATTGCGCTGCCCAACGCTGCGCCGGGCGCCGTTGCCACTGCTCCGCCGTCGATGATCTGCAGCAGCCCCGGCGGCGTTGACCCACGCGGTTCCACAGCAGCACCGCTTGGCAGCAGCCAGCGCGTCCCATCGTCCGTCACCCACAATGCAACCGGTCGTGCTTCCGTGACGTCAATATTCACAGTTCCTTGTACAGGCGATATGTACACGTCAGCATCCGCTACATACGGGTTTGCTAACAATTGGCGGCGCACGGCGCCGGTGTCCAACCAGAACATGTTCCAGCCGTCGATTCCGCTCAACTGCCACAGTTCGTCTTCCGAGAGGTGCGTCAACCCGGAGAACCGTGCGTCCTCGCGATACAGGAACCAGCGATCATCTGTATGCACCCACGTCGCCATGCCGATCATGACAACTAGCAGCAGCCCCACAAAGATAAACCAGCGTGCACGCAGCAGCCGCCACACTGCCCAACTGCTTACCTCTGGCAGGCGCGGCCGCCAGATTCCCACCGTAGCGCTTGGCAGAACGGCATCCAACCGGCGCACATGGCGCGTCAGGCGCTCCTTGCGCCGCTGGTTGACACGCCGGCGAGCAGCAGGACTGAGCGCAGCGCCGTTTGTGCTTGCCCGCGGCTTGCGGACAGGCGGCAGCGATGAGGAGGACGGTGTCCTCGCCACGGCGTTCGCTCTTGTGTTGCTGCCTGCGTTCGTGCCCTTAGCCATTCTTACCTAAACGTGTCCATCTACCTTGATCAAACCGGGATCAAACCGGCACTCAGTGCGCCGTGCTGTTTTCCTGGCGGTCTGCGTAGCGCTCCAGCGCCAGCCGTACGAGCCTGTCGACGAGTTTGGGATAGCTGATGCCGCTTGCCTCCCACAGTTTTGGGTACATGCTGATGCGGGTAAAGCCCGGCATCGTGTTGATTTCATTCAAAAACAGTTCGCCGCTCTCCCCGTCCAATAGAAAGTCCACGCGCGCCAGCCCGGCACAGTCCAGCGCAGCAAAGGCACGTACGGCGTATTCTTGCAGCCGCTGCACCGTCTCCGCCGGCAGCGGGGCCGGGATGAGAAGCTCGCTGTTGTCGTCGACGTACTTGGCGTTGTAGTCATAGAACTCGTTGCCGGGGACGATCTCGCCCGGGACGCTGGCGATCGGGACATCGTTGCCCAGCACGCTGATTTCCAGTTCACGCGGCATGCGGCACGGCAGCCTCCACGAGCAGCTTCCTGTCAAACTGTGCCGCCAGGTCAAGGGCCTCGGTCAGCTGCTCACGGCTGCGCGCCTTGCTGATGCCGACGCTGCTGCCCAGGTTTGCCGGCTTGACAAACACCGGGTAGGCCAGCGTCGCTTCGACCTCCGCAAGGCAGCCGCCGGGGTTGCTCCGCCACGCGCTGCGCTGCACCAGCACATAAGCCACCTGCGGCAGGCCGGCCCCGGCAAACAGGCGCTTGGCGACTTCTTTGTCCATGCCGCAGGCGCTGGCCAGCACCCCCGAACCAACATAGGGGAGGTTGGCCATCTCCAACATGCCCTGCACGGTGCCGTCTTCGCCGTAGGGACCGTGCAGCACAGGGAAAATCACGTCGATTTGCGGCAGCGCATGACCAGCTTCGCCATGCGGCAGCAGCCCCCAGCCGGCCTCGTCATCGGCGCCGCGCTGCCGGTCAGTTCCCGCGCTGTGTCTCCGTTCAACACACCCGCAGCCTTGAGCGCTCAGCCGTGCCCAGGCGTCGGGCTGCGGCAGCCAGCGCCCCTGCGGCGTGATGCCGATGGGCACTACCTCGTGCCCTGCCTCGCGCAGCGCGTCCATGACGTTCTTGGCGCTTGCCAGCGAGACTTCGTGTTCGCTGCTGCGCCCGCCAAATAGAACGCCCACGCGGTATTTGCGGTCCTTCATCGTATCGTTCACAAACTCACTCATTCATCCAAGGGCCAATCGCCCACCAACTGCACTTCCGGTTCCAGGTGCACGCCGAAAGCGGTCCTGGACTGTCTGCTGAATCCTGCGCATCAACGCCAGCACGTCGCCGGCACGGGCTGCGCCTACCCCACCGCGGTTGATCAAGAAGTTGGCATGGACTTCACTCACCTCGACGCCGCCCTCACGTGTGCCCTTCAACCCCGCCGCCTCGATCAGCCGGCCGGCATAGTCGCCGGGCGGGTTGCGGAAGGTGCTGCCCACACTCGGTTCTACCGGCTGCGTGCGGCGGCGGTGCTGCAGATACTCGTCGGCCCTGGCCTTGATCGTCTCGGCATCGCCAAAGTCGAGACGGAAATTGGCGCTCAGCACGATCGGCCCAAAGCCGGCCTTAACCGAGACCTGCCGCTTGAGTGCGCTGCTGCGGTAGGCAAAGTCCAGCTTCTCGACCGGCACTTCCTCCACCATGTCGTTCTCGTCCAAGATCATGGCGTTCCAGAGGTTGTCCTTGATCTCCATGCCGTGCGCCCCGGCGTTGCCGACGATCGCCCCGCCCACCGTGCCGGGCACGCTGACCGCCCATTCCAGCCCGGTGAGGCCGGCGGCGATGCTGGTGCGGGCGGCTCCCGCCATGGCAGCGCCGCTCTCGACCCACAAGAACGGGCGATCGTCGAGCGGGAAGACGCAGCACGGCGCCTCGTCCACACGCACGCGGCGGCAGCGGTTGTAGATCACAAGGCCACGGATGCCCGCGTCGGCGATCAGGATGTTGCTGCCGCCGCCCAGGATGTAATAGGGGATCGCAGCGGCACGCGCCCAGCGTGCAACCTTGAGCATCTGTTCCGTGGTCGTGACCGTGGCAAAGTAGTCGGCCGGCCCGCCTACTTTCATCGTGGTGTAGGGCGCCAGGCTCACGTCCCGGGCGATCTCGACCCCCACGATCGTGGGCAGCGTCTGCGCGCTCATGGCGTCCTCTCCTCCCGCAGATGGCGCAGCAGCCGGTCGCCTACCTGGTAGCCGTCGCCGGCGCCAAGCGTGATGACGACATCGCCGGGGCGCACGTGGCCTGCAAGGTAGTCGACGGCAGCAGCGATGGTCGCAATATGGCGGATCGCACGGTGCGGGCTGGCAGCCACAAGTTCGGCGGAATTGACGTGCCGTCGTCCACCTCGCGCGCGGCGTAGATATCAAGCACGATGACTTCGTCGGCAGCGTCAAAGCTCTCACCCATCTGGTAGAGCATGCGCTGCGTGCGGCTGTAGGTGTGCGGCTGGAACACCGCCCAGATCCGCCGGTCGGGATAGCGCTGGCGTGCCGCCGCCAGGGTAGCCGTCACCTCGGTGGGATGGTGGGCGTAGTCGTCGATCACGGTGACGCCCCCGGCTTCACCCTTCCATTCGAAGCGGCGCGCCGAGCCGCGGTAGTCTGCCAGTGCCGCCGAGGCCGTTTCGCTGGGCACGCCGCAGCTTGCCGCCACGGCCAAGGCGGCCAAGGCATTGCGCACGTTGTGGATGCCGGCTACCGCCAGCTGCAGGCGGCCGCTCGGCGCGTTCCACCACTCGATCTCTGCGCTGATGCCTTCGCCGGGCAGCGGGCGGACGTTGACGGCCCGCAAGCCGGCGGCCTGGCCGGTGCCATAGAGCAGCCAGCGCGGCCCGCGCGAGGGAGCATAGTCATGGACGAGCATCGCCCCTACGTCGTCGGCGCAAGCGATGATGACGCCGTCACGCTCGACGTTGTCGGTGAACTGCATGAACGCACGGCGGAAGCTGGCAGGTGTGGGATAGCAGTCGGGATGGTCCCACTCCACATTGGTGACGACGGCGATCTGCGGGTGAAAACCCAGGAACATGTGGTCATATTCGTCGGCTTCGAGCACGAACTCGGCTGCGCTGCCCGCCGCGGCGTTGCCGTAGGTCGGCACTTCCGAGCCGATAATGTAGCCGCAGTCGATCCCGGCCCGGCGCAGCACCTGGACGATCATCGCCGTGGTCGTCGTCTTGCCATGCGTGCCGGCTACGGCGATCAGGCGGCGGTTGAACAGCAGGACCGGCAAGAACTCGCTGCGCTTGACGACAGGCAGCCCCAGTTCCTCCGCAGCCTGGCGCTCAGGGTTGGCAGCGTCGACGGCGCTGCTGATCAACACGACATCAGGCAGTTCGTGTGCGGGCAGGTTGATCAGGTTGTCACGCGTCTGGCCGGACATGACGCGGGCGCCCTGCGCTGCCAGGCCGGCCAGTGCGGCGCCCGCCTGGCGGTCGCTGCCGCTGACTTGAATTCCCATCTCCAGGAGCACCCGGGCGATCGCACTTAAACCGGTGCCGCCAATCCCCACCAGGTGGACGCGCAGCGTCTTATCACGGGCGCACGAGGCGCTCCTGCCAGCTTGCCTGACTATCTGGTTGTGCTTGTTGCCCTGGCTGTTCCAAGGTCATAACACGGTTCCTATCATCCACGCACACGCAGCAAGATCAACAGGGCCACCGGCACCATCCACGCCACCGGGTTCGACACGACATTCTGCGGCAGATAGGCCAGCATGAAATCGGCCGTGGACGAGAATTCGGCTGTGTTTACGTTCATAAACGGATAGCCGAAGAGATTGGCGTAGTACCAGATCGTTCCCGCCACCAGGTAGCCGTTCAGCAGGCCCACCAGCAGCGAGAGGATCGTGCCTTCCGGCGGCCGCATTGGCTTGCCGCCAAAATCCAAGGTTCTCCCTGCATAGCTCGCAAATACAATAGCCAAAAATGTACCTACATACAAGAAAAATAGCAAAGAGTTCGATTGGGTTGAGCCGGGCGCATAACCAAACACTCGCTCGATGAATTCCGCAATAGTGTCCTGCGCCCGCGAGCCGACATAGGAAAGAAAGAAGATCGCCGCCATAAACACCAGTGTGTTGCCCAGTTCCTTGGCATAGCCGCGCACCACGCCGACGATGGCGATAATGACCTGTATTGTGACAAACAGCGCTTCAATTGGTCCCACACCAACTCCGACGGACGACTGTCATCCTTACCTCTAACCCAGTCCTGGCTCAAGCAGTCATTACTTGCTTCGGCTTCACGCTGGTGCGCAGCGTGAAGGCCGCAAAGAGCACCAACAGCACGATTCCGAGAAAGAAAACATTCGCAGCTGCCGGCCCCAATGCGGTCCAGAAGCGCGTGAACAAGGTACTGATCTGTTCCCACAAGTTGCTGAAAAAGCTTAGCACCGGCGTCTGCGAGATCTGCCCTTCGATGCTGACCCCCGGATACATCAGGCTGGTCAGCAGCGGCGCAAAGATCATCGCAAAGACGATTCCATTCAAGATTCCCAACAGAATGGCCCAGCCGTCCTGCTTGCTCTTGCGCACGAGCCGGTTCGTCAAGAAATAGGTCAGGACGACACCGCCCAGCCACAGCAGCAGCAGCAGCGTCTGGGTGTTCGCGGCGGCCCAGGCGCCCAGTCCTGATACGTCCGGGATCGGCTGCCCCAGTAAGAAGGCGACACCTTTGCCAAAGCGATTAAAGAACGCGACGATGAGATCGCTGAACTGCTGCAGACCGAAGGCCAGCAACACCGCGACAATCAGCACCCACAGCTCGCGCCGGGTGCCGCGGCGATAGCCGATGGCGCCGAAGAAGCCCAGGTAGATGAACAGGGCAACGATGGCCGCCAGGTTCGCCGTTCCCGACGCCGTAGGCGTTGTCCCCGGTATGGGCGCAGCCGTCGGCACACCCGGGATCGGCGTCGCCGTGGGCACGCCCGGCACGGGGTTGGCACAGGTACCGTCGGCAGCGCGGCACAGTCGGCAGCGGCGTCGTCAACGGCGCGGCCTGCGCTGCGGGCCCGCCCGGCAGCGTCGGCGTTGGCGGTGGTGGTGTTAAGAAGTCCTGAAATGGAAACACGGCTTCGCTATCTCTCTTGCGCCAATCTGACTATCTCCGTCGCAATTGCCGCGGCCGCATGCGGTCGCGCCAACCCAGCCATTGCCTCACTCATCGCTTGCAGCTGTGCCGGCTTTGCCAGCAGTTCCAGCACAGTGGTGGCCAACTTCGCCTCAAGATCCTCGTCCTCAATGATCACTGCCGCGCCCCGCTTCGCCAACGCCTGCGCGTTGTCCATCTGGTTGACACTTGCCAGCGGCGCTAGTATGGCGGGCAGTCTCGCGGCCGGGAACTCCCCCAGGGAGCTTGCCCCCGCACGCGCCACCGTCAAGATCGGCTGCCGCCAGCGCCAAGATCATCGCCTCGTGCAGGTAAGGCACGGGGTGATAGCGATCGGCCAGCTCGGCTGGCAGTGGATTGGCCTGCGCCCACTGCCTGGTACAGCGGCCAGTCCCGCTCACCCACCACGTGCAATACAGCGGCTCTCGGCAGCATCTTCGCCACACTTGCCCAAGTTGCCCGATTGATTACCCGCGCCCCTGAACTTCCTCCCCATATCAACAACAGCGGTAATGCTTCATCGCCTCCCTGTGGCCACTGCAAGGCCTCGACCAGCTTGCGCCTGGCAAGTGGGCGATCGTTTGCCGCATCTACCAGTTCCTGGCGCACGGGATACCCCGTCACCACGGCTTTCCCCTGCGGCGCCTCGCCGCCAAAGTGCTGTGCCACCTCCGGCAGCGTCACTGCCACTCGCTGCGCCAATCTGCTCAACGAACGAATGGCAAAGCCCGGCGTCATGTCGGGCAGGTAAATCAAGATCGGTACTTTGCGCAGCGAACAGGCGACTGCCACGGGACCACACACATACCCACCGGTGACAAAACAAACATCCGGCTGGAATCGATCGATCAGGGCCAGGCTCTGCCGGAAACCCGTCGCCATTTTGCCCAGGTTGTTCACGATCTTGACCGGGTTTGCAATGCGCAGCTGGCCACTGCTGATCCCCTTGAAATGGTATGCCTGCCCGCTCGACCAGCGCCTGCTCCATACCGGCAGTGGTGCCTGCCCAAAGCAGCTGCACCGGTTGGCCGGTGGCGCCGGATGCTGAGCTCGCGCCGCTAGCCACCTCCTCCCCCTCTGCCGTCGCCGCTGCGCCGGACGCGGCCGTCGCCGATGCTGGCGCGGGGTACGCTGGATTGGTAGGAGCCTGAGCGGACCCCGGTGCGCGTATTGAGGCGGGCGCCTGCCTGAGACTGGGCCGGGATTGGGCCGAGATTGGGCACGAGATGAGGCACCACCGCCAGTGCGGGGTACACGTGTCCGCCCGTCCCCCCGCCCGAGATCAACACGTTCATAAGCATACCTTCCCACTTCCGTCGCCCGGGCGCCATTCTCCACGCCGTAGCGACTGATGCTCAACAGCACGCCGATGCCAAACAGCGAAGCCACCAGCGAACTGCCTCCATAGCTGATAAAGGGCAGCGTGACGCCCGTCGGCGGGGCAGCGGCCACGATCACCGCCATGTTGAGCAGTGCCTGCAGGATCAACATGGTGGTAATGCCGGTTGCCAGCAGCATGCCGAAGTTGTCCGGCGCCCGCAGCGCGATCCGCAGCCCACGGTAGGCCAGCAGGGCAAACAGCAGCACGACAAACAGCGTGCCCAACAGCCCCAGCTCTTCGCCAATGACGCCGTAGATATTGTCGCTCCAACTGACGGGCAGGAATCCCGTCTGCTGCGCCAGCCCACTGCCGATGCCACGCCCTAAGAGGCCGCCGCGCATGAGCGCCTGCACGCCTTGGCTCACCTGCCACTCCTCGCTGGCCAGCGGGTTGCCCACGGACTCCAGGTAGCGATCGACACGGTCGGCCGCATAGGAGCTGTAGGTGATCACCACCCAGAAGGTGACGGCGGCAATGAGGCCGACGACCAGCAGCTGCTTGATGTCGGCGCCGGCGATGAACAGCATCACGGCGGCCGTTACCACGATCAAGATGGCAGTCGAGATCTCCGGCTGCAGCACGATCAAGACGGATACGATCCCCATCAACACGCCGAAGGGCAGCAGCCCGGCGCGTGCGTCGCGGATGCGGCGGCCTTTGCTCGTCAACCAGGCGCTGACGTAGATGATGATGATGACCTTAGCCGGTTCGCTGGGCTGGATGCTGCCGTTGATATAGGTGCGGGTTGCGCCAAAGCGTTCGGCGCCAAAGGCAATCACGCCCAGCAGCGCCAGCAGTGCCAGGCCCATCAGGGGAATGCTCCAGCGGTTCCAGAAAGGATAGGGCACACGGGCGGCAATGATCAGCGTGGCAACGCCGACGGCAAGCCAGGCCAGCTGGCGCATAATAAAGTAGAAGGGATCGTTGAAGCCCTTCAAGCCCGCGCGGATAGCTGGCGCTGAACACCATCACCAGGCCAAGGCCGAGCATGGCAGTCACCGTAAAGAGGAGCGCCCAGTCATAGCTGCCATGGTTGCGCGTGCGTGCGTATCATCGCTGCCGTTCGCGTTGCCTGCCATCGCTCACCCTCTCCCATTCAGCTGCACAAGGCGGCGGAAGTGTTCGCCGCGCTCCTCGAAGTCCTTGTAGGCGTCGTAGCTCGTGCCGCCGGGTGAGAGCAGCACGACCGAGCCCTGATTCCGCCGCCCTGGCCGCCAGTTCCACCGCTTCGTCCAGCCGCTGCGTGATCGCAGAGCTGGGGGCACGGTGGTGGGCAAAGCGTGCATAGTCCTGCACTTTCTCTACGATCATGGGGCCGGCCTGGCCAAAGCCGATCAGAAAGTCGACACGCTCCACAACTTCGGCCGCGAACTCGTCCCAGGGCAGGTTCTTGTCTTTCCCGCCGGCCAGGAGAATCAGGGAGCCGCCGCCGCGTCCAAAGCTGCGCAGGCCGGCAACGGCCCGTTCCGGCGAGGTGGCGATGCTGTCGTTGATCCAGGTGACGCCGCCGCTCTCGCCTACGATTTCGAGCCGGTGCGGCACGCCGGTAAAGCTGCGCGCCACCTCGGCCATGGCCTCGACTGTGGCCCCGGCCGCCCCGCTGATGGCCATGGCCGCCAGCAGGTTGCTCACGTTGTGCTCCCCGCGCAGTTTGACCTCGCTGCGGGCACAGACTGGTCGGCCCCGGTAGATCAGCTGCGCCGCCTCACGGCATCGCTGGCAAGCCAGGCGCCGCCCGCGCACGTGTGCACGCGGCTGAACCCCAGCAGGCGAACGCTGCCCGCCGCAAGCTGCTGGTGCAGTTCATTCGCCGAGGGCAGCAGGTTCCAGGCCCTGAGCCGTGCCAGTTGGCCCGGATCTTCCAGGGCCAGTGGCCGGGGGCGTGCCAAGCACGGCGCCGGTCACGGCATCGTCGGCACCCAGAACGGCCGTCGCCCCTCGGCGCAGCCGGCGCAGCAGGTTGAACTTGGCGTCGGCGTAGGCAGCCATGCTGGGATGGCGATCCAGGTGGTTGGGCGTGATGTTCAGGATGGCGCCAACGTGCGAGGTTGAGATCGTCCAGCGAACCCCAGGCGAGCGCCGGATCGTACAGCTCCAACTGGAAGCTGCTCAGCTCCAGCACGATCGGCTCACCCGGCCGGATTTCGTCCAGCTTGTCGATCAGGGGCACGCCGATGTTGCCGCCTACATGGACCGGTTTGCCCGCCGCGCGCAGCATCAGCCCGACCAGGGTGGTAGTCGTCGTCTTGCCGCTGCTGCCCGTGATGGCAACGATCGGCCCGAGCCCTGCCTGCGCGGCAAGCTGCAGCGTCAGCAGGCTGTCGTTGCTCAGCGGGAATGCCGCGCTGAATCGCAGCCTGCACGATCGGCAGCTGCGCCGGCACCCCGCCGCTCAGGCAAAGCAGGTCACAGCCGTCGAGCAGCGACAGCGGATGGCCGCCCAGCGCCAGCTTTACCGGGCAGGCTGCCAAGCTTGGCGATCTCGGCGCCGAGCTTTTCGGCCGGCGCGGCATCGCTGATCGTCACGTCGGCGCCGGCGGCGACAAAGAAGCGCGCCAGGGCCAGACCCTGCCGGGCCAGTGCCCAGAATGACGATTCGTTTGCCGCTAAATACGCTGTGTTCCACGACTCACCTGCCAAGAGCCGCAGTGCGCAGTCACCTGCGCCTGGGCGTGCTCGCTAAACACATCAAAAACTAGATAAGTGCCAACGCAACCCCCAACATTCCCGCCAACACCGCTACCAACCAGAAGCGTTCTTTGATCTGCATTTCACTCCAGCCAAGCAGTTCAAAATGGTGGTGGAGCGGAGCCATCTTGAACAGCCGGCGCCCTTCGCCGTACATGCGCCGCGTCAACTTGAAGTAGCCGACCTGCAACGTCACGCTCAGGGCCTCGGCGACAAAGACCAGGCCGATCACCGGCAGCAGCAGCCACTGGCCGGTCATCACTGCCACCAACGCCAGGGTGGCGCCCAATGCCAGGCTGCCGGTGTCCCCCATAAACAGCTGCGCCGGGTAGGCGTTGTACCAGAGAAAGGCCATCAGTGCGCCCACAAGCGTAAAGCAGAAAGCCGCCAGGTACACCTGGTTCTGCAGATAGGCGATGGTGCCGTAACAGGCAAAGGCGATCATGCTGGTGCTGCCCGCCAGGCTGTCGAGGCCATCGGCCAGATTGACGGCGTTGCTCATGGCCACACATCAAAAAAATCGTCACCGGAATGATCAACGGGCCGATGCGGAAAAAGTCGGGATAGCCGGGCACACCTACGTAGTCCCACTGCGGCGGGCCAAAGTAGAGCACCAAGGCAATAATGCTGGCAAAGAGAATCTGGAACCCACTCTTCATGCGGGGGCTCATCCCCTCGCCCTTGCCGCGCAGGCCCTTGATCCCCTGCCAATCGTCCACCGCACCCAGCACAGCGTGCGAGCCCAGGCAGAAGAAGAGAAAGAGCGTGCTCTGGCCGATAGCGTCCATGCCCAGCAGGTTGATGATATTCAACACGCCGGTAATCAGCAGCACCGGTACGACAAACAGGACGCCGCCCATAGTCGGCGTGCCGGTCTTGAACTGGTGGCGGCCCGGCAGTTCGATGCGAATCTGCTTGCCGATCCCTTTGCGCTTGAGAAAGCTGATGAGCGGTCTGCCCCAGATGACGGCAATGATGAAGCTGACTGCACCGAGCGCCAAGGCATAGGCCATGCGTGGCTCGAGAGGATTTGTCTCCATCAGAGGGCCTCCGCCTGGCTGTCCTGGCCGCTGCGGCTGCTCCCGCTGCCGCGGCGCTATCGGCATCGACTAACACGATTTCGCCGACGATAGTTTCCATCCCCACGGCGCGGCTGCCCTTGACAAGCACCAGGTCGTCAGGGCGCAGCAGCGTGCGCAGCAGTGCGATCGTTTCGTCGGCAGTCTGCTGTCACATGCAGCGCCGCAGGGTTGAACTGGACACCCCGCGCTTCGGCGGCGATGGCGGCGCCTAGTTCGCCGACAGTAACCAACAGGTCAACCACATCCGCTGCGCGGCGCCCGACAAGGCGGTGGCCTTCATCGGTGTAGTCGCCCAGTTCGCGCATGTCGCCCAGCACGGCGACGCGGCGCCCCTGCCCCTTCGGCTCCACGTCGGCGAGCAGGTTGAGGGCGGCGATCATGCTGGCCGGGCTGGCGTTGTAGGTGTCATCGATGACGGTCGAGCCGTTGATGCCGGGCACGATCACCAGGCGCAGCTGGCCGGGAGTGCTTTGCATGCCGACAATGATCTCGTCCCACCCCAACCCTTCGACCAGCCCGGCGGCGGCGGCGCACAAGGCAGTCTGGACGCTGTGGCTGCCCAGCAGGGGCACACGCACGCTGAGCGTTTCGACGCGCTCTTGGCCCTGGCGCCGGTAATGAAAGCGGAAGCGGATGCCTTCCATGCCCATGCCGCGCACTTCGTCGGCCCAGAGATCGGCTTCGGGCGTCGTGCCATAGCGAAAGATGCGCGCACGTGTCACGGACGCCATGGCCTTGACCGCACGGATCGTCCCAGTTGAGGATGGCGACGCCACCCTCGTCGGCGGCGGGCAGCGCAGCAGGCAGTTCGGACTTTGCCTGGGCGATGCGTTCGATGGTGCCAAGCCGGCTGAGGTGCACCGGCCCCACCATCGTCACAATGCCCACATGCGGGCGGGCGAGCGTACAGAGGCGATCGATTTCGCCCAGGTCGTACATGCCCATCTCGAGCACAGCACACTCGGTATCGTAGCCCAGCCCCAGCAGCGTCAGCGGCAGGCCTTGTTCATTGTTGAGATTGCCCTGCGACGCCAAGGTGCGGAAACGCTGCCGCATCACGCCGGCGGTCAGTTCCTTGGTGCTGGTCTTGCCCACGCTGCCGGTAATGCCGATCACACGCAGGTTTGCATTGGCGCGATGCAGGCGCTGAAAGGCGCCGACCTGCTGCAGTGCCTGCGTGCTGTCGTCCACTACGTAGGCGATCGGCTGTTCGGAGCGATAGTCTTCGGGCAGCTTGGCAGTCAGCGACCAGCGGCCGCGCGTGCAGTCGACGACGGCTGCGCCGGCCTGCTGCGCAGCAGCGCGTCCACGTTCCTCGACGATCACAGCACCGGCCCCATTGGCCAAGGCTGACCGGCACGTATTGGTGCCCGTCGGCGTTCTGCCCGACCAGGGCAACGAAAAGATCGCCGGCGGCAGCATCACGGCTGTCGACGACGCGCGCGCCCGATCGGCGTCGCCGGCACCGCCAGGGGCGGAATTTCGCCGCTCAGGGCCGTCCACAGCGTATGTTGGGTTATTTGCGTTTCAACTGCAGGTCGGTTTGCTGCCACTACGTCCTGCTCCAAGCTCTCTCAGAAACGTTACGCCGGTCACGTGACCTATGGATGGGTGTCACATCGCCGGCGCCAACTACAGATAAAGGTTGCTCAATCACCGGCTCCGGCCGGTACGGTTGTCCCTGCCTTGGCGAGGCGGACCTCGTCCGGCGGGATGTTGTAATAGTCGAACAGGCGGCGTGCCACCATGGCAAAGACCGGGGCCGCCGTATAGTTGGCCCACGGGCTGATGTTCGGGTCAGGTCGGTCCAGCTTGACCAGCACGATAAACTGCGGGTCGTCGGCCGGGGCAAAGCCGATAAAGGTCACGATCGTCTCATCTTCCGTGTAGCCCTGCTCGGTGGGAATCTGGGCAGTGCCGCTCTTGCCGGCGATGTCGTAGCCCGCCACGCCGGCGGCAATGTTGCCTTCGTCCACCACCTTGATCAGGATATCCGTCAACACCTTGGCGGTTTCGGGCTTGACCGTGACGCCGATCACCGTCGGCTCCGTGTACTGCACCTGGCCGTCGGCAATCGCGGGCCTCCACGACATAGGGCCGCATCAGCTTGCCGCCGTTGGCAATCGACGCCACCGAGTTGATCATCTGGATCGGCGTGACGGCCATGCCCTGGCCAAAGCTGTTCGTACCGAGATCCGACAAGCTCCAATCCGCCGAACCGGGCAGCTTGATCGAGCCGTAGACCTCGCCCGACAGGTCGATACCGGTCACCCGCCCAAAGCCAAAGCGGTTCAGGTAATCATAGAAACGCTCTTTGCCGAGCCGAAGTGCCCATTGCGTCGTAACCACGTTGAGCGAGCGGGCGAGCGTCTCGGTCATATCGACCGGGCCCCACGCCGTGCGGCTGCTGTTGAGGATGATGCGGTCGCCGACCACGATCGAGCCGGTGTCGGTGACCTTTTCGGTGGGGGTGACGACGCCCGTGTCCAGCGCCGCGGCGGCCGTGACTACCTTGAGCACCGAACCGGGTTCGTACTGGGCGCTGATGGCGCTGTTCTGGATGGCCCCCATGTCGGCCTTGGACACGTCATTGGGGTCAAAGCTCGGCGCATTGGCCAAGCGCCAGAATTGCGCCGGTGCGCGGATCCATCACGATGATGGTGCCGGCCTTCGCACGATACTTCTGCATTCCCTTTTGCAATTCATCCTGCACGATCCACTGAATTGTGCGATCAATGGTCAGGACCAGGTCCTTGCCCGCCACCGACGGCAGGAAACGCTGCACATCTTGGGGCAGGTCTGCCAGCGTGCCCGTCGACTTGGCGGTGAGCCCGATCCCATCGCGCTGGCGCAGGAAGTTGTCGTAGTAGCCTTCCAGGCCGTAGTAGCCGGTCAGCCATGAGCCGTCGCGCTCCAGCGCCAGCATGCCGACGATCTGCGACGCCAACGTCTTCTCGGGGTAGTAGCGTTCGGGTGTGGCCGTCAAGTTGATCTGGAGCAGCGGATCGAGACCGTGGTCCACGGCCAGTTTCTGCTGCTCGGCGTGAATGCGTTCGCCGGCCTCCAAGCTGATCTTGGGCGCCAGTTCGACATAGAGCTGGTCCGCATAGCGTGTCAGCAGGTCGAAGGTCTTGGCCGAGGGGATGCCGGCCAGCTCTTCCAGCTTCTTGGCCACCGCCATGCGGTCTTCGTCGTCGGTGAAGTGCGTCGGCGTGGTCGTCACCTGGTAGAAATAGCGATCGGCAGCCAGCACGGCGCCGTGGCGGTCGACGATCGTGCCGCGCATCGGTTGGCCCTGGTGCGGCGTGCCGGCAGGCCGAGTTCCTGCCCAAACTGCAGCACCTGGTGCACAAAGAGCGGCACGAGCACCATGATCGCCAGGAACCCAAAGAAAAATACAAGAATCCAGAAGCGCCAAATTTCGCGCTTCTGGACAGGTTCGTTGCGAGCGCTATGCGGTTCGTTGATTGCCTGCGGAGCGCCATCGCTCACGTCTGGGGCAACAGACGCCGTCATGTCATTCCATCCGTCCTGTTATGTCCCGCCATAGCTGGCCTGTTGCCGTGCTCACGGACTGCTGCAGGTTTTGCCACCACAGGCGTGTCTGGTCCAGCCAGTCAGGCGTCGGCACCAGGCGGCGATCAGGGGCAGGGACAGGGTTCAGTGCGGCCGGTTCAGCAGTGCCGGGGCGTGCCGCGCGGCAGGTCGCGCAGCAGTGCTGGCCGCGTACGATATAGGTGCGACCGGTTGCCGGCACATAGCCCGACTGTGTCGCCAGTTCCGCCATGTGTGCGAGCGAGGACTGCTGTGAAATTGCGTAGACCAGTTCGCTGTTCTGGCGTTCGACGCGCGCGTATTCGCTGCGCATCTGGCGCAGTGTAAACTCGGCGCGTGCGATCTGTACGGAGAGGAGCACCTGCAGCCACATGCCGCCGATGACGATAGTGAGTGCCAGGCAAGCAAGCATATATTGCTGCCAGGTCACTGGCATCGGCAAGACATCTTGCAAAGCCTGCCAGCGGCGCCCAGTAAACGGGCCGTCAAGTGTGCGCTGCAGTGAATCGGCGATTTCGGCAGGAGAAGTGGTCGGTAAGCTGCTGCGCTGTAGCATGGCGAACGATTACTCTCTGTCTGTGCTCGATTTCTAGTTGATAGTAGTCGAATGGTCTGGCCCGGGCGCCGGCCGCTGTTCTGGCCGGTAGTGTAGTAGGGGCGACGTGGTCGTCGCCCCTACACTACGGAAAGCTGCAGTAGAGCAGCCCCCTGATATAGTGATACGTGATGCGCGGTGTGAGGGAGGGCCAGTAGCTCACTTGTCGCGCATCACGTGCCACGCTTGGTTAGGACAGCTTCTCGGCGATTCGAAGTTTCGCCGAGCGGCTGCGAGGGTTTTGGGCCGTTTCGGCCTCACCTGCCTCGATCGGTTTTCGGGTAACGATCAATAACGCCGGTTTCTGTTCGTAGCCCCCTTGGGGAAGGGTTCGATCCGGCACGAATGTTCTTGCTTCTTGCTGCATCCAGTGTTTGACGATGCGGTCTTCCAGGCTGTGGAAGCTGATGACCGCCAGGCGGCCACCGGGAGCAAGTACCTGCAGGCACTGCGGCAGCACATGCTCCAACTGCTCTAACTCTCGGTTGACGGCAATGCGCAAGGCCTGGAAGCTGCGCGTGGCCGGATGGATCCGGCTTCCTTTACGGCCACCAACCGCACGCTCGATTGCCGCCGCCAGTTCCGTCGTTGTGTAAAACGGGCGGCTGCGAACCAGGTAGCGGGCAATTCGTCGACTCTGCGATTCTTCCCCGTAGCGATAGATCAGGTCAGCCAGCGAGCGTTCGTCCCAGTGGTTGACGATGTCGGCGGCACTCAAGGTCGCTGCGGGATCAAACCGCATGTCCAATGGGCCGTCGAGCAGCATGGCAAAGCCGCGTTCCGGCGTTTCCAATTGGAAGCTGCTGACGCCAAGGTCAAGCAGCACACCGTCGACGGGGCCGATGCCCACTTCCTGCACCACCTGCGCAAGCTGCTCAAAGTTCGCCTGTACCAGCACGAGCCTTTGCTCTGCCAACGGGCCGGCGAGGCGCTCGCTTACCCGCCGGATGGCGGCCGGGTCAGCATCAAGCGCCAGCAGGCGCCCGTCCGGCGCACTTGCGGCTAAAATCGCTGCGGAATGGCCCCCGCCGCCGGCTGTGCAGTCGACAAACGTGGCACCAGATCGCACTCGTAGTCCCTCTAGAACTTCCGGAAGCAGTACGGGCACATGGCGTGCACCGATGGGATCGGGAACCGGGCCAGGTTCAGAGAGAGGCGTGTCAGTCATCTTCGTAATTTAATGTGCAGGCAACGTGAGCGTGGGCTTACATTGCCTCTGGTGTAATCCTGCCCGCGAGCGGCCATGCGGCAGGCCCTACAGACTCAACGTACTAAAGAAGTCACTGCTAAAATCTGCGCCGTTGAATTCCTGCAAAACTTTTTCATCCCACAGGGCGGGATTCCAAAGCTCAAGAAACTTGTTCTGACCGGCGATCACCACGTCGGCGTCGATCTTGGCGTGCTCGCGCAGCCGCGGGCCCAACAAGATTCGCCCCTGACCATCCGGTTCCATGTCCTCGGCGGCACTGAAGAACGCACGCCGGAACGCTGCCGAACGCGGATCGGTCAAAGGCAGCGCACTGACCTTGTCGGCCAGGCGCTCCCACTCGTCACGTGGGAAGACCAACAAACATTGGTCGGCCGGATTGCGAGTCACCACGAGCCCAGCCGCCAACGCCGCGCGAAACTTGGCCGGAATGGTCAAGCGCGCCTTGCTGTCAAGGCTGTGGGTGTACTCGCCGAGAAACATCATTGCGCTGTTGTACGAGTTTCGTCTTTACCTATGTTAATACTCCGACTGTTCAGGGTGCCTTGCCTGCAGACTTCCCGGTCTGCCTGCTTCGTAATGGGTGATGCGCAATGCGTATGATCACACCTAGTGCGGTAAGTATGTACGCATTACGCACCACGCTCATTACTTATTTGAAACACCCCATACAACAGGTGACTCGCATGGTCCGTATCGCTCGAGCTGAGAGGGATACTTCGCGATTCCCCACCAACCTCTGCGATTCAAGGGCGATTGCGGCACTACGCCCCACAATCTACCACTTTGCCCCACATTGTAGATCACTTTATGACGATTGTCTAGTAGGCAAAGATTAAGATTTGGGAAAAGTTGGGGCCAAAATTGGGAAAGTTGGGGAAAAGAGCGCGCCAATTGCCGGACAACACCCCCGATGCGCCCACTTTTTTGCTATACGAATAGAACAGATGTGCTACACAAAGAGGGCCCTGCCGGCAGGGAATCCCGAGGGAGGAGGACCAGAGACACAAGGTCCGGCAAGCTCGGAGCGCAGGCATGCTCGCCTGCCCCTCGCGCCGGACCTCGTGCCCCTACATCGAACTGCGTTTAGCGCGGCGCCTCAGGCGTGGGGCCAAAGTGCTTGAGCATCACGATGGGGTCGGTGGTGCTGGGATTGTGAATCGTGACGCCCGCCTGCGCGGCCTTGGCCGACACGAAGTACTCGTCGCACGTGAGCTGCCCAAAGCGAATCAGCGTCGGCGTCTCGATCGGGTGCTTGCCCAATCGTCCCATGGCCCTGCACCATGATGAACCCGTACGGGCCCGGGATCCTGAATCGTCACGGTGTGCCCCGGCAGCACGGTCAGTTCCTTGGCCGCAAAATACGGGTTGCCATACGTGATCCACTTCTCCACATAGCCGGCGTCACGCATCTCGTCGATCGGCTTGACGTCGACCGGCACCCGGAAATAGGTGTTCTTAAACGTCGGGTCGAGGTTGGCGTCCCAGTCGAGCATGTCGAGCAGGTAGTCCATGTCGTCACGCTTGTCGGGCGGCACATTCTTGACGAGCAGGTCCCAGGCGATCGGAACCTCGGAAACCAGCGACTGGTACATGGAAAAGACGTCGCTGGCCCACTGCGGCTCGTAGGTGCAGAGGCTGCCCGGCGCGTGCAGCAGGCCGGGCGGGATGTACCAGCCGGTGCCCAGTTCCAGGCGATAGGCGCGCGACAGGTCGGTGATGTGGTTGTCGCCCTGCTCCCAGATCTCGAGGCAGTGGCGCACCTGCTCGGGCGTCGTCCCCGGTTCGAGCCCCATAAAGGTGTAGGGGAAATCGGCGCCGTAGTTGTTCATCTGCGGCGAGAAGTAGTAGGCCTCAGGCTTGTGCTCCTGGCCCACCAGCTGCGCATGCTCCTGCTTCTGGTGCAGGTGGTGCGGCAGGGGTCCCTTGTTGTCAAAGAACTTGGAGTAGACCGGCCAGCGGTGGTACTCGTTCCACAGCCTGTCGCCCAGCAGTTCGGCCCCCAGTTCGGCCACGGCGTCGACCAGGGTAACCTTCTCCACCTGGCCGTCGTGTTCCCAGACCACGTAGCTGAGCCCTTCGTCCGGGCGTGGTCAAAGGGCCGTTGTCGGCCTTGGTGGTCGAGGCAAACCAGCGTTCGTCGATGCCGCCGCGCACGGCGCCATAGGCGTAGAGATCGCTGGGATGCAGCTTGAGACGCTTGCCCGGGATACAGAACGAACGCGGCACCCAGGTGGGGGTGAGGCGCAGTACGCCTTCACCGTGCTCCAATGCGTTGCGAATCATAGCGTGAATCTCCTAAAAACGGGAGCAGGTGGCGAGAGCGATCCCGCCACCTGCTCAGTTCGGTTAAGACAGCGGTACTGTTATTGTACCTCTCCGATGCGCTCAGCCTCGCTAATGTTGTCCTTTGTGATCAGTTTCGGGGTGATATAGATCACATCGCTCTCCGGGGCGGTGCCGTCGCGCACGGAGCTGACCAGCGTGCGCAGGGCGGTCTTGGCCTGTTCGCCGGGGAACTGCTCGACGGTGCCGTACAAGCTGCCGTCCTGAATGGCCTTCAGGGCTTCGGGCAGGGCATCGTAGCCGATGATCGGCGTCGTCAGATTGGCTGCCTTGACGGCTTCGATCGAGCCAAGCGCCATGTCGTCATTGGCCGCCACGATCGCGTCCGGGTTCGGCGTGGCGCCCAGGCAGTTCTCGGTGACCGTCAGGCCTTCGGGCCGGTGGAAGTTGGCCGTCTGCTGGCAGGCTACCTTGATCGCGGTGACTGGGTCGATGATGTTGTGCAAGCCCTTGCTGCGGTCGATCGCAGGCGAAGCGCCGGGCGTGCCTTGCAGTTCAAAAATCGTGGCGCCGTCCGGGAACATGTCGACAATCGCCTGGCCCTGCTGCTCGCCGCCCTTGACGTTGTCGGCGCCGACATGGGCCAGGAGGCCGGTCACGCCTGTGACGCTGCGGTCGACGGTGATGACGGGGATACCCGCATCGATCGCCTGCTGTACAGCCGAGGCCATACCGTCAGATGTGATGGGGCTGATCACGATGCCGTCGACACCCTGGGCAATCGCAGCTTCGACATCGGCCGTCTGCTTGCTCAGGTTGTTCTGGCCGTCCAGCGTCTGAATCTCGATCCCACCCAGGGCATCGGCTTCCGCACGCACCTGGGTCTCCATGAACACAAAGAAGGGGAACGCCATATCAGGAACCGAGAACGCGATCTTGAGCGGCGCGGCGCCTTCCGCAGCCGGGGCAGCGGTTGCTTCGGCAGCGGCTTCCGTAGCCTCTGCAGCCGCTGGCGCCGCGGCAGGTGCGGGGGCAACCGCCGTGCAGGCGCTCAGCATCGTGGCCAGCAGCATGATCAAGGCGACGACAAGATAGGTATTGCGCTTCATATTGCCTGTCCTTTCTTTTGCGAACACATAAGTTGGATTGCAGTGCGAGTTGGATTGGTAGACGTCTCTGGCCGGCAGCCTCCTTTGCGCCCGCTAGCGGCGGCGCCTCTTCGCCCACTGGTCAAAGAACACGGCAAACACGATGATCAAGCCAATGACGATCTGCTGGTAGTAGGGAGACACGTTGAGCAGCGTCAAGCCGTTGCCAAGCACCCCAATCAGCAAAATACCGACGACTGTGCCGAATATGGTGCCTTCACCACCAAGGAAACCGGTACCGCCAATCACGACGCCGGCGATAACGGTCAGTTCAAACCCGATGCCGGCCACCTGCTCGGCAGAGTTGAGGCGGGAGGAGAGCATGAAGCCCGAGAGGCCGGCAAAGAAAGCCGCTGATCACATAGACGCTGAGGATCAGGCGGTCGACGTTGAGCCCGGACAGGCGCGCGGCCTGCTGGTTGCCGCCGACGGCATAGATCCGGCGCCCATATTTTGTGTAGCGCAGGATGATGCCGGCCACGATGGCAAAGAACAGAAAGACCAGCACCGGCACCGGCACCGGGCCGATCATGCCTTGCCCCCACCAGCGATACTCAGGCGCAAACGCGCTGATCGGCTGGCCGCTGGAAAAGACCAGAGCGGCGCCGCGGAAGACACTCAAGCCGCCCAGCGTGACGATAAAGGCCGGCACCTTGAGCTTGGCGACGCCGACACCTTGGATCCAGCCGGCAATCACACCTACCCCGATCGCCACCAGCACGCTGACCAATACGGGTGCGCCGCTGCCCTCGCCGGCGGCAGCGCCCGTCAGCAGCCCTGTGCTGCCCTTGGCCACCGCCGCACCGACCAGGCCGGCCAGCGCCAGCACCGAGCCGACCGAGAGGTCGATGCCCCCGGTCAAGATGACAAAGGTCATGCCGATCGCCAGCAGGCCGTAGATCGAAACCTGGCGCAGCACGTTGAATATATTGACAGAGGTCAGAAATGCCGGCGAGAGGCGCCCAAAGATCACGCACAGCACGACCAGAAAGATTAGCGCGCCGTAACGGCTGAAGATCGTGAGCCAATCGCGGCCCTGCCGCCGCTCGACCGGCGCACTCTTGGGTTCCGGCGTGGGGACTGCTGTCATGCGGCTCGTGCTCCCTCCTGAAACATAGCATCGGGCGTCTGGCCCGGCTGCAGCGTGCAGTAGCGCATCACCAGTTCGGGCGTCGCTTCGGCATGCGAGAGGATACCGGTGACCCGCCCGCGTGCCATGCACACGACGCGGTCACTCATTGCCAGAACTTCGGGCAGCTCGGACGAGATCATGATGATGCTGACGCCGCTTTCGACCAGCTGATTCATCAGGCGATAGATCTCGGCCTTGGCGCCGACGTCGATGCCGCGCGTCGGCTCGTCCATGATCAGGATGCGCGGCTGGAGCATCAGCCACTTGGAGATGACGACCTTCTGCTGGTTGCCGCCGCTCAGGTTGAGCGACACTCTTGTCGAGGCTCGGCGTGCGAATCTGCAGCGCCTGGACATACTCCTTGACCCGCTGCGCTTCCTGCGCCAGGCGCACAAAGCCAAAGCGCGACATGCTGTCGAGGTTGGGCAGCGCCACGTTCTCACGCACGCTCAGGCCAAGCACCAGGCCCTTGCTCCTTGCGGTCTTCGGGCACGAAGCCGATGCCGTGCTCGATGGCATCCAGCGGCGAGGCAATGGTCACCGGCTTGCCGTCGATGAGGATCTCGCCGCTGTCACAGCGATCGGCGCCAAAGATGACACGGACAGTCTCGGTCCGGCCGGCGCCGACCAGGCCGGCAAGCCCGAGGATCTCGCCGCGGCGCAGGTCAAAGCTGACGTTGTCGAGCACGGTGGCCGCGGCGTCGATGGCGGTGCCGCGCCGGGTGAGGCCGCGCACGGCGAGGACGACGTCCTGCCCTGGAGCCGGCACGGCTGCTTGACCTGCTGCGGCATCGCCGGCAGATGCGGTGAAACGTTCCTCGCTGTGGAAGAGTTCATTGCGCGAGCGGCCGACCATCATCCGGATCAGGCGATCCTGGGTAGCCTCACCGGCGGCAATCGAGCCGACATTCTTGCCGTCGCGCAGCACCGTGACCCGGTCGCAGATGCTCAACACCTCTTCCAGGCGATGCGAGATAAAGATCACCCCGATCCCATCTGCCTTGAGGTCGCGCATGATTGCCAGGAGATGCTGAACCTCGGTATCGCTGAGGGCCGAGGTCGGCTCGTCCATGATGATGACCCGGACCTGGAGCGAAAGCGCCTTGGCGATCTCCACCATCTGCTGTTCGGCCACGGAGAGGTCACGGACGATCGCATCGGGGCTGAGGCGCACGCCCAGGCGGTCGAGCAGTACCTGCGTCTGCCGGCGCAAGGTCGCACGGTCGATCAAGCCGTAACGCCCAAACTCACGCCCGACAAAGATGTTCTCCATGACGGAGAGGTTGGGCATGAGGTTGAATTCTTGATAGATGATGGAGATGCCGAGCTGCTGGCCCTGGTGGGGGTTGTGAATATGTACCGGCTCGCCGTCGATATAGATGGCACCGCTGTCCATCGGGTAGACACCCGACAGGATCTTCATCAGCGTGGACTTACCGGCGCCGTTTTCGCCGATGAGCCCCAGGATCTCGCCATGGCCGACGTCGAGCGTCACCGCATCCAGGGCCTGAACGCCGGGGAACGATTTAGAGACATCCTGCATGCGCAGCAGCGCGGCGATCGCCCATAATGCACTCAGACTATGAATATGCGGGCAAACGTTTGAAAAGGGTGAGATGGTGAGAAAACGATCTCGCAATCGTTTGCGCACCTATTGTACCAGGGGTGACAGCGCGCCGTCAAACAAAGTTGGAGTGCCGTTGCAGGGGCCGATAATTTGACACTCGGCGTAAGCAGACGGTATACTACCGCTTTGAGAATCGCCCGGATATCTTGGGCATGCAGCCTGGGATTCATATTCTGGCGCTGGCAGCCACTCTTGATGCAGTACATTTAAGGAATACATGTCATGTCTACGAAACGCACCTGGCAGCCGAAAGTTCGCAAGCGCCTTAAGACCCATGGATTTCGCGCGCGCATGGCGACGCCCGGTGGCCGCAATGTTTTGAAGCGCCGCCGCCTCAAGGGCCGCGAGCGCCTGACCGTGCAGTTGACCGTCCGCAAGTCGGTCTAGCTGTGTGACCGGCCGGTGGTGTGAGCGTCGGCCGGGGCGCGGCAAGCCGGCAGGCAGGCACGAAACTGGGAACAAGAAGCCGAGCGTGAAGCGTCGTTACCGCGTGCGGGAAGACAGGCGATTTCGAGAGATTCGCCAGCGTGGGCGCTCAGTTGCAAACGACTTGCTGGTAGTATCTGTGCGCTCGCCAATGATCTGCCGTACAGCCGGTTTGGGTTTGCGGTCAGCAGCCGCATCGGCAATGCCGTGGTGCGCAACCGCATCAAGCGACGCCTGCGCGAGATTATGCGTTTGCGCATGGCGACCATTCGGCCAGGTTGCGATATAATCTTGATCGCTCGGAAGCCGATTCGCAGTGCGGAGTATCATCAGTTGGAAACCGCCTGCGCCCGCCTTCTCCGGCGGGCGCAACTGTTGTTGGACGAAGAGCAGGCTGGACCAACTGCGGAGCCGCAAGCGCCGGCAAGCGCAAGCAGCGGTATGGGAGTCAGTTCAACCGCCGGACAAGGCCCCAGCACGGGACCGTCTGGAAAGCCAGGTGAATATGCGTAGCGTCGCATTAGGGATGATCCGCTTCTACCAACGCTTTATTTCGCCAGGGCTGGGCAGCAACTGCCGCTTCTACCCCAGCTGTTCGGAGTACACGTATCAGGCAGTCGAGAAGTATGGTGTCCTGCGTGGCAGCTTGATGGGAGGATGGCGCATTATGCGCTGCAATCCCTTTAACAAGGGCGGCTATGACCCTGTGCCCTGAGGGCGTATGCGGGGAAGCATGAGGCAAGGAGAACAATCGCAGTGAAGCGACGTAACTGGATATTACTGGCCGTCCTCGTGTTGGCCATGTTTTTGCTCAGCGGCTGCGGCGTCCCCCACGAAGGCGTGGATGTCGTCAACACGCAGCCCGAGGGACCATGGCAGACGTTTGTCGTCTGGCCGCTCGCCAACATCCTGATCGGCATCTCCAACTTCCTGGCAGGTATAGGCGTTGTCTATTACTGGGGATGGGCCATCATCGTCTTCACGTTTATCGTCAAGCTGATCACCTTCCCGCTGACACTCCAGCAGACGCGCGGCATGCAGGCGCAGAAGGATCTGCAGCCGCGGCTGCAGGAACTGCAGAAGAAATACGGCAAAGATCGCGAGAAGCTGGCCGCCGAGCAGATGAAGATGTACCAGGAAGCAGGCGTCAATCCCTTGAGCGGCTGCCTGCCCCTGCTGATCCAGATGCCGATCTTGTTTGGCCTCTATGCGGCACTGGTGGCGGTTGGACCCATGCTCACAAATGCCGGCTTCTTCTGGATCCCCGACCTCAGCTACCCGCAGTACAGCATGGGGTTGAACTGGATCACGACACTCTGGAACCAGGGCAACTACACCACGCTCATCTCCTACCTGATTCTGCCGGTGCTGCTCGTCGTGACGCAGTTTGTCATGCAGAAATGGATGACGCCGACGCCGGCAACAGGCGGCGACGACAGCTCGGCGAAGATGACCCAGAACATGAGCCTGGTGATGACGCTCTTCTTTGGCTTCTTCACCCTGCAGGTACCGGCCGGCTTGACGCTCTACTGGGTGACCAGCAACCTGCTCCAGATGCTCCAGCAGTGGAGCGTGACCAGGTTCTTCGTCAAGAAATCGCCCACACCGGCCGCCGCAGGTGCCGGCGCAGGCGGCAGGACATCGACCGCGGCACCCGTCGTGGTAGACGGCAAGGCGACCAAGGTAACGACCAGCGGGACGTCCAAGAGCGCCCCAGCGAGCGCAGGCGCCAATGGCGGTGGCGCAGCGCCACGCCCGGCTGCAGGCACGTCCGGAGCAGCGGGAACTTCCGGCGCCAAGGCAAGCAAACCCGCCAACCGACCCAAAGCCAAGGGGAAATAACCCATGACCGACGGCACGTTGTTTACTGGCAAGACAGTGGAGGACGCCGTTGCGGACGGTCTGCGCAGCCTGGGGCTGACGCAGGAGCAGGCAGAGATCGAGGTCATCAGCCGCGGCAGCCGAGGCCTGTTTGGCATCGGCAGCGAACCGGCACAGGTGCGCATCACTCCGCGCACGAGCAAAAGCCCAGCCCAAGGCGCAGCCACAGCCGCCTGCACGCGAAACGCCGGCAGCCACCTCCGGCTGGCCAGCCGGCTCCGGTCTGCGACAGCAAGCTCCGGCTGCCGGCAACCGCAGCTCCGCCCAGCCAACCTCGGCGTCCGATGCAGCGCCGGCACAGAAGACGCCCGACAGTTGAGGCCACCGATGAGCCTGCCGCAGACGCGCTCAGAGCACCAGTGCACGGCATCGGCCAGGGACGAGACAGCCGGTGGAAGAGCGTGAAGAGCACGGACCCGGACAGCAGTGACGGGGCAGAGCGACGAAGCCGACGAGGCCGAAATGGCAGCCCTGGCGGTGGAACTGCTGAGCGAAACCGTGCGCTTGATGGGGTTTGAAGCCGATGTAGTCGCCAGTTGGCAGGAACCCGATGCCGACAACGACGAGCGCTACCTGCTGCTCAACCTGCACGGCCGCGATTTGGGCGCCTTGATCGGCCGCCGCGGCGAGACCCTCGGCAACCTCCAGTACTTGCTGCGGCTGATGGTCAACCAGCGGCTGCACCAGTGGAAGAACATCGTCGTCGATGTCGAGCAGTACCGGCAGCATCGGGCCGAACACCTGATGCAGCTGGCGCTGCGCTCTGCCGACCAGGTGGCCAAGACCGGCCGCCCCTTGTCGTTGGAGCCGATGCCGCCCAACGAGCGCCGCATTATTCATCTCGCCCTGCGTGACAACACAAGCGTCTACACCGAGAGCAGTGGCGAGGGCGAGCGGCGCAAGATTCAGATTCTCCCCAGGCGCAGTTCATAAGCTACAATCCGTGTGAATCGTTCGAACACGTGCAAGGCTCGCCCAATCAGGCCGCCGGTCGGCGTCGTGAGGGGCGAGCCAGGCACGTGACCAGCGCCACTCGCGTCTCCGGCTAAGTCTGCCGGCAGTTGCCAACCATGAGGAGCGTGCCGAAAGCCATGCACACCGCGTCTGTGTCCCCCGGTTCCACCGACATTCTGCTGCTGGGCAACGTCACACGCGACCTCGACCAACCCGGCGACTTCTCCACCTATCGCCTGGGCGGCACGGTGACTTTTGCGGCAGCCGTCGCCGCCCGCTTGGGCCGCCGCCCCACCATCATCACCTACGCCGAGGCCGACACCGATTTTTCGGTGCTGCCGCCCGCAGACGGAGCTGATTCTCCACCCCAGCACCACGTCGACCTGTTTTGCCAATATCTACACGCCCCAAGGGCGCATTCAATATTGCTACACCCCGGCGCCGACGATCGTGGCGGCAGATGTTCCTGCGGCCATGCGCTGCCCGAGCATCGCCCTGCTGGGCCCGATCGCCGACGAGATCGCACCGGAGGTAGCCGCAATCTTTGCGCCCGAGACGGTCGTAGCGGCCGTGCCGCAGGGGTGGATGCGCCGCTGGGATGCCGACGGCCGCGTCCACAGCAAGCGCTGGGAAAGCGCCGCAGCGATCCTGCCGCACCTGGACGCGCTGGTGGTGTCGCTGGAGGATTTTGATGCCGACTGGTCGCGGCTGGCACCGGTCTTCCACTTTGTGCCCATGGTCGTGGTGACCGAATACAAGGCAGGCTCCTCGGTGTTCCAGAAGCAGCCCAACGGCGCCGTGCTGGAGACCAAGATTCCGCCGCGGCCGGCAACCGAGGTCGATCCGACCGGGGCCGGCGACACCTTCACCACGGCCTTCCTGATCTACTCTGCAGGAAACAGGGGATGCCGTCCAGGCAGCGCGCTTTGCCAACATTACGGCGTCGATGGCGGTCGAG
The DNA here is from genome assembly GCA_963791135.1 of uncultured Chloroflexia bacterium. GTDB lineage: Bacteria > Chloroflexota > Anaerolineae > Caldilineales > Caldilineaceae > Fredericiella. The sequence continues at coordinate 135,403 of CAWBRX010000008.1, forward strand.
CACCTCGGCGCTACGGGCGTGCCGACCCGCGAGCAGGTGCTGGCGTATATGGACGAGCATCCGTTCCACCCGCGCAGCTATGCGCAGTCAAAGTTTTAGCCCAGACGTATGAGCGCGCAGATCTTCTGTTTTGCCAACCAGAAGGGCGGCGTCGCCAAGACGACGACGGCGGTCAACCTCGGCGCCTACCTGGCGGCCGCCGGGCGGCGTGTGCTGCTCGTCGACATCGACCCGCAGTGCAACGCAACCACGAGCCTCGGCATCAATCCCCACACGCTCAACGTCAGCCTGTACGACGTGCTGGTAGACGGCCGCCCCATCCAGGAGGCGCTGACGCTGACGGCGTGGCTCAACCTGGACCTGGTGCCGTCGAGCACCGACCTGGCCGGCGCCGACGTCGAACTCTCGGGCATGATGGCGCGCGAGCGGCTGCTGGCGCGGGCCCTGGGGCCGCTTGTGCCAAAGTACGACTATATCTTTTTGGACGAGCCGCCCAGCCTGGGCCTGCTGACGGTCAATGGGCTGGCAGCGGCTACGCACGGCGTCATCATCCCTGTGCAGTGCGAATACCTGGCGCTGGAGGGGCTGAGCATGCTGCTCAACACCATCCGCCAGGTGCGCGAGGTGCTCAACGACCGGCTGGTGGTGGCGGGCGTGCTGTTGACGATGTACGACAGCCGCACCAACCTCGGCCAGCAGGTCGTGAACGATGTGCGCCAGTTCTTCCCCCGCGAGACGTTCAACACGATTATCCCGCGCAATGTGCGGCTGAGCGAGGCGCCGAGCCACGGCCAGACGATCCTGGCCTACGCCCCGCTGAGCGCGGGTGCACTTGCCTACCAGGCCCTGGCGCAGGAGTTTTTGGCACGGATGGAAGGATCGCAGGTGGTGGCGCATGAGCACTGATCCCAAGAAGCGAGGCCTGGGCCGCGGGCTTGCGGCGCTGCTGGGTGAATCGGCCATTGAGGCTGCGGGCGAATGCACCGGAGCAGGCGCAGGCCACAGCCCGGCGCCCAGGCCGAGGGCGGCGAGCATGCGCGCGAGATAGCGCTCGACCTGCTCAGCCCCAATCCGCACCAGCCGCGCAGCCAGTTTGACGCCGCGAGCCTCGCCGAACTGGCGGACTCAATCCGCGTCCACGGCGTCATCCAGCCGCTGGTCGTGACGCCGGCGCTCGACCAGGCCGGCCACTACTGGATCATCGCCGGCGAGCGGCGCTGGCGCGCCGCCAGGCTGGCCGACCTGCAGACCGTGCCGGTGCTGGTACGCGAGGCGTCGCCGCAGGCGCTGACGGAGCTGGCGCTGGTCGAGAATATTCAGCGCGACGATCTCAACGCGCTGGAAGAGGCGCTGGCCTACCAGGCGCTGATGAACGACTATGGTCTCGACGCAGGCCGAGGTCGCGGAGCGCGTGGGCAAGAGCCGGTCGGCGGTCGCCAACACGGTGCGCCTGCTGACCCTCCCGGAGGCCGCCCAGCAGGCGATCGTGGCGGGGCGCATCTCGGCCGGCCATGCGCGCGCCCTGCTCGCCCTCCCCGATACCGGCTTGATGCTGGCAGGGCTCGACGAGATCGAGCGGCGGCAGCTGTCGGTCCGCCAGGCCGAGGCACTGGTCAAGCAGTGGCTGGAAACGCCGCCGCAGGAGGCCCCGGAGCCGCCCAAGCCCACGCAGGACCCCCAGTTGGTGGCGCACATCACGCACCTGGAAAACCGGTTCCGGTCCGCCCTGGGCACAAAGGTAAACCTCAACCGCAACGAGGATGGCACCGGACGGCTGGTCGTGCATTTCTACAGCGACGACGACCTCGAGGCCATCTACCGCTTGATTGCGGGAGATGATGAGGCCCTGGACGAAACGGAAAACTAGGCTCTGTGGGGTCATCTTCGCGGTTGGTCACGCGCAGCGCTGATGCCCGCTCGGTAGGCTTCCTGATAGCCGGCGCGAGCAATGTTGCGGCGCAGCAGATGCTGGCAGCCGTGCGCGAGCAGCCGCCCCTGCCCGGTACGCGCGACGTGGCCGGCGCCTGGGTTGCCGCTCTCTACAGCCACAACGAGCGGCGTGCGCGTGACTTTGCCCAACGCCACGCCATTATTCATTTCTCCGACGATCTCGAAGAACTGCTGCGGCGGCCGGAAGTCAACTGCGTGTATGTGGCCAGCCATCCCCGCCACCATGCGGAGACGGTGGCCGCGGCCCTGGGGGCGCACAAGCATGTGCTGTGTGAGCCGCCGCTGGCGCTGAGCGCAGCCGAGGCCGAGCCGCTGGTGCAGGTGGCGCAGTACCGCGGGCTGGTGCTGGCGCTCAACTACACCTGGCGCGCCGTGGGCGCCGTGCAGGCCGTCCATGACGTGCTGATCGCGGACGGCATCGGTGAGGTCCTGGGCGGGCGCATCCGCAACACGCGCTACCTGCCGCCGGAGCGCCAGACGTGGCGGCTGCAGGGCCAGGGCGGCGGCGTGCTGTGGGATCGCACGCTCCACGACGTGGATCTGCTGCGCTATCTGCTGCACCTTCAGGTACGCGAGGCGTATGCCTACGGCACCTATTACAACACGGCGCCGGGTGCGGCCCCCGTGGCAGAAGAGATCGTGGGCTTCGCCGGCCTCACCGGCGGCCGTGTGGTGCAGCTGCACGATTCGTTTGTGCAGGGGCACGTGCCGGTTGCGGTCGAGCTGTACGGCGCCAACGGCAGCCTGGTGGCGTCCAACTGCGGGCCCGGCAGCACGGCCGCCGAGATCACGCTGCGCCGCGGCGACAGCGTGCGCAGCATCACGCCGCCGGCAGTAAATCCCTACCGTGCCAGCGTCGCCAATTTCCTCGCCGCCGTACGCGGCGCCGCCGAGCCACTGGCCAGCGGCGCAGACGAACTCCACAACCTGGCGGCCATGGCAGCGATGGAACGATCACTGAGTGAAGGTGTCGTCGTCAAGGTGCGAACAGGTTAACCAGTGTCTGGGGGACCTAGACACACAGCCTGTGCCCAACGGCCACATCTGCGTAGCCCGCACGCTCCGTGCGGGGCGGCCTGACTCCGCCCGTATCCTGGCCACGCGTTGTCTATTTGGAACACGGGCACGTGAGCGTGCCCCTGCCGCACCCTCGTGCGGACTACACGGACAGCGTGGATCCACCTATTGCGGCAACGCTTGAGTACTCCCCCAGCGGCTCGGCCGTCGCCGGCAGCCACAGCGTGAAGGTGCTCCCCACGCCAAGCTTGCTCGAGACGGTGATGTTGCCCCCATGCGCCTGGGCGATGCTCTGGGCGATGCTGAGCCCAAGGCCGCTGCCGCCCAGTTCGCGGCTGCGCGCCTTGTCGGTGCGGAAGAAACGCTCAAAGATCTGCTGCTGCTGCTCGTCGCTGATGCCGATGCCGGTGTCCTGCACGTACACCTCGACCCCGTCGCCGTCCTGCTGCAGGCCCATCGTCACCACGCCGCCGCTGGGCGTGTACTTGACGGCATTCTCGGCCAGGTTGAGCAGCACCTGGCGCAGCTTGTCGCGGTCGCCCTGGACGATCGCCTGGTCTTCGCTGCCCAGCCGCACCTCCAGTTCGCCCGGCCCCTTGTAGTGGTCGGCCAGCCGGCGGGTCTGGCGGTAGACGTCGAGCAGCAGCGTATCCAGCTCGACCGGTCCCCACTGCAGCTGCAGGGCGCCGCTGTCGGCCTGGGCCAGCAGCAGGAGGTCGCTGATCATCTCGCTCATGCGCTCGGTCTCGACCTGCACCTCGACCAGCGTCTCGTTGAGCAGGGCGTTGATCTCCTTGGCGCGCTCCGGCGTAGGCGTAGCGGAGGAGCTGGCCATGCGCTGGAGGAGGTCGATGTTGCCCTGCACCGTGGTCAGCGGGGTGCGCAGCTCGTGGCTGACATCGCCGATCAGGCGCTCCTGCGTCAGAAACAGCTGCTGGATGCGGTCCAGCATGTCGTTGAACGTGGCGGCCAGGCGGCCGATCTCGCTGGCATTGTCGGCAATCTGGATGCGCTTGCCGAGATCACGCGTGCGGGTGATGGCGCCGGCCGTGTTGGTGATCGTGTCGATCGGTTCCAGGGCACGGCGGGCCAGAAATGCGCCCACGATGGCGGCCAGGATCAGGCTGATGACGGTGCCCAGGATCAGGTAGCGGCTCACCTGGTTGAGCGCAGTGATCGACGTCTGCACGGGCTGGATGATCTGCACCGCGCCCACGATCGTATCGTTCACCGTCAGCGGCGTGCTGTAGACAAGAAAGCTGAACCCGCCGCGAGGGCGGCGTGTAATACTTGTGATCCTTGCCCAGCGCGATATCCGGCAGCGCCTGCTCGTACTCAGGCAGCACGATCTCGCCGAGGTTGACACTGCGCTTAAGAATGCTGCCGTCCAGGCCGGTAATCTGCACCCCCACCGGGTTGCCAAACAGGCCGATATCGGGCAGCACGATCGCCGACGGGTCGTTGCGGATGATAAGCGGATCCCACACCAGCTGCTTGGCGATGGCACTGGCCACATTGACGGCCTGCCGCTCGGCGTTCTGCTCGACTGCGGCCCGCAAGGTGGTGTCAGAGCGAAGAATAGACGATGACGCTAAAGAGGATCAGCGTAGCGCCGAGCAGGGCTGTATACCAAAGGGTGAGGCGGAGACGGATCGTCATGAAGTCGCGGCACGTCGACGGTCGCGTCAGCTTTCGCGCAGGGCATAGCCGACGCCGCGCACCGTCTGAATCAGGCGCGGCTTGCCGGTGGCCTCCAGCTTGGTGCGCAGATAGCGCACGTAGACTTCGATGATGTTGCTCTCGCCGCCAAAGTCGTAGTCCCAGATGTGCTCGTAGATCATCTCGCGGGTGAGCACCTGGCCGGCATGGCGCATGAAGAGCTCGAGCAGGTCGAACTCCTTGGCCGTCAGGTCGATCAGCTGCCCGTCGCGAAAAACCTGGCGCGTGCGCGGGTTGAGTTCCAGATCGGCATAGCGATAGACGTCGGGCGCGTTCTCCATCTTGTGGCGGCGAAAGAGCGCGCGCAGGCGCGCCAGCAGTTCGTCAAAGGCGAACGGCTTGACCATGTAGTCGTCGGCGCCGGCGTCGAGACCCGTGATGCGGTCCGGCACCGTGTCGCGCGCGGTCAGCATGAGAATCGGCACGTTGGAAGCGCTGAACGCAGGCGGCGGCAGACTTCGAGCCCGTCGAGCCCCGGCAGCATGATGTCGAGGATCACGGCATCGGGCGTGCGCTCGCGGGCAATGCGCAGGCCAGTTTCGCCGTCTTCGGCAGTGTCGACTGTGATACGCTTCAAAGATGAGACCCCGGCGCAGCAGGTCGCGAATACGGCGGTCGTCTTCGATTACCAAGATGCGTTCTGCCATGCGAATGATGATTCCTGTTGCCCCGTGTCGTAATGGTGTAGACTGCTCTGAGGATTGTAGACAAGGGACACTAGGGGTGTCAAGTTTGGCCTGCGATATTTCCGGTTCCCCTGTGCAGAATGCTACAATTTTACCAAACGTTATTCAATCTGGTTTCCAAAATACAAAGGAGCTTCCATTATGGCAGAACAGACACATCGCATCGAACGCGACAGCATGGGCGAGGTCAAGGTGCCCGCCGACGCGCTCTATGGCGCACAGACACAGCGTGCCGTCGACAATTTCCCCATCAGCGACCTGCGCTTCCCACGCACGTTTGTACGTGCGCTGGGGCTGATCAAGGGCGCCGCCGCTGCGGCCAACGACGAGCTGGGGCTGATGGACCCGACGATGGCCGCAGGCAATTCAAAAGGCGGCGCACGAGGTGGCCGTTGGCATGCACGACGACCATTTCGTGCTCGACATCTTCCAGACCGGCTCGGGCACCAGCACCAATATGAACGCCAACGAGGTGCTGGCAAGCCTGGCGACCAAGTACCTGGGCAGCAAGGTGCACCAGAACGACCACATCAACATGAGCCAGAGCTCCAACGACGTGATCCCCACGGCGATCCACGTGAGCGCCTACCTGGCGATCGCCGAGAACCTGCTGCCCGCCCTGCACCATCTGCACGCGACGCTGGTCGACAAGGCCGCCGCAGTCGATCATGTCGTCACCACCGGCCGCACCCACCTGATGGACGCCATGCCGGTGCGCATGAGCCAGATCTGGGCGGCTGGGCCAGCCAGATCGCACACGGCATCGACCGCATCGAGGCGTCGCTGCCGCGGCTGGCGGAGCTGGCCCAGGGCGGCACGGCCGTCGGCACCGGCATCAACGCCCACCCCGAGTTTGGCCAGCGGTATCGCCGCCCAGCTGGCCGAGATGACGGGCCTGCCCTTTGTGACGAGCCCCAACTACTTTGAGTCGCTCAGCACGCAGGATGCCGCGGTGGAGATGAGCGGGCAGCTGAACACCGTCGCCGTGAGCCTGATGAAGATCTCCAACGACCTGCGCTGGATGAACAGCGGCCCGATCGCCGGCATCGGCGAGATCGTGCTGCCGGCGCTGCAGCCCGGGTCGAGCATCATGCCCGGCAAGATCAACCCCGTCATCCCCGAAGCCATGACGATGGTCTGCGCCCAGGTGATGGGCAACCACGTGACCGTCACCGTTGGCCGGGCAGTCGGGCAACTTCCAGCTGAACGTCATGCTGCCGGTGCTGGCCTACAACCTGCTGCAGAGCATCGAACTGCTGGCCAACGGCAGCCGTGTGCTGGCCGACCAGGCCATCAAGGGCTTCACCGTCAACGAGGCGCGCATCACCGAACTGGTGGGGCGCAACCCGATCATGGTGACGGCGCTCAACCCGGTGATCGGCTACGAGAAGGGCGCCAAGATCGCCAAGCGCGCCTACGCCGAAGGGCGGCTGCTGAAGGACGTGGCGCTGGAAGAAACCAACCTGACCGCCGAGGAACTGGACCGCATCCTCGACCCACGCGGCCTGACCGAAGGCGGCATCCACGAGTAGAGGCATAGCACATGTCCGGGACGTTGCGGACGCTCACCGGGACATGATCGCACCACAAATCAAAAACACCGGGCGTCGTGTCACGACGCCCGGTGTTCTGTTTTACATGCGGTCCGCCGGCTACTTCAGGTAGCTGGCCGGGTTGTACGGCACACCGTTGTAGCGAATCTCCAGGTGCAGGTGCGGGCCCGTGCTGTTGCCGGTGCTGCCCATCGTGCCGATTTCCTGGCCCTTGCTGATCGTCATACCCGGCGTGACAAAGATGCTCGTCAGGTGGGCATAGAGCGTCGTGAAGCCGTTGCCGTGGTCGATGATGACATGGTTGCCGTAGCCGCCGTTCCAGCCGCCGCCGGCGAGCACGACGTAGCCGCCGTCAGCCGCCGTGACGGATTCGCCGACCTAGCCGGCGATGTCGATAGCCGGGTGGCCGCCCCAGTAGCCCTGGCTGACATAACCGGCAGTCGGCCAACTGAAGTTGCCCGAACCCTGCGGCGCACCATCAGGCACGTCGACAGAATAGGCGCTACCGTAGCCATAGTCGGGCGTAGCCGTGACAAAGGCCCGCGTGCCGCCAGGAACGACCAATTCGCGGCCAACCGTGAGGGTATCGCCGGTGCTGGCCAGCCCGTTGCCGGCGTAGTCCACGATCTTCTGCATTTCGACGCTGTATTCATCGGCCAGGTCGGACAGGGTTTCACCGGGCTTGACCACGTGCAGCACGCCGTCGACCGGCAGGATGCGCAGTTCGTCGCCGATGCTCAGGCGGTCGGGGTTCTGCTCGATGATGCTGTTGGACCACATCAGGGTTTCAGGCTGCAGGCCAAACTTCTCGGCAATGGCGAGCACGGTGTCGCCCGGTTTCACCGTGTAGTAGGCGATATCCTGGCGTGGGGCTTCCTGCTGTACCTTCTTGTCGACAAAGGTAAAGACCGGGCTGCGGCGCAGCGAGGCGTTGTCGAAGAGCCCCATGTCGCCCTGTCCGGCAGCGGCCAAGGCCCATCTGGCCGGCACTGGCGGTAGGCTGCGGCGTAGGTGTAAGCGAAAGCTCCCATTCCGGAATCTTGACCTGGCTCAAGACCAGGATGACACCTGCGATCAAGAGGACCGACAGATGGCCGGCAAGCCGCAGGGGCGTGACCTGGTCGGACAGGGTCTGGTGCAGCGTGCGCTGCACGCGCAGCATGGCCTGTGTCAAGCCATCAGGCGCGTGCCAAGCTTGTCGCCGGCACGCCGATCGAAGGCAGGGAAGCAAAGGCGGAACGTGCCGCCAAGGTACCCTTGGCGCTGTACAATCAGACCGTCCTGGTCTGTAGATTTATCTGCTTCGGGTGGGGAAGAAGTATGCTTAGAATGAATGGGAAAAGAACTCTGGCCGGATTTGCCCGACCTATCCCGTCCCGAGCCGGCCATACGGCCAGACTCAGAACCCGCATCGGTTATCATATCCGCTGCATCTCCGTCGATCTGGCTTGGGGGCCCAACCGTGTTTGGTTACGCTGCGATGTCCAGAAGTACCGTACGGACACAGGGCTGTTGTTCATGTGCCATTGAGCGAAATTCTAGCACGGCACCCCCACTTTGCCAAGACTACAAATGGCCGTACGGAGCGCTAAAAAACGACGATCTCCGCCTATTGTACGGAGATCGTCTGCTAGCGTAGGTTTGGCGTAGGCCAAGTGCGCCTGAAAAACTGTATTTTTTAGCGTTTCGTGAGCGTTTCGAGGAACTCACGATTGTCGCGCGTGCGGCTCATGCGTTCGATGATGGGGAGGATTGCCTCACTGCCGCCGCCCATGGCGTCGATCATGCGACGCAGGGTGTAAACCTTGGACAGGGTTTCGGCGTCCAGCAGCTTTTCCTCGGCGCGGGTGCCGCTGCGCTCGATGTCGAAGGCCGGGAAGATGCGGCGCTCGGCCAGCTTGCGGCTGAGGTGCAGCTCCATGTTGCCGGTGCCCTTGAACTCTTCATAGATCACGTCGTCCATGCGGCTGCCGGTGTCGACCAGGCAGGTGGCGATGATCGTGAGGCTGCCGCCCTCCTCGATGTTGCGGGCGGCGCCAAAGAAGTGCTTGGGCGGATAGAGCGCGGCCGGGTCCATACCACCGGAGAGCGTGCGGCCCGAGGGCGGCACGGTCAGGTTGTAGGCGCGGGCCAGACGGGTGATGCTGTCGAGCAGGATCACGACGTCCTTGCGGCCCTCGACCAGGCGCTTGGCGCGTTCCAGCGCCATCTCGGCGACGCGCACGTGGTTCTGGACCGGCTCGTCAAAGGTGCTGCTGACGACCTCGGCCTCGACCGAGCGATCCATGTCGGTCACTTCTTCGGGGCGCTCGCCGATCAGCACGACCATCAGGTGAATATCCTTGAAGTTGGTCGAGATGCCGTTGGCGATGCGCTTGAGCACGGTGGTCTTGCCGGCCTTGGGCGGGCTGACGATCAGACCGCGCTGGCCGCGCCCGATGGGCGAGAGCAGGTCGATCATGCGGGTCGAGATGACGTTGGGCCGTGTCTCGAGCAGCAGCTGGTCGTTCGGGAAGATCGGCGTCAGCTTCTCGAAATTCGGGCCGCTTTTTGGCTTCTTCGGGATCGAGGCCGTTGACGGCCTCGACCTTGAGCAGGCCGTGGTACTTTTCCGTGTCCTTGGGCGGGCGCACCTGGCCGATCACCAGGTCGCCGGTGCGCAGGCCGAAGCGGCGGATCTGGCTCTGCGAGACATAGACATCTTCGGGGCCGGGCAGCAGGTGGTCGCTGCGCAGGAAGCCGATATTGTCCTGGACGATCTCCAGGATACCGCCGCCAAAGATATAGCCCTGCTTTTCGGCGACGGCACGCAGGAGGCGCATGACGAGGTCATACTTCTTGAGCCGCGTGTAACCGGTGACATCGCTCGTGCGCGCCAGATCGCGCAGGTCGTCCAGGTTAAGCGCCTCCAGTTGCGAAATCGTCATCTGTTCCAGAGGGAGGACAGCTGTGTTGGCCATACGAATCTTCCTTGACTTTCAACTTGGCATGGACGAAAACGCCCACATCGATTCAAGTGGTTGTTAGTTGTGATTGCTGTGACAAAGCCCACAAAGAGTGTGCTGTTGCCAGCAAACTGCCGCCTGGCGGGATGTTCTTCGGATCTTGAACAACAAGCGCGTTGGCGGCTGCGGAATTTCAAACATAAACTTCAAGCGTTTGGGCCTTCCACAAAAAGGAGAGGCAAACGCATTTGCCTGTGGGAATGGTGCAAACAGTTCCTTGCGGGCGATTTTTTGGACGGGTGACAGGTTGGGAACGCGAACTTGGGGGTCAGTCGAATCTAAAAAAGCGTATACAGCCCCGATTCAACTCGATTATAGCAGGAGAAAAGGCGCCCGTCAACTCGCTTTTTGACCTATTCAACACAATTCGCATGGGCACGACACGTAATTCATGCTGCGTCTGCATGTGCTACCGTGTGTACCTGCACATTCACAGCGGGCCGGGCACATGTGCGTGCTTAGTTTCAATTGGAGTGTGCGCTGTAAGTGGAAAACAGGTGGGGCGGCTCTGCCCCACCTGTTGAGGTGTTACCAATTCTCCGGCTGAGTCCAGTCTGACTCCAGTCTGCCGGCTGGACAGCTACCAGTCCCAGATGCCGCCAATCTCCTTGAGTTCCTCAACATCCACGATGCGAATACGGCGATAGCCAAGCTCGACAAGACCCTGGCGCTTGAAGTCGCGCAGGATCGCGCTGACTGTCTCACGATAGGTGCCGAGCCGATCGGCCAACGCCTGGTGGCTGACACCCTTGATGACGCCGGTGCCATCCTCGTCGAGTTCGACAAGCAGCGTCGCCAGGCGCTCAGGCAGTTTCTTGTACGCAACATCTTCGAGGCTGTTCTCAACCTGGAGCAGGCGCAAGCCATAGGTCTGCAGCAAACCCCAGCCCAAGATCGGATACTGCATCGTCATGTTGCGGGCTTCGCCGGACGGAATGACCCAAACGGCAACATCGTCCACCGCCTCGGCAAAGACGTTCGGGTCGGTTGCTCGCGCCGCCCGAATCCAAGGCGCCCTCGCCAAATACGGCGCCGGGCTCCAGGGTCGCAATGACGAGGCGGCGACCTTCGTTGTTGGTGCAGATCAGGTTGACCTTGCCGCTCATCAGCACATACATGCGTTCGGCCAAGCGCATCAGGCGTGGCAACCGTAGCGCCGCGCTCGTAGCGCTGTGTGGTGACACTCTTATCAAAAGCAGGGTCCTCGTCGCGCAAGGCAGTCAGCGCCTGGCGTACGCCGGATAGGCGTTGGTTGCTATTGGGCATAATCGCAGAGGCAGCAGTGGCGGGCATGCCGAAAGCGTTGAACTGATCGCGTGTGCTGGCTTTCATTACGGTTCTGGCCTCTCTATATCTTGAATACTTCATCGACAAGACCTGGACAATCGAGCTCCAACTCACTCTTCGAGCTCTGCCCAGGCTGTACAATCCCGTACAAAACCTTTGCATTTATTTAACCACAGGGAGAAAGCTTTGTCTAGTCCCCAAAGATTAAAATTTTCTCACCTTTACAGCCCGTGCTGCCGCCGCGCATGGGAGCGGCAAAGCGTTCTGGCATGCCCCGATCGGGGGTACACACTACTATACAAGAGAAGTGTTAAAGCAACATTGAAATTGTATTGGAATTGTGTTTGAGCTTACGTGGGCGCAGCACAGCAATGCCGGCCGACAGCCCGACAGTCGGCGGAGAATTTGTCCAGGTATCGTACAGCAGAGCAGCGACCTAGCAGCGCCGGTGAGACGGGGCTCAGGCAGGGGATTGGCACGCAGCCAGGCGGCAAGGGCCTGCCAGGAGGAACGGCGGTCGGGGGAAAGTTGGGCAAACTCAGGAGGCATCGCCAGGTGGAGGCTTGGCGGCAGCAGTAGGTATCCAGAGAGATAGACGCCAACCTGTTGATCAAGGTCCCGCTCGCCAGGCGGGAGTCCGGCCAGTTCATTGGCGGCGGCGATGCCGGAGAGGCAGAGATCGCGGTCGGCATCATAAGGCGGATCGGACGGGCGAAAGAGCCGGCGCAGCGAGCCTTCGCTGACCCGCTGCAGGGCACCGGCAAACAGATCGACGATGACAGGGCTGCCGGTCTTGGCGGCAAGGCCGGCCGCCCGGCTGAAGCAGAAGTCGCCGGCAAGCACCGTGCTGCCGAGCAGGGAGCGGTCGATCGCAGCCGGCGACTCGGCAAGCAGCAGCTGCGTGTGCACGCCCAGCGCAAGGCGCAGGGTTTCCATGGCGGCGGCCAGATAGATGCGCTGGCGCCGCAGGTCGGGAGTATCACCGGCCATCGTACGTGCCGGCCGTCAGCACAAATGCGGCCCGCACGAGCGGAAAGCTGCGCTGCCATTGGCCCTGCACCAGCTGGATAAACGGGGCGTGCAGATCGCCAAGCGAAGCCGCTACGTCCTGCTCAACCGCGGCAAGTTCGTGCGACAAGCCTGCAGCAAGTTCTTCGACAGAGCGGAAGCGTCCGCCGGACGATTTTCCCCTGGCACAAGATGCTCGTTTCGTTAGGCGAATTCAGGCAGACCAGCCGTTCTGGCGTGGACGTTCGGTCAGCATGATCGCCCACACGTTTCGACAGCTTCCAGCGCAGTGGCTCCCGCAAAAACGCCGGCCATGCCATTGCGCAGTTCGGGATGCACGTTGAAGACACGCCCGCCATAGCCAATGACAGGGCGGGGCGGCTCGATCGTGACGAGCCGCTCACACAGCTGCTGGAGATTAGCGGCCGCATCCACCCCCGAGGCGCTGAACAGAATAAGCGCAGGCTTGTACGCCATCGCTTCGGCAAGCAAGTCGTCCTGCGGCAGATCCTGGCCAAGATAGCGCACCTGGTACCCGGCACGGCGCAGGTAGATGCACAGCAGCAGGACGCCCATCTCATGTTTTTCGCCGGGCGCACAGCCGACCCAGATCAGGGGGCCGGTGTAACCATTGGGAACGACACGCAAGATGGAGCCCAGGCGCTGCATGAGATAGCCGGTGGCGTAGTGCTCGCGCGTGATGCTCAACTCGCCGCGATGCCAGCGGTCGCCGACATCCACCATCGTCGGCACGATGACGTATTCGCCGACATGTTCCACCGGATAGAGCGCAAAGGCGCTGGCAAGCACTTGTTCGGCTTCATGCTCGTTGAAGAGCAGCAGGGCCTCCAGAAGGCGAGTCATGCAGGGAGGCAAAGTTCTGCACGTCGAGCTGGGTCGGCGCGAGCATGCACGGCGTCCTGGACGCGACCGGTCGGATCCGGAAGTGCTACCGTCTGGCCGTTAGGGCTTTCGTCGATCAAGGTCTGCAGCCAGGCCACAGCCTGGCTGATAGACATGCCGGCATCGACCTGTGCCTTGAGCCAACGGATAATCGCAATGTCACGATCTGAGTAGAGACGGTAGCCGCTGTCCGAACGCTGTGGCTGGCACATGTTGTAGCGGCGTTCCCAGGCACGTAAGGTGCTTGGGCTGATATTGGTAGCCTGGACGACGGCCTTGATGTTGTAGAGCGGTGTCGTCGCGAAATCGTTAAGGCGTATCTCCGGTGCTGCGTTGGCCACGGTCCCCTCGCTCCGCGTGCGCCCCTGCGCGGTGTCAGCTGGTAACAAGGACTCTGCCGGTGCTGATAGCGGCGTCTAGGTCTTGTCGCGTCATGGTTCACACCTTGCAGAGTATTGCCCTCATCTTAACATAGGGACGCAAGGCGATCAATATCTATGCAGCACAGGATATTCCGCGCTGGCTCCGGCTGGCCTCGTCTATGGATCCTCGGCGCCCAGTTCGCGCGCCCAGAGCGTCGCGACGACATTCTCGATGCCTTCTTTGAGGTGGCGGCGATAGGTGCTGAACGGCAGATCGAGCAGTTCGGCTGCCAGTTCCTGGGTGGCAGCAGGTTGGATATAGGTATGGTAAAGGGCCCGATACAGCTTCTGCTGGCGCGGCGAGGAACGCAGCAGGTCGACAGCTTCGGCAAGCAGCGCGTGCAGGGCCTTCGCGCGCGCGGCGCCGTTCGCTTCGGCGCCGGCCTGCGCCAGGACAAGGCGCGAGCGCACGAGGGGGTTTGTCTGGAGTTCGTCCAGGCGCGTGTAGTGCCGCAGGGCATCGCGCACCGCCTGCGCAAACTCCGGTTCGCTGAGTAGAACCAGCGTGGGCTGCTGGCCGGCCGGGCGTGGCGGCGAACCAGACTCGGCACTGTAGGCGATCTCGTGTTCGGCCAGCAGGTCGAGCCAGGTAGTCGCCGGGCGCAGACGCCAATCGTGAAAAAAGACGCCGTAGTGTTTACCGTCCGTCACAAAGTCGAGTTCGGGGCTGCGGTGGATATCGGCATAGGCAAGCACATCGGCATAGAATTGAGGATCCGCACACGGGAAGAAGCTGTAGGCCAACCCCGGGGTGATCAAATAGTACTGAATGACGTTGAGAAAGATCCGGCTTTGCGCCGTGGACAGCGCCTGGTAGGTGGAACGTTCCATCCAGAAACGGAAGTACAACACTTGTTCCCCGTCACGCAGCGGCGGCTGGCGCTGCACAAACTGCCAGGCGACACGCGTGGCGGGATCGTGCATCAAGTCTTCAGTTGCGGCTGCCTGCAGCAGCAGAATAGTGACAAAGCCCACCGGGTGTTTGAAACTGGTCGCGTATCACCAAGGTCGTGCCCGGCTGGCGTTCGGACCAGAAGGCCATGAGTCGGGCGGCTTCAGGACCTTCGTGCTGCGCCACCATCGCCACCAGCGCCGCAGCATCCGATGGGCGCAGCCGATCGGTAAACAGGTTGTCGTTGACCTGGAAGTTGAAGATTGCACGCACCGCCGAGGCATCGCGGTGAAGAAAGATCAGCTCCGCCAGCACGCGGCGCTGATTAAAGCCGGTCGTCTGGCGCAGGCGGGCATGGTAGAAGTTGCGGGCGCGGCGGTGGAGTTCGACATACCAGTCGGGGTTGCGCCAGCGCAGGTCGGTGGCCATCGTTTCGCGCACCAGGTCATGCGGGAACAGGCCGTAGCGCCCGGCTTCCATAAACGACAAGCTGCGCAGCCAGTCGAAGTAGGCATGGGCATCGTCGAGTTCCAACATCGCCGCCAAGCAGCGACTCGGTCATGTAGAGCGCCAGGCAGGCCGCTTCGAGCGTTGCGCGGTGGAGGCGGCTGGGGGCGTCATGAATCAGGCGGGTAAGCAGAGACTCAATAATGTTGGGGACCGAGAGCGGCTCAAAGTGATAGCCGGGCTGTTGGTCCAGCACATCGGCAACCAGCGAAATGGCGAGCGGATGGCCGTGGGTGAAGCCTACGATTCCACTGCGTTCCATGGTGGGCACGGTGCGCAGGTTGAGATAGGTCATACTCTCATCGGGGGTAAGATTCCGCAGCGGCACTACCTGCAGCAGGCTCTGCCAGCCGGGATCGGTGATCCAGGTCAGTGCTGGGCGCGCTGCGGGCTGGCCATCACGGTCAAGGTCGTAGCCGGCAGTTCGGGCAAGAACGACTCGCGCAGCCAGCTCTCGAGCGCGGCCAGGTTTTCACAGGTGTCCAGCAGCAGTACCGAGCGCTGCGGCCGGCTGTGCAGCAGATCCACAGGGTTCTGCTTGGGGGCTCCCGCCCAACGCCAGGGCAAGGCTGGCAGCAAATGCGCCGGGGGTCGCCTCGACGTTGCGCAGGTCCAGGTAGGTGGCGTCGGCGCCAAGTTCACGGGCATCGAGGGCAAGCTCGTGCAGCAGCGTGGTCTTGCCGACGCCGCCAGGGCCGTATACGTACATCACGTAAGAACGGCGGATCCGCGTGCGTCAGCGCTGCCGTGAACAGCTTCTTCTCGGCAGTGCGACCGACAAACAAACGCCGGCGCTCAGATTTCAAGCGTTCCGCGATACGGCTGGGCACCTGCGGCCTCACAATCGAAAAAAGACTTGTCACGCAGGCCAAATTGTTCATGTCCCAATTTGGCCTGCGTACTTTACCGCATCACACGTCGATGTCAAACCCCTGCACAATCACGGCAGTACCACCTCCACTTCGCAGCCGTCGGGGACATGATACTCGACCTGCAGCTTGCCATCCTCGCCCACCTGCCAGGCCACGCTGATAGGCCCGCGCGGGGTCGGCACCGCGCCGCGCGCCCAGCGCAGGTTCCAGGGCTGCGGCGCAATGCGCACGCGGCTGTAGCCGGGCGCCGCCGGCGTCACGCCCAGGACCTTGGTGGACAGGAAGTAGGCAGGCGCAGCCGACCAGCCGTGACAGAGGCTGCGACTCCAGTGGCCGCCGCCGATGTGGCCGGGAAACGTCTCCCAGAAGGTCGTGGCGCCCTTTTCAAGCATCCGGTTCCACTGCTCGCGCAGGAGTTGGAGGGCGTCATCGCTGTAGCCGGCCTGGAACAGGGCTTCAAGCGTGAAGAACAGGAACCACGGGCTGCCGACGGGAACGATCTCCTCGGTCTT
Source organism: uncultured Chloroflexia bacterium (assembly GCA_963791135.1). Lineage (GTDB taxonomy): Bacteria > Chloroflexota > Anaerolineae > Caldilineales > Caldilineaceae > Fredericiella. The sequence continues at coordinate 151,736 of CAWBRX010000008.1, forward strand.
GCCAAAGCGCGCCATCCAGGGGCTGCTGCCGATGAACTTGCCCTGCTTGGCCGCCAGCACCAAGCGCATCACCGCGTCCGTGCGTTCGGGCGGTACGCTGTTGCACAGCAGCGCCAGGGTATTGGTCGGCTCGCTGATCCGGATCTTCTTGAGATACTCGTGCATAGGGCTCGACGGGAATGCCGGCTGCCTCGCGGCGCGCCTTGAAGGTGGCATAGCCGGTCTCGTCGCGCACGGTGTCGACGTAGCCCTGGTGCTCGTCGGACCAGCCGTACAGGTTGACGGCGGCACGCAGCCGTGCGGCGAGCCCACGATGGGCCGCCACCTCTTCAGGCTTACCGAGTTCTTCGGCCATCTGGGCGGCGCAATCAAGCGCCTGCGCCATGAGGACGGTATTGGTGATGACCTCGCCGTCACGTTCGAGGTCCTGCGCCGCCCAGTCGACCAGGTTCCAGACCTCGGGGATGTCGAAGAGGTCGCGCGCCGGAGAGGAAGCCTTCGGCGCGCACGAGGCTCTCGCGCACATCCACGTAGTAGTCGGCCAGGGCCGCGCGGTCGCCGGTCGCCGTGTACGCCTCCCATGCCTGCCAGACCCACAGGAAGTTCCACATGGGAATCTCGTCAAACCAGCCGCTGACAACATGCGAGGTGGGCAGATGCGTGCGCAGTTCCTCCAGGTAGGGCGGCTTGACGCGCTTGAGTTCGGGCGACAGCGACTGGCCGGTGAGCCGCACGCAGCGGTCGGTCAGGTCGTAGGCGCCAAAGGCGACGGCGTTGACCAGGGCGCTGTTGCGGGCGTCGCCCACCCAGTAGACCTGCTCGTAGGTGGGGCAGTCGACATAGGTGTCGAGCATGCAGAGGCGGACGGTGTAGGCCCCCACCTCCCAGATCTTGGTCAGCGTTTCGTCCGAGCAGGCGAAATGGCCGACCTGCGCCACGGGGTAGGTGGCCACGTAGTTGCTGACGTGGCGGATGCGCAGCGGGCCGAGCGAAGCTGCGCAGCGTCAGCGAAAGATAGCGGAAGCCGCGCCGCTCGTGCGAGCGGAAGACCTGGCGCCCCTCCCGGCACACGTAGCGGAAGCTGTTGCGCGTGTTCATGGTCCAGAAGATGCCGCCGTCGTCGATGCCTTCGAAGCCGCTGCCGTCGAGGATCGTGCCGGCCGGGGCGTCGAGGTCGAACTCGAAGTAGCCGATCGTCTCCTTGCCGAAGTCGAGCACCAGGTGGACGTCGCCGTCGGGCTGGGGATAGATGGTGGTCCAGTCGGCGGTGTCGGCCAGCAGGGCATCCGGCGCGTCGATCAGCTGCCGTTTGCCCGCCGAGCGCAGGGCGCGGGGTGACACGCGTGATCTCATAGGTGCAGAAGCCACCGTCGACGGCATAGAAGTGCTGGCTGGCGGTGAGGGCGAAGATATCGGTCTTGTTGGCGGACGGCGGGATGGCGACGCGGCGAGCGTTGGCCGGCAGGTCGTCGAGGCTTGTCACCGCGAAGGCGGCGGCAAACTCGGGGCTGAACTCGTTCATGGGGCCGACAAAGACCCAGGCGGCGCCGTCGAGGACGCGCTCGGCCGAGAAGGTCAGCGGCTGGTCGCATTCAAAGAGCAGCGACGGCCACTCGGGGTTGCGCAGCACACAGTAATTGGCGCCGGCGTGGAGCGGGACCTCGAAGGGGCCATACTCCCCGTCGACGACATCCGTGCGTTCGTGGACGTAATCGTTGATGCGGAACTCGATCGGCTCATAGTTGGGGAAGAGGTGCACCTTGAGCGTGCAGGGCTGTGGCGCGTGAATTTCGGTGGCGATCAACCAGCCGCGCTCGCCGTAGGGGGCACTGCGCAGACCCGTCCGCATCGTGTTGGCAAGCTCGCGCACGTCGAGGTTCCAGATCTGCCCCTGGCGCGGCCGGGCAAGTTCGACCGCCTTGACCTCGACCGGCGGCATGGCGTCCTCGGTGAGGAACGGAATGGTGCTCGGGACAAGGCTCGTCCACGGCTCGCAGCCGACCGGGCCGATCACGGCCGCAGGCGCCCACCCGCTGTCGTCATAGCCGGGTGCCTGCCAGCCGGTGAGCTCGCGGCGCGCATCGTACTGCTCCTCAAAGCCCAGCTGGACGGAAATGCGGGTGGCATCCGCGTTAAAGGCATCGCAATGCGCTGTGCGCCAGCTATCGCCGGAAGCAAAAGAAACTGTCTCGCCGCCGGCTGTCTCCACGCACCAACTCGGCCAGAAGTCCCGCCGCGCCACGAATGTAGGTCATCGTGTGGTCGCCCAGGTGGTGGGCAAGCACGGCCAGCGTGTTCGCCCCCTCCTGCAGCAGCGGCGTGACGTCGTAGACGTCGTACGCATAGGCAAAGGGAAAGCTGCGCACCGGCCCGCGGCCGGTGAAGGCGCCGTTGACATGCAGCTCGTAGGCCGAGTCGGCTGTAATCAGCAGCGTCGCACGGGCGACATCCGCCGGCACGTCCACGGTGGCGCGGAAATAGCGCCAGTCGTTCTTGGGGCTGGGTTCGCAGCGACGTCGCCGCCCCAGATCCAGGGCGCGGCGGAAGAAAAGGTCGGATTCGATTTGTAGTCACAATATAAATCTCCGGCAGAGAAGAGAAAAGAGGTGGATTTAGTGGAAACGGACCCCTTCCGGGAAGACGGGGGTCTTCCCGGAAGGGGTGTGCGTTCTAGCGGTAGCTGCCCTGGAGGCCGGCCATGAAGCGGCGCACGGTGAAGATGAAGACGACGATGAGGGGGATGGAGGCCAGCGTGTAGCCGGCAAAGGTGACACCGTAGTTGGTCGATTGGGCATTGGAGAACGAGAGCACGCCGATGGCGATAGGGTACTTGGTGGTGTCCAGCAGCACGATCAGCGGCCAGATGATGTCGTTCCAGGTAAACAGCAGCGTGAAAATACCCAGCGTGCTAAAGGCAGGCAGCGCCAAAGGCAGCGCGATGCGCAAGAACAGCCCCCCTTCGCGAGGCACCGTCGATGCGCGCCGCTTCGAAGTACTCACGCGGCAGCGTTTCGAAAAAGGTACGCATCAGGTACATGCCAAAGGGAATCTGCACGGCAGCCCAGGGCAGCACCATCGATCTGGATGGTGTTGGTCCAACCGAGATCTACCATTTGCACGAACATCGGGATCACCAGGAGGATGCCCGGCAGCATGATCAGCAGCAGCATCGCCAAGAAGATAGCGTTCTTGCCCGGGAAGTTGTAGCGAGCAAAGGCAAAGCCGGTCAAGCCGGAGACGGTCAATACGATGATGAGCGTAGGAATCAGCATAGACCAGCGTATTGATCGTCGTACGCATAGATGATCGGGAAAGCCTTGGCGTAGTTCTCAAAATGCAGCGGCAGGGTGGGCAGCCAGAAGGACGTAAAAAACTGCTTGTTGTCCTTGAATGACTGCTGCAGCATCATCGCAAAGGGCAGGTAGGTCAGGAGTGCCAGAAAAAGCAGTGCCAGGTTGAGCGGCCAATCACGGCGCCACGTGCGCGAGCGGCGTGGTGTGGGAAGACGTATTGGACTTCGACATCGGTGGCCCCCTGATAGCGAGCACGCAGCGTGAAATAGCTGAAAGCCAACGTGATGATCATCAGCGCGGTGCCGATGGCCGTCGCGTAGCCGAATTTGCCGTAGGTAAACGCAACCTGGTAGAGGTAGAGCCCAGGCGTTTGCGTAGCGTTGACGGGGCCGCCACTGGTGATGATCAGCATCGGGGCAAATTCCTGCAGCCCGGCATTGATGCCGAGGATGATCACCAGCACGGTCGGGCCGATAATGCTGGGAATGTCGATGGCAAAGACGCGGCGCAGCGGGCTGCAGCCGTCGAGCAGGGACGCTTCGTTGATTTCGGTCGACAGTTCCATGAGGGCCGAGGATATCACCAGGAACGCAAAGCCGGAGACCAGGGGAAAGCCGATCATCATGAGCGCCAGCAAGGCAGTGTTGGGCTGCCCCAACCAAGGCTGTGCCCAGCTGTCGAGACCGATCGCCCGCAGCAATTCGTTGAGCAGGCCCATGCGGGCAGCGTAGATCTGGCGCCAGATCAGCAGGATAACCGTAGCGGGAATCACCATGGGCAGCGTAAAAGTCACGCGCCAGATCCACTGTGATTGGCGGTTGTGAAGATTGTAGACCAGCTCGGCAGCAATGAACGCCATGACAGTGGTCAACAGTGTGCGTCCCAGGGTGTAGAGCAGCACATTGCGCAGCGAAGTCCAGAAGATCGGGTCGGCGAACCAGGGCCTGATATTGGGCCAGGCCGACAAAAGAAGCCTTATTCGTGCCGGTCCAATCGGTAAATGAGTGATAGACAGCCGAAAACGCTGGGACGTAGCGGAAGGCGATCAGCAGCACGATGGCCGGCAGCAAGAAGAGAAAGGGGACGTAGACGGGAACACCACTCGATCGCTTGCGCTGCCGCTTTTCGGTGGTGGTGGTTGCGAGTGAACCGCTTGCCATGGGCGCCTCTCGATAAGCTAGACCCCGTGCGAGGGCTTGGGCCCTCGCACGGGGGAGATACAAATGTGGAGATCCGGCTGGATGCCGGGCACAGCCATGTTACTGGGCGGGGCACCAATCGTACTTCTGATCGGCGCACAGCTGCTTGGCGCCGTCCATCCACAGCTGCTGCAGCTTATCCTTGGTGGCTGCCTCGTCGGTCTGGCCCAGGAAGTAAGCCTGCATCGCCTGCGACCAGGCGTCGCCGTGCGTGGGGCCGTTCAGCCGGTTGTCCGGGTCGTTGAACAGACGCTCGGGCAAGGCGGAGATGTCGGTGAAGTTGTCCATCACCTCGCCGGCCTTGGCGCCCTTGATCATCGGGATGTAGCCGCCGTAGATCACGGCCAGCTTCTCGAAGTTCTGCGGGGCCGACAGGAACATCAGGAAGTCGACGGCGAGGTCAAACTTGCCCTTGTCGGTGGCCGACTTGGCAATACCGTACTGGCCGCAGCTCGACGGGCCGCCCACGCGGTAGGCGGTGTTCTGGGCGCCGGCGGCATCAGCCGTCGTGAAGGGCGGCAGATAGGTCACGCCGTAGTTGAACGGAATCTGCGAGGTGTACAGCTTGTTCTTCCACGTGCCCGTCCAGACCGAGGCCAGGGCGCCCGAGAAGAAGGGGACGTCCAGGTCGTCGAGCGAGGCGATGCCGTTGTAGTCGGCCGGCAGCAGGGAGACGAACTCCTTGTTCATGCGCAGGTAGTCGTCCATGCGCGGGTCGGTGGCAGTCAGCTTGCCGTCGAGCACGGCCTTGGCGATCTCTTCGGGGTTGAGCTGGCGCCAGGGGCGGTTCGGGTCGTTGTACTTCTCCATGTAGAGGTCCTTGGCGGCATCGGCCCAGGCGACGGTCAGGAAGATGTCGTCGGCCCACCACCAGTTCGACCAGCCCTGCTGCTTCATGAAGGTGCCAAGGGCGTCGACGTTTTGCGTCTCCTTGATCGTCTTCATGTCCTTCACGAAGTCGCCCCAGCTCTTCCAGTTGGCGGGATCGACGCCGGCAGCGGCAAAGATGTCCTTGTTATAGTAGTAGCCGGTCTCGACCCAGTCGAGGGAGGCCTGGTACCAGTTGCCGTCGGCGGCACGGGTCTGGTTCAGCACGTAGTCCTGGAAGGAGTCGGCCCAGCGCTCGCTGCCCGGCTGCCCGGCCTCAATATAGGGGTTGGGCTTCTCAAAGGCATCGTTGAGCGGCGACCACCAGGAGGAGCCGCGCACGTTGCGGGTGCCAAACTGCTGCCACATGATGTCGGGCGACTCGTTGGCGGCCATGCGCGCGGCCAGGTAGGTTTCAAAATCCTGGCCCGACGGCAGGTTGGGAACGAGCTGGATATCGACATCGGGGTGCAGGGATTCGTACTCGGCCACCAGATCTTCGGCGACCTTGGCCGTGTCCGGTTCGACGTTCGGGTCGTAGTAGCACTGCAGCAGTACGGTCAATACCTGCTTGTCGCCGCTGGCGGCAGGCGCGGCACCGCTGTCGCCTGCTGCCGGCGCGGCTTCTCCACCGCCGGCGGAGGGCGCGGCGGCAGGCGCGGCACAGGCGCTGAGCAGCATGGCAAAGACGACCAGAAGGCCGAAGACAACTTGTAGGCGTGTTTTCATAGCAACTAACTTCTCCTGTCAATCGGACTGCAACAAACGGTTGGACATAGCGAACCATACGCCAGCCTCGACGCGGCCATAGGCGACAGCCGCAGGGAGCGACGGCAGGCGAGAGCTCCTTGTTAAGCTAGTGGGGGCAAACACCAGCATGCAGAAAACGTACGCAAGACATTGGATGGTGACAACACGGACCGACTGGATAGACGAACCTCGTCCGAGGAGTAATACTAGGGTACCCCAATAGTAACATGCAGGCTAGGGACTGTCAACCGTGACAACACGAATATAGCACTTTCGCAAGCAAATGCGCTGCTATCGGAACCTCGACGCAACCAAAACTGGTCCTCTGACATATAATGACAGTCTATGATCAATTATCTGCGCACGCATCTGCAACAGCTCGAAGCCGAAGCGATCTATGTGCTGCGTGAGACAGCAGCCCAGTTCGAACGCCCCGCTATGCTCTTCTCCGGCGGCAAGGATTCGATCGTGATGGCGCACCTCGCCCAGCGTGCCTTCTGGCCCGGCAAGTCACCCTTCCCGCTGCTCCACGTCGACACCGGCCACAACTTTCCCGAGACGCTGGCCTACCGGGACGAGCTGGTCGCCCGCCTGGCGTGCCGCCTGCTGGTCGCCTCCGTCCAGGACTCGATCGCCCGCGGGCGCGTGCAGGAGGAGCCGGGGCACAACCCCAGCCGCAACGCGCTGCAGACGGTGACGCTGCTCGACGCCCTGGCCGAGCACGGCTTTGACGCCGCGCTCGGCGGGGCACGCCGTGACGAGGAGAAAGCACGCGCCAAGGAGCGCTTCTTCTCACACCGCGACCGCCACGGCCAGTGGCACCCCAAGCACCAGCGGCCCGAGCTGTGGAATCTCTACAACGGCCGCAAGCATCCGGGTGAGGGCTTCCGCATTTTTCCGCTGAGCAATTGGACCGAGCTGGACATCTGGCACTACATCCACTGGAAGGAGATCCCCATCCCCACCCTCTACTTCGCCCACCAGCGTGACGTCCTGCGCCGCAGGGGCACCTGGCTCGCCGTCTCGGACGTCGTCACCCCGCTGCCCCACGAGCAGGTGGAGCACAAGCAGGTCCGCTTCCGCACCATCGGCGACATGACCTGCACCGGCGCCGTCGAGTCCACCGCCGGGACGTTGGACGAGATCATCCAGGAGATCGCATCTGCGACTGAAACCGAACGCGGCACCCGCGCCGACGACAGGCGGTCGGAGGCGGCGATGGAAGAACGCAAACGCGTGGGGTACTTCTAAGTGTCTGAACCCATTGACCTTCTCCGCTTCACCACCGCCGGCAGCGTCGACGACGGCAAGAGCACGCTCATCGGGCGCCTGCTGCTCGACACGCAGAACATCTACCAGGACCAGCTGGAGGCAGTCGCACGCGCCAGCCGCGAGCGGGGGGAGCCGTACATGGACCTGGCACTGTTCACCGATGGGCTGAAGGCGGAGCGCGAGCAGCGCATCACCATCGACGTGGCGCACCGCTACTTCGCCACGCCGCGGCGCAAGTTCATCATCGCCGATACGCCGGGCCACATCCAGTACACGCGCAACATGGTCACCGGCGCCTCCACCGCCGAGCTGGCCATCATCCTCATCGACGCGCAGCGCGGGGTGCTGACGCAGTCAAAGCGGCACGGCTTTATCGCCTCGCTGCTGCGCATCCCCCACATCCTGGTGGCAGTCAACAAGATGGACCTGGTCGACTACAGCCAGCAAGTGTTTGACAGTATCGCGGCCGACTACAACGCGTTTGCGGCCAAGCTTTCGGTGCCGGACCTGACCTACATCCCGGTTTCTGCACTGCAGGGCGACAACATCGTACATTCCAGCGCACACATGCCCTGGTACGAAGGCCCCACCCTGCTGTATCACCTGGAGCATGTCAGCGCCGGCAGCACGCGCAACCTCGTGGACTTTCGCTTCCCGGTGCAGATGGCGCTGCGCCCCGACCGCACCTTCCGCGGCTACATGGGCCAGGTCGCCTCGGGCACCATCCAGCCTGGCGACGAGGTCGTGGTGCTGCCGGGCGGGCAGAAGAGCCGTGTGCGCAGCCATCGTGACCTTTGAAGGCGAGATGGAAGAAGCGGCGGCGGGCGATGCCGTGACGCTGACGCTGGAGGACGAACTCGACATCAGCCGCGGCGACATGATCGTCCGTCTGCGCAACGTGCCGCAGGTGGCCACGAACCTCGACTGCACCCTCTGCTGGCTGGGCGAGGAACCGCTCAACCCCCACGGCGACTACCTCCTCCAGCACACCACGCGCCAGGTGCGCGCCCGCGTCGAGGAGCTCACCTACCGCATCGACGTCGACACGCTCCACCGCGCACCGGCGCCCACCCTTGCGCTCAATGACATCGGTCGCGCCCGGCTCACCACCACCCAGCCCATCTTCTTCGACGCCTACGGGGCGAACCGCGCCACGGGCAGCTTCATCCTGGTCGACCTCCACACCAACAACACGGTGGCCGCCGGCATGATCCGCGGCGCAGCCGCCGAACCAGTCGAGCCGGTTGAGCCCGCCGCCCATGCCGTCCACACCGAGCAGCGGCCAAAGTCGAGCAACGTGGTGTGGGAGCACACGAACATCGGCCGCAGCCAGCGGGAAGAACGCCAGGGCCATAAGGCGGCGGTGCTGTGGTTCACCGGTCTCTCGGGCGCCGGCAAGAGCACGCTGGCGCAGCAGCTGGAGCGCCGGCTGTTTGCGCTGGGCTGCCAGGTCATCTATCTCGACGGCGACAATGTGCGCCATGGGCTCAACGGCGACCTCGGATTCTCGGCTGAAGACCGCAAGGAAAACATCCGCCGGGTGGCAGAAGTGGCGAAGCTGACCTTCGAGAACGGGCTGCTGACGCTGTGCGCGTTTATCTCGCCGTATGCCGCCGAGCGGCAGTTTGCCCGTTCCCTGCTGCCTGCCGGCAGCTTTGTGGAGATCTACGTCCGGTGCGACCTAGGGGAAGCGCAGCGCCGCGACCCGAAAGGGCTGTATGCCCGAGCAGCGCGCGGGGAGATACGCGGTTTCACGGGAGTTGATGAGCCATATGAGACGCCACAGCAGCCTGAGCTGATAGTTGATACGGTACAGAACTCCCCAGAGGAAAATGTAGACGAGATTGTCGGCTATTTGAAAGCGAACAACTTCATATAGTTCTTATAGGCAACAGGCTTTGACATCGCGCATGATCGTGGGGCGCCAGGTCGCCCCACGATCATGCGCGATTGTTGTTCATTCTGCCGTGGGATAGACCTTGGGGAAGTACTTGCCTTGCAGGATTTCGCCGTCGGCCACTTCGACATAGGCTTTCATCACATGGTTGCCGCTGGCTACATAGCGCGTCTCGCCGGTCATGTAGTGTAGGGCAACGGCGCGGCGTGGCCGGCCGCTCGTATTGGCGTGGCTGCCATGCCAGGTCAATGCATGGTGATAGTGCACCTCGCCCTTCTTGACGGGGCAGCGGATGACCTTGATCTCGTGTCCCTCGAACTCGGACGGCATGTCGTCATAGTTCTTGAGCGTGTGCAAGAAATCGATCTTGTTGCCCCATAAGTGCGAGCCGGGCACCATGCTCATACACCCGTTGTCCACATCCGCGTCGTCGAGCGCCACCCAGCCGGTCACCTCGGTCATGGGCTGGATGATGGGCCAGTACGGCGCGTCCTGGTGCCACATGTTGACGCCGCCGATCTGCGCCGGCTTGTACTGGATTTGATCGTGCCAGATGCGCAGCTCTGCCGCACCCGTAAGCTGCGCCAGCCCCTTCGTGATCCCGGGATGGCTGATCAGCTTGTGGAATGGCTCGCTGGACATCCAAATGTCGACTATCTGCCACACCGGCGACGATTCATCGCGCGACAGGTTCCGCACCATCACCGGCTGCGGAACATCGGTGCGGTCGCGCTCCTCGATCGTGCGCATGATCTCGCTGCGGAGGACGTCTACCTCCTCGTCACTCAGTACTTTACCTCCGTTGACGTACCCGTTGGCGTGGAAAAAGTCAATCTGGTCTTGCGAAAGCATCCTGGTTCTCCTCTATGGTTACGATATTCAAACCTGGTACTAGCGTTTGCGCCACATCTCATACATGCCGACGGTGTGCTCGCGCGCGTAGTGCGCCCGGATGTAGTCGTCCAGCAGTGTAACGCCACTGCTAAAGCGGCTGGCGTTCGGCTCGTTGGGGTTACCCCAGGTGATCAAGGCCAGCCATTCGGGGTCCGTCGCCTGCAGTTCGGCCACCATCTCTTCCTGCACCGCCTGCGTAGTCGTCACGCCGGGGTGCAGTTCGTGGTAACGCGTGGCGATCGGCCTGTCTGCCAGGAAGTAGATGCTGACGTCGTTGGCAAAGGTATTGTCGTGCCGCAGCAGCCCGGCAAATAGCGGCTCGTCTTCAGGCGACTGATGATTTAGGATCTGCACGGCGTCATCCTGCCCCGGGAATGTCTGGACACACCCCGCCCGCGGCAGCGCCGAGTAGCAGCCGAGGGGGGCGAAGTCGCGCACGTTGTCGCTGAGTTCGACATACGGGCCCAGAAAGTAGAGCACGAGAGCCACCGACAGCAGCACTGCGGTAGGGACCGCCACATAAGGCTTGCGCCAGTTTGCGCTGGGAATCTGGCGCAGCAGCCATGTGATCAGCACCACGGCGGCCAGCGATGCCGGCAGCACGTGGATCTCGTCGTAACGGCTGAGCGCTTGCATAAAAAGGCCCAGTCCCAGGACGAGGATCGCCGCGGCCATGCTGTCGGTGCGCGCAAACCGCGCCTTACCCCGCACGGCGCGCACCCCTCGCCACACCAGCAGCCCCAAGACCACGCCATACACCAGCAGCGGCAGATAGAACCGCAGATAGTCGCTAAACATCCGATCGAGCCGACTGTCGACGCCACCTTCACCGGCCCAGATCGACCAGTCTGGCAGGATCGCCGGGTACGGGCAGCTGGCGCACGGCCCGAAACGTGGTCGCCGGAAACACGAGCAGGTTCTGCACCATCAGGTCGTAGCTTGCCATGCTGCCGAGGACGCTGTAGAAGACAACCACGAGCAGAGCGGCGGGTCCGAACGCCGCCAGCAGGTCGCCAAACAATCCCCGCAGTCGCTGCCGCCAACGCACTTCACCTTCCGGCGGAAGCAGCCGTGACAGCAGCAGCAGGACACCAATGGCCGCCGCGGCATAGAAGCCGAGATCAATGCGGAAGAATGCCGTCACCCCTAGAGAGACGCCTGCAGCCGCCAACCAGCCCCGTTTGCCGGCGTCCAGGTAACGAAAGCTCAGCAGCAGCGCGCCAAAGCTGAACAGCAGCGCCGGATATACAGCATAGCCATAGAAGGTCGCCGCCGCCAATAGGACCGCTGCCACCAGGTAGGGGGCGAGCGCCCAACGCCACGACCGCAACAGCCGCGCCGCCACGAGATAAATCGTCAGCGCCAGCAAGATGCGCACCAACGTGTCGTACACACGCTCGACCATGACATTCTCGCCGAAGACACCAAACAACGCGGCCAGCACATACGCTTGCCCTGGCGGATAGATGGCCCAGAAGTCGCGCATCGGTACATCGCCGTGCAGCACGCGCATACCGCCGACCAACGCCAGCCCCTCGTCATAGACATTGATGGGATACCTTGATCGGCAGCGTAATCAGAACCGCCCCGCCTAGGAGGATAGCTGCGGCCGTCACTTGCGCCCACAGCCCCTGCCGAGAGGCATCTTGCGCCGTTTCCTGCGCGCCGCGTGCCTTCGTGCTGCGCGCTGCCCCGCCCGTCACGCTGGCCGCGCCGGCATAGATGAGCAGCGCGATGACAAAGATCAGCACGCTCACCAAGTTTACCGACCCCGCGACTATCTCCAGCAGCAGGCGAAATCCCTGTGCCGCGGCCAGGACTAGCGCCAGGATGCCCATCACCCGTGCGAAGCGTATCCCCACCTGGCGGCGCGGCACGCCGTTCCGGTAGTAGGCCTCAGTAGCGACGAGCAGGATCAGCAGCAGAACGACCAGAATGACGACGCTGATCTGCCCGAACAGGTGCACGACGTAGCGGTCCCACGTCGTGAAGACCACAGCCATCTGGTAGACATCGCGCACCAGGTAGGCAACTAGCAGACCTGCTAAAAACGTGACCAACCACAATCCGTAGGCGCCGAGATAAGAACTTGCCGGCGGATTGACAATCTCCTGCCCTGCACTACTGCCCGAGAGCCTTGACACGTGTTGCAACTCCTTGCAGGGTCAGCTCTTCGGCAAAGTGACAGCTTACATGGTAACCGGGTTCAATCTCGCGCAGTTGGGGCTCTTCTTCCGCGCAGCGTTCGCTGGCATAGCGGCAGCGCGTGCGAAAGACGCAACCCGAAGGTAGATGCGCCAGGTCGGGCGGTTCCCCAGTCGAGAGCGCGCGATGACCGGTCCGCCGGTCGGCTGCGCGCGGCACCGCCGCCAGCAACATCTCGGTGTACGGATGGCGTGGCTGGCTGAGCAGTTGGCTCTTCGGTCCCAACTCGACGAGTTTGCCCGCATACATCACGGCGATCCGATCGCTGATGTAGCGAATGACCGCCATATTGTGCGACACGAAAATATATGTCAGGTTGTTTTGCTCTTGCAGGTCCTTGAGCAGGTTGAGAATTTGCGCTTGGATCGAAACGTCCAGCGCCGAAACCGGCTCGTCGGCAATAACGAGCTGCGGGTCTACCACAAGCGCCCGCGCGATGCCGATGCGTTGGCGCTGGCCGCCGCTAAAGCTGTGCGGATAGCGGCGCAGATGCTCGATCCGCAGCCCCACCTGCTGGATCACCTTCGCCACGCGATCCTCAAGCTCGCGCCCCTTGGCCAGGTTGTTCACCCTGAGGGGTTCGCCCACCGTTTCCAGCACATTCATGCGCGGGTTGAGCGAAGCATACGGATCTTGAAAAATCATTTGGACTGAGCGCCGGAAGAGGCGCATCTGTTCGCCGTTCAGATCGCTGACCGGCAGTTCCTGGCCGTCGCGTGCGCAGCAGAATCTGCCCGCCGGTGGGATCGTATACGCGCACCAGGCAGCGCCCCAGTGTCGTCTTGCCGCAACCGCTCTCGCCCACGACGCCCAGCACTTCACCGCGCCGCACCCTCAGATTCACGTCGTCCACAGCCTTAACATAGCCGACCGTCTTGCGAATGAACCCCTTCTGGATGGGGAAATACTTGCGCAAACCTTCGACTTCCAGCAGCACATCACTGTTTGCGTTCATGGCGGTTCTTTCTCTACTTTGACTAGGCGTACAAGACGCAGCGCACCCAGTGGCGCGGCCGGGCTTCGACCATCGGCGGCCGCGCCACGTCACACACGCCTGGGATGCGTTTTTCGCAACGTGAATAGAATGGGCAGCCGTTGTGGACAGCAAATGGGCTGGGCAGCGTGCCGCGAATCGGCGTGAGCCGTTCGAGATCGCCGTCGATCGTCGGGATGGAACGCCACAACGACTCCGTATAGGGATGCAGGGGGTTGTCGAACAGCTCGTTGGTGGCGGCCTGCTCCATCACCAAGCCTAAGTACATGACCACCACCTCGTCCGCTATGCCGCCGACAACCGTCAGGTCATGGCTGATGTACATGATAGACATGCCAAACTCGGCCTGCAGATCCTTGAGCAGTTCCAGAATCTGCGCCTCGATGGTCACGTCGAGCGCCGTGGTCGGTTCGTCGGCAATTACCAGGCGTGGATTGCAGACCAGCGCCATGGCAATCATGGCACGCTGGCGCATGCCGCCGGAGAACTGGAACGGGTAGGCATCCACACGCTCTTCCGGGCGGGGAATGCCGACGCGCCGCATCATCTGGATCGTGCGATCGCGCGCTTCCCGCTTGCCGACCTCCGGATAGTGAATCTGAATGGCCTCCATAATCTGGTCGCCGAGCGTGTGCACGGGGCTGAACGACGTCATCGGCTCCTGAAATATCATGGAGACTTCTTTGCCGCGGATGTGCCGGATCTCCGCTCCGCTGGGCGGCAGCTCGGTCACATTCACGACCTGCAGACCGGCGCCATTCTTCGGCAGGTTTAGCAGCACGCGGCCGCCGGTCACCTTGCCGGGCGGGTTCGGGATGATACCCATGATGGCCTGCGCCGTGACCGACTTGCCCGAACCGCTCTCACCGATGACGCCCAGAGTCTTGCCCTGCTGAATTTGAAAGCTGACACCTTCCAGTGCATGCACCGTCCCTTCGTGCAGATAAAACTGCACGTGCAGGTCCTGTACGTCCACCAGAACTTCGCTATTATTTTCCATAATTGTTAGCCCTACTTAATTCAACCGATCCACAGGTCCGTTATGCTGAGTACGGATCGGCCGCATCGCGCAAACCGTCACCGACGAAGTTAAAGAGCAGCACCGTACCGATCACAAAGAGCGCCGGGATCATGCGCCAGGGCTGCTGCGCCACCGCGACCAGGTCCTGTGCATCCTTGAGCAGAACGCCCCAACTGACGGCCGGCGGCTGAATGCCTAAGCCGAGGAAGCTCAGCGCCGTCTCGCCGAGAATGGCCACCGGAATTGCCAACGTGACCGCTACGATCAGGTGGCTGGTGAAACCAGGCATCAAGTGCCGGAAGATGATACGCGCCTTACTGGCCCCTGCCACTACTGCGGCCAGCGCATAGTCTTCCTCGCGCAGCGCCAGCAGCTTGCCGCGCACCACGCGCGCCAGGCTCGTCCAAGTGACGGCCGCCAGGATCAAAGTGATGGCGAGAAAGGTCTGCGTAGACGACCATGTGCGCGGCAGGGCGGCGGAGAGCGCCATCCAGAAAGGAATCAGCGGGATCGAGATGATCACGTCGATCAGGCGCTGGATGACCTCGTCGGTCGAGCCGCCGAAATAGCCGGAGATGCCGCCAAGCAAAATACCGATCATAAAGCTGATCAGCACGCCAAACAGGCTGATGGAAAGCGAGATCCGCGACCCGTAGAACGTGCGTGAGAAAATATCGCGCCCCAGTTCATCGGAGCCAAACAACATGATCGGGGGAGCCCCTTCGCCTGTGCCAAAGAGATGGATGCTTGCCGGGTACTGGCCCAAAACTTTGTACTCCAGGCCCTGGACAAAGAAAAGGACCGGATAGGGGGTGCTCGTGTCTTCCGTGAAGACATACTTGAAGGTCTTCTGGTCGAGCGTCTTCTCCAATGCGTAGATAAAGGGGCGCTGCAGTTGGCCGTTGTGGATCATGTGGACCTTGGTCGGAGGCATCATCTGCATCCCTTCGGCGCGCCAGGTTGCCGTATAGGGGCTGACGAACTCCGCAAAGATCGCTGAAAGATAGAGCAGTATCAGCAGCACCAGCGAGATCAGCGCCAGCCGGTGACGCCGAAAACGCCACCAGATCAACTTCCATGGGTTCGCATAATAGAAACGTTCGTCGGCGGCCTCGGCGCGTTCGGTGATCGACCCAATGCTGTGGTCCTCCGCTTCGTCGATCGACGGTGCGCTGCCGGCGAGGCCGCCTTCTGAAAGCTGTGTGCTCATTTGCTGAGGCCTCCATAGCGAATGCGGGGGTCAGCCCAGGCAAGGTAGATGTCGGAGATCAAGCTGCCGACGATTGTCAATGCGCTCAGGATCAGCACGATGCTGCCGGTCAAGTACATGTCCTGCGATAACGTAGACCGCAGCAGCAGCGGCCCAATCGACGGCACGCTGAGCACGATCGAGATCAGCACCTCGCCGGCAAAGATTGCCGGCAGCAGCCAGCCGATGGTGCTGAACACCGGGTTAAGCGCCAGGCGCACAGGATATTTGAACAGCAGCTGCCGTTCCGTGAGACCCTTGGCCCGGGCAGTGACGACGTACTGTTTTTTGAGTTCGTCCAGCAGGTTGCCGCGCAGCACGCGAATCGTGGAGCCGGCGCTGGCCATGCCGATGATAATCAGCGGCAAGATCAGATGCTGGAGCATGTCCAAAAACTTGGCCGTGCTCCACGGCTTATCCAGGAACTCCGTCGAGTGCAGCCCCAGGGCGGAGAAGCCGAAAAATTGGTTGGCGGCCCAAGCCAGGATCATCGCCAGCAGAAAGCCGGGCGTTGCCAATCCGATAAACCCGATAAAGGTTGCAAAATAGTCTACGAGCGAATATTGATGTGTGGCCGAGTAGATGCCGATAGGGATCGCCACCAGCCACGAAAATATCAGGGCAAGCAGCGAAATACCCAGGGTGACAGGAAGACGTTCGCCAATGACTGCGCTGACCGGCTTGCCCCACTGAAATGACCAGCCGAAGTCGCCGCGTGTAACGATGCCCGAAACCCATTTGTAATAGCGCACATAGGTCGGCTGGTCAAATCCATACAGCTGGGTGAGGCGCTCAGCCTCCTGGTCCGATAACACGATGCCAGACGTGCGGAGCTGCGAGACATACGTCGTTACCCAATCGCCTGGCGGCAGCTCAATCACGAAGAAGGCGATAAAGGAAACCAGCAGCAGGATGGGGATCAGCATCAAAATGCGGCGAATAATATAGGCAAGCATGACAAGCTATCTCCTGACTGATGCACAGCTTCAAACCAATTCGACAGCGGAACATGGTGGCGCATGGCGACCACGTTCCGCTGCCCGAACACTCTCTTGTACGCACCGCCAGCTGCCGCTTGACCGGCCCGACTGGTTGCCCCAGCCAAACCGGTCAAGCGGGCAGCTAGATGAATTAGTTGCTGCCTCCCTCAAGCCAGAGCTGCTCGCCGGCAAAATTCGAGGCAATGGCATAGCCCGCGTTCGCCACGTTGCGCAGGTTCTTCGCCGCAATCATCGGGTACTTCACCTGCTCGACGATGGTGACTACCGGCAGGTTGGTCGCGCGCCCAGGCGTAGGTATCTTCCTTGAGCTTGTTGAACTCATCGGAACCAGACACCGAACTCCAGCGGGCGGCGTCGAGCGCGTACATGTCCTTCACCCACTGTGGCGGCTCCTCGCCTTCCTTGCCGTTCGTCTCGTGCCACAGGGCCCACAGGCGGCCGGAGCGGCGGAAGCTGTCGCTGCCGCTGTAGTCGCTGTCCCAACCTTGGTCATGGGCCCAGAACACCGTCGCCTGCAGCTCGTTGGCCAGCGTACGCTGATCCCACAGCTGCGGATCGATCTGCTTCACCTGCAGGTCGATGCCGATCTCTTTGAACTGTTCGGCGAGCAGTTCGGCTACCGGGCCCAGGTCCGGGGCGTGGGCGCCGTGCTCCAGCAGGATCGAGAACGGCTTGCCGTCGACCATGCGCATGCCGTTGGCGTCGCGTTCGGTCAGGCCCATCTCGTCCAGCAGGGCGTTCGCCTTGGCGACGTCGTACGCTGAGAACTCCTCGCCGACGCTTACCGACGGCTTGCCGGCGAAGCCGTAATAGACGCTCTCGATGATCTCGTCACGGTTGACGGCGAGGCTCAATGCCTGGCGGAAGCGAATATCCTGCACTACCTTTTGCCACGTCGGGTCGTCAAAGGTCTGGTTGAGGAAGAGCGCGGCTGGAATCGACGTGCATGTCGGTCAGCACCGTATTGAAGCCGCCCTTTTCCTCATTTTCCTTGTACAGCGGCACCTTCACGAGCGCCGTGCTCTCGCGCAGGAAGTCCACATCGCCGGACAGCACACGCTGATTGACCATCTCGACGTCTTCCACCTGCACCGACACGAGCCGGTCGATGTACGGGAGCTGCTTGCCTTCCGTGTCCACCTTCCAGTAGTAGGGGTTGCGATCGAAGATCTTGACGCCGGTCGTTTCCGAGGGCACCGAGACCCACGGATTGAGCGTCGGGTAGCCAATGCAGCGGTCGCGCGTCACATCCCAACTCTGGCAGCGCTTCTGCTGGGTAAACAGCGTCCACCATTCGTCGCTGAGGTTGTTCTTGTCCAGTTCCTCGCGGATGTCTTCGATCGGCGTAAAGTCGATGTGCCACTTCTTGAGCACATGGGCGGGGTTGATAAGTTCGGTGTAGCCGTTCCAACCTTCGATGGTGATATTGCGCAGGAAGCCACCGTAGGGGGCCGCCGACGTCAGCTTGAAGGTTAAGTCGTCCACGACTTCCAGCGTCATCGGTTCGCCGCCCGGATCGTAGCCGGTGCGGAAGCGAGCCGGCACGCCGTTGGGGAAGAGCTTCTCGTTGCCGTAGATGTTCTCCCATGTGAAGCGCACATCTTCGGTGGTCACCGGTTCGCCGTCCGACCACTTCAGCCCGTCGCGCAGCTTAAAGGTGAAGACGGTGTTGTCGTCGCTCACCTCGTAGCTCTCCAGGACGTTGCCCTGGATGCCCTGCACGCTCAAATCCGGCGCCTGGAGCAGCGGCTCGTTGAGCATGACAAAGACATCCGGCGCCCAGTCGGCGACGCTGTGCGCGGTGTTCAGGGTGCCGCCGTACTGGCCCGGCGCCCAATCCGGCACGTTCGCCTCACTCAACAGCACGCCGGGCCCTACGACAAACGGCGTCTTCGGCAGGCGTTCTGCCAACGCAGGGAGCGTTCCAGCCGCCACAGCTTCGGCCAGCGCCGGCGCTTCCATGGCTGTCTCACCCGAGGGCGCCGCGGCAGCCGGCGCCTCTGCGGCCGGCGCTTCAGCTGCCGGCGCCTCGGCCGGCGCCTCGGCCGGCGCGGCCGGGGCGCCACTGCATGCCGCGAGCAGCAGTGTCAACAAAACGAGCAAACTCAGAAACTTGAGCTTTCGCATGGACCCCTCTCCTTGTCGCAAAACATTGAATTTTGGATGGAAAAACAGACGGTGTTACCGGCATTGCAGCAATTTGCACGCTGCATATCGTTCAGTGCTGGCCTGTAATAGCAACACTGGCGAATCCCATAACCGGAACGGCAGAAAAAGACCTTCCTCGTCCCAGATGCAGCCCAAGAACCTATAGCTGGTCAACCGCTTAAAGTCAGGCTTTGGCAGCAATTCGCTCCAGCTGCAGCAACCGAATACGAAAACTGCTGTTTTGTCTTACATGCAAATGGCTGATATTTACTTCCGGTGTCAGGAGCTGTCGTCAATCTAGCATATATTCCAGGCAGTGTCAATCAGGCAAAAACGCGCCTCCCGTTCAGGGGACGCAGTACTTTCGCAAGCGTGTTGCGTACAATACAAAGGCAGACGCAACCGCAGGGTTTACTTTGTGCGCATGAACGATGTGACGAATACGGACAGGTGCGCTATAATCAGCAGCTATGGGCGTCGAGCCATCTGCTTCCTATCGGCGCACCACCACCACAAAATGCTAACAATGGTAAAACAAATCGCAAGGAGACTGCGCCATGTTGAAAGTTGCGGTCGTCGGCGTGGGCAACATCGGCAATATCCACGCCCCGAATTACAAGGCAGATCCGCTCAGCGAACTGGTCGCCGTCTGCGACATTATCCCCGAACGCGCCGATAAAGCTGCGGCAAAGTACGGCGTGCGTGCCTACTACAGCGTGGAGGATCTGCTGCGCCACGAGCAGTTGGATGCCGTCAGCATCTGCACCGCCGGCGCAGAAAACGGCGGCGACCATTTCACCCCCACGATGCAGTGCCTCGAGGCCGGGCTGCACGTCCTGGGCGAAAAACCCATCTCCAACGACATCGCCAAGGCGCGCCAGATGGTGGCCAAGGCCGACGAAAAGGGCGTCTACTACGGCATCAATCTCAACCACCGCTTTGTGCCCCCGGCGGCCATCGCCAAGCAGTGGGTCGACGGAAGGGCGGCTGGGCGACCTGCTGCTCATCAACATGACCATGTGGATCAGCAATCCCAACGAGACGTCGCCGTGGTTCCACCTGCGCGCCCTGCATCCCCATTCGCTCGACATCATGCGCTACTTCTGCGGCGACGTCGAACAGGTGCATGCGTTTCTGAACCGGGCGCCCGGCCGCGTCTGCTACTCAAACGCTCAGATCAACCTGCGCTTTGCCAACGGCGTGGTGGGCCACCTGACCGGCAGCTACGACACCGACCCACGCCACAACCTCGAACGCTGCGAGGTGCTGGGCACCAAGGGCCGCTTCGTTTTGGACAATCTCTACGAGGAGCTGACCTTCTACCCGGCGGCGGGCAGGAGCTGACCGTGATCCGCAACAGCATCATGGGCGGATTGAGCGGCTTCGACGCCACCTTTACCAACCGCATCCACCGCTGGCTGGAACAGGTCACCGCACGCGTCGACCGCAACGCGATCGAGGCCTCGGGCCGTGAGGGGCTGGCCGTCCAGGAGATCATCGAGGCTGCCATCCGCTCCCACGAAACCGGCCGGGCCGAAGAAACACCCGTAGCTTGACACTGGTTTGATAGCCTTGTTTGATTCTGCAGCGAAACGGCAGGTGACCACATGACGAGCAAAATCGGCCTGGGCGTGATCAGCTTTGCCCACGGCCATGCCAACCTCTACTGCCAGCGCCTCGCCACCTACGACGACGTGCAGTTGGTAGCGGCCTGGGACGACGACGCCGCCCGCGGTAGCGCCGCCGCCGAGCAGTATGGCATGCGCTACTCGCCCCACCTGGAGGACCTGCTCGACGATCCCGCCGTCCAGGGCGTGATCGTCACCTGTGAAACCAACCGCCACGCCGAGATGGTAGAGGCGGCGGCCCGCGCGGGCAAGCACATCCTCTGCCAGAAACCCATGGCGCTGACCCTGGCGGACTGCGACCGCATGGCCGCTGCGGCCCAAGCAGCCGGCGTCACTTTTATGATGGCCTTCCAGATGCGGCACGACCCCTCCAACCGCAAGATCAAGGAACTGCTCGACCAGGGAGCCATCGGCAAGGTAGGCTTGCTGCGCCGCCGGCACTGCATTCCGGTGCTGTTTGACGAACGCTTTGTCACCGGGCCCAGCCGCTGGCACATCGATCCGGTCAAAAACATGGGCATGTTCATGGACGATGCCAGCCACGCCACCGACTTTATTCACTGGCTGTTGGGCCGGCCGACCAGCGTGATGGCCGAGATCGGCAACACGCTGACCTCCGTCGCTCCCGACGATAGCGGAATTGCGATCTATCGTTTCGCGGGCGGCGCCATGGCCGAACTCCTCAACTCGTCGGTGACGCTGGCCGGCGAAAATACCACGGAAGTCTACGGCGACGGGGGCGTGATCATCCAGAACCACGACGACGTGCCCTCGACCAACATCCCGCTGCCGCCGCACCCGATCGCGTCGAAGCTCTACACCCGCAGCCGCCCGCAGTGGGAGGACCTTGGGATCCCGATCCCGGCCAGCCACGCCGAACGCATTGCAGCCGTGCCACGCGCGTTTGTTGACTGCCTGCGAAATGAGCTGCCGCCGCCGGCCACCGCCGCTGACGGGCGGGCGTCCGTCGAGATGGTGCTGGGCGCCTATCGTTCGGCAGAGGAGGGGCGCCGGGTCCACTTTCCACTCTGATCACACACTGTAACAATCAACGGAATCAGGTTATACGGGGTTTTGCCGCATGTCTCTCATTACCATTATCGGCCGGGGCCACGGCGGCACTCGCGCCATCTCGCACACACTCATGGTCAGCAACGTCTTTATGGGCGAGCCGATCAACCGCTCGGGTGACCTGCTGCCGCCCCAACCCATGTACGACGCATGCCGGGTGCTGGCGCAGTACGTGCAGTGGCAGGGCGGCCTGGCGTGGGATTTCTCCGCTCCACACCATGGACATCCCCGCCGAATTCACCGAGCTGATCCATACCTATCTCAAGACGGTGCTCGGAAGCAAGGACGCGGAGCGGGCTGGAAGATCCCCGAAACCACGCTGGTGATGCCGTGGATCGTCCGCATGTTCCCCGCGATCAAGTATATCTACTGGGTGCGCAGCCCGCGCAATATCCTGGCCCGCCACGTCACCGACGACCTCAGGCGATTTCGGCGTTCCGTACCCCGACGTCACCGCATTTGCGCAGGAGCGCTACGGGCACCTGGTGGGGGCCGCCGGCGGCGACGAGCCCAAGCTGGCAGAGCTGTACCTGCGGCGCAGCGCGCCATCTCCTGGCAGTACCAATACGAGATCGTGAAGGCCACCCCCAAGCCCCAAAACTGGATCGTCGTACGCTTTGAGGACTTTGTACGGCAGCAGGATGCCACGCTGCAGCGGCTGGAAGCCTATCTTGGCTTTCCGCTGGCACGCATCATCGTCCGCCCCGAAGCCGTGGGCCGCTATGACGGGGCCGAGGGCGCGAGCTACTTTGACTTCTTGGACGAGGGGATGGCCGCATTCGATTATCCCATCCCGCATTGAAGGCCAGATTCCAACCTGGAGGAACCACTATGCCGGCTCGCCGCCAGCAGAAACCCAACATCGTGTTCTTTGGCATCGACTCGCTGCGCCGCGACCACATGAGCTGCTACGGCTACCCGCGGCTGACGACGCCCCACATGGACCGCTTCGCCACCGAAGGCGTCCTGTTCGAGCAGACCTTCAGCGCGCACATCCCGACCACCAGCGGCTATGCGCGTCGATGCTGACCGGCATGGACGTCTTCACCACCCAGGTCGTCGCCCTGCGCCACAAGGGGCCGCTGCGCCCCGAGGTCAAGACGCTGGCCGAGATCCTGCGCGCCGAGGGCTACAACACCACCTGCGTCGGCTTCAGCGGCAACCCGGCTCGCGCGGCTTCGACAAGTACATCGACTTCCCGGCTGGGGCAGCTGGAACGAGGGGCGCAGCCCCAAGGCCGCAGAACCTGAACGACGTCGCCCTGCCCGAGCTGGACCGCCTGGCCGGCGAGCGACAAGCCCTTCTTCCTGTTCCTGCGCCACATGGACCCGCACGCGCCCTACCTGCCGCCGGCGCCCTTCGAGCGCATGTTCTACCACGGCAACGAGTGCGACCCGAGCAACCAGCTCGATGGAGCCGGTGATGGCCTTCAAGCCCTTCTGCGACTTCTTCGCCAGCTGGATGCCGCCGGGCATCACGCGACAAGGACTACGTCATCGCCCAGTACGACGGCGCGGTCGCCTACATGGACGCCTGCATCCAGACGCATCTTCACCGCGCTGGAGGCACTGGGCATCCTGGACAACACCATCGTCGTCATCAACTCCGACCACGGCGAGACGCTCTACGACCACGACTGCTACTTCGACCACCACGGCCTCTACGACCGACGCTGCACGTGCCGCTGATCATCCGCTACCCCGGCAGGTGCCGGCCGGGCGGCGCGTGCACGGGCTACAACCAGCACAAGGACCTGGTGCCCACCCTGCTGGAGCTGGCCGGGATCGAGCGCCGAGCATCGCCTTCGACGGCCGCAGCCTGCTGCCGATGGTGCGCGGCGAGGTCGCGTCGCACGAGAGCGAGTTCTACATCACCGAGTGCACCTGGATGCGCAAGCACGGCTGGCGCACGCCGCAGTGGAAGCTGATCGTGGCGCTGGAGCCCGACTTCCACTTCAAGCCGCCGGTCGAGCTGTACAACCTGGTCGAGGACCCGGACGAGAACGAACAACCTGGCCGAGAGCGAGCCGGAGGTCGTGGCCTGCCTGCAAGGCGCGCATGGACGCCTGGATCGCCAAGCGCGAGGCCGAGACCGGCCTGCCCAACCCCATCCATCACCCAGGGCGACTGGCACGGCACAGAGGGCGTGGGCCCCTTCAAGACCTCGCAGCAGGCCTACGACACGCTGCACATCGGCGACCCCGCCCAGGCCGCCCGCCTGCAAGCCAAGTCCAGGGACTGATGGCGCGGCCGGGTCCACGCCGAATGAATTCGGCGCTATCCCATGCAAAACCCACTAAAGTGGGTTGGTGTACCCATGTTTGCGGGCTATATCAACCGGCTTTAGCCGGTTTTGCATTGGTTAGCACCGAATTCATTCGGTGGCCCCTGGCTCGGTTTAGACTGAAACGGAGCAGCGCCAGGTGAGCCCAGGCACACCCGTCCGCCCCAACATCCTGCTCATCCACGTGGACCAGCACCGCCATGACTGCATCGGCGCCAACGGCCACCCCTGCGCCGTCACGCCCAACCTCGATCGGCTGGCGGCCGAAGGCGTGACTTCCGCCATGCCTGCTGTCCTAGCCCCATCTGCACCCCCGTGCGCACCTTGCTGCTGACCGGCATGTACGCCACGCAGCACGGCTGCCTGGCCAACCGTGGGACGGAAGCCTACCGGCCGATGGACCCGCAGCTGCCCACGTTCAGCCAGGTGCTCAAGGCCGGCGGTTACCGGCTGGGCTACGTGGGCAAGTGGGAGGTCGGGCACCCCGGCCGGCCCCGAGCACTTTGGCTTTGACGAGTACGTGCCGGACAAGGACTACCTCGCCTGGCGCCGCGGCCAGGGTCTGCCGCCGCTGCCGCCACCAATGGCTGGTTTGGCGAGGTCGACCCCGGCATCACGCCCGAGCAGACCGCCCTCGCCTGGGGGCAGACCACGTCATTCGCCTCTTGCAGGAGGCCGCCGGGCAGGAGCGGCCGTTCTTCCTGCGCTGGGATCCCAGCGAGCCGCATCTGCCCAACGTCGTGCCCGAACCGTACGCCTCGCTCGTGCGATCCGGCCTCAGATCCCACCTTGGCCGAGCTTTCCCGATCCGCTGGAGGGCAAGCCCTTTATCCAGCGCCAGCAGCGGCGCACCTGGGGCTGGAAGGGTGGAGCTGGGCGCAGTGGCAGCCGATCGTGGCGCGCGTTATCTCGGCGAGGTGAGCGCTGATCGACGCGCCAGGTCGGCCGCATCCTGCAGACGCTCGACGAACTGGGGCTGGCCGAGAATACGCTGGTGCGTCTATTCGAGCGACCACGGCGACCTCTGCGGCGCGCACGGCATGATCGACAAGCATTACGTGATGTACGACGACGTCGTGCGCGTGCCGCTCCTGCTGCGCTGGCCGGGCCGGCCTGCCCGGGCGACGGTGTCGACGCCTGGTCACCGCGCCGCTCGACCTGGCCGTACGTTCTGCTCAGGTGGCCGGTGCACCGGCGCCCGCGACCTTTTCGGGCACGAGCCTGCTGCCGCCTTCGGCGGCGCGGCGCCGATGGCGGCGCCCGGACATCTTCGCCACCTACTCACGGCAACCAGTTCGGCCTCTACAGCCAGCGCATGGTGCGCGACCGACGCTGGAAGTACGTCTGGAACGCCACGGCCGAGGACGAGCTCTACGACCTGGCGGCGCGATCCCGGTGAGATCGCCAACCTGGCCGCAGACTCGCCGCACGCCGCCACCCTGGCCGAGCTGCGCCATACGCTGGTTGCCTGGATGGCCGCAACCAAGGACCCGCTGCTTAACCAATGGACAAAGCGCCAGCTCTTAGATGGGGCGAAAATAGTACTGAGGCATTACATGCTTAGGAGGTACCAATGCTAAAAGTCTGTGTGATCGGCCTGGGACCCATCGGCAACCGTCACTCGAGGGCTCGTGCGCGAGAACGAGTTGGCCGAACTGGCCGGCGTCTGCGATATCCTTCACGACCGTGCCGATGCCGCCGCCGCGGC
>CAWBRX010000009.1:0-70834 GCA_963791135.1 uncultured Chloroflexia bacterium
TTGCGGCCGAGGCTGCGGCGCTGCAGCACTGCACGCGCGCGTACCGAATGCAAGAGCGGGTTTGGCGCGAACGAGCGCGACGTCGTGGCGGCCATCTGGCCGTGTGAATGGTCCTCCCCGGAGGAAGCCGTGCGCCGGGTCTTTAACGCCTGGTGGAACACAACCCGCTGCCCCAAAGGCGTCTACAATCCAGAGCGGCTGTGGACGTACTTCCCCGTCGGCGAGGCCCACAACTACCTGCTGCTGGGCCAGCACCGGCACCTGGCAGACAATTCAGTGGTATTTTGCCAACCAAAGTGCGCCCCGGCACGTACGGTTGGCCTGAAGGCGAGCGGGATGAGAACGAGCGCGCTGCTGATGTGGCAGAAGACCCGCGGCTGGGACAAGATGCGCTGGGTCACGCCGACCGGCTGGACGCTGTCGAGATGTTCCTGCTCCTCCGCGACTGCCTGGTCCGCGAGGAAGGCGACACCCTCGTGCTGGGGCTGGGGGTGCCGTCCACTTGCTGGACAAGCCGTTCGCCGTCGCCAACCTGCCGACGCATTGGGCGCGTCTCGTATCGCTACGATCCTGCCGCACGGATCGTGACGACAAGCGTCGAGCGCCCCCGGCCGGCGGCATCCGCAGCGCCATCGGTCCGGGCGTACGGGTCGTCAACATGGATACGTGATGGGTTGGGTAGGGGCATGAGGTCCGGCGGAATGGCTCTCGTTTCGCGGCGAAAGTCGTTACGCCGGACCTCGTGCCCCTCGCCCCGCCTGCACCTAAACGAATCGACGTTCAGGAAGGACACGACTGCCATGCCGGGCTATGCGACCTGGAGAACGCTGTATCACGACGAATATCGCCAGCTGCGCGAGGAAGGCTATGCCGTCGGCGACGGAGTCGAGCCGGACATAGACGGCGAGTTCTTGCCCTTTCCGGCCGGCGTGCGCCGCCGCCATGAGTGAGAGTGAAATCACCGAAGCGGGCTGGGAAACGGCTTACCACAAGCTCTGGCGCGTGCGCGAGCAGGGAATTCGCCCCGACTACCCTTACGTCAGCCCGACGGCTACGATGCAATCATCGCTGAAGCCGCGCGGACCCCGCTGGGGAGCCTGCCCCACGCCGAGTATGGGAAACGCATCCGCGGGGCGTGGTTTGGCCGCTCCGCGGGCGTGGTGCTGGGCAAACCGCTGGAGATGGGCTACGACCGGGCCATGATCCGCAAGTACCTGGAGAGCGTAGATGCCTATCCGCTCGCCGACTGGGTACCCGCCCGATCGGAAGCGCTCGACATCACCCTGCGCACCGACTGCCTGCCCTCGACGCGCGGCAACGTCCGCTTCACGCAGCCGGACGACGACATCCACTACAGCGTACTGGCGCTGCTGCTGGCCGAACAGAAAGGTCTTGACTTCCGCCGGCTCGACGTGGGCATGCAGCTGCTCCAGGAAGTCCCGATCTTCTGGCTGTGGGGCGCGCACCACCAGATGTACTGGCACCTGGTGCGTGCCAAGAACCACCCGGATTGGGAAAAGGACCAGGAGACGATCAGCGACGCCCAGATCGACGAGATGCGCATCACGCTCAACCCCTGGCGTGAATGGATCGACGGCCAGCTCAAGGCCGACGTCTGGGGCTACATCACACCTGGCCGGCCGCGGCTGGGGGCACGCTACGCCGGGCGCTCGGCCAGCATGGCGCTGATCAAGAACGGGATCTACGGCGCCATGTTTGTATCGGGCTGCGTCAGCGCCGCGCTGAGCCCCAACCCGGACGTGCCCACGATCCTGGCCGGCGGCCTATCTGCAATCCCGCAGCGCTCGCGCTGGCGGAGGCCGTGCGCAGCGTGAGCGGCTGGTACGCGGAGTCGCAGGACTGGATGGCCACCTGCGAGCGTATCGAGGCACGCTACGGGCACCTGGCCTACGCCGACCAGGTCAACAACCTGGCGATGGTGGTGCTGGCGCTGCTGCACGGCGACCTGGACTACGAACGGACCATCACGACTGCCGTGATGGCGGGCATGGACGTGGACTGCAACGGGGCCACCGCAGGCAGTATCTGCGGGGCCGCGATCGGCTACACGCGCGCCTGCCGCAGCGCTGGATCGCACCGCTCAACGACACAGTAAAGACGGTGGTCGCCGGCTTTGGCCAGGGCACGATCTCCGAGCTAGCGGAACGCACGATGGCCCTGCGCGCAAAGCTGTTTCCCGATCGCTGAGGCCCTGGGCTAGAGCGTATACGTGAACTCGTAGCGGTGCTCGCCGCTTTCGACGATGATCGCCATCTTGCCTGCCAGCCCGGCCAATTCGTCCGTGCCGGAGTCGGGGACGACGGTGATCTCCAGCTGCTGAGCACCGCGCGCCATGATGCCGCTGTGCTGGAGGAAGAACGAGCCCCGGCGGCCGTGGAGGGTGCCGGTGACACGCTCGAGGGCGACATAGCCGGCCGACCCCTCGACGCCCGTCATGGCAGCGAGCATCTCGCCGGCGCTGGTGGCCGCAAGGTCGCCGGCGAACTGCTTGTCGATGGTCATGCGCCCCAGCTTGGCGGCCTGCGCCTGGTCGCTGGGATGCTGGGGTTCGAGCTTGACGTCAAAGGTACCGTTGGCTTGGGGCATGGTTGATTGCTCCGTTTAAAAATTTGCTGTCGGTCGTGCCAGGCACGGTGTCAGGTTATTAATCGCGCATGTTCGTTGCAGTGCCGAAGGAGAAGTACCGTGAGGGGCGGTTCGGGTACAATCCGGTCATGCCTAGCTACCGGCTGCTGAAACACCGCCAATACGACCGCAGCGTCGACCGCCTGCCACTTGCGATCCAACATAAGGCCGTGTGGTCGCAGGTGCTGCTGGTACACGCGGGCGCACCCCGAACGTGAAGACGACGACGGGCTATAACGCCCGCTGGCGGCGCACCCCCGTTCAGGGCTACCACTATTATCTGTGGTGGATCCCCTTGAGCGAGAGTAACCTGGCGGATACCCCGCAGGCGATCCAAGCGGCGACCCCGGCGCCGATCCTGGGCGCACGATTCTCGTGCACTCGATCCGCCACCACGACGAGACGGACGACCCCATCGACCTCCGCAGCCTCGACGAGTTCGAGGAGGTGCAGATCGCCACGCTCGACCCGCGCTACGATGAGCAGCGCGTCGGTGGGCGAACGCATGCTGCGCGACAACGTCTCGCTGGCGACGATCAAGGGCCTGCCCGGCAGCGGCAAGACGATCTCGCTCTTCTACCTGGTGCGCGACCTGGCCGGCGCGGTGGGGATGCAGAACATCCTCTACGTGACCTACACGAGCCGGCTCAAGCGGGCCGCACGCGAGTTTCTGGCCGCCCAAGGCCAGGGTTTTGAGCAGTCGGTGCGGGTGCGCACGCTCAACGAGACAATCGGCGACCTGCTCGGCACAACCGTGCCGCAGCTGGACCCCTTTGCCGACCTCAACGATTTTATGCACTTTCTCGAGCTGCAGCAGCCCTCGTCGCTGGGCGAGTGGCGCCGCTACCCCGAGACGCTCTACACGGAGCTGCGCGCCTACCTCTTTGGCCGCAGCCTGCCGCAGGGCTACCAGCCGCCCGACGGCCGCAGCGCCCGGGCTTTTTTCCTGGCGGCATAGTGAATGCCCAGGCCTACGCCCACGCCCGCGACATCGAGCCGCTCCTGGCCGAGCAGGCTGTGCGCATCGCCGAGCGCTTGGGCGACCGCTTTTTTGCCGACCAGCGCCTCGCCGCCCGCGCCCTCCCGTTGCTGGGCACAGGCAGCAAGCTCCCGGCCTGGCTGCGCAACCTTGACGCCCTTATCGTCGACGAGGTGCAGGACCTCACGCTGCTCCAGACGCTGGTGCTCGGCCAGCTGGCGCGCGACGCTCCAGCGCCGGCCGGACGCCCCCCTCGTCGTGGCGGTGGCCGGCGACGAGTCGCAGATCGTCCAGCCCAGCGGCTTTGACTGGGGCGAGAGCAAGGACCTGATGCGCGACCTGCTCGGCGCCAACCCCATCGAGTTTGAGTTCCGCCACCAGCGCCGCTCGCCTCACAACCTGGCGCGCCTGATCGACAACGCCTGGGGCTTCTACAGCTACCTGCCCAAGCCGCTGCGCCCCTCCGCCAACCGCCAGACCTTTCTCGACGACGCCGGCCACGAGCTCTCCGACCACGCCGAGGCCCCCGAGGACGAGAACGGCCGCATCCTCATCTGTCCGCTGCCCGAGGATCTGCAGTCGGCCCAATCCGGCCAGGGCTGGAACCAGCTGGCTGCGCTGCTTGCCGAACTGCCCGGCCGGGTGCTCGTCGACCTCACCGAAAAGCTCACCATCGCCAACGACCCAGGCTCCGACGGCGGTGATGGACAAGGAAGACGGCCAGGCAAACGGCCATCGCAACGGGGCAGCCAACGGGGCAAGCAGCGAGAACAAGAACGAGGTTCTCTTCCTGGCCCACGAGATCAAGGGCCTCGAGCGCGGCACCGTGCTTGTCCACGGGCTCGACCGGCTCTACCAGGAAGCGGTGCGCAACAGCGAGAACCTTCACAGCAACCTGCCCCGGCTCGAAGCACGCCGCCAGTTCGACGAGATGCGGGTGGCGATCAGCCGCTCGACCGACAAGCTCGTTCTGCTCGAGGCGCCCAACGCCCCGGTGCTGAAGGAACTGGGCGTCCAGCGCCTGCCCGGCCACTACACCATCGGCTGGGACAGCCTCCTCGAGCTGCTGCGCACCGAGGAGATGTCCGAGATCGAGGCGGTCGAAGGCTACCTCGACGAGGCGGACGACCTGCTCGAGCGCGGCCGCTGGGACCAGGCGCGGCGCCGCAACCGGCGGGCCTTCGAATTTGCAGCCCAGATCGAAGACCACGCCCTCCAGCGCGAGGCCCAGGAACAGTACATCCGCATTTACATCGCCAGGCCGCCGACCACCTGGACCGCGACCACCTGCGCGACGCCTTCGTGCTCAACCGCCAGGCCAACGACCTCGCCGACGCCCACGGCGACCCCCAGGTGCAGGACGAGGTGGACGAACAGCTGCGTGCCGTTCGCACGGCCGTGCAGGGCAAAGCCGACGCGCTCGTGGACACCGCCCAGGCCGCCGCCGACGAGCACGACTACGCGCTCGCCTACCGCATCGCCTACACCGCCTCCGAGCTGCTCGACATTATGCAGGATCCCAGCCTCCAGGCCCAGCTCGACACCGCCACGGTCGCCCACGGCTGGCAGTGGGGTATCCAGCTCCTGGCCGAAGGTCCCGAGGCCGGCGCCCGGCTGGCCGACCTGTTCCGCCACCTCGGCGAAGCCATGCAGCGCCAGCAGGACCTCGTCGGCGCCCAGGCGGCGGCGCTGCTGGCCGACCGCTACCGCAACCTGCCGCACAACGGCGAACTCACGCAGGCGCAGCTGGCCCGGCTGATCCGCTACACGGAACAGTACCTGCAGTTGCTGGCCCCGCTCAACCTCGACATGTCGGCGTTTGTCTATGTCGCACACTGGCTCGAGGAGGCGTTCGGTCGGCTCAACGGCTACAGCGGCCTCTACTACGACTGGGCGTTGGCGGCACAGAAGTTCGCCGCCCAGGTGGACTACCCACCGCTCGACGAGCGGCTGTGGGACCTGGAGAACCGGGTCGAGCTGGAGCGCGGCCCAACTGGAAGCTCGAAGGGAATGATGAGGCGCTCGTGCGCTTTGGGGCCTTTATCGCCGCCTACAACGGCGACCCCGCCGTCGCCTCTGTGGCCTGGGAAAAGCTGGGCCAGGTCGAGCTGGCTGCCCAGCAGGCGCGCCTCGCCGGCGATATGGAGCGCGCCTATGACCTCCTCCGCCGCTACAACAAGCCCGTGCCCGAGGACCTGGCGACCGCCGTCAAGCTCCTCCGCCAGGCAGCCCAGCTGGAAGGCAAGTACCGCCACCTGACTCCGGCCGAGCGTGCCGCCATCGTGGCGCAGTTAACCCAGTTGAGCGAACGCCTACAAGCGAACGAAGACCCAGAGACGGACCCAGAAGCGGGACCGGGATCGGGGACGGGAGACGGCACGCCCCCGGCGTGACCTGCGCTATGCGGATATATTTGGACCAGATCGGCTGCCGCCTCAACTACAGCGAGATGGAGGGGCTCGCCCGGCGCCTGGCCGAGGCCGGCCACAGCATCGTCGACGAGCCCCAGCAGGCACAGGTGGTGATCTTCAACTCCTGCGCCGTGACCGGCGGCGCGGTCCGCGACAGCCGCAAGCGCATCGGCGCACTCCACCGGGCCGCCCCGGGCGCGCGTATCGCCCTCACCGGCTGCTACGCCACCCTCAATCCCCAGGCGGCAGCGCCAGATGCCCGGCGTCTCCCTGGTGGCCGACAACCACCAAAAAGAGCTGCTCCCCGCCCTCCTCGAACCCTGGAGCGCCGAATTCGAAGACACCGACAGCCTCGCCCGCCTGTCGCCCGACGGTAGCCCGTTTGAGTTTCCGGCGGAAACATCCGGAGCGCAGGCGCGCTGCGGTCCAGTACGCCTGCCCTCCAACGCACACGCGCCTTCATCAAGGTCCAGGACGGCTGCAACAACCGCTGCACCTTCTGCATCGTCACAAGCCTGCGCGGCGACAGCCGCAGCCGCGCCCTGGAAGCCGTGGTCGAAGAGATCGCCGCCCACGCCCGCCAGGGAATCCAGGAGGCGGTCCTCACCGGCGTACATCTGGGCTCCTACGGCCGCGACCTGCCGCAGGCCGAAGCCGGCAACCTGAAGCACCTGGTCGAAGCCATCCTCACGCACACCGGACATCACCCGCCTGCGCCTGAGCAGCCTCGAACCCTGGGAACTGGCCGACGGCTTCTTTGACCTCTGGGCCCGCTGGCCCAACCGCCTCTGCCCCCACCTGCACCTCCCCCTCCAGGCCGGCACCGACCGCCAGCTGCGCGCCATGGCACGGCGCTGCACGGTGGCCTCCTACCGGGATCTGCTGGCAGATGCACGTGCTGCCATCCCCGACCTCACCGTCACCACCGACCTCATCGCCGGCTTTCCGGGCGAAAGCGAAGCCGACTTTGCGCAGGGGCTAGCCTTCGTCCAGGAGTGCCGCTTTGCCCACGCCCACGTCTTTCCCTACAGCGCCCGCGAAGGCACGGCGGCGGCGCGCTTTGCCGACCAGGTGCCGCCCGCCGTCCGCAAGCAGCGGGTCAAGGATCTGCAGGCGGCCGTGGCGGTTACGGGCAGGAGGAGCGGCAGCGCTTTGTGGGCACCATCCGCCCCGTGCTGTGGGAAGGCCGGGGAGAACCCCTGCTGACACCTTGGAAGGCACAAACCTGGCACGCTGGACCGGGCCTGACCGACAACTACCTGCGCGTCCAGGCGCTGGCGCCGCTCGGCAAGACTGGCACAACCGGCTCACGCGGGCCATGCTGCACGCAGAGTGAGAGCCTTAGAACTCGCCCACGCTGCCGACGCCCTTTTCGAGGTCGACGCATATCTTGTCGCATAGGGTGAGAAACTGCGGCTTCCAGCGGTCGTGGAGGCGCAGCGGATCCACCCAGCGCGCCGTGTGCGGAATGGCGTTGAGGTTGGCCAGCCCGACCGGCTCGTCCAGCACCTGCAGCCGCTGCTCGCGCGGGGCATAGCGGCCAAAGTGGTGCTGCGCCGACCCCAGCGGCGGGATGCGGTGCGCCGTCTCGGTGCTCCAGCGCCAGAACTCGGTGACAAACAGCCGCAGCGCATGGTAGCGGCGGTGCACGTTGGGCGCGTTGGAAACAAGCTGGTGCCAGAAGTCGCCGTTGCCAAAGTTGGCCTCCGCCATACCCATCGGCAGGTGATAGAGCGACGCCAGCACCCCGGCCGCCACGTCCAGCAGCGCACGGCCGGCACCCAGGTAGCCGACCAGGAACGAGCGCGTCAGGATCGAGGTCTTGTCGTCGCCCTTGGCATCCACCGAGTGGCGGCGGCGGGCGTCTTCGATCAGAAAGGCGTACATCTCCACGTCCGCCATGCGGGCGCAGAGGCTCTCGGCCATCGGCACGCAGGGATGGGCGTCGGCCTCTTCAAAGGTCGCAAAACGGGCGTCAAAGACCTCGTCGAGGCGGATAAAACAGCTCGGCACGGCCTGGTCCGACAGGCGGTAGGCCGTGCGGTCATAGAAATAGGTCTTCACCTTCTCCTCTTTCCATTTCGCTGTTGGCACCGGGAGCGCCGCATTCCCGTGCTGCCCCCCGGCGCAGCTCTGCTGCGGCGACGATCCGGCCGGCGCGCAGCCAGTACCAGTAGAGGGCCACGCCCGTGCCCACCCCGACCAGCGCCTTGACCCACCAGGGCAGGTCGCTGGGGCTGATAAAGCCCTCGATCAGCCCGGCCAGCACCAGCAGCGGCACGCAGGCCATGATCGCCTGCCCGGCCGTGCGGGCGCGGCGGCCGACGACCGCCTGGCGGCTGTAGAGCCCCGGGCGCAGGAGCCCGTCGCCGATGTAGAGCCCGCACCCGCCGGCCAGGAAGATCACGCTCAGCTCGATAAAGCCGTGCGCCATGACGAACTCGCCCAGCCCCGCCGCCATGCTGTGCGCCTGGAGCAGCCCAAAGATGGCGCCCATGTGCAGCCCGTTGCTGATGAGGATCCAGCCGGTATAGAGCCCGGCGGTCATGCCGCCGGCCAGGGTCATAAACATCACCTGGATGTTGTTGGTCAGGATAAAGGCCGAGGCGGCCGAGCGCACGGCCGGCTCAATCTCGGTCCACAGCTGCCCCTGCTCCACCTGGTCGACCAGCGGGGCGATGCCCGGCCCTTCCACCACGTAGATGCGATCCGGCTGCGCCCAGACGGCAAAAAAGCCTGCCAGCGCCGGCAGGAGAAACAGCAGGAAGGCGACCGCCGTGTACGGTGCCAGCTTGCGGTATAATCGGGGGAAGCGGTAGGTATAGAGCTCGCGCAGTTGGCGCCAGTGCGGCGGCTCGCCGCGGTAGAGGGCGGCGTGGGCGTTGCCCACCAGCTGGTTGAGGTACTGCGTCACCTGCGCCCCGGGGAAATCGCGCTGCGCCAGCGCCAGGTCCGAGGTAGCGGCGCGGTAGAGGCGGCCGAACTCCTCCAGCTCCTCCGCCGAAAGCGCCTGGGGCGAGCGGCGGAGCGTGGCGAGCAGGTTCTCCATGCGCTGCCAGGCAGCGCGTCTCTGCTGCAAGAACGTGTCGATATTCAACTCGTAAGAAGAAACCCCAAGCGGTGCTTGATGCAAGACAACGATTTATCCAGGCCGACCTGCTGCGTGAAGAGTATACCATCGACACGCCCGAGAATGTAACCTTCGGCTACACCATCGCCGGCATCGGCAGCCGCTTCATCGGCTGCCTCGTCGACACGACGATCCTGATCGTGCTGCTGCTGCTGCTCAACATCGGCCTCTCGCTGCTGCTCGCCTGGCTGGGCGACAACGCCCCCGCGCAGCCGCTCGACGCCGAGCCCACCCCCGACTGGATCACGGGCCTGCTCATCGCCATCTATGCGCTGATCAACTTTGCGATCATCTGGGGCTACTACATGGCCTTCGAGCTGCTGTGGAACGGCCAGACGCCCGGCAAGCGGCTGGCCAACACCCAGGTCGTCCGTGCCAACGGCGCCCCCGCCGAGTTCGGCGAAGTCGCCATCCGCAACGTCATACGCATCATCGACTTCCTGCCCTTCGCCTACGCCATCGGCTTCGTCGTCATGTTCCTCAACCGCCGCTCCCGCCGCCTCGGCGACTTCGCCGCCAACACCCTCGTCATCAAACGCCAGGACCAGGTCAAACTCTCCGACCTGATCGGCCCGCGCCCGCGCCCGGCACAAGCACGCCTCCCGGCACAAGCACACCACCCGGCACGAGCACACCGGCCGAGGGTCAACTGCAACCTCAGCCCCGCCTGTATCTATAACCGCCGAAACACTGGCGCACTTCCCCAACCTATCGCAGATGAACGAAGACGAGTACCAACTCGTCCGCGAAACCCTGGCCGCGTGATGCCGCCGGCAAAGCCGACCCCCACCTCCTGCGCCGTCTCGCCACTGCCATGTCCGTCCGTGTCGGCGCCCGCCCCCCCGCGTCGGACCGCAACAGCACCCGAGTATTTCTGGCGCTGCTGGCCGACGCGTACAACGTGGTGAATGGGCCGCGAGACAATCCACCTCCCTCCGTTTAGTTCGCACGCCCACGTGCGAATCTCCGCACGCCTACGTGCGTCTCTGCCGTGCGTGCTTACTTGAATGCTCACTGTCTCCAGGGCAAGCACATACCGCAGGAATGCAGTCACGGCGCAGGGCCGACCGGCGTCATGGTAGGGATCTGCTCCAACGCCTTCTGATCGCGGCAGACGATATCGCACGCAGGTTCCGCGTGCGGCTGCAGTCGTTCAACCGTGGCCTTGATCGCCTGCTCGTCGCCTGCGAACACTGGCTGCGCACCCATTGCGGCCAACTTGTCCGCATCAAATTCGATCGTCGCCGCAATAGAGAACATCTGCTTGAGCAGTTCGGGATCGGAAGCGGCGGCGTGGATGGCGAAGACCAGTCCGCCCTTGGCCAGCCAGATCGTTTCCATATGGATCAGCCTGTTGTCCAGCATAGTATAGGCGACCTGGTCGGCGGCATGGACGCAAGGCAAACCGGCCACGTCGCGCGTGGTCACGGTTGTCTCAGCTGCCAGCGGATTTTCGACAGCATCCAGCTGTTGGCGCAGATCAACCCAGGTCTGCAGGCTGGTGCCCGCCGAAATCGTGTATGAATCGAGGCCAACCACGACCACCGGTCCCATCGTACCGTCCTGCGTGGGTGCAGAGAGCGTAATCACGTGCCCTTGCAGCCGCATGGATTCAACGTCGGGGTTGTAGGTATAACCCTCGGCAACTCCTCCCGCCGGCGGCTGTGCCATTTTTTCAAAGTCAGGAATGCCGGCCGTCCAGCCGCTCGGATAATGGAGCGTGATGCCCCAAGTCGGATGCACAAATACGGCAGTGCCGTCGCTCAGCCGAGATCGCGCCTCGCCGCCGGTTGGAAGCCCGTCCAGATGCCCAGCAGGTGTGCACGCAGCCAGCAAAACCAGCAGCGCGGCAGCGATACAAGCTAAAACAAACCGGCGCCTATACATTGCGCTCCTCCGGAGATAGCATGCTGGCTGTTCGCAATCGGCGAGTCTGTTGTTAAGACGAGTGTGCAGGGGTGTGAAGTTCCTACCGCAGGCCTAAGCTATCCACGTCAAAGGACCGACAGCGGTGCCGGCAAGTAGTGGTATGCTGAAGTTTCTTATTCGGAGTGTTGAACATGAATGCTGTACTGGATGGGCTAATCGCACTGGCAGGTTTCGCCCCACTGGCCGCAATCGGCATGCACTACCCGCGCAGCCGCATGTTCACCGCCCCACTGGCTGGCATCTGGCTGACATTCTGGGTCCTGCAGGCTGCCGAGGCAATGGGCCTGTCCGATCGCATACACCTGATAGTCGTTGCCATGATCACGGCAGCAGCCGCCACACTCGTCGCCGTGAACATACCGTATACAATAGAAGATATGCGAAAAAAGCAGACCAAGCCCGAAGCTTGATAGGCGCAGCCTAATGAAGAATGGCAAAATCGCGGTGGCAAAGGACCTAACAATCTCACCGCAACTTACAAGAGGCACTTGAGCAGGGAAACAAGATTAAGAATGATACGTTATTAACGAAACTTTTGGGGCCACCGCCCTATAAGTATGCATGGGCTGAAGTACTCTCAGTCTACGACAACAAAGGCGGAGCTAGTGGTATTATCGTCCACTTCTCATGACAAAAGCAGTTGCATGCATCTAAGCAATGGAGTCTTACGCATCTTAAAGCGTGCTTTCCCTCGACACAGCTGGCTGTCCCTTGCCCTGTCGCTTGCCCTGTGCTTTGCCGTCACCGCTATACTCACCGGATGTTCGACGGTGTCTGTATACGTTAAAGAAGCATGGGAAGATCGTGTGGACCGAGGTGCACAGGAACAGGGTATCTATTCGTTACGTTTGAGTCGCTGGACGGACGACGTGCCCGAAGACGCGCTGCTCCGAATCGACACCAACAGCAATCTATCCGTCAAATTGATCTACTCCGACGTGGAACTTGACCACGGCAGGCTGGAACCACAGTTCGCCGATGCGCCAGTCATGGCCATGTACATCGACACGGGTGAAGACAGCTTCATCGTGGGCTGGGTGGACGATACCGTTAAAGGCGACGTCGCCACAGTTACTTTTGGCAGGTACGTCGCGGATTCAGAGCATCGCCCCGTCAGTGGCTCGCTAAAGACATGGCAAACCGACGAGGGCAGTCGGCTATTCATGATTCCTATCTTTGGCTCTGAGCGGCAGCTGTGGCAGACGATCGAGGAAATATACATAAATACAGATGCGTCTTTGGCCGCGTTCGCGCAGAACCGGCACGCATTACCAGCCTTTGAGCTTCACTACACTCTCTTTACCACACTTGAACCGTATCGGATTGACACTTCTATCCAACCATAAGCACCAAGAGCAGAAAGATCACGCCCGGTCCAACGAACACAAAGTGCGATCAAGGTCGGAGAATGCGGATTACTCTATGTACTACGATCCGGCTTAACAACAACGTGGAAAGGAGATTGTCTTGATGAACGAACCTGCTGCCATGCCAGAGACATTTACCAACCTAATGTCCACAACACCCGCCACCCAGCACGCCACTGCTCGAAAATGATTAAAACTAGCTTGAGCCCGATCCGTTGGCAGTGGATCGCCGCGCTAACGATTGTAGTGGGCAGCTTATACGGGCTAAACGGCCGAACACTGCTTCTCAACCCGCTGCTGGGCCTCTTCCTTTGCATATTCCTGTGGTTTCGTAACAGGCCCTTTACTTGGCGGTACGACTGCCTGTTCTTCTGCCTCGCACTTACCTGCGCTGCAGCCGCCTGCCCATCGAGGCTGCTCGGCACCATTGTGTTCACGCTGATACCGGTGGTAGTTCTCTACATCGCAACCTACGTGATCATCCTCGACCGCCAACTGCGCAAGAAGTAGTAACCAATAGCCTGGTGCGGGACAGTTGCTGGCATGCTGCCCCACGACCGAAGGCGTCCGCCTCGACCCTCGGCACCTGTTGCGACCCCGGCTCGACGCACGCTCACCCCGCCTACCCCAATACCGCTGCGCCGAGCCCGGGTCGGTTTCCCCAATCACCCCTCCCCTGCCAGCGCCAGCCCCCGCGCCGCCAGCGCCTCGCGCAGCTGACCCAACGCCTTCGGCCCCATCCCATGCAGCTTCATCAACTCCGCCGCACTCACCGCCGTCAGCTGCTCCAACCGCCAATACCCCGCGCCTGTCAGCGCGCGCCAGGCCGGCTGCGCCAGCTTAGGGGGCAGGTCGCTTTCAGGTTGTTGATTAGATCCGGCATTCGTATTTTGCGCCATCAGAAAACCCTCCTCACCTCACATAACGTCCAGAATAAATTATCCCTTGAGTAGTACATCCGTTCTGGGCCCCGATTATAGTAAAATGATTCCAACGACGCAACAGTTCCCGAGGCAACACCTCCAGGAAGTGGGGTACTTCCTGGAGGTGTCAAGAAGAGGAGAAACCTATGTGCCGCAATATCAAGCCGCTCTACCACTTTGACCCGCCCGCCACCGACGACGAAATCCGCGCCGCCGCCCTCCAATTCGTCCGCAAAGTCAGCGGCTTCAACAAGCCCTCCCAAACCAACCAGGGGGCCTTCGACCAGGCCGTCGACGAAGTCACCGCCGCCGTCCAAACCCTGTTCGCCGGCCTCACCACTACCGCCCCCCTGCGCGACCGAGAAGTCGAAGCCGCCAAAGCACACGCCCAATCCCGCCACCGCTTCGGCCCCGCAACCCAATAACCCCGGTAGCGCAACCCACCCCTCCCGGTGTACACTACCCTCCCGACGACCAACAAAAACCCACCAGGAGAACCTTTGTGTCACTAGACAGGCTGAGCGGCCAGGCCCCCTTTGCGTTTGCCCACCGCGGCGATCTCTCCACCCTGCCCGCCGCCGCGCAGGCCCAGGAAATCAACCTCCACGGCGGCTTTGCCGTCGACCCGCGTCCCGCCATGGGACAGATCTACTACGGCATGCCCGGCTGCGGCATCATGCGCGTCGAGCCGGACCTGCAGCGGCAGGAGATCATCCGCCTGCCCAACAACCTCGGCGACCTCAACTTCCACAGCACCAAGATCGGCCAGTTCGACGGCAAGTGGCGCCTCTTCCTCCCCGCCAACGACGGCGAGATGGTAGCCGTCGTCAGCACGGAAGGCGAGGTCGACTTCATCCTGCCCCGCCCGGTCTTCGAAGAGTACCAGGCACCCGAAGTCCCCTACAAGCCGACCGACACCGTCCTCGCCGGCGGCGAGCTGCTCATCGCCGACGGCTACGGCGCCAACTTTATCAGCGTGGTGGACGTCGCCACGCAGCGTTGGACCCATCTCTTTGGCGGCAAGACCGAAAGCCCCACGGAAGACGGCAAATTCGGCACCGCCCACGGCCTCAACTTCAACCCCGTGCACCACCACCTGGACATCGCCGACCGCCCCTACTCCCGCATCCAGGCGCACGGCACCGACGGCCACTTTATCGGCTCGTACAAGCTGCCGGCGGGCGCCTGGCCCTGCGGCATCAGCTACGCCGAGTACAAGGGCCGCTGGTACGCGGCCATCGGCTGCCTGCTCGACCCCGTGGAGGGCCGGCCCGCGCCGATCTACATCGTCGACGCGCAGAGCTACGAACTGCTCTCGACGATTCGCCCCAAGGAAGAACTCGGCGTCGACCTTGCCCAGCACCTCCACAACGTCCTCTTCTACAGCCATGGCGGCCGGCTCTACCTGGTCTGCCAGTCCTGGAACCCGGGCCACTACTTCGTGCTGCAAGCGGCATAAAGGCGGAACACCATGAAACTCACGCGTGATGTCTATGTGGTCGGCGGCGGCCGCTTTGGCTTTGGCATTTCCGGCCCGCTCGACTGCCACGTCTACGTCCTCGACGGCGGCAACGGCGAGCTGGCACTCGTCGACCCCGGCCTGGGGATGGCCGGCGACTTCGACCTGGTGCTCCAGAACATGCGCGACGACGGCCTCGACCCCAGCCGCGTCCGCAAGCTCATCCTCACCCACTATCACTGCGACCATGTCGGCGCCGCCGCCGAGGCCTGCGCCGCGGCTCGACGCCGAGGTCATCGCCTCGTACATCGCCGCCCCGGTCATCCGCAGCGGCGACGAGCGGGCCGTGGCGCTCGACGTCGCCAAGGCCGCCGGCTTCTACCCGCC
Source organism: uncultured Chloroflexia bacterium (assembly GCA_963791135.1). GTDB lineage: Bacteria > Chloroflexota > Anaerolineae > Caldilineales > Caldilineaceae > Fredericiella. The sequence continues at coordinate 15,232 of CAWBRX010000009.1, forward strand.
CGACTACCACCTCCCGCCCTGCCCCGTCCACCGCGAACTGCGCGAGGGCGACCAGGTGCAGGTCGGCAACCTGGCGCTCGACGTCTGGGAGACCCCCGGCCACTGCGACGGCCACCTCAGCTTCCACATTCACGGCGGCGACCGCACCTATCTCCTCGGCGCCGATCTCGTCTTCTGGGGCGGGCGCATCCTGCTGCAGAACATCCACGACTGCCGCATCGACGCCTACGCCTCCAGCGTCGCCAAGGCCGCCGCCCTCGACTTCGACGCCCTCCTTCCCGGCCACCTGCAGATCTCGCTCCGCGGCGGCAAGCAGCACGTCGACCAGGCCGCCGCCGCCTTCCGCCAGCTAGGCGTCCCGCCGAACCTGATGTAAGAGGACCACTTCCAGGAAGTACCACTTCCAGGAAGTACCCCACTTCCAGGAGGTACCCCACTTCCAGGAGGTGTCCCCTACTGCCGCCCCTTCTGCTTGTACAACGCGACGGCCCCAATGATGATGATCCCCTGGATCAACTCCTGGTACCACTGGTTGACGTTGAGGATCACCAGCAGGTTGCCCATCAGCGCCAGCAGCAGCACGCCGCCCAGCGTCCCCACCAGCCCGCCGCGCCCGCCAAACAGGCTGGTGCCGCCCAGGATCACGGCGGTGACCGACTGCAGCTCGAGCCCGTCCCCCACCACGGGGTCGCCTACCCCCATCCGGCTGAGATAGAGCAGCCCCGTGAGCGCCGCCATCACGCTGCACAAGCGTGTAAATGCCGTACTTGACCCGCGTGATCGGGATGCCCGACAGCCGCGCCACCTGCTCGCTGCCGCCTACTGCATAGACGTACCGCCCAAACCGCGTCCGCCGCAGCACGACGATCATCACGACCAGCAGCACCAGAAACAGCGCCGCCGGCCCCGCGATCGGCCCGATCCCGCTGTCATAAAAGTGCCAGCCACGCGCGGCGACGCCCGCCCCACCGGCTTGGTGGTGATCCACAGCGAAATCCCCCGCAAAATGCCGTACGCGCCCAGCGTGGCGATAAACGGCGCCACGTGCAGCCGCGTGATGACCGTGGCATTGAGCAGCCCGATGACCACCCCCACCCCCAGCACGGCCGCGATCCCCAGCACCATGTTGGTCTCGTGCCCGTTCATCACCAGCGCCGCGATCAGCACGGACAGCTTGACCACCGACCCCACCGAGAGGTCGATGCCGCCGGAGAGGATCACCACCGTCTGCCCGATGGCGACGATTCCCAAAAACCCGGCCTGCCGCAGCAGGTTGTACAGGTTGCGCGCCGTCAAAAACCGGTCGGAAAGAAAGGCCGCCAGCAAAAAGAGGACGATCAGCAGCCCGTAGATCACCACCAGCGGCGCATGGCGGCGCCAGAGAACGGCGAGCGGGTTGGGTGCGGCAGTTGCCGGTAACGTGGTGGTCGTCATGCGCTTGCTTCTCGCTGTTCCAGGCGGCCGGTGGTCGCCAGTTCGACAATCTTCTCTTCGGTCGCATCTGCGGCGGCCAGCTCGCCCACACACGCCCCGGCATGCATCACCAGGATGCGGTCGCTCATCCCCAACACCTCGGGCAGGTCGGAGGAGATCATGAGGATGGCAGCCCCACGGTCGGCCAGCCGCCGCATCAGGTGGTAGATCTCCAGCTTGGCCCCCACGTCGATCCCCCGCGTCGGCTCGTCAAAGATGATCACCTTGGGCGTCGTCTCGAGCCACTTGGCCAGCACCACCTTCTGCTGGTTGCCGCCGCTGAGATACTGCACCGCCTGGTCCGCCGACTGCATCTGGATCGACAGCATCTGCCGCGCCTCGGCGATCAGCGTGTCCTCGGCCCCCCGCCGCAGCAGCCCCCACCGCGCCAGCCGGGGGAGCACGAGCAGCGTGATGTTGTGCCGGATCGGCTGCGTGATAAAGAGCCCCTGCGTCTTGCGGTCCTCGGGCACGAGCGCCAGCCCGGCGCGGATGGCCTGCTGCGGAGACCGCGCCCGCAGCGGCGCCCCGCCGACCGTGACGCTGCCGCCGGTGACGGGGTCGGCGCCAAAGATCGCCCGCACCAGCTCGGTGCGCCCCGACCCCACCATCCCGGCCACGCCCACGATCTCCCCCGCCCGCACGGTAAAGCTCACGTCGTGCACGGCGGCGGACCCTGCCTGCCCCGTGTCGGCCGACAGCCCCTCGACCGCCAGCACGACCTCGCCCGGCGCCGCGGTGGCCTTGGGAAAGATCTCCTCGAGCGGCCGCCCGACCATCATCTGCACCAGCTCCCGCCGGGTCACATTCGCGACAGGGGCCGTGCCGACCACGGCGCCGTCCTTGAGCACCGTCACCTCGTCGGCGATCTCAAAGATCTCGTTCAGCCGGTGCGAGATGTAGATGATGGTGACGCCCTGCTCCTTGAGCGAGCGGATCGTGGCAAAGAGCTGCTCCAGCTCGTGCCCGGCCAGGATGGCCGACGGCTCGTCCATCACGATCAGCTCGGCCCGCCGCGAGAGCGCCTTGGCGATCTCCACCATCTGCTGCCCGGCGACGGTCAGCTCGCCCACCGGGCGTGTCGGGGGCGATCGCCACGCCCAGCTGCTGGAGCAGGGCCGCCGCCTGCCGCCGCATCGCCCCCGTATCGACCAGCCGTACCGCCGTGCGCGGCTCGTCGCCGAGGAAGATGTTCTCCGCCACCGTCATGTACGGCAGCAGGTTGAGTTCCTGGTAGATGATGCGGATGCCCAGCTCGAGCGCCTGCCGCGTGGTGAGGTGCGCGTAGCTCTCGCCTCCAAAGTCGATCGTCCCGCCGTCGGCCTGGTAGGCGCCCGACAGGATCTTGATCAGCGTCGACTTCCCCGCGCCGTTCTCGCCCAGCAGGGCATGCACCGTCCCGCGACGGCAGCGCAAGCGACACATCACGCAGCGCATGGATGCCGCCAAAGGTCTTGGTAATATTGCGCATCTCCAGCAGCACGTCGTGCTGGGCGTCTGGCATGCAGCCGCGCGCCGGATCACTTCTTGGACTGGCATGACACTTCCCCTGCCCATGTCCCGGGGACCGGCGAACCTGTATCGCGTTCGCCAGTCAGCCGGGGACGTCTGAACACGAGCTACTTCTGGTACCCCAATTCCTTCATCTTCGCTTCCGACAGGAAGATCGGCCCAAACACATCGTCGCTCCAGGCGGGGTTGTACAGCTTGTCGATGTCCTCGCTGTTGAGCGTCGCCGTCTCGGGCAGGACGTCCTTGAAGTCGACAAAGCGCTTGACCGGCTCGCCCTTGAGCATCTTGATCGCCTCGTCGATGCAGATGATGCTCATGGCGTTCGGATACTGCCAGCCGGCGAACTTGAGGTTGTTCTCCTTGGCCAGCCGCAGGAAGCCGTTCGAGTACTCGCCGCCGGCCAGCGGCGGGATCGGCAGACCGGCCTCGAGATAGGCCTCGATGATGCCCTGCGACATCTGCGCGCCGCCCGACCAGATGGCCTGGATCTGGTCGCCGTACTGCGCGATCCACTGCTCGGCGATCTTCTTGGCCTCCGCCGTCGACCAGTTGCCGTACTGCGTGTCCAGCACCTTGATGTCGGGGTTCTTCGCCCACACCGAGGTCGGCGCCCTGCGCCATGATCTCCGCCGTGTCGACGCCCGGGATGCCGTTCATCTGCACGATGTTGCCCTTGCCGCCGAGCTGGTCCACCACCCACTGGGCCATGCTGCTGCCGCTGTCGAACAGGTTGGTGCCGACCTCGGTGACAAAGTCGTCGGTCTCGACGCCGCTGGCGCAGAGGATGACCGGCACGCCCTGGGCCATGGCACGTTCCACGGGGGCGCTCAAGGCGGCGCGGCCCATGGGGACGAGGATCAGGGCATCGGGGTCCTGGCTCAGCAGGTCCTCGACCTGGGGCACCTGCGTATCGGCGCTGCCGTTGGCATCGGCATAGAGCAGCTCGGACACGACGTCCTTGCCCAGTTCGTCGACATGGGCGCGGGCGTGCTCGTCGAAGAGCGTCGCCCACGAGTTCGTCGGTCCCTGGGCGGCCAGGGCGATGCGGTAGGGGCCGTCCTTCTTGAACTTGGACGTGTCGTACGTCTCGTCCTTGCGGCGCAGGACGCTGTCCAGGTACGGGTTGTCGCTCGTAGCAGCGGCTGGCGCGGCGGTCGTGGCCTCTTCCGCCGCGGCAGCCGTAGCTTCGGCCGTGGCTTCCCCTGCCGGTGCGGCCGCCGGTGCCGGTCCCACCGCCGCGCAGGCCCCCAGCAGCCCGACGAGGATACTCATCAAGGCCAAAATCGAAAACATTCGCAGCTTACGTGTGTACATCAGTCGTTGCTCCTTATCTTGGTTGAATCGGATACCCATTCTCGACACCCACCTCCAGGAAGTACCGCCACTTCCAGGAGGGCGTCACCTCCTAACTCACGCCTCCTGCTCGAAACTCGAGTACAACGCGACGGCGGCGATGACGACCAGCCCCTTGACGATCAGCTGCACCTCGATGTCGAGCCCCAACACCAGCAGCATGCTGCTGAGCACCTGCACGAGCAGCACGCCCGCCATCGTCCCCAGCAGGCTGGCCCGCCCCCCGGTAAACGCCGTCCCGCCAATCACCGCCGCCGTGATCGAGTCGAGGTCAAACCCGCGCCCCAGATACCGGTCGACATACCCCACATACCCGCTGAGCACCACCCCGGCGACGACGGCCATCAGCGAACAGATGACATACACGGCGATCTTGGTGCGGTCGACCGCCAGCCCCGACAGCCGCGCCGCCTCGCGGTTGGCCCCCACGGCATGCACGCGCCGCCCCCACGGCGTGGCATACAGCAGAAGGCTGAAGAGCGCCGTGAAGCCCACCCACAGCAGAAACGAGATCGGCAGCGGCCCCAGCGGCGCGCCGAGCAGCCCCAGCGCCTCGGGCACCTGGCCGCTGGGAATTCCGCGCGTGTACGCCAGCGTGGCGCCGTTGACCAGCACCAGCATGCCCAGCGTGGCGACAAACGGCGGCACGTTGCGCTTGGTCACCAGCAGCCCGTTGCCCACCCCGATCAGCGCGCCCAGCCCCAGCGCCAGCAGCACGGCCGGCGCAATCCCCCCATCCTGCCCCCCGCTCACCTGGGCGATGACGACCGACGTCAGCACCAGCACGCCCGTGACCGACAGGTCGAGCCCCGCCACCAGCATGACGAGCGTCTGCCCGATGGCCACCAGCCCCAGCTGCGACGCCTGCCGCAGGATCAGAAAGAGCAGGTTGCGGCTGTAGATCGACGGCGTGACGACCGCCGCGACGATCAGCAGCACGAGCAGCGACAGGTACACCCCGTAGCGCACGAGGAAGCGGCGCCGCCGCACGCGCGCTCGGGCGCCCGTGTGAGCCCGATTGCCTGTTCGGTCATGGCCTCAACCCCTCGCACATGGTATATTGACCAGCGATCTAGCCCACTCACCACATAAGGACACGTGTATGCATAACAAGCTTCTGATTCCAGGTCCAACCGAAGTTGAAGACAGTGTTTTGGATTGGCTCTCCCGTCCCGTGGAGGCGCACTACGGCGACTACTGGGTGTCCGTCCACAACGAGACCATCGACCTGCTCCAGCCGCGTCTTCGGCACCACGGGCAAGGTCTTCATGCTGCCCGGCTCAGGCAGCCTGGCGGCCGACGCCGCCGTGCAGTCGGTCTTTGCGCCCGGCCAGCGTGTGCTGCTGGGCATCAACGGCCACTTCGGCCACCGCTGGCGCGAGATCCTCGAAGCCAACGGCGTCGCGCCCGTCATCGTCGACATCCCGCCCGACCAGCCGCTGCCGCCCGAGGCCTTCGATGCGGCGCTGGCGGCCGACCCCGGCCTGGCCGGCGTCGTCGTGGTGCATCTCGAAACCTCGACCAGCGTGCTCAACCCCCTGCAGGAGCTGGCCGCCGTCGCCCGCAAACACAACCGCCTGATCATGGCCGACGCCGTCTCTTCGCTCGGCGGCACGCCGCTGCCGATGGACGAATGGGGCGTCGACGTCTGTGTCTCCGGCTCGCAAAAGTGCCTGGGCGGCGTGGCCGGCCTCGGCATCGTGGCCGTCAACGACCGCGCCTGGCAGGCGATCGCCAGCCAGCCCGACTACCCGCGCTCCTGGTATCTCGACCTGCGGCGCTGGCAGTGGTACGTCGAGAACTGGGGCGACTGGCACCCCTTCCCCGTGACCATGCCCTGCTCGGTCGTCCTCGCCCTGCGCGCCGCCCTCCAGTCGCTGCTGGCCGAAGGCCTCGACGCCCGCTTCGCCCGCTACGAGCAGCTGGCGGCCCACCTGCGCGGCGGCCTCGAAGACCTGGGCCTGCGCCTCTTCGTCCCGCCCGCCCTGATGGCCCCGGTCCTCACCGCCGCCTACTGCCCCGCGGGCGTCGACTCGCAGGCCATCATCCGCTACCTGGCCGAAGAGCACCACATCAAGATCACCGCCGGCTTCGGCAAGTACAAGCCATACGTCATCCGGGTCGGCCACATGGGCAACGCCATCGGCGCAGACGACATCGACCAGCTCCTCGCCGCCCTGGGCGCGTACCTGTCCGTCGCCGCGCCACGCGTCGCGTAGGGGCATAAGGTCCGGCGGAAAAACGTCACCGATCGCGACAATCCTCCCTTCGCCGGACCTTGTGCCCCCTTTCCACGCAGACGGCGCCACCTGCTTGCGCACCTACCCTGCCTGGGCCCCGGCAGATTCTGCCGTCTCCGGCTTCGTGTACTTCTCCGCCCACTCCACGCCTTCCCAGGAGGTCACCTTGGTCGGCGTGAACTTGATAAGATACCGCGGCCGGTCGGCCGTCGGCTCCAAATACTCCGGCCCGTGCTCGCCCAGATACCGCACCGCCATGCGCCGTGCGATCTCCAAACACGCCCCCGCCATCGGCGCCGGCCCAAACGCGATCTCCGCCTGCCCCCGCATCAGCACCCGCGTGTACGGGCTGTTGTCCAGCGCGCACGAGATCGCCACGTTGGGGTTGCTCAGCAGGTGCCGCACCCACGCCGAGCGCTCGCGCGGCACGATCCACATCGACTCGCCGTCCCACTCCTCCCAGACCGGGCGTGATATAGGGCATGCCCTCCTCGTCGACCGTCGCCACACGCGCCACCACGGGGCCGGCGAGGAACTCGGCCAGCTCCTCCGCAGTCAGGCCGCGCATCTTCCCCATCCATTCGGGATACTTGCCTTGCGCCATATCGGTGCACCTCCACGAAATGCAGGTCTATGTTCGTATGTTTAGTTGGTTTACGCCGGGGCGGTTCGCGCTTGGAGGATAAGTCTACCACCGGGGGCGGGGGCGGGCAACCGGCCGAAATGTGATGCAGGCTAAATCTGAGAGGGTGACGGCGACGGCACCCTTCGGTTCCGGGGTCACCTGGTGAGAGGGCGACGGCAACCTTCGATTCCCGGGGGCGCTTTGTGAAAGGGTGACGACGAATCGTAGGGGCACAAGGTCCGGCGGCAACAATGGACCCTTTACGACGAAATCCCCCACCGCCGGACCTTGTGCCCGCCTGCCAATGCAGACGCCCCCGCCTGCCCCAAAATCTAGACAGCACCCCAAGATGATGGCACAGTAAAACCGCACCTCAACACGATCCAGGGAGCACCAATGATGGGCAGCAATTCAACGAACCAGGTATATTCGCGGCGGCTTGGGGCACTAGCACCCGAGCAGTTCCAGGCTGCCCTGGCGCGCTTTTCGCTGGGGGACTTTGTCGGCGCCGCCCCGATCGACGGTGGGCTGTTTGGCCAGAACGTCTTCGTGACGAGCACGCAGGGGGAGTATGTCCTGCGCGGCAGCCCGCACTATCCCTGGCAGTTCCCCAAGGAGCAGTTCGGCGCGGCGCTGCTGCATGCGCACACGCAGGTTCCCGTCGCCCACCCCTACCTGCTCGATCCCACGACCGACATCTTCGGCTGGCCGTACCTGCTCATCCCCCGCCTCCACGGCACGCATCCGCTCGCCGCTCACCTCTCCCTGCCCGAAAAACTCGCCATCGCCCAGGCGCTGGGGCAAAACCTGGCGGGGCTGCAGGCGTTGACCTGGCCGTTCGCCGGCGACTACGATCTGGCCTCGCAGACGATTCAGCCCTTCTCCGGCGGCTTCGCCCACTGGATCGCCGCCGATATCCGCAGCTGGCGCGACACGGCACGCTTCAGCGCCGCAGCCGCGCCGGCGGTTACCGCGGACGACGTGGCCTGGACCGAGCGCGTGATAGCCGCGGCAGAGCCGGCGCTGGCAGTCGCCTTCGCGCCCTGTTTCGTCATGAACGACTACAACCCCGGCAACCTGCTCGTTGCGCAGGTGCCGGGGACTTCAAGCGACCCCTTGCGCTCCCCGGTCCCCGGCACCTCTGGGGTGGCCTCCTGGCAGGTGACCGGGCTCTTCGACCTGATGGAATATTACTTTGGCGACGGCGAAGCCGACCTGATGCGGTTGATCGCCATCTACCTCGACAAGGAGCCGCAGGACGGTGCGCAGCTGGCGCAGGCCTTTGGCACCGCCTATCTCGCCGCCCGCCCTGCGCGTGAGGGCTTTGCCGAGCGCTACCGGCTCTACATGCTGCGCGACCGCGCGATCGTCTGGGAGTACGGGACACGGCCGGAGAACAACTGGTTTCCGCACTGCCGGTCGTTTCGCGACTACGCCGAGCCCTACACCGCAACCTGCCGCCTGTTTGTGCCCGCCGCCCCCTGACAGGCGCGCGGGCCCCTACAGCTCCTTGCGGTAGAACACAAAATTGCTCTCGACGTGGAACCCCATCGCCCTGTACAGCGCCTTGGCCGGCTCGTTGCTAGGGTCCGTCCCCAGAATAGCGCGCCGCATCCCCCCTGCCTTGAGCCGCCGCAGCCCCTCCGCCATCACCGCCTTGCCCAACCCGCGCCGCTGAAAGTCCGGGTGCGTGGCCACCGGCTCAAACAGCCCCACGCCGTTGACCTCGTCGTACCAGATCGAGCAGACGGCCGCACCCTTGCCCTCAGGTGAGCGCACGAACAAATGGCACTCCCCATCGTAGATGGGGGCGGCCATAAACCGGGCATAGCGTCCCCAGTAGGCATCCCAATCGTCGTCGGGCCGGAAGGCGCCGCGGCTCACGGCGGCGTACAGCCGCCCGTCCTCCACGCTCTGCACCCCCTGCACCGTGTACCCCTCCGGCAGTTCCACCGGCGGCAGCTCCCCCTCGAGGCTGCGGCCGAAGAGGGGCCCCGGCGTCCCGTCCAGCGGCACAAAGCCGTGCGCCTTGAGCAGCCCGTCCATGACCGTGTCGTACTCCATCACCCAGAAGGGCGACAGGTGGTCGAGCCCCGCCTCCCGCGCCCGCCCTCCGCCCAGGCCACGTAGTCCGCCATGATGGCGGCATGCTGGGGCGTGCCGTGGAGCGTGGGATGGACAAAGAGGTCAAACGTCCCCTCGAGCACGCAGTAGATCGCCCACGCCGCCAGGTCGCCCGCGCCGCCTGGCCGGCCGCCGCCGGATCCCGGGGCAAACTCCCAGACACGAATATCGCGCCGGTTCGCCTCCCCGTCGGGCGGGTAGTAGGTCATCCAATACAGCTCGCCCGGGTGCATATAGGAAGCGGGGATCTCCGCCGCCTTGCCCAGCACCAGCAAGTCGCGCATCCGCGCCAGGTCGGCGTCGTCGTAGTAGGGTCGCCCGTCGATTGTCATGTCGATCGTTCCTCCTGCAGGCAGTGATGGGTGGATTATGCCACAGCTGCGGCCGCGGTGCGCTTCGGCCGCACACCCGGCGGGACCCCTCCAGGAAGTGGCGTACTTCCAGGAAGTGGCATACTTCCAGGAGGTGGTAAAGGAGGTGGTAATAGGCCCCAAAAATAGGGGGTTTGACAGAAAAATGCAATAGGAGTAACCTGTAAATAGGCTCCCCCTAGGGAGACTTGTATTTCTGCGCCGGCGCCGCCCCTGCGCACTTGTGCCAGCCATGCATGGACTCATCTATGGAGGAATCAGCGATGAAGAAGTTAGCGTTTGTTCTATTGGCCGCGCTGCTGTTAACCCAGCTGCTCGTGGCCCTCCCCTCGAAGGCAGCCGCTCCGTTCCAGCTCGCTCCGCCGCCGGCATTTACCTACACGGAGAGCGTGAAGGTGCCGACGAACATCTATGTCACCATCCCGTGCGCCCTCGGCGGCAAGGGCGAGGATGTGTACCTCTCGGGCGACTTGCATATCGTGTCGCATATCACGATCGATGCCGGCGGCGGCGACCATCTCGAGGACCACTACCAGCCGCAGGGTATCAGCGGCGTGGGCATGACAAGCGGCGCCAGGTACCAGGCGACGGGCGTAACGCGTTATGGCGAAAACTTCCGCGCGCTGCCCTACAACTATACCTTCGTCAACAACTTCCGCATCATCGGCGAGGGCCCCGGCAACAACTACCTGCTACATGAGACCTTCCACATCACCGTCAACGCCAACGGCGAGCTGACCGCCTCCGCGGACAACTTCGGCGTCGACTGCAAGTAGGCCCCGCAGGCCGGCAGCGCCGAGGGAGGCCTTGGCGCTGCCGGCAGGGAAGGTGGGCAGCCCTGTCGCGCGGCGGCAAGATGGGGCTGCTCTCTCCCCACCCCCGCCGGCGTTAGTCCTCGTGCCGCAGCACCTGGTGGCAGGCCTCGCACACGCTGCCGGTCACCTCCAGATCCTGGAAGCCGGTCGCCGCGGTGCCGGCGGTCGAGTGCGCAGGATGGCAGCTGATGCAGGTGGCGGCGTCGGCCGAAGTCGCCTGCCAGCGTGCGAGCTGCTCGTGCCAGTGGTTCATGCCGGCCTCCTCCTCGCCACCCTCCAGGCGCCGTCCTTCGCGGCCGAGGTCCACCGTATGCTCGGGCGTGTAGCCCTTTTGCGTCACCTCCTGGTGGCACTTGAGACAATTGCCGTCGCCGATCGGCTGCGTGACCTTCGCCGGCTGCTGCGCCATGTGGGCGTACCAAAGGGCAGCGTTGCGCGCCCCCAGCAGCTCCGCCTGCATGCGCCCGGGGATCCCAACGCCCGAGTGGCAGTCGATGCAGCGGGTGTTCTCCGTCGTGTGGAAGGACGCCAGGTCGACGGGCGGCGCGGTAGCGGCGCGGCCGACGTAGGTTGTCTCCGGCTCCGTGTGGCAGGAAGCGCAAAAGGGGTCGTGCTCCTCCTGCGTGGCGGCATAGCCAAAGCCGCTCACGGTGACGATAATGGCCAGGGCGACAATCGCGATCAGGGGCCAAAGCCAGCGGGATCGTTTGGGAGCAGGTGCGGGTGTTTGAGTAGGCATGGCGTGATCCTCTATTCGGTTTAAGACAATTGGTACCATTGTACTCCTATCCCGGGCGGGATGATCTACTGAATATTGCGGCCGATCCGGTCGCTCCCGGCGGGGCCGAAGGCAGATTCCCTTGCCGCCAAGAGACTCCACTCACAAGCCTTGACCTCCGCCGGAACGTGCTGCGGGATATCTTGTGATCAAGACCTGCCAACCCAGGCCAAAAGAAGTGTCTGCCATGCGCATCCCTTGTCTCCTCTTACGCCCGGCGCTGCTGCTCTTCCTTCTCCTCCTCATCGCCGCCTGCCAAGCGGCCCAAACGCGCCCGGACAAGGTCATCGTGGCTACCCTGGCGCCCACTGCGGTGGCGGCCGGGGCGAGCGCAACCCCGCCCCCGCCGCCACCGCAGTCACGCCGGGAGGCGCAGCCCAACCCACCGCATCCGCTGCGGCGCAGGCTGCCCCCACCACCCCACGCAAAAAGAGCGCCTACAAAGTCGAGACCCTCTGGGTCCCCGGCCCCTCGCTGGAAGGCAACCTGCTCGGCGATGCCACCGGCCGCAACGCCACCGTGCTGCTCCCGCCCGGCTACAAGGACTCGGACACGCGCTACCCCGTCGTCTACATGCTCCACGGCTATGGGGGCGACGAAGGCTACGGCTACGACGTGCTCGATGGGGGCCGACGGCGCCATTCAGTTGGCGCTCAAATACCCGGGCATCTTCAGCGTCGCCGCACCCATGTCCGCCCGCTACGACTGGTACGACCCCGCCTGGCTGGCCCAAACCGCGCAGGGGCTGGACGCGGTCCTGGCGACCTTCGCCGCCCCTCTACTTCCACATGCCCTACGTCCTGGTCGACGGCAAGGTAGGCGCGGCGCCGGGCTTTGCCGAGCAGCGGCTCACCAACATCCTTCTCTACCACGCCGCCGGCGACAACACCGTCACGTGGACTTTGCGCGGGCGTTCGACCGCAAGCTGTCGGAGGCCGGGGTCACGCACACCTGTGTCGAGCTGCCGGCGGGCGGCCACTGCCCGGGCGACATGGACGCCGTCTGGCAGTTCCTATCCGGCAACCTGGCCTTCGCACCTGCCGATTAGGGGCCTGCGCTCTGGCATGTGCTGATCCACGGCTCCCCCGTACGTCGCCGCTGGTGCGCCTCGTCGCGTGGCACGGGCAGGCCGGCCCCGTGCGCATCGCCTTCCCCGGCGCGATCCACGCCACCTGGCGCACCAACCTCATGGGCGAAGTCGTGGTGCCGCTCGCCCCCGCGCCCCTCGCCGGCCCGCTCGGGGGCAAGCCGTCACCGTGCCCCTGCGCCCCTACGAAGTCTGCACCCTCTACCTGGACCTGGCAGAGGGCCTCAAACAGACCCGCGACCTCGCCAGCCGCCGCTCCGTCTGGGCCACGGCGCACTGGGTAAGCAAGGAAGGGTAGGATGCATTTCATGTTTGGGGCACGCACACGATCCGTAGATTCTGGGGTTGGGGGGAATGAGCATGTGGGACCCAGGGTCATTTCACATCCGGGCCACGCACGATCGATCTCAAAACCTTGGCCGCCCATCAATTACGGGTACCCGCGCTCCCTCAGCCACTCAGCAAATGAGCGACTTCGCAGCCAATATGCGTCCTGCGTCTCGCCGGCCACCCTCTCGATCACATCCATCTTCTCCCACGCGTCAAACACAGGCTGAATGTCGCGCACTCTCAAGATCTCAAACGGGATACTGCCATCGGCAATATTGCGTACATTCGCAGGCTGACCCTTGTCGATGTTTATGTCGGCCAACAAGAAGAGCTTCAGCCGCGGCCTCCTGGCCGTGCTGTTCTCCAAATCGGCGGCCAGTGCGCGGCTGAAGCGCCGTACTAAGTTCCTGTACTGCGTGCAGTCGGCCGCGATGTCCACGACAGCCGCGTCGATGATCGGCCCCTGGGGCAGCGTTTCCGGCAGGTTGTTGTAGAGCATCGCCACACACTGGCTGAGCACGGCAAGTAGCCGGGGATGGCCGCCGGTGAGCCGGTATGCCCGTTCTAGCCCGCTCTCGTCATAGCAAACGCCCGCAGCGTCAAACTGGCGGCTTAGCCACACCTGTACACCGCGCCGTGTCAGCACGGGGACGTGTACCAGGCAAGGCTCCGTAGGCAGCCCCAGCCTCCTCCAGAGCTGGTTTCGCACACGCTCGCCACCTCTACTATGCATGGTTAGCGCCAGATTGTGAGTCTCCTTCTCCAGCCGCCCTAACTGTTCCAGCCACAGCCCGTTGTTTGGCCACGGTCTGCGCCTCGATAGCAGCCGGTGGGCGTTGTCCAGCGCGAGCACGACACAGCGATCGTCGGCCCGCCCACACAGTTCGGCGAAGAGACGGCATACCGCCGGCAGTGCGAGCTTGCGCAGTTCGTCGGCAGCCGCCAGTTGGTCGGCGCAGTTCAGTTTCGCTGCCAGTGTCTCACACAGGTGGGCGCAGAAGTCGCGCAGCGAAGGGCTGCGCGCGCCAGGCTTGCTTGCCCAGCGCGGCCAGGTCGCAGGCAACCAGAATGTACGACTCGGGCTTGCGTTCGACTGCAAGCTCCACGGCCCTGGTTGCGAGGGCATCGGGTTGGCTCACCACGAACGTGACCGTCGTGCGGCCCGGCTGCCAGCAGCGATACAGCGCGCCGCCGGCCTCCAGCCACGGGCAAAGCCCCTCCATCTCGGCGTACACCTCGGCCCAGGGGCGCAGTTTCACACGCACAAACTGTGTCTGCGCCGCTGCATCCGCCAGCAGCACGTCCGCCTGGTCACGCCAGAGCAGGACAATTCCCCCGATCAGCTTGCGCTCGACGAGTGTGCTGCTGCGCGCCGTGCGCTCGATCCTATTCAGCTCCCGCAGGAACATCTGCCGGCATCCCTCCCGTGAGCGGCCCATGCAGCGCTGTGCCCGCCACATCCAGCGCGCAGCCGCGATGAAGCCGTCCACCATGGTCCATGCCCGCAGCCTTTGCACGGGGGGCCGTGCCGGCAGCGCTGCCGTCGGCGTCTCTGCGGCGCTGCGCAGGTCGAGCAGCGCTTGATAGGTTGCGACCAGCGCGCCGAGTTCCACGACGAGTGGTGACGTGCCCAGCGGCCATCCGCCGGCGCTGCGTAAATTCTTGTCGATGATGTCGGCAGCCTCAAATAGGTAGCCCTGCCCGTAGTACCACCAGGCTGCCTGCAGCGCAGTGGTCGAGCTGTTCTGCCGCCCATCGTCGGCGACAACAGGGGCACGGACTTCTGGCGCAGCGCATCGGCCAGTGCCGATTCCTGGTTGAAACGGTTAACCGTGCGCACGGGGGCAGCCGGCGCGGCAGCAGGTACCCCTGCCTGTGCAGGGACCCCTGCCTGTGCAGGGACCACTGCCGGTGCCGGCGCTGCACTTGCGCTTGCTGCTCCGTCTTTCCGCCGCGTCCTGCGCCTGCTCATGTGCGGCGGTTTCACCATGTCAAGCCGCGCATGTGGCGCCGCTGTCGCAAACCGTCGCCAGTCTCTCCGGCAGGTCGTTCAGGGTTGTCTCCCCCAGCTGGCGGCTGACCGCCTCGACGAGGGGCCGCTGCTGGCGCGCGGCAAAGGAGAGTGCAGTCGCAACGCGCACGCCCTGCTGCCAGTCCTGCGCAAGCCATGCGCCGAGCGCATGGCGCACGCGATAGCTGGGCAGCAGGGTAGCGCCCGGCGTGCTCCACACCCTTGCCCGCGTCCAGCGGCTTGTGTTTGGCTGCGGCCGCAGCCAGTAGTAGAACCCCTCCAGCGGGCGCACAAAGCCGAGCAGGAACCCAAGGCTCCACAGGGGCCACGTTGTCCAGATATTCGCCTGTGCCGCTTCCCAGAATCGCGGAGAGGGGCTGTGCGGGCGTGCCGCTGAGGAGGAACAGGTACAAGAACGCGACGAGGATACCCCCTAAATACCAGGCGACCACCGCGCTCGGGCGCGGCGGTTCTACCTTCAGCATGGCAAGCGCAAAGTTGATGCAGTACCCCACGCCAAAGCCCCAGATCAGGAACACGGCGCGCCCCGCAAGTGAGGGTTCTTGGAGGTAGATAGCAGCGTAAGGCAGCCAGATGGCAAACTGCAGCAAGATGGCGGCTAAAACGGCCAGGGGCAGCCCGGCTATCAGCAGAAAGCCGACGTTCCCGTTTTCCCTGGCAATCAGCCACCCTGCTGCGAGTTGGCACACCCAAAAGACACTGAAGAACAGCGCAAAGAGAATCATGCGGTAGGCGACCTGCTCATGGAGGATGGGCACGAGCGGCTTCGCAAACACGGCGTTCACCGCGGCAATGCCGGCGAACATCAAGATGCAGACCGCTATCGCCAGCAGCACAAGTTCGCGCTGCCCGGCATTCCGCGCCCACCAGCGGTCAAGGCGTCTTTGGCTCGGTCTCGCGGGAAAACCACTCTCGCCGCGCCGCCGGATCAGGTCATCGCCGTACGTGACAAACATCAGCGGCGACCAGAGCGTCCAGTACATCACCGCGAAATAGTCTTGCGGGCGGCGCGCGGACAAGACGCGCGGCAGGAGCAACCGGCACTTCAAAAACGGAGGAGGATGGAGTCATTGCGCTGCTCGGTGGGTTCCGTCGGGATAGGGCTTCGCTGTCACAGCTTGGTGTTCATACTGTAGCACGACCTGCGCACGACTTCAACCCATGCGGCACATTTTCTTACGGACTCGCAGGGGAGGGCAGAAGAAATTGCGGTACTTGCCTCTCGGCACCATGTTCACGCGTTGTGATTCCGCTGCCAAAGGCAAGGAGAATCGCTTCCAACCGTTCGGCGCTCCGCTCAACTGCCACGGGATAACCGTCCCGCCGCGCCGCTACGAAATCCCCCACCCTCTACCTCGACCTGGCAGAGGGCCGCAAACAGAACCCGCGACCTCGACAGCCGCCGCTCCGTCTGGGCCACGGCGCACTGGGTGAGCAAGGAAGGGTAAGTCGGCTAAGGCGGGCGGCTCGCGATAGCGCAGGCACCACAGGTTGCCGGCTGCGTCGCCTGCTACGAGTGTGCGGCCATCCGGCGCAGCGGCAACGCTGTGCACGACCGCATCCAGTGCGATGCGAGCCGATCTCGCGTCCGGCCAGTAGGTTCCCACACCCGCAGCGTGTTGTCATCTGAGCCGGAGACGACCTGGCGGCCGTCCGGCGTCACCGCCACCGCCCTCACCGCAGCTAGTGTGTCCGCTGAGGGTGCGCACGGTCTCGCCGCTGTGCCAGGTCCCACACCCGCAGCGTGTTGTCATCTGAGCCGGAGACGGCATGGCGGCCGTCCGGCGTCACCGCCACCGCATTCACCGCGCTAGTGTGGCCGCTGAGGGTGCGCACGGCTCTCGCCGGTGTGCCAGGTCCCACACCCGCAGCGTCTTGTCCCCTGAGCCGGAGACGACCTGGCGGCCGTCCGGCGTCACCGCCACCGCCCGTCACCGCGCCAGTGTGCCCGCTGAGGGTGCGCACGGTCTCGCCGCTGGCCAGGTCCCACACCCGCAGCGTGTTGTCACCTGAGCCGGAGACGGCATGGCGGCCGTCCGGCGTCACCGCCACCGCCCTGACCGCGCCAGTGTGCCCGCTGAGGGTGCGCACGGTCTCGCCGCTGGCGAGGTCCCACACCCGCAGCGTCTTGTCACTCTGAGCCGGAGACGACCTGGCGGCCATCCGGCGTCACCGCCACCGCCCATCACCGCGCAGTGTGCCCGCTGAGGGTGCGCACGGTCTCGCCGCTGGCGAGGTCCCACACCCGCAGCGTCTTGTCACCTGAGCCGGAGACAGCCTGGCGGCCGTCCGGCGTCACCGCCACCGCCATCACCGCGTCAGTGTGCCCGCTGAGGGTGCGCACGGTCTCGCCGCTGGCGAGGTCCCACACCCGCAGCGTGTTGTCCTCTGAGCCGGAGACCACGTGGCGGCCGTCCGGCGTCACCGCCACCGCACTCACCGACGCCAGTGTGTCCGCTGAGGGTGCGCACGGTTTCGCCGCTGGCAAGGTCCCACACCCGCAGCGTGTTGTCATCTGAGCCGGAGACGGCATGGCGACCGTCCGGCGTCACCGCCACCGCATGTCACCGGACCGGTGTGTCCGCTGAGAGTGCGCACGGTCTCGCCGGTGGCAAGGTCCCACACCCGCAGCGTGCTGTCACTTGAGCCGGACACGAGCATGGCGACCGTCCGGCGTCACCGCCACCGCGTGCACCCTGCGCAGTGTGCCCGCTGAGGGTGCGCACGGTCTCGCCGCTGGCGAGGTCCCACACCCGCAGCGTTCTGTCATCTGAGCCGGAGACGACATGGCGGCCGTCCGGCGTCACCGCCACCGCCCGCACCCAGCCAGTGTGCCCGCTGAGGGTGCGCACGGTCTCGCCGCTGGCAAGGTCCCACACCCGCAGCGTCCTGTCACCTGAGCCGGAGACAACCTGGCGGCCATCCGGCGTCACCGCCACCGCGTTCACCGAGCCAGTGTGTCCGCTGAGGGTGCGCACGAGTGACGTGCCACTCTGCGCCGTCGTCCAGGTGACTTCCAGGTGCGAGCACGGCAGTGCCTTGAGGAAGGTGCGCGCCCGCTCGACCCACTCATCTTCGCCCAGCAGCAGTCGCTCGCTTGAGCCACTGCTCCCGAAACAACGCCGGCTCCTGCCCGGCATCCCACCCGCGCAGCGTGTGGCTCTCCTGGCGCACGGCGCGCAGCAGCAAGGCGGCGGCTGCGCCGATCGGCTCAGCCGCCCCCGCCTCCCCCAGCAGCCCCAACCCCGTGAGCAGGTCCTGTTCCACCGCATCGATCCCGCGCCGCGCACACTGCGCCTCCAGCACCGCCAAGTCGTCGTAGGCGACGATCAGCCGGGCGGCACACTCCCAGCGAAACCCCTCCCGTTCCGCCGCCGGCGTCTGCTGCGCCGCAAACTCGCGCACCAGCGGGTGCAGCCGCACCAGGTCGCCGCGCAGATCCTCCAGCAGCGACGCATCCACCAACTCGCCCGCCGCGTCCGCCAGGGGATCGCCAAAGAAATCGCCGCCCCCCTCCTTCAGCCCCACCAGCAGCCCCAGCCGCGCCAGGGGGATCGCCGCGGCCTCGGGCAGCTCGCCCGGCCGCGCGCAGCAGCAGGCGGGCGTCCTCGCCCAATCCCTCCCACTGCTCCGCCAGCGTCGCCGCCACCGCCGCCGCATGGCGCGTGCCCAGCTCCTCCTCGCGCACGCCGCCCCGGCGGTCGTCCACCACCGCCAGCGCGCCGCGGCGCAGCAGCTCCTCCCGGTACGCCCGCAGGCTCCCCGCCGGCCGGCGGCCGAGGTGCGCGCCGGCGATCTCCAGCGCCAGCGGCAGCCCGCCCAGCACTTGCGTAGATCTTCACCGCCTCGGCGTGTTCGGGATGCTCTTCCGCCAGCACCGCCTGCCGGCTGGGATGGCGCAGCAGCAGCTGCAGCCCCGGCGCCTCGCGGCAGCACGGGCAGCTCGACCGGGCGAAAGCCGCCAAGGTCGTGCCGCCGCGTCGTAAACAGCACGGCGCAGGGCAGGGCCGACGGCAGCAGGAAGCGGGTGAGCGGCCGCCGCAGCTGCTGCGGGTCCTCGACGTTATCGAGCACGAGCAGGCAGTCCGGGTGCGCCTGCAGGTAATCCGCCGCCGCCCGGATCTGCATCTCCTGCGGCTCGCCGGCGCGGGAGGGGTCCAGGTAGATGCCCAGGGCGGCAAACTCCGCCCGCCAGTCGCCGGCGGCGTTGAGCCAGAAGACGCCGCCGGGGTACTCCGCCCGGTGGCGGTAGGCGTACTCCACCGCCAGCTGCGTCTTGCCCATGCCGCCCATCCCCGTCACCCCCCCGGCCGGCCGGATCCCCACGACCGCCTGGCTGCCGTCCGGCGTGCGGGCCGGCGAGGGCAGCGTGCAGCCGCTGGAGTTCCTCCGCCCGGCCCGACAAAGGCGGGATTGCGGTCGAACGGCACATACCAGGGTCCTGTGCGGCGCGGGCGTGGCGCCGGCGGGCGGTGCCGGGAGCCCCAACTCTGCGGCCGCGGCAGCCAGCTCCGGGCTGCCGGGATTCTCTGCCAGGGCCGCATGCGACCAGCTCCGGCCAGCCGCCCCTGCCGGTCCGCCCACTCCACCAGGTGGAACACCACGGCACGAAAATCCTCGCCGCCGGCCACGTCGTACCAGCCGCACGTCCAGCCTGGCGTGCGACCATCCGCGCCAAGGAATCCGGCGTATAGGCCGCACGCAGGGCGTCACTGATACGGTCAAGCTGCTGTCCAGGGAGTGACATAGGCGTTGGTTCGGGCTGCGGTCAATTGGGTAGCGCGTGCAGGTACAGGGAGAATCATACCAGATTAGGCGAGCTAGAGGGAACGGGCGTGGGCAGCCGGGGGCACTCCATGTTCGGGGCACGAACGATAGGTAGGGGCACAAGGTCCGGCGCAATCATGCGGGCAAAAGCGACGAACCTCCCTGCGCCGGACCTTGTGCCCGCCTGCCCGGCAGACGGCTCCGCCCACGCCCCAACACGGAAACCATCCGGGCTGCGGCATGAGTGTGGTGTGGTATTGTCAGGCTTGCCGAAGAGTCTCGGCCAGGCACGAAACTCCGTAGGTTTATTGGAGGTATGGCCGGTACATTTCGTGCTACCGTATTGGCAGGCGCAGCATAGGCCGCGCCACTACTCTCCCAATCAGGAGCTGCATCATGCCTCGTCCTGCCAAGAAGACACCTGCGAACGACCACGCTGCTGCGACCAAGGAAGCTGGAGCCCCCTACACGCCGATGCTGCGTGACCTGCCCATGGACATGCGCCCGCGTGAGCGCATGCTGATGGCAGGGCCGGGGGCCCTGAGCAACGCGGAACTGCTCGCCATACTGCTGCGTATCGGCGTGAAAGGCGAAAGCGTGGTGCACGTGGCCGAGAATCTGCTGGTGCGCTTTGGCGGACTGCCGGGCATCGCGCAGGCGAATTTCGAGGAACTGTGCAACGTCAATGGGGTAGGGGAAGCCAAGGCCACCCAACTAAAGGCGGCGCTTGAGATCGGACGGCGGCTGCTGCTAGCCCTGCCACAAGAACGACTGCAAATCCGCAGCCCCAGCGACATCGCGGACCTTCTTATGCTGGAGGTTTCACTGCTGGAACAAGAACAGATGCGTGCTGTGCTGCTCGACACGAAGAATAACGTTCTGCGGGTTGCCACCGTCTACACTGGCAGCCTCAACACGGCCGTCGTGCGCATCGGCGAGGTGTTCCGCGAGGCTATTCGTGCCAATTGTGCATCAATCATTGTCGTGCATAACCATCCGTCCGGTGACCCCACACCCAGTCCCGAAGACGTACGCGTCACCGAGATGCTGGTGGAAGCCGGCAAGCTGCTCGACATCGCCGTGCTCGACCATATCGTGATTGGGCGCAATCGCTATGTCAGTCTCAAGGAGCGCGGGCTGGGCTTCAAATAACGCTTCGCCAGCTGCGGCTTGTCGGCCGCACCGGCCTCGAGGTGCATCACGTAGGCACGGTGACGACCACCGCCATCGACAACCTGGTCACCCTCTGCCGCCGGGCTGCGCACGCTAGCAACCAAACACTTAGCGGAGAGCCGGATGCAGGGAAACTTGCCAGTCCGGTTCGGTGAGAGGGATGGGAGAATCCAGGCCCGGCAACAGGCCCACGGCGCTCCCGTCCCTACTCTACGCTGAGGCGCTCGACTCAGTCGACGCCGGCCCTACAGGTCACGCGGGGGCACGTGACCTGCAAGGCTTATCCCCCCTTGTGCCAGGCCGCCTCCAGCTCGGCGGCGGAAACGCCAAAGATGGCCGGCGCCAATGTGCCCCAATCTTCATATTCGCCGCCGCCCGAGAGCAGGCGCGGCAGCACGTCGAGACCGTAGGCGGCAGCGACAAAGGCCACCAGCTCCGCTGCCGCCGCCTCCCCCTCGTGACTCATGTAGCTCTCGGCACCGGTTACGGCTGCCGCCTGGTGCGACGCCTCGACGCCCCTGGCAGCCTTGTCCAGCAGGTCGTCCAACCCCAGGTACCGTGGCGGGCCGGCGCTGAACGCTGCGCCAAAGACGGCCGGCGTGCCGGGCGCCTGCGCGACGATCGCCCTGCTTAACACCACGCAGTTCAAACCGGCCACAATCGGCCGCCACTGCCCCTTGATCGGCGCCCGACTGACTCCCGCAGCAAGCATCGGCTCGCACATCGCATCGCGCAGCCGCCGCGCCAGCGTCTCTTCCCTTGTTATATGGGGAAGCGGCACGAAGAGCACGGGCGAGGTCACCCGGATGCGGCCGCCCGCAAAGACTGCGCCTTCCTCCACCCTGCCCGGCACTACCTCGACGGTCAGCACACCGCTGCGCGTGAGCGTCTGGCCGGTCGCATGCACCAGCCCCGTATACAACACCTCGGCGGTAGGCGCAATTTGCTCCACCGCCGCACGGTCGCGCGCGCCCAAATTCAAAGTGAAGGTTGGCCGTGTTCAGCGTCTCCTGATCTCCCCAGAAGGCCGGCACGGACTCTGTGCGCTGCCAACTGCTCCCGCGCTGGACATAGAAGCGCGCCTGCCGGGCCTCAATCACCTCGCCACTGGGCAGCATATAGCTGATCACGACTTGCACCATGGCCGCATGGCCGCGCAGATTCCCCCGCCTCCACCTGCTCCCCCACCTGCCGCCCCGGCGCAAACTGGCCGGCCCTGACCTTCTCCAGCACCACGACCCCGGCCACGTCGGCCTCGATCTGGGCAATGCCCGCCTGCGCCCTACGCCAGGTGGTGTAGCTGCTGACCCCGGCCAGCATTAGCAGCGCGGCGATGCCTGGGACGATCGCCCGCCAGCACCTGTGCCTGCCCCACCTCTCCCGTCCCGCAGCGGCTGCCGCCCCCCGCGGCGAGATGGCGGTCCCATTCCTCTTCTTCGACATCCAGCACGCTCCATTCCAGTTCGCTGCGCATCGCCTACCTCCTCTCCACTGCCGGCAGCGCGGCGATCTTCCGCGCTGCCGGGACACACCGTAGTGGCTCCGTAGACACTCGGGGGCGAACGGGGCCACGTAGTGGCAAAGAGTGTAGTGACCGGAAAGCAGGCGCGCATCGGTATACCTATAGATGTTCCGATAATGATTCGTGAGTTAGGCAGCGGCGCCAAGGGTTTCACAGTAATGTCCCATTAGGGCAAGGATGGCACTGGGTAGGTTGGCGAACTCGTGCAAGGTCTTGTCGACGGCTGCGGTCAAGCTATCAAAGGATGCAAAGTACTTCAGATGCGTTGCCTCCTTCTTGACATTCCGCCACAGGTATTCGATCGGATTGAAGTCCGGTGAGTAGGATGGCAATTGGAACTTGGTGAGGCGGTCGGCATGGGTGACAAAGAAATCGTGCATGGCTTGACTGGTATGGTATCTGGCGCCATCCTGGATCAGGATGATGTGTTGTTGGGTCTGGGACAAGACTTCGGTCAGAAAGGCGGCATAGCTGCTGCTGGTGAAGCGTTCGGTCTGGCCTTGCCAGAAGAAGCGCCCAGAGCAGTAATCGATCAGGCCAAAGACCTTGTAGGCTTTGCGTTTGCCGCAGGTCATGACGAGTGGTTGCTCGCCTTTGGGCGCCCAGGTGTAACTGAGGGAACCCCACTGGGCGAAACCGGCTTCATCGCCGAAGAGAATCAACGCACCTTTCTCCTGGGCGAGACGCACAATCGCCGGCCACGTCTGCTGGTCCCACGCTGTCCGTGCCGCTTCATTCAGGTGATCCGAGGCAAAACGCGCTTTCTGAAACGAAAAGCCCAGTTGATCCAACAACTCACAGATGTAGTGCGGATGGTAGGCGACCCCAAAGGTGCGCAGGAGCAAGTCCTGGATCAGCACCGCACTCCAACACGCCGTGGTGTAGCCCGCCGCTTCCGGGCCAGCTTTGATCAGTTCTGCCAACTCCTTTCGTTGCGTCTTGGTCAGCTTGGGCGGTCGCCCGGCTGGTTTCTGATAGACCAGGCTCGCCATACCTCGGTACAAGAATGCGTTCACGTAATCGCGCACCGTCTGCTCACCCAGGTCCAGCAGCGCCGCCACCTCGTCCACCGACTTGCCTTCAATGATCGACATCAGGGCATGAATCCGGCGTACCAGCCGCACCTGCCCGCGCGCATAGGCTCCCTGCAACCGCTCCACCACAGCTTGACGCAGACCCTGACTCAGACGTATCCTGATGTCCATGAGAGATGCCTCCTTTCGAATGGGTTTAGTCACCCGATAGGATCGCATCTCTCTCTTCTTTTTTCAACCCCCAAAACCACCGCATCCCGTCCACATTCACGAATCTTTTTCTGATTGTCTATACCTGCGCGGCTACCTGTTCTCCTACCTGTTTTGTTGGCTGTTTTGCTGGTTGCTTGCGTAGGCAGAGTGTGGGCTAAGGCGCCTACACGAGCCCGTGCGCGGCCGCCTCCCGCACGGCGGCGGCACGCGTGTGGACGCCAAGCTTGCTGTAAATCGACGTCACATGGCCGTTGACGGTGCGCTCGGCGACGGCGAGCGGCGGATCGGCAGGGTCAAGGCATATTCGACGGGCCGCTGGGGGGACAGCGCCCGCCCGCTTGCCCACGCACTCCTCACGGCTGCCGCGTCCGGCTGCGTGTACAGCGCGCCAAGCCTGGCCGCCGCCGCATCCTCCGCTGTGGCGGGTACGTCGGCGCCCAGCGCCGCCCAGATCGCCGCCGCCGCCCCCAGGAGCTGCGCCGCAGCTGCGATCTGCCGTTCCGCCGCACAGATGTCCGCCAGGCCCTCCAGGCAGTGCCCACCCCTTTCCATGCGTACGTCTCCAGCGCCTGCCAGCCGGCCAGGCTTTCACGATAGCGGCTGCACGCCCGCCCGTAGTCGTGCTGCAGCCGGGCGATCTCGCCCAGAAAACTCAAGGCGTCGGCGATCCCAAATGTCGTGCCCACGGCGCCGTACAGCACCAGGGCTTCCGCACACAGATCCTCCGCGGGCCCATAGTCGTGCGCATCGATCGCGAGGCCGCCCCGAAACAGCAGGCTCGCGGCCATCGTATTTTTGTCGTCAATGGCGCGCCCGATGGCCATGACTTGCTCGAGCAGGTCGTTCGCCTTGGCGTCGTCGTGTTCGTGCAGGTGCGCAACAAAGCTCAGGTTCGTCAGGCGTGCGCCTCGAGCTGCGGCAGGTGCAGCGCGGCATGCCAGTTCTATCGCCTGCTCAATCTGCGCCCGCCCGTGCTCCAGGTCGCCCAGCATGATCGCCATGCCGCCGGCGGCCTCCAGCGCTCGCGCCCGCAGCGCGCCCGCAGCAGAGGGAACTGCGCACGTGAGCACGGACTCCAGCCAGTGGCGCCCCTCGCGAAAGTAGCCGTTTGCCATCCAAAAACCGTGCAGCGCCACCGCCAGGCGTAGGGCCGTGAGCGCTTCGGCGGGCCGTGCCCGGCTCCACGCCAGGGCGGCGCGCAAGTTGGCGTGCTCCCGGCGCAGCCGTCTGAACAACGCTGCCTCGTGCGACCCCACCCCGGCAGCGTCAAATGCTTCCGCCAGCTCCGTAAAATAGAGGGCGTGCAAACGCTGGATCCTGTCCGCTTCCCCGCCGGCCGCCAGCTACTCCAACCCATACTCGCGGATCGTCTCCAGCATGCCAAAGCGCGGCTCACCATCCCCTTGCTCGCCCCGCTGCACCAGGTTCTGATCCACCAGCACCGCAAGGCCCGCGAGCACGGCGCCTGCCCTGTCGCCGGCCTCGCCGCCTAGCTCGCCGTCCGTCACGCTGTTTGTCTCTCCTGCCGCGACCTCGGCGGCTTCCAAGGTAAAGCCGCCCACAAAGACCGCCAGGCGGCGGAAGAGTGCCTGCTCGTGCGGCGCCAGCAGGTCGCAGCTCCAGGCAATCTCATCGCCGCCGCCAATTCGATGGCCAGCGGCAGCCCGTCCAGGTCGGTGCAGATGGCCGGAAAGGGGTATTCGTACTCCCCATACAGGTGGAGCTGCGCCTGGCTGGTCGCCAGGATCTTGAGCTGCGGGCACTGTGCCAACAGCTCGGCGACCAAGGGTGCTGCGGCCATCACGTGTTCGAAGTTGTCCAGCACCAGCTGGACATTGCCGTGCTCGACGACATCGTCATCGGCCGCAACGAGTTTGTGAGTCTCAAGGAACCTGCCTGAATGGGCCCGAAAAGATCGCATGCGAGAATTTGCGCAAAATGACACGATAGCTTACAATGCCCTGAATACACATCGCATTGACCCTCGCACGGCGTGACATTCGGCCTTAGCGGCGAAGCTTGAGCCCCCTCGTTCTACCAAGGTCTTTACATAGAGATATCATTGTTGCTGACCGTATCACAAGCCCTTCGTCCTGGTTGTTCAGGAGAAACTCATGTTACGGTATTATGCTAACCCCCTTGTTCGCTGCCTCCCGATCGTCCTGGCGGTAGCACTGCTTGCAGCCGGCGCCTTTACTCCCCAACAATCGGCTTCTGCTCAAACGCCACCGGCTGGTGACAGCCCAGATCTTTTTTTGCCCCTCGTACTCGGCGGTGGGCAACCTGTGAATGCTGCCGCTGCCACGCCCGTGGGCGAAGACAATGGGTGGGTGGAGAGTGTGGAAGTGGAAGAACCTGAGACCGATCTTGCCTTGGAGCCTGGCCCGGAGGCCTTCGCAAATTCCATCTTTCTTCCCCTTGTGCAGAGTAGTGAACAACAGCTGGTCACAGTGACGCAATCAGCAGTGACGGACCTCATCTTTGCCGATGGGTTTGAGTCAGGCAGCTCTACGGCTTGGAACGGGAGGGCCAATTCCGCCAGCATCTACGTCGCAAGCAGCGCAGCCCTGGTGGGCAGCTGGGGGATGGGCGTAAACATCAACAGCAACACCAGCACCTATGTTGTCGACGATCGGCCCAGCGCTGAACCGCGCTACCGTGCGCGCTTCTACTTCGACCCCAACTCGGTCCGCATGGGGAGCAGTGATTCCCACTACATCCTGATCGGCTATACCGGCAGCTCGACCGCCGTCGTACGCGTGGAGATGCGCTTGAGCAGCGGCAGCTACCAACTGCGTGGGGCGTTTGTCAACAACAGCAGCACGTGGACGGCCAGCAGCTGGTTCGCCATCAGCGACGCCCCGCACTATATCGAAATCGACTGGCTGGCGGCGACTGCGGCCGGGGCCAAAAATGGCGGCCTGACACTGTGGATCGATGGTGTGCAGAAAGCCCGGTTCACTACGGGCGACAACAACACGCGCCGGATCGACCGCATACGGTTGGGCGCTGCCAGTGGCATCGACAGCGGCACCGCGCGGCACTTACCTGTTTGATGCCTTTGAGTCGCGCCGCCAGACGTACATCGGAGGGGTCTCCACAACGCCGCCGGCGACGCCTACGCCACTACCGGCGACGCCTACGCCACTGCCGCCGACGCCTACGCCACTACCGCCAACGCCCACGTTACTACCGCCGACGCCCACGTTACCGCCGACGCCCACGCCAATGACGCCGACGCCCACGCCGCCGGCCAATACGTTTCAGCCCACAGCCCCGTATTACGCCACATTCTATTATCCCTGGCATGGGAACCCCGCTGTTGACGGCGGTTGGGCTTATTGGCCGGGTGGGAACAGCCAGCCGCCGAATACTTGGTATGGGCATTACCTGCCGGATCCGTTACCCAATGAATTTGACCCTACCCGCGAACTCTACAGCTCAACTGATGCAGCGATGATCAACTGGCAGCTGAGCAAAATGGCAGAGGCAAAAATCGAGGTTGCGATCAGTTCATGGTGGGGACCGGGGGATCGGACCGACCGCAACTTTGGCTTCATTGTCAAAGATGTCATGAAGCGCAGCAGCAATCCCTATCCAAATCTGCGCTGGTCTCTTTATTATGAAGACGAGAGCACCGGCGATCCTTCGGTGGCCCAGATCGTTAGCGATTTGAACTACATCGCCAGCAACTATGCAGGCGAGCCTGGCTATCTAAAGATTGGCGGCAAACCTGTCATTTTCGTCTACTCCACAGGTTCTGATACTGCGGGTATGGTGCAGCGGTGGCATGACGCTAAGTTACAGGCAGCGACGCAGTTCTATGTCGTGCTGAAGTTGTTCAGCGGCTATAAGACAGTGAGCCCGCAGCCTGACGGCTGGCATCAGTACGGGCCGGCGACACGCAGTGCCGATCATTCGCCCTATTCATTTGCCGTCAGCCCCGGCTTTTGGTATGACAGCGGCGGCGAAGCGCCACGGCTCGTCCGTGATCCCCAAGCTTTTCGCAGCGCCGTCAGTGCGATGGTCGCGTCCAACGCGACCTGGAAGTTGATCACCACCTGGAACGAGTGGGGCGAAGGAACTGCTGTCGAACCCGGAGAGCAAGTGATATACGACAGCAGCACCGGGCGCGAGCGGCTTGATCCGGCGGGTATACCGTTCAAGAACGTATACGTGGATATCCTCCGCGAACTCCTGCCGGCGCTGGAAAACGGCACCGGGTAATCGATCGCACCAAAAACCATCCAGAAGTGCCCAAGGAACTCACGACTCTCCTGGCTGCGAGGCCGTAAACGCCAATTACGCACTCTCCCCACTTCTGGTACATGATCACCCGGCGAACGACAGTCGCTGCTCACCGCAGCAGTCGGCGCGACCAGCCGGCCGGGCGAACCCCTGGGCCTTGCCGAGCTCAAGCTCAGGCGCAAGCTGCGCGACGGCTTTCGCTGCCAGCGCTGCGGCAGCCGCGAGGGGCTCGAGGTGCACCACGTCGGCCCGGTGACGACGACCGCCATCGACGACCTGGTTACCCTCTGCCGCCGATGCCACCGGGCGACACACGCTAGCAAACCAAACACTTAGCGGAGAGCCGGATGCAGGGAAACTTGCCCGTCCGGTTCGGTGAGGGGGATGGGAGAATCCAGGCCCGGCAACAGGCCCACGGCGCTCCCGTCCCTACTCTACGATGAGGCCAAGGCCGGCTCGGCCTTGGCAGAACGAGTAGGGGCGACACTCCCGGTCGCCCCGCTGCTAGAGCCACTGCCAGTCACAAATGACGTCCAGGCTGTTCGCAACGATCACTGCGGCCGTGTCTGGGCTGACAAGCAAGGAAACACAGTTATGGAGAAGTAGAAACGTAGCGTAACACCTCACTACGCCGAGATTGTCGAAAAGCAGCAAATGTAGTATTAGCCATGTCGTACAATAGCACGCACCGTTGCTGACTATTGGTGAGCTGCGGCGCAAGGCAGGTCAGCACTCTGGCACGTTCACCCTCATACTCGATGGCCTGCGCTGCCGCCAGGGCAGCTGCTCAGCAACTCGCCTGTCAACTGCGGTGCCAGGCTGGTCAGCACTCGGACACGATCATCCTTATCCCTGATGGCCTGTACTGCTGCCAGGGCAGTCGCTAGCACCTGCTCCTTCCGCTCGCCTGTCAACTGCGGTGCAAGGCTGGTCAGCACTCGGGCACGATAGCCCTCATACTCGATGGCCTGCGCTGCTGCCAGGGCAATTGCTATAGACAGTCAGAAAAAGATTCGTGAATGGGGAGGGTGTGGGGGTTGAAAAAAGGATAGAGAGATGCGATCCTAACGGGTGACTAAACCCATTCGAAAGGAGGCATCTCTCATGGACATCAGGATACGTCTCAGTCAGGGTCTGCGTCAAGCTGTGGTCGAGCGCTTGCAGGGCGCCTATGCGAGCGGGCAGGTGCGGCTGGTACGGCGGATTCATGCGTTGATGTTCATCATTGAAGGCAAGTCGGTGGACGAGGTTGCGGCAATGCTGAAGCTGGGTGAGCAGACGATACGCGATTATGTGAACGCATTTTTGTACCGCGGTGTGGCGAGTCTGGTCTATCAGAAACCATCGGGACGACCGCCCAAGCTGAGCAAGACGCAACGAAAGGAGTTGGCAGAACTGATCAAAGCCGGTCCGGAAGCGGCGGGCTACACCACGGCCTGTTGGAGTGCGGTGCTGATTCAGGACTTGCTCCTGCAACGGTTTGGGGTCGCATATCATCCGCATTACATCTGTGAAGTGTTGGATCAACTGGGCTTTTCGTTTCAGAAAGCACGTTTTGCCTCGGATCACCTGAATGAAGCGGCGCGGGTAGCGTGGGACCAGCAGACGTGGCCGGCGATTGTGCGCCTCGCCCAGGAGAAAGGAGCCATGATTCTCTTCGGCGATGAAGCCGGTTTCGCCCAGTGGGGTTCGCTCAGCTACACCTGGGCGCCCAAAGGCGAGCAGCCACTCGTCATGACCTGCGGCAAACGCAAAGCCTATAAGGTCTTTGGCCTGATCGATTACCTCTCTGGGCGCTTCTTCTGGCAAGGCCAGCCTGAACGCTTCACCAGCGGCAGCTATGCCGCCTTTCTGACCGCTGTCCTCAACCAGACCCAGCAGCACATCATCCTGATCCAGGATGGCGCCAGGTACCATACCAGTCAAGCCATGCACGATTTCTTTGCTGCACACGCCGAACGCCTCACCAAGTTCCAATTGCCCTCCTACTCCCCTGATTTCAATCCGATTGAACACCTGTGGAAGAAGGTCAAGAAAGAAGCAACCCACTTGAAGTACTTCGCTACCTTTGATAGCTTGACCACCGCCGTGGACAATACCTTGTGCGACTTCGCTAACCTGCCCAGCGAAATTCTTGCTTTGATGGGACACTACTGTGAAACGCTAGGCTCTGCAGCCTGACTCACGATTCTTTATCGGAACATCTATAGCAACTCGTCTGTCAACTGCGGTGCCAGACTGGTCAGCGCTCGGACACGATCATCCTCATCCTCGATGGCCTGCGCTGCCGCCAGGGCAGTCGCAAGCACCTGCTCCCCTGTGAGTTGCGGTGCCAGGCTGGTCAGAGCGTCGACACAATCGTCCACATTCCTGATGTCCTGCGCTGCCGCCAAGGCAGTTGCAAGCAACTCGCCTGTGAGATGCGGTGCCAGGCGGGTCAGCACTCGGGCACGATAGCCCTCATTCTCGATGGCTTGCGCTGCTGCCAGGGCAGTTGCTAGCAGCTCGCCTGTCAACTGCGGTGCCAGGCGGGTCAGCGCTCGGACACGATAGCCAACATCCCCAATGTCCTGCACTGCCACCAGGGTAGCTGCAAGCACCTGCTTCTTCCGCTCGCCTGTGAGCTGCGGTGCCAGGCTGGTCAGCACTCGGGCACGATAGCCCGCATTCTTGATGGCCTGCGCTGCTGCCAGGGCAGTTGGTAGCAACTCGCCTGTGAGTTGCGGTGCCAGGCTGGTCAGCGCTCGGACACGATAGCCAACATGCCCGATGGCCTGCGCTGCCGCCAAGGCAGTCGCAGCACCTGCTCCTTCCGCTCGCCTGTGAGTTGCGGTGCCAGGCTGAATCAGCATCTGGGCACGATAGCCAACATTCTTGATGGTCTGCGCTGCCGCCAGGGCAGTTTCTAGTAGCTCGCCTGTGAGCTGCGGTGCCAGGCTGGTCAGGGCGTCGGCACGATAGCCCGCATTCTTGATAGTCTGCACTGCTGCCAGGGCGGTGCACAGCAGCTCGCCTGTGAGCTGCGGCGCAAGGCTGGTCAGCACGTCGGCACGTTGCGCTCATTCTTGATGGTCTGCGCTGCCGCCAGGGCAGCTGGCAGCACCGCTCCTCAGCTCGCCCGTGAGCTGCGGCGCCAGGCGGGTCAGCACCTCGGGCACGAGCATCCACATCCCGATGCTCTGCGCTGCCGCCAGGGCAGCTGCCAGCACCTGCTCCCCTGTGAGCTGCGGTGCCAGGCTCGTCAGCACGTCAGCACGGTAGCGCTCATCCTCGATGGCCTGCGCTGCCGCCAAGGCAGTGGCAGCACCGCTCCTCAGCTCGCCTGTGAGCTGCGGTGCCAGGCTCGTCAGCACTCGGACACGATTGCGCCCATTGTCGATGCTCTGCACTGCCGCCAGGGCAGCGCCAGCACCTGCTCCCCTGTGAGCTGCGGTGCCAGGCTCGTCAGCGCGTCGGCACGAGCATCCGCATCCTCGATGTCCTGCGCTGCCGCCAGGGCGGCTGCAAGCACCTGCTCCCCTGTGAGCTGCGGTGCCAGGCTCGTCAGCACTCGGGCACGATAGCGCTCATTCTCGATGCCCTGCGCCGCCGCCAGGGCAGCCGCCAGCACCTGCTCCTTAGTTCGCCTGTGAGCTGCGGTGCCAGGCTGGTCAGCACTCGGGCACGATCGCGCCCATTCTCGATGGCCTGCGCCGCCGCCAAGGCAGTCGCAAGCAGCTCGCCTGTGAGATGCGGTGCCAGGCTGGTCAGCACCTCGCGCACGGTCACTCTCATCCTCGATGGCCTGCGCCGCCGCCAACGCCGCTGCCAGCAGTTCTGCTCTACGTTCTGGGTCTTGGCACTCTTGCGCGGCAATTTGCGCCAGCAACTCACTGCGTACTCATGGGGTCAGGCACATGCCGGCCGATGCTGTAGGCCCGCCCAATCGACCATAGGCCAGTTTTAACGGCTTGCACCACCAACGCCGGCAAGTAGCTACTCGCCAGCGAGACAATCGAGGACCGAATCAATGCAAAGCGCAAGCTGTCAGCCCACACCGGCCCCACGTCGCCACCCTGCCCAATCGCCGCCAGCAAATCATCGTGCCGCAGCCGCCAGCAGCGGTCCAGGTCCGCCAAGTAGCCGTCGTAGGTGTAGCCCGATTGCTCAAACCGCAGGCGCATCCACTCCTGGTTCCCAAACAGGCCCACCAGCTCGGCGAGGTAGGCCCGGTCGGTCCGAGCCAACTGCGCCAGGTGGTAGGCCAGGTGGTCGTACAAATACCCGTCGTCGTCCGGCCACCGCTTTCCGGGCGGAGCGGCCGTGCGGTAGGCCCGCACGATGGCGGCATGCGCCGCCGCCAGCCCCTCAGCACCCAGCTCCCGCTCGATGAAGTCGCGCACGAGATCGTGTAGCACCAGCCGCCCTTCAGTGCCGGCCCCGTCGCCCCGCCCTGCCCGCTGCTTCTGCACCAACGCCCGGTCGACCAGCTCGTGCAGCAGCCTGCCTGCCTGCTTCTCGCTCAACCCCGCAAGCCCTGCCCACAGCCGCGCCACCGCCCCCCGATGCAGCGGCTCGTCCTCGGGAAATACCGCCAGCGCCGCGTACAGCCGCCGCTTCTGCTCCGGCAGGTCGCGCAGGCTGCGATCAAAGGTCCAGGCGAGGCTGTCGTGCTCGCTCTGCGGCCGCTGCAGCGCCAGTTCGTAGACGTCAAACTCCGCCAGCCACTGGCCTGCGGCCGTCTCTCGCAACTGCGGGCCGGCCAGCATGATCGCCAGCGGCAGATAGCCCAGCCGCTTGACGACCGCCGCCTGCTCCGCGGCCGTCGGGTGTACATGTCTTGCCCCGATCGACCCCGCCAGCAATTCCAGCGCCTCCACCCTGTCCATCACCGGGATCGGTAGCACGGCCGCCCCCAGGTCCTCCGCCAGCCCCGCATCGCGCGTCGTCAGCAGCAGCCGCGACCCGCCGGGCGGCCGGAAGTAGCCGGCGTCCCCCTTGTTCCACACGTCGTCAAGGATCAACAGGCAGCGCCGCCCCTCCAGCGCCTCCTGCAGCTCCCCCTTCAGCAGCTCCGCGGTCGGCGCCGTGGAACGCACCGTCCCACCCAGCCGCTCCACCCACTCGCGCAGCCGCTCGACCAGGTTGGGCGCCTGCCCCAACGCCGCCCACAGGATCCCGCCGGGAAAGGCCTCCTGCACCTCCGGGTCGTCACACAGGGCACGCGCGATCACGCTCTTGCCGATCCCGCCCATCCCCTGCAGCGCGTCCATCTTGATCGCCGAGGTCAGCGCCATCGCCGGCACTCCGGTCTGCGCCGCCGCCCCCTCTGCGGACGGCGCCAGCAGGGTCCGCTTGATCTCCGCCAGCAGCTCCGGCCGCGGCACGTAGGTGGCAGGCAGGTCGACGTGGCGGTAGAAGTCGCAGCGCCCCGGCCCGCCCCCGACGAGCGGCTGCGGGGTGGGCGGGCGATCGCCGTAGGCCGCCCGGATTGCCTCATGGACCGCCGCCAGTTCCTCATCACGTGGGCGCTCAGCGGCCAGGTACGCCAGCAGTTGCAGCAGGTTGCCCGTCCGTTCGGCGCGCTCAAGCAGGGCGAAGACCTGGTGGTCCAGCGCCTTCTCTGGAGTCAGGACGTCCAGGCTCCACCCAAGGCAGAAGCTCGCAGGCTGGCGCAGATCGTCGCGATCGTAGGCGGCAAGGATTGCCTTTTGCGTGCGCTCCAGTAAGGAGATGGGGAGTGCCATGCAGAATACCAGTCGTCGGGCCAACGGAACTGCCGGAATAGTCGTGCGCTCCCCCATCATACGGCATGCCCCGCCGGCGATCAAACCCGCTGCATCCATTTGGGGTGTGCGTCACGATTTTGGACGGTGGGCGTGGAACGTCCCTGGGCCGTGCGCGACGATCACCCATCTCGACCCCGGCACGGCGCAAGTGCCCTTCACCTACGACGATCGCTTTGCGCCGAGCCGGGGACGTTCCACCTAGAGACCTATGCCTGGCGCAGGGTCGAGCCCGGCGCCCCGCACTACCGCGCGCCGCAGGCCTGCAGGCACGCCTGCATGTGCCCGCGCGACTCGGCCGCGATGACGCAGCACTGCTCCACGCGTGTACTCCTTGGCGCCGATGATCTCCAGGTCCAGCGGGCCGGTGTAGCCGTTCTCGTGCAGGACACGGATGTAGCCCACCAGGTCGATGTCGCCGCGGCCGTTGGCCTGCATCCTCCGGCTTGCCCGGGCCCTGCTGCCGCCCCTTGCAGTCGCGGATGTGCACGTGCTTGACGCGGGAGATGACCGCGGCGATGGCCTCGACCGGGTTCTCGCCGGCGCGGTAGATGTGCGACGGGTCCATGTCGATGCCGAACGCCGGCGAGGTGATGGCCTGCCATGACCTGCAGCGTGGTCGGCGTGTTGTAGACGCTCTGCCCCACGTGCGCCTTGACGCACAGCGTCACGCCATACTTCTCCGCCAGGCGGCTCAGGCTGCCCAGCGTCGTCGATCGCCTGCTGCAAGCTCTCCTCATCGCCCGACTTGCCGCCCGGCCCGCAGTTGATGATCGGGATGCCGATCTCGGCCGCCGCCTGCAACGCCTGCTCCATCTTCGCCGGGTCCTGCGACGGCTGCTCCATGGCCAGCAGCGCCAGGCCGTACGTCTGCGCGAGCCGCTTGATCTCCGGCGCCAGCGCCCGCCAGCGGTCGAGGACGAGGTGCTGAGCTCATGCCGTCGATGGCGGAGAGCTCGATGCCGTCATAGCCGGCCATGGCCAGGTACTTGAAGGCGGTCTCCATGTCGTAGCCGCCGAAGAGAACGGAGTTGGCTCCAAGCTTCATAGGTGGTTCCTTTCGTTTGATGGTCTGTCAGGAGCGCACGTAGACGACGGTTTCGTGTTCAAGCGATTCGATGGCGGCGGCGAGCACCTTCTGCGCGGCCAGGCCGTCGGCGCCCGAGCCGTCGATCTCCTCCGGCGCGACCCCCGCCGCCGACCTGCTCGAAGAAGGTCTGCATGCCGGTTGCGGAAGGTGTCCTCGAAGTCACGCATGCCGCCAAAGAGCGGGTTGGTGTAGACGGTCTTCTCCAGGTTGCCCGCCGGGTAGAGCGTCACCTCGCGGTACATGTCGTCGATGACGAAGCGCCCGCCGGTGCCCGCCACCTCGCAGCGCTCCATCGGGTGGCCGCGCTCGATGTCGTAGCTGCCCGGTGAGCGTGCCGACCACGCCGTTCTTGAAGCGCATGTTGAAGTGCGCGGTGGACCAGATCTTGCGCCCCGGCGCCTTGATGGCAAAGCACTGCACCGCCTCGACGTCGCCGCAGAAGTAGCGCATGACGTCGACGGTGTGCGGGTGCAGCGCCTTGATCTGAAAGTAGGGCGAGCTCTCGCGCGGGTTCATGATCCACATGCTCATGTTGACGAAGAGCAGGTGCCCCAGCCGCCCCTCGTTCTGCCAGCGCTTGGCCAGCTGCGCCGCCGGGGTGAAGCGATGGTTGAGGTTGATGCCGTAGCAGACGCCCTTCGCCCGCGCCTTGGCCACCATCTCCTCGGCCTCCTCGATCTCGTTGGAGATCGGCTTCTCGCCCAGCACGTGGCAGCCGGCCTCCAGCGCCTGCAGGGTCGGCCGATAGTGGTCGCTGCCGTACTCGTCGCCGCCCGTGGCCACGCTGCAGATGTCCGGCGCCAGCGCTGCGCAGCATGCTGTGCACGTCGTAGAAGGCCTGGCACGCCGTAGGCCGCCGCGGCCGCATCGGCCCGGTCGTGGCAGGATGTCGCAGACGCCGACCAGCTCGGCCAGCTCGTTCTCGCCGTACGAGCCTGCAGTGGCGGTTGCCGATGGGGCCCAGGCCGATCACACAGACTTTTAACATTGGTACCTCCTAAGCATGTCCTGCCTCAGTTACATTTGCGCCCGTCCAAGAGCTGGCGCTTGGTCCATTGGTTGAGCAGCGGGTCCTTGGTTGCGGCCATCCAGGCGGCCAGCGTGCGGCGCAGCTCGGCCAGCGTGGCGGCGTGCGCTGGCTCTGCCGCCAGGTTGGCGATCTCCCCCGGGTCGGCCGCCAGGTCGTACAGCTCGTCTTCGGCCGTGGCGTTCCAGACGTACTTCCACCGCGGCGTCCGCACCATGCGCTGGCTGTAGAGGCCGAACTGGTTGCCGTGATAGGTGGCGAAGACCGGCCCTGGTTCCGGCCCTGCTCCATCGCCGGCGGCCGCCAGCTCGAGCAGGTCGCGGCCGACAAAGGTTTGCGGGCACCGGTAACCCGGCCGCCGCGCAGAAGGTCACGGCGAGATCCAGCGCCGCCGTGACCTGCGTGTGGACGACCCTGCCCGCGGGCAGGCGGCCGGGCCAGCGCAGCAGCGAGCGGCACGCGCACGACGTCGTCGTACATGACATAATGCTTGTCGATCATCCCGTGCCCGCCGCACAGGTCGCCGTGGTCGCTCGAGTAGACGACCAGCGTATTCTCCGCCAGCCCCAAGCTCGTCCAGCGCCTGCAGGATGCGGCCCACCTGGTGGTCGATCAGCGCCACCTCGCCCAGGTAGCGCGCCACGATCGGCTGCCACTGCGCCCAGGTCCACCCCTCCAGCCCCCACGTGCGCACCTGCTGGCGCTGGATAAAGGGCTTGCCCGTCCAGCGGGTCGGGAAAGCTCGGCCAGGGTGGGATCGTGGCCGGGTCCACCAGCGAGGCGTACGGCTCGGGCAGGACGTTGGGCAGGTGCGGCTCCCGGGGATCCCAGCGCAGGAAGAACGGCTGCTCCTGCCCCGCCGCCTCCTGCAGGAGGCGAATGACGTGGTCGGCCCCCCAGCCAAGCGCGCTCTGCGCGGGCGTGATGCCGGGGTCGACCTCGCCAAACCAGCCGTTGGCGGCCGGCAGCGGGGGCAGACCCTCTGCCCGGCGCCAGGCGAGATACTCCTTGTCGGGCACGTACACGTCAAAGCCAAAGTGCTCGGGGCGCGCCGGGGTGCCCACCTCCCACTTGCCGACATAGCCCAGCCAGTAACCGCCGGCCTTGAGCACCTGGCTGAACGTGGGCAGCTGCGGGTCCATCGGCCGGTAGGCTTCCGTCCCGCGGTTGGCCAGGCAGCCGTGCTGCGTGGCATAGACGCCCGTCAGCAGCGAGGTGCGCGCCGGGCGTGCAGATGGGGATAGGGCAGCACGCCTCCCGGAAGTTCACGCCCTCGGCCGCCAGCCGGTCAAGGTGCGGCGTGACCGCGCAGGGATGCCCGTTGGCCCCGATGCAGTCATGCCGGTGCTGGTCCACATGGATCAACAGGATGTTTGGCCGTCCGGCTGCGTCCGGGCTCACCGTGCTGCCCCCTCGCTCCTAGTCCCTGGACTTCGCCTGCAGGCGCGCCGCCTGGGCCGGGTCGCCGATGTGCAGCGTGTCATAGGCCTGCTGCGACGACGTGAAGGCGCCCACCCCTTCCTTGCCGTGCCAGTCGCCCTGGTGGTGGATGGGGTTGGGCAGGCCGGTCTCCGCCTCGCGCTGGGCGATCCACGCCTCCATCCGGCCCTTGAGCGCCGCCACGACCTCCGGCTGGCTCTCGGCCAGGTTGTTGTTCTCCTCGGGATCCTCGACCAGGTTGTACAGCTCCACCGGCGGCTTGAAGTGGAAGTCGGGCTCGAGCGCGAGGATCAGCTTCCACTGCGGCGTGCGCCAGCCGTGCTTGCGCATCCAGGTGCACTCGGTGATATAGAACTCGCTTTCGTGCGACGCCACTTCGCCGCGCACCATCGGCAGCAGGCTGCGCCCGTCAAAGGCGATGTCGTCACGCTCGATCCCGGCCAGCTCCAGCAGCGTCGGCAGCAGGTCCTTGTGCTGGTTGTAGCCGCCGACGCGCCGGCCGGCGGGCAGCCGGCCGGGGTAGCGGAGGATCAGCGGCACCGTGCAGCGTCGGCTCGTAGAGCCCGTGGTGGTCAAAGTAGCACTCGTGGTCGTAGAGCGTCTCGCCGTGGTCGCCGTTGACGACGACGATGGTGTTCTCGTCGAGGCCTTTCGCCGCCAGCGCCGTGAAGATCGACTGGATGGCGGCGTCCATGTAGGCGACGGCGCCGTCGTACTGGGCGATGACGTAGTCCTTGTCGCGTGATGCCCGGCGGCATCCAGCTGGCGAAGAAGTCGCGGAACGGCTTGAAGGCCATGACCGGCTCCATCGACTTGTTCTTGGGGTCGAGCTCGTTGCCGTGATAGAACATGCGCTCGTACGGCTCCGGCGGCAGGTAGGGGGCGTGCGGGTCCATGTGGCGCAGGAAGAGCAGGAAGGGCTCACGCTTGCGCGCCAGCCGGTCCAGCTCGGGCAGGGCGACGGCGTTGAGATTCTGCGCCTTGGGGCTGCGCCCTTCGTTCCAGCTGCCCCAGCCCGGGATAGTCGATGTACTTGTCAAACCCGCGCGAGCTGGGATTGCCGGTGAAGCCGACGCAGGTGGTGTTGTAGCCCTCGGCGCGCAGGATCTCGGGGAGCGTCTGCACCTCCGGGCGCAGCGGGCCCTTGTGGCGGAGCGCCACGACCTGGGTGGTAAAGACGTCCATCCCGGTGAGCATCGACGCGTAGGCGCTGGTGGTCGGGATGTGGGCGCTGAAGGTCTGCTCGAACAGCGACGCCCTCGCTGGCGAAGCGGTCGAGTGGGGCGTGGTGAGCCGCTGGTAGCCGTACGCGGCTCATGTGGTCGCGGCGCAGCGAGTCGATGCCAAAGAATACGATGTTTGGTTTTTGCTGGCGGCGGGCCGGCATAGTGGTTCCTCCCGGTTGGAATCTGGCCTTCAATGCGGGATGGGATAGTCGAATTCGGCCATCCCCTCGTCCAAGAAGTCAAAGTAGCTCGCGCCCTCGGCCCCGTCGTAGCGGCCCACGGCTTCGGGGCGCACGATGATGCGCGCCAGCGGCATGCCCAGATAGGCTTCCAGCCGCTGCAGCGTCGCATCCTGCTGCCGCACAAAATCCTCAAACCGCACGACGATCCAGTTCTGTGGCTTGGGCGTGGCCTTCACGATCTCATACTGGTACTGCCACGAGATGGCGCGCTGCACCCGCAGGTACAGCTCTGCGAGCTTGGCCTCGTCGCCGCCCGCGGCCTCCACCAGCTGCGGGTAGCGCTCCTGCGCAAATGCGGCGACGTCGGGATAGGGAATGCCGAAATCCCCGAGGTCGTCGGTGAGGTGGCGGGCGAGGATGTTGTCGCGCGGGTTGCGCACCCAGTAGATATACTTGATCTCGGGGAACATGCGCACGATCCACGGCATCACCAGCGTGGTTTCGGGGATCTTCCAGCCCCGCTGCGCATCCTTGCTCCCGAGCACCGTCTTGAGATAGGTGTGGATCAGCTCGGTGAATTCGGGCGGGAATCTCCATGCTGTGCAGCGCGGAGAAATCCCACGCCAGGCCGCCGCTGCCACTGCACGTACTGCGCCCAGCACCCGGCAGGCGTCATACATGGGCTCTGGCGGCAGCAGGTCGCCCGAGCGGTTGATCGGCTCGCCCATGAACACGTTGCTGACCATGAGCGTGTGCGAGATGGCGCGGGTGCCGCCGTGGCCCCGGCCGATAATGGTAATGAGAGACATGCAGCAAAACCCCGTATAACCTGAATTCCGTTTGTTTGTTACAGCGTGTAATCAGAGTGGAAAGTGGACCCGGCGCCCCTCCTCTGCCGAACGATAGGCGCCCAGCACCATCTCGACCGACACCCGCCCGTCGGCGGCCGTGGCCGGCGGCGGCAGCTCATGCCGCAGGCAGTCGACAAACGCGCGCGGCACAGCCGCAATGCGTTCGGCGTGCGTGGCGGGGATCGGGATGCCAAGATCCTCCCACTGCGGGCTGCTGCGCGTGTAGAGCTTGAGCGCGATCGGGTGCGGCGGCAGCGGGATGTTGGTCGAGGGCACGTCGTCATGGTTCTGGATGATCACGCCCCCGTCGCCGTACACCTCCGTGGTGTTTTCGCCCGCCAGCGTCACCGACGAGTTGACCAGCTCGGCCATGGCGCCGCCCGCGAAGCGGTAGATCGCCACCCCGGTATCGTCGGGCGCCACGGCGGTGAGCGTGTTGCCGATCTCGGCCATCACGCTCGTGGGCCGGCCCAGCAGCCAGTGAATAAAGTCGGTGGCGTGGCTGGCATCGTCCATGAACATGCCCATGTTCTGGACCGGGTCGATGTGCCAGCGGCTCGGCCCGGTGACAAAGCGTTCGTCGAACAGCACCGGGATGCAGTGCCGGCGCCGCAGCAGGCCCACCTTGCCGATGGTCCCCTGCTCGAGCAGTTCCT
This sequence comes from uncultured Chloroflexia bacterium, assembly GCA_963791135.1. Classification (GTDB taxonomy): domain Bacteria; phylum Chloroflexota; class Anaerolineae; order Caldilineales; family Caldilineaceae; genus Fredericiella. The sequence goes on from CAWBRX010000009.1 coordinate 55,166, forward strand.
TGATCTTGCGGTTGGAGGGGTCGTGCCGCATCTGGAACGCCATCATGAAGGTGACGCCGGCCGCCTGCCGCCGCCGCGGCCATGCGGTCGCAGTCGTCCAGCGTCAGCGCCATCGGTTTCTGGCACAGGATGTGCTTGCCCGCGCGTGCCGCCGCCTCCACCATCTCGGCGTGGCGGTTGGTCTCACAGGTGACGATCACGCCCTGGATGGCGGGATCGTCGAGCAGATCCTCCAGGTGGGGCGAGTAGCGCATGCCGTACTGCTCGGCGGCCGTGCTCCCCCGTGCGCTGTCGTCGTCCCACGCCGCCACCAGCTGCACGTCGTCGTAGGTGGCGAGGCGCTGGCAGTAGAGGTTGGCATGGCCGTGGGCAAAGCTGATCACGCCCAGGCCGATTTTGCTCGTCATGTGGTCACCTGCCGTTTCACTGCAGAATCAAAAGGCCGTCAAACCAGTGCCAAACCAGTGTCAAGCCACGGGTGTTTCTTCCGCCCGGCCGGTTTCGTGCGAGCGAATGGCGGCCTCGATGATCTCCTGGACGGCCAGCCCCTCGCGGCCCGATGCCTCGATCTCCTTGCGGTCGACGCGTGCGGTGACCTGCTCCAGCCAGCGGTGGATGCGGTTGGTAAAGGTGGCGTCGAAGCCGCTCAACCCGCCCATGATGCTGTTGCGGATCACGGTCAGCTCCTGCCCGCCGCGCGGGTAGAAGGTCAGCTCCTGCGTAGAGGTTGTCCAGGACGAAGCGGCCCTTGGTCCCCAGCACCTCGCAGCGTTCGAGGTTGTGGCGTGGATCGGTGTCGTAGCTGCCGGTCAGGTGGCCCACCACGCCGTTGGCAAAGCGCAGGTTGATCTGGGCGTTCGAGTAGCAGACGCGGCCCGGCGCCCGGTTGAGAAAGGCGTGCACCTGTTCCACGTCGCCGCAGAAGTAGCGCATGATGTCGAGCGAGTGGGGATGCAGGGCGCGCAGGTGGAACCACGGCGACGTCTCGTTGGGATTGTTGATCCACATCGTCATGTTGATGAGCAGCAGGTCGCCCAGCCGCCCTTCCGTCACCCACTGCTTGGCGATGGCCGCCGGGGGCACAAAGCGGTGGTTGAGGTTGATGCCGTAGTAGACGCCTTTCTCGTCGGCCTTTGCCACCATCTGGCGTGCCTTGGCGATGTCGTTTGAGATCGGCTTCTCGCCCAGGACGTGCAGCCCGGCCTCGAGACACTGCATCGTGGGGGTGAAATGGTCGCCGCCGTTTTCTGCGCCGGCGGTGCAGATACTCACCGCATCCAGCTGCTCGTGGCGCAGCAGATCCTCCACGCTGTAGATAGGCGCGCACGCCGTACTTCGCCGCGGCCTTATCGGCGCGTTCGGGGATGATGTCGCAGACGGCGACCAGTTCGCTGAGCGGATCTGACTTGTAGTTCGGGGCGTGGATATTGCCGATGTTGCCCACGCCGACGACCGCGACTTTCAACATGGTGCAGTCTCCTTGCGATTTGTTTTACCGTTGTTATCATTTTGTGGTGGTGTTGCGCCGATGGGAAGCAGATGGCTCGACGCCCATAGTCGCTAACTATAGCGCACTGTAGCCGCATTCGTCACATCGTTCATGCGCACAAAGTAAACCGCTGCGGTTGCGTCTGCCTTTTGCATTGTACGCAACACGCTTGCGAAAGTACTGCGTCCGGCGATGCCGGAAGGCGTTTTTGCCTGATTGACACTGCCTGGAATGTATGCTAGATTGACGACAGCTCCTAGACACCGGAAGTAAATAGTCAGCCATTTGCATGTAAGACAAAACAGCAGTTTTCGTATTCAGTTGTTGCAGCTGGAGCGAATTTGTTGCCAAAGCCTGGCCTTACGCTGATTGACCAGCCAATCGTGTTTTTGGGCTGCATCTGGGACGAAGAGGTTTCTTCTGCTGTCCCGGTTATGGGATTCGCCAGTGTTGCTATCACAGGCTAGCACTGAACGGATGTGCAGCATGCAAATTGCTGCAATGCCGGCAATACCGTCTGTTTTTCCATCCAAAATTCAATGTTTTGCGACAAGGAGAGGGGTCCATGCGAAAGCTCAAGTTTCTGAGTTTGCTCGTTTTGTTGACACTGCTGCTCGCTGCATGCAGTGGCGCCCCGGCAGCGCCTGCAGAGGCGCCGGCCGCAGAAGCGCCGGCCGCAGAAGCGCCGGCTGCCGCAGCGCCTGCAGGTGAGGCTGCTATGGAAGCGCCGGCGCTGGCCGAAGCGGTGACGGCTGGAACTCTCCCTGCGTTAGCAGAACGCCTGCCGAAGACGCCGTTTGTCGTCGGGCCCGGCGTGCTGTTGAGTGAGGCGAACGTGCCGGATTGGGCGCCGGGCCAGTACGGCGGCACCCTGAACACCGCGCACAGCGTCGCCGACTGGGCGCCGGATGTCTTTGTCATGCTCAACGAGCCGCTGCTCCAGGCGCCGGATTTGAGCGTGCAGGGCATCCAGGGCAACGTCCTGGAGAGCTACGAGGTGAGCGACGACAACACCGTCTTCACCTTTAAGCTGCGCGACGGGCTGAAGTGGTCGGACGGCGAGCCGGTGACCACCGAAGATGTGCGCTTCACATGGGAGAACATCTACGGCAACGAGAAGCTCTTCCCGAACGGCGTGCCGGCCCGTTTCCGCACCGGCTACGATCCGGGCGGCGAACCGATGACGCTGGAGATCGTGGACGCACCACCTTTAAGCTGACGTCCGCGGCCCCCTACGGTGGCTTCCTGCGCAACATCACCATTGAAGGCTGGAACGGCTACACCGAACTCATCAACCCCGCCCATGTGCTCAAGAAGTGGCACATCGACTTCACGCCGATCGAGGACATGCGCGCGGAGCTGGACAAGAACAACCTGAGCGACGAATGGTGGACGCTGTTCACCCAGCAGAAGCGCTGCCAGAGTTGGGATGTCGACGCGCGACCGCTGCATCGGCTACCCGACGCTCAATCCGTGGGTCTCGGTGCCCTCGGAAACGACCGGCGTCAAGATCTTCGATCGCAATCCCGTACTACTGGAAGGTGGACACGGAAGGCAAGCAGCTCCCCTACATCGACCGGCTCGTGTCGGTGCAGGTGGAAGACGTCGAGATGGTCAACCAGCGTGTGCTGTCCGGCGATGTGGACTTCCTGCGTGAGAGCACGGCGCTTGTGAAGGTGCCGCTGTACAAGGAAAATGAGGAGAAGGGCGGCTTCAATACGGTGCTGACCGACATGCACGTCGATTCGAGCGCGCTCTTCCTCAACCAGACCTTTGACGACCCGACGTGGCGCAAGGTGGTGCAGGATATCCGCTTCCGCCAGGCGTTGAGCCTCGCCGTCAACCGCGACGAGATCATCGAGAGCGTCTACTACGGCTTTGCCGGCAAGCCGACGGTTAGCGTCGGCGAGGAGTTCTCGGCGTACGACGTCGCCAAGGCCAACGCCCTGCTGGACGAGATGGGCCTGACCGAACGGGACGCCAATGGCATGCGCATGGTCGGACGGCAAGCCGTTCTCGATCCTGCTGGAGCACGGCGCCCACGCGCCCGACCTGGGCCCGGTGGCCGAACTGCTCGCCGAACAGTTCAAAGAGATCGGCATCGACCTGCAGGTAAAGCAGATCGACCCGCAGCTGTGGGATCAGCGTACGCTGGCCAACGAGCTGCAGGCGACAGTGTTCTGGGCCCATGACCAAGGTTGGGACAGCGACTACAGCGGCAGCGACAGCTTCCGCCGCTCCGGTCGCCTGTGGGCCCTGTGGCACCAGACGAACGGCGAGGAAGGCGAGGAGCCGCCGCAGTGGGTGAAGGACATGTACGCCCTCGACGCCGCCCGCTGGAGTTCGGTGTCCGGTTCCGACGAGTTCAACAAGCTCAAGGAAGATACCTACGCCTGGGCGCGGGCCAACCTGCCGGTGATCACGATCGTCGAGCAGGTGAAGTACCCGATGATTGCGGCGAAGAACCTGCGCAACGTGGCGAACGCGGGCTATGCGATTGCCTCGAACTTCGCGGGCGAGCAGCTCTGGCTTGAGGGAGGCAGCAACTAATTCATCTATCTGCCCGCTTGACCGGTTTGCCTGGGTCAACCAGTCGGACCGGTCAGGCGGCGAGCTAGCGCTGCGTGCAAGAGAGTGTTCGGGCAGCGGAACGTGGTCGCCATGCGCCACCATGTTCCGCTGCCGAATTGGTTTGCAGCTGTGCATCAGTCAGGAGATAGCTTGTCATGCTTGCCTACATTATCCGCCGCATTTTGATGCTGATCCCCATCCTGCTGCTGGTTTCCTTTATCGCCTTCTTCGTGATCGAACTGCCGCCAGGCGATCTGGGTGACGACGTATGTCTCGCAGCTCCGCACGTCGGGCATCGTGCTATCGGACCAGGAGGCTGACGCCTCACCCAACTGTATGGATTTGACGAGCCGACCTATGTGCGTTATTTTAAATGGGTTTCGGGCATCGTTACGCGCGGCGACTTCGGCTGGTCATTTCAGTGGGGCAAGCCGGTCAGCGCAGTCATTGCCGAACGTCTTCCTGTCACCCTGGGTATATCGCTGCTTGCTCTGATATTTTCGTGGCTGGTGGCGATCCCTATCGGCATCTACTCGGCCACACATCAATATTCGCTCGTAGATTATTTTGCAACCTTTATCGGGTTTATCGGATTGGCAACGCCCGGCTTTCTGCTGGCGATGATCCTGGCCTGGGCCGCCAACCAATTTTTCGGCTTCTCCGCCCTGGGGCTGTACTCGACGGAGTTCCTGGATAAGCCGTGGAGCGTGGCCAAGGCCCTGGACATGCTGCAGCATCTGATCTTGCCGCTGATTATCATCGGCATGGCCAGCGCCGGCTCCACGATTCGCGTGCTGCGCGGCAACCTGCTGGACGAACTGCAAAAAGCAGTACGTCATCACCGCACGGGCCAAGGGGTCACGGAACGGCAACTGCTGTTCAAGTATCCCGGTGCGCCTGGCGCTCAACCCCATGTTCAGCACGATCGGCTGGCTGCTGCCGGCCATCTTCGGCGAGGCGCTGGTTCGATCGTGCTCAGCGTGCCGACGATCGGGCCGCTGCTGCTCAAGGGGTCTGCTGGCGCAAGACATGTACCTGGCCGGCAGCATCCTGCTGATCACCAGCACGCTGACGTGATCGGCACCCTGCTCTCCGACATCTGCTGGCTGGGCTTGACCCACGCATTCGCTATGGCGGCCTCAGCAAATGAGCACGCAGATTTCTGGCGAAGGCGGTCTCGCCGGCAGTGTACCCTCGATCGACGAAGGGGAGGACCGCAGCATTGGGTCGATCACCGGACCGCGCCGAGGCGGCCGACGAACGTTTCTATTACCGCGAACCCTTGGAAGTTGATCTGGTGGCGTTTTCGGCGTCACCGGCTGGCGCTGATCTCGCTGGTGCTGCTGGTGCTGCTCTACCTTTCCGCAATCTTTGCCGAGTTCGTCAGCCCCTATACGGCGACATCGCACGCCGAGGGGATGCAGATGATGCCTCCGACCAAGGTCCACATGATCCACGATGGTCAACTGCAGCGGCCCTTTATCTATGCATTGGAAAAGACGCTCGACCAAAAGATTCAACCGCCGGCCGTCAGTTGGGGCGTTCTGCTGAAGGATGCAGGACCTGGTGGCCGTAGCGCAGCAGCCCTGGCGCATGATCCCCGTGCTTTTTGTGATCGGCACGGTGCTGCTCTTTAACTTCGTTGGCGACGGTTTACGCGATACGTTCGGCCGATCCGTACTCCGCATAACGGACCTGTGGGATCGGTTTGAACCAAGTAGGGCTAACAATTATGGAAAATCAAAGTGAAGTTCTGGTGGACTATACAGGGACCTGCATGTGCAGTTTTATCTGCATGAGGGGACCGTGCGTGCACTGGAAGGTGTCAGCTTTCAAATTCAGCAGGGCAAGACGCTGGGCGTCATCGGCGAGAGCGGTTCGGGCAAGTCGGTCACGGCGCAGGCCATGATGGGTATTATCCCTAACTCGCCCGGCAGGGGCGTACCTGGCGGCCGCGTGCCGCTAAACCTGCCGCGGAATGGTGCTGGTCTGCAGGTGGTGAATGTGACCGAGCTGCCGCCCAGCGGAGCGGAGATCCGGCACAGACCAGGGGTAGATAAGTCTCCATGATATTTCAGGAGCCGATGACGTCGTTCAGCCCTGTGCACACGCTTGGTGACCAGATTATGGAGGCCATTCAAATCCACTATCCGGAGGTCAGCAAGCGGGAAGCGCGTGATTTACATGCGATCCAGATGATGCGGCGTGTCGGCATTCCCCGCCCGGAAGAAGCGTGTGGATGCGTACCCGTTCGAATTCTCCGGGCGGCATGCGCCAGCGCGTGATGCTGGCGATGGCGCTGAGCTGCAATCCCGCCTGATCGCCGACGAACCGACCACGGCGCTCGACGTGACGATCCAGGCGACGATCCTGGAGCTGATCACCGGCATGATCGAGCGCCTCGGCATGTCGCTGATCTGTACATCAGCCACAATCTCGGCGTCGTCGCGCATGCCTGCGACACGATCGGGGTGATGTACGCCTCGCACCTGATCGAGCTCGGCGACAAGCGCGAGATCTCTTCGCAACCCCCAGCATCCCTATACGGTCGGATTGTTGAACTCGATCCCGCGGCTGGACGCGCAGACCAAGTTTCTGACGCCGATCGCCGGCACCGTGTGCAACATGATGGACCCGCCGTCCAGGCTGCAAGTTCCATCCTCGCTGCGACCCACGCCATGGACATCTGCAGGCGCGAGATCCCGGCGTTGCGCGAGATCGCGCCGGGGCATCACGCAGCGTGCCACCTGCATGGAGTCGCAAAGCGATGACTGCGGCCGACACGCTGCTCGAGGTCAAGGGGCTCACTAAGCACTTCGCGCTGAATGCCGATATCTATTCCAAGCTGGCGGGCAAGAAGAGCCAGCTGCTGAAGGCAGTCGACGGCATCGACTTCCAGATCCGCCGCGGCGAAACCCTGGGCCTGGTCGGTGAGAGTGGTTGCGGCAAGTCGACGACGGCACGGCTGGTTACGCGGCTGATCGACCCCACGTCAGGCCAGGTCAGGCTCAGGAACGAGGACCTGCTGGCCTTCATCTGCGTCCCGCATGAAGAACGCGCGCAGGGAGATCCAGCTCGTCTTCCAGGATCCCTACAGTTCGCTCAACCCGCGCAAGACCATCATGCACATCCTGAGCCGGCCGATGGAGATCCATGGCCTGGCCCGCACCTGGGGCGAGAAGCGCGGCCGAGTGCTGGATTTGCTGCGTCGGGTCGGGCTGGGCGTCGAGCACATCGATCGCTATCCACACGAGTTCTCCGGCGGTCAGCGCCAGCGCATCGCCATCGCCCGCGCGCTGTCGGTCGACCCTGAGCTGGTAATCGGCGACGAGCCGGTTTCGGCGCTCGACGTGTCGATCCAGGCGCAGGTATTCTGAACCTCTTGGAAGGATCTCCAGCGAGACAACTGAACCTGACGTATATCTTCGTGTCTCACAATATGGCGGTCATTCGCTACATCAGCGATCGGATCGCCGTGATGTATGCGGAAGCTCGTCGAATTGGACCGAAGATGCAACTGCTCGGCCAGCCACGCCATCCGTACACCGAGATGTTGCTGGCGGCGGTGCCGCGTGAGCGCACCGGCGGACCGGTCATCGCGCACTCTCGACCGGCGAACCGCCCCTACCTGGCGCTCTTACCTTCGGGTTGCGTCTTCCGCACGTGCTGCCGCTATGCCAGCGAACGATGCGCGGACGCAGCAGCCCGAACTGCGGTATCGAAGCCGGTTACCATGTGAGTTGTCACTTTGCCGAAGAACTGACCCTGCAAGGAGTTGCGCCACGTGTCAAGGCTCTCGAGCAGTAGAGCGGGGCAGGAGATTGCCAATCCGCCGGTAAGCTCTTATCTTGGCGCCTACGGACTGTGGTTTATCACATTTTTTGCTGGCCTGCTGGTTGCCTATCTGGTGCGCGATGTTTACCAAATGGCAGTAGTCTTTACGACGTTGGATCGCTACGCCGTGCACCTCTTTGGCCAATTAAGCGTCGTCATCCTGGTTGTGCTGCTGTTGATTCTGCTCGTCACGACAGAGGCCTACTATCGGCACGGCGTGCCGCGCCGCCAGGCGGGGGTGCGTTTTGCGCGGGTAATGGGCATCCTGGCGCTCGTCTTGGCGGCGGCGCAGGGATTTCGCCTCGTGCTGGAGGTGGTTGCCGGGTCTGTGAACCTGGTGAGCGTGTTGATCTTCGGCCTCGCGCTGGTCTGTTCAACGTGGCGCGGCCAGCGTGACGGGTCGTGCCGCGTGCACCAGGAAGGCACAGGGCGCAGCGGAGACGGCGCAAGACGCCTCCCGACAGAGGCTGTGGGCGTGGGTGGCGACCGCAGCCATCCTCATAAGCGGGGCAGTTCTGATCAGCCTGCCGATCAAGTATCCCATCAATGTTTATGACGAAGGACTGGCGCTGGTCGGCGGCATGCGGGTGCTGCACGGCGACGTGCCGCTGCGCGAACTTTTGGCTATTTATCCGCCGGGGCAGGTGTGCAACCAGGCTGGCGGCGCTGTTTGGCGCCTTTGGCGAGAATGCGTCATGGTCGAGCGTGTATACGACACGCTGGTGCGCATCTTGCTGGCGTTTACGATCTACCTCTTGGCCGCGGTGGCTGCTGCGGTCGTGGCGTTGGGCGTGGCTGGCCCCTACCTCGTGGCGGCGGTCCTGCTGGCGGCAGCGACCTTCTATGGGTGATGCCGTCTACCCGGCGCTGCTGTTCAGCTTTGGCGCGTGCCGCTGCTGGGTTTTCGGTACCTGGACGCCCCCAGACTGGGCTGGCTGGCGGGGCGCTGGCATTCTTCTGGGGGGTGACAGCGTTTTTCCGCATTGACCTGGGCGTTGACGCGGCAGCGTCCGTGGGCGTTCTGCTGCTGCTGTCACGGCTGCTCCCGGCGGGAGTGGAAGCAGGTTGGGGCCAGCGGCTGCGGGGACTGCCGGGCGACTTGCTGGCGGCGTTCGGACCAGCTGTCCTGCTGGTCGCGATCTTTTACGGCGCCCTCGGCAGCATAGCGGGCTACGACCTGATGGTGCAGAACCTGCTCGTGTTTCCGGCGACTACGTTTCGAGCCGTGCGCCAACTACCCTATCCAACTATTCCTACCGGACTGGTCGATCTGGGGGGGCGAAGGCAGTGTGGACAACCGGCTCGATTGGATGTTAAGCGACTACCTGCGGTTCTATCTCCCGTTACTCGTGTATGGCGTGACTGCGGTGCTGCTGGTGTGGCGTGGCGTGCGTGCGGTGCGTGGGAGTGTGTGGTTTTCGCCAGACCGACAGCATGGCAGCGGCGGTACTCGTCCTGGGGCTGGGCCTATTTATGCAAGCGCTTAGCCGCTACGACGAGATCCACGTGCTGCCGGCATCGCTGGCCGCCGTGGTGCTGATTGTGGCTGCTGCGCCAAGTTCCAAATGCGGACTGGCGCAAGCCTTATGTCGCAATACCTGCCGCTGCGCTGCTGTTGGTGTCCGGCGCTCTACTTTCTAGGCCCGTACGTCGAACTCAGCGATAACGTGCGCTACTTTGCCCCCCTTGGTTGTTACTCAGTGCTGCCGCGGGCGGGATGTATCCAGACGTTACCGGGCAGGACGACGTCGTGCAGATTCTCGAGCACCAGGCGCCTGAAGGCGAGCCGCTGTTTGCCGGGCTGCTGCGGCACGACAATGTCTTTGCCAACGACGTCAGTATCTATTTTTTGGCAGGCAGGCCGATTGCCACGTGCTACGATGAACTGCATCCCGGCGTGACGACCACGCAGGCGGTGCAGGAGGAAATGGTGGGCGAGTTGCAGGCGGTGAACCCCGAACGGCTGGTCTTCATCACCTGGGGCAACCCCAGTGAGCCGAACGCCAGCCGCTACAGCAGTGGCATTACGCTGTTGGACGATTACATCCGGACGCACTACAGGCGTGAGCAGACCGCCGGCATGTATGAGCTGTGGCACAAACGCTAGGTCCAAGACCTTTCAAATAAGAAGCGAGGCGATTTCGCTAGCATATACTTTGAGTGTCGAGATCAAAGTAGCAGGAGATCGCCTCGTGGGATACAAGGTACGTGAGATAGCGGCTGAGTGCAAGTTCAGCCAGGAACTGAAATTCGAAGTGCTGGAGCAAGTGCTATCGGTGGCACAGATCAAAGCGGTGTTGGCGAGCGAAGGGCGGGTTGCGCAGCGCGAGCGCAAGCTGAACATGGTGGTGACAGTTTTGATGTTGATCGCCATGCATATCTATAGCAACGTGTCGATGGGGGCGGCGATGCGCAAAGCGAGCAAGGGGTTGCGCTACGTCTGGCCGGATCCGGAGTATGCGGTGGCTGGCGCCAGCGCCTTGAGCTATCGCCGCTATCAACTGGGGGCGCGCCCGCTGGTGGCGTTGTTTCACGAGGTTTGTCAGCCGCTGGCGACAGAGACCACGCCGGGTGCGTTTCTCTTTGGGCTGCGCTTGATGGCGATTGACGGCACCGTGGAAGATGTCGCCGACACGCCGGCCAATGTGGCGGTCTTTGGCCGCCATCACGGCGACCGCGGCGACAGTGCCTTTCCCCAGGTACAGGGGGTCTACCTGGTGGAGTGTGGCACGCATGCCATGGTGGATGCTGGCTTCTGGCCTTGTCACACCAGCGAACGGCAGGGTGGCTTTCGCCTCTTGCGCTCGGTCGGTCCTGGCATGTTGGTCATGTGGGATCGCGGCTTCCATGACTTTGACATGGTGGCGCAGGCGCATGCCACGGGCGCTGAGGTCTTGGCGCGTGTGCCCAGTCATGTCACCTTGAAACCGGTGCACACCTGTGCCGACGGTTCGTTTCTGGCCTATCTCTCCCCGTCCGACTATCAGCGCCGCAAAGGCGGCACTGCGCCTGTTGGTGCGCGTCATCCAGTACACGATCAAAGACCCAGCTTTGCCTGGCTATGGCGAAACCCATCGGCTGATCACCACACTCCTGGATGCTGCACGCTATCCGGCGCTTGACCTGGCCTGTGCCTACCATGAGCGCTGGGAGATCGAACTGGTGATCGATGAAATCGACACCCACCAACGCCTGGCCGGACGCCCCTTGCGCAGCCTCAAACCGGTCGGCGTGATCCAGGAACTCTATGCCTTGCTCATCGCCCATTACGCCATCCGTTCCTTGATGCATCAAGCCGCCCTTCACAGCTGAACTCGACCCTGACCGCATCAGCTTCGTGCATGCCTTGGAAGTCTTGCGCGATGCCATTGCTGAATTCCAAATGACCGCACGCCATCTCTTGCCCGATTTGTGGCAGCGACTCTGGCGCGACATCGCCCGTTATCCACTGCCCAAACGCCGCCACCGCACCAATCCACGTGTCGTCAAACGCAAAATGTCCAACTTCCGTCTCAAACGTCCTGAGCATTCTGCCTGGCCTCAACCTTCCATGCCCTTTCGCCAGGCCGTCGTCGTTATTTGAAAGGTCTTGGGTCTAGTTCGGCTGCCGAAGGCCGGTGATTCGCCCAGTCGCCGCCGGCCTGGTTGCCGGGGCGCCCGCCGGGTGCAGCGGTATCCTCGTCGACGCTGCGGTGCGGCATTGACATTGATTGATCGTTCATGGCTACCCCCCTTGGTGCCCGTGCAAGGATTGTTTTGCGATGGACACAATATGGCAGCCAGATTTCCCGCCGAGCGTGTTACACGGGACACGCTGGCAGGGCAGGATCTTGACGAACTAATCGTCGTCCTCTTCATCGTGGGATAGCACGGCACCGCCCATCGCACCGCCCATCGCACCGCCCATCGCACCGCCCATCGCTGGCCCGCCTGCACCTGCCATTGCAAATGCCGCTGCACCGGTGGAGATGAGGTTCTGGTTCTTGGCTGCCGCAGCCGCCCTGCTTCTCCGGCCGCACGTGTGCCTCCATGACGTCGATCGTGCCCTTGTAGGCATAGGGGTCCTTGCCCGTGACCATCACGATGTCCCGGTGGTCGGCACGCCCGGCCGGCTCGCCTGAGCGGTGCGAGAACCACGGCAGCATCGACTCGGCGCTCATGTAGTGATTGACGAGCGCCCGCCGATAACCTGACTTGGCGACGTTGGGCAGCGGAGCGATGCGGCAAGTAGCCGTTAAAGAAGACGATCGTGCCCGCCTTGACCTCGACCGGGATGGCATCCTCGTCGCGATAGGGGAAGTTGAATGCTTCCTCAGTGCAGTCGAAGCGCATGTCCTTCTGGTAGTGGGTCGGCCAGATCAGGCCGTGCTTGTGCGACCCCGGGATGACCCAAAGGCAGCCGTTTTCAACCGTGGCGTCGTCGAGCGCGATCCAGCCGCCTGTGAGCGAACGGTCGCGCGTCGGGATGAAGTACTCGTCCTGGTGCCACGCCTGGCCCGGCTTGCCCGAGGCCTTGATAAAGAGCATCGACTGCATGCACTTGACGTTTGGCCCAATCACGGCGGTGAGCACGTCGACCATTGCCGGATTGCCCAATGCCTCATACATTAACGGCGTGAGCTTGTGCGGAAAATGAATGCAGACATAGCGGCTCAGCACTTCGCCGTCTGTGTCATCGCTGCCGGTCGGCAGCAGCCCGCGCACGGCGCCGGCCTCGCCACGGCAGATGCGCGTGGCCTCCTGGCGCAGCATCTCGACTTCCTCCAACGTTGAGCGCGTTCTTGTGGATGTAGTAGCCGTTCTCGGCATAGAATGCCGCGCACGCTTCTCGATCAAAGGCCATGGTGTTCTCCTTGCTGCTCTCGTTTAAGTTCCACTTTTCAGTGTCTAGAATCTACTTGCAGTTAGTGCGGAAGGGCCATTGTAGCCGTCTGTTTTGCGCTGCGCAAGGCGCCAGTAAGTCACCTGCGGGAACATCAATGCGCATAGTGACGTTATATAGATGTACATGCGCCATCCAGGTGAGAGAGGTGGCAGACGCCGTAAAAACAACAGCCTTGTTGTACTGTCCGACGACGGTCTGCCTGCTGGCAAGGAGGATGACACGATGGAAGCAGTGATCGGTCTTTTTTTGATTGTGGCCATGGTCGCTCTTCTGTCTGGCGCAGGTCGCAGCGGGAGTTCGGAGAGCGAACGTCCTGTTCGTTATATCGAGGTAGCACCGAGTGCGAGCGCCAGATCGACGACCGCCACCCGGGATAATGGCTCAGGCAGCCTGATTGCAGTCCTGGTGTTGTTGCTGACTATCATTGCCTTGTTCGCCAGCTCACGCTGATGCAGCAAGAGCAAGGTAGCTGCGTGAGAAAAGCTGGGAGATGTCCGCTCATTCGGACGCTTCGCAGCTTTTTTATTGCTGCGGGGGCAGCTGGGGCGCCCGTCCGGCCATGAGTTTCAGGGCGGCGTGGTGCACCTGCAGCGCAACCGGCTCATCGCCCAAGTTCACGCCGTCCACCAGGATCGGCACTGGTGGATCTGCCCGGAGCGTAAGCCGCCGGGCGCGCATGCGCCGGATGCGTGGGTCCGGCGCTCCATTGTAGCAATGGCCACGCCTTGTGCCAGCAGATCCAGCTTGTTGAGCCCCGCATAGAGAAACACATCCAGGCAGCCGTCGTCATAGCGGATATCGTCCGCTACTCGAAGTGGCTCCCAGGTACGGGTGTGTTCATGGCCAGTACGGCGTGCGCCTCTGCCTCGATTGCCATGTGTTCGCCCTCATCGTCGGCCAAGGCCAGGTACAAAGTCGACGGCGATGCGCCGACGAATTTGGCGGCCAGGTCGCCCAGCGCTCCCAAGTTGCCCTTTTGCAGCGCCTCGGCATCTTCAAACACATTGGTGAGCAGCCCTGCCGTGAACAACTCCAAAAACCAGCGCTCGTGGCCCCCGCAGGCTGCATGTACGGCGTCGATCGCCTGCAGTGTGCCGCTGCGCAAGATCGCCGCTGCCGCCGGGAGGTCGGTCGGATATTGAGGCTGGCCGCCAGGTTGTTGCGCGTGCCGGCCGGGAGAATGCCGAGGGTGATCCCGCTGCCGACCAGCCCATTGGCCACCGCCTCGACTGTGCCGTCGCCGCCGCAGACAATCACGAGGTCGGTGCCCAACTGGCGGGCCTTTGCCGTTGCCTCTGCCAGTTCACCGTCGTCCTTGGCTTCAAAGCTGGTGACCTCGATGTTGACGCCCCCCAGCAGTTCCTGCAGCGTATCATGGAATTTGCGCCCGTCGTCGGCAGCACCAGAAGCCGGATTGAAGATCAGCGCTGCCGGCAGTGATGTATATTGTGCGTTCATATACTTTACCTCTTGATTCAGTTAAATCTCTTGCCGCCAGTATGCGCTCAAAACATGAGAATGTCTGCACGCGTGCGGTGCCGCAACTTCGCACCAAGTTGTGCCTTGCTCTGCATGCCGCTGCCTATGCGCCGCCGCCTGCCAGTCCTGTACCTTGTGGGGACGCAGACTCGGCACATTGTGGGGGAAAGGATCCGAAACATGGCAGAACGACTCCAGCCGCAGCGCCCATTCGGGACGACCGGCATCCGCGTACCGTTAATTGGTTACGGCACGGCGCCGTTGGGCAAGGACCATATCAGCCGCGACCATGCCGTGCGCTGTCTCGAACACGCCATCGACCTTGGCGTCACCTATCTCGACACCTCGCCCGATTACGGGAGCGAGCCGCACGTCGGTGCCGTGATGCGCCGGCGCCGCAGCGAAGTCTTCCTCGCCACCAAGATTAACCACCGCAGCAAAGAGGGTGTGCTGGACGAACTCAAACGTTCGCTCGACAAGCTCCAGACGGACCATGTCGACTTAATCCAGGTGCATGCCGTCAATGCGTGGGCCGACCTGGAGCAGGCGCTGGCGCCTGACGGCGCAGTTGCTGCACTTGAGCAGGCGCGTGCAGATGGGCTGGTGCGTTTTATCGGCATCACCGGCCATGCGCGGCCTGAACTGCTCGCTCATGCCCTGCGCCGATACAAGTTCGATTCCGTGTTGGTTGCGCTGGGTATGGCCGACCATCTCGTCTCCAGCCCCGATACGTTTCTGCTGCCTGTCGCGCAAGAACGCAGCACGGCCGTGATTGCCATGAAGGTGCTGGGCCATGGCGAGTTCTCCAGTATCGAGCTGGCACTGCGCTACTCGCTCGGCCTCCCCGGCGTGTCATTGGCCATTGTCGGCATGGACTCGATCGAGCAGATCAACCAGAATGTGGCAATTGCATCTTCCTTCAAGCCTTTGTCCCAGGATGAACGCCAGCGGTTGATCGACGAAGTGCAGCCGATCGTGGAGCGCGATGCACAGCATGCCAGCGAGGAAGCCGGCCGCAGCCCGCTGTTCTGGCTGCACGACACGAAGGTCATGGGCTGGGAAAAGAAGGACGAGCCGGAGATGGTCTGGTACTGACGCTGCCGGCGGCAATTACGCCGGCGCAGCCACGGCCTAGCACGCGCAGGGGGCAGCTGCTGAATATAGGCATTCAACTGCTGCAACTCTTCCTGATAGATCTTGCGCATGATCATAGGCGTCGTCAGCCGCTCCAGCCAGCTGCCGAGACCCGTGCTGGCCTTGGATGTGGTCGCGATGGTCACCTTGCTCTCGGTGCTGCCTTCCAGCGGCTCGACGGTAAAGGTGGTGTGCGTGCCCAGCTTTGCGTCGGTTTCGGCAAGCACGCGGCCGGGTTCAGGCTCGCTCACGGTCATGTGAAACGTCCGCTTGCTGC